>NZ_AP026866.1:0-1200000 GCF_042849255.1 Oceaniferula spumae
ATGAAGGAAACCTCCACAGCTCTCGATCTTAACTCGGACATTCAGACTGAAACCAACGAAATTGAATTTGCTTCTGATCAGGGTGAAATGACCAAGCTGTGGAATAAAGTTTCTGAGTCACTGAAAGAGCTTGTTAGTGGTGACGCATTTCATCGTTGGTTCGAGTCAGCCCGTCTGGTTTCGATGAACGAAACTGAGGCTGTTCTTGCTGTCGAAAGTGACATGCACCAAGTGTGGATTGAAACGAATTACCTTCCCGAAGTTCAGACCGCATTTTCCCGGGCATCCAAGTTGCCGTGCAAAGTGAAAGTGATCGTCGATGACGTTCAACCTGAACCTAACAAAATTTCAAATATTGCAGATCAAAATGAGGAGTCATCGGATGAGTCCGACACAACCGGTGAGGACCTTCTAACAAGTGTTAAATTTTCGTCACAGAAAGCTTCTAGTCAGAATTTCGGCAAGAATGTTTCTTTCGAGGGTGAGCCTGCGATTGGCCGTAAGTTGAAGTTGGCGGGTTTGAACCCACAGTTCAGTTTTGACCGCTTTGTAGTCGGCCAGAACAACGAGTTCGCCCACGCCGCATGCACCGCTGTCGCATCCGCTGCCAAAGCCGTTTACAATCCACTATTCATCCATGGTGACTCAGGACTGGGCAAAACCCACCTGATGCAGGCCATCGGACAGAAATTGATGGAAAGCGATCCTTCCGCGAAGGTCGTCTACCTCACCTGCGAGAAATTCACCAACGAGTTCATCGATATGGTTCGAAAGGGGACTTTGGAGAAATTCCGCCGGAAATACCGCCGTGCTGACATTCTTCTGATCGACGATATTCAGTTCCTGGCAGGCAAAGAGCGCTCACAGGAGGAGTTCTTCCACACATTCAATGAACTTCTCGATCTTCAAAGCCAGGTGGTGCTGACCTCGGACCGACCCGCCTCTGAGCTCAAAAACGTCGAGCCTCGGTTGGTTTCCCGTTTCGAAAGCGGACTGACCGTCGAGCTACAGCCTCCCGGCATTGAGACTCGTCTCGCCATTCTTCGTCGCAAGATGGAGGACTGGGATGTGAAATTAGCCGATGAGATTCTCAACATGCTGGCGGAGCGTATCCAGAGCAACGTGCGTCGCCTCGAAGGAGGTCTGGTCCGCATCGCCACTTATGCCTCTCTTGGTAGTGAACAGGTCACTGTGGAACGCGCCGAATTTCTGCTCAAAGACATTCTCCGTGAAGAAGGACAGAAGCGAGTGACAGTCGATTCCATCCAGAAGGCAGTCAGCGAGCATTTCGACCTACGCATGGCCGATATGACCAGCCGCCGTCGTCCCACCAATATCGCGTTCCCACGTCAGATTGCGATGTATTTGAGCCGACACCTCACACCTTGTTCATTGGTGGAAATTGGCGAGGCCTTTGGTGGTCGTGACCATGGCACCGTGATTTACGCATGTCGGAAGGTGAAGCAACGTATCGAAAGTGAACCCCAGGTTCGTGATGCTGTTGACATTTTAATCACCGTCCTGAAGCGGAAATAATTGTGCCACAGGCGCTCCTCCATCTGAAGGGGCAGGGGAGCATGCGAATTTCCTCGCGATTGGAAAGCTAGGGAGTCACCTAGGCGGATGATTTGGACGTTGAAAAATGCTCCGCAATTGTTAATGAGTGCTTGCCATGGAGCGAGAATACTCCAAAGTCATCGCGATTCTGAAATATGGATCGAGATGATCGGTCACTATATATGCGGCCACTCATCGAAAAGAGACACAACATACCTATTACTTCTAACCCGGAACATCCACTGAGATACACCTCGTTACAAGCCACCCTCCCTATTAGCCATCCCACACTCATATGAAATTTTCTATCAGCAAGGAAGCGTTCCTCGATGCCCTGCAACAAGTGCAACACGTCGTCAGTAACCGGGCCACTCTGCCTATCCTTTCTAACGTCCTTATCGAAGCCGTTGATGGCAAGTTGAAGCTTACCACCACTGACCTTGATGTAGGTGTCAGCGGCAGCGTTGAGGCAGACATTGAAAAAGAGGGCTCTACCACACTCCCAGTCAAACGTCTGGTCAGCATCATCCGTGAGCTTCCTGCAAGCGAGGTCGAGGTATCCGTCGATGCCAAGAATCACGCTTCCATCAAGTGTGGCCCCAGTTTCTTTAAAATCATCGGTCTGGGTGAGGACGAGTTTCCACCGCTTCCGAAGTTCGAAGATGCCACTGAGTTCAAGATCGCCCAGAGCGTGTTGCACGATGCGATTAAGAAGACTTCCTACGCCATCTCCACCGATGAAACACGCTATGTGCTCAACGGTATCTACGTTTCCTTCCGCGAGGGTAAAATGACTTTCGTTGCTACCGACGGACGCCGTCTCGCCATGGTTGAAAACGAACTTGAGTATCCAGCCAGCCACGAGACCGACATCATCGTTCCATCCAAGGCAGTCAACGAACTCCAGCGCATGCTCGGCAGCGAAGGCGACGCCATGGTACGCCTGAGCGGAAACCAAATCTCCTTTGAAATTGGCGACAGCATCATTGTCAGCAAACTCATCGAGGGCAACTACCCGAACTACAAGCAGGTCATCCCCGGTGAGCGCAAGGAGCGCATCACCATCAACCGTGAAGAGTTCCTCAACACCGTGCGCCGTATCTCACTGCTCACCTCCGAGAGTTCCAACTCCGTCAAACTGACCTTCAGCAAAGGCAGCATCGACGTGCAGGCGAACTCGAAGGATATCGGTGAAGCCAAGGAGCCAATCGTTGCCGACTACGATGGTGATGAGTTTGCAATCGCCTTCAACCCAGAGTTCCTGATGGCTCCGCTGAAAAATCTCGGCGAAGAGTCTGTCTATCTCGATCTCATCGATGGCATGAGCCCCGGTGTCATCCGCATCGACAGCTCATTCCTCTACGTCATCATGCCGATGCGTGTGAGCTCTTAATCCGCTTGTTAAACATTTTAATCAACCCCGGTGACAGAAATGGCATCGGGGTTTTTTCTTGCTACCGTAAACAATGACTCCAGTTTTAATTAGCATTGCATCACGGTATCCCTGATCCAGATTGTCCATTATGAAATCAACAGTTCTCTACCCCATGGCAGCTTGCGCGCTGTTTGTCAGTTGTTCTGACTCTCCCGTCTCAGACAATACTCCTGTCGCTAAGCCCACCCCAGCGGTTCAAAAAGCACCATCAACACCGGTGCAGGTAAAGAAGCCGGAAACAACGAAGCCTGCCACCAAGCCAGGATCGGTCACCAGTATCGACGTGGGACGTGTGTTTACCATGAAGCAAAGCGACCAGGCACATGTAATCGATGTTCGTCCGCCGCTTTACTACCGATTGGGCCATATCGACGGAGCTGATAGCATGCCGCTGATCAAATTCGACAAAGTCATCGCGTCCAAACGTCCTCAGCTTGACGCAGCTGTGAAGGCAGGAAAAGTCATTGTGCTCTATTGCCAGAACAGCAATTGTCCCGATGCCCATAAGACGGCCGTCAAACTTGCCAAACTAGGTTACTCCACCAGCGTCTATCGTGGTGGGTGGGAAGAGTGGAAACAAGCTGGTCTGGAGTGATCGCAAGTGGTCTGCAACTCCGTGACCAGCTCGTCTCAGGTAGAACTCATTCCTCGAGATAAGGATTAACTGCGGACTCCTTTGTCTTCGGCTGCGTGCCGGATGAACCGCGGGATTCAGTATCCGGTGTACCTTCGATGTGTTGACCCCCATCGGTGTAATCAGGTGAAGAGCCATCTGAGTCGTCCATCATCTCAAACCAATGAACTAGGAAGAAACGCTTCTCTTTGAGATTGAGAAAGTCATCGGACCGACCGATCAAGGGGCGCAAGGTCGTGGTCATTTGTAACGTCACTAACATAAAGATCATGGCCCAGATGTGAAGGTGTCCGCCCTTACCACCACCCATGCTCTTACTGGCTCTGGTAATCACCCGGAGCCCGAAAATCAAGCAGATGAGCCATATGGCCAGGCTGAGAAACCCAAAGAAAACCAAGGAGTTGCTAGATGTGGAGAACAGCCAGACGACTGGCGCGAACCCAACCAATAGCAGCGAGGTGATCGAGAGAAATGTTAGCATCAGTCCGATGACATGCTGCACCTTGGCATCCATGCCTCCCAGAGCGCCGAATATATACAGACTGGGAAGGCAGATCAGACCACTGAAGAGCACTCCACCGATGACTTTCACCGGCGATGCCCAAAGCTGTTCACCAGCACTGAACATACCTAGCACCAGTCCGAAAACGGCGAGGCAGATCAGGGTGACAGCAAGTAAAGCAGGAAGGGGGCTCCGTTCCCCATGGTTGATTTCATAGACCACACTGAGAGGCTTTTTCAGCAGATGATTGAGGATGTGAGAGAACCCAGTCTCGGTGATAGAATGGTAGTCTGGATCAACGTATTTGGCTCCAGCCTGCTGCATCGGCGGGTTTGGCGATGGTGAGGGCTCGGGAGCATTTGGCTGAGGGAGCTCGGGTGGTGTTTGTTCGTTCATATTATTTGGTTGTTAGAAGCCTGAGAGGAGGAGAAAGGATCGCCAGACAGTCTCGTAAAAGCTGCCTTCCATCGGGTGATCACGAAGAAACTGGACTTGAAGCCCGGGTGATCCAAAGAAAGGGCGCATGATCCAGGAAATCTGGGCACCGACAAAGAGGTTGCCTGCCAGCCAGGCAAAAAAGGTTCGTGTGCCTAACAAACGGCTCGTAGCGAAATTGCGTAAGTGTCCCAACAGTGATCGATGTGCGATGATTCCCGCGTAGGCGATCAGGAACGTATGAGACAGCAGTATGGTACTATGCCATTGCTGAGCTCCTGGTTCGTGAGGTTCCGGTGCCTGCAAAGCCATGAAAAAAGTGATAGGGCTCAGCGAAGCTAGGATGATCGACATCAAGGCAAAACCGGCTAACAGAAACTGCAAACTCTGCCGAATACTGATACCGCTACCGAGCACCATGGCCAGCATGCCATTGATGAGGCCATTGACTAGTAATGTGGCAAAAATGACCAAAGGGAGTTTGATGGCCACGTAACTCGCCATTTCCCAGCCCTGCCAGAGCCCTAGGGTAAACCCATACATGCCACAACCGACTAAGATGGCGGGGATGCAGAATGCCAAAGAGACAACGGGTTGTTTCTCCAGCCAACCTTGTAAAAGCCCACGGTTCCCTCGACATAAAGGGGGGATGGAGGATGTGAGTTGGTTGAACATGAGGAGGATCAGCTAGTGGTAGTGGAACGATATCGGGGCCTAGGTGAATACCGATGCTGAATATCACTAGATCACGATTAAGAAGACTTGATGAAAGCATTGTGATCTTTCTGTGAAATCGTTCGCCTCGATTTCTCACAATCGGCACATGACTCGGATATCTGGTCCGAAAAAGACCGCCCTCCCATATAGAGAGGACGGCTTTTTATTGCCAATAATGTTCACCCTTATGATTGAGGCAACATTAGATGGGAGTGATTATTTCTCTGACACGTTCAATGAGCCCTTTACCTCAATCGTCCGATTAAGGGTGAATGTGGCGTGGGCCAGTCGTTCCGGTTTACCCAGATTGAAGGGAGTGACAGTCAAAATCTCGACGGTATAAACTCCATCGGTGAGATCGTCAGAATTCCATTGGTCTGGATCGATAGTCTGCGTCGCGGATTGTGGTGTGATGGTGTTGAACGCAACTGGTTGGTAATCTTGTGCGATGATGTTCTGAGAAATCTGCTGCGCATCACTGGGGTTGTCATTTTTAGGCCCCTTGTAGAGATTGAGATAGGTTTTGCTGGTGGGGTAGAGATCGTTGACCACCATGGTGATCGAGGGCATATAGCCAAGGGTCTTGCCATTTAATGGAAATGGCTCAAGAGCACTGGCGTTGTTAGCCAGGAGTTGAGCGTCTGCCACGGGCCAAATCTGCACTTTCTTCTCGTCGAGGAGAGTCCAGCCAACGTCAGCATCGGGCAAGGCATAGGTCCGGATATACTCTTCTCCGCGCTGCTTGTAAGGAGAGCTGCTGACGAGTGAGGTGTTGAATTGGGCATTTAGCGCGCCGTTCTTGGTTACGTAGAATGCTTCCACCACGCGCTCCTGACTATTCTCGGGAATTCTGTCCACACCCTCAGGGTATTCAATCACGAGCCGTTCGACGTAGATTCGCCGCGCCGCTTCGGGGGCATTTTCATCCGTCAATAGTCCCTCAAAGGTGAGCTCGACATCAAATTTCCGATCCGACCTCGTTCGAGCAACCACCGTGTAAGGATCCTCGGTGCTGACCTTCACCGTTGCTTTCGGTAGGAAAGAACCCACTACAGTCTGATCGAGTAGATATAATTTGGTATCGGGTGCCAGCCCAACTCCGTAAAGTGCGAAATGCGAGCCCGCAGGTCCCACCGGCAGCGCGGTATCGACCGTGCCGGATTCCTCACCAATCGTATCCGGCCCCTCGACATAGATATGCTGAGTGAGTCCGGTGGCCAAATCTGTCTGAATAACAAAGTCCTCGGCAGCTCGTGTAGAGTGAGCACAGAGTATGACTGCGAGCACAGAGGTAATGACATGAGGCTTCATCATAGCGACGTTACTGGCTTGGCTCCTTTTTAACTGGAAGGACTGAGATCGGGTTTTTATGACGGACGGCGACGACGATTTTCCCGAGCTTTTTGACACGCTCGAGTTTTTTCTCGTCGATAGGTTTGAGGCCCTTGGCTTGATCGAGAGTTACTTCAAAGCAATACAGCCATTGGCTGTTCGCGCGCAGGAACTTCGGCCAAATGGTGAAGTTTTTTTTCGGCGACGGGATGAGGTGCGCTTGGAGTTTCTCTGGAATGAACAGAATGCAGCGCTTGGGCAAGATCGTGTGTGTCCCATTGTCGACTAAGATATCGGACTTCTTGTAAGGATCCGCATCAGCGATCAGGGGGCGCTTGTGGTTATCTACGGGGCCCTGTGCTGAGGCAAAGTTGTAGCCGACGGCAAAGAGGATGCAGATACCGAGGATGGATGAGTGGCCTGTCATTTGGGTCCTGCGGTATGTCGGTGAAGAAGGATTTGTTTAATTACCAGCCAGAGTGGTCGTATTCTGTGCGATGATACCGGCGGAGTCGCCCCAGATGGTGGCTGATAGTTGAGTGTCAAATACCAGTGTCGGCAGCTCAGTGTTGGAATTCTCCTCCGTCGTTGTAGAATCGGCACCTGCATTTGGCGCATCAGTCGTATCAGTGGGAGTGACGATATTCGCACTTACGGATGCGGTCGTTTGTCCTGGTGCGAGAGTGAATGACCAAAGGAATGCTGTTAGTGAAGAGTTCGTCACTGAATAGGCACCGTTGACACCGGTAGGTCCTTCGCGTCGGATGGCCCAAGTGATGTTAGGTTTATAACCTTCATAAACGTAACCACGGATGTCGAGCTCCCCAGTAGGAACCGGAGGGTCTTTAATGGCCACCCCATGGAAGTTTAAATAGCATTCCTCGCTGCCTAACATATTTCCTACTTGTAGGATGTTAAGAGTGACGTTTTGGTTCTTAAAGACGATAGGACTATTGTAGATAAACCCACCCGACGCTTCGGCGCCTGTAGTCGAGGCAACTAAGGAAACATTCGTCAAAAGACCAACGTCTTCGATCGAGGCTTTGATGACAGAGGTTCCGGTGAAAGTGTTGCCTAGCAGACCGCCAATCAAACCATCTGGAGAGGCTAACACCCCACCTACCGGATTCCCAGCTACAAGACGCCAATCGTAACCGGTGATTTCGTAATGCCAGTGGTTTACGAATGTTACCGTCTCTACAATGTTGAGACCCGCCATCGTGTTGGCTTGGGTCATGCCTGGAGCCGAATAAGTCAGATCAGCCGCGGCAGTGCCGGCTAATAATAAAGCGATGGATGTTGTGATAGATACCTGCGTTGTCATGAATTTCGTGGGTTCGAGATTCGGTATCTGGGTGGGATCAGTTAGACTATTACCAAGACCAAAATTGAATGTCAATAGGTTGAAAGTAAATAGGTTGTAATTTAATATTTTATCTCCTAACAGTTTTAAAAATAGAATGAATTCAACGATTGATGATATGTTAATTCAGAAAATATAGCTTAACCGATAAGGTCTCATTATTCTTTGATGATTGAATAATGAGCATCAAGTATGCCGCTAATGGTGGCCAACTCTTGTCGGCGTATATGATTTCAGGATCAGGGTTTGGTCTTTGTCTGAATGAACGCAAAAACACCTTTTTTATTACTAACAACGATATCGATTTTGCCATCGCCATTGAGGTCGCCTGTGGTGATTTGGCGACCAACTCCTGAATTGTCGTCGATTAAATAAGGAACCAGTTCGGCTCCATTTTCATTTCTCACGGTGCGGAACCAATACAAAACAGCAGGTTGAGCAGCGCCGGGGTCTTTGCCGTTGTGAGCAAAGTAACACTTGCCCGTCACGATGTCTTTGACGCCGTCTCCATCGATGTCGGCGCAAGCCATCGCATGCGGTTGACTGAAGCAAACGCCGTAGGGATTCCCCTCTGGTTTGTCTGTCATCACGCTATGGGCTTTGAAGGTGATTTTTCCATCTTTCTTGATTTGCTCATACCATACTAAACCCCATGCGTGAGCATCTAGGGCTGTGACGACATCGTTGTCGCCATCACCATCGATGTCATAGGCAAACATTTGGGCACCACCTTTATCAGGAGCGAAGGGGAAGGGATGAAATGTCCACGGTGATTTGCGATTCCAGTTTTCTGGTTGCTGCCACCAACCACGCTTTTCGAGGATGTCAGGAAGATTATCGCCGTTGATATCGCCAGCACCGAGACCGTGTGTGTATTTCTTGAGGGCCCGGTCTTTGGGGGAAACATGGAACACTTTCCAAGGCTTGGTCGGGTCTGTATCGGGTTCAGCCAAGGTGATGTGGTTTTTGCTGTATGCGAGTAATTGCTTACCTTTACCCAACACCTGTAAATACTGCGGTGACTCATTACAGATGTCGTCCTGCGCTTTGCAGTGAGAACAGCTGAATTTTTTATTATCGGGTTTTGCCGGTTTCTCCCCGGGATTGATCGCAAGGTGAGCCGGTTGAGAGGGGAGGCCGACTTTGAGTATGTCCGGCCACTTATCTTTGGTGATGGTATCAGGAAAGGTGAAGAAGTTGTTAGAATAACCACTCAATCCACGACCAGTGATCGGAAAGAATTTCACTGGTGCGTAGGCAAAGGATTCCTTGAAGTCAGGCCCTTGCCACCACAGAGAGCCAGCGATGACATCCGGATGTCCATCGGCATTGATATCCGCAATCGATGCCCCCTCAGAGATATACTTATCGAGAAGTTGAACTCTCTTGTAACTGACCTCCGTCTTAGGTGGCTCCTTGGCATCCGTTTCTGCTATGAAGAAAACGGCAAGACTAAGCGATGTCGGTAAAAAGAAAAATGGTTTCATGGATCAAAGGAATACTCAGGAATCAGGCCGAGTATAGCAAGCAAGCATCCAAACATACCAGAAACTCTCACGGTGTAGCTATCAACTACACGTCTGAGCTGGGCAAGTGTGCGTAAAAAAACCGTAACAAGCACATTGAGCACTAGTTACGGTCTTTTTGAAATGGTGGAGGCGACGGGAGTCGAACCCGTGTCCTGGATGCCTTCTACTTGAGTGTCTACATGTTTAGCTGGTCGATAGGGTTTTAAGAGAGCGCTTGCTCGCCAGCGGCTTACGATCTCCGATTGTCCTGTTTAGTCTTACCTTGGACCCGGTCACCCGATCCTTGGCCAGTCCACTGTTTTGTCGCCTTTCACCCTAGTGGACGTCGGGTAAATAGACGTTGCTGTCAATTAAGCAGCAAGTGCGAGCTCGTTAGAGTCTGCAATTAGTTTGTTTGAACGGCTTTTTTAAGAGGCCAACCGATCAACCTCTACATGCGACCCATGTTTCCAACATCCAGTCGAAACCATGACGCCCCCCAAAGATTTAACTCCTCAGGAGATGTGGGAAAAGTGGTGCAGTTTCAGGGATTTGCAAGTGGAATTTTCTGCCAGATCACGTGGACAAAAAAAAATCCCCCCGCGGTTTTGCCACGAGGGGAGTGTTGTTATGAAGGATGTGGTTAATTACGGATGGTGGAGTTCATGACGGTATCGACGCCGCCATTTTTAAATCCTACCATTTTGCCTTGTTTGCCGTCGCCGATAGGAAGAGTGACTTTCCAATCGTGCACCGGCACATCTTTTTGGCGATATTCACTGCGGACGTAGTAGCTGATGTAGAGCTTGCCGTCGGTGATTGGTTTGAATCCAAGCGCTTCGAGGGCAGTCTTGGCTTTACCGATGGCGTCTTCCACGAGGACTTCACTGGGGGCAGGGAGCTTGGAGAAATCCAGGTCGTCGAAGACTCTGGTGCTACCTTTTTCCCGAGAGTAATAATTGGCTTTGCCTTTCTCATCAACGCTTACGCTGTGAACATTGGCTCCTCCATCGTAAAACTGGAAAGACCAGCGTTTGTTGGTTCCGTTGTAGTTGCCTGAGACGGCATAGAGCTTCATTTTTTCACCACCGGCGGCCACGGTTTCATTTTTTAGAGCGACCGCGAGGGCTTCCTTCGTATTGTTGACCTGTGCTGAGACAGCAATGGTCATGGCTAACGCGGCAACTGACGTTGCGGCGAATTTTCCTAGTATCGTTTTCATAGCATCGAGTACCCTACATAAGGGCATCAATGCAGATCAAGTCGTAATGAAGGAAAAAATCGAGTTGGCGGCTGTAGGCTATATTTCATAAGGGATAGGGAGGCCATATTACGTTAGACCAGTCTATTTAGGTTATGAAATTAGATGCCTGTCGCAGTCCTAAAGCGTGTGACCCATGCGGTCTTTTTTAGTCTTCAGATATTTCTCGTTGTGAGGATTTGAAGGAAGACTAAGGGGAATTTGCGCGCAGATTTCGAGGTTGTAGCCTTCGAGGCCGATGACTTTCTTCGGATTGTTAGTGAGTAGTTTGATTTTCCTAACACCGAGATCATACAGGATCTGAGCGCCCATGCCGTAATCGCGGAGATCGGAGCCGTATCCGAGTTTCTCGTTGGCTTCAATCGTGTCGAGACCCTGTTCCTGAAGTTTGTAGGCGTGAATTTTTGCAGGCAAACCGATTCCTCGGCCCTCTTGACGTAGGTAAAGTAGAACACCGCCCTCCTCAGCAATTTTGCGCATAGCGGCATCTAACTGACCGCCACAATCACAGCGTTGCGAGTGGAATACATCACCGGTGAGGCATTCGGAGTGGACGCGGACAAGAGTCGGTTTCGTGGGTGAAATATCGCCGTGGGTGAAAGCTAGGTGATGACCGCCGCTGGTGGTGTCATCGGTTTCAACGTAGTAAAGATGACAATTGAACTGACCGTAATCGGTAGGCATCAAAATGGTTTCTCCGCGACGGACCAGTTTCTCTGAACGACGTCGGTATTCGATCAGATCGGCGATGGTGCAGGCCTTGAGGTTGTGCTGTTTCTGATATTCTCCCAGATCTCCGGCACGAGCCATGGTGCCGTCCTCGTTCATGATTTCGCAGATGACTCCGGCTTCAGGGAGACCGGCAAGCCGGGCCAGATCAATGGCGGCCTCGGTATGGCCGGCACGGCGGAGGACACCGCCAGGGACAGCTTGTAGCGGGAAAATATGGCCCGGCTGGACGAAGGATGCTGCTCCGGCGTCAGGATTGGCGAGCAGATGGATGGCACGTGCGCGATCGGCAGCGGAAATACCGGTGGAAATACCTTCGGCAGCATCAATGGAGACCGTGAATGCTGTTTTTTGGGACTCGGTATTCCGAGGGGTCATGGGTGGTAAATCCAGCTCCTTGGCCCGATGTGCAGAAATAGGCGCACAAATCAGCCCGCGACCGTGATTCGCCATGAAGGCGATGATCTCGGGCGTCACCATCGATGCGGCGGCTACGAGATCGGCTTCATTTTCTCGGCCTGGATCATCAGTGACGATGACCATCTTACCGGCGGCAATTTCAGCGACGATTTCATCGATGGGATGGAGAGTGAGTGCGGACATATTTTTCAGGAATCGGGTGTCAGGGATCGGGACTCAGGAACGAGGCTGCCGGATTTGATGTGAAGATCGCGTTGCGGGAACGGGATTTCAATGCCGTTGTCGCGGAAAGCTTTCCAGATAGCAAGGAGAACGTCCGAACGGATGTTACTGACTCCTTGAGGAGCATCCTCGATCCAGAACTGCACGCTGAGGTCGATGGATGAATCTCCGAAACCCGTGAGCAGACAGTTTGGTGGGGGATCTGCAAGGACACGGGGGATTTGTTTGGCCGCCTTGGTGCAAATTTCCATGGCAGCAGGAACATCGGCGTCATAAGAAATGCCAACTGGGGCTTTGATCCTGACGATCCGATCTGAAAACGACCAGTTGATCACCTTGTTGGTGACGAAGTCTTCATTGGGGATGAGGATTTCTTTCCTATCGCGCGTGATCACCGAAATATAGCGTGTGCGGATGGAGTTGATCCAACCGAACGAGCCTTCGATCTCGATAACATCGCCGGGTTTGATGGATTTATCGAGCAGGATGATCACACCGGAGACGAGGTTGGAAATGACCTTCTGCAGACCAAAACCAAGACCCAGACCAAGGGCACCAGAGAAGACCGCCAAACCACCCAAGGGAACGCCGCCAATTTTCAACACCCAGACGATGGCTCCGATGTAAAGAAGCAGTCGCACGGCTTTTCCGATCAGAACTTTGATCGACGGTGGGATATCTGTGCGAGGTTTGATGATGGCATCGATGAAGCGGATGGACAGGCCAACCAGCCAAAGCAGCAGAAACATCGCGGCGATGGCTGAGACTATTTTCCACAGATCAATTTCGATGCTGCCGATGGGAAGGCTGATGTTTTCCAACGCGAGGCTGAGCGGTGTCAGCCAACCGAACAGATGCAGGGCAAAGATCACCAGCATCGCTCCGCCCAGATATCTGGGGGCAGTGCTGCCCTTCGAGAGCGCCGTGGCGAACTGATAGATGACAAATGCGGTGACCAGTAACGCTGTGGTGTAGATGTATCCGCTGGGGAGGTAGCCTTCGCCATTTTCCACAAGAACGGCTGACCAGTTACTGCGTGCCGACCATGTGATCCACAGCAGCAAACAGGTGAGAATCGGAACCCCGCTGATACTCTTCCCTGGGTCAAAGAAGCGGGTGAGAAACTTACTGAAGACCGAGCCTTTCGCGAAAACCTTTTTGCGAAGCAGAATTGAACCGGCGATGGCTCCACCCACACAGAAGGCAATCGTAGCCCATTGCCAATAATCCTGCTGATCATCGACGAGAGAAAAAAGAGTGTTTTTGATGACTTCGATATCGATCATAGAGTGAGCTGATTTTTAGTCGTCAAGTTGGAGTTAGAAGTGATGAGAGGTGCCCCTTACTCAGGGGAAGGTTCGTGGACGGAGTTTAACATTCCACCACGTTGACGGCGAGTCCGCCACGCGAGGTTTCTTTGTATTTCTCCTGCATGTCCTTGCCGGTATCTTTCATGGTTTTGATCACCTTGTCGAGGGAGACAAAATGTGTTCCGTCTCCGGACATCGTGATTCGGGCGGCATTGATGGCTTTCACCGCGCCCATGGCATTGCGTTCGATGCAGGGGATCTGGACTAATCCGCCGATGGGGTCGCAGGTCAGTCCGAGGTTATGTTCCATGCCAATTTCTGCGGCATTCTCCACCTGATGGTGGTCGCCACCGAGGTAATCGACCAACGCTCCGGCTGCCATGGAGCAAGCAACGCCGACCTCTCCTTGGCAGCCGACGTCGGCGCCGGAGATCGAGGCATTCTTTTTATAGAGCGTAGCAATGGCACCTGCCGTCAGGAGGAAACGATGCACCGCCTCGCGTTGATCACGTTTCGTCTGATGCGGGCTATGTTTGAAACGGGTGGCGTAGTGTAAGACTGAAGGGATGATTCCAGCCGCGCCATTGGTAGGAGCCGTGACCACGCGGCCACCAGCGGCGTTTTCTTCGTTCACAGCCAGCGCATACAGGTTGACCCAGTCTAAAATGGTCAGGGGGTCTGTTAATGAGTTCTCCGGATGCTCGGCCAGTTTTTTGCAGATGGCGTAGGCTCTTCGTTTGACGTTGAGACCTCCCGGCAGAGTTCCTTCGTTTTTACACCCGTTACGAACGCACTCCTGCATGGCATCCCAGATGCGGTCGAGAGCTGCTCGGGTTTCTGCCTCAGGCCGCACAAGGTTCTCATTGGCCATGATGATTTCCGGAATGGAAAGTGAGTGTTCATCACAGAGTGATGTGAGTTCATCGGCTGAATTGAACGGGTAAACGGGATCCACTTCATTGCCGAAATTGGGGTTTTTCATCTCGGCGTCGGTGGCGATAAATCCACCACCCAGCGAGTAATAGATTTCCTCCATCAGCACTTCGCCATTTTCACCGAGCGCCAAAAGGTGCATGCCATTGGGATGCAATGGCAGCGGTTCAAGCCGGTGGAAAGTGAGATGTTCACGCTCATCGAATGGCACACTGTGGGTTTCATTCCACACCAGAGTTTTACTCGAACGTAGAGCCTCCAGCATTGTGGCGATATTTTCCACATCAATGGTTTCTGGCTCGTTGCCCATCAGGCCGAGCATGATCGCAGTGTCGGTGCCGTGACCTTTGCCCGTGGCCGCGAGCGATCCGTAAAGGTCGCATTTCAAGCCGTGCACCGACGATGCGTGCGGGCTTTCCGCTAGGGCGCGAGTAAACATACACGCAGCACGCATCGGCCCCACGGTGTGGGAGCTGGATGGGCCGATGCCGATGGTGAAGAGATCTAGAACGGAAATCATCTAGGAAAGGCTCAGTTAATTAAGAAGGGTCCGTTTTTTCCAGAGCTTCAAACACCGGCACTGGAACATACCGACGCACGGTTTTCTGCCAGCCTTCCGGCCCGATGAGACTCTTGACCATGCTAGAAGAAAGTTCGGCAATATCGCGAGGGGGCATGAGGAAAGTGGTGGTGATGTTCGGTGCCATGTCGCCATTGATGTGGCGCATCACACGTTCATATTCGTAGTCATCGGATGAACGTATTCCGCGTAGGATGTAGTGGGCATCAACATCGCGTGCGTAATCCACGAGGTAACGATTGTTAAACTCGGAGATCGTCAAGCGCTCGCATGAGGGAATGGATTCGCGTAGCAGACGGAGTCTTTCCTCGACAGAGAAACTGTATGACTTGGCGGGATTACTACCGATGGCGACGTAGAGCCGATCGAAGAGTTCCAGTCCTTGTTTGATCATCCATAGATGGCCATTGGTGGGGGGATCAAATGACCCGGCATAAACAGCAGTGCGCATAGTAGAGTGGGAGATTGTTGATGTGATGGATGCTAGGGGAACCAGTTGTTAGTCCTCCCAGATCATGTGCGTTTTAGCGAGATTGTTGGCGCGTTTGGCAGCTTCCTCAGCACGAGGGCCTTTGTAGGTGGCGATACGGCGGGCGAATTTGACTGCGGCTTCCCAACGTTTGTCAGACTCTAACATGGCAAGTGCTTTGAACCCGCAACGGTAGAACCAGAGCCATTCTTCCTCTTTCTGCGCTCCCGGCTGGTCGGCTTCCACTCGGATAATGACATCGATATATGAGTCGAGGGCTTTACCTCGCTCCTTCATGCTTTCGTAGGTTTGTCCGCGGAGAAAATGAATACGATTGTTCCATGCCAGCGGAAGATTTTTTTCCTCAAGCAGCTCGTTGTAGATGGTAATCGCTTGATTGTATTTTGTGGTATCGACGGAGCCTTGGCGGTGCAGGCAATCGGCAAGTAAAACGCCAGCCTCTCTACGGATGGCAACGTCTTTGGATTTTTTCAGAGGAGCGAGTGACTTTTCAGCTTCCTCGTATCGACGGAGATCGATCAGCACTCTGCTTTGTTGAATGCGTGATTCAGCAGCGAGAGGATGATCACTGTCGATGATCTTTTGGAACATGCCGATACAGTCTTCCCTTGCTTGGGGCGTGCCACCTAGGCGGGCTGCCATCGCTGCGTAGAATTCGGAATAGGGCGCGTAGGGGCTTTTAGGAAATTTGGCTGCGATGTCTTGGAAGACTCGGCGAGCCTTGTTAAAGTCTTCATTGTGGTAAAGAGACTCTCCAAGCTTGAGCATAATTCCTGGTATTTGGGGACTATCCTTGAAGTCGTTGATATAGGACTCTGCAATTTTTGCGGCAGCGTCCCATTCCCCGGCGAGTTCTTCAGCTCTGATCCCGATACGGGTGATGGTGTATTGATTGGCGGCATCGGTTAGTCTTGGAGCGATGGTTTCGAGCTCTGCTCTAGCTAGAATGACATCCGGCGGGCTTATATCTACGCAGGCGGAAGCCAGTGCCAAGCGAGCTTCATTTTCGCGGGGATGATTATCATGTGCGATAATGAAGGCCTCAAGGTCGGTCCGGCCAGTGACATCTCCCTGGCTGCACTTCCAAAGAGCTCGTTCCAACATCAGGGAGGTGCGGATTTTCTGATTCTTATTCGCCTCGTTGATTTTCTCGAAAGTCGTCAGATTGCTAGCTAGCAGTGACATGATACCAGCGTTCACACTCGCGGCCGAAGCAATGTCTGTAGAGGCTGATTGACGGGCATAATTAAAAGCGGCAAGGGCATCTTCTGGTCTGGCTTCCTTGGCTAACAGAAGACCTCTCAGAAAGCTGGCTTGATCCTTCAGTCGAGGTGAGAAAGCAACTTTCTCCATGGCCGCCAATGTGTAAGTGGCCCGCTCAGGGTTGTTTTGTTTCAGGTGCAAATAGGCGGTGTCTAACAATGATGCCGAAGCCAGCTTCATGTATTGCTCATTGGCCAGTAAGTTAGACGCTGGCTGCAGTGCCCGTAGACGGGCGAGTATGGCTAAGGCTCGGCTGTGGTTATTGGTATCAGCGGACCTCGCCAAAAGCTTGGCTCGATAGTAGAGTGACAGCGTTACCAAGTCGCTATGCTCCAAAGGCGTTTGTGTGGTTAGAGGTAGAGCAGCAGCTGAGTTGCCAGACGGGTAAAGCAAGTTTTCGACGGGTGGCGTTTCGTCACTCCATTCGCGAAGCTTGAGCAAAGTCGGGTGGTCGAGTGGCACCTCTTCTGGAAGCAGCTGTGCAAGTCGCATAAACATCGGCTGGAGATCCGCTGAGTCAGGGTGATCGGTGATGTACTGGACAAGCGTGGCGATGGCGATGTCACTTTGCTGATTGGCTGCTTGGGCATCGGCCAGACCTAGAACGCAGGCGTGATAGATTCTTTCACTATGGTGTGTAGTAGCCGTGATCTGACTTTGAAATTGGTTGATTGCATCGACCGCTTTTCCTTCATTGAGCAAGAGTCTGGCAGCAAGATACTCTTTAAGTTTGGCGGCTGCGGCATTCTGTTCGTCGATGTTATCGAGTGCCTTGGAAGCGAGTTCGTAATGCTTCTCGTTGATATGAATTTCAGCGGCTAACAGGTTTGCCGTATTTCGAATCGTGGCGGTCTTCGATTTTGCCAGAGCTGTGAGCGTGGTAATAGCTTCATCGGTCTGGTTCAGCGCAATCTGGACGCGCGCTCTCGCCAGCTGTGTTTGACTATACTGTGGGTGGGTTTTTGGAACAGAGGCAAGAGCAGCATCAGCATCACTGTACCGCCCTAGCGATGCTAAGGCCTCAGCTTTCCAAACTGGGGTGTCTGAAATCTCCGAGAGCTCTTTGGTTTCTAAAATCGATAGAGCTTCGGTTGCTTGCACGATGTCGCCTTGCGGACTCAGGCTGGATCTGACGAGCGCTTCTGCAAGTGCCAGCGAGGTGTAAGCTTTGGCACTTGCGCCCAGCTTTTTGTTTTCCAAGACTTCGCGGAATTTATTAACTGCAATGTCGGGGAGATCGCCCGCCATCGCTTTCGCTCCTTCTTGATAGGTCGTGTTCTTTCCAAGTTCTTTCATCGCCGTCACCCGGTTGGGCGCAGCGGTCAGCGTGGTGAGCAACAGAGCTGTGGAAATGAATAGTCTTAGAAGCACAGGGACATTATGCTTCAATATTGGCAAAATCACAGAATTTGTTCGCAGAAATTATAGTCTGTTTTTGTAGGAATTGTTTTGGGTTCCGCACGAATTTCGCGTGAAATAGCGGAGCCATGAAACATCTTAGGGAAATCGGAGAAGACGCTCTAATCGCACGATTGATTGCCGGCCTTAATCAAAGCGATGAGGTGATTGTCGGCCCTGGAGATGATTGTGCTGTGGTCGATGTCGGGAATGAACATGATTACCAACTACTGAAAACAGACTGTCTCGTAGAAGGGGTGCATTATCTGTCGGAAGCTCCAGCAGATCAAGTAGGCAGGAAAGCGGTCGCCAGAGTGATCAGTGACTTTGCTGCGATGGGGGGGCGGCCAGCACAACTTCTAGTGACCATCGTGATGCCGGGTGGCCAGTCGGTCGAATATGTCGAGCAGCTATACAAGGGCATGAACAGTATCGCCGAGAAATATGGTGCGGACATCTGTGGTGGAGAAACAAGTTCGGTTCCCAGTGGAGCACCCACCGTGATTTCGATTTCAGGCACAGGCTGGGTGGACAAAATGCGCTACGTGACCCGCAGTGGTGGTCAGCCTGGAGACAGGATCTTGGTCACGGGTTTGTTAGGTGGATCAATCTCAGGTAAACATCTCACGTTCGAACCTCGCGTAACCGAAGCAAATTGGCTCGCAGAGTTTGCCAAACCCCATGCGATGATGGATCTGTCTGACGGCTTGGCAAAAGATTTGCCCCGTCTTGCTAAGATGAGTGGCTGTGGATTTAAAATAGATGAGTCTTCGGTTCCGTGTAACCCCGGCAGTTCTGTTGGCCAAGCGATAGGCGATGGTGAAGATTATGAACTGCTGTTTGCGATACCAGCTGACCAAGTCACAGCCTTGAAAGAAAAATGGGCAGGGAGGTTTCCTGATTTACAACTGACGGATGTTGGAGAGCTAACGAAAGCTGATAAGGGGGACTCTGGTCAGTCTGGAGGCTGGGAGCACTTCAAATCGTAGCTAAGAGCATTCTCTTGCGTCGACAGTAAGCAATGAGACCCACGATCGCTATGACCAAAGCTATCAGTTGATAGCCCGACAAACCCGCAAATGGCTTCGGTGTAGCGCGCATGAACTCATGAAGGAAACGAAATAGTCCGTAGCCGATAAGGTAGAGATGGAAATGCTGATAGGTCTGCCATTTGCGATGGCGCATGTAGGCGAAGACAAGAATCGCGCAAACATTGAAAGCAATTTCCACAGGCACAGCAGGCCACCGATCGAGCCCTCCAGGCAGAACACAGGAAACACCTGCACAGCATCCCTGAATGAGGCAGCCCAAGCGCCCGAGAATAATGCTGAAGGGCACGATCAGCGCGAAACGGTCTCCGGTGATACGTTGATATCCTAACAGTTTCTTGAATAACTCGACACCGATGTACCCTCCGAGCAGGGCACCTGTGATGGATTTGCCCGCAAGCCAATGCAGCCATCGATCATCGCCAGTGTGCAGCCACCCTTCGGAAATGAGATAAGCAACTTTCGCGCCCAGGAATGCGCAACCCAAAGCGCAGATGTAAACCAATGGTAGCCGACCATCGTCACGTGACATTTTTATCCAGTAATACGCGCTCAGGATGATCGCCAGCAGCATCGTGAGGCTGTACCAGTTAGGTGATACATTTTGGAAAACCTCAGACATTAGCAAAGGAGGCGATGGCACAAAATCCGAAGCTAAGAACGATCATGGTCACTGGCGCAACCAAGATCTGAAGGAATGTGAATTTGCAGCTGTGTTCTAAGATCGGTTGTAGCATCGGTGTGCCATCTTTGTTTTGGATACCCGGCACGAAAAAAGCATCACAGGCACCAATGAACATGGTGAAAACAGCGAAAAGTAGGAGGTTCGGAGCGAAGGACATCGGGAAAAACTGATTGATTCCTGCAAGGACCATCAGCCCTCCCGGACCGGGGCTGATCCATATGATGAAACGAAAAAACGTTTTCGCCGAAGTGGCTGGATCATTGGGCAATGATTCACTGGGGGGATGCCGTTGCTCCAAGGAGAAATCATCCTTGAGATCATCGGAAGAATCCTTCGGTGGGACGGGGTGCATGATGATTAAATGTTTTGGATTCCTGAGTGGTAGTATCGGCAGAATGAATCAAGTTTTCCATCGGGCCGGATCACATGCGTGCAGCATCGGTCGATTCGATCTTCGTCCCATGTCCAAGAGTCCATGAACGGTTTGATAAACAGGCGGAAGGTATCTTTTTCCTCCATCTCAAACTTATGTAGCAGTTCTCCCAGAGCGGTGTTTTCACAGCCACATTGTTGCAGGTCTGCCAGCTCGTAACGCACCTTGTCCTTGAGAAAATCCTGCACGGTCGAGAAGTCTACAAAATCACTGATCGATCTCACCCCGATGGGTGTTTTTAGCAGGTAGCCAATCGTCGCGCAGTTAGGGTCACCGCAGGGCAGGGGGGTGAAGTCTTCGAATTTGATCGTGCCTTCAGATTGCCCTACACACCCGAGAATGATGTCGGCGGCATTGAGTCGGCTGGCTTCTGGGTTTAGTTTGTTAGGAGCAATGCCCTCTGGCACGCGACCCGACCAGAACATCGGCTGAAAACTAACACCACGGCAGTTGTCGTGCTCCAAGCCGAACTGGATGGTGTCCCAGAGTTCGTTCAGATTCTGCGGCGTCACAGTCATCGCCAAGGTGACAGGGATGTGTTCTTTCTCACAACGAAGCATAGCCCGTTGCTTCATCTTCCGTAGATCGCCTCCGCGTAGCACCTTCTGGGCATCGGGGCCCGTTCCATCGAACTGAAGGTAGAGTTGGAAATTGCCCCGTCTTGCCCGCTTTCCAAGTTCAGCTAGGAAATCGTCATCCTTGGCAATCAAGACACCGTTGGTATTCACCAGAATGTAATCAATGCCATCGCGATGGTGAATCCAGTCGAGCAGCTCGAAAAATTGTGGATGCAGTGTGGGTTCACCACCGGAGAGTTGCAGGATCTCGATGTTTCTCTTCCGCTCTAACACGCCAGTGATGCGCTCTTGGATGTTTTCCAGAGAATGATAGTCGAGTTTATCCTCCACCCCGGTCGGTGAGGCAGCGAAGCAAGTAGGGCAGGCGAGGTTACATGAATCGACGATTTCTATCAGAGCCAGACAAGTCGAGAGGGTTTCCACCGTTTCTCCTTTTTCTGCGAAAGCATTCTTACCCAGAGTGCCATCATTGCCTGAGGGATCTGCGCAGCAGGCTCCAGCCCCACAGCAGGAGTTCTGCTCGCTGCCCTTCGACATCCAGTAGAATCGGGCATCTGAGGAAATACACATCGATGCCTCACCGTGCGTTGGACATTCTCGCGTGAGGTAAACCTTCGATGGCGTTGCATTGGTTTTCCATACCGAAGCCGGGCAAAGATCGTGGCAGACCGGACATCTAGAGGTGGTATCCTTGAGATGTGTCCTAAGCGATGGAATGGAGGCGTTCATAGTCAGAGTTCCGCCACCTTATCAGAGCACCTCAGCCATCACATCGCCCATGCGGGCATAGGTTTCTATCTGCTTGGCAGAATTTTCCAGCAGGTCATCTGCGAGCCGGACTTTGCCAGGTTCGAAAACTGTGATGGTGGAGGAACCTCCGAATGCAAAATAGCCTTTCTCAGATCCTTTGTTCATCGCTTTGTCTGGCTGATAGGTTTGTAAAATACTACCCACACATGTCGCGCCAATTTCCAGCATCAGGACGGTGCCCATGGTTTCCGTTTCGATCCGGGTCAGGGTGCGTTTGTTTTCCCAAAGATAGGCGAGATTGCGTCCGAGTGCGATGGGTGACACGGAGAATAGTGGGCCATTGATGAGTCGGGTCGGCCCAGGTGTGCCACTAACAGGAAAGTGAAAGCGGTGGTAGTCTACCGGGCAGAGACGGGAGAGAACAAGGGAACCTCCTTTGAACTGATTACTGAGTTCATTGTCGTCTAACAGCGAGCTGAGATCAAACTTCTGACCTTTGACAAAGAAACCTTCGATCTCATCAATGTTCGTAAATCCAAGATGTCTGCCATCGGCTGGAAATACCACGGGAGCATCTGCGATCGGGCGGGCTTCTGCTTTCAATTTACGGTAGAAGAACTCGTTAAAGGTGGAGTAGCTGTCTGGTTTGTCAGCAAACTCTCCAGCATCCATGCGGTAATCGTGGATGAAAGGCAGCACCTTCTCTTGGCTGACCGCCTTGTCCATGCGCCTGCCATACCACTTGGAAAAGAAAGGGCGTTTCACGAAACTGTGGAGCGCGATCTTACCCAGGGGATTTCCATAGGCCCATTGCAGAAACCCCTCACCATAGACCTGCTCGGTTTCCATGGATTTGCTGTAGCGATTGTAAAACTTGATCTCTTTCACTGGCGAGAAACTAGCACTGCTACTGGCTGCCAGACCAGCACAACCCGAGATCCATGAATCAAATGCGTACAAAAAAGCAGGCGGAGAATTTTCTCCGCCTGCTGGAATTGGGTTGGGATATGTGTTTATAGGCGTTTCACGCCCAGAATTGACGCATCAGGAAATCTGACAGTTGTCTGGTTCAGCGGGCCTTAGGCTGCTTTGAGCAGCTTTTGGGCTTTAGCCACGGTGGACTTACTGAGTTTGCCGTTCACTTTACGTGATTTATCGAGCATTTCCTTCAGTTCATTCAGCGTAGTGTCAGCTGCTTTCAGAGCCTTCCGTTCACCGCCGTATTTCTTATCTGAGAAATATTTGGTAAATGTGGTTCCGGCACGGCTGAGGCAAAGACGCCAGCCCTGAAATGCGGTGGTCTCGTATGTGAAACGCGTTAGGTTCTTTTTGGATTTCATAGTAGTTGTGTGTATTGATTCCGTTACACTAATAGATGATAGATTCTCATCTGTCCAACAACTCTTGTGTAAATACTGTAAATTAATTCAAACGCTTATACTAACTTTTGTCTATCAGACGAGGCGTTTTGTAGCCCCTAGACCATATGAAATCATGGTTTAGGCTGAATTTCGGGCCGAAAAAAACTCGCACCCCATTTCAGGGATGCGAGTTAGAAAGATGTTAGGATTTGTCAGAAAAGTTAGAAAACTTGACTAACAATCTTACTCTTCATCAGCAGATCCGGCGACAGCCAGGTCTTCGATGTCGGTCCACTCGATGTAAGCCATTGGAGCGGAGTCGCTGGTGCGGGCACCGAGCTTGGTGATCCGGCAGTAACCACCTTGACGGTCTTCGCAGACTGGGGCGATTTCGCTGAACAGCTTGCTGACGACCTCTTTCTGACGGAGGAAGGCAACAGCCTGACGGCGTGCGTGGATGTCACCGCGCTTAGCGAGTGTGACCATTTTCTCTGCCACCGGACGCAAGGCCTTGGCTTTGGCGAGGGTGGTGCGAATGCGGCCGTGCTCGATCAGGCTGCATGCAAGGTTAGCAAGCAGCGAACGACGGTGTGCGGTGTCGCGTTGAAGTTTGACAGTTTTTTTTCTGTGTCTCATGGGAATAGGTCCTTTCGGACAGTTAGTGGATCAGATGCGATCCGGTATTAATCATTAAGGTTTTGTGCGATAAGGTCAGCAAGTCCGACAGGAGCTTCTTCTTCGGCACCGAGGCGAGGTGCAGCCACTGATGGCAGCGCTCCGGTGAGCAGGGAAGGATCGATGTTCATGCCGAGGCCGAGGCCAAGCTCAACGAGCTTCTCCTTGATCTCATTGAGAGACTTCTTACCGAAGTTGCGGTATTTGAGCATTTCTGCTTCTGTCTTGGTGGCCAGCTGTCCAACGGTGGTGATGTTCGCGTTGTTGAGGCAGTTGGCGGCACGAACGGAGAGTTCGATCTCGTTGACGCTCATGTTGAGCAGTTTCTTGAGTGCGGCGTTCTCTTCGCTCTGCTCGGCTGGTGCTTCTTCGAAGTCGACGGCGTTTTCATCGTAGTTGACGAAGACGTCGAGGTGGTGACGAAGGATAGCGGAAGCTTGAAGCAATGCATCAGATGGCTCGACGCGACCGTCGGTCCAGACATCGAGAACCAGTTTGTCGTAGTCAGTCATTTGACCAACACGGGTGGCTTCGACGGCGTACTTGACGCGGACGACAGGTGAGAAAATGGAGTCGATGGCGATGACGCCGATCGGCATGTCCTTGCGCTTGTTCTCGTCGCCGGTGTTGAATCCACGGCCGACTTTGACTTCGAATTCGCAGTCAAACTTCACCTTGCGGTCAAGTGTGCAGATGATTTGGTCCTTGTTGACCACTTCATACATGTTGTCGTCGTTGATGTCAGCGGCTGTGACAACGCCTTCTTTTTCAAGCTTGATAGTAAGAACGCGAGGCTCTTTGCCGTGGTGCTTGAACTTGACCTTCTTGAGGTTGAGGATGATGTCGGTGACGTCTTCCACGCAGCCAGGAAGGCTGGAGAATTCGTGTTGGACACCGGCGATACGCACAGAAGTGATAGCGGCACCCTCAAGAGAGGAAAGCAGCACGCGGCGAAGTGAGTTACCAATGGTGTGGCCATAACCACCTTCAAAAGGCTCAGCGGTGAACTGGGCGTAAAGGTCGGACTCAGTGTCCTCGTTCTTGGTCAGGCGGTTTGGGAGTTCAAAACGATCCAGCTTGAACGCTGTATCTTTTGCTTCTTCTGTGGTTTCAGTAGTATTAGTTGTGTCTTCGGACATGGTATTTCTGGGTTACCGGGTTACCCTCTGGCGAGTATGGATCAGCGGATCGTCAAGGATTGACAGTTGGCAGATTTTCAGAGGACCTACGGCGATTATTGACTCGCGGGGCGGGGAATTAAGGTGAAGTGTAGGCGGAATGCAATCGTTTTTTTGCGATTTTGCTGCTTTGTACGATTGTATCTGAACAGCTTGTCTGGTGCTGCTCAGCAGCGAGCCGCCGAATGGGTGGTCCACCCTGTGATGAATCTGCTAGTTGCGCCGCTTTCATGTATTGTTTTTTCCCCAACATGTGTAAGTTGCTGGCATGAAGCTCGCTCCCGCCCTGACATTCTGCCGACCACTGCTCCGCTTGCTGCTTTGTAGCATCATTCTGACTGTATTCTCGGCATCCGCCAATGCCGAGAAACGGGTCTTCGGCAAGTCGGACGAGGAAAGTTTCGCTGGCAAGGTGGTGGTGATCGAGGTTGGCAAAAAAGATTTGGTCAACAAACACGCCTTTAAATTCTGGCGGCGGGTCATCGAGCGGGTGAATGAGGAAAAAGCGAGGGCTGTGGTCTTCGAATTGGACACTCCTGGGGGACTGGCGATGGATACAGCCGATCTGATCATGGTGCAGATGCAGAAGCTGGAGGTTCCATCCTATGCCTTCGTTAACCAGCAGGCTCTCAGCGCAGGTGCGTTAGTGGCTGCTGGAACTGATGGTATATACATGCACCCGGTATCTGCCATTGGGGCTGCGGCATTGGTCAATGGCAATGGTGCCGAGATCGACGAGGTGATGCGGGCTAAGTTGGAGTCCGCTTTTGATGCCTTTGTTCGCACTGTTTCCGAGAGCAAGGGACGCAATCCGGATGTTTTGCGCGCCATGATGTTCCGAGACGAATATTTCAACTTTGGCAAGATTCAGGTGGAGCAGGGAAAGCTACTGTCCCTAACGGCGTCAGAGGCAGCTTCAGATTTTGAGGGTAAACCATTACTGGCCAAAGGGATCGTGAAAACCGTCGACGAGTTGCTGCAAAGGGAAGGTCTCGCTGATGTCGAGGTGATCCGCGCTGAGCCGTCAGGCATGGAGAAATTCGCTTATTGGACGACCGCGATGTCGGCTGTTTTGATTCTGGTAGGAATTGGAGGTGCGTATCTGGAAATGAAAACCCCTGGGTTCGGACTGGGTGGGGGAATATCCTTACTGTCGTTCGGACTGTTTTTCTTCGGCAATTATCTCGCCGGAAATATGGCAGGCTACGGGCTGATGGTGCTGTTTATCATCGGGGTGATTCTTGTGATTGTAGAATTTTTTGTTCTGCCGGGGACTTTGATTCCGGGAATCGTGGGGGGAGTGATGGTTCTTGTCTCTTTGTTCTTATCGATGGTCGACGGCTTCGCATTCGATGATAATCGCATACGCGGCTGGGATTCTGAAAATGCTTGGAATTTCATCACCGGACCATCTCTGGCACTTGCTGCGGGATTGATTGGGGCGGTGATCTTGATCTTATTGATGATGCGTTTCCTGCCGTCTGCACCTATCTTTAACCGACTGGTCATGAGCCGTGAATTGGTCAAAGGCTCTGGCATTGAGACGGCAACTACCCAGAGTGATCGATTGGGCCAAAAAGGAAAAACCATCACTGACCTGCGCCCTGCCGGAAAAGGGGAGTTCGATGGCACGGTTCTGGATATCACAGCAGCCAACGGCTTCATCGCCTCAGGCCAAGATGTCGTGATCATTTCCGAGGACGGAATGCGAATTCAGGTGAAGGAGGCTGGTGATGCCGAACAAGCCGATGCTTGAGCCTCAAAACTCATCGGACCAAATCATGGAAAATCCACCACCTTTACCTCCGGCATCTGTTGAGCAGGATCGGCGTCTTATCCAGAGAGCGCAGTTCGTAGAGTCCAAGAGCATGCGTCTCGGCCATGTAACTTTTGACTACAGTCTGATAGAGGCCTCACACCAGAAAGCAGAGGCATGGATGAATCAAAATCCTGATATCGAGATCGTGCAGATCCAGACCTTTCATTCCAGTTTGTCTGGAATTACGGTGGTGTGGTATCGGGCCTGACACAGTCAACCAGTCAGGGCGAGTGGACGTTCCTCGGCGAAGGCGTTAGCGGTTTAGCACCACTGCCTTTTTACTCATGCATCGACTTGCTGGCCTGCACCACGTGTAGCGCGTGATTGGCGACCGCTTCGAAGTGGTTGTTCATATCGATGTTGATCATCTCCAGACGAACATCGCCATCGGTCATGCGTTTCATCGCGCTCTTGTTGAATTTCTTACGCATGGTGGTGGATGTGTTCACCATGGCCATTGCCTTGTCCATTTGCTCACGGGTAATGTCACTGAGCAGCTGGGAGTCAGTGAACTGAATAAAGCGGGCAGTGTTCCCTGCGTATTCACGTAAAGATTCAACTTGGTCCGTGGAAAACTGACGGCCTTTCTTGTAGCGACGCTCATTGAGCTTCACCAGGCGATAGATGCAGTCGACACATTCCTCCAGCTCCTGGGTGATACGGAGCATGCCGGCGATGCGGGTGGCGTTGTGTGTACCGATATCTTTGGACGAACAGCGCACCAGATACTCGGTGATTTCCTGCATCATGACATCAGCCTCGTCTTCAATCATCTTGAGGGCCACCACTTGAGAAGACATGTCGTCTTTCGGGTGTTCAAAGACGTCGATAAAGCCATTGAACATTTTCACACATTGCTTGGACATCTTGCGGATAGCATTCTCCGCCTCGGCGATGTTGAGCTCACCAAGGTCGACCAGTGTCTGGGAAATGTAGCGCAAGTGGTGTTGCTCTGGCTTGGAGCTAGCCGCGGGGTCCTTGACCCATTTCTGCACGATATTGGCTATCTGTGGAACAAACCAAATCAGCAAGAGAATGTTCATCAGGTTAAACAAGGTGTGGAACAAGGCGACTGCGAAAGCAACGACGGTCAGCGGGTTTCCAGGCTCTCCTTTCTTGGTTTTGATTTCCACAAGTTCCTTCGGGAAATAATCGACCAGACTCCATATGAATGGAATCAACAGCCAGAATAATGCCACTGCCCATATGGTTCCCACCACGTTGAACAAGAAGTGGGCCCGCGCAGCACGCTTGGCATTCACACTGGTGCCGATGGAGGCCAGCCATGCTGTAACCGTGGTTCCGATGTTTTCGCCCAGCACCACTGCAGCGGAAATGTAGAAGGCGTCCAGTGGATCGGTTCCAAACCAACCATTCCAGGCGCAGGTGATGGTGATTGCCATGGCGGCAGAGGACGACTGCACCATGACCGTGAGTAAAATACCAGCGATGAGGAATAGCACCGTTGATCCGGGGCCGAAGCTATTGAGGAAGCCGATGATTTCTTGGACCTGCTGCTGCAATTGAGCATTTTCAGCCACGCCGCTTTTCAAATCAGGCACCGCATTTTTTAACGCAGCCAGACCGGTGAACAAGAGACCAAAACCGATCAGGCCCTCACCTGTGGCCTTGATCTTTTCCTTACCGATGAAGAACATCGGCAGACCCACCCCGATTATAGGGAGAGCTACCTTGGCGACGCTGAATTTACCGATCCAAGCAACCAGCCATGCCGTGATGGTAGTTCCCAGGTTGGCTCCCATGATGACACCAATGGACTCGACCAGTGTGAGCAAACCTGCATTGGCAAAACTGACTACCAGCACAGTGGTAGCAGAGGATGACTGCACCAGTGAAGTGGTGAAAAAGCCGGTGAACACCGAGCTGACTCGGTTGTGTGTTAATGTGGCCAAGGCTTTCCGCATGCCACCGCCAGCGGCTTTTTGAATGCCCTCGGACATGACTTTCATGCCATAGAGGAAAATACCGAGTGAACCTAGGATGGTAAGAAGTGTGACAATAGTGCCCCAGACGGGATTTGTGGCGGCCAGAATTGAATAGGAGGTCATGTGCAGGGCGGAAATAGTGAGTGTGTGTCAAATCTGTAACACTTGCTGTGTGACAAGTTTGTCACACAGCGATTACGCCGTATCATATGCCTTGAACAGCGCGGAGAAGTCAAGATGCGCATGTCCTTTTTTACATTGGGCCTCCATAGCCGCTGAAGTGGCTTGGATTCCCGGGGTCTCCAGCCCCGCATCGCCAGCCAGCTGAAGCGCAAAACGGCTATCCTTCAGCATGTTTTCCAAGGAAAAGTGGGTGTCGTAATCGCCGATAGCCATCGTAGGGAGCTTCATGCTGGCGAGAACGGATCCGCTGGCATTGGAGGCTACAGATTCGGTAAGAACCTCTGGTTGAATTCCATAGGCGTTCGTGATCGCAAGAGCCTCGGCCAGCGCCTGTACGGTGCTGGCGGAGATCAGATTGGTGGCAATCTTCACCACGGTAGCACTTCCGACAGGGCCCAAAGGTTTGATCTCCTTGGAGGTGATCTCCAATACCTGACGAGCGGATTCCAATACTTCGCTGTCTCCACCCACGTAGTAAACCAGCGCCCCTTGTCCTGCCGCCACTTTGCTGCCTGTAAATGGAGCATCCAGAAACGAACAACCAATCTCCTCGCATTGCTCCGCCAGCCATTTGGTGGTTTCTAAATCGACCGTTGAGTGATTCAGAACCGTTTGACTCGGTTTCAATTGGTTTTGGATGCTGCTGAATACCTCACGCAGAGCGATGCCGTCTTTCAGGTAGAAAGCGAGGTAGTCAGCCCCCTCGGCGGCGGAAATTGGATCGGATTCACTGTCAGCCCGCTCTTTGGGCGTCCGGTTCCACGTTTTGACATGATAGCCTTGGTTCAGAAGTTGGTCGGCACAGCGCGATCCGATAATTCCGAGTCCAAAGACGGCGACAGTTGGCAGCGAGGAGTCTGTCTCAGATGACATGAGTCGTTAGAAGATAATCAATCCGATGTGTGTTCTCAGGCGATAGCTATTTCTTCCGAGTTAGTGCAAGCGTAGCCAGTTTTCCAGCTGAAGCAGAAATTGACTTAACAGTTTGTTCATTCGGTTTTTTGCCTTCTTCAAGAATCATGATGTCACGTAGTTCAGCGATGATTTTACGCATCTCCTTTAAATTATCACGCTCGGAAATACGAGGGTCGAGCGATCCGATGATGCCCTCGTAGTAATCTGCAATGTCTTCGCGGTAGAGCTGTTTGGCGCGTTCATCCGTGTATTTTTTCTGAACAGCATGCGAGCTGACTTCCAATGCTCTAACCCAGCCACCCAGAGAAATCAGGTGAGCCAAGTCAACATCGCGCAGGTGGATCAAGTCCGTCTCCACATCCCTCTGCGTAGCGGTAAGTTCTTTTTTCAAGGCTTCCACGTTATTCTTGCGTGCATTTTCTAACAAGCTCGCTGCGTGGCGGTTGACCCGCTCACCAGCACCGAGAGCTCGACCGTAGCGCTGCAGGTCTTTGGCGAGAGGTTCGATTTTTGCCATATGTCCGCCTTGCACAGCCATGAATCCATCTGCGATCAAGAAACCAATTTCCAGTGCCAGATCCGTGCGGTCCAAGGGCATACGTTTGGGCATTTCGCGAACCAGTTCATCTGCGGGCAGGGGGGTGAGCTTTTCAAGATCGTCAAAGATGCGCTTGATCGATGGCGCGGTGAATTCATTGACACCTAACTCCTCACGGACATGGGGATCATCGATGAGGTCATCCGGTACGGCAGGGCGGGCGTCCGGTTTGGGATCGTCCTCATCGGCTGAAATAGGGGCAATACCTGCTGTCAGGGCAAATAGGAGCACAGCAGCGCGCGACATCGTTTTCATAGCGGTAACTAACTCCCGCAAAGGCTAAATTGCAATGGGATTTGTTGTGGCCTCGATTTTCTACCATCTTTCGCGAATAGGGACTTGGAAAAATGCCACGACGAACGACACTTCCTCACACTCAACCCAAACCACGATCCATGAGCTTACTTCTCGGTGTTAATATCGACCACATCGCCACTCTCCGTCAGGCACGTTATTCCGACATGCTGGACTCACCCAATGCCGAACCCAGCCCACTACAGGGGGCCTTTGATGCCAAGGCCGGCGGCGCCGACTCCATCACTATCCATGTGCGCGGCGATCGTCGTCACATGCAAGAGCAGGACGCCTATCAGATCCGTGAGGAATGCGATCTGCCACTGAACTTTGAAATGGGCAACACGGAGGAAATGGTCGCCATGGCACTGAAGTTGAAACCCGACTTCGTCTGCCTCGTTCCCGAAACTCGCGAGGAGGTCACCACAGAGGGCGGCCTCGATGTTGATGGTCTATACGATGGGCTGGAGCTCACTGTATCCACTCTTCAGGCAGCTGGAATCAAAGTCAGCATGTTCATTGATCCAGATTCTAACCAAGTTGAAGCGTCCGCTCGTATCGGTGCAGAGATGATCGAGTTGCACACCGGCTGTTTCGCCAATGCTTTTGGTGACGATCGTAAAAACGAAACCGAACGACTCCGTACTGCCGCAGAGTTAGGCCACTCACTGGGGCTGCAAGTCAATGCCGGCCACGGCATCAACCTGCAGAATCTGCCCGAACTACTCACTGTGCCTCATCTTGCAGAACTCAACATCGGCCACACCTTGATCGCACGCTCCGTTCAGATCGGTCTAACAGCTGCCGTTAAGGAAATGCGCGATGCCATGGACTCCGGACAAGCATGAACATCTACGGCATAGGCATCGACGTGGTAGAAGTCGAACGTATCGCATCCTCCATGGATGAGTTTGGCGATCGCTTTGCAGACCGAGTCTTCACCACCGCCGAACGCGAGTATTGTGATCGGCAAAAGCGACCTGAAATTCACTACGCTGCTCGCTTCGCGGCGAAAGAGGCCGTGGCCAAGGCCTTTGGCACCGGTATTGGCAAAGACCTCGCTTGGCTCGATATGGAAATTCGTCGTCGTCCCAGTGGAGAGCCCGAAGTCTACCTAACAGGCGACGGTGCCAAGTTTGCCGACGATATCAAAGTGGCCCAGATCAAAATAAGCCTGACCCACGCCCAGCATTACGCTGCCGCGAATGCCGTGGTGCTGGTGGAGTAAATATCAGGAAGGGAGAACGTCTGATCTCTATAGAATGAGACGATACATTGCCTTACTACAAATAGTCCTGTTAGAATCTTCTCAAGAGCGTTGAATTATTTGGCCGTCTTGAGTTTGGCGATGAGATAGTCGGTGGTGGTAGGGTATTTAACATCCTTCGCACCGGGGTAAACCACAATACTTTCAAGGCCGTTCTTCTGACAATGCTTTTGCAGCATCACTCCGAAGTTGGCGGTGTGAGTGGGGTCTTTTTGTTTTTTCCCAACAGCTGGGGCGGAGTGGAAAAACATGTAAACCGGAGGGTCGTCAGAGCTGACCAAGGCGTAGGGGGAATACTCAGCTATCCACGGCAGGATGCTTTCACGCTCAGCCAGAAACTGGGCGAAACTTTTTTTGCCAAAGGCGTGGCCCCCGTATTTGCTGTTAGGTGTCCATTCCACCATTTGTTTCGGGTCCAAGGTGGTTTGGGGTGCTTTGACGGCGGCGCAGAACAAGCGAGTGGACTCACGCGCGATCGGGTCATTGCTGCTGGGATCTGCCAGATCATCATGGTAGGCGAGCCAAAGACTTGAGCAGGCTCCAGCCGATCCGCCAGATGCCCCAATGCGATTCTTATCAATGTTCCATTCCTTGGATTTGCTGCGGACAAATTGTAGCGCGCGGGCGGCGTCATGGAGTGGTGCTTTGACCGGTGGTGAAACGTCTTGCGAGTGTCTCATCAAGCGGTAATTGATGGCTACCACCGAAATACCGGCATCAAGCAGCGCTTTAGCATCGATAAAGCGATTCAGCCATTCCTTGCTTCCGTTCGCCCAGCCGCCGCCGTGGATCACAAACACCAGCGGAGTAGGCTGGTCCGACTTTGCTTTCCAAAAATCGAGAATGTGCCTCTCGTGTTCGCCGTAGCGCACCGAGCTTAGCGTGGGTTTGGGCACGGAGGAGTGATAACCGACAGCTTTCTTCGCTGGTCTCGCGGGTTGCGCAAATGACAGCGAAGTCATCGCGATCAGGGCCGTGAGGCAGCAGGTAGTGAGCTTGTGAGGGGATCGAGGTCTCATGATTTGGTAGGTTGAAGTTTGGCTGTTAGGTTGGCTGGGCGCAACGACGTGTGATTATTTGCAGACGTTCGCATTTTACGATGGGCAATGGAGCGTCTATACCATTACTCGGCAGCGGCGGTTTCTTTGACCTCGAACTTGCGTTGCACGTTTTTCTCAGCGGTAGGGAAGTCCTCGGGGATGGGGATGGTCACTTTGCCCGTGGCCGCCCACTCGACTCCGCGAGTGAAGGAAATGATGAAGCCAACGCCCTCGAAGGAGTAGTCGTCATGGCCCAGAGTGGTGTGGAAGACGCGACCCTTGTGGTAGTCGAGAACCATGAGGATCGGCTCATGACGATCGGTAGGGGCTTTTTTCGACATGTCCTTGCCAGTGGCGAGGATGGTCATGTTCTGTGCCGGTCCGCGCAGCTTGGCATAGCACTCGTCTTTGGAAGTGATCCAATTGGTTGGCATTCCCTTGGTGATAGGGTGATCGGCGACACGTACGGTGACGGGGATATTGTGCTGGGCTCCATGGGCGCCACATTTTCCTGGCGATGTGTCACGGACGATCTTGCCCTCGTTATTGTAGTAGACGTATGGGCCGCTTTTTTCGTTCCGACCGCCCCAGCCACCGAGACCAATCATTTTGTTATACTCTTCCCATTTTCCGAAGGAGTTATCGGCGGCATGTACTGAGACGAATCCGCCGCCTTCCTTCATGTATTTCTCAAATGCTTGCTGGGTGGCTTTTGGCCAATCCGCAGCACCAAATCCGAAGTTGGAAATGACCACATCGTAGTCGGAGAACTTCGGGTTGAAATTGGGATCGGGCTTGGATTTTTTGAGATCCTCGGTTTTGCCGGCATCGGCCAGTGGTAGGAATTTCTTCTCACGCTCGCCCTTCCAGGTGAACTTGGAGCGGATGACTTTCACCTCGAAGAGCCCGGTCTCCTCAAGATACTGTTTCATCATGATGGTGGATTTAGGCCAGACATCGTGGTTGTTCTGACCATCAATAATGAGGGCCTTCATCTTGGCGCTGGCGGCGGAGGAGATACATAGAGCGGTGAACAGGCAGAGGAATGTTGTTTTCATGTGATTTGGTTTGGAAGCGGTTAAAAAGATAACGAGGGCACTTTTTATTTCTTACATAAACTAGGCTGTTCCCTTGAAGGAGCAAGGTGATATCGAGTCACTTTTCAGACTGTCGCCCTTGAGTGATCGAGAGAGGGCTAGCTGGAAATCGAATGTTTACAAATAGCACTCCAAAACCTCCTCCACAGCCGACTGGATCAGAGTGATGAGGGTTGCATCCATGAAAGGGTAGTCATCCGGAATTTCCAGTGAGACGATATCTGGTAAATCAACCGAGTTACGAAACCGGTCGCGAATGCGCGAGGCGTGTTCGTGCTCCATCACCATGACCACGTCCGCCCAATGCAATAGCTTGGCGGAGATTTCACATGGGCTCTGTCGGCTAAGTCCCGCCGACTGCACATTCAGCCGTGCATCATTGCGAAAAACCGCCGCTGCGGTAGGACTGCGCCATTGGTTCTTGGCACAGACAAAGAGAACATTGAGAAGGGGAGGATCTGGCATAGTTACTGATTAATCATTATCTGTATCAGGTTTTCATCAAATAAGCAGAGCGTAAATTCAGAGCGTGGCTTCATGACGGACGGATGCGTAAATCCGTCAGCCAGTTGGACGACAGCCAACCGTAGACTGACAGATCATATAAAACTGTCTTCCGTTGAAGGTGGATGTTTTTAAAAAATATCTCCAGGCAGAGCGTGGACCCAGATGGTTCAGTTATCACAAAAAAACAAGATGTCCGAACGAACAAATAAAAGGTAAATTTTATATATATTGAGCTGATTTTACGGGAAGGTATTAGGACCTTTCTTATCAGTATAAACAAATCATCCACTTCATATCGACATAATGAATCAAAACACTACATCATGTGGTGATTATTAGAATCAAGCACAAAATATTGATGTAAATTTGTGCGTATTTTGCTAATTTAGGACAAATGAAAAATATTCGCATAAATTCATCCGAATCACTAACGGAGTTAATGGAGAAAAGAGCTAGTTCCCTAATTCTGAATAGAGAGCTACCGACTGACGTGACCGAGCAAGCAGGAGTCCATTTGTATGGTGAACTGAGGTTGCAGCATGGACTTACATCCAGTAGCGATAAGGCCACTCGCGAGCGTTGTCTCGATACGATCAAAGAACTAGGTATTGTAGCAGCTAAAGCTGCGATGTTGTTTGGTGGTGTTCTTTTGGAGGATCAGGGGCGTAGAGTTCATATTTGGATTCCGGGTGATGACGAAATTCAAGCATTGATGACTGCATCTGCCTGTGGCCATTACCTAGACGCAGAAGTTAGAAATACGGTAAAAAATAAAGCTGGAAAATATTGGTCCGGTTACGCCTCCGCGTGTTCGTGGGGGGTAACCGTATTCGTCAGTGAAGTGGATCTTCATGGAGATGATTCTATTATTTCGGTCGCTCACGCTGCAAATGCTCCTGCGAAAGCTTTGAGTGACTTAAACGATGGAGAGGTCATTCTGGTGAAGGGCGAGCCAGGCGGGTATAAAAGACGGGTTCTCCTCAATGAAGCCGATCACGCGGGAATTCATACACAACTAGTCAAGGCTGCCAGCATGCAGGAGGTTCCAGTAATTAATGCTCATTATACTTCAGTAATCCACGCGAAAGAGGCTGCAGACTTCCCCAAACGAAAGCCTTTAGTCCAGCCAAACGGTTCGGTTGAAGCACCGAAATCTTATTTCGCGTTTGTCTTCCGCGCTGATTTAGATGGCTTCACAAATGCTGTGATGGCGGCCTATGGCAACCCGGCTGCGCTTAGTGATTTAGTGAGCCGACTACTAACGATAATGCAAGAGGGGCGTGCTTTTGCACAAGAACATAAGCTAGATCTGGTACAGCTTGCATGGGCTGGGGATTGTTACACGATTATTGCAACCTTTGATGATGCGAGAGAATACGAACGAGCGCAGAGAAATGATGCTGTTGAGCTTTGTTTGGACTTTGAAGGCAAGATGGAAGCTCTGGAATTGACACCAGTCGGTGGAGTCGGAGGCTGGGCATATGCTACAGCAGGAGGAGGGATTAATGTGAATCAGCACGGAAATATATTAATTGCCCGGCTCACCTTGAACCAGAGAACTTTCTTGATCAGCTCCGGTGTGGGTGTGAGGCGTTCTTCCGATGCTCACGACCAGATTGATATACCTGTAGGTGAGCTTGTGATATTTGGCGAAGATAAAAAAACGTTGAGTGACCACTACAAAAGGTTATTTGTTCCTGCTAACAGTTTGTTTGAAATTGCAAAATTGGAAGATTTAAGAAAAGCCCGAAGAATACACATCGCGACTAGAGGCACGGTTGCAATCTCGACTGGTGTATCCTTGCCTCCAACGAACGAACATTTCGATTATGAGCGGATCCAATAAGTGGATTTTGGCGAGGTGGTATCTCCGTGATATGAGGAGGGGGAATCCCATCACTATGCCAGCTGTAGACCCACATTTCAACCTTATGCTCAGAGACTCATTGCTAGAGCATGAACGCTTGCACAATTGTAGAATTGAGGGTCATTGGATTCATTGTAAATTGGAAATGCGTAGCGGTGTATTAGTTCCTATCAGGGTTCGTATCTTAATGTCGATACTTGGCCTGAATGGGAAAGGCTTTTATGCTCCCGAGGTCTACTGCGATGAGTGTTGGATGACTAGAAACATAGATTGGCATGTATATAACCATGGTGAGCTATGTTGGGTGTTCAACCGTGAATGGACGTACGTTTTGAATCGAAGGTATTCCAGTGGTATCAAGCTAGATGACCTAGCTGACCTTGGGGCACAATGGCTTGTTAGAAATGTTGAAAATTTAATTAATAAGCACAACGTAGGTTTTTGCGAATCACTAACTGAATGGCTACCTGAGTGGGGAGGATATGAACACGGTATTGAAAAAGCAGAGGACCAGCTGATTAAAGGGATTCAATTAGGCCTAATCAGATAACTAAAAAATCATCACAAAAATGGATATCAATGAACTAACAGAACGAGGCTATGAAAATGTACAGAGTGTTGCAGCCCGGATGGATACCAAAGCCACTCTATTGAATACGGTCTCGTTCATAATGATGGCATACCTATTGGCATTAGGTAAATGGTGGATTACTATGGCCAAAGGCTTGGACAGGCATGATTGCTGGTCAATGGTCGGAGCCTTAATCGCTCTCGCGGGAATAGGTGTTTCAATTTACAGCATTTATCAAACTTTTCGGTATACCTCCAAATTATGGCTACCGCAGCACAGCCTGCTTACAGAGGATAGTTTTTCAGTAATGTTTCCCGAGTGGGATGGGCGAAAGATACCTAAAGAGTTTGTTGAACAACATTACAGTGCTTTACAGAACGGGGGGAGAGATGCAGCACAAAAAGAAATAACCAAGCAGAGTATAGTGATGGGCGGTATCATCTACAATAAGATAGAAAATGCTAGATTGGCAAAAGACAAAATTAAGACCGCGGCAACGTGCTTGCTATTATTATCAGTCTCACCAGTTGTTAGTGCTGTATACTCCCTACTGAGGTATTAGTAGACCATAAGCAAACATAGCTACAAATGGCGGGCCACTGGCAATTAGGCAGAAACAAATGCGGCATAGTGATCCGAAACTGACGGCGTGTGTTTATTTGGATCAAACGCATTACCAGTGAATGATCACATCAGCACACAGCCTCCTATGATGCCAGTGTCACATGAAACAGTCTCAGAGGGTCAAGACGTGTCACAAGCTGACACAGAGACAAACCAAGCGGACACGAAAAAACCCTTGATAAATCAAGGGCTCAGTCGCGATGTGTCACAATCTGACACGGTATGTCGTGAAGTGGAAAATGGCTCCTGCGCTTGGGATCGAACCAAGGACCTAGTGATTAACAGTCACCCGCTCTACCGCTGAGCTACGCAGGATTTGATTTCCATTTTGTCGTTGCCTTTGGGGGCTCGGACGGGCGGGAAAATGCCAGAATTCCGAGCCTTTGCAAGAAGTTTTCGTAGGAAAAACGTCATTTTTTTATCTACGGGCTTTTCAACTCTCAAACACAAAAAAACGGCGACACCGCAGTGTCGCCGTTTGAGATTTAGTATCAGAAACTTGAGGGTTGAACCTCAGTCGCTTAGTTCTTCGCTGGGTTGACTTCGGCCTCCAGGTTGGCGTCCAGAAGTTCGCGGCGAAGGTTGATTCCGCGCACTTTACTCCAGAGGTAAACGATCGGAGAAGCGATGAAGATCGAGGAGTAGGTTCCGATGATCACACCAATCATGATGGTGAAGGAGAAGTCGCGTAGAGCAGTGCCACCGTAGATGTAGAGCACCAGCACGGCCACAAATGTGGTCAGCGAGGTCAGGATTGTCCGGGAGAGTGTCGTGTTGATCGCGTTGTTCATCACGTCTTTGACTTCGCCACGCTTGGTCTTGAGGTCCTCACGGAGTCGGTCAAACACCACGATGGTATCGTTGATGGAGTAACCAGCGATGGTCAGGAATGCACCAACGTGGATCAGCGACAGCTCAACGCCACTGAGAACGACGATACCGAGACAGATCAGGATATCGTGGAACAGCGCGGTGAACGCACCGAGTGCGAAGGAGAATTCGAAACGGATGGTGATGTAGATCAGGATCGCGAAGAGACCGATCAGCAGAGCCCAGACGGCAGTTGTGAGGAATTCCTTACCGAGTGCGGCACTGACGGTTTCCACATTCATCTGCCATTTATACTCCAGCTTTTGTTTGTTCTCCCCATCGAGGAGTGGCTGGCCATTGTTATCGACCGCTGGGACTTGCTCTTGGAGAGCGGGGAACTCTTTGCGCAAGGCATCTTCGATTTTAGCAACATCTTGTTCTGAGCAGCGAACCGTCAGCAGGTGGTTTCCTGCGGCGTTGGTTTCTTCGTAGGAGCTGGCAGCTTTGGTCAGGCTGAGTGACTCAATGACGTCGTGCGCCTCAGTTTGATCGATTTTCACATCGCCCTCGAACTGGAAGATCATTTGAGCACCACCGGTGAAGTCGATGCCCATGGCTTTGTCGCCTTTGGAGACTACTGCGCCGATGCCGGCGAGGAAGAGGACAATGGAGACTGTGAAAGCAATCTTACGAAGACCGAGGAAATCAACCGCACGCTTGGGAATCAAGCTCATGAAGTTGAGTTTCTTGATCACACCCTTATCGGATCCCCACCAGAACAGCACGCGGGTGCAGAGCAGCGCGGCGAGCATTGAGGCCAGAATACCGATGGTCAGAGTAACCGCGAAACCTTTGACTGTGCCACTGGCACGCCAGAACAGAATCAACGCAGTGATCAGGGTGGTGATGTTGGCATCGAAAATGGCTGAGAAGGCTTTTTCGTAGGCTGCGGTAATAGCGGCTTTGAGAGACTTACCGGCAGCCAGTTCCTCACGGAGACGTTCGTAAATCAGCACGTTCGCATCCACAGCCACACCGATGGTGAGGATGATACCGGCGATACCAGGAAGAGTGAAGGTGAAGCCGAACATCGCCATGGTTCCGAAGAGGATCACGATGTTGAATACCAGACCGATCAGGGCGATCACACCGGCGAAGCGGTAGTAAACGAGAACGAAGATCATCGTCAGGCCAAGACCAGCGATACCTGCGGAAATACCTTGATGAACGGTCTCTTTACCAAGTGTGGCGGAGACGGCGCGTTGCTCCTCGACGAGGAGGGGGTTTTTCAGAGGGTTGAGAAGAGCGGCTGCCAGAGACTTGGCTTCGGCGGCGTCAGCCATTCCGGAGATCTGGAATTTCTGGCTGAGGGATGCTTGCACGACAGGAGCACTGAGCACTTCGCCATCGAGAACAATTGCCAAACGGTCGCGACCATGAGTCATCTGCTTGGTGAGGTCAAACATCTTGGTAGCACCATCGTTGTTGAGCTCAACGGAGAGTTCACCTTCGTATGGGCCGTAGAGTTCCTGAGCGTGGACGACGTAGGATCCGTCCAATGCAGCGCGGCGGCTGATGAGAATGTTTTCCGAGGTGGCTTTACCATCGTCGTCCGTGTCACGAAGCACTTTAAGCTCATAGCCAGGAACGATTTCGTTGTCTGGATCGGCAGCTACTCGGTCGGCGAGCAAACGGCTCTCAGGGTGGACGGTTTTGAGTTCAAGTTTGGCAATTTTTTCCAAGGTGTCGCGAACGTTCTTCGCGGCTTCTGGAGTCACACCGGGCATTTGAACGAGGATTCTGTCATCACCTTGGGCAATGATCAGGAGGTCGCTGGTTCCGAATGCGTTGAGACGATCTTCGACAGTCTTGATCGCTTGTTGCACAGCGTTAGAGCTGACTGGAACAGGTTCGCCATTGCTGTCTTTGCTGGGCTGAACACGCAGGGTGAACGAGGAACCACCGATCAGGTCAATACCACCTTTGAGATTGGATGCCTCAGTGATGGGGGTCTTGCCTGTGATCACATCACCCCATTTCTCACTAGGGACGATGGAAAGCATACTGAACACCGCAATCAAAGCGACGATGATGGTGCCGATATTGCGCTTCTTACGCTCAAAATCGGTCGCAAAGTACCAGAAGAAAAGGGCAAGTAGTCCAAGACCTGCGAGAAAGACCAGAAGACGGTCGTCACTTAAGAGAGAGGCTAGCATGGTTGTCGGTTATTAGTTATCTGTGAATGGGAAAGGTGTCGGCCGTTAGCATTTGCGCACGGCGAAGGGTGCATGTAGACGGAGATGGTCTATTTGGCAAGCGGGGGATTGCGGGAATTGAATATCTTAGGGTGGTCGATTCCAGTGACTACGGCTTGCGCAGGACTGGTCTTATTCTTTTTCAGCTGATGTCGGCGATGATTTGGCTAGTTCGGCGGAGACTGAGCGCAGTTCTTCGACACGAAGCGGATGCGTGAGTGGATTCAACAATGCCGCAGCTAGGGACTTTGCTTCAGCGGCGTCAGACAAACCCGAAATCTGGAACTTGCTTGATATCGCGTCTTGGACCACCGGTGCGGTGAGAACTTCGTCATCGAGCACAATGGCGAGCCTGTCTCGGCCGTGGGTCATGGATTCGGTCAAGGCGAGCATTTTCGAACCACCCGCTTGACTGAGTTCGACAGAGAGTTGTCCCTCGTATGGACCGTAGAGTTCTTGAGCATGAACTATATACGAACCGTTCAGTGCGGGCCGTCGGGCTATCAGGATGTTTTCACTTGTGACGCGCCCTTCCTCATCGGTGTCCCGTAGCACTGCGAGGTCATAGCCCGGAATGATTTCATTATCAGGATCAGCAGCCACTCGGTCAGCCAGCACTCTGCTGTCTGGGTGTAAGCTTTTGAACTCTAGCTTGGCAAATTTTTGCAATAGAGTTGAGGCCTGTTGAGCTTCCTCGGAGGAACTGCCCGCCAGCTCAACACGAATGATGTCGTTCGCATCATGTTTCACCCGGATATTGGTGAATCCAATTTGTTGGAGTCTGTTTTCGACGGACTTGATCGTTTGATCGACGACGTCTTGAGTCACCGCGACTAGCTGGCCGGTATTGTCTGTGCCGGGCAAAATACGGACTGTGAGAATGTTGCCACCGATTTGCTCTACCGTCGCCTTTGGGGCGTCAGGATCAATAGGCTGATTTTTGAGCAGCGTTTGATTGAGGATAAAAGCGAGGCAGACTGTTGACAGCAGCGCTGACACGAAGATGCGCACTTTCGGGCCTCTCTTGGAGGTGAAGAACCATATGAAAATGGTCAAAAGAGCAACGCCCGCCAGGTAAACCTGGAGGCGTTCATCACTAAACAGGGATGCGGTGAGCATCGGATCGATGGATGCGGCAGTGGCCGCGAATTATTAAGCGTCTTTTTTATCCGCTGCGTCCGCCTTGGCCGTGAGCACGGTGGCGATGGCTGACTTGTCGTATTTGACAAAGACACCTTCGGATAATTTGAGGCTCACGGTTTTCTCGCTGACGGCGTTCACTGAGGCGTGCATTCCGCCGATGGTGATCACTTGGTCGCCTTTTTTCAGGGCCGCTTGCTTGGCTGCGAGAGCTTTACGCTGTTTCTGCTGCGGGCGGATCAGAACAACCCAGAAAATGACGAACATCAGGATCATCATGATGATAGGGTTGCCGAAAAGGCCACCACCGGTTTTTTCGTCGGCGGCAAGAAGTAGGAGAGTGTAATTCATGGTTTGGTTTGGTTGAGGTAGCGTTGGGTAAACTCAGTTTTGAAAGCGACAAAGGTGCCTGCTTCGATGTGCTCACGCGACTGGCGCATGAGGCGCAGGAAGAAATGCAAATTATGCAGGGAAAGCAACCTTAAAGAGAGCATTTCCTTGGCACGGAACAGGTGCCGGATAAACGAACGAGAGTATTTCTGGAGCGCAGGGTGGGTGTTTTCATCCAGAGGCGATGCGTCGAATTCAAATTCCTTGTTTTTGATATGGATCGGCCCATCGGCGGTGAAGGCGAGTCCGTGACGGGCGACTCGAGTGGGCATGACACAGTCAAACATATCGACTCCGCGCGCGATCATTTCCAGCATCTGTGGTGGTGTTCCCAGCCCCATGGCGTAGCGAGGTTTGTCACTGGGAAGGAATGGCACGGCATTTTCAATCGCCCTGATCATCTCATGCTCTGGCTCGCCGACTGATATTCCGCCGACCGCATAGCCATCGAATCCGATCTCTACGAGTTCTTTGGCCGATTGTTCGCGCAGGTCGGCATACACGCTACCTTGCACGATTCCGAAGGCGAGCTGTTTTGCAGATGGGTCGCTGGCGATTGGAGATTCGTGGTTGTTGAGCCATGGGACGATCTTGGCGGCATTTTCCTCGTGCCAATCTTTGCAGCGTCTTGCCCATCGAGTTGTTAGTGCCAATGAGTTGGCCGCGTATTTTTCCTCGCAGGGGTAGGGCGGACATTCGTCAAAGAGCATCGCGATGTCACTGCCGAGTGTGGCCTGGATTTCCATGCTTAGTTCGGGGGTGAACATGGTTTTGGCTCCATCGAGATGGTTGGAAAAACGCACACCCTCCTCGGTGATCTTGCGCAGCTTGGCGAGTGACCATACTTGGAAGCCACCGGAGTCTGTTAGGATGGGTTTCTCCCAGGTGCTGAACTTGTGAAGTCCCCCCATCTGACGAATGACTTCCATCCCTGGGCGCAGGTAGAGGTGGTAGGTGTTCCCCAAGATGATATCGGCATCAACAATGTCGATCAACTCGTCGGGCGAAAGAGTCTTGACCATGCCTTGTGTTCCCACCGGCATGAAAATAGGTGTCCGTATGTCACCATGGGCGGTTTTTAAGGTGCCGGTGCGCGCAGAGGTTTCAGGACAGGTGCTGTGAAGAGTGAAAGACATTTTTATAGATGAAAGGTTACAAGATAGAAGATGTAAGCACGCGTGTTAGACTGGCATCTTCAGTTGGTCGTCTCGTTTTATCAGCCATTACGGCATCAGGATGAAGTCGCTGACTAACATGCGGTGATCGGAGGCTGGCGCTATGACGGTATGAGATCGCACCGGTCTGAGCAGAGGAGAGGAGTAGATGTAATCAATACGGTGAAGTGGAACCCGGCGGTGCCATGTATTACCCCAGCCTGTGCCGGCTGTGGCGAAAGAGTCGACAAAGTCTTTGCGCAAAAGGTCATGCAAGGGGTCTGTGGCTGGGGCATTAAAGTCACCGGCCACGATCACCGGACGAGTGGGGAAGGGGGTATTGTTTTTCAATAGAGCCAGACTGTAAAATACCTCGCGCCGCTGTAGTTTACGGTTTGTAGAATGAGATTTCCAACAACTGCGCCTCCATAGACGCATGTCTGTGCTGGCTGAGTGGAGGTGGAAGTTGATGCAATCGATGAAACGTCCAGTCGGTAACTTGAGTGTTAGATGCTGGCTGTGTGTCATCGGGTTATGCATGACCAGATGAATTTTCCAGCGTGTGATCACCGCAGAGTTAGAGCCTGTGCGGTAGTCTCCGCCACCGCCGTATAGAGAGTCGGCGACTAGCTTCGCTTGCCATGGATGGATCTCTTGAAGGAAGAGGATATCAGGATGATAGGATGCAACGACCTTGGCCTGCTCTACGACTTCACCACGCGTGTGTTTCTGTCCTCCCCAATTCAGTGTGCAGACGCGGAGCGTGTCTTGGCCCATAAATTCCGTCGCCGCACCTGGCTTCGGAGCTTCCTGGCCGATCCTTGCCAGCGGCAGAGATTCATCGGAAAACAGCATGATGGTCAGCGACCACACGATGGTCATCACCAACGAAAGCGGTGCGCGCCAAAACAGGTAGGCCACTGCCGATAGGGCGAGGCCGATCAGCCCCCACATCCACAATGGATAGACGGTGAACGCCGCCATCATATCCGGCTGCCGCGTGTAGCAGGCTGCTGTAAAAACATGCAGCCCAAGAGATGCGATGATCAACAGTCGTGGTGGCCAGCGGCGCATGTTTCAGGAATCGGGGGGGAGTAGGAACCGATGGTTCACATGCCAGGCAGTCCCATGCCTCCGAGCCCACCGGTGAGTTTGGACATTTCGGATGCGGCCATTTCTTTGCCCTTGCTGATGGCTTCTTGAACGCCGGAGAGAACCAGCTGCTCGAGAAATTCGACATCGTCTGAGTCGACCACAGAGGGATCGATGGAAATCGATTGCACGTCTCCGGCACCGGTGGCCACGACGGTCACCTTGCCTCCTCCCACTGAGGCTTCAACGGTTTTTGCGTTGAGCTCTTCTTGGGTCTTCTGCATGCCAGCTTGCATTTGCTGGGCTTGTTTCATGAGTTTTTGAATGTCCATTTGATTTGTTGTTAGGTTGTTAGGGGTGGGTTATTGCTTGAGAGTTCCTTCGAAAACTTCGAGTGCTTTTTGAATGAGCGGGTCTTGGTAAAAAGTGTCTTCTACCTTTTCTTCTTCCTCCTCCGGTTCCTCATCCTTGACTTCTTCTACAGGCTCTGGGTTGAGAGCCGGGCCAGCTTGGGGAATGGGCGCTCCAGGGCCGTCATCAGCGGCGTCAATGAGAGCATCGAACCCTTGGCTCTCGGTTTCGGATTTCGCATCCTCCCATGGGGGACGGGAATCAGCAGGCGGTTCCGGAGTAGGTTCTGGCTCGGGAGTAGGGGCTGGTGTCGGCTCGGGATCGGGTGTTGGTGTGGGGGCTGGCTCTGGTGTCGGCTCATGTGACACTGGCGCGGGTGCTGGTTCCGGCGCAGGGGGAGTTTCGGTTTCCACGGCTACCGGTGCGGCATCGATACCCTCGATCGGGCTCGCTCCCGCCAGAGCCTTGATCACATCACTGATACGGGCGTCGTTGAGTGATTGGATGGCTTTGATCAGGCCGATTTCAAAATGGAGCCGTTTGTTAGCCGCCCATTTCATCCGGCCTTCGGTATCGGCAAGCACGTCAATCAGCGAAAGCAATCGATCCATCTGCACGTTGGAAGCGGTTTCAGTGAGGGATGTCCAAATTTCTGCAGGAAATCCTTCGTTGCCAGTGTTGGGATCGAGACGATTCACTAACAGGGCGCGGAGACAGCCAATGAGTTCACCGAGTAATTGGGAAAGCTCCTTGCCAGATTCTGCCTGTTGGTGAATCAGCTCAAGCGCGGCAGGGCTGTCTTTTTGTAAAAGGGATGAGGTCAGGGTTGCGACGGTTTCACGCGAGGTGAATCCGAAGATCTCGAGGACGTTTGCTTCCGTGATGGTTTCACCACAGAAAGCCACCAGCTGGTCTAACATCGATTGGGCATCACGCATGCCGCCATCGGCACCTTTGGCAATGGCCCATGCCGCCGGATCATCCAGTTTGACCCCTTCCTCGGAGGCGATGAACTGGAGGTGCTTGGCGATGGTTCCGGTCGGGATCGGACGCAGGTCGAATCGTTGACAGCGGGAAATGATGGTCGGGAGGATTTTGTTCGGCTCGGTGGTGGCGAAGATGAACTTCACGTGCTCCGGTGGCTCTTCCAGTGTTTTCAGAAGGGCATTGAATGCAGCAGTGGTGAGCATGTGCACCTCATCAATGTAGTAGATCTTGAATTTTCCATGGCTGGGTGCGAACTGGACATTTTCGCGCAGCTCCCGCACCTGTTCGACGCCATTATTAGAAGCACCATCAATTTCCAGCACGTCGAGCGACCGTCCTTCTGCGATTTCCTGACAGATTGGGCTATCTGGATCAAAATCAATGGTTGGTCCCTCCGGACAGTTCAATGCTTTGGCGAGAATCCGCGCGGTGGATGTTTTTCCTGTGCCTCGTGGACCGACGAAAAGCCATGCGTGGGCGAGTCGGTCGCGTTCGATCGCATTTCGTAGAGTCGAGATCACATGATCCTGGCCGAGAACGTCGGCAAACGTTTTCGGACGGTATTTTCTGGCAAAGACCTGGTAGCTCACGCGGGGTAACTTAGTGGAGATGCGGCTTTTGAAAATGGCGAAATTCAAAAATCCTCTGGAATGGAAGCGCGTGTATGGTGCATCACTCGTCCATGCCGAAGATACCAAGCGCTGAAGCCAAGGAGACACTTTACCGAGTGGCGATGGATAAGATCACCTCCATGCTCGATGGCGAAAGCAACGAGATCGCCCGCATGGCCACGGTGAGCTCGATTTTGGCAGGTGACTTTGATTATTTCTACTGGACCGGATTTTACCGGGTGGTCGATGGTGTTCTGGTCGTTGGTCCTTACCAAGGCACTCCGGGCTGCTTGCGTATTACCTTGGATCGTGGTGTCTGTGGCGCTGCTGCCAGCAGAAAGAAAACGATCTTGGTGCCCGACACCCATGCATTTCCTGGGCACATCGCCTGTGATGCAAGATCTCTCAGTGAAATTGTAGTGCCTGTCCTCGATGCTGCTGGGAATGTGCTGGCTGTTCTGGATGTTGATTCAGATCAGCTGTCGGCCTTTGATGCGATCGACCAAAAATGGCTGGAGACGATTATTGCGACGGTGTTTGCTGAATGAAATGATGAGAAGATTGCGCGAAATGCCATTTGTGTTGACCAAGATGGTATGGAATTGGAGTTGATCGTCGCGGTTTGGCAGGTTAAGGCTCGGGCGCGAAAATTCGCAGCTATTTATTATGAGTGATTTTACCCCGTTCCGTGAAAAGATGAAAGCCGCTGATGTTAGTGAAGCTGCCATTGGTGCATTTGAGAGGAATTATCAAGCGCTGCTGCGTAAAGAAAGCGGCATGATTACGGAAGATGAGATCACTCCTGCCGAAGGCGTGCCGGACCTCGAAGATGTCACCAAGGATGACGAGGAATTTGACCCCGCTTTGCTGGCCCAAACCGTAGTGATCAAGCTCAATGGTGGACTCGGAACCAGCATGGGGCTGCAGAAGGCGAAGAGTCTTCTCCCTGTGAAGGGCGAAACCACTTTCCTCGATATTATCGCACATCAAATTCTGCACCTGCGGGAGCAGACTGGGGCTAAGGTTCGTTTCCTCCTCATGGATAGCTTCAGCACTTCCGCTGAAACACTCGAGCACATGGAGGCCTATGCCGATCAAGATCTCTCCGGAGCCGAAAATATTGAGCTGATGCAGAATCAGGTTCCTAAGATCGATGCTGCTACGATGGAGCCGGTAACTTGGGAAAAAAATCCAGCCATGGAATGGTGCCCACCTGGTCATGGCGATCTGTATGCGGCCCTCGCTGGCAGTGGTTGGCTTGACAAGCTGTTAGCAGACGGAGTCAAATACGCGTTTGTTTCCAACTCAGATAACCTCGGTGCAGTGCTGGATGCAGGTCTGCTCCGATACTTCGCAGAAAGCGATAAGCCGTTTCTGATGGAAGCGACACGTCGCACGGAGGCCGATAAAAAAGGCGGTCATCTCGCAGTGCGCAAATCTGATAACCAACTCCTGCTGCGCGAAGTCGCTCAGTGTGCTGATGAGGACCTCGAACATTTCCAGAATATCGATCGCCACCAGTTCTTTAATACCAACAGCCTCTGGATCCGTCTTGATGTTCTGAAGGAATTGTTAGATCAGGAGGATGGTGTTTTGCCATTGCCAATGATCCAGAACAAAAAGACTGTCGACCCTCGCGACAAGGAGTCTACACCTGTCTATCAGTTAGAGATTGCTATGGGAGCAGCTATCGAGTCGTTCCCTGGCTCAGGAGCTGTATGTGTGCCACGTTCACGCTTCGCTCCTGTGAAAACAACTTCGGATTTATTCGCTCTACGCTCCGACGCCTACGAACAAACGCCCGATGGACGTATCGCGCTGCTGGCTTCGCGTGAAGGTAAGCCACCTGTGATCGATCTGAGCGATGAATACAAGATGGTGGATAGCCTCGAGGGGCTGGGAATGCCGTCTTTGATCGAGGCCAAAAAGCTCAAGGTGTCTGGTCCGGTCCGCTTCACCGATGGTGTGACCATCGTTGGGAAAGTCAGCTTCACCAATGAAACTGGCGATACCAAGTGGGTCGCGGGTGGCACATACACCGACGAAGACGTGGTGCTGTAAGCTCGCTTTCTAGCGGTTCAAGTGTCTGTCGGTAAGCTCTCAGCTGCCGACTGACAAAAAAGTCTGATTTATGAGGTTGCAACGCTCGTTTTATTTGAGCATATCCGCCGCGTAATGACGCAGTTCGACACCCTCGATATACCTCAGGACGGCTACGATGCCGTCATCTTCGACCTCGACGGCACATTGGTTGATTCCATGGCCGTTCATTTCACCGCATGGTGTGAAGCGCTAGCCAAGCACGGTGCGGCGAACGTTTTTCCCGAGGACGTTTTTTATGCCATGGGTGGTCGTCCCACCAAGGACATCGTCATGGAGTTGAATGGCGAGTGCGGACTGAAGCTCGATCCGGAAGTCGTCTCGATTGATAAGCGTGAAGCATTTTTGAAAAACCTTGATAAGGTTACCCTCAATGATGAGGTGGTCGATTTTGCCCGTAGTCTTCGCGGAAAAATGCCCATGGCCATTGCCACAGGCGGCTCACGCATCGTCGTGGAAAAAACTTTGCAGATCACTGGACTCAGTGATCTTTTTGATGAGGTGGTCACAGCCAACGACGTCAAATGCGGTAAGCCCGCTCCCGATGTTTTCCTCGAAGCCGCAGCGCGGTTAGAGATTGCTCCCGAGCGTTGCCTGGTGTTCGAAGATGCCCCAGCCGGTATCATGGGGGCACAATCTGCTGGTATGGAAGTTGTTTGTGTGCCAGCACCAGTGCGGGTTTGTTAAGCCCCCGCGCATTATGTCATCAATCACTTGGACCGCACCCGCCAAGGTGAACCTCTGTCTGAAGGTTCTCGCTAAGCGTGACGATGGCTTCCATGAAATCGAGAGCCTCATGGCTCCGCTGGATCTTGCGGATGTCTTACATTTTGAAAAGTCGGATCAATATCGACTTCTCTGCGATGCTCCAGGTGTGCCACTTAATGAGAGTAACCTTGTCACAAAAGCCGTGCGCATCTTTGAGCGCGTCAGTGGTAGGTTATGTAACTGGCAAATTACGTTAGAAAAAAAGGTGCCGCATGGTGCCGGACTTGGCGGAGGCAGTAGTGATGCCGCCACCGCTTTGTTAGCTCTCAATGAACTTGAAGGGACAAAGTTTTCCAATGACCAGCTCTCGGAAATGTCTGCGGAGATAGGTTCGGATATCCCATTTTTCATCTATCGCCAGATTTGTATGATCAAGGGTAGGGGGGAAGTGGTCGAACCCTTGGATCCTGCCGATGCCAGTGGTTTGTTAGGAACCAATATTCTCCTGCTCAAGCCCAGCTTCGGAGTTTCCACTCCTGACGCATACAAGACCTGCCTCACCGCCGAGCCACTCCCTGATGTAGATTACGAACTGCAATCAATGCCATGGGGGAGCATCGTCAATGACCTTGAGAAACCGGTGTTCAATAAATACCTTTTCCTCGCAGAGATGAAGATGTGGTTGCTTTCCCAGCCCGAAGTGAACGCGGCAATGATGAGTGGCTCCGGCTCCACGATGATGGCTTTTCTTTCTGATTCTGAACTCGCAGATGATCTGTTAGCTCGTGCTCGTCATGAACTCGACCCCACACTCTGGGGGCAACTCGTCAGCATCGTATGATCGTGATCAACGTGGAAATGAGTCTGTAAACTCCGTCTGCCCAATGAACTCCCTCGGTAAAAAAATTCTCAAAGACGTATCGAGGTCATTCTACCTCAGCATGCGATTGTTGCCGAAGGCCATGAGGGAGCCGATCAGTCTCGGATACCTGTTAGCACGAGCCAGTGATACCTTGGCTGACACCACCGAGCTTGATCCTGAATTACGAGCCGATTTGTTAGGTGGCTTTCAAGAGGTACTGCATGGTGCCGATCGCGCACCTTGGCTGGAAAGGATACAAAGCGAAGTGATCCCAAAACAACAGCACGAAGGTGAAAAGTGTTTGTTAGAAAATTTGGCTGGAGTGTTTGCGTGGCTTGACACACTCATCGCGGACTCTGGACAACCTACTGAAGTAGAACATTACGCAGCACCCGGCGAACGACTAAGCCTTGGTGCCCGGCAACATGCCGCCATTCTCACCGTGATGGGGCATATTCTTCGTGGCCAATCTCTCGACATCCAACGCTTCGAATTACGCAATGACTTTCGTTTCACCCTGGACTCTGAACTGGAGGAATACTGCTACCTCGTCGCAGGGTGCGTGGGGGAATTCTGGACCGAGATAGGTTTTATTTCCTTGGGAAATTTTGCCAAAGTAGAAGCTGGAAAGCTCAATCGCTGGGGGGCAAATTACGGCAAAGGCCTTCAGCTCATCAATATTTTACGAGACCTGCCGAACGATCTCAAAGCTGGGCGTTGTTATTTACCCAGTGTCGACCCCTCCGACCATTCAGCACTGATGAATGAATCAGACCGGTGGCGTCAACGCGCACGCGATTATCTCAAGGACGGCATGGCCTACGCCGACGCTCTCACGCTCAGACGCACCAGAATGGCAACAGCCCTGCCTGGCCTGATCGGGGAGAGAACTTTGGATCTGATGGACGCTGCTGATTGGTCGACGCTATCAGCAGGAGTGAAAGTGTCTCGCAAGGAAGTCTACCGGTGTGCTTGGGAGGCTTTTTGTCTCTAGCTTGATATTGCACTCAGTCATAACCTGCACTTGCAGGAATGCGGCTCATGGATTAAGGCACTTCCGTGGCTACGACAAAGACTACAGACCAACTTCCGGACGCCCACGGGCATTTCGGCACATACGGCGGCATGTTTGTGCCGGAGACTTTGATGGATCCGATGCAGGTTCTTGCGGCTGAATACGCCAAGGCCAAGGCTGATCCGGAGTTTCAAAAGGAACTCGATTACCTCCTGCGTCAGTACTGCGGCAGACCCACGCCACTCTACTTTGCCGAACGCTGGACGGAGAAACTCGGCGGAGCCAAAATTTACCTCAAGCGCGAAGACTTGCTGCACACCGGCGCCCACAAGATCAACAATGCCATCGGCCAGATTCTGCTCGCGCAACGTCTCGGCAAGAAACGTATCATCGCCGAAACCGGAGCCGGTCAGCACGGTGTTGCCACCGCTACAGTCTGCGCCCGTTTTGGCATGGAATGTATCGTCTACATGGGCAAGGTTGACATGGAGCGCCAGGCTCTGAATGTGGCTCGCATGGAACTGTTAGGTGCGAAAGTCGTTCCAGTCACTGCCGGCCAAGCCACCCTCAAAGAAGCAGTAAACGAAGCCCTGCGCGACTGGGTTTCCTCGGTCGAAAACACCCACTACATTCTCGGCTCAGCCTTGGGCTCTCATCCATTCCCAATGATGGTGCGCGATTTCCACCGCGTCATCGGTCTGGAAGCTCGTGAGCAAATTCTCGAACAAGAAGGACGCCTGCCAGATCTGTTAGTTGCCTGCGTCGGTGGCGGTTCCAATGCCATCGGGCTGTTCCACCCTTTCATCAATGACACCGATGTCCGCATGGTCGGAGTCGAAGCCGGAGGCGATGGCATCATTCCCGAGCGCCATGCTGCCAGATTCCAAGGTGGTAAACTCGGTGTCCTGCAAGGCTCCAAAACCTGGTTGCTAGCTAATGACGATGGCCAGATCGAACTCACCCACTCGGTAAGCGCCGGTCTCGACTACGCCGCCGTTGGCCCCGAGCACGCCTACCTCAAGGACATCGGTCGCGCCGAATACGACTACGCCACCGACGACGAAGCCCTGGCCGCTTTCAAGCAACTTGCAGAAACCGAAGGCATTCTCCCAGCCCTCGAAAGCTCCCACGCCATGGCCCACGTCATCAAAGTGGCTCCAAGTTTGCCCAAGGACACTATCATCATCGCCAACCTCTCAGGCCGCGGCGACAAAGACGTCGAGCAAGCTGCTAAATATTTGCTCAATTCATAAATCCAACCGCTAAATACGCGAATTACGCTAAAGCAAATAGCGAATACTCATCCCAAGAAAATTTAGCGTATTTAGCGTATTTCGCGGTTCAAAACATGGCTCAAAGAACGATAGGAATCATCTCAGGTTCTGGAATTTATCCAGAGGAGTTCATGGTGGCCGCTCGCGCCAAGGCTCCTGATGCGCGCTTGGTTATGGCCGCGTTCAAAGGGGAAACCCGTGAGGAGTTGGCGACGCAAGCTGATGCCAGTGCTTGGTTTCGTGTCGGGCAACTCGGAAAAATGATCAAGTTCCTTCGCAAAGAGGGAGCCACCGAAGCGGTGATGGTTGGTCAGATCGCACCGCGGAATCTTTTTGACCTGCGCCCCGATATTCGCACGGCGATGTTGCTGGCCAGATTGAAGCGGAAGAATGCAGAATCCATTTTCGGTGCCATTGCTAAAGAGTTAGCCAAAGATGGCATCACTCTTTTACCCGCTACCACGTTTCTAGAAGACATTATGCCTGCGGCTGGTCATGTCTGTGGACCTGCTCTAGATGAGTCAGCCATGGAAGATGCCGAGTATGGCTTCAAGATTGCCAAGGAAACGAGCCGACTCGATATCGGCCAGACTGTCGTTGTTAGGAACGGCACCGTGCTCGCCGTCGAAGCCTTCGAAGGAACTAACGCCTGTATTCGCAGAGGAGGGGAGCTCGGAAAAGGCAAGGACATCACCCTCGCCAAAGTTTCCAAACCGAATCAGGACTTCCGCTTCGACGTGCCAGTGATCGGCCCCGATACGGTTAAAAATTGTGCCCGCTCAGGTGTCCGCACCATTGCGATTGAGGCAGGAAAGACACTCATGCTGGCTGGCGGAGAGGTCGAGACCATGTGTAAAGAGCACAAGGTTTCCATCGTGGCACTGGTCTGACTTAGTCTCTAAAAATCAAAGCTTTAAGATGCTTTGTCTAAAATTAAAATAACATTTTCAAAAAACGATTTGAATTTTATTCGATGATGGGTAGTTTGTCGGCGCCATGGCCACTGACGCAAAAGAAAAGCTCATCGAAAGCGCGATTCGTGTGTTCGCGGAGCAGGGCTTTCGGGCGGGAAAAGTGGCAGATATCGTCAAGGGCGCTGGTGCTAACATCGCAGCGGTGAATTATCATTTTGGTTCCAAGGAGCAGATCTTTGTAGCAGCGCTTCGACAGGCATTTGCCGATGCCAACGAAGTCTATCCGAGTAAAGGAGATTTGGACGAGTCGGCTCCTGCGGAGCAGAAGGTGGCGGCAGTTGCCCGTGCGGTCTTGAGACGTTCCTTCGACGAGGGCAAGGCTGGAAATTTCAATCGCATTATGGGCAAGACCATGCATGTGCCCGGCTCTCCAGTGGAGTTAATTCTCAACGAAGTAAGAAGCATGGAGCTGGATTATGTGGAAAAGATTCTGGCGGAATACTTGAAAACGAAATCGCCCCCAATTCTTGAATGGGCAAAATCAAATTTTATCCAGTTGGCTACGCTTATATGCAAACGACCAGGTGGTTCAGAGGGCTTGTTTCCAGGTGACCCAAAACCCAAAGAGATCGAAGCCATGATCGAAGTCCAGATTGGTGTGATTCTTGCTTCCCTCAAAGCCTTGCCGCAAAAATTCCCCACATAAAATCCAGATGATGAAAATTTTTAACCGAAGCATTTTACTAACAATCGCGGTAGCTGTGAGCGTGTTTTTAGCCGCTTGTGTCACGATGCCGGGTTCAAAGGCAGACAATGCGAATAAAAACCTAACCATCCCAAAGCGCTACGATGCCACCCAGCCGCCAGTGCCGCAGGTCGCCAATGGGCTGCTATCCCTCTTTCCTGATTCCCGGATGAGCAGCTATGTAAGCCGGGCCATGAACTCGAACCCAGACCTCCGCGCCAGTGCCGCTCGTCTGGAGGAAGCCGGATTCAATACCCGCAAAGCCTACGCTCCCTTGGTGCCGTCACTCACGGCCAATGCCGGAGCATCGCGTGCTCGCAGTGCAGGAGTGGGAACGACTGCTACGGCCACCACCGCCAATCGCTACGCCACCTCATTGGATGCTCAGTGGGAGATTGATGTGTGGGGGAGAATCCGTGCAGGTGTGACTGCCGCTGCCGGAGATCGCGCAGCTGCTGCAGCCGACTACGCCTCAGCCAAGCAATCCATCGCAGCTCAGACGATGCAGGCCTATTTCTCCCTTGTCGCTGCGGATAAATTGTTAGGCTTGTCCAATCGCCGACTGAATAGCTTCCAGAAGACTCTCGATCTGGTCAACCGTCGTTTCGAGGCAGGTACAGGAAGCCTGGGCGATGTCGAGCTGGCTAAGACAGATGTAGAAAACACCCGCGCCCAAGTCGATCAACGCAAGGACACCAGAGACCAAGCGGCGCGGAGTCTGGCTGCACTCACGGGTGCCTATCCGGACGCCCAAGCACGCGCCTCATCATGGCCGTCACTTCGTCGTAGTGTGCCAGCCGGTATACCATCCAATGTTTTGCTGAACCGACCCGACATCGATGCCGCCTATCAGCGCATCCGTGCGGCGGATTCCAGAGTGACGGTGGCTCATCGCGATCTCTATCCGAGTTTTGCTCTCACAGCCAGCGCCGGTCAGCAATCGTCGACCTTAAGGAATCTCGCAAACTCGAACTTCAACGTCTGGTCCTTCGCCGGAAACATCGCCGCGCCGCTGATCGATGGTGGCAGCCGTAGGTCCGAACTCGGCGCAGCCAACGCCCGGGCCAAACAAGCTCTCGCGAGTTACCAGTCCACAGTGCTCAATGCCTTCCAAGAGGTTGAAAATGCGCTCGGATCGGAGCGCTACCTGCAGAGTCAGCAGAATTCTTATCAGAGCGCGCTGAAAGCAGCTAAAAACGCTGAGGACCGCATACGCCGCAACTATGAAACGGGGCTGGTAGAAATCCTCACTCTGCTCGATGCCCAGCGCCGCTCTTTCGACACTGAGGAATCACTCATCAACACTCAGGCACTACGCTATCAGAACCGCGTCAGCCTCGCCCTCGCACTGGGTAAAGGACTCTAACATTTACTATTTTTCATGAAAACCATTGTTAAAATCATCGTGCCGCTCGCCATCATTGGCGGGGCATTCCTTCTGGGGAAGTTCATCGTTGGAACCAAGGAAGAACGTAAGAGCCAGAAACCTCAACCGGTCATACCGCAGGTTGATCTTGCTACGGTTCCGCTGGCCGATCATCAACCGCCGGTTCTCAGCTACGGTACGGTGCAGAGTTATTTTGAAACCACACTCACGCCACAAGTCACCGGTCAAATCGTCGAGGTCTCGCCCAAGTTTCGCGTGGGAGAAATGGTCAAAAAAGGGGATCTGTTAGCTCGGCTCGATGATACCGATTATCAGTCGGCTCTGGCCACTCAGCAGGCGAATTTGGAACTTCAAAAGCGCACCTTGGCAGAAGAGGAAATCCTCGCCAAGCAGGCATCAGAAGACTGGCTGGCGTCTGGCAGAAAGCTGAGTTCTGCTTCGGAATTCGTGCTGCGCAAACCTCAGATGGCAACGGCCAAAGCCAATATTTCCTCGGCTGAAGCTTCCATTCAGAAAGCCACAGCTGACATCGAGCGCACACGCATCACCGCACCTTATGATGCGGTCGTCACCGAGCGCACCGCATCGCTTGGAAATCTGGCTACTGCTCAGACTTCTCTAGGCACGCTGGTGGCCACGGAACGTGCTGAGGTCAGACTGCCGCTGACAGCGGATCAATTTGCTCGGATCGAAATCCCAAGCAAGTCTGAGATCGATCTCACCAGCCCTAACAAACCGGGAGTGGTATGGAAGGCTACGCTGAAGCGCACCGAGCCAACAGTCGATCCACAGAATCAGGTGATCTACATCATCGCCGAGGTCAAAAATCCCTACACGGTAGGAGAGCAAACTCTCGCAGTGGGCACCTTTGTCAATGCCTCCATCCCGGCTACGACCATCGACAATGCCTACCGTGTTCCTGAAGCCGCCTTGGTGAATGACGCTTATCTCTGGATCGTTGACGCTGAAAACAAGTTGGTGAAAGCCGATGCAGAACGCGTTTACAGCCATAACGCCCATGCCTATGTCCGCCTTAGCTCTCAAGACATCAAGCCACCGTTAAAAGTGGTCACCCGTCCACTCAGTAATTTCCGTGAGGGAACGACGGTGCAGGCTGCCGATGACACAGCGAAGAAGTAGGCACAACCCATCACTTTTATCACCATGTCGCCTCTTCAAAAACATCCGTTCATCACCTGGTTTGCTACCAATCCGGTGGTGGCGAACATTATGATGATCACCATACTAGCGGCGGGGGTGTTTACGGCTCTCACTGTTAGGAAAGAAGGTTTCCCAGCCTTTGCCGCTGAAACGGTCACCGTGAGCGTTCCTATCCGCGGTGGCACTCCTGAGAATGTGGAACGTGGTGTGGCGATCAAGATTGAAGAGTCACTGCAGTCCGTCAACGGAATCGATCACGTGCGCTCGGTCAGTCAGGACAGCCTTGCCACCGTGACGATTCAGGCGAAGGAAGGCTATCCGATTACCAAACTTCTGGATGACGTCAAAATCCAGGTCGATGCCATTCCGTCGTTCCCGGAACAGGCGGAGAAACCGGTGATCACCGAGACCAAACGCGAGAACACCGTGCTCTGGGTAGAGCTCTACGGCGATGCCCCAGAAGCCGTGCTCAAGGAGACCGCACGCAAGGTCAGAGATGAACTCCTGAGACAGCCGGCCATTTCCAAAGTGGAGGCCTTCGGTAGCAGGGATTATGAAATCTCGATAGAGCCCTCCGAGGAAAAACTACGACTCTATAACCTGACCTTTAGTGAGGTGGCGGATGCTGTTTCTAACAACTCTATCGATCTTGGAGGCGGTGTGGTCCGGTCCGATCGGGGCGACATCTCCCTGCGTGCTCGTGATCAGGCGTATAACAAAAAAGACTTTGAAAACATTCCGGTTAGAACCAATGCAGATGGCACCCGGATCTTTGTCAAGGACGTGGCCAACGTGCGTGATGCCTTTGTTGACCAGGACTTCCTGAATCGCTTCCGTGGTAAACCAACTACCAGTCTGCAAATTGTCACCGAAGGAAACGACGACATTCTCGATGCGGTGAAACAGGCGCGCAAAGTGGTCGCCGAATACAAGGATCTGCCCGAAGGCGTGCAGATCGCAGGTTGGTTGGACGGTGCCACTAACATCCGTGACCGATTGATCTTGTTAGGAAAGAATGGCGGACTCGGTGTCCTGTTAGTCTTGGGTATTCTGATGCTTTTCCTGAACCTACGCCTCGCATTCTGGGTGGCCATCGGCATTCCTGTCTCACTCGCCGGAGCGGTTACGCTTTTCCCGATCCCAGGGATCGATATGTCCGTGAACGTCATCTCAGCCTTCGGTTTCCTCGTGGTGTTAGGGATCGTTGTGGACGATGCCATCGTCATTGGTGAGTCGATTTACTCTGAAAAAGAGAGTCAGAAAAATCCTGACGACCGTGAAAGCCCCATCCGCGCCACCGTCCGAGGGGTCAGCAAGGTGGTGACTCCGGCCACCTTCGGAGTGATCACCACCATCGCCGCCTTCCTGCCTCTCACCCAGGTGAGTGGTCGGATGGGTAACGTCTTCGGACAGATCGCCACGACGGTTATTTTCTGCCTGATTTTCTCTCTGGTCGAATCCAAGCTGATTCTTCCATCCCACTTGGCCCACATTGATGTTCACAAGAAACCAGGCAACATCATCTCGCGCAGCTGGTCGAGGTTCCAGAAGCGTATCGCTGGAGGGCTCAACTGGTTCATCGCGCGCGTTTACAGTCCCACCATCGAGTTCCTTATTCCTTGGCGCTATGCGGTACTGGCCGGATTTGTGGCCGTGCTGATCGTGGTGGTCTCGCTGTTCCCAGCTGGCCAGTTGCGCTTCGTCTTTTTCCCTAACATCTACCGCGACAACGCTTCCGTGAACCTCGCACTCGAGCAGGGGCAGTCGGTGGAATACCTGCATGCGAACACCGAGCGCATCGCGAACATCGCTAGGGAATTGGGATCGCGCTACAAGGAGGAGTTCGGACACGATCCATTTCTCGAAATCCAGATTTCCGCGAGTTCCAATACCTCGGCATCGATCGCAGCCGAGCTGACTCGCTCGACCACCCGCGAGTTTCTACCCACTGAGCGCATCATCAAAGACTGGCGGAAAGCGGTGGGAAATGTGGCAGGGGCTCGCTCTCTAACACTCACCTCACGCGCAGGTCCTCCTGGAGGTGACTTGGTGATCAATTTGGAAAGTGAGAACCTGGAAGAGCTGAAAGCCGCGGCTGATGAGCTGAAGCGTGTGATCGCCACCTACCCAGGAGTTTACGACATTCTCGATACCTTCGATTCTGGAAAACCGGAGATTCTCTACTCGATCACGCCGGAAGGTCAGGCGGCCGATCTCAATAAACTTGATCTCGCCAGCAATGTGCGCGATGCCTTCTTCGGACGCGAGGCCCAGCGGGTGCAGCGAGGGCGTGATGAGGTGAAGGTGATGGTGCGTTATCCTCTGGAGGAGCGTGGATCGCTGGACACCTTGCGAGATATGCGAATCAGGAAACCTGATGGCACCACGGTTCCGTTTTCCGTCGTCGCTGATACCACCTATTCCGAGTCGCTGGCATCTATTGAGCGCTACGATTACAAACGTGTGGTGGCTGTGGAGGCATCCATTGATAAAGGCATAACCTCGTCCGAGGAAATTCTGACTCGTCTGGAGTCCGAATATTTCCCTGAGATGAAATCCAAGTATCCAGCCATCTCCATCAGCCAGAGCGGTGAGGCGGAGCAGAGGGGAAAATCGATGAAGTCATTGATCACCGGCTTCATGTTCTCGATTATCTTCATCTACATTCTGATCGCGATCCCTCTGAAAAGTTACGTCAAACCGCTGATCATCATGTCGGTCATTCCATTCGGAATCATCGGGGCATTGATGGGGCACTATCTGATGGGTATCCCAGTTTCCATTCTATCAGTCTTCGGCATCCTCGCGCTCTCCGGCGTGGTGGTGAATGATTCCCTGGTCTTGGTGTGCCGCGTGGATGATCTGCGTGAGGAAGGTTTGAGCCTGATCGATGCGTGCCGACGCTCCGGAGCTGATCGTTTCCGCGCGATCTTGCTGACTTCATTGACGACCTTCTTCGGACTGGCTCCGTTATTGTTAGAAACCGAAGTTCAGGCACAGTTCTTGAAACCGATGGCGGCATCGCTGGCATTCGGAATCCTGTTCGCCACCATCATCACCTTGTTCCTGCTGCCCTTGTTGCTGATTGTAGCCAAGGATATCAAGGGGGGAATCCTGCGCTTTTTCCGCATGTGACCGGCATTGCCAGAATAACGAATCCTGCCTAGCCTTTGCCTGTGACCCTTCCCATCTCCACACCCGCGCTGCTTTTTCCGGCGGTGAGTTTGCTGTTTCTTTCCTATACGAATCGGTTCCTCCATCTCTCAGCGTTGATTCGCCAGCTGCACCGCGATTGGTTAGAGCACGATGATCACTTGTTACTGGCACAGATTTCCAATTTGAGGAAACGTCTGGTTCTGATTCGCTGGATGCAGTTTCTTGGAGCTGTGTGTCTGTTTCTATGTGTCACATCCATGCTCTCAGTCGTCTTCGGCTGGCCGGTGCTGGCGATGAGTACATTCGTCGTGGCGCTGTTTTTCATGGCTGCCTCACTCGCCGGGTTGACCGTGGAAGTCTGGATCTCCGGCGGCGCGCTGAGAATCATGCTGCGTAGCCTTGAACAGAGCCGGGATGAAAAATCCCGGCAGTAAGTGGGGCACCTTAGTTAAAAGGGTAGCAACTCATTCGCCTGGAACCACAGGCTCACGGTCCAAATCTGAGTATGGGTAATGCCCCGCATCCTTCAGCTTTTGAATCAGTTGGGCCCCTCCATTCTCACGGGCGTAATCCATTTCAGAGCGGAATATTTCGATCACTGTCATGATGCCGAAGGGATGCGGACCGTTTGCCGCTGAGTCTGAAGGATAGGCATCAAAGATCAGGCATTTACCGCCCACGTGATCCATCTCCTCGGGGAACTCACATGTTTCATTCGGGTTCAATGTGGCTTGCGCGCTATACTGGGCGATCACATTGAGAATCGAGTTGATGTTAGAGTGGGTTTTGCCAAATTTCGATTGCTCGTTTTTGGCCTGATCAAGATCCATCGCATGGCGTGTGAACATGACCATTTCATAGAGTTGAAATACCTCATTGGAAGACCCTTCATACGGAGACTCACAAAGCTCGAGCGTGGCAATGCCGACACCTTCGATGCCATTGGGAAAGTAATAAAGGTCAAGCCCTCCATCGACCGAGTAAGGGATGATGGCGTGCATCACCGTATCGTGCTGCATGCCTAAGTGAGTTTCCAAGAACTCAACCTTCTGGTCATACCATCGCTGAGCCTCAGCTTCATCGATTTCAGGACGGGGAGGGGGCGTGTTCTTGCCGAACAAACTGAGGATTTTTTTGAACATGTTGGTGGTAGCGAAGGGTTAAGATCAACCTTTATCGTCGTAGTATTTCCAATCACCCTTGTACCGTCTGAAACGCGAGCATTCATGCGTCTCGTGGGCTTCGCCTTGCACGAAACACTCGGCGACGAACTCGACTTTGCCGACCTTGTCATCTTTTCCACCCTTCGAAGTTCCCAGTATGGTTAGAAACCGCCAGGTCAGGTTGTGGACTGTTTTCTCCAGCTGCTTCCTCAGCCCCGGTTCGCGAGTGTCCGGGTGTTGGGTTTCTACGAGGTAGTCGACCAGTCGGAAAAAATACGCGCTGTAACGTGAACGCATCAGTTCTTCGGCCGTTGTGGCCTTGGCCTTGCGATAGTGCAGAGGCATACAGCACAGGTAATAACTGTCACCGCTCTTGCACGGACAGAGTGACTCGGCCCGTGTTTTCGGGGCATCATCGGTCTGTTCCGTTAAGTCTTCTGTGGAATCGCTCACGGGTAGGAGACTAGGGTGGGGGCGGTGTGGAGCCAATGATATTTTGTGGCAGATGGCATCAGGATGGTTGATCCAGCGGCTCGGAAGACTTTCTCTCGATCAGTTGTCCTTGGATGGTAACGCGTCTGACAGGTTCATCTGGGAACTTGATCCGATTGATCATGATCTCTGCGGCCACCCGGCCAATTTCCTTGCAGGGTTGCTTGTAGCTGGTGAGTGGAACACTGAGCAGGGAGGCGTATTTGACGTCATCAAATCCGCAGACCTTCACCTTGCCGGGGATATCAATATCGCGATCTAACAAATTCCGCATCAATGTTGCGGCGGTGCTGTCATTGGCGCAAATGATACCGTCCACGCCGTTCTCTAGCAACTCATCGACGCTTTCTCCCGGCTCTTCCGTATGGTAGTCCAGCGTATAGAGACTGGTGGCTAACAGGCCCTTCTGCACCAGGGCTTCACGGCAGCCCATACGGCGCAGTTGCACGGTCATGGCTGGGTTTCCTCGGGTGACAAAGGCCAGCCGCTGACAGCCAGCCTCCAGTAGGTGAGTGGCCACCACGTAGCCAGCCTCGATGTTGTCGATACCAATCAGATCACAGCGTGTTTGCCGCGGCCAGCGATAGAGATCTCGGTCTAACAAAACGACGTGAATGCCATGTTTTCTGAGGCGTTCGAGGATCATGTAATTGAATGATTGCGGGTCGATGACGTGTTCCGCTGGCGCAAAAAAGACACCGTGCACCTTGGCATCGATCAGCTGCTTGGCCATCGCTTCGGTTTGTATTTTCAAATCATCCGATGCGGTTATCTCGGCGGGCAGCATCATTTTGACGCCCGCCGCTGCAGCTGTCTCCGCGATACTGATGCAGATAGGCTCGAAGATCTCGGTCTCTTGCAAACGGGGGATGAGGAAGCCGACTTTTTGCTTTGCTTTGCCAGGGGCCAGCACCTGAGTGCCAAAGCCTGCCTTACGTTTCACCAGCTTTTCATCACTGAGTAATTTCAGCGCTTTGGCGATGGTGGGACGCGAAACTTGGTATTCTTCGCACATCTCACTTTCCGTGGGCAGTAAATCACCCGGCAAATATTTTCGTTCGCGGATATGCAGGAGAAGTTCCTCGTAGATCTGTAAGTACCTTGGTTTGGAGTTACTCATGTGAATTCAAATGTCATCAAAATGTAACTAAAAGTAAAGTTAAATGTTATCTTTATATGTTTACATTTGGGTGATATCTGGCTTTTTGGAAACAGCAACACAGTGCATGTAAATGATGAACGACATAAATAATAACAAATGGACCCGATTGAAAGTAGCCGGTCTCGGCGAGCTCCTCTGGGACATTTTTCCGCATGGTAAGCGTCTGGGTGGTGCGCCAACCAATTTTGCCTGCCACTGTCAGCAGCTTGGTGCTCAAGCCTATCCGATCAGTAGCGTGGGGATGGATGAGTTAGGTGTGGAAGCTACCGCTGAACTCAATGAACTGGGCGTGGATGTTAGCTACGTGCAAGTGAACAAGGAATTCCCCACCGGCCGCGTTCTGGTGGATCTGGATGAAACCGGAAAACCTGAATATGACATTTTGGAAAACATGGCCTGGGATCATTTGCAATACACGGATGCATTGGATTCCCTCGCTCGCTCCATCGATGCCGTTTGTTTCGGCGTGCTGGCTCAACGCAGTGAGAAAACACGAAACACGATTCAGGATTTCCTGCTTCAAACTCCCAGTACTGCGTTGAAAATTCTCGATGTCAATTTACGTGCCCCTTATTTCACCAAAGAGCTCGTGGAGAGTTCGCTCAAAATAGCCAATGTGGTCAAACTAAGCGATGAGGAGCTTCCTGTTCTGGCTGAATATTTTTCTCTGAGCGGCGAGGTCGACCAACAGCTGAAGTCACTGCGGAAAATGTTCGCTCTTAAGCACGTGGCTTACACCCGAGGGGCTGACGGCAGCGTCTTGGTCACTCAAGATGGCGCGCTGGAAACACGCGGCGTCAAGGTGACTCCGGTCGATTCCGTAGGAGCGGGGGACTCGTTCACCGCAGCCATGTGCATCGGTTTGCTGCGAGGCATGCCACTGGCGGAAGTGAACAAGTTTGCCAATCGAGTCGCCGCCTTTGTCTGTTCCAACGCCGGAGCAGCTCCCGTTTTACCCGCATCCTTGAAAGTCATCTAACCCAACCAAGAACATCGATATGAACCAGAACCCTAGTTTCGAACAATTACAGCAGGTCAGCGAGGAGCAGCTGCCAGTCGCTAAACACAAGCTGCACGGATGGACTCATTTCATGGGTCTTTATGCTGGGGAACACGTCGCGGCCACGGAGTTTGTCATCGGAGCCACCTTTGTGGCACTCGGTGCTAAGACGATGGATATTCTGGTAGGTCTCTTGATCGGTAATATTCTGGCGATTCTCAGCTGGACGCTGATCACATCACCGATAGCGACTCAGACTAGGCTTAGTCTTTATACTTATCTCAATAAAATCGCAGGCGATTCGATGACGAAGCTCTACAACTGGGCGAACGTGGTCATTTTCACAGTCATCTCAGCCGCCATGATCACGGTGTCGTGCACGGCGGTTAGATTCCTATTTAAAATACCCGCCCAGCTGAACTGGTACCCCACCAATGCCTGGTTTGTGTTAGTGGTTCTGTTAGTGGGTGCCATCGTGGTGTTTGTGGCGATGTATGGATTTAATGCGGTATCTGAGTTTTCAGGAATTTGCGGACCGTGGCTGTTTGTCATGTTCGGTGCCGGTGCTCTGGTGATGCTGCCTGCTCTTTCGGAGGCTGTTCTCGGACGCACCATGTTGCAGGGATTTGGCGACTTTATCACGATCGGCGATGCGTCGATTTGGACGGGAGTCAATGCCGCGGGGGAACCGGGGATCGGACTGCTTGAGGTGATCGGTTTTGCCTGGGCTGCGAATACGATTACTCATGTGGGGCTGATTGATATGGCATTGCTGCGCTATGCGAAGAGGCCGATCTACGGTCTCTGCACCAGCTCCGGTATGCTTTTCGGCCACTTCATCGCTTGGATCGCCGCCGGTATCATGGGCGCAGGTGCAGCGGTGTTATTGAAGCAGTCGATCATAACTCTGGACCCCGGTGATGTTGCCTACCACGCTCTTGGCTTGTCAGGATTCGTCATCGTGATCGTCGCAGGATGGACCACCGCAAATGCGAACCTCTACCGTGCTGGACTTGCCGCTCAGGCAATTTTCACCAAGCACTCTCGCAAGAAAACTACTCTCGTCGTCGGCATGGTGACCGTGGTGGTGGCTTGTTTCCCATTCGTCTTCACCAAGATGCTGCCGCTGCTGACCTACGCCGGGCTGTTAGTGGTGCCGGTCGGTGCGATTGTTTTTACCGAGCACGTTATTTTCCCACGCATCGGACTTACTCGTTACTGGGCAAAATATAAAAAGCTGACCCACAGCACCCCAGCTGTGGCCGCATGGGGAATAGGTCTGGTGTTCGGCTTCGGTCTGAATGCGCTGGATGTGATGTCCTTTTACTACCTATTCATTCCGACATGGTTTGTCACTGCGATAGCCTACACGCTGTTAGCGAAAAAGCATGGAGCCGCCGTGTCTTATCCAAGCGAGGAAGCTGCCATGAAGGAGTATGATCGCACCGTTGAGGCCTTTCAGGAACACCAAGCTGAAATTGCTCCTGCGCCGATCGTCGACCGCTCTACTCTGTCACAAGCTCTTCACTGGATCGCACGTGCCAGCCTCACCATCACCCTGATTCTGGCATTGATCACCATGTTTGGCAGCTCAGACATGTCGGCCTATGTGGAGAATCGCGAGCGCTTTTACCTCTTCGGATTTATCTGCACCCTCGTCTATTTCATCACCGCCTACTGGGCACTGCGTCGCAAGAAAGCCATCCAAGGATAACCCCTCAACCTAACATTTAGAACCATGAAAGAACCGATCCGTCTCAATCAGCGCAACCTTTCGCGCTTACCTGAATCGCTCACGCTGCCTACCTACGACAGGAGCACGCTCACTGCCGGCATCGTGCATATCGGCGTGGGGGGCTTCCACCGTTCTCACGAAGCTTACTACACAGATGAACTCATGCAGCAGACCGGTCAAACGCATTGGGGCATCTGCGGCGTGGGCCTGCGTGATGCCGACCGAAAGATCGCCGATATTCTGAAACGCCAGGACTATCTCTACACCCTGATTGTGAAGCATCCTGACGGGAAAATCGAAAACCGAGTGATCGGTTCGTTGACAGACTTCATGTTAGGCTGCGATGACCCTGGTGCCGTGATCGACAAGATGGCGAGCGAGACCACCAAGATTGTTTCACTCACCATCACCGAGGGAGGTTATAATTTCAACCCCTCCACCGGTCAGTTCGATTTCAAAAATCCGGATGTGAAACACGATCTGGCCAACCCTCTCAGCCCCAGAACGGTCTTCGGCTACCTCACCGAAGCGCTGAGAAGACGTCGCGCTGCAGGCGGTCCGGCATTCACCGTGCAGTCCTGTGATAACATCCAGCACAACGGCGACATGACCCGGAAGATGCTGCTCTCCTTTGTGGGAAAACAGGACCCCGATCTGGCGGACTGGATTGAACAGAATGTGCAGTTTCCCAACGCCATGGTCGATCGAATCACACCAGTGACCACTCCGGCGGACATTGAATACCTCGAACACGAGATCGGAATCAAAGACGAATGGCCCGTGACTTGTGAACCATTCTGCCAGTGGGTGATCGAGGACAGGTTCTCAGACGATCGACCTGAGTGGGAAAAGGTGGGGGCGCAATTTGTGCCCGACGTCACACCCTATGAAAAAATGAAAATCCGTCTGCTCAATGCCGGTCACTCGGTTCTGGGGCTGTTAGGATCGGTTCATGGCTACGGAACGATCGATGAATGTGTTTCCGACCCATTGTTTGCCACCTATCTACGCCGCTTCATGGATTTCGAAGCGACTCCAGTGTTAGGCACGGTGGAGGGGATAGATCTTGATGAATACAAGGACTCGTTGATCGATCGCTTTGGGAATCCTAACATCAAAGATAACCTGGCGCGCATCTGCCTGGAAAGTTCATCGAAGCTACCCAAGTTCCTGATCCCCACCATCACGGAAAACCTGGAGCAGGGCGGCAGCATCGAATACGCCACCTTAGTCATCGTCGCCTGGTGTTATTACTCGGACAAGGGCGTTAGCAAGGACGGCCACAAGCTGGAAATCACCGATGAGATGAAAGCGGAACTGCACAAAGCCGCCGCCGGAACCAAGCAGGACAGTCTGTCATTTCTCAAGCTCAAACCTGTCTTCGGAGATCTCGCACGCAATAAGATTTTCACCGCCGAATACGAACGCGTGGTGAAGGAGCTGTATGAAAACCCCGATGTCGCCCAGCTGATGCAGGCGCTGCTTTTCGGGCGGGAGTAAACAACAACAGTTCACGACATCCCTGGCACCACTGTGCCCAAAATGATTCAAAAACCGACAAACCAACACACAACGAACCATGAAAAAACTAAGAGTATCTGTCATGATGGCGCTCACGGGCATCGCCGTGGCTGACGAGACAACACCTTTAGCCGCTCCACTGACGACTAGCGCAGCCACCACCGAGATCGATGGCTTTAACTCCGGTGACTACCTCACTGGCGACTGGGGAGGGCTCCGTCCCGACCTCATCGACAAGGGCATCACTCCATTCCTCTACTATGATGCAATCTTCGGAGCGAATGTGTCAGGCGGCATTCAAAAAGATCAACAATTCGCCGGTCAGGTCTACGCAGGCGTGGATCTCGATCTTGAAAATCTGCTAGGCTGGGAGGGGACTACGATGAAAATTTCGACGGTGAATCGTCACGGAAATACCATCAGCAGTTCCGTAGGGGGCATCTATGATCCAATGACTATCTACGGTGGTCAGGTAACTTACCTCTATCAGCTTTTCCTTGAGAAGAAGTTCAGTGAGCAGTGGTCGTTGAAACTCGGTCGTGTCTCCGCAGACACTGATTTTGCCAAATCCTCGCTCTACGGTTACTCCCTTAGCACCGCGATCAATGGACCAATCCGTGCCACATTGTTAGAGAACTCCATCACCTCTTTCCCATACGCCGTCTGGGGTGGTCGCTTGAAATACAACCACAACGATGAGCACCAGTTCCAGCTAGGTGTCTATCAGACTGGCCCGGACCAGTGGGACTTCACCAATCACGGCACGGATTTCAGCTTTCGCGATGAAGACGGAGTTTCCGTCCTCCTGCAATACGATTGGACACCGCAGATCTGCGGTCGTGACGCCCGCATCTTCGTGGGTGCAATCAATTCCTTCCGCGACTTCAATAACTTCAACGGCGGAACCACCGACTTCCTGTTCCGCGCCTACGCTCACGCAGAAGTAGAAGTGGCAGACGGTCTGAAAGTCTTCGGTGTAGCCAGTTACTCAGACGAGGACAAAGTGGCCAAAACCCCACTCCAGATCAGTGCCGGCCTGAACTACAAAGGCATGCTGCCCGGATGTGAAGAAGACCACACCTTTGCCTTCGTCACCTATGGCCAGCTCAGCGATGAATATGGTGCGTCCATCGGCGAGAACGTCACCCACGAGATGGTTTACGAAGTCGGACACCGCTTCCAGCTCACACCATCCTGTTACATTCAGCCATCCGTTCAGTATATCCAGAATCCGGGGGGAACTGGTAACGTGGACGATGCTGTGGTGCTAGGTGCATGGTTTGGACTCAAGTTCTAAATCACACATAGCATCATTTAGAGCCGCAGGGATTACCCTGCGGTTCTTTCTGTTTTACGAGACGTATGAGCAGCCTAACATGACAGCTGTCTCATGGAGTCGTTTATCACGCGTCCAGAGTTGGAAATCCGAAATAAGAGAGGAGGCCAGCAAATGCGCATCAATGTAACCAATGCCTCTGCCCATCAATTGGCGAGACTCGATGAGTTCCCTAACTTCTCGTTCAAGGCAAGCGGCAGCAACGGGAAGAGAATCAAGATCCTTCAGTGTTGAAGTTCTGGCAGGAAGATTGCCACATGAGAGTTCACCGAGGATGAACGGATGCATTGCAATCTGACCTCCGGAAAGAAGCTGGCAAAATTGTGCGTTGCTCTTTCTGAAATGGTGAATCCAGATTGAAGTATCGGCGATGATCATGGCTTCGATCGGCGACGAGGGATCGATTTCATATCCGGTGCTGTTCCGCCCAACTTAGCGAGCCTCTTGCCGCTTTCTCTAGCGATGAGAGCATTAAGCGCCTCACGGATCAGTTTGCCTTTTTCACTGATGCCTGTGAGCTTACTAGCCTCTTCAAATAGAGGCGTGTCGATGGTTAAAGTGGTGCGCATAATGATGCTAATATGCATCAAAAATGGTGTAAGTCAAGAATGTGGCGAAGGGCTGACATACAGCATTTGCGAAAGAGACTCTATGTATGCTGCGCTGACTATTGAAAATAGGCACCTGAACCGCTGGCTGAAGCGTCTGACGGGTCGACAACTTAACACGAAAGAGCCGCAGGAGATCCTGCGGCTCTTTTGTTATCTGTTAGTAAGCCCCCTGCGAGTAGGTCAGCTCGTAGCTGTGGGTGTAGATTTCGAATACTAGGCCGAAGGGGTCTTCGACGTAGACCATTTTGAAGGGTTTTTCGTCTGGGTAGTATTCTCGGATCGGCATGCGTTGCTTGCCGCCGTGGGCGATGATTTTTTCCACCAGTTCCTCGATGTTAGGGTCCTGCACGCAGAAGTGGAAGGTGCCGGTTTTCCAGTATTCGAACTCGGCTGGCTTTTCGTTGTTCTTGAACTCGAACATCTCGATGCCGATTTTATCTCCGGTGGAGACGTGGGCGATTCGGAACGAACCCCAGCCGGTGCCGAAGACATCAATGCACATCTTGCCAATCGCCGTATCGGATTCCTCCTTCACCACGGTGGGTTTCATGATGGTGTACCAGCCCATGACCTCTTCATAAAAGGCGACGGCTTGGTCGAGGTCTGGCACGGAGATTCCGATGTGGGAGAATGTTTTTGGATAGGTCATTATTGTTGGTTTGTGTTAGTGAGTTGTTAGTTCGGTTGGTTGGATTCGAATCGGGCGATGAGCTGCTCTAGTGCAGTTCTGTCGAGGTTCCAGACGCCGTGGAATGGGTGGTCGAGGTCATCGATGATTTGGCTCAGGAGGTGGATGGCCATGGCGAGGGTGGTGGTCATCAGCAGGTGCACGTAAAGGTTCATCACTGGCATCAGCAAGAAGCCGGCCGAAAGTACCACACCCATGAAAATAAGTAAGATTCTGAGTCTCAGCGGAAGCTTTTGATTGGCCAAGGAGATCCGCAGGGTTCTTTGGACCGCGATTTCAGAGGATTGGTCAATCAGGGCGGCATAAACGACGCCGTCTGTATGCGATGGCTCGATGCTGTTTTTGATCGAGCGCATGATGGCATAGAGCTCGTCCGAGGTGTCCGAATCCACCATGCCCTCCTCACTGCCCATGGCCGCCCATTCCTCGTCGCGCACGGACTTGAGATAATCGATCAAAGCCTCGCGGATGCAGGAGTGGGAGCTTTTTCCCTCATCGCCGAGATAGACGAGGTAGTCACGCAGGCTCTCGATCGCGTTCAGCTCCGCTTCAATGGTGTTAGAGAGTGAGCCGTAGCGACCGAGAACTTCGACGAGCAGAAAACCGGCAACGATCGCGTAGATGACACCAAACACGGTGAAGTATCCGCCCCACACACCGACGTCGTTTTCCATGTCTTCGTATTGAAGGTAATGTCGCGCGAGCCATGTCAGACCGGCAGTGACAAGGCCTGTCAGCAGAATGGGGATCAGTGAGGTTCCTGTGGGTTTGGCTTTCATGCTTTCTAATGAGAGGTGACGCTTTCTCGCCAATGACGCAGCTTCTAACGTGAACTGTCAATCAGCTATTCGACAGGACCACGCGGTATCTGGCCTCACCGGATTTCATGTGCTCGAGGGCCTCGTTGATTTTGTCCATCGGATAGCTTTCCACCATGGGTTTGATGTCGTGCAGTTTGGCAAATTCCAGCATGCTCTCGATGGTGGCGGGGCTTCCGACAGGCGAGCCGGAGATGGATCGCTGGCCGCTGATGAGGGGGAAGACGGCGAGGTCCAGTGGCTCCAGGGTGGCACCTACGAAGTGGAGTCGGCCCTTGGGTTTGAGGGTGCTGACGTAGGTGTTCCAATCGAGTTTCACGTTCACAGTGGAGATGATAAAATCAAAGGAGCCCTCTGCGGCTTCGATCTCTTTTTCATCGCGTGAATTGAGAGTTTTGTGCGCGCCGAGTTCCAGAGCTTCTTTTTTCTTCGACTCACTGGAAGTAAAGGCGGTGACTTCGCAGCCCCAGGCATTGAGAAACTGCAACGCGATATGGCCGAGTCCGCCGATGCCAATGACGGCGACTTTGTCGGTGGATTTGACATCGAACTGCACCAGAGGATTGAAAACGGTGATGCCGGCACAGAGCAGGGGACCGGTGGATTCCAAATCCATGCCCTCGGGGATGACGACCACACTGGTCGCGTCTGCCCTCACTTTATCGGCGAAACCACCGTGGTGCTCGATGATGGTTCCCTGGGCATCGGCACAGAGGTTTTGGTCGCCATTTTTACACGGGTGGCAGTGGCCACAATAGCCACTGTGCCAGCCGACACCGACCACAGTGCCTGTTTCCAAATCCTGCACATTGCTACCGGTGGCCGATACTTTTCCTACGACTTCATGGCCGCCGACCAGAGGGTATTTAGACAGCCCCCACTCATTCTCGATCATGCTGACATCGCTATGGCAGATACCGCAGTGGAGGACGTCGATTTCGACTTCGTCAGCTCCGAGTTCTGAAACTTCGTAGCTGTATGGTTCTAATTTTCCACCGGCTTCAAGGGCGGCGTAGGCGTTGATCTTTGTGGTTTTACTCATAGTGATCATCTTTAATAGACGAGCATCATTGAGAACGCAAAAAAGAATCCTGTCTAAATAGGGTAGGCAGTCTGTTAGTCCCTTGAGCCGAATCGACGCGGGCGGAACTTCACCCAGCTCAAGACAACAGCCAATCCAAACAAAGTGTATCCGACGACGAACACCCAATCCGGAACTTGGTAGAATAGCACTTTGTGAAGCCAGTGGGCAATGAATGTTCCCTTGTACGTCAAGTCCCCAGCTTGCTCACGCAGGTGCATCTCTAATGTGGTGAGCGGGCAGATGATGCCCATCCACACCTGAACCACCACCAAACCGATCGCTGCTAGATGTGCGTAGCGGAACCATGGATTACGAATCCACCGCCAACCTGAGACCCCACCTAAAAGAATCATAATCAACCCAAAGACGACAAATAGGACGAAGGCAACGTGCGTGATCAACACGATATCGGCCAAAATTCGGTAGGTAGCGGAGTCCATTTGTTAGCAGAGCTATTGAGCCCGAAATCCCGTGGCCAAGGTCTTTTCGTTGACTCAGGGCTTGGCGCTTTGCCCGCCGTCAGGTGAGACTTGCAGGTCAGGGGCGGGTTGCTTGGTGGCATCTTGTGCACGCTTTTGTTTTTCTCGCAACGCCTTGTTAAACTCGATGGATGCCTCGTGATTGCGTTTCAACTTTTGAACTTCGTCCTGACGCTTGGCTCTGGACAATTCCATTCCTCGATCACGAACGCCATCGAACTGCTTTCCGATCGGGTATGACGAAAGGTTGTAGGTGCGATAGTATCCTCCGTCATCTACTCCTACCGCAAAATCGTGATGGATGTAGTGTCTTGCCAAATCGTCTTTACGTATTTTGATAATGATGAAGCCAGCAGTCTGTGGCTGGCCAAGATCGTCCAGCGGTGGGCTGAGAGGAATGATGCTGGTGATATACTTAGGAATGGGCTTGTAGCTCGCTGTGATCAAGGGCCTGAAATCCAGCTGATCATCCTTGAGTGCGTGGGATGCGGTGATGAGCCAGTATTTTTTCATTCCCTTGTGGAACGGAACAACGACGGTGACGATCTCCGGTTGTTTCTTATCACTGTATAGCCAAGGTTGGAAATCTGCCTGAGCTCTCCCAGCATCCGGCGTCATGATCACAAATTGTGAATAGATAGCCGCGGCGGGCTGAGTGCCCGTTATAACGCAGAGGAATAGAAGGCCGATGAATTTCATGGTTGGCAAAGGCTGTGATGTGCACACAGGGAGAAATCGGCGAGATGGGCAGTTTGCCGTCCGTTAGACGTTCGCCAGCACGCCACTGGAGTCACCAACTCTGCGCGCCTTGACGTTCATGCGTTCTAACATGGCGAGGTAGAGGTTGGTCATTGGGGTGCCTTCCTTTGCCCGATGATGGCGGCCGGGGTTCAATGTTCCGCCACCTTTACCTGCTAGGATGAGAGGGAGATCAGTATGGTTGTGGCGGTTGCCATCACCAATGCCTGAACCGTAGACAATCATAGTGTTGTCTAACAAGTTGCCATTGCCTTCTTTGATTCCTTTGAGACCGGCGAGGAAGCGGGCATATTCTTCCAGATAGAACTGATCAATTTTGGCAATCTTTTCGAGGTTGGACCGGTTACCTTTGTGGTGAGAAATGGAGTGGTGTCCATCGGAGACACCGATTTCATTGAAGGAGCGGTTAGAACCATCGTGGGCAAGAAGGAATGTGCAGACCCGGGTGGAGTCGGTTTGAAATGCGAGACTCATCAGCTGGTACATCAGCCGGATGTGTTCGCGGTAACTTGCAGGGATACCGTTGGGTTTTTTGGCATCCGGGAATTGATCGCGGAAGTTTTCGTGCCTGCTGATGCGCGTTTCAACTTCGCGGACGGCTGTCATGTATTCATCGAGTTTGGCACGATCTGAGGCGTCGACTTTTTTATTCAGTCGCTTGGCATCTTCTAACACAAAATCCAGAACGCTCTGATGGCGTGCTCGGCGTTTGGCATCTTCCTTGGAGTCGCCTGAGCCGAAAAGGCGCTCGAAGACAGCGCGCGGATTCCGCTCGGATGGCATCGGTGTGCTAGCACTGCGCCAAGAGAGATTGAACTGGTAGGCGCATGAGTAACCGGAGTCACAACGTCCGGATTTCCGAGGAGGATCCGTGCTCAATTCCAGTGACGGAAGACGGGTTTGGTGGCCGATCTGTTGGGCGGCAATCTGATCGACAGAGACTCCGACATGGATGTCATCGCCTGCGGTTTTCCTCGCCTGACAGCCAGTGAGGTAGGTGGCATTGGCGCGAGCATGGTCGCCAGCACCGTCGCCATTGGGTTTGGCTTTATCGTGATCGAGGCCGCCGATGATTTGAAAACTGTCGCGTAATTTTTCCAGCGGTTTCATCGATGCCGCCATTTGGTAGTTCGCACCCATCCCTTTAGGCATCCAATGTTTCAAGTTCACGCCGTTAGGTGCGTAGACGAAGGCCATGCGGACGGGGGCTGCATTCGAGGCTGCTTTGGCTGCCTGAAGTGATTCGAACTGTGGGATGGCGAGGGTGGCGCCAAGTCCTTTGATAAATGTTCTGCGTTGCATGGTTTGTTTTATTTAGGATTTCGAATGACGGGTTTCGATGTTCCAGCTCATTGTCTCTGACGTTGAAATGGCACGCTGTGAATGATGCTTTTGATGAGAGTATGGGCAGTATAATCTTTTTTCTGGAGTTCTGACAGGACTTTATCGATGTGCAGCCGATCCTGACGTCCAACTCCTCGCCCGAGAGCGTAGGTCATCATCTTGATTGTGATGCAGCGGAGGAACTCATCTCGCTTGCCATTGAGTAAGACCAACCGGAGTGACTCGGCATTTTCCAGAGCTTCACCTGTGACCAGTTTTCCAGAGGCGTCGATGGTCCGGCCATTATCAAATTCTCTCCAGCGCCCGATGCCATTGTAGTTTTCAAAAGCGAGGCCGACCGGATCCATGAGGTTATGGCATCCGGCGCATTCTGCTTTCTTACGGTGCATTTCAAGCTGCTCCCGCACCGTCGTGTTATTACCCTCGCCGTGAGCTTCCTCGAGCGACGGCAAGTTCGGTGGCGGTGGTGGGGGAGTGATATCGAGAATGTTCTCCAGCACGAACTTACCTCGTAGAACCGGTGACGTTCTGTTAGGTTGTGATGTGATCGTGAGAATGGATGCGTGGGTGAGAATGCCGCGACGTTGAGTGCCTTTGATTTGAACCCGACGGAAATTCTGACCTTTGACATCCGGGATTTCATAGAGGTCTGCGAGACGTTCATTGATAAAGCTGTAGTCGGCATCAAGGAAGTCGAGCAGACTGCGATTTCCCCGCAAAATGTAATTAGCCAGAGTCTCGGTCTCCGTGCGCATATCGTCGGCGAGAGCACGGTTGAACTTTCGGAAATGCTCTTGGTCAGGAGTGATGGCATCCAGATCGCGAAGCTGTAGCCACTGGCCGGCAAAGTGATTGACCATTTCACGGGAGCGGTTGTCCTCCAACATGCGGGTGATCTGACTGTCTAAATTTTTTCGCAGTGTCCCAGTATCTGCTAGAGCTAACAGTTCATCGTCCGGCATGGTGCTCCAGAGGAAATAGGAGAGTCGGCTGGCAAGGGCGTGTTCACTGATGGCGCTCGTTTTCCCGGAGTGTTTGGAGATCGCGGTATCTGGTGCGATGAATAAGAAGGAGGGGGAAACTAACATCGCAGAAATGGCCGACTTGATACCTGATTCCAAGGACTTGTCAGCTCGGCCAATTTTATCGACTAACACAAGGTAGCGGTCGATTTCTTCTCCGGATACCGGTCGGCGGAAAGCACGATTGGCAAAGCGGGTGAGCACGGCTTTGGCATATGACCGGTTGTCTTGGTCACCCTTGCGGTGGATGAAGATTCGGCGATGACTGGAGGGCTTCTGGCGTTTGACCCCGAGAGGCCCCTCCAAGCGGATCTGGTGGATCATCAGATTGCGGTCTCGGCGTTGTGGATTTTTGCTGTTAGGATCGTAAAAGTCGTTAGGGAAGGTGAGGCCGATATCATGCTTACCAGACTTGAGCTCAAACTCGGTCGTGAAGACTTTTTCATCGCCTAACGAGTTTTTGACTTCGAAGTGAGCGATGTGTTTTTTCCGATAATGCACGTCAAGGAAAGCTGGTTCATGACCTGCCTGACTGGCGGACGCGGTGATCACCAAACGGTATTTCCCAGCCTTTTCAATTTTCGGGGCGACGGCTGCTGTGCCACGAGTGAAGAGATAGATACCGCTGTCACTTTTTCTGCCGTCACCTGAGATGTGGCGGTTTGTAATAGGTATACGATACGGTTTCATCGGTCCGACGACGATCGCCTTATCGAGAGCTTTCTCTGCTGCTTGCAAATACTTCTCAATGTGCGCTGGGGAGATGCTCAGAGCGCTGCCGTTGTTATCAAAACCGTAACCAGAATCATCGGGCGGAAGGAGTGAGATGAGATCAGTATCAATGCCTAACAAATCATCGATGGTGTTCTGATACTCGATTCGGTTCATGCGCCGCATCACTACGTGACCAGGGTCCGTCTGATCGGCAGGGAAGACGGCGTTGTTGATCCAGGCCGTCAGTTTCTCACGCTCTTTTTTCTCCGGCTGCTCCTCCTCCGGTGGTGGCATCAGATGGTAATCCACCCTGGCGATGATATGCTCCCAGACTTTGGGGTCTTTCCTCATACTGGCGAGGTTCGGGTATTCGTCCAGGTCGAGCTTCCCTTTGCTCATGCCATCGCCGTGGCAATCGTAGCAGTAGTGCTCGAGCATGGGCTTGATGTCTTTTTCCCATTGAGCCATTAGCTCAGTTTCGTTGGGTTTCGGCTGAACGACGACCTTTTCGGCCACCTCGGGCCGATCCGTCAGGAATGGCAAAATCATCCAGCCGGCGGTCACCCCGAGGGCAATCGTCGCGATACTGAGCCAGGTGGTGCTTTTCGCCAAAAACATCATTCAAAACCCATACGCCGGTTGTGACGCGGGCATTTCAACGAAAGGTATTTATATATTCTACTAAAGCCAAGCAGTGGCTTCAGGGGGAGCTATACGTATTCCGTCGGCTCAATATAGCCGAGGTCGCTAACAAATGCATCCATGGAATTCAGCGTGATCTCAAAGTGAGTGGCACTGACGTTGAAGTTGAAAAAGCTATGGTTGGCCGCTTCGAAATCGATCAGTTCGCAGCGGTTCTTTTTCCGTTTCATCATCTTGGTAAACTTCGCCACGTGCTCGTGAGGAACGATGGTGTCAGACTTGCCGTGGAGAAAGAGGCTGGGAGCCAAGCCCTTGCGCACGTTGTTAGATGGGCTGAGGGTGGTGGCGGTTTTGGTATCGGGGAAGCGCTCGCTTTCGATGCCTTTGCGTGTGGTGTTGACCAGAGCACTGAGTGCAATCACCGCCTGAGGGCGCGGGCTGAAGCCGTCGATTTCCATGACATCCGGTTGCATGGCCAGTGAGAGAGCCATGTGAGCACCAGAGGCAGCACCAACGGCGACAATGCGCTTAGGGTCCACACCCAGGCTGGCATGGTTGTGACGCATCCAGAGCATCGCCATCTGTGCATCTTCAAGTGCGTCCACGGGGGTGGCGTTATGTTTTGGTCCCACCCGGTATTCCACGGTGACGGCCACCATGCCGCGGCTGGCGAAGTGCATACAGTGAGGCGCGAACTGAGTCGGCATACTGACGTCCCAGAGGCCACCATGGAAAAAGACGATCGCAGGTTTTGGCTCCGCGTTCACATGGTTCGGCGGATTGAAACAATATGCGTTCAGCTGGTATCCGTTTTCTACTTGATAGACATGTGCACGCGCATCCTTGAGGAGCTCGCGCTCGCGCTGTTCGATCAGAGGGGTGGTGGAATTTCCAGACTGGGGCAAGGCGTTCATAACGATCGTAGCTTTCACTCGCATCAACCGCCCAATTCAGTCATGGCGGAAAGGAGTGCTAAGAAAAGATTTGCCCTTGTCTGGATTTATTGTCCAATGGAAAGCGTGAAACGAATGCAATTAATTCTCTTGACCTCAGTCGCCCTGCTTTCCCTCGGAAGTGGACCACAGCTTTCGGCTCAGACCCCTGCAGCCACTCAGGCAGCAGCTCTCGGCAAGAATCTGCAGGATGTTTATCTCTACTGGAGAAATGCCATGATGACTAAAAATTATGCATCATGGAAACAGGCGACCGCATCCCACCGCAAGATTTCCCTGCAAAACCGCATCCTCTCCGAGAAAGGTCAGTTTCCCGTCGATATCTTTAAAACACCCACACCGCCACCGGCCTTGACCGGTCTGAAGATGCTGCGTGCTCGTAGCAAAGGCGCGACCGCGAAGCTGGTGTATTTTGGCAAAGTGGATTTTGGCGTAGGTGGAAATCCTACCAATAACCTGCTGGTGCTGAATTTTGTCCTCGAAGGACGAGGCTGGAAATATGACAACGCTGAGTTTGTCAATCTGAGCGGTCTGAAGGAGGTGCGTCAGCAGATCGAGGCAGGAAAAATGGACTACGTCGACGGCGAAGCATTCATCCCGGATGGAGTGAAACCCATCCAGCCCATCGTCGTCCGTCCGGCGAAATATATCACCAAAGTCTACGCATTCTGCCCAGGCCGTGAGGTGCAGGTCTCGGTGAACAATATCAGCAAACACCGCTTCCAAGATACCCAACAAGCCGAGGTCGTCATCGGTGGCGGTCGGGATGGAATGAACGATATCTGGTTCTCCATCAAGGATCTTCCCGACTACAAGGGCGATGATCCATTGACTCTCCGGGTCTATGTTTTCTCCCAAGTCAATGGCGTGCAACCCGTGAAAGTGTTCCAATACCAAACCAAAAAGGGGGAGAAACCTAAATCCACTTCGAGCGAGCGTTTCATGATCGATGCCGCCACTGCAGCCAAGGTCTTGGGCCGGAAATAGCGGTGGATTGTCGGCAATGACGCTGCTTTGTCGCATATCGGCTTGAATTAATGCCGTGGCAGGTGCATGGACATGTCCGCCATGGACACGTGGATGCTCATCATCGCCACACTGCTGGCAGCGGCCGCCGCTGTTCAGGGAGCGAACTATGTGCGCCGAGGTGTCCGCTCGCCGTGGACGATGATCTGGATGCTGCTGTCGTTTATCGCGCAGCTGGTTCTTCTGGGCATGCGCGGAGACCTTCGCGGTGCTTGTCCGCTCGGAGATACCGGGGAAATCCTGATCTTCTCGGCGTGGTCACTGACGATGTTTTACATGGCGGTGGGCTCGGTTTACCGACTCTCCTTGCTGGGTGTTTTCACCGCTCCACTGGTCGCCTTTTTACTAGGCCTCGCACTGGTGCCGGGCATGATGGATCCGAATCCGGAACATGTGCTGGTGGTCGATGGCTGGCGTGAGGCGCACGCGGCATTTTCTGTGCTGGCATACGGAGCACTAGGCCTGGCCGCAGTCGCAGGATTCATGTTCCTGCTGCTGAACCGCCGACTCAAGGACGCCAACATGGACAACGGCCTGTTCAGAAACCTCCCACCCGTGCGTGAGCTGAGCAGGGTGGTGCGTCGCCTGCTTGTGCTTGGTTTTGCCATTCTCACATTGGGTCTGATTTGTGGCCTGGTCATGCAGAAAACCCAAGGCATGGGAGCGCACCTCGTGGTCGCGCTTTGCCAATGGGTTGCCTACGCGCTTCTGCTGATTATCGAGCGGCGGAGGGGCATGCCAGCGCGGAAGCTGGCGCTCGCGGCCGTTGCGCTCTTCATACTCTCACTGTTGATATTTCCGCTGCTGTAAGTGGAATTTTTATAGATGGAACTTGTTTGTCTGGGACTGAATCACGAAACCGCACCCGTCGAGGTGAGGGAGCACTTCGCTGTGAACGCCGAGAAATTAGGCGAGAAAGCACGTGAGATCATCGAGCTCAGCACCATCGCCGAGAGTGTCGTTCTTTCCACCTGCAACCGCATGGAAATCTACGTCGCCACCGAGGATGCCGAGTACGGAGCCAAGATCCTCAACGATCATCTCGCCAGCAGCCACGATGCTGTGGAAATGGAGCACCTCTATCAGAAATCAGGCGATGAGGCGGTGAACCATTTGTTCCGACTCGTCTGCGGCCTCGACTCCATGGTGCTCGGAGAAACCGAGATCTTCGGCCAAGTCAAACAAGCCTACCAGCAAGCACTGGAATCGGGCGCTACCAAGGGCGTCCTGAATAAGCTGTTCCAGAAATCATTCACCGTAGGCAAACGCGTCCGCACCCACACTCGCATCCAGATGGGGCAGACATCCGTCGGCAGCGTCGCCGTGGATCTGGCGGCTAAAATTTTCGGCAATCTCAAGGGCTGCCACGTCATGGTCATCGGAGCGGGGGAAATGAGCCGCCAGGTGGCGAAAAGCATGCTCTCACGCGGAGCCACCGATCTCACTGTAACCAATCGCACCAACCAGCGCGCCGTCGATCTCGCCGAGGAACTTGGCGGCGAAGCCGTGCCTTTCGACTGCTGGGAAAACACTCTCGTGAATGCCGATGTGGTGGTCTCCTCCACCGGAGCATCCGAGCCAGTGCTCAAAGCCAGCCAGATCGAGGCCGTGCGCCGGAAACGGAAATACCGCCCGCTTTTCCTCATCGATATCGCCGTGCCACGTGATATTGAGCCCGCTGTGGGTGAAATCGAGGAGGTATACCTTTACGATATTGATAAACTGCAGCAGCTTGCTTCCGAAGCCAGAGAGTCGCGTGCCCAGCAGGTGCGCTTGTGCGAGCAGATGATCCAGGAGGAAATCAAACCATGAAACCATTGATTATAGGCACCCGCGGCAGCGCCCTTGCGCTCGCCCAAGCGGAGATGACAGAAACGATTCTGCGTGAGGTATTTCCTGATCGGGAAATCATCCGCAATGTCATCACCACCACAGGTGACCGCCGCACCGATGTGCCACTTTCCCAAGTCGCAAAAGTCGAGGGCGTGATCGATAAGGGCGTATTCATCAAGGAGCTCGAAGTGGCCTTGGAAAATGGCGAGATCGATATCGCCGTGCACAGCATGAAGGATGTGCCCACCGTGTTAGCCGATCACTTTGCCATCGCAGGCGCACTCGAGCGAGCTCCGGTCAATGATGTCTTGATCAGTTGTCAGCCCGGCGGTCTGTTCTCATTACCTCAAGGTGCAACCGTCGCCACCAGCAGCGTGCGCCGTCAGCGTCAGCTCCACTGGCTGCGACCTGATCTCAAGCTCGTTGATATTCGCGGCAACGTGCCCACCCGCATGCAGAAGCTGCGCGACAACGATGAACTCGATGCCATCATGCTCGCTGAAGCCGGTCTTGTTAGGCTCGGCTATGATCTGGGAGAGGAAATTGACGGCCTCTTTGCGAAGCCACTGGATACCCTCAGATTTTACCCCGCCGCAGGGCAGGGGATTGTGGGGTTTGAAATCCGGAAAGACGACGATGACGCCCGCACTTGTGCCGAGGCCATCACCCATCAGCCGTCCATGATTCTCTGCCGTGCCGAACGCGAATTCCTCAGATTGTTAGACGCAGGCTGCCACACACCAGTCGGAGTCAGATCAAATATCCAAGGCAATGAACTCCACATGTTAGGCCGCGTGTTTGATGAAAACACCGATGACAATCCCACCGAGTCCAGTGTGGTCGGCCCAGCGGATAAGCCGGAGGAAGTGGCCCGCGAACTTTTCGAAACACTCGCATGAAACAAGGAATTTGCTACCTCACAGGTGCCGGCCCTGGCGATCCCGGCCTGGTCACGCTCAAGGCGCAGCGCTGCATCGCTGAGGCGGATGTGCTGGTTTACGATGCCCTCAGCAGCACCGAGCTACTGACCTGGACGAAGAAGGACTGCGAGAAAATCGACGTCGGCAAACGAGCCGCCTGCCACAAGATGCGCCAGGAGGAAATCAATCAGCTACTCGTGGAAAAAGTCCGCGAGGGCAAGGTGGTTGTCAGGCTGAAAGGCGGCGATCCGATGATTTTCGGTCGCGGCGGCGAGGAGGCCGCGGAGCTGGCCGAGGCCGGGCTCAAGTTTGAAATCATCCCCGGCATTTCCTCCGCCTTTGCCGGTCCGGTTTACGCAGGCATCCCACTGACCCACCGTAATTACGGAGCGCAACTCACACTTTTCTCCGGTCACGAAGCCGAAGGGAAGGGGCAGGGGGCCGTGGACTACGAGCTGTTAGCCAAAACCCCGGGAGCCAAAATTTTCCTCATGGGCGTGTCACGGCTACGCGACATCACCGGCCGCTTCATCGAAAACGGCGCGGACCCAGAAACACCGATCGCTCTAACACGCTGGGCCACCACGGGTCGGCAAAAAACCATCACCGGCACCCTTGCCACCATCGCGGACATCGCGGAACAACAAAACTTCAAGGCCCCCGCCGTGGGTGTCATTGGCAACATCATCAAAGAAATGGACAAAATCAAATGGTATGAAGACCGCCCGCTCAAAGGCAAACGCATCGTCGTCACCCGCAGCCAGGAGCAAGCCAGCGGACTGGTCAGCGAACTCACCGCACTTGGTGCCGATGTGTTAGAACTGCCCGTGCTACGCATCGTCGATCCTCAGAACAAACAGGAATTCGCAGAGCTGGTGACCGCCGCGCATACCTACGATTGGCTGGTATTCAGCAGCACCAACGGCGTGCGCCGCTTCTTCGATGCCTTCTTCTCCGTTTACAAAGACGCCCGCAGTATCGGAGGTGTTAGAATCGCCGTCGTCGGCCCCGGCACCCAGCAAGCCGTCGAGCAATACCGCTTCTCCGCCGATCTCGTACCGGATAAACACATCGCCGAAGGTCTCATCGAAGCATTCAAAAACGAGCACGACATCGAAAATCAAACCATGCTCTGGGTCCGACCCGAAAACGCCCGCCCAGTCCTCAGAGAAGGCCTCGAAGAGCAGCGCGCCATCGTCGATGAATGTCTGGCCTACGGCATCGAAGCCGAAACCAGCGACCCCACCGGAGCCGCCGAACGATTCAAAACCGACGGCGCCGACCTGGTCACCTTCACCAGCTCCTCCACCGCCCAATATTTCCACGATCTAGGCCTCCCATGGCCCAAAGGCTGCCAAGCCGCCAGCATCGGCCCAATCACCACCGCCAAACTCAAAGACCTAGGCCGCACCAACATCGTAGAATCCAACGAACACAACATCGAAGGCCTAGTAAAAACCATCGTAGAGACTTTGAGCTAAGGAGCATGGACATTCCTGTCCATGGACAACCCAAGCACGCAACCTAGGCCCACAACCCAAGCAAACAACCTAGGAAAAATTTCCGTCAATTCCGATTCTTCCGTGGTTCCAAATCGAACCCAGAAGCCTTGTAAACTTTCGCGTATTTAGCGTATTTCGCGGTAAAAAAACTACCAAGGAACTTCCGTCCCATCGATATACCAAAATCTCCCCGATTGCTCCTTCTTCAGCCCGGTGATCAGCTTAAGCACCTGCTTCACGCTATCCTTAGGTTCCAGCGGCGCACCATCTCCACCCATATCCGTCTTATTGTGCCCAGGGTTAAGCGCGATGACGATGAATCCCTCCTTGCCATACTGCGCATGCAGTTGACGAGTGGCCATATTCAGCGCCGCCTTGCTGATCGAATAAGCGGTGTAAATCCCATTGGTCCGGCTAATGCTGCCCAGCCCCGAGGAAACGTTGACGATCTTCGGCTGCTTGGACAGTTTCAGATTCGGCTTCAATGCCTCGGCCAGCAGTAGGGGACCAGCCGTGTTGATATCAAAACAACGCTGCAGCGACTCCCGGTTCAGTTCCCGATTCATATAACCCGCATTGTTCAGCAGAATATCGATTTTCTGCCCCTTGAGAGTCTTGGCCAGATTGGCAATGTCCGCGTCACTGGTGATGTCCAGTTTCAGCACCGTGGCCCCGGTCGCCTTCAGCTCCTTGGCCTCCTCCGGCTTCCGCGCCGTACCAATCACCTTATGCCCGGCCGCAGCCCACTGCTTGGCATGCTCCAAACCCAGCCCCCGATTCGCCCCCGTCACCAGCACCGTGAGTTTTTCATCTTCCGCCTTGCTACAGTTCGGCAAAAAAACAGCCAACGCGAGAGCAAGGACAAGACGACTGAGGACAGCGAGAGTAGTGGACTTTGGTTTGGTGGTCATGATTTGGAAATAGGTTATACGTTAGATAGCACAAGGTTCACACCCTGTCAGCCGTTGATCTCATGATCAACAACACTGAGGCTGTAATTTCAGAAAAGCGTAACGACTACCGAAGCCGACCTACTAACGAGCTTTATCGAGAAGCAGCTAGTGGAGGGGGGAGTCAGATGCGAGCATTCTTATTTGTGTGTAATGCATCATTTCTATGCCGACCCTTATCTCCCCATTATCGTTAGTATTCTCTGTAGTATTGATTCCCTACGATTCTAATGGCTGAACCATCTTTCGATTGCCTTGGCTTTGTGAGCAGGTGAGGTTGAAGTCTCTCGCCAGTGATTAAGAATAGGCTGGAACAACTCACGGTGGGAAAGACTGTTTTTTGTAAGGTCTAAAAGGTCTGAAACCAACTGAACCGCAATATTATCTTGTTCGCTCTTAAACATGTATAAATATGTGAGTAGATACTCAAGATATGATCGGTTTCGCGAATTTTTGTATGCGTCTTTTAACAGGGCTGCCACCGAGCGAAGTTCGGTCTCGATATCTGGGTGGAGCAACCATAATAATGCAGTGTATCCATCTTTATCACTAGGTTTATCCTTTGAAATATGAATATGTTTAACGGCGGTTCCGTTTGGGAAGAATGCTTTAATGAGGGATTTTACGTCGCCGAAGTCAACATGTACGGGTGGGCTAACTGAAAAGTGAGAAATCTCGTTGCGATAAAAGAAGTGTTGGATTGTAGCGCTAACAACTGCAGGTATGTGCGTGTTCTCGCCGGGAAGCAAAATTTCGAACGGGTGAAGCGTGCCTCGTCGGTGGAAATGCCAGTGAGAAGATGTATCTAACTCGGGCGATATCGATAGAAATGCTTTACGCAGCTCATCTGCTCGCTCGGGAATATTTGAGATTAATTCACCCCAGCCCAAAATGTTTACTGCTGTAAGAGCCTGTGGTTCTGATATTATTGCATCGGCCAAAGATTCCTTGAATGAGCTATAATCTACTTCAGCCTCTTGGTCTATCCACCAAGAAACAAGGGCAACCCTTACACCTAGCTTAGGCCATTCTTTCAACAAGGCTTTCCAATCCATCGTTTCAGGAGCAATTTCCTCACGTCTGAAAACATGTGGACGTGGAATTGTTTCTATCCAAGAGGTAAACTGCTCCTCATTTAATTTACAAGCAGTTTCCTCGGGTTGATCCTCAAAAGGAAGGTAGGTTTGTAGATTTCGAGGAAGAGCCTTTTTGATGCTTTCGGGTGCGGGAAGAAATACATCATACAGCATACTATAATTTTCTAACGAGGAAGAGTTAGCGAACCGAAGTATGGCGACAACAACTCCAAATAGGCCACCTCGTTTTTCCCACACGTAACTATCGCTATGGCGAAGCATGCTAGCTAGGGATTTCTCTATAAATTTTCCGCCTTGCCAGTCGTAGTCGCTTACACAGCGAGAAATTCCCGAGACAGTTTGCTCAATCTTAACCTCCTCCGGGACTATACCAGTCGTGTGCCTGAGAATTTGGATTGTGTGAGGTAAGTGTTCTGGTGCTTCTGGATCAACTTCGAGGAGGAATTTAGAAATAGAATCGGGATCATTCGGTAGTTGTCCAAGTGCGCTCCGTACCCCAGCGTGACCTAGTTCGTACCAATTCATCTCTTTGAGTTGCTGGTAAGCCAGTTTTGCTAACCATTTAGAATAAGGTGAGTTACGAGCAGAGCGTATCGTCCAGCTACCAAAGAGTATGGCTTGAAAATCTGCTGGTTTTGATCGAATGGCTTCATAGCATTCTGAAGCTTCGGGGTCATGATCTTTCACCAGACGGGACAAAATAATGGCCCCTCCAATTGATTCCGAAGGAGATGCTTCGTTAAGTCGTTCCAAACAGAAGCTGATTAGCCATTTTCTGGTCTCATGATGGTTTATTCCGATAAGGGAACCCAAGTCAGAGATATCCGGAGATGCTATTAAAGGTTCTAAGGGAGTCCGGAATTTAGCCCTGATTCTTTTGTCTTGTTCAAGCACCCCGTCTTGGAACAACCGGGCCGCTAATAAAGCTCCACGCGCCAGTCGTCGGCTTAAAGGGCGTGGTAGTTCGTTACCCCCTGATTCATTGAGGGTCTCAAGCGCCACCACGAGTTCGTTTATCTCTCCTTGCCGGCGAGCTTCTATCATCGCGCTGAGCAGAAAGTGAAAGACCTCGCGCCAATGTGCGTCACCCGCAAGTGCATAAATGCGTTCTCGAAATTCTTCTGGCGTGGCTGCGTCGTGAATAAACTCCGCCGCAAAAAATTCCTGTAGCTGTCGAATATCGAATCTCAAATTGTTTCCATCATCCGGGGTGTTTACCAGCACCAGCCTAGTCGCGGTAGCTTCGACTAGCGTATCCAATGTTTCTTCAATAAACCCAGACTTCATTTCTTCGACCGCAACCTTTGCCAAATGCGTGAATTGTTCTCTTGAGAGCGCCGTTTGAGCGCCCTCGCTAGTTTCTGATTTAGCATGAAGCATGAATCCTAATCGATTATGAATCGTACGTAATAGTAAGTCCTCCTCGCGTAACAATTTTGCAATACGCTCATCGGGAAGGTCGCGGTTTGCCTCGCGCCGTTTGATAACTTGGTAAAAGTTTTCGAAAAGTTGCCACCTGCGCTCTGGGGGTTTTTTGCCGTCACGAACAACCACAGCCATGATATGCGATTGTAAAGGGGTCGTCATAAGTGACGCAACGGCTGGTGACGCAATTGATGATCGCAGTATTGAGACTCCTTTTTCAGCTTCAACCTCACTTCGACCGATTCTGATTACGGGTTCGGCACACTCTAATGCCTTATCTGGAGTTAGGGGGACTAACTTGCTAACTGCCGCCTCCAAACTATCAAACTGCCCCGAATATCCCTGTGGTCGTGACGTGCACAGAAAATGAGCATCGCTATTGCACTCGATGGCTGTATCTTCAATGAACTCTTTAATATGAGAAGACAGTTTGTCTTTGACGTCATTTGGCACCTCGTCCAGACCATCGAACGCTATGAACCATCGTTGTGAACCGAGAGCTCGTTTGATGGTAGCCGGTGAAACATCTTTGTTCACATATGCCGATATCTGTAAAGCGAGGTATGGTAACACCCCCTTTGCTGTGTTATCTGGCTGTTTCCCAAACCATTGTGCGTAATCTCTGAGCTCGATTGATATCGGAATGCGTGGACTCTCTACCCAATGGCCGCGTGCAATTGCATCACCTTTTATTTCCCTAGCTGCATCTCTTAATTTGAAGGAAATAGGATCGCCATCCCAATCAAGAATGAGTGAAGCACGCTGTAGCTGTGAGAAATATTGTCCTGTTGTCGACTTTCCGTTCCCTGGACCTCCAAGGATAAACCACACGCGAGAGCGGGAAGGGTGTCTATTCCATTGGCGCCATTTGGGATCGTCACTGTCTGGTTGAATAGAATGAACTCGAGAGGAAGTCCTTAGTAGCTCACGAGCAATAAGCCCGTCAAAATGGCATTCATCACACCGAAACGGTAAATCAACGAACAATCTATGGACGCCTGGGCGATTGTCCGATTCAGATCCCGCTTGATCCAATTTTGTGAACTGATGAGTTTCAAACTCCCTTATAACAAGGTATCGGATGATATCTTTTAATGACGCCTTGTCGTCCTCGAGGCTGTCGTATAGCTCTTTGAGAACATGTCCTGGAGTGAGGAAGTGGCCATAGTAATCAGCCACTTTTGGGTTTAGAGCCAGCAGATCGATGATTTTACGGCCACCCCATATATGAAAGTTGTTTTTGAGCTTTGGATTCGCCTGGCTTACGAGTTTGCGGGCTTTGTCGAATGCTCCGGTTTGCGGAGTCCCACTTGGATCGACGTTGGTTGCGATGATCCAATTGTTGGGCCACTCCCTTGATTCACTTTCCTCGAACGCAGTAATTTCCTTGGTAATTTGCTGGAGTAACCATTTTTGAGGATCTTTTGACAGGTGGGGTTTGTGGAACTTGGATTGGATATACCATTTTCCTTTCCAGTTCTCCTTCTGGCTCGGGTACGGGGCTGTTCCTTCGAAATAGCCGTCTCTTCCTCCATCAGCCCCGGGAGCAAAACCTGTGTGACCAGATCCAAGCACTTTCAAGCTTAACATGTTAACCATTTGCTCAAAGCTGTTGGGGTCGAGGTGAGTTAGGTCGTGTGGTTCAGACATATAGGATAGGTGATTGGTTTATTAAATTTATTGTGAGAGCTTAATAGCAGAGCCGATCAAATGGCGCAGTGATCGAGGGGGGTAGCAGTAGTAAATGATTGTCATCGTAAGCAGTATCTGACCATCGCTCAGCCAATAGGTGTAATTGTGTTGTGAACGCGAGCGTTTTCATTGGGATACGGTGAGAGAAAATTTGATATATAGCGAAGGAGAAAACTCTATGCTTTTATCCGCTCGATTAAACATCAACAAGGTAGAAAGCACATATGGATTAAGTTTATTTGTTAGCGAGCACCTGTTTTTCTATGCTCCTACAAATACTCGGTTTGGAGCTTTGCCAATCTTGCTATGTATGCACAGTTAGCCCTAGTGATCTTTCGCCTTGATACATCCTTAATCGTGTAAAAGTTTATTTATTAAAAAACATTATGATCATATTATTGGGCTCTGACCATTTGCTACAACTGCTCTTCAATGAGGTTTCTATGGTGTGATCAAACGGACATCGTGAAAGTAAGTGTTGTAGCGGGTGACATCTCTGGTGAGGATGGGGATCTCTAACGCGGTCGCGTGGGCGCCGATGAAAAAATCGGCTAGGGGAGCTGTCTTCGTGCCGCCGCGTTGCCGATATTGTTTGTAGGCTTGGGAAGTGAGAAACAGGGCTTCTCGTGGCAGTTCCTCCAAGTGCAGTCCCAGAGCGATCATGACGGCATCTACGTCTGCCGTGCCGCCAGCTTCGTAACAGAGTTCTGTGTAGATGAGCGGATTGATCAACAGGCGGTTTACATACTGGCTCAGTTGGTTCTCAGACCATTCCGACCATGTTTTGTCCTGTTCGGTGACGTCGAGGATCACGTTGGTATCCACCAGCACATAGGAAGATTCACTCATCGCCTCTTAATTCCTGCATAATTTCATCGGTGCTGCGGCCACGAGCGCGGTCTTTCCAAATGCCTCTCACCGCTTTCAGGCGTTCTTTCAGTTCCTCGGCGTTGCGGGGTGGGGCGAGAGCTTGTGGCTCGTTGACGGCGCGAGTTAGAATGGCGCGGGCTTCCGCTTCCATCGAAGTTTGGTTCTCGGCTGCGCGGAGGCGGAGCTTTTGCTTCACCTCCTCATCCAGGTTCCTTATGGTCAGGGTTGTACTCATGGTTTCATGCTAGCATTGCTAGCAATGCTGTCAATTTCAGAATGGGGAGGGGATTGGTTTGGTTTCGCTGGGTTTGTGGTGGCTAGATTTTGAACGAATGAACCTTCTGCCGTCTCTCCGAGACTTGAATCCGTATGGGGTGGGTGATCCGGTGGTTTGCACCACCGGCTAGTCTCTGTCGCCCTTTCAGGGCTGGCAGCTTGCTGCTATTCAGGACTTCGCGTCTATTCGCGTCCATTCGCGGTTGTGTCCTGTGTAGCCTTGGCGAGGTGGGGTTAAGAAGAAAGTCCGCCTTTACTGACAGTTTTTATACACAATTCGTCTTGCAAGTCTGCCAATGTGGGGCATTCTTTTTCGCGAACACAAAGTAAGTTGATAAACAAACTAATGATTAAGTTTCCAGCACACTCTCCGCTTTCTCCCGAGCAGCAAAACCAGCTCTCGGGCCTGCTTTCGTCATTGAATCCGCCGCAAGTCGCTTGGCTTGGGGGATTTTTGTCCGGTCTTCATGCTGACACCGCAGGCGCGGCTCAGCCGGCTTCTGAGCGTAAACTGACGGTGCTTTTTGGCACGGAATCAGGGAATTCGGAGGGGCTTGCGGATCAGGTTTACAAGACGGCTAAGAAAAAAGGTTTCAAGGCCAAGATCGTCAATATGTCCGAGACCACACCGGCGGAACTGGCTGATGCCGGCACGCTTTTGGTGGTGGTCAGCACCTGGGGCGACGGCGATCCACCGGAGGCTGCCGAGGATTTTTACAAGGATCTGATGGAAAAAGAAGTGTCGCTCGCGGGCGTCGATTTCTCCGTCTGTGCGCTGGGCGATACCAGCTACGATCAGTTTTGCAAAACCGGTCAGGACGTGGATGCTCGACTCGAAAAACTCGGTGCCACACGCATCGCGGATCGGGTCGATTGCGATGTCGATTTTGACGAGTCCTTCGAGCAGTGGAGCAAGTCGGTCTGGGAAAAACTCGGCGATGCCGCCGCAGTCAGTGCCGCTCCTGTTAGCATCGGCATGCCCGCCGCCCAAGTTTACGATAAGAAGAACCCGTTCCCAGCCGAAGTCATCGATAACCAGCTACTCAGCGGCGACTACTCGGCGAAGGAGACCATCCACCTGGAACTCTCGCTGGAGGGATCCGGATTCGATTACCAACCTGGCGATGTGCTCGCGGTCATTCCGCGCAATGCCAAGGACGTGGTGGAAGCGGTGATTGCTGCCACCGGACTCGATGCCAAGGCATCTGTGGACGTCAAAGGTGTCGGTCAAAAAACTCTCATCGATGCTCTAACACACGATCTCGATATCACCGGACTTTCGCGCAAGATCGTCTCGGCCTGGCAGGAAATTTCCGGTTCTGCGGAGCTGGCGAAACTGCTCGACGATGCCGCCAAGGGCGAGTTCAAGGACTGGACATATGGCCGGGAGATTATCGACTTGTTAGAAGAGCATCCGGCGAAACAGATCACCGCGCAGCAGCTGGTGGATATTTTGCGCAAGCTGCCACCGCGCCTGTATTCCATCGCCTCCAGCCCGAAGGCTCACCCTGGTGAAGTGCATCTGACGGTGGCTGCGGTGCGTTACGAGACGCATGGTAAATCCCGCAAGGGCGTGGCCTCCACTTATCTCGCCGATGCCGCGCACAAGGGGACTCCGGTTTCCGTTTACGTGCATCACAACAAGAACTTCCGTCTGCCTGAAAATGGCGACACCCCTGTGATCATGGTGGGGCCTGGAACTGGTATCGCTCCATTCCGCGCCTTTGTCGAGGAGCGTGCCGAAGCCGGAGCGAAAGGGGGCAGCTGGTTGTTCTTTGGCGACCAGAAATACAACGAGGATTTCCTCTATCAGCTGGAATGGCAAGACCATCTCAAGAGCGGTAACCTATCACGTCTCGACGTGGCATTCTCTCGCGACCAGCCGGAAAAAGTTTACGTTCAGCACAAGATGTTAGAGAACGGCAAGGAGCTGTGGAACTGGCTGGAAAAAGGTGCCCACTTCTACGTCTGCGGTGATGCCACGCGCATGGCCAAGGATGTGCACGATGCGCTGCTTGAAATCGTCGCCAGCGAGGGTGGTAAATCGCCTGAGGAAGCTGATGAGTATGTGGCGGCGCTCAAGAAAGAGAAGCGTTACCAGCGTGATGTGTATTAGTCAGATTGAAGAAACCAGAGTCCAGAGACCAGAATTTTAAAGACAATGAGTGAAGACAAAAAACTTTCGGCGAATGAGCCGTTGAAACTGAACAGTGACTACCTGCGTGGCACACTGGCGGAGGAAATTGCGGACACTAGCAATGGTGCGATTTCTGCCGACAGCCAACAGCTGAGCAAGTTCCACGGTATGTATTTGCAAGACGACCGCGACGTACGCGCTGGTCGCCGCAAGAAGAAGTTAGACAAGGCCTACAGCTTCCTGATCCGTGTGCGTCTGCCCGGTGGTGTGGCTACCCCCGAGCAATGGCTTGCGCTCGACAGCATCTCGGACCAATACGCGAACGGCACTCTGAAAATCACCACACGCCAGACCTGGCAGCTTCACGGGGTGATTAAAAACAACCTCAAGGCCTCGATCCAGGCGATGAACAAAGTCGCGGTGGACACCATCGCCGCCTGTGGCGACGTTAACCGTAACGTCATCTGCAACGCCAATCCTCACCTCAGCGATGTGCATGCGGAGGCTGTGGAACTGGCTAACAACATCAGTAACCATCTCAAGCCGCGCACCCGTGCGTTCCATGAGATCTTCCTCGATGAGGAAAAAATCATCTCCAGCGAAGAGTTCGAAGAGCCGCTTTACGGGCCGACCTATCTGCCACGTAAGTTCAAGATCAACGTCGCGATCCCACCGCACAACGATACGGACATCTACGCCCAGTGCCTTTCCTTCATCGCCATCGTTGAAGACAAAAAAATCGTCGGCTACAACGTCACCGTCGGTGGCGGCATGGGCATGACTCACGGTGTGGAAGAAACCTTCCCTCGCACGGCGGACGTAATCGGCTTCTGCACGCCTGAGAAAGCGGTCGACGTTGCTGAAAAAGTGATGCTCGTGCAGCGCGACTTCGGCGAGCGTGGCGACCGTAAATGGGCTCGTCTCAAATACACCGTCGAGCGCATGACGGCCGATGGTTTCCTCTCCAAGCTCAATGAATACCTCGGCTACGATCTGGAACCGGCACGTGACTTCAAGTTTGAGTCGAACGGCGACCAGTTCGGCTGGGTCAAGGACGACAAAGGCAACCACCACCTCACACTCTTCGTGCCCGGTGGCCGCGTGCTCGATACTCCATCCTGCCCGATGAAAACCGGCATCGCTGAAATCGCCAAAGTGCTCAAAGGCGAGTTCCGCATGACCGCGAACCAGAACCTGATTATTTCCAACATCACCGATGCGCAAAAGCCGGAGATCGAGGCCTTGTTAGAAAAATACAAGATTCTCAAGACTCACGAACGCACCGCGCTGATGCTGAATTCCATCTCCTGCGTGGCACTGCCAACCTGCGGTCTGGCACTGGCCGAGGCCGAGCGCTATCTGCCCACCGTCATCACCGATCTCGAAGAAGTGGTGGAGGAGTCCGGACTGCGTCACGATGCCATCACCATCCGCATGACTGGCTGTCCGAACGGCTGCGGTCGTCCGTATCTCGCCGAGATCGGATTTGTCGGCAAAGGCCCTAACAAATACAACGTTTACCTCGGTGGCGGCTTCCATGGCCAGCGCCTGAACAAGCTCTACCGCGAGTCGGTTTCCGGCGAAGACATCAAGGCTTTGCTTTCACCGATCATCGCCGACTACGCCAAGCAGCGTAACGATGGCGAACGCTTCGGTGACTTCGTCATCCGCGCCGGTTACGTCAATGAGACCACAGCGGGTAACAATTTCCACGCCAATATCCTCACGGAAGTCGGCGTTTAACACTCTCTAACTGATATCCAATCATGAACTCCACGGCAAAACATATTCCCGCGCAAAGCGACGTTGAAAAGGTCAATGAAGCCTTTCTTCAGATGTCGGCTCCCGACCGCGTTAAGTGGTTGCACGAGGAATTCGGATCGCGTCTGGTGCTGAGCAGCAGCTTCGGCCTGCAAGCCGCGATCATGCTTCATCTTGTCAGCGAACACGCGCCGGAAATGCCGGTGGTGTGGCTCGATACCGGTTACCTGTTTCCGGAAACCTATCAGTATGCCGAGCAGTTGATCACGGACCTTGATGTAAACGTCAAAGTCTATCAGCCGAAACTTTCCGCCGCTCGTCAGGAAGCTCTCTACGGAAAACTCTGGGAGCAAGGCGAGGAGGGGAACAATCAATACGGCCTGATCAACAAAGTCGAGCCGATGAACCGCGCACTGCAAGAACTCGGTGCCGATATCTGGGTGAGTGGCCTGCGCCGTTCACAGTCGAGCACCCGCGCCGACCGCCAATTTGCCGAGCAGCAAAAGCGAACACTCAAGGTCTATCCGATCCTCGACTGGTCAGACCCACAGGTCTCCGCCTATTTCTACGATCACAAACTGCCCAAGCACCCGCTGGAAGCCAAAGGCTACGCCACCATGGGCGACTGGCACTCCACCAAACCCCTCGAGGAAGGTGAGTCGGCAGAAAGCTCAAGATTCGGCGGCAGCAAATACGAGTGCGGCCTGCACCTGAGTTCCGGCGCGAATGATTTCCAGATTTAAGCGGTGATTTGCTGAGCGCTTGCGAAAGTAGGGCGAGTTTGTAACTTGCCGACAAGCCAAGTGAGTGATTCGTTGATGGGATGATCATTCCCAAGTTTGCCGACAACTTGCAAAGTTGTCCTACCTTGACCAATCTGAAGCCGTGAGTAATCAGAAAAAAACAGCCCTCCTCATCCTAGGTCACGGCTCCTCGAAACACCCGGAATCCTCCGCGTCTGTTAGGATGCACACAGAGGTGCTGCGCGAGCGAGGTGACTTCGCCGAAGTGCACTGTGCTTTTTTAAAAGAAGAGCCGTTCATTGCGGATGCACTGGACAAGATCGAGGCTGAAAATATCTGCATCGTTCCGGATTTTCTGGCTGAAGGGTATTTCACCCGCCAGGTCATTCCCGAGTTACTGAAGCTGGATCAACAGCCTGAGACCGTGCGTTATTGCCCGCCGGTGGGAACTAATGACATGATGCAGCAGCTGATCGAAATGGCGGCGATGGCGGACATGAAGGATTGGAAACCTGAGCAAACTAGCCTGCTGTTAGTGGGTCACGGTTCCACCAAGAACTCAAAGTCCAAACAGACCTTGCTCGATCACATCGAGGCACTGAAGCAAACCAGCCCCTTCGCCCAAATCACCGATGTCTGGCTGGAAGAAGCTCCGTTTGTGCAGGACTGGCAACAATTTGTGACCGAAAAACAGGTGCTCGTTCTTCCTTTTCTACTCTCCAACGGCCAACACGGCGGCTGGGACATTCCGGCAGAGTTGGGCATTGGAAAAGGGGATGTGGTGCATGGCGTGACTCACACCTTGCAGGGGCGGAACGTCCGCATAGCCCCGGCATTGGGAACATCGCCACAGTTTGCCGGTGTGATTGCCGCCATTGCCCACATTTGGGGTGGTCAGGGTACTTAAAAAACGCGCCGACTCCGTGGTGGAATCGGCGCGATTGTGGATTGTTTCAGAGAAACGCCAGTGAAATTACTCGGCGGTCTCTTTCATTTTCTCAAGGCGCTCCTTGAATGCGCCAGCGTGTTTGGCGTATTTGCTTTCAGGAGCAGCGGCGATGATGTCGTCGATGACGGCACCAGCTTCGTCGAACTTCTTATTGCGAAGAAGTGGGTCCATTTTCATGGCGAGAATCTGCTGCTTCTCTTCACCTTCGACTTTGTATTCCTTGATGAAGGCATCGATTTTGCCGAGGGCATCGTCAACGTTGCCGGCACGTGAGGCGGTAGCGACTTCTTTTTCGAGAGTGCTCTGTGCTTCTTTGCGCTTCTGCTTGGCTACGAAGCCAGTTTCGTCCTTAGGATCGAGCTTGGCGACTTGGTCGACAACATCGGAATACTGACCGTGGTAGTCTTCTGGGATGGTGTTCAGGGCTTTTACAAGGGCCTTGGCTTTGTCGACTCCGCTGAGTTTGTCAGCAGCAGCAAATGCCTCGTCGCGCTCGACGCGCTTGGCACGCAGTTCATCGAGATGAGCAACGTATTTTTCAGGGCCACCGGCTTGGTAGCCAGTTTTTGCGTAAGGGCGGCCTTTGGCATCCAGAAGAAGGATGGTGGGGAATCCACGCACACCGTATTTGGCCTGAAGGGATGAGTTTTGGTCCTGGATCTCTTGGCTGAGCTTGGATTTGTCACGTGGGAAATCGAGTTCCACGAGAACGAATTTATCGGCAACACCAGTCTTGAACGGATCGTGTTGGAAAACTTCCTTGTTGAGCTTGATGCACCAACCGCACCAGTCGGAACCGGTGAAATCGACAAGAAGGTCTTTGTTCTCCGCAGCGGCCTTTTTCTGAGCGGCTTCGAAGTCGGTCATCCAATTGTCACCGCCAGCGGTGGCAAAGGAAGCTGTGATGGCCAGAGCGAGGCTGGCGAGTATTGTTTTTTTCATGATGAATAACTGCTAGTTACAGTGTTGTTGGAATACAGGCTGTGCCTGCTATTACCATTTGTCCAATGAATATCGTCACTGTGCTAGGTGCTTGTTTATTTTATTTCTACCCAATTATCAGAAGTTTTCCAAATTGGGATGTTTTCGGATTGCCCTGAGGCTCGGTCACGGCAGGATGAGCGCGCAATGGCATACACGGCGGAAAAAGCCTTCAATCTGATCGAGGCAGCGCATAAGAGGGGCAGGTTGGCCCACGCATTTCTGATCACCGGGGACCCGGGGAGCGGGAAAAGCGAACTCGCGACCAAGGTCATCAATCTGATTAATCCTCCCGCTGAGAGCGGCGGAATGAATCTATTCGGTGAACCGGAGGAGGTCGAAACGCCGAAACTTGAAGAGCTGGAGGGCGATCTCGTGCGTATCGTCAGGCCAAAGTCAAAATCACGCCGGATCGTGGTCGATGACATTCGCGGACTGGAAAAATCGTTTTATGTAGCCTCCGCCACCGGAAAGTGGAAGGTGGGTGTGATCGAGCACGCCGATCGGATGGGGGTAGGGGCGGAAAATGCCTTTCTCAAGACTCTCGAGGAGCCGCCGTCGGATTGCCTATTACTTCTGCTCTCGGATGCTCCGGAGCTTCTGCTGCCGACGATTCTCTCCCGCTGCGTGCGTCTGCCGCTGATGGCCAGCGTTGGTGGGCGGCTCGTTTCCGAGTCTCAGCAAGAACTGCTCGCTTCTCTAGCAGGACTGGCGAGACAGGGGATGGGAAAAATTGCTCACGCCCTGACCTTGCGCGCTGAGTTCAGTGCATTGCTAGCCAGAAGACGGGCTGAGATTACCAAAATCAACGATCTCGCACTTAAGGAGGAAACCTCAAAATACAAAAACACCACCGATGGTGAGTGGCTCAAACGCCGTGAGGACTTTTACAAAGGACACACCGAGTCCGAGTATCTGGGCGAGCGTGATAGGTTGTTAGAAGTGCTGATTGCTTGGTTGGGGGATGTCGTGCGCCAAAAATGCTCGGTCGAACGACTAGATTTTCCATCCGAGAAAGAAACGACTGCAATGGTGGCCGCTGGAAATGATCTCTCGGAGTTGTTGCAGCGGATGGATGCTTTGGAAAATTTACGGGCCAATCTGGAGACTAACGTGCAAGAGCAATTGGCGCTCGAGGTGGCCTTTTTGAAGGCTTTTGCTTGAGGTGGGGCCAAGCATGATGTGTTCACATGGCTTGCCGACAACTTGCAAAGTTGTCCTACTTCGGAGACCGTAATGTTAGAATCGCCACCTCTGGTGCACAGGAGAATCTCACTCTGCGGCCGACGGTGCCCAGCCCGCGACTGACGAAGATGCGCGAGTCATTTTGAGCATACTCGCCGTAGATGTATTTCCTGCCGTAACGCACTTTCACTGGGGCATACCCGATGAGAGGCACACGGCACTGCCCTCCGTGAGTGTGACCGGAGAGTTGCAGATCGACTCTATGACTAGCTCTGAGATCATCAAAGACATCGGGTTCGTGAACAAGCGCCAGCACTGTCTCACCAGTATAGCCACGCCAGCAGGCCGGAGCGTCGACCGTGCCAGACCAGATAGAGTCCGTTCCAGTGATGTAGAGTTTTTCACCTCGTATGCGAATTCCGGTGCCTTGGTTGACGAGGAACTCCATGCCGTTTTGCTGAAAGCCATTGCGGAAAAATTGTTGGTTTTTGCTCCAGCCATCGTGATTGCCCATGATGCCGTAGATTCCGTGTTTGGCTTTCAATCCCGCTAGCACAGACATCAATGGATCAAATACATCGGCTCTGTCTGTGATGAAGTCACCTGTTAGAGCAACGAGATCTGGATTGGCCGAATTCACGGCGGCTACCGCTTCTGCGATCAATGGCTCGTCCTTGTCGGGATTGAAATGAAAGTCGGTCATCTGGGCGATCACCAGTCCGTCCAGTGCCGAGGGGAGCTTGGGAAGAGTGATCTCCTTTTCCGTGACCGTCAGCCAGCCAGGCTCAACCCAATGAGCGTATGAGAGTGCCCCTAGCGATCCCAGCACGCTGGTTCTGATGAAATTTCGCCGGTTGATGACACTGCCTTTTTTCTCACTCATATCTAATGACTCGACATTACAACGCCGGCTGTGTTCGATTTTGTCCATGGAGAATCAAGCAATCACCGCCAGCGGGCGTATTAGCATCGCTCAATACGCTATGGCGCTAGCGCACGTAGCCAGTTTGCGGTCAGAGGATCCTTTTCGGAAAGTAGGAGCTGCGGCGCTCGATTATGACAACCGCGTGGTTGGCACCGCCTACAACGGGCTGGCGCCGGGCTTCGATGCTCCTGAGGGCTTCTGGGACGATCGCGATGCGCGCCAGAAGTTCATGTTACACGCAGAGGTGAACCTATGCAGTCTGTTCAAGCGCGGTGAGGTGAAACTCATCGCCTCCACCACGATGCCTTGCACGGCCTGTATGCAGACCTTGTGCGCATATGGCATTGAGGAAATTTATTACAGAGACATCTATCAGGCCTCTGACGCACCTGAGATCGCTGCCACCTACGGAATCAAATTCGAGCAGGTGACAGACTATCCGTTAGGATAAATAAATCGGCTACTCAGCTTCGCCAAGATCCTCGGTTTCGCCGCCGTAGAAGCTGCGAATATACCCGAACTCAATGAGAGTGTCCTGCCAAGGAGCTAACACTCCATCATTGCGCCATACGAAACGCACTGCGCGGAGTTCTTTTTCAGCCTCCAGCTTGTCGCCACTTTCATATGCAATTGCGGCGCGAGAGTAGTAGTAATACGGGGAATCGTCCCAGATGTCGTATTTATTCATCAGCGCCTTGGCCTCGTCGATTTTGTCCAACTTGAGTTTGCATAGCAGCAGCTTGAACTCACAGAGGCGGATCATCGCCTTGTTATCAGCCGGAAGCTTGGGGATGAGCTTTTCGAAACGATCGTGGGCAGATGACCAGTTTTTGGTCACGAAATCGACTTCAGCCAGGTTGAACAGCACGTTGGTGTTCTTCGGGGCGATTTCTAGCACCTTTTCGAAGATGGCGTTGGCTTTGTCGAACGCACGAATTTCAACATAACACGCACCACGGATGTTCAGCGCAGCGGGGTGATTGGGGAAAATCTTATCGAGTTCGTCGAGCATTTCCAACGCATCAAAAATGCGCTTCTGGTTAAAGAGGTTCTGTGTTTTGAGCAGCTTCTGGCCATACTCTTGGCGCTTTTCTTTGGGGAGATTGGTGAACGCCTGCCACATTTTCACGGCTGGGGAGTTCGGATCATCTTGGGTGTCCTCCGTTTTCTTGGTGGCATCGGCAGCAGGAGCTGCGTCCTGAGACCATGCGGGGGTGGTCAGCGAGAGGGTGAAAAGAAGAGCTGTTAGGTGGTGTTTCATATCAAAAATTGGATTGGGGTGATGATGATTCTGTGAAAATTTGGGGAGCCGATCATCCGGCCATCGTAGCTGGAGCTATGTAAGCGTGATTTTGGTGAAAGGTCAACTGCCAGCTTGGTTGTTACGTTTTTCCGGTGAGTCAGGTAGGTAAAGATGGTTCTTCTGAATGTATTTGAGCACGTCGGGGTGCAGCCATTGATCTAAGAGGGATAGATCTTGATCTGCCACAGCCTGCCGGAGTTGCGTGGCGGATGCCGGGTGATCTCCTGATAAAGAGTGCATCCGATAACCTTCTCTCGGTGCTGGTTTTTCACCCCGGGTGAAAACGATAAACTCCACCATGCTCGCAAGGTGGTCCACTCGATTCCAGCGTGGTAGCGCTAACCATTGATCGGTGCCCATCAGCCAGAAAAACCGGGCGTCTGGAAAGCGATTCCTCATGTGCTCGACGGTGCGCCATGAGTAGCAAGGTTCGGGGGCTGTTAGGTCGAAGTCGTCGACTTCCGCATGCTGCAGGTTTGCCGTAGCTAGCCGACACATTTCCAGCCGGTGTTCACTGCTGGCGTGTTTTTTTCCTGTTTTATGAGGCGACTGGCGGCAGGGCAGAAAAATCAACCGGTCGAGTGTTAGCTCGCGGATGGCTGCTGCTGCGATGTGGCTGTGGCCGAGATGGATCGGATCAAATGTGCCGCCGAAAAGACAGATGCGAGGCTGAGCATGGTTATCTGGTGAGGATGCATACATGCGGCTCATCCTGAATAAAGGGCATCAGCGCCCCAAGGTTTCGGCTTCGGGACCCTTGCTGAACTCAGTGCTGGAACTGCCATACCAAAGCAGGCCGGCGGTTCCGATAAACACCAGGAGAATGATCAGGGCGATGAGGAGGCTGAGACAGGATTTCATCTTGGGAAAAAACTAGGGGCATATCCGGCACACGTCCAGAATATCCTTTGTGGCTGCATTAGGCATGTTCCAGTCGTGCTGCGTAGGCACCGTCACTGGCTGAATTGAATGGCACGGAGATGTGTTCGTCTGCGAGCTTCCAGTCTGGGTGGTTAGTAAAAAACCGATCAATCAGTTCACGGTTTTCCTCTGGATCGATGGAGCAAGTGGAGTAGACGATGCGACCGCCTGCTCTCAAACACGGCAGTGCATGGCTGAGGATTTGTTCCTGAATTTTGGTCAGCTCTTCAATATCTTCCGTGCGTAGCCGCCAGCGTGCATCTATCCGGCGACGAAGGACTCCGGTATTTGAACAAGGCACATCGAGTAGGATGGCGTCGAACCGGCCATGCCATTCGGCCGGAGATGGTTGGGTCCAATCGTGTTCCTGAGTTTTGGCAATGCTGACACCGAGCTGTTGGAGATTTTCCTCAAGACGGGGGAGGCGCTTTTCGTTAGAGTCCGTGCACAGGATTTCACCTTCATTGTTCATCGCCGCAGCGATCATGGTGGCCTTGCCTCCGGGGGCGGCGCAGGCGTCGAGGATAGTTTCGCCGGGAGTCGGCTTCAAAAGCTCCACGCTGTGACAAGTCGCCGGATCCTGAATGTAGATCAGACCGTTTTTCATCCACTCACCAGGCGGAAGTCCATCGATCTGATAGAAACCGTCAAATTTCTCGAGAGCAGTCGATTTCTCATAGGCGTCCACGGTTTCGCGCGCGCCATCCTTGAGTGTGTTGACCCGACAAATGACTTTGGCGGGCTGGTTGTTCCATTCCATCAAGGCGATGGCATCGTTTTTACCGAAGGTTTTGCGCCAGCGATTATATAGCCAGTCGGGGTGGGAAAATTGCACGGCAGGGGGGAGGTCTACCATTTCCTCCATCAGACGTTTGCGCCGAACGATTGCCTGGCGGAGCACGGCATTGATGAGACCTCGAACAGGGGTCTTGGCACAGTTAACGGTTTCATTCACAACCGCATGGTCGGCGATGCCGAGGATGAGAAGTTGGCAGAGTCCCACTCGTAATACATCGCGTGTTTCGTGGTCGAGTTTCCCCCTGCGGAGCTTGCCTATCCAGTGATCCAGCAGTCGGCGGTGACGAAGAACGCCGTAGACGATCGATTGTAAAAGCGCCCGGTCCTGACGACTTAATCCATTACGACCGGCGTGGCGCTCGATAAGAGAGTCCATATAAGTGTGGCCCTTAGCCCAGGCCCTGAGGGCGGAGACTGCGGCGCGGCGGACATTGCTGGCTTGGGATGGCATGACGGCAACAAGCTAGGAGGTTTGTGGAAATACTAAATACTAAATTCGGATTTAAAATGCACAGGCACAACAGATTTGGAAATCCATTGCTCGGAAGACTTGCGAGATTCTCAACAACACCCTAGAAACGGGCGTGAACAGATTTCAAAAAGTCGCCGTAGCCGCCTGTGTTGCTCTGGTAGTTCTCATTTTTGTAGGGGCAATCGTCCGGGCGACAGGGGCTGGTATGGGATGCCCTGATTGGCCAACATGCTGGGGCTGTCTAGTTCCCCCGACGAGTGCGGATCAAATCGACCCGGCCAAACTCGACATTGAAAAATACCGCATCAAAGCTGCAGCACATGGCATAGACCCGGCGACCATTACCAAGGAGTCGATCATCGCGAATTACAATCCGGTGCACACATGGATCGAGTATATCAATCGTCTAACATCCACACCACTGGCTGTGTTGACGCTGATCACCTTCGTCATGGCATTCTTGAAGAAAAACCGTATCCGGAGTGTGATGATCGCTGCGACACTGGCTCTTATTTTGTTAGGTGTCAACGGATGGATGGGTGCGCGTATCGTGCACAGTGGCTTGAAGCCTGGCATCATCACCATTCATATGGCCTTGGCGATCGCTATGTTGTTAGTGCTGGTATTTGTCGCTTGGCGCGGCTGTGAATCGCCATGGAAATTGGCAGCTTCGTCATGCCGAGGTGGACTCAGTAAGTTAGCATGGTTACTGTTTATCCTAGTCTTGGCCGAAGGAGTGGTCGGATCTCAAGTGAGGGAGAAGACCGACGAACTGAAACGCACTCACGAAGCCGCTCCCAGATCTGAGTGGGTGGGGGAGCTTGAACACAGCACGACCTACCTGATCCACCGAAGCGCTTCTTGGGTGATCTTACTGGTAGCGATACTTTTCTTCATGAAAGCTATTGCTGCGAGAACCGGCGCCTCAATGTTAGAAAAGGTCATCCTTGGATCCGTTCTGGGTCAGATGGTTCTGGGAATTGTTTTGTCCCAAGTCGGTATTCTACCCGTTGCCCAGGTGTTACACATTGGATTGTCTTCGATCTTGGTCAGTGCCTTGTTCCTCTGGCTGCTGGCATCCAGTCGCATGGATCTCAGGCCGTGGAATGGCTGAAAGAAATTGGGCCGAACAGTTTCCTGTCCGGCCCGAGTGATACAAAATTCGTAGGGAACCTCTTAGAAGAGAGTCAGAGGATCTACGGTCTCGATACCGTGAGCGTCAGCTACGGCAGCATAAGTCACCTTACCCTTCATGCAGTTGATGCCACTGATCAGTTCTTTACGAGAAGCACAGGCCGCCTGAACTCCCATCTCAGCAATCATCATGGTCCAGCGTTGAGTGCTGTTATTGAGTGCTTGGGTAGCTGTTCGAGCATACGCGCCAGGCATGTTAGCCACACAATAATGCAGCACGTCCTCTTCTACGTAGGTGGGGTCGTCATGAGTAGTCGGCCTCGTGGTTTCAGCACATCCGCCTTGGTCAACGGCAATATCAACCAGCACACTTCCGGGCTGCATCATCTTCAGCATATCTCGGGTAATCAACTTAGGAGCCTTGGCTCCGGGAACCAAAACGGCACCGATGACCAAATCCACGCGAGGGAGAAGATCGGCTAAGTTGGCTTCATTGGAATAGACGGTGTGGGCTCCTTCCATGGTAATATCCAAGAAACGCATCCGGTCGAAATCAACTTCCAGAATGCTGACATCGGCACCAATTCCCGTAGCGACACGTGCTGCATTCACTCCAGCCGTGCCTCCTCCGATAACCACGACTCTGCCTGGAGCCACGCCAGGAACCCCACCTAACAGAGTTCCCCGGCCTCCGCGGTGTTTGGCAAGATGGTAACTACCGACAATGGCTGACATGCGCCCGGCAATTTCGCTCATGGGTTCCAACAAGGGAAGGCGACCATTGACTTCAATAGTTTCATAAGCAATGGCTGTGCAGCCACTGGCAGCAAGTTTTTCTGTTAGCTCCTTGTCTGCCGCAAGGTGTAAGTATGTAAAGAGCGTATGCTGCTCGTTGAGCATAGCCACCTCACTGGCCTGAGGTTCCTTCACCTTCACGATCAGCTCCGCTTCGGCAAACACGGCTTCCGCAGTTTCCAGAACTTCAGCACCCACGGCAGAGTATAGCTCGTCCGGATAACTGGCACCGGCACCTGCATTTTTCTGCACAACAACGCGATGGCCCCGACGAACCAGTTCTCCCACCGAAGAGGGAATCATGGAAACGCGATGCTCCTGATTTTTAATTTCCTTTGGAATGCCAATAGTCATATGAGGAAAAGTAGTGTAGCTATCTGGTAATTATCCAGTGTTATTTAGCCCATTAGAGGGTCTAAAATTCGCTGCATTATTTTGAGCTAAAAAAACTTGCAATGGAGTCGGAAATAGAAATACTCGCGCCGCTTTCGGCCCCCACCGAAACAAGCCCCTCAAAGGCACAAACAAAAAACGCCGGTTTAGCTCAGTTGGTAGAGCAACTGATTTGTAATCAGTAGGTCAACGGTTCGAATCCGTTAACCGGCTCCATTAAAAACCCCTGTATCCTTTATGGTTACGGGGTTTTTTGTTATCTACACGAAAATGACGAATTCCGACAGTGTCCGAGCGAATAGGTAAAAGTACGGAAAAACGGTGCATTTTTGGCAACTGTTTAGGAGATATATTTAATGTTTCCTTAATAAGTATATGGGCTAGCTGATGATGGTTACTTTCTTAATATTATGGGGTGTCGCTTCTATCGGAGTCACTGTTGGCAAACCCTTGTTTTGATTGCTGCTGATCGTTCATTGCTATGGAATTTTCAGTTGCTAAGTGTATCCCTGTATCTAGCGCTAGGCTACACTGAGATTGCACAATGTTGCGTATATGTTGCCGCTAACTTCTGATACTGAATAGGTTTCCAGTGAATAGATCTTACAGAAAGCAGTCGAATCAATCGTGGTCCTTGTCGTATAACCCTTTGACCTTTTCGTGGTTGAAGTTGATATACTGATCGATTTTTCTGAGCAGGCGATCCTATGGAGAATTTGCCAACAGTTTGGGAGCCCTTCGCTAAAGCTGCTTTTTTTTGCTGAAGTGGATGATAACTTAGTTCGAGCGTGTAACGCAGTGGCGTCCTTCAAGGCAACTACCCCCAACCACATGTTGCCGCAAGAAAAGTGCAACCAGGCACGAAGTGAGTTTTTAGTGAAGGTAGATCGACAATTTTTAACACTGTTAATGAACGACTTATGGGTTTTTGGCGGGATGTTTGTTTGCATGTGCGATACTCGAATTCGTAGAAATAAGTAATGCCTTAACTTTTTTGAGATCGCACCAGCCGTTTCCAAACTTCCAGACTATGAACTGTCTGCCGAAGCGGAAGCAGGTGAAGAGCTATTTCGGTGGGGGCAGAAAAGGAAAACGAGGGCATGGAGCAATAGTTAACATATTTGAGTTTGGCTTACTTAAGAGAAACGGCAAGGTTTACATCGCAGTCATTCCGGATATGATGACTGATTCTCTCATACTCACTATTCGTGAGAAAGTAACACCTGACAGCCTTGTCTATGCAGACCATTTTCGAGCTCGTAATGCTCTAGATATTAGTGTGTTTCACGCCCTTCGACTCAACCATTTTGAACTCTTCGCCAATGAGAAGGGTCATATCGATGGTGCTAGAATTTCTAAAACCAGTTCAAGCCTCATTTACGACGTTTCAACAGTATTCAAAATGAGTAGTTCCATTGGTTGTTAACGGAGTGAGAGCAGCCCTTCAATGGAGGAGACCACCAATTGCTCCTAAAACCGACTTAGTTACTTGGTAGAAGCCTTCACATCGGAGTCTGGCCCCCAATGAGATGCTACGATAAATCCAAACGCTTAAAGTATAACAGGAGCACTTACCAGTTTTCCCCAAGTCGTGTGCGTTGTAAGTCCTCCAGCATTAGGAGCTATGCCTTGAAGATTTCTAGGTTCAAGGGCCCAAGGGGTATGAAATTTAATTAGTATGTAGGGAACATCCGTTTTACTTGGCGTTTCTCCGGTCTCTGACTTGAGCTGCTTCGGAGACACTATTTTTACAGATGAAATTTCAGCACACCAATTGACGGATTTTCTGTGATGAAAACCACCGGTGTATCCTGTCAGCAGGGTTCCTGAACTGAGCGCTAGGTCGATGTTAGTTGGCGTTCCGTGATTATTTAATGCACGACAATAAAAATACCCTTGGTTTGCGATCTTTTCTGACAGAGCTGTTGCCATATACCCTAAGATCACTGGTGTATTAGGATTGGCGACTTTGGGTGTTCCAGACTTACCAGTAGGAGCCTCGCGGACGATGCGGTGTGTGCTGTCATTGAGCCTTGATAGCTGGGTCATTCTACTGGCATGGTGGCAGATAGTATCGTTGAGAAATTGAATCAATGCATCACGGCCGTCTCGAGATCCATGGGTTGTTTTGGCCCCTGGTCTGAGGGCAAAGGCTCCAACGCCTGGTATGATTTCGTGGTATTTGACAAATGTATCATCCTTGCTTTGAACTGTGCCAGGATAGAGCACGTAAGAGCCCACAGTTCTTCTGATGGCTTCATTATAGGTATGCATCTTGTACAGATCGCCGCGTCGATACGTTTTGGTAACCTTTTCTTCCTGTCGTTCAATGGCGGACTCTTCTTCATTACTGTCATCACCAAAAATTTCAGTAATACTTTCGACCCGATATTTGGCATCGAAGTGGAGATAGGAAATTTGCCCCACTTGTTGAGCCTGTCTTTCAGCCTTAGCCGGGCTTTTGTTTTCTTGGGCGATGCTTTCCGGGATGATGACTAAAGTGTAGTCTGGCCGTAGTCTTCGGCTGTAAGTTCCTGGTGCCAGCAACTTATTGTTTTCAAAAGATCGGTTGTAGTAAAAATAAATCCTATTGGTGATCCCCTCAGTGGTTCTATAAACAAAGGACGAGTAAGATGATTTCCCTGCTTTGAGATTAATTTTTAATCCATGGGCATCATTTTGAGTCATGAATGGTAGCGCTTCTCCACTGTGGCTTTTCGTAGGAGCGTCGATGCACTCACAGCCGATTTCTTCGGCTAATATGTTATAAATTTCGAAGTAGATCCAGTATTCATAGAGTGTCGCGACGTCGCGGTTATTGCCGTCGTATGTGTCTTCTCGTCCTTCCCAATCGAGCTGCGCTGCGACGTCAGAAAGTAGCCATGCTTCTAGGATCTGGCGATAGCCATCTCTCTTCTGCAAGGTTTGGTTATTGAGTGGCACCTGATCGAGATCGCCTACTTCTTGGAGCCAAGTCTGAGAGAGAAATGCATCAAGCGCTTCCCTCATGGCGATCGCTTCGTCATGGGCGGCTCCCTCGATTCTCTGGTGGTCGATGACGGCTTGACTGATGGCTAAGAAGTCAGTGAGAGCGTATTTAATAAATCGGTTTGGTGCGGTATCCAGTGAGTCGCGCTGACGTAGGGCCTGGATTTCAGTGGGCACGAACCCTTTGATGTTAGGTTTAGAATTTGTCGGTGCTTTTGCCCAATCTCGTCCATACCGGAGTGGGTTTTGATAAAATCGTTTGTCGGGGATCTCTCCCCATTGCTGCTCCTTGATGAGAGTTCGGTGGCAATTCCTATTAAGAATTTCGAGATAGAGGTCGAGACGATCTTCACCAAGGCAATGCCTCACGAATAAGAACTGCTCGAGTAGCAGGCGTTTCGGCTGCTCTGGGTCTGGACTAAATGACAGGGAGGTGAGTGAATTCCATTCCAAGAGCAATTGTTGGCATTTAGCCGCAATGTCTTCCACCATAGATCGATACTCGATTTCATAGCCCATTTTAGTTGGGGTAATATCAAATTTGATAGGCGGGTAGTTTTCTACTTTGATCCAAGCAATGCCGATGTAATTAACCACTTGAAAATCACCAATCAGCACGTTGCCCATTTTTCTGGTGACCCAACCAGAACGAGGGTTTTCAAGGACACTCGATGTTAGCTGACACTGTGAACTATCCCTACCTTTCTGACCGTTGATATAATGAACAGCTACTGTATACCGTATGGCTTCCTTGATCGAAATAGGCTGAACCCCACGTCTTCTAGCATCGCCATCATAATGAATGGGAGCGACTTTAGAATTTTCATCTAAAGATCCAAGTATTTCATCCGGGAGCCCCTCAATGCTGGTTGATGAATCAAGTGGGGACGCAAGCATAGAGCTGGCGATCGTGAGAGCCAGCTGAGATTCCTCATCGAGAAGGATTGTGATAGCATCGAGGTTAATCACTGAACAAAGCTTACGAATTGATCTCGCCGAACAGCGATGATCATGTGGACTAACTTAGCGTAACTTTTTGGGAAAATTGAAACCACATCTGATAGAGCCTCCGAATCTTCAGGGATCTTAAGTGAGGTGAGAGCTGTTTTTCCCGAAACCAAATCTTTGGCTTTATCGATGTTCTGATCTTTGCAATAGGATGCTAAAGCTACCAAGATACGCTCAATTTTCCGACGACTTCCATGGAGTTTAGGCAGTATTTTTTGGAGGATTTGTTCGTCACAGACTTTGTGAGTCTTCCATTTTTCAAGCGGGTTAAGGATGTAAGAGGCCTCGCAATATCGCATGACTTCAGATGGCACTCGAAACCCAAATTCCATGCCTGAACCTTCCAAGAGTTTAAATGTCTCGAGAATGACCTTGTGAATTACCTTGGTATCTTCGCTAGAAACATTGGATATTTTTCCTGTGTTGATTGCCGTCTGTGTATTTAAGAAACGAATGGCAATATCCTCTGTCGTTGTAGAGAGGGGGGTGGGTTTTTCCCCTTGCGTTTTTAGAAAGCGGCTCAAATCATAACTAACCATGGAGAACTCTATGACGTTAGCTCGATCTAACACCTTAGGGCTAAACATGTGCGTCGTTTCATCGATGTTGACGGTGCCAATCACAAAAAGGTTTCGAGGTATGGTGATGCGTTCCTCAACGAGTGATCCGTGAGCATTTACAATCTCGTTGCCGTTGTTGTGCAGAGAGATAGCCCCCTTGGATTCCATGGCGCTCAGGAAATCAGCAAAGTAGCGCTCAACTTGAGACAGGTTCATCTCATCGAGAATAAGGAAATGAGGTTGTGTTGGATTGGCGGAAGCTCTTAACAACAGTTCGAGAGCCCGAGTGCTGGTGAATTGTTCTTCAAACGGGTTATAATGACCCACGATTTGACGGTTATCTGTCCAATCGGCCCCTACCGCAACGAGAGCATAATGATCCTCGCCAACGAGCCATTTGGCAAACGATTGGGCAATGATTGTTTTACCTGTTCCGGAAGTTCCCGTGAGGATGGCAAATGGTTTGGCGAGTAGCGAGCAGATGAAACGTTGAAGCAGACCGTCCGGATAAACGAGGCCTGATTTCCGAATGGCTTCTGAGGCATCTTTAACGAATTGGGAATCAAGCATGTCTTTGGATGGCCGAGGTGTGGATAGCTTAGGAGCGGTAGGAAGAGAGTCTGTAGCCATGCCCTCCAGTTCCATGATGCACCGCTTCAAGAGTTCTTTGCTTGGCTGAGACATGTCGGGCAGGTCTCGCAGTTGCCTGGCTCTGAGTATGTTATTCTTTTTGGATTTTACACTGACATGATCCCCTAAAAGATAAGTGTTCTGACTGCTGCCCAAGCTCTTCCAGCTCCAATCTGGTGGCGTGGCAACTGCCTTGAGGACTTTCATTCTAACAAAGCTGTCCCACTCTCCACCGACTTCATAAACTTGGTCTGAGTCGTTGAATGTTGTTTTGTTTTCGTTGCTACTATACTCGGTAGGGATTCCCGTCGCGTCTAATTCCGCGTGCAGTATTTCACGGCCCGTCTTGTTGACAACAAAGACAGCATCGCCAATTTTCAGTTTCGAGAACTTGAGCTTATTCCAATAAAAAAAATCTTTGTCTGAAGATAGGAGTCTTTGGTAGTTTCGTTGGCCGAGCGCGGACAAGTCCTTGCCTTTGATCTCGTAGATCATGACCGATTTGGGTGCTTTTAATTGCATGATGTGGAATGGAGGTTGGGTCTAAAGCTCGGAATATTTGGCATGAGAGCCTTTGGCTTTGTCGACTGGATACTTTGCCGCGTTTTTCTTCATCTTATTTTCGATTGCGGCCGTTAGGTCGATATCAAGGTTATCAGCGAGTTCAAATAAGTATACCGCGATGTCTGCAATCTCATCGGAGATGTCTTCACGTTTATCCCTGATCCTTTGCTCTACCTCTTCTGGAGTTTTCCAAAGGAAGTGTTCCAGTAGCTCGCTTGCTTCGATCGATATAGCGATGGCCATGTCCTTGGGATTATGAAATTGAGCCCAATCGCGCTCATCTCGAAAGTCTCGAATACTGCTCAGGATTTTATCGGTCATGTGAATTATTTTAAGTAGTTGGAAGTGGTCTGTCGTCTGAATATTTCATAATGCATAAATTAATTACTCAGCTTCATCGAGCACCTTCGATATTTCTACATTTGTCTTCGAGACGGGCCGCGATCTGCTGGACTTCTTGATGGGTGAGTCTTCTTCCTTTACCAAGGTCGGGGAGGCGTAGAGCGATATTCTTGGCGCTCTGAACTCCGAGTTTTGTCCAGTTCGGGTTGTTGATCATCCAGCCGGGTAATACGACAAGCGGGCGCACTTCGAGTGTGATGCCTGACTTCGACAGCCAGCGTTGAAGTGATGCTGCTTGTCTGATGGCTTGAGCGATAGGCTCATTGTCTGTTGATCCGTCAGGGAACCGTAAAATGGTATTTTCTACTGATGATCCTTCCACCGCGATTTCGTGTGACTGGAGTTCATTTACCGGAGCTTTTGTTTGCTTGCGCTTTGCCTTTGTCTCGATAGCAAAGACTCCCTCTGGACCGACGGCGATGTGATCGATGTTGAAATTGGTATCATCTCCCCCCGGGACCATATCGAAAATGAAATCGTGGAAGATGTAGTATCCTTTCGTAGCTAATGGAGCTAACTCAGCGGCTACGTAACGCTCGCCATCGAAGCCAAGACGGTAATTGATTAGGTCGTTGCGTAGTGTTTTAATCTTCTTCCATGGTTTTCTGGTGAGTCGAGCGCAGACAATAAAAACAAGGGTGGTGGAAATGATAACGGTGATTAATGACAAACCGGAGATTAACATGCAGAACACTGCTGGGGCCATGATGTAAGCAGCCAGAGAATAGAATTGATCACCCAAGTCGTTTCGAATTTGATCGATTTTTTCTCTCAAGGATTCGCCTGGTGGACGGAGTAATTTTTCAGAAAGGGAGACTTAGTGAATTGTCTTTCACTTCGAAGGATACGCTTGAGAGCCCTAAGATACAAATAACATGGCAGGGCAGCTAGGATGAGACCTATGATAATCCCTAAAATAGTGTTTTGATACATTCTATGTGTCTCTATCTAAAAAGCAGTTAGGTGACAAGTCATGGCAAGTGCAATAGTCAGTTATTGCACAAATCTAATGGACATCTTACTAGGAGAGCATGCGGTTTTGGAGAATCTCCATCAGTTGGCTTTCGATATCCAACCAGCTTTGGTTTAGATCGATAGTTCTCAGATGCACGCGGTGACGACCGTGGAGTCGGAAGTGGTGGCTGAGAGCATAACCGTTGGTGGGGTAGAGGAGCATGCCCTCCACTTTCTCCCAGCCAGGGTCGGGTGCGGCATTGCTAAGGTAGGCGTTGAGTTGATAGAGGTGGCCGGTGCGGAACCTTTGCTTGCCGTGCTGGCCTGCGGCAATGGCATCGGCGTAGTATTTGCAGTCGAGGATGAGTTTGCGGTCAGGCCAGGCGATGGTGACGTCGGTCAACATGGTAGGCAGTAAGTCATGGCAATCGGGGGAAAATTCATCAGCCTGCCAGGTCAGTCCCGCGGCCCTGCATTTGGCACCTGTTAGATTGGCTTTGGCGAAGTTTAATACGAAGTGCTCAAAGACCCAGGCCATGTGCTTTTCGTCCTGTAGGAAATCCTTGAATTTCCTACGTCCATCCTGTTGTTGCTCTGGGAGCAGATTGGTGTAGATCAGGTGGCAGAGATGGAGGATGAAGCGGTAGTGGCGGTTATTACGGTGGAGTTGGAGTCGATAAAAATCACGGAGGTGCAACTGGGTATCACGCACATCGTGGAAATGCCGGAGGCGTTGGCGAAGCTCAATACGAACCACACTATCCACCGTTTTATCGCTCGCCAGAATCCGCAGGCAGGCTTTGATAATGCGGTTGTGAGGGACATCGGCGCTTAGCTCATCGAACTTGCAGTGCAGCTGTCCTTTGAGCATCGTCTGTCGCTTCAGGCAGGTCGGGAAATCGATGCTGCCTCGGATGCGCGCTGTTTGCTCTTCGAAACCGATGTAGGACCGGTCCAGTCCTCTGGCCAAAAGCCGTTCCACACCACGATTGAGAATCCGGGCAAAAAAGTTGTTCAGGTCCGGGCAGTGGGACGCATCCAGATCCCGTTCATCTTCTTCCCTTAGCTTGTGGTTCCATGCATAGGAAAGCAGGTAGTAGAGATTCTGGATGGGGACCTTGCTCATCGAATTACCGAATTAGAGGGGAGAATGGACTTGCTTACTGACGCTGCCTTTTCCGGGGCATCCACCCAGTATTCATCTAACAGAGGGGCGATCTCATAGCGGAGGATGCTGGTAAACCAGCTTTCAAAGTCATCAATGGGGCCGTCGTCCGTCGGAGTAAAGAAGCTGTGACCGATGCAGAAGCCTTCACCCAAATTGAGATCATCTTTGCTGATTTCCTCATTGAGTCGGGCCATCTGACTGCGGATGCGGGCGATACCATCGCTGTCGATTCCGTGGACAGTGAGCTTGGCCGCGAAGCTTTCAGTCTCGAAGCCCGGTTTGAGACTCAGGAAGGCGAAGCGGCGGCGCAGGGCGTAATCTACAAGCGACAGGGATCGGTCAGCGGTATTCATCGTGCCGATGAGGTAGAGGTTTGGTGGCACCGTGAACGTTTCCCCCTCCGAGTAGAGCAGGGTGGCAGCCTCATCTCCGCGTTTGTCACACTCGATGAGCATCATGAGTTCTCCCAGAATCTTGCTGAGGTTGCCACGGTTGATTTCATCGATAATGAGAAAATAATTCTGATCAGGGTCCGTCTGGGCCTGCTTGCAGAGTTGATAGAAAATGCCGTTTTTGATTTCGAAGCCACCTTCCTTCTTGGGGCGAAGTCCTTGGACAAAATCCTCGTAGGTGAAGGACTGGTGGAACTGGACGGTTTTCACACGGCTCCTGTCTTTGCTCCCCATCAGTAGCCAGGCAAGGCGCTTGGCAATGAAGGTTTTGCCGACGCCTGGAGCGCCTTGGAGGATGATGTTTTTCTTTCGCTTGAGCTGGGCAAGGATGTTGTCGAGATCGGCCCCTAACATAAACAGCTCCTCAAGAGCATCGGCTCGGGTGTAGGTATCGGGAGTGGATATTTCGTCCTCATCGTCGGTATCAATAACATGCGGAGGCTCTGATTCCAGTCCTTGAGAGAGGATGACGGGTCGTCTCTTCTCGGACATGATCAGATCGTAAAGTTGGGAGGAATGGTGTCTGGAGAAGGGGCTGGCCTTATATGAGGAGAAGGCTTCAACAACAGCTGGGAGAGTGGCTAGGTAGCTTTCCCAGGCATCGCCAGAGATCGCGTCGTAGTCCGATTCCCGCATGCGGAGCAGGCCAAATGGTCCAATGCTGGTGTCCTTGGCAAACGAATCATTTGGTTGAGGTATGCCATCCCATGAGTGCTTCATAGGCACGGCAAACTGGAATTCATTTTCATCCTTGTTGGCGATGTATGAGAACAGGACCCATTCTCCGAAATTGATGCGCAGGAGATTTTTTCCTTTTCCTCTAGGCACGGTTATGACCAGATTTACGTTGTTGTATCCGGGGGAGCTTTCCAAGGCTTCCACAATGGCTGCAAACTCCTCGAGTATCTCATCGGCTTTTCCATCCGGAAATATGTTATCGAATGGAGGAGCGTAGGTTTGAAAACAACAGATCCAGAGAAAGGACTGCACATCGATCCAGTCGTTGGGTTGTGAATTGGCAAGAAATGTCCAGAACGCTACTCCCATGGACATCATTTCCCGGAACCGTTCAGGGGTAGGGGATTTCTGCTTGATCGCTATTCCCAGTTCCTGGGCAAGGTCACGGATATAGCTGGGTTTGATGGGGAAAAATACCTCGGGGTTCATTAGCCAGAGAACAAAGGAGATGGTGTCCCATTTTGGCTTGAGTCCGAGTTGATCAAACATAGCGAAGAAATCCTCGACGGAGGACGAGTCTGTTGCGAATGCATGGAATGCCCTGAGCAGCGTGGCAACATCACCCCCTTTTTTGCCGAATGAACTGTCCCAGGCTCGGTAATTGACAATGTTAACATCAACTTTTTTGAGTCCCTGTAGAAGATTCAGGGCCTGGTCAGGTGTGAGATTCTCATTAATGGGGGTTTCAGCGAATAAGGCCTCTGCCTTTTGCAATATCTCATGCTTGTATGCTGTCTCCTTATTGGTAAAAGCGTCCCCCGGCTTTACGAAGGATGTAAAGTCGGTAGCAGTCAGGTTGAACCGGGACCACAGGAGATCCCGATGCTTTTCCAATGCTGTTAGGTAGCTCTTGACCAAATCAGGTTTACTGAGTGCGACCGAACGCTCTGGGCATTCAGCAATATCAGAGAGTCTTATGCCCGCACTATTCAGGCCCCATGTCTTGTAGAGTTCAGGTGTCTCATAATAATCCAAGTGGTCAGTGCCCAGCGCCTGGGCCTCCTTCTGCCGGATCTGATGTAACTGCCAATCGCGTCGTCCTGCTGCGCTGAGGTTGGGTGTTTCATTACTGTTCAGGTCACCGTATTTTTCAGTGAACGCGGTAATGATGCGCTGCTTCTGAGTGGTCACTGCTATCCGCTCGAAGTAGTCAGGGAACAGGAGGTGGAGTAAAACGTTGCGTAACAGTCGGTTGAGAGCATCGTCCAAATTATCGAGCCATGCTGAGAATTCCCATGGGGACTGAAGTAGGGATGATCGATCTTGCTGATCCAATTCTTTAAACGAGGATATAAATCTCCACAGAAAACTAATTTCACGCCACCGATGAGTGTTAAATGCCGTGCCTGGATGACCGATGCCTGTGTCGTGGCACGCTTTCTTGTCAGCAGGGAACGGTTCTCCAGACCACTCCCATACCCTTTTGATCTGTAGTTCTTTCTTTCCAGCCGAGATGATATTTTGAGGGAAAAGGTAAAACGCCCAGATCATCTCGGAGGTGAGCATCTTGAGTTCCTTGCTGCCATCAGCCAGTTGTAGCTCTAACTTGGTGAAGAAATCACGTTTATCCTCAAGCGTGTTTTCAATAAACCGCAGGCGGAACTCTTCCAAGTTCTCCGGCGTCCATAGATTGTTGTCAGTGAATACTGATGTGTCATGAAGTAGGCAGCGGTCGGCCCAGCGGCGGGCGGCGTCAAGGATGGGTTGGTGTTCAGGATGAAATGGAGGCATGGCTGTAACGTGAATTTACCCTCTTTGACGGAGGCTGTTTAGGTGGGGGCTTCGAGGGGATGACTTCTTCGTTGCAGGCGACGATGGCGACACTGCGGAATTCGAGTCCTTTGGCATCATGCATGGGGACGTTGCCGGGCTGGAGGTCGTGGTCGCTCATGAGTTTTTTAGCGTAGGAGATTTGATCGTTGCTGCGAACAAAGACGGCGATCTCGGAAGCTTTGACATCTGCCGAATGCTGTTGATCCAGCTAGGCTTGCAGGGCTTTGATCAGGTTGATGACCGGAGGTGGTATTTTCCGGATTTGGCGGTGCCGCGTTTTTCGATGAGGCCGGCGTCGAGGAGAGGGTTGATGAGGTTCATCGCACCCTGGCGGGAGAGGTTGAGCAGCTTCCAGATTTCGGCGGGGGCTAGGCCTCCGTGGTCGGCAATGAGTCCGAGAAGGTGCTCTTGTTTGGGAGTGAGGGTGATTTTCGATGTTTGACCGGACTGGAAGCGGAGCACTCTACGCCAGACTCGTTCGAGAGTGCTGCGGAGGCCGCTGGCCGAGTATTCCAGCCACTGGGTGAGGTCTTCGCCTGCATCACGCACCTGGGCGAGGGCGGCGTAATAGGCTGGGCGGTCTTCCCAGTAATATTCATCGATGGAAAAGATGTGGTGGGAGTCGAAGCCACGGCGGAAAAGCTCCCAGAGGGCGAGGGCACGACCGGTGCGGCCATTGCCATCGGCGAAGGGGTGGATGTCCTCGAAGCGGTAGTGGAGGATGGCGGAGCTGAGGATGGGGGATAGAGAGGGGGCATAGTCATTCCACCATTGGAGCAACTCGAACATAAGGGGGGAAACCTGGTCAGGATGGGGCGGGAAGTGGCGGCCGACCTGGACGTGGATGGTGCGATAGGCACCGGCGGTGCCCTGGTCCATGACGCTGTCAGCGAGGAGCCGGTGCAGCTCGAAGAGGTGCTGGTGGCGGATTTTCTTCAGCGTAGCGTTTTTTTCGATATAACGCAGTCCGGCGAAGTAGTTGGTGACTTCGCGCTGGTGAAGTTTTGCAGAGGCAAGGAGTTCACGGCCTTCTTCCAGTGAGCGCACTTGCTCGAGTGTGAGGGGATTGCCCTCAATGGCGGTGGATGCGTGTCCGTTACGGGTTCGGGTGTCTTTCTGGAGGGCGGGAATCCAGGATAGTTCGATGGCAGCTCCCTGAATACGCTCGCGGAGGGCGGCGATCTCTTCGACCGAAGCCAAGAGTTGTGGAGTGATGGAGAACTGCGGTTGGTAGGGCATTGAATTAGTAAACTATCAGTCAAGTTTTGCGTCAAGCTGGATTGTCGGAGTTTGATGGAAGGAGACTTTGCTACGCGATTCCTCGATGTTCTGGGTGGGCTGGTTATCATCGTCCAACTCCCAGTGGAGGTGGGGGTATTCATAGGGGGAGTTGAGAACTGGTTGAGCGAAGAAGTCTGGCATGTGGAAAGAGGAGATGTGGATGGCTAAGGAATAGCGAAACCGTCTTGGTGTGGCAAGGTTCAACACATTGCTATTAAAAGGAGTGCGTTCAGTCATGAAATGTATTGTTAGAACCGTGAGCGACAAGGGAAAAGCTGCCAGATTTGTATCATATGCTCATTGTGCCTCTGCACTTGGGATAACTGGAGCAGCCCCAGAATTGGGTGCCGGAATTTGTACCTCGCTTGGCGGTGCGTATGGCCATCGGCTGGCTACATTTAGGGCAGGCCGGAGTCGATGAGTTGGGTTGTGCTGATACAGGGGCGAAGTTAGGAGCGGCTGAAGGGGGATTGAGGCCTGTGATTTCCTGACTCAGCTGATCGCCATTGATTAGCTTGATGCCATGGGGCATTGCAAAACTGCCGGCTTCGCTGGTGAAGGTGGAGGTGGTGACGAGGATGCCCTTGTCGGCAGATTCGGCAGTCATTGCACCGAGCAGTTCTCGGATGATTGGGAGACCTACATTTTTATTTTTCCACTGCTTGCACTGCACCAGTGTAAGCTGACCGTCTCTGCGGAGGCGGAGGTCCACGCCGCCGTCGGCACCACCTCCGAGCATTTCCTCGACCTTATAACCGCGCTGGCGGAAGAGTTCCCCGGTGACGTTTTCGAAGTCCTTCCATGAGAGTTCATTGAGCGTTTCGATGGATTCCTGGCGTTTGAGCTGCGCTTTTGTTTTGAAGCTACGGAAGAAGGAAATGAGGGCGACGAAGAGAAATACTATAGTGAAAATTGGGGTGACAGCTCCGGCAACGGTGGCAACCATGGTGAATCCCAGATTCGAGGATGTAATGCCTGATAGGATGTTGCCACCAACGTAAATGATGCCAGCAAGGCAAACACTCACCCACCAAGGGGCTAGGATGAGTTCGTTGATCAGTGAGTTTTTCTTAGCCATGGAGTTGGATGTTATTAGAATCGATTGGGGTACGATGAATAGCTTGGATGATTTTCGAGTGTATGTTCAACCACATCTAACTGTTTTCTAATCATGGTGGCCGAGATCATATTGTCGATACCTGTTGTCAAATTTAGCAAGGTGATGGCGGTGGAAGTGGCGACAAGCATTCACCATTTCGGCTTTAATACGCAGTATATAATAATTGCATTTGTGCTGCTAAATAGCCTTGTAAAGCTAGGCGTCGCTCTAGTAGCGCTACCATAACCAGAAGGATTCGGTCATGCATACAGTTCGAAAGCATTGGCTCAGCGTGCGGATTCTGGGGCAAATATGCATTTTGCTCACAAGGGAACTTTTCAAACGGATTATATCTGGTAGGTTTTCATGAACTTCGCTCATTCAGTTTAGTAATTTACCGACTTGCAATGAGGGTATACATAATACATACATTAATAATGAATACGCATCATCCAGTTTCTAGAGCGCCTTATCGAGGGTTTACCTTGATTGAAATCCTTGTTGTCATCGCGATTATAGCGGTTCTCGCCACCATGACGGTGGGGGGGCTTGGCTACTACAAACGCAAGGCTGCGGAGAGTAAGACTCAGGTATTTGTCGGCAGTATCTCCAGGGCACTGGACGAATACCATTCTGACAATGGAGTCTTTCCTGAATACACAGATGAAGGCGCTTTGGGTGCCAGCACTAAAATTCTCTACAAAGAACTGTATGGCGACCGTAACGGCGACGGAAAGCCAGACGACGGTGCCACTGTGTATCTAGCCACCCTCAGCCCTGATATCAAAGGGTCAGCGAGAAATGTCGAAGAAGCTGTAGGCAGTGGATATTTTTTGATTGATGGCTTTAAAAGAAGAATGCGTTACCTCAGCCCCGGGAAGAACAACCCTGACTTTGACTTATGGTCGACAGGTGCCAATGCCGGTGCGACTGTCGACAAGGACGATATCTCCAACTGGTAGTATCAAGACATCAAGTAGGTGCGGGGGAGTTGCTTCTCCCACTGTGCAAGTTGAGATGACCACAGCCATAAGATTCTCAAGGAGTGAGTGACTGTAAAAATTCAACCATATACATATCGGCGGATACCTACGGGTGTCCGCCGTTTTTCATGGATCGATGGATGCTAAGTGTTCCAGTCGGTTCGAACTATGTGGAGTTGAGAACGGTTCATGAGGGGGATTTTTCAGTGGTCTGTGAATGAAATTCATCACATTGATGCTTCGACATACGATTTCAAACTCATCAGAGTGTCTAAGTGTTCACAATTTTAGTGTTCATGATAACCCTCTATAACAAAAACTGATGACTAAAGAAAAAGACGATCAAAAACTCGGTTGGACAGAGCGGATTGGATTTGGCCTCGGTGATCTTGCATCGAACCTCTACTTCCAGATGTTCAATATGTTCTTGTTGTATTACTACACGGACGTTTTTGGTCTTCAGGCATCGGTAGTAGCCAATATTTTTCTATTTTCCCGTATTTGGGATGCTGTCAATGACCCTGTGATGGGGATTGTTGCGGATCGCACACGCACCCGTTGGGGTAATTTTAGGCCTTATCTGCTGTGGCTGGCTGTGCCGTATGGTGCTGCGGGTTATTTGATGTTCTATTCTCCGGACCTCTCGATGACAGGTAAAATCGTCTACGCTGCGGTTACTTACACCGTAGTGGGAATGGTCTATACAGGCATCAATATTCCTTATTCTGGTCTCATGGCGGTGATCAGTAAGTCATCGGCCGAGCGGGCACGGATTTCATCCATCCGGTTCATCTTTGCCTTCCTAGGCGGCTTTATCATTGTCCAATTCCTGCCCCCTCTTACTTCTTCGTTAGGTGGTGGCGACCCTGTGTTGGGTTTCCGTTATACCATGGGGCTGTTCTCCGTGCTTGCGACCATCATGTTCCTGATCACCTTCGTCACCACGAAGGAACGGGTGAAACCGGAATTGCAGAAGCAGACGAAGGCTCAGCTCATGGGCGATTTGAAATTGCTCATTCGTGAGCGGGCCTGGCTAATTCTGGCCATTGCTGGTATTCTTAACCTGACGGCTGTGGCGATTAAGAACGGTTCTAACATTTTCTATTTCAAATACTATGTGGAGTCACCCAATTTCGAAACCGAGGTGTCGAGCTTTGGTGGCGGCGGGTGGATTGCCATGATTCTAGGGGTGATGGCTACGGGGCTGTTGATCAAGTTCTTTGAACGCCGTAAGCTGATCATCTGGCTCACCATCTTTGGCGGCATCGGTATGATGGCGCCGTACTGGATAGATCCGGATCTAAGGATCACCATGCCGGGTCTGCAGACTGGAGCCTACACGGTGTTCGGCCTGACTATGCCGAGTATTCAGTTTGTTCCCGAGAACGCGCGTTGGATTTATATCATGAACCTGATCGGTTCTTTTTCTGCCGGTCCGCCAGTGGCGATTATCTGGTCGATGTATACGGATGTGGCGGCCTACATTGATTGGAAGCATAAGCGCCGCATTACCGGTTTGGTGGTGGCCGCGGCTGTGTTCTCGCAGAAATTCGGAATGGCCTTCGGAGGCTGGTTCGCTGCGACTTTGTTAGGCTGGTTTGGATTCGTTGCCAACGCTGTGCAGACTGATGACTCTAAGTGGGCTATCCTCTTACTGTTTTCCCTGATTCCAGGTATTCTGGTGGTGTTCCAAGGAGCTATTATTTTCCTGTATCCTCTAACGGATGATCAGGTGAAGAATATCGAGATGGACCTCGCTCAGAGAAATCTTGAGAAAGACGAAGAGGATGCCAAGAACGGGCTGACATCCTGACGAGTCGAGGGTGTTAGTTGGAATTCCTGCTGGAAAATAATGGGGAACGGTATCTGTTTCTGTATTCCAGCGGGGGGATTCCGATTTCCCGATTGAAGGCATGGCTGAGGTTTGAGCTATTGCTGTAACCGCATTCAAGTGCGATGGCTTCAATCTTGATGTCGCTCTGCGTCAGGCACTTTTTGGCGTAGTTCAGTCGGATCTGTCTGAGCACAGAAGCAGGGGAGTCATTGAGGTGTTTTTTGAAGGCCTTTTCCAGTCCGCGCTTTGAGAGGCCGACGTGCTCATAGACGTCCTCCAGGGTGAGGTTGTCTTTGAATTTGCTACGCATCAATTTTAAGGCATTGGCCACAGGGATGTGGGAAATGGCGATAGATTCTGTGCTGCGTCGGTTAATGACATCGCCAGGGGGGACGGTGCGAACGGGTTCCGAGTTGTCAATTTCACCACTCAGAAGTCGGCCTAACTGTTCTGCAGCTGCGTAGCCGAGGTCCTCCAGATGGGTGTCGATACTGGACAGGGGGACGACTGAGCACTCGCAAAGGAACACAATATTATCGACGCCCAGTACGGCAATTTCTTCAGGAACGGAAATGCCAGCATCGACGCAGGCTTCCACCAAAGTCACGCCGAGATTATCTTGTCCGGTGAATACTGCGAGTGGACGAGGGAGGTCTTTGACTTGCTCGATCAGGGCCTCGGTGTGCGCTTTCCAGTCACGGATGAGGCATTCGTCTGGTTGGTGAATGATATGGATGTGATCCTCGGTCACACCTTCATCGCTTAGGCTATTAATAAAGGCCTCCTTGCGAATTTGGTTAATCTCGACATCTCCCCATGAGAAGTAGGCAAATTCTTTAAATCCACGTTTCAGGAAATGGCTGGCCGCTTTTTTACCAATCAAGTCATTGTCCACCACGACTCGAGGAATCTGTTGGGGCATGTCTCTTAGTGTCACATCCACTTTGGGCATGTCTAGGCCGAGGATAGATTCTCCCTGAATATCTCCAAAGCATGTGATCGCTCCATCGCCCGGCCAATTCACTGGGATAATTCTTTCTGAAAAGCAATACGGTGACAGGTGCCAATGGTGTTCTTTACAGTATTGGGCAATTCCACGGTAGACACGATGGTCATACCAATCAAAGGCCACTAAAATGGTGGTATGTTTTTTTTCAGGTGAGATATGCTTTCCCATTGGGTTGAGAATGTGGGTTGTTAATTTGGTAAAATGGTTTAGATCAATATGGGCGCATTTTCACCGCTTTGCGAGAAAAAATACCACACGTTCACTCTTTTGCCGAAGTCACCACAGGCTAGAGTTGCAATGTTGATAGCCTCTCATAATCTTTACTCATGATAAGTATGAATTTTAAAGCCTCTACACATACATTCTCAAAAAACTTTTTCAGATTGGCTAGTCAGCTGTCACTTGTCATCCCAATGATGTCGGTATCGTCAATTTTCGCAGCAGAGGAGGCGACTGTTAGTGTGCAGACCGACAAGGTCATCGCCACAACCAGTGACAATCGTCTGTTAGGATCGAACCTGGGACTGTGGTATGAACCTAACGAGCTAACAGCCCTGAGCTCAAGCCCGTGGTTTAAGAGTTGGAAACCAGGACTCTTACGCATGCCCGGTGGTTCGTGGTCCGATGAGTATTTTTGGAACGGCAATGGCGTGCGATTTGGAAACAAGTTCCCAACTAAGAAACCTGGTCCGGAGGGCTGGAAGATTGATTTCTCAAAATTCAAACCGGGTTTCCGAGTTTTCCATGACAAGTCCATCCACGACTTCAATGGCCACATTGATGTGCAACAACTGCATGAATTCATTAACGCCACCGGCAGCGAAACCATGGTGACCGTCAATCTGGGTACAGGCACCCCTGAGTTAGCGGCCGCCTGGGTGCGTTGGGCGAACAATGAGATGGGCTATAAGGTCAAATACTGGGAGGTTGGAAATGAGTTAGAGGGTAGCTGGGAGGCTGGCCATATCAGACCTGATGGCTCGAAGATGACTGCTAAAAAATACGCCGATCTGTATGTGAAATTTGCCAAGGCCATGAAGGCGGTGGATCCTACGATCAAGGTAGGCGGGCCTACGAATTCTAACGATTCGATTGTTTATGTGGATGAGTTGATTGAAACAGCTGGCGACCACATCGATTTCATTTCATTTCACACCTATCCTGTAGATGGAAAAATGACCGAGCCTCGTGCGGTGCTCAACGAGAGTGCCAGAGTGGGGAAGGCGGTCAGTCACATCAGAGAGATGTTGGCCAAGCATCAGCCGAAGCGTGCCAAGGATATCGAGATCGGTATCACCGAGTGGCATGTCAAGGTTCACGAAGACGACCTGACCTGCAACTTGGTCAGCGGCCTATGGAGTGCCCGCTTCATCGGCGAGATGTTTCTCAACAAGGTCGATTTTGCGAATCAGTGGGACATGTTCTCCACCACGGAACACGGTGGTCACGGTTTGTTTAACAAGGGAGGGGCTCCGCTCAGTGCCCGAGCCAGTTACTGGGCGATGTGGCTCTGGTCCAACCAGATGGGGGACAAGCTCGTGGAATCCTCGATTGAGGGCTCAAAAGATCTCGTTGTTTATGCCACCCTTCGCGATGGGCAACCTGCGATCATGCTAATCAACCAGTCGCCAGATGAGAAATTAACGGTCTCTATGGATATTGATGAGGAAGAATGGAAGTCCGCACACCTTGTCGAATTCTCGCACAAGAATTACCTCTGGAATCCTTACTCGCAAAAGCCGGAATGGAGTCAGTCGCCAAGAGTTCGCAAGCTTGATTCGATTAATGTCTTGGGTGCGCTGACCTTGGCCCCACTGTCTGCCACCGTCGTCAGAGTGAACGCTGATCTAAAGCCAAGCGATGCCAAACAAGGAAAGGCAACACCAGATATCTTCCTTCCGAAAACTCACCCAGCAGACATGCCGCTCACAGCCACGGTCCTACTTCGTGATGCTGAGAAATCCGGTCCGTATCTGGGATCCCCAGCTGAACTGAAAATTACCGTCGAAGGGCCACTCACTCTATCAGATTCATCCTTGTTGATGCATAATGCCGTGGCTAACATGATCCTCACTCCTACAGGTGCTGGCAAGGCAACGATACGTCTGGAGAGTCAGGGGCAAGTCACAACGAGATCACTCACAATGGTGAAAACAAAGAACACAGATCACACCATCTGGACATTTGCTAACGCCGCCGCCGTGAAAGAAGTGAACAGTCAGTTAGACGCCAAGCACAACCCTAACGAACGCCGCAATGAAGATGTCATGGAGATCGCTTTCAACCAAGCCCGTCCGGAAAAAGGCAAGGATCTCGCGGTTAACATCAATTCACCCAAGCTGCCATTTGAGAACAAACAAATCGGAGGTGTGTTTCTCAAACTCAAAATCGATGAGGAGCTGGCCAAGGCCCCCAAGGGAGCGGCTGTGCAAGTGGTGATACAAAGTAGTGCCGATCACTGGATGGTCATTGATGAAATCCCTATCACCAGTCTTGACGATACCTGGCAAGATCGCCGCAAGGTTCTCGTCAAACCGGAGCACCTCAAGGCAATGTCAGAATTCTATGCCGTCGTGCTCAAGATCAAATCGCCCAAACCTCTTAACGGGAAACTCTACATTGACGACCTGGGATTGATCCAGCGTCACTGAATAACGCCTCACCATTTTACGTCGAAATCATAAACACATGAGAACAACCAGAAACATAATCAGTGCCATCTTGTTAGCCAGCACATGCCTAGCAGGTGCTCAGGATGATAAAGTCAAGAAGCCCAATTTGCTCTTCATCTTAGTCGATGACTTCGGAGCGATGGATGTCGGTTACGCAGGCAGTAAGCTGTATGCAACGCCTAACATCGATTCTCTGGCGAAGGATGGTATGAACTTCAAGAATGCCTACTCGGCACACCCACGCTGTTTGCCATCGCGTTACGGCATTTTCAGCGGTCGGATTCCAGGTCGTGATGGTGTCCCTGGTTTTCAAGATCAATCCACCTCAAAAAATGCCCTGATCCCTTCGCGTGTGACTTGGGGGGAAGTTCTCAAAGATGCGGGCTACTCCACCGGCTACATCGGTAAATGGCACCTCTGCAAAGATGAAACCGGCACTCCAGATAAACAAGGATTTACCGATAGCAGAATTGCTGGCCATGCTGGTGCTCCAGCTTCGTATTTCTACCCCTATGACGAAGCAAGACAAGGTAAGAGCAAAGAGTTATTTCCGAAGATCGAAGGCAAACCAGGTGAGTATCTAACCGATAGACTCACGGATGAGGCGATTGACTTCATTGAAAAAAATAAAGCCAAGCCTTTCGCGCTGGTGCTAGCTCATTACGCCGTGCACACACCGATCGAGGCTAAGCCGGAAATGACCGATAAATATAAGAATAAGCTCAAGGATATGGGCGTTCTAATCGGTGATGGCAAGAAAGATGCCGATTTTAAAACCGTCGGCCATGGAGCATTCAAAACCGTGCAAAACCATCCAGTCTACGCAGCGATGATCGAGAGTGTTGACAAAGGCATTGGTGAAATTCGAGGCAAACTCAAAGAGCTTGGACTCGATGAAAACACCATCATCGTGCTCAGCTCCGACCATGGTGGACTATCCACTCGTAGTATCGAAAACAACCGCGAGGTAGCCACGAGCAATCTGCCATACCGTAATGGTAAAGGCTGGCTATATGAAGGCGGAACTCGCGTCCCAATGCTGGTCGTTTGGCCTGGAGTGGTGAAGCCCGGATCCGTTACTACGACTCAGACCATTGGTATTGATCACTATCCATCCTTTGTCGAAATGTGTGGAGCCAAAGTTCCCGACGGAGTCGAAATTGACGGTAAGAGCTATGTTGACGTGTTGTTAGGAAAGCAGGTCGATCGTGGTCCGATTTACTGGCACTCACCGCTCGGAAGACCGCATTCCACAGGTGACCACGCGGCCTCTTCACTGATCGATGGCGATTGGAAAATTCTGCAGTTTCACGTCACTGGAAAATGGGAACTCTATAATCTCAAAACGGATCCAGGTGAACTGAAAGATCTTTCCACCGCAGAAAGTGAAACCTTTGAGCGGATGAAAAAACAGCTGCTGGCGACACAAGACAATCTCGGAGTCAAATTCCGCTTCGGTGAATACAAAGGCAAAGGAAAAGGTAAGAACAAATAAGTGGAGACAATCATGATTAAAAAATGGATCCCGCTGGCTGTATTTGCCGGTCTAGCCATCGGCACCAGTATGGCGGCTGAAAAGCCCAACGTCTTGTTCATCGCGGTGGATGACCTGAAGCCTGATCTCGGAAACTATGGAAATACGCTGGTCAAAACACCTAATTTTGATCGGCTTGCCGCCATGGGAGTCACTTTTACTAACAGCCATTGCAATCAGGCTGTCTGTGGTCCCTCGCGAGCCAGCTTGATGACAGGACTCCGACCTGATCGCACTCGGGTGCATGATTTGAAAACTGTCTGTCGCGAAGTCAGCCCGTGGATCACAACCATCCCAGAGCACTTTAAGAACAATGGTTACGTTTCAGTAGGAACGGGTAAAATCTATGATCCGCGCTGCGTTGATAAAAAATCGGACGAGCCTTCGTGGTCGCGTCCGTTTCGTCTCTATAATCTCGACTACAACGATCAATTTCCAGAACCGGTTGCCGCGGCCTATCAGGGAGCAGCATTTCATCAGGCACTCAAAGAAATGACTGCCGAGGGCAAAAAAGGATACGGTCCCATTTACAAGGGGTTAGTGAAACGTGACCTGCATCCGGCCGTTGAATCCGTGGATGTGCCAGATGATGCTTATACTGATGGAGCCATTCGCAAGCAGGGTGTGAAGTATCTTCGCGAGTTGGGTGGCCAGGGTGGCAAAGAGAAGCCGTTTTTTGTAGCCGTTGGATTCAAGAAACCTCACCTGCCATTTGTCGCGCCGAAGAAATACTGGGACATGTATAATCGTGAAGACATGCCCTTGGCCGAATTCAAAAAACACGCCGAGAACTCTCCGGATTTTGCCTATCACAATTTTCCCGAGCTGCGCAGCTACTCCGGGATTCCAGCCGAAGGGCCGCTGAGCGATGCTCAATCTCGTGAACTCATCCACGGCTACTACGCTTGTATTTCCTACATCGACGCGCAGATAGGAATGTTGTTAGATGAACTGGAGCAACGTGATCTGATGAAAAATACCATCATAGTCGTCTGGGGCGACCATGGTTGGCATTTAGGAGATCATGGGCTGTGGGCAAAACACACAAATTATGAGCAATCAACCCGTGCTCCCTTGATGTTCGCTGGTCCAGGAATTCAGAAAGGAAAGTCTAGCGCCGCACCCACTGAGTTTGTCGATATTTTCCCGACTCTTTGCGATCTCGCAGGTATTCCGCAGTTAGAGAATCTTGATGGTCAAAGCGCAAAACCTATTCTCGATGGATCCAAGGAGCAGGTGGACGACTACGCGGTCAGCCAGTTTGGACGAGGCAAGGCGATGGGCTATGCCTTTCGTGATAAGCAGTATCGCTACATCGTCTGGGTCAATGGCGACAAAGCGAGCGATGGGACCACCACGCCTGCAGCCGAACTGGGTGACAAGGTGAAAGCTGAGGAACTCTATGACTACAAGGCTGACCCGCTAGAAACCAAAAACATTATCAAAGACCCAGAACAAGCTGAACGAGTTAAAGCTCTTCGAGCCACGGCTGATAACTTCCTGAAACAACAACATAGCCGTATCGCCAAACAAACGGCCTCTGCCAAATAACGTATTTTCCCTATCCATCAAATGTTTAAGACCAGCATCAAACTAGCAGCTCTATTAGGACTCATCGTTCTGCCTGCCACGGCTGCGGAGAAAAAGAATGTGCTATTCATCGTAGTAGACGATCTAAAGCCTACTCTTGGCTGCTATGGCGACAACTACGTGAAGTCGCCTAACATCGACAAGTTGGCTGCAAGTGGAACGTTATTCACCAGTGCGTATACGAACCAGGCTGTTTGTGCTGCATCTCGCTGCAGCTTCTTTTCCGGTCTTCGGCCGGACCGCACCAAGGTTCATGATTTGAAAACCGACTTCCTCGAAGTAACACCTTGGGTGGTCACGTTACCGGAATACCTCATCAAGAATGGTTATACGACAGCTGGCTGTGGCAAACTTTTCCACGGAGGTAAGTCAGATGCGAAGATGGAGAAACGCGCCTGGCAAACGATGACCAGTGCCGAAAATCTGCCCTACGCCAAAGGTTTCAATCCTCCGGCACTGCATTATCAAAGCAAACAAGCGCAGGGGATTGTCGATGAACTTCGCAAGAAGAATCAAGATCGATATGGTAAAATGGTTCAAGCCCTCAAGGATGCAAAAGCCAACCCTGCTACTGAGAACCTCGATATACCCGACGACGCCTACGACGACGGAGCGATCGCCAAAGAGGCTCTGAATTACATCGATCAGCTCAGCAAAGGTGACAAACCATTCTTTGTTGCGGCCGGTTTTAAAAAGCCTCATCTCCCGTTTGTCGCGCCGAAAAAATACTGGGACATGTATCAACGCGAGGAAGTGCCCATCGCCAAGTATCAGCAACCGGCCAAAGATGCTCCAGCTTATGCTCTTCACTCATGGGGTGAACTGAAGAACTACTCGGATATTTCGCAAGATGGACCAGTTCCCATGGATAAGCAACGTGAACTGATCCACGGCTACTACGCCTGCACCTCCTACGTTGATGCCCAGATCGGCGTTTTGTTGGACGGGCTGAAGGAGAGGGGACTTGATAAGAATACTATCGTAGTTCTACTCAGCGATCATGGCTGGCACTTGGGCGATCACGGCGTTTGGTGCAAACATACGAACTACGAGCAAGCCACCCGTTCGTGCCTGATGTTCTCTGGCCCGGACATCTCGGCTGGTAAGAAAACGGATTCGCCCACGGAACTGGTCGATGTCTTTTCCACAATTTGCGAGATGGTGTCGGTGCCTGTTCCGAAGAATCTCGACGGCATCAGTCTCAAACCACTTCTTGAGGACTCTGAAAAACATCTCCGTGAAGTAGCTGTTAGTTCCTACCCTCGCTACAACGGGAGAATGGGCTATACTATGCGTGATAAACGTTACCGCTACGTAGCATGGGTGAAAAATGACAACCTCATGAAGCCCCTTGAGTCACTCGGGGTGACTTTGGATGAGGAGCTTTACGACTATCAAAAAGATGCCCTTGAAACGACTAACATGGCCAAAGATGTGGAAATGGCTGCTGTCATAAAGACCTTCCGTGCCCGTCTTGACAAACATCTCAAGGACCAAGCCCAAAGAATCAAAGAAAACAACAACCCCAGCTAAGTATGAAAATAAAAACCATCCTAACAGCTCTGACCTCATGCGTGCTCACTGCAGGTGCCCAAGTGAGTGCAGCCGATAAATACAACGTGTTATTCATCGCCATCGACGACCTCAAACCGATGCTTGGCTGTTACGGGGACAAGATTGCCCTCAGCCCAAATATCGACAAGCTTGCTTCCCAAGGTGTGGTGTTTACCAATGCTCATTGTGCCAAGGCTGTGTGCGGCCCTTCACGTGCTGCACTGATGACCAGCCTGCGCCCGGACCGGAGTAAAATCAAAGACCTCAAGACGCAGATCCGCGAGGTGAACCCCGACGTTGTCACTCTCACCCAGAACTTCATCCAGCAGGGATACACGGCCATGGGGATAGGTAAAATTTACGACCCTCGCAATGTTGATGGCGATCAGGATAAGGCATCGTGGTCTCTGCCCTTTATCAAAAATAACGTCCCTTACAATGCCAAGACTGGCAAGCCGACTAACGGTTCTTATCACAATCCTGAATCCTATAAAAACGGAACCAAGGCGGCATTCGAATCCGCCGATGTGCCGGATGATGCTTACTATGATGGAGCCGTAGCCAATGGCGGGGTGAAATACATTCAGCAACACGCTAAGGGCGACAAACCCTTCTTTATCGCCGTCGGTTTCAAAAAGCCCCACCTCCCATTCGTAGCACCGAAGAAATACTGGGACATGTATAAACGTGAAAACATGCCACTGGCTGAGTTTAAGAGCCACGTTCCCACTGCTCCGGATTTCGCCTACCACGGCAATGAGGAAATGCTTGGATACTCGAAAGGACGCAAACTCAGCGATGAGGACTATCAGCGCGAATGCATCCATGGATACTACGCCTGCATCTCCTACATCGATGCCCAAGTCGGCAAACTCATCGCAGCTCTTGATGCCTCAGGGCAGCGCGAAAACACCCTCATCGTTCTCTGGGGAGATCATGGTTTCCACCTAGGCGATCACGGTCTTTGGGGGAAACACACCACCTACGAGCAGTCCACCCGCAGCCCGCTGATCTTCCAGGGCCCAGGAGTGAAAGGTGGCCGCAAGGTTGCTTCACCAGCGGAGCTTATTGATATTTATCCGACACTAGGTGACCTTGCCGGTATCAAGACCCCTGAAAAGCTCGATGGTGTCAGCCTCAAACCGATCCTCGACGGTAGCAAGGAGCAGGTTCGTCCTCATGCGATCACCGTTTACCATCGGAAAGGGCGTGCCGGATACGCATTCCGCGACAATCAATACCGCTACGTGGCCTGGGTGAAGTCGAAGAAAGATGATTACCCAAAGTCGATAGACACACTCGATGCTGAGGAGCTTTACGATTACAAGGCAGATCCATTGGAAACTAAAAACATCGCCAATGATCCTGAGCAAAAAGAACGGATGGAAGCATTAAGAAAATCCGCCGATGAGTATTTCAAAAAACAAGCCGCGCTCCTGAACTAGTGCGCATCTCTCAATAATCCTAATATATCAGAAACATGATCAAACCCATTTTACTATGCACGCTTGCGATCGCGGCTGTTGCGCCGATGACGGCTCAAGCTCAGGAACAGAAAAAGAAGCGGCCGAACATTCTGTTTTTCATCACTGATGATCAGTTCAAGCATCACATGAACTGGATGCCGGAAGGGAAAAATAAGAATGGTTCGTTTAAGAATCTGACTCCTCACACTGATAAACTGGCTTCAGCATCCACTGTGTTAGACCGTCAGTTTGTAACCTCTCCAGTTTGCACGCCGAGCCGTTTTGCTTGTATTACCGGCCTCTATCCTAGCCGCTCAAAGGCAGGCGTTTTCATTGATCGCATGAACGAACTCGGCGGCCAGGCTTCCGTGGAGTGGAACACTTTTGTGACTCGTAATATGCCCACGCTTCCGAAACTTCTTCGCGATTCTGGCTACCGTACTGGCATCGTTGGAAAAAACCACGTAGTCGAAGTGTTAGGTATGGAAAGGCCGAAGTGGGAAGCAGCTCCAGACGATCCTAAGATGCTGGAAACTCTCGCCAAGAATCACGTCAAACAAGACGCGGCTCTGAAGGAAGCTGGCTTCGAATATTACGAGAGCGTTTATTACGATAACCCAGACTTCATCGGCGTAAAATCCCTCGCCAGTCATAACCTCGATTGGATTTGCAAAGGAGCCTTGGACTTCTTCGAGAAGAAAGATGACCGCCCCTTTTTCCTCTGGTGCGCTGTTACCATCCCGCACGGTCCAGGCGAGGCCTCCCGCTCATGGAATGCCAATCCCTTAGTCACTGCTGACGGATTGCTCAAAGAGCCACTCAATGTCATGCCTGCACGTGAGACGATCCCTGAGCGTCTCAAAGAGGCCGGTATCAAAGACAACTCACGTGCCAACCTTCTCTGGCTGGACGACATGTTAGGCGCCATGATCCAGAAGCTCAAGGACACTGGCCAGTATGAAAACACCGTCATCATTTATTTCAATGACCACGGTCAGAAAGCCAAAGGAACTGTCTACAACGGCGGCGTGCATTCAGAAGGTTTCATCCACCGCAAAGAAGGATTCAAAGTCGGTGCCAGAACGGATGTCCCTGTTTCTAACATCGACTTCACCCCCACCATGCTGGATCTTGCCGGAGTCGACTACAGCAATGTGAAATTCGATGGTAAATCCTTCCTTCCCATGCTGGAGGGTAAAACCGAGAAAGTTCACGATGCCCTTTTCTTTGAACTCGGGTTCGTCCGCGGTGTCATCAAAGACGGCTTCAAATACATCGCTCTCCGTTACCCTGAAAAAATCGAGAACATGCCACTGGCCAAGCGCAAACGCATCCTCGAACGTTTCAATGAAAACCAAAAGCGTCGCGAACGCCCGATCTATACCACGGATCCTATGGCTCCATTCTCTCATGTTCAGATCATTCCCGGAGGAGGAGATGCCGAGCATATGTCGATGAAAATGTATCCAGGGTTCTATGCCAAAGATCAGCTCTACAACATTGAAAAGGATTACAATGAACAAGACAACCTGGCCGATAAACCAGAGTATCAGGAAAAGCTCAAGGAGATGAAAGCTCTGCTTTCTGACCACCTCAAGGACATGCCTGGCACCTTTGGCGAATTGACAAAGTAAGTTCTCCAGTAAATCGACCCATCAAAAAACCCCTCCTACTATCGCGCCGTCCTTAGTCCATATTGCATTCGCGTTATTCGTTAGATTCGTGGTTAACAAAATCCCTAAAATCACCACTGTTGGGCGTGTTTTCAGATGTGACGCTGCTGGACACAACTTGCCCTGCCGAGTCTAGTGGCTGATATGAAAACAAGAGACGATTTTGTATGGGGAGTTGCCACTGCCGCCTATCAAGTGGAGGGGGCATGGCAGGAGGACGGCAAGGGCTTAAGTATCTGGGACGCTTTCAGCCATACCCCAGGTAAGATCGCCAACGGTGATACCGGTGATGTCGCTTGTGACCAATACCACCGCTTTGAGGAAGATGTCGAGCTGATGGCCGAACTCGGAGTGACCGCTTACCGGTTTTCGATTGCATGGTCACGCATTGTTCCTGACGGAAAAGGGGAAGCCAATCCGTTGGGAATCGACTATTACAATCGCTTGATCGATGCTCTCTTGGCTAAGGGGATTCAGCCGTTTGTCACGCTCTATCATTGGGATTTGCCGCTAACGTTGCAGTTAGAAGATGATGGCTGGCAAAGCTACGCCACGGCCGAGGCGTTCGCTCGCTACGCGCAGGTGTGTTTTGATGCTTTTGGTGACCGGGTGAAACACTGGATCACCTTCAACGAAAGTTGGTGCACGGCGGTGCTCGGTTATGGAACCGGACTGTTCGCGCCAGGGCGGGTTTCCGAGGACGAGCCGTATGTAGCCGCACACAACTTGCTACTGGCCCATGGGCTGGCGGTGGAGGCGTATCGTAGAAAAGGTGACGGGCAAATAGGGATCGCCAACAACTGTGACTGGCGGGAGCCATTGACCGATTCGGATGAAGATCGCGCAGCAGCACAGGAGAGCTTGGAGTTCTTCTACGGCTGGTTCACCGATCCTGTCGTTTTTGGAGATTATCCTGCGATCATGCGTGAGCGGGTGGGGTCAAGGCTGCCCGAGTTCACTCAGGCCCAGAAGGAGTTACTCAAAGGCTCTGCTGATTTCCTAGGGCTCAACCACTACACCACTCACTACGCGTCACGCCACCCGTCGGGACGCAACGAGATCTCAGCCGACGAGGGCAATGGTGGCATTGCTTCCGATCAAGTTGTTTCCCTGAGCAGCGATCCTGAGTGGGTATCGACAAGCATGGGGTGGTTCGTCGTGCCTTGGGGTTTCCGCAAGATGCTTGGCTGGATTCATGACCGCTACGATGGACTCCCCATTTACGTCACTGAAAACGGTTGCGCGGTCGATACCACTGACCGCGAGGACAAGTGCTCCGATCCTGAGAGGTGTGCGTTTGTGCAGCAATACACCGATGCCATGCAAGAGTCGATCGGTGATGGCGTCAATGTGCGGGGCTATTTCCACTGGAGCCTGATGGATAATTTCGAGTGGACTCGTGGTTACAACATGCGCTTCGGTTTGATCTACTGCGATTTCGAAACGTTAGAGCGCAAGCCGAAGCAGGCGTTCTACTCATATAAGGAGATTATCGCGGGAGCATGAACTCAGCGGTAGCGGCTGAGGCTACGCATTTGGTGGTAGCGCTTGGAATCTAACAGCCGATGGCGAGGAACTTGATGGATGCTCCCTGCTTAGGTTAATGATGGAGCCTTCCTCCTTCGCCGAGGCTACGGAGGACACGTGGGTTGTCGACAGCTTGCAAAGCTGTCCTACTCTGCGAGCTTGAAATTTGGGTTCTCCTGCATGGCGGGAGCGCCTACTTCTGTTAGCCAAGTGGCGAGGGATTTCTTCAATGCTACAAACTGTTCGGGTTTCTGCTTTGCTATATTAACCTTCTCTGTCGGGTCTGCTTTCAGATCGAACATCTCCCAAGAATCGTATTCTGGGTAGTGGATGAGTTTGTAATGACCTTCATAGACGACGTTACGCCATGACATTTTCCATTTCTTAGTGTTCTTATTGAATCGTGCGTATTTAGGGTAATAGCAGAAGAGTTTGCGTTGATCTAACTGATTTTCTTTGCCGCTGAGTATTGGCCAGAGGGAGGTTCCGTCTAGCGATTGCATAGGTTTTTTTGCTCCTGTCGCATCCAGTAATGTTGGAAAGAGATCGATGCCGTTGACACGATTCTTGCTGTCCAATCCTGGCTCGATCTTTCCGGGAAGATGAAAGAAATACGGCACGCGCATGCCGCCCTCGTAAGTCTCACCCTTCACGCCTCGCAGTCTTCCATTATAGAGCGGTTCAAATGATCCGTTGTCAGATGAGAATACGACGAGGGTGTTGTCGCGGATTTTCAGATCGTCGAGTTTGCCGAGGAGGCGGCCTACGCAGTCGTCTAACATCTTGGTCATGGCGGCAACGGTGACTTGCTGGTCGGTGGTATCTGCTCCGAATTTTGCGCGGAAGTGTTTGATGTAATCCGCGCGCGCTTCCAAGGGTTTGTGAACCAGGTAATAAGGCATGTAGAGGAAAAACGGTTTCTCGTCTTTGTGCGCTTTGTCGATGAACGTCAGTGCCTCATCGGTGAGTAAATCGGCGGCTATCTTGCCTTTTGGCAGGTTGCGCTCGGGCGCAAACTTGGCGGTGTAGTGACCGGTGGAGGAGATGGCTTCGTCAAAACCGTATTTGGTAGGGTGACCGTTTTTGTCATTGGCGACATGCCATTTCCCAAACATGGCGGTGCGATAGCCGACTGACTGCAAACAGTGCGCGATGGTTTTTGTCTCGAGTGGGAGATTTCCGTTCTCTGGCACAGTGTAGCGGATCTTGTCTTCCTCTCCTGTGTGTCTATCGACCACTCGATAAACACCTGTGCGGGGGCCGTATTGGCCACTGAGGATGGCCGCTCTGGCGGGTTTACAGGTGGGGTATGGAGAAAGGGCTAGCTCGAAGCGCCTGCTTTGCTTAGCCAAGGTGTCGAGGACTGGAGTTTCTAGATTTTCTTCGCCAGTGCAGTGGAGTCCGGCGCTTCCTAGGTCATCAGCTAGGATAAAGAGGATGTTGGGTTTCTTGTCAGCATGAGCTGCCCCGGTCAGCAGACCGAGGATGATTATGACTGTGGGTACCGAGATCACTTTAAAGAGCTGCATGATGAAGTTACTCTATAGGGTAATCATTTTTCCGACAACAAGCCCATCTTGTGATTCCGATATTTGCTATGGTGAATACACGCCCACGCGGCATAAATACGACACTTATCTTTAGGGCGTTTTTTAACACACGGCATGGGGACATTCAGCCCATAGATGCCTTGCCGCCCCCCATCAACAAGAGCTAGAATGCGGACCACTTGCCAAGATCAATCAGGCATAACCATTTTACGATTATGACAGCTAAATACGGACACTTTGACGACGATAACCGAGAATATGTGATCACCAACCCATCCACGCCTACTAAATGGATTAACTACGTGGGCTCTCTGGAGTTTGGTGGGTTTGTGGACCACACTGGGGGATCACTTCTTTGTGCTGGGGACCCCGCTCTGAACAGAATCGTTAAGTACTTGCCACAGCTGCCAGATACCGATTTCAAAGGTAGCACGCTCTACATCCGTGTACGCACAGCCTCCGGTCAAGAGGTTTACTCGCCATTTTTCACACCTTGTCTGGACGATCTGGAAAGCTACGAATGCCGAGTCGGGCTTTCCTACCAGACGATCACTTCGAGCGTGGCTGGCATTCAGGTCCAAGCGCAGATTTTCGTGCCATACGGTGCCTGCTTGGAAATTCGGGATATCAAAGTCACTAACAACCGCGATGAGGCCGTGGAGATCGACATCATTCCGGTAGTGGAATATACCCACTTTGATGCGCTCAAGCAGTTCACCAATGCCGACTGGTGCCCTCAGACGATGATGAGCGAAGCTCAGTCAGAAGAGGGGGGATTACTCACCCTTTTCCAATATGCCTTCATGAGAAAGCAGGGGAAACTTAACTTCATGAGCTCAAACCGTCCGGTGGATTCCTTTGAGTCTGACCGTAAGCGCTTCCTGGGAACCAGAGGGACATGGGCGAAGCCTGAGGTGATGGAGAAAGATTCTTTCTCAAGCTATGAAGCACGTCGTGGCGATAACATTGGCGCTCTTCTGATCAAACTTGGCAGCTTGGCTCCAGGTCAGACAGAACGAACACTTATCTATACTGGTCAGTGCAAACGTGAAGATGCCGCAGGAATCATCAACCATTTCCGTGACGAGAAAAACGTTGATCAGTCTTTCAAGGATCTCTCTAACACATGGGATAACTACCTTTCCGCTTACCAGTGTGAGACACCCGATCCGAACATTGATGCGATGCTGAATGTTCACAACCCGCGCCAGTGTCAGACTACCTTCTACTGGTCGCGTTACCTATCACTCTATCAGTTAGGACTTGGAGCGCGTGGTCTCGGATTCCGTGATAGTTCACAGGATTCCATGGGCGTCCTTGCCAGCATTCCCAAAGAAGCAAAGGAACTTCAGAAAAAACTTCTCAGCATCCAGAAAGCAGACGGCTCGGCGATGCACCAGTTTTTCCCTTCCACCATGGAAGCTAACGAAGGTGATTCACGCGAAGAAGGGGATAAACAATGGTATGGTGACGACCACATCTGGATCGTCCTCGCCGTCTGTGCCTATCTCCGTGAAACCGGCGACTACGCTTTCCTCGATGAGGAAATCACTTTCTACGAAAAGAAAGTGAAGCTTCAGGACCGCGCCAAGGCCTCCGTGTTAGAACACCTTAAACGCTCGCTCGCCTACACCAAGTCCAACACCGGTCAGCACGGCTTGCCGCTGCTCGGATTTGCCGACTGGAACGACACCGTCAACTTGCCCGGCGATGCTGAAAGTCTGATGATCGCCTCTCTTTACGGCACCGCACTCAACGAAATGATCGATCTTTGCAGTCATCTTGGCGATGAAGCACAGGCCGAGCAGTATCGCGATGACCATGCAGCCATGAAAGAGGTGGTTAACGAACATGGTTGGGACGGTGAATGGTATCGCCGCTATTACACTGCATCTGGCGAACCCATTGGCTCCAAGGAGAACGAGTATGGTCGCATTTACACCAACGGTCAGTCGTGGCCAGTCATCGCCGGCTTTGCCGATGCTGAACGTGCAAAGACCGCTCTCGATTCCGTCGACAAACATCTCAATACCAAGTTCGGTATCAAGCTCAGCACACCTGGCTACAACGGCTATGATGAAGACCTCGGCGGCGTATCCTCCTATCCTCCGGGAGCGAAGGAAAACGGCGGCATCTTCCTACACTCAAACCCATGGGTGATGATTGCCAACGCGCTCATCGGCGACGGCGACCGTGCCTATAAATATTTCTGCCAAATTAATCCGGCGGCGAGAAATGAGGACATCGATCTCTTCGAAGTGGAGCCATATTGTTTCCCTCAGAATATCCTCGGTGACGAGCACCCGCAGTTCGGTCTCGGTCGTAACAGCTGGCTGTCCGGAACGTCTTCATGGACCTATCAGGCTGCCACTCAGTATATCCTCGGTGTGAAGCCCGGCCATGATGGTCTGGTGGTGACTCCTTGTGCTCCGGCCGATTGGACTACCTACAAAGTCGTTCGAAAGTATCGCGGCGCGACCTATAACATTACCGTTAAAAATGAACTCGGTAAAAATGCTGGGCACTGGACTCTGACGGTCAATGGCAACACCATCGAAGGGAACGTTGTCCCAATCGCAGAAGCGGGAAGCGTGGTGGAAGTCACCGCAACATCATCGGCAGAGGTTGCAGCCTCTGTATAACATCGCATTACAAAAGACCCCATGAAATTTAAAAATAACCTAAGCGCGTGGACTGCTAGGCTCTCTGTAGCCTTGTTCAGCTCCCTAACAGTTGTGTCACTTGCTGCTGAAAAAAATCTCGTTGAGAACGGTGATTTCGGCAGCAAAAAACTTAAATCTTGGGAGGTTGGAGTAACCAAAAAATATGGCCAAGACTTGGATTATGACATCAAGAATAAAGGCATCCATTTCAAGGCCATCAATGGAGCTTCTCCGAAATATGTGACCCTTTCACAGTACATTGAGATTAAGAAAGGGAAAAAATATCGCGTCAGTTTCGAAGCCATGATGGGCAAAGAAGCTAAAGGGAAAACCACCATGTCCATTGGCCGACCCGGATTTGCCAGACCTCTAAAAACGGCCGATCATTATGATCATTTGAGCTCGGAAAAGTTTGAAGCGAAAACAGAATGGACCAAATTCAGCTACGAGTTCACCGGGACTTACGACAGCGACAATAAGGAGGCCATGCAAAAAGACTTCAAGGCGTCCAAGGCAAAAGCTGTCTGGAAAGAGAAAGAACAGGGGAGTCCGGTTCTGGTAGCTCCTACTTGGATTGTGTTCAATCTAGGTGGTATCGATGGCGACTTTTCCCTGCGGAATGTGATGGTGGTAGAGGTTGAATAAACCAAATTTCCACTGACTTTTATTAAACGCGCTGAACGTTAGGTTTAGCGCGTTTTTTGTGGGTTCCCATTTTCACATTGTTCGTGTGAATATTCGTCGTATCGGGGGCTTTTCAAATCGGCGATGTGGAGTAGCTTGCTAAACCAGACAAAAATCCTATGAAAAATTTTCATCTCCCCCTCTTTTTTATTTCATCCCTCATAGCCCCTGTTTTTGCCGTAGATGCACCGACGAATGGTGAGGCCTTGCCAGCCGGGCCGAGTACAATCGCCCTTCATTGGACCGATAATTCCGCCGACGAAACGGGCTTTGAAATCTATCGTGACGGCGGCGGGACTCCAGTTGCGACCGTGCCTTCCGGGCAGACATTTTATTACGACCGAGGACTGACTGCAGGTTCCACGCATTCGTATTCAGTGGTTGCGATCAAAAATGCTGAGAGTTCAACTCCTCACAACATCCCCTCAGCCACCACGATGTCGTTCCAGATGAACATCATCTTTTTCCTAGCCGATGACATGGGCTATAAGGACATTGTCGCACTGCGGAATCCTGGCATCGACGGCCCAACGATCCACGAGACACCGAATCTAGACACATTCATCCAAGCGACCGCCATGCGTGTTGACAACGCCTACTGCTCTGGCCCTCGCTGTGTGGTTGCACGACGTTCTATCCAGACCGGGAAATACGATTGGCGCCCCGAGGCGATACCCGGCAATGAATGGTATCTCGACCACAATAACGACAAGATCGGCGGCGGCATTTTTGCCGGTGGCACCTCAGTCAATCCGGATACTGCCGGGCAACAGATCCCCGACAATGAAACTTACGGTGAGGCTCTGAAATCATCCGGTTATCGAACCTGTTTTATCGGTAAGTATCACCTCGGTGAATCCCAAGGAGCCCATGAACCCACCGGTTATAATTTCGGCGACCAACCTGGACGCGGTCCCATTCATCAGGGATACGACGTCAGTATCGGCTCGGGCCATGCAGGTGCGCCTCCGACCTCATACTTTGCCCTGGAAAACCCGAATCAAGCAGGGGAGTTCACCTTCGAACTACCTGACCTCGACGACACCGGCTACATGCTCAATCCAGCCGCACCCGTCGCGGATGATTACATCACCGATCGTCTGACCAACAAGGCGATCGGCTTTATCAACGACGCCATCACCAATCACACTAGCCAGCCGTTCCACCTGACGCTTGCCCACTACGCGGTGCACACTCCAGCCGAGTGTAAGAACAACGCACAGGATAATGACGGCAAAGGGCATGAGTATTTTCAGTCTAAAAAAACTACGATGGCGAGCCAGTTCACCGACTTTCTAGCCACGGTGCCAGACTACAATCCCAAGGGCGGCGACGCGGCCTCCGGCTTGGACACTGATCAGTCGTCCTACATGCGTCTCACCCAGGACAATCCTGTGTATGCGGGCATGATGAAGAGCTACGATGACAGCTTCGGCGCACTCTGGAGCTACCTTCAGGCTACCGACGATCCTCGTAACCCGGGGAAGAAACTTTCCGAGACCACGGCAATCATCATTTCCTCGGACCACGGCGGCAAGTCCACCACGGCCATCAATAAAAACGACGATCTTGAGCCTGCGGATGGATCCGCCCCCGTCATCGACGGAACCAATGACATCGGAATTCCAAATCCCTACAATGCCTATCCTACCACGAACTACCCATACCGTGCCGGTAAGACTTGGGTTTATGAAGGTGGTCTCAAAGTGCCACTCATTGTCTACATCCCTGGGGTCACAACCGGTGGCAGCCACACCTCTGCCTTTGTGCACCACGCCGATCTATTTGCCACCTTTGTCGATCTTGCTGGAGGTGCCCAGTCGGCCGAAAGCACGGACTCTGTTAGTTTCATGCTGAGCGCAGCAGACCCGAATGCCACAGCAAGAAACGAGCTGCACCACTTCTTTACCAATGCCAGCACCGGCACCGGTAACCCAGCAATCGCGGCCTATCGCAAGGGAGATTACAAGCTGCTCTACTTCATGGTGCAGCGTCGTCTCGAACTTTATAACCTGGCAGCCGATCCCTACGAACTCAACGATTTGTCAACAGCGCGCCCAGATCTTGCCAATGAGATGTTCCACGAAGTCTATCAGCAGGCGGTTTCCACCGGCATGATCATGCCTAAACCTGGATCCGGATCTTGGAAAAACGAGCAGGAGGTGCTGGTCGACAACGGTGTCATCGGTTCATTACCCAACCCGCCGAATGCTGCACCGAGTAACCTTCAGCTAGCTCAGACGCCGGAAGGTTATGTCGAACTCACCTGGGATCCAAATGCCACTGATGCCACGCATGCCGTGATCCACCGCAACAGCCCGCGTGAGCCGGATACCAATTACCGTGAGATCGCCTACGTGCCGATCGGGCAGACGTCCTACATCGATAAAACGGTCGATTTCCAGTCAGGCGAGAACAACAATTTTAGATATAGGGTAGAAGTAGAGAACCTAGGAGGTTGGAATGGCATGACCATCGACGGCAGTGGCTTGTTTTCCGACGGTAACTCGAACAACACCGGTAATGTAACTATTCCTGTAACGTCTCCTACGGGCACCAGCAGTGATGCCGTCGATGACGATATCACCACCGTACTTGGCGAATTGCGCTCTATCAATCCATTGCTCAACGACAGCGGAGTGGGTGCGCTGACTATTGTCGCCATCACCCAGCCTGGCGAAGGATCGGCGACTTTTGACAGCAAGCGTGTCTACTTCGATACACCACACAGCTTCTCCGGTAGCACCACGATGACCTATACCATTGCAGATTCTAATGGTAACCAAGACACAGCCACCTTGGCCATCGGTTTGCCAGTCCAAGACTCAAACAAAAACGTCATTGAGCATTGGGCGTTCAATGAAGGGGCCGGTATGCAACTGGAGCAAACCAGCAGCGAGAATGGACTTCAGTTCGGAGGAAGCACCTCAGGTAGTGTTGCCACCAATGGTAGTGGTCAGCTCGTTCTCGTGGATGACGGCACCAACTACAACCGCAATGCCGGTCCCATCCAAGGAGGAGCCATAAACTCTGGAAAACTCGAAATCGAATATCATGTGACATCTGCCGACATGACCAATAGCTCTAACGGATCAGCCTTTGGGTTCTCCCTCCGTGACGGCAATACCAATACCGACTTCGGGCTGGTCCGCTTCAAGAAGACCGGTGGTGGGATCGTGTTAGAAGTCAATACCTCGGTCGCATCTCCCGATGAGGTCCACGCATTTGGAGCGGACACCATCGCAAATGTGACCGTGTTTTCCGTACTGGATCTGGACGCAAGTCCGGTGACGATCACCACATCCATCTCAATCAATGGGGGAGCTCTGGTCAGTGAAACTACTACCAATGCCGATCCTGGAGCCAGTGTGGTCACGGATCTGAAATTCAATGCAAATATTCAAGACCTCAACGCAGGAGCGTCTGTCTCCATCGACTATGTCAGAGTGCAAGAACTCTCCGCAGCCACCACGCTCTATCAGACATGGGCGGCCACCTACCCATGGAATGGAGAACTTAAAACGGGACCGAACGATGATGCCGACTTCGATGGGATCAACAACTTGCTAGAATTCGCTTTTGGTCTCGCTCCCACGGTGCCAAACCTACAATCAGACCTTGGTGTCACTCTGTCAGCGAATGGAACCATGCTAAGTTTCACTCCCATCCGTGATACCAGTCTTTTGAATTATGATGTAGAGTTCTCTGATGACCTTTCTGTCTGGGACAGCTTCACTCCTTTCCACGTAGGTAGTGGAGAAGCAGAGAACACACAAAACGCAACCCTACCTATGGGTGATAAGATTTTCTCCAGAGTGAAGGTTTCCAATCCCTAATCGATTTTCTGCAAGAGCACACACACACAATAAGAGCCGGGTCATTACGACCCGGCTCTTCTGTTGATGAATTGAGTAGAATGTGAGAGGCTTATTCAGCAGGAGTCTTTGCTGGCTCCTTTTTCTTTCCCCCGCCTTTACCTGCTCCGTTAGACTCAGCGAGTTTAATATTGCGAAGGCTGATTTCACCTTTGATCATTCCAAGGAGAAACTTGAGTTTGGCTGGATTGTCAGCGGCGATTTCTTTGGACGTGAATTTGACAGTCTGTGTAGCCCATTCGGTGGTGACTTCCACTTTTCTGCGCAGCCCGTAGTGACCATCGCCAGGTTTAGATGGGTTGAGGAGAACGATGAGTTCTTTGGATGGTGAAGAGGCTTTGACGTCAAAGCTGAGGGTGTATGCCGTGTTAGACTTTACCCCAGTCAGGTCTTGCATCATCTGGCGCTTGCTTGCGTTCTCAGCTACTGTGGCGGACTTCATGGTGAGAATGCCCTCGGCTACATTAGCTTCAGGTTTGGTTTCACCTTTGAGTGCAAATACTTTCCATGGCTTCAAGTTCTTGGTGGAGAAGTCTCCGTTTTGAACAAGATTTTCTCCAGCTGAAGAAATCTGGAAGGTGCACACGAGAACTGCGGCTGTTAGTGTTTTGGTTATATTCATATGTTTTTATTTTTTGGTTGGTTGTTAGTGGCTGTTCGACAGCGCTGCGGGTTTATTGCCAAGTGATCTCGAGATATGGAGCGGAGCCACCTTCTTTGCTGAAGATCTTGCCCCTTGACCCTCCTAATTCGTCCAAGGCAATTGAGAATGTTCCGTTTCCAGCGATGTAGGAGGTAACATCGATAAAGAACCAAGCATCTGGCGTGGCTGTCCCCGTACCGATGACAGCACCTGTGGAGGGTCTGCCATTCCAAGCAAGGTTGCCCTCGGTCCATGTGGTATTAGTCACGGCCAAGGCGTTGACGTTGTCAGATTCGCCGACGTCGTTACTAGGTGTGGCACGAAGATAAAGCCGGGCAGTTTGAACGGTTCCTACACCACTGACACTGAATTTTAGATACCCAATACGTCTTCCGGAGTCATGTTTGAGCTGGATGGATTGTTGCCCACCATAGATTAACGCAGGATCGTTCTCTTTGGCATAAGTGTCATCACTGGCCTCGAAGGTGCTAATTGTAGGTGGAGCAGAACTCAGAACGGAGATTTGCAAGGTTGCATTGCTAAAGGCACCGTGGCTGTCGGTTACCCGAATCACAAAGTAATTGGCTGTGACGTCACTGGTTGTGGGGGTGCCAGATAGGGTTCCATTAGAGGCGACATTGAGCCAAGCGGGCCCGGAGACTTTGGTAAAGGTGAGTGTGTCTCCGGAATCCGCGTCATTGGCGCTATCAGCGAGAGTGGCGGAGTAGCTTGTATTTTGCACAGCGAGAGGCTTCGTCAAGGGATCTGAAATCCAAGTGGGCGGGGTATTTGTTCCAAACCCGATGAGAAAGAAGCGTTTGTCGCCGAGGGTGGGAAGCGTGGTGGTGGTCCCCGACAGGTTGTCTGTCGTAGGAGCATATGATGCCCAAGGTAAAGCAGTCAGGTCAGTACTGGAGGTGATTTTGTAACTGACTCCAGTGGAGCCCGGCCAAGTGATTTGAATCTCGTTGGGTGAATTGGCGACGATTTGGGAAAAAGGCAGATAGGCATCACTGCCGGTATTAATCGGACTGGAATCTTGCAGTCTAGCGCAGCCCTGAGTGGTTGTGTCAGCCCTCATTGCCCGTGACAGTTGGTAGGCAATGGCAGCATAGTCCGGATCATTGACCACGTTGCGGCGTTCGTCAGGATCCAGCGTATAGTCATAGAGGTCGCGCTCGGTGACCTCATTCGAACTGTTTACCCACTCGATATAGCGGAAGCGTTCGGTGCGGTATGAATACCCGATGTTTCCTCCTTGGTTGAAAACATTGATGGCTCCGGTGTTTACTGAGGTTGTAGGGTCGACAAGGATAGGCACGAGGCTGCGTCCTCTGAGTGGCCGACCGGTGGGTGTGCTGCTGTCGATGGGTTGCGATGGGATGGGGAGACCAGCCAGTTCACAGAGAGTCGGGTAAATGTCCAAAGTGCTGGCTGGAGCCATGGTTTTCGCTCCGTTGTTAGGGCTACGTGGATCGTAGATGATCAGCGGACACGAACTGCCACGCTCCATACCGGTGTGCTTTGCCCACTTACCATGGTCGCCGAGATGAAAACCATGATCGCCCCATAGAACGATGATCGTGGTTTCAGACAATTTTTTACCTGCTTGTACCGGGTCATCTGTTGTTGCGAGCTTGGCAAGCAGTTCTCCTACGAGGTAGTCCACCCAAGATGTGCAGGCGTAGTAGCCGTGGATCAGGTCTTTTTGCTCTTCGGTTGTTGGGAGGTGGTTGTCGTTACTGAATGGTTCGTAGCCGAGAATTTCGTTATTGTTAGTTAGGGGGTCGCTGGTGCGGGCACTAACACCGATCGGTAAATCGGTGTAGGAGGCCAATGGCATCTCTTCGCGGTCGTAAAGATCCCACATGCGCTTGGGGGCAATGAACGCGAGGTGAGGTTTTTTAAATCCAACTGCGAGGAAAAATGGTTTGTTCCCTGCTGCCATTTGGTCGACCAAGGCGAGTCCCGCTGTCAGGATTTTATGATCGGTATAAGAAGCATCCGGTTCATCCGCATTATCCCATGCGGGTTTTCCTGGTGGATTGTAGACGCCAGTGTCAGCTTTGCTGTATGGGATCGACCAAGATTGAGGGTCGTCGATGTCGTCACCATTTGGAAAATATCCATCAGCATCTTTAGGTTGGTTAGGATCTCCAACCGTGCGGTGGTCATGGAACTTTCCCCGGCAACCTGTCTCGTAACCGTTGTTCTTGAAGTGCTGCGGGAGGGTAATGACATCTCGGAGAATGTCGCGGATGGGCTTGAACCCAGTGACCTCGGTTTCCTCTGGAAGCAGGCTAGTGGTGAGTGCTGCCCGTGAAGGACCGCACACTGACCATGTGCAGTGATGATTCAGAAAAGTCAGTCCCTGTGATGCCAAGGAATCGATCTTGGGAGTTAGCGCGGTGGTGTCGCCATAACATCCAAGTGTGGGAACCAAGTCATCAATGGCGATGAATAGAACATTCGGTTTGGGGTTTTGAGCCTGAATATCCAAAGGCAGGGATACAAGCAGCCCCATGGAAATGAGAAGCAGTTTCAACCAGTTCCCATCACCATGATGCCCAGTTAAATGAGTTTCATTCATGTTTTACTAACTAGGCCAGATGCTTGGGGTGGCCACAAGGCAGGGAAGGTGTGAATATACGGCCCAGATGGCTCAATTTGCGTATCATTGCCTGAACGATATACGCGGTGGTAGAATCTGCAAAGAGAACGCCCTATATTGCGTTGCTTGATTCTCGGTCGATGCATATTCTTCAGTCATGTCGTCACCCACGCCATCAGAATCGGCGCTTGAGCTTGTCTCCAGCTTGCAAAAGCAGTTTGTGCAGGGATTGGAAAAGGTAGCTGTCTCCGTGAAATTCAACCACGCGGAATGGTTACGTGACGAGGGACGACATGGAGGAGGCTCTCGATACTTCACCTCCGATAACGAGGTTTTCAATCGAGCTTCAGTCAATGTTTCCCATATCCATTACCAGGATGATCCTGATAAGAAACTCGCCTCGGCCACAGCGCTCTCCACCATCATTCATCCTAGAAACGCTCATGCACCATCGATGCACATGCACATCAGCTGGACGGAGATGAAAGGCGGACAGGGGGGATACTGGCGTGTGATGGCGGATTTAAATCCATCGATCGAATATGCCGAGGACAGCGAAATTTTCAGACAGTGTTTTGAAACGGTCGCGCCTGAGCAATTTGAGGAAGGCTCGGCACAGGGGGATAAATATTTCCACATCCCCGCGCTGGGCCGACACCGTGGGGTGGTGCATTTCTACCTGGAGCAATACCGCAGCGATGATCCAGCGGCTGACCTCGCGCTAGCATCCAGATTTGGCTCTGCCGTAATCGATTGTTACTTAGACCTGTTAGGAAAAAGAATGCAGTCTGAGCAGTCGTCAGAGGATCGCAATGTCCAGCTGGCCTACCACACACTTTACCTTTTCCAAGTGTTGACCTTGGACCGCGGCACCACATCCGGACTACTTGTCCACGATCAAAATGATCTGGGCATCATGGGCTCACTACCGTCTCACATTGACAGGGAGCTTCTCGAATCTTGGAAAGAAAAAATGACATCTCCTCAAGACGAACTACTGCGGAGTCTGGTGAACGCAATACCAGCTAACGGTGAAATCTCTGACTCTGTTAGGCTACAGCTGGCGCACGCGGTGAGAACCCACTACCGGGAACACCCAGAAGCACTCAGGCAGCAAGCCTCAGGAAACGTGGTGCCGCCCACCGTGGACAACCATCGGTAGAGGGAAAGCACATCCTGACGGAGATTTTTATATCAGCATGGGGAGAATCCCCATGATAGTTCACGGAAGGCTAGCGTAGGCTGAAGGCCTGCTTCATAGAGCGACGCTGACAGCTCGAGCAAACTATAAGGCTGGCCTTCAGCCAGCGAATCTTGGGGCCATTTCAAACCTGGGTTTGCACCCCAGGCTGGTATGAGTTTCCCCGTTGGGGAATGGTCTTACGAGGGCGAATGGGTAATAAAAAACCCATGGCTCCGCTGTGCGAAACCATGGGTTTGGTATGATTGGTTAGGTGTTAGACTGGCTCGGGGGCCTTTTCTTTGACCGTGCTTTGGATGCGCAGGTCGCGTAGCTGGAGCGCGTCCACTTTGGCGGGGGATGCCGACATAATGTCCATGCCGCGGTTGTTTTTCGGGAAGGCAATGACTTCACGAATGGAGTTCTCTCCACAGACGAGCATGGCGAGACGGTCGAGACCGAGTGCGATGCCGCCGTGTGGAGGTGCTCCGAATTTGAAAGCGTCGAGAATGTGACCAAACATGCTGACTTTTTCTTCCTCGGTGACACCGAGAGCGGTGAACAAGGCTGATTGAAGAGCGGCCTCGTGAATCCGGATGGATCCGCCACCGAGTTCGTAACCGTTCAGCACCACGTCGTAAGCTTGGGCGCGGAGGCCGGCATATCGCTGGCTCTCTTCTTCAACTTCTGCGGTTGTAGCCGCGATAAGTTTAGCCTCGTCTTCAGGAAGCGGACGGGTGAACGGGTGGTGCACGGCGTTCCACTTGTCTTCTTCCTCGTCGTAACCAAGAAGCGGGAATTCGGTGACCCAGAGGAAATTGAGTTCGTCGTTGTCTTTGAGAACGTCTTGAAGCTCGGCGCAGCACAGGCGGATGCGGCCTAACACTTCGCATACTGATTCCCATTCACCGGCACCAAAAAGGATGAGGTCGCCAGGTTCGATGTCGAGTTTTTCACGCAGGGCTTCGACTTCGGCATCGGTCATGCGCTTGACGAATGGTGAGCGCCATGTGGAGCGGTCTTCATCGCGCACTTGAATGTAAGCGAGGCCTTTGGAGCCTGCTTCGATGGCAGTCTGAGTCAGTTTTTCAATCTGACCCTGAGTAGCCCCGGCAAAGCCTTTGGCATTGAATGCTTTTACCACGCCACCGTTGGCGATGGCGCCAGAGAAGACACGGAATTCGCAGTCCTTGAGTTCGTCGCTGAGTTCGGTGAGGTGATAGCCGAAACGACGATCCGGTTTGTCCGAGCCGTAGGTGTTCATGGCCTCATGCCAAGTGAGACGATCGAAGGTTGCGGGGATTTCCACGTCGAGTGCGTCTTTGAAAACTCGACCTAACAGACCTTCGACCAGCTTGTGCATATCGTCAGGGGTGACGAAGGATGCCTCGATATCGATCTGGCTGAATTCCGGTTGGCGGTCGGCTCGCAAATCTTCATCACGGAAGCAACGGGCGATCTGGAAATACTTTTCAATACCACCGCACATCAGCAGCTGTTTGTATTGCTGCGGTGCCTGGGGGAGCGCGTAGAAGCTGCCTGGGTGCATGCGTGACGGCACGAGGAAGTCACGAGCACCTTCCGGTGTGGACTTGGAAAGGATGGGAGTTTCAATCTCACAGAAACCGTCTTCGTCGAGAAAGTCGCGGGTGGACTTGGTGATGCGGTGACGCAGACGCAAGTTGCGGGTCATGCGCGCGCGACGAAGATCGAGGAAACGATACTTCATGCGCAGGTCTTCGTTGGAGAGTTCCTTGTCGAGCTGGAATGGGAGCACCTCGGACTTGTTGATGACCTTGAGTTCGCTGGCGGAGACTTCGATGGAACCAGTTGCCATGTCCGGATTGATGGTGGAAACACCCTCGATCTCAGGACGCTGCTCGACGACACCAGTGACTTGAATCATGTCCTCACTGCGAAGGGCTTTGGCCAGTTCGGCAGCTTGGGCATTTTCCTCGGGGCGGAAAACACACTGGGTCATACCTTCGCGGTCGCGGAGGTCGATAAAGCTGACGCCACCATGGTCGCGATTAGAATTCACCCAGCCGATGAGGGTGACAGTTTCGCCGATGTTAGAGTGGTGTAATTCGTTACAATGATGGGTACGCATAGTAGTAGTTTTTGAGACAGGATGAACAAGATGAAGAGGATTTGGCCTCCGAGTATTCTGTGTTTTCCGTGGTTGTTAAAAGATTAGGCAAGAAGGGGGCCGTCTGGTGAGTCGAGGTGTTGTTGCATGGCCTCGACCACGTTTGTGTTAGGATGGATGGTAGCCTCGCTGCGGGAACTGAGGATCTTGACTTGCATCTCGGGGAACTCAGCACCAACGACCAAAGCGAAACGGGCGCCGGATTGTTCGGCTTTTTTGAACTGCTTGCCAACGTTAAGCTGTGACATTCCAAAGTCAGTGGAAATGCCGGCGGTGCGAAGTTTGGAGATAACGCCGAGAGCATCGTTGCGTTTGCTTTCGTCAGCTACGACGACGTAGACGTCACAGGCTGGATTGCGCGCCATCCAAGCTTCCATTTCGAGATTGGCGTTGGGGGTTTCTTCAATAAAATTGCGGATCACCATGTCGCCCATGGCGAAACCGGTGGCGGGAAGATCGGCGGCACCATTGGAGAGCGTGGCTAGCAGGCCGTCGTAACGACCTCCACCCGCGACAGCGCGCATGGATTTTTTCATGTCGAAAATTTCAAACACGGCGCCGGTGTAGTAGGCGAGGCCGCGCACGATGGTGAGGTCGAGTTCGAGGTATTTGCCGAGTCCACGTGCTTCGAGATTGCTCTGGATTTCTCGGAAAGCAGGGGAGGCGTTTTCTTCATCGTTGATGAAAGCGTCTACCTGCTCGCGAGTGACACCGAAGGCATCGAGCTGTTCTTTGAGCACTTCAGGTTTGAGTTTTTCCAGTCGGTCAACGATCGGGAGAAACTCGGAAGGCTCGGAAATTTGATGGTCGGCACAGAAAGCAAGCCAGCTTTCGCGGTCGGATGCGCGGATGACAAAGTCACCTTCACGGAAACCAAGGCTAAGCATGGTATCGATGGCCATCGCAATCAGCTCGGCATCGGCGCTGGCGGAGGCTTCGCCGAGGATGTCGGCATTGAACTGGATGAACTCCCGGCCGCGACCTTTTTGTGGTTTTTCATAGCGGAAGCAGGGTCCGATTTCGAACCACTTCAGCGGCTTCGGAAAATCGCGCTGATTGGCACCCACAATACGTGCCAGTGACGCCGTGAGTTCAGGTCGCAGAGTGATGTCCCTTCCGCCTTGATCCTCAAAGCGAAATAGCTGGGTAGTCAGCTCGCCACCGGATTTTTTCAGGTAGAGATCAGTAGATTCCACGATCGGGGCCTCATACTCGGTAAATCCATAACGATGAGCGACATCTCTCCAGACAGAAAATAAATAATTACGCACCGCGCAATCGCGGGGAGTGAAATCCCGGAATCCGGGCAGGGACTGAAATCGCTTGTCGGCCATGTGCGCGGGGAAATGGCACAGGCAGACCGTATAATCAAGTGAAATGGGGAAGCAGGAAGGTGAACTTGCAGTCAAAGGCTGCATATTCTTCAGCGAAGCAAACTAGATACATCCAATGTATTTACAATTTAGGACTTGTGATGATTAAGGGAGCCTGCATAATCCAGACGAAAGCTCGTAATCTCCTCCCATGGATCCAGCCGATTCATACGTGTTCGCCAGTAGTAATCACACCACCACAAGGGGATGAAAAAACTTATATATTTGGCTCTGATTATCGGAGTTATTGCCCTCGTGAGATCGAAAGAACTCAGGCAGAAAACAATCCGTTCACTGGAGGTCGTGAAAAATGGTGTAGAGCGCCTTGTTTTCAGGGGGAATCATGCCGAGGTCCGCTTAGTGGACGAAGAAGATTTTGATCGCGTGATCAACGAACCTGGTCGCATTGTCGTGGTCTACTTCAAACACGAATTAACCTCAGTCTCAAAAGTAGAGTCAGCGGAACTCGATGCCAGACTGAAAGAATTGCCCAATAAAGTGCTCATCGCCAAGGTGCGGGCCGAACAAAATGAAGCACTGATCAACCAACTACAGATCAGTGTGCTGCCAACCCTTCATATCTACCGGAATGGTAGCTTACAAAACGAATATCGAGCTCCAATTGATGAAGCCGAGTTCATTGAAGTGCTCGGAAAAATGATCGAGGAATAAAGACGCCAGTTGCGCTTTAGAGTGCAACGGAACTCTCTCGTTTTGAGAAAGGAGGTCGCCTAACGAAGGATCTTTGCGTTAAACAGTGGCCTCGTCGGCCAAAGCAATGGCGTAGTCGCGATTCAGGCGAGCGATGTTGTCGACGCTGATCTCTTTCGGGCAAACGGCCTCGCACTCATACTGGTTGGTGCAGTTCCCGAACCCTTCGGAGTCCATTTGACGAACCATTCCGAGAACACGCTTGTTTTTCTCAGGTGCACCTTGTGGCAACAAATTGAGGTGGGCGGCTTTTGCTGAAACAAAGAGCATGGCGCTGGCATTCTTACATGCCGCGACACAGGCGCCACAGCCGATGCATGCAGCCGCGTCCATCGCAGCGTCCGCCCGGGTCTTGGCCACTGGTAAATTGTTAGCGTCTTGGGCTGAGCCGGTGCGGACAGAGATAAATCCGCCAGCGGCAATGATGCGATCAAAGCTGGAGCGATCCACAATCAGGTCACGCAGCAAAGGGAAAGCCTTGGCTCTGAATGGTTCGATCCAGATCGTCTCACCGTCCTTGAATTTACGCATGTGCAGCTGACAGGCAGTGATGCCGCGTTCTTTCGAGTGAGGAATACCATTAATGGTAAGTGAACACTGGCCACAGATACCTTCGCGGCAATCGTGGTCGAAATTGATAGGTTCGCCTCCGTCGTTAAGGATTCGCTCGTTAACGATGTCTAACATTTCGAGAAAAGATGCAGCCTCTGGAATGTCATGGGCATCGTAGGTCTCAATGCGACCTTCGTCGTTTGCATTGTTCTGGCGCCAGACTTTGAGAGTGAGATTGAGCATTTTGGTATATCAGTTATGCGTGAATGGATGATGGGCACTGCCGTCAGGAACGACAAAGTATGGTTAAGCGTAGCTGCGGATGGCGAGGTGGATGCTTTCGAAGTTGAGGTCCTCCTTGTGCAGGGTGGGGGGCTGGCCAACACCATTGAACTCCCAAGCGGCGACGTAGGCGAATTCTTCATCACGACGCTGGGCTTCACCTGGTTGGGTCTTGCCTGCCTGCACTTCTGGCGAGTCCTCGGTGAATTGATATTCCAAGCGGAAGTGACCACCGCAGGATTCCTCACGCTGCAGGGCATCATAGCACATTGTCTCGGCGAACTCGAGGAAGTCGGCGACTCGTGAGGCTTTTTCCAGCTCGGAGTTCAGGCTGTTGTTCGTCCCCGGAACGCGAACGTTTTTCCAGAACTCGTCACGGATTTGTGGGATGAGGCGCAGTGCTTCTTCGAGGCTTTCCTTGGTGCGGGCCATGCCACAGTGGTTCCACATGACGAGACCAAGCTCGCGGTGGAAGCTGTCGACGGTGCGGTTGCCATTGACCGAAAGAAGCGCGTTCATGCGGTCTTTGACTTCCGTTTCAGCGCGCTTGAACTGATCCATATCAGTGCTGATGGAGCCTGGTTTTTCGCCAGCGAGATAAACGCCGATAGTGGTCGGGATGACAAAATAGCCGTCAGCGAGTCCCTGCATCAGGGCTGAGGCACCCAGACGGTTGGCTCCGTGGTCGGAGAAATTCGCTTCGCCGAGGCAGTGCAGACCGGGGACCGATGTTTGAAGGTTGTAGTCCACCCAGAGGCCTCCCATCGTGTAGTGCACGGCAGGGTAGATCTGCATCGGTGTCTTGTAAGGATCGTCGCCGGTGATCTTTTCATACATTTGGAAAAGGTTACCGTAGCGGGCGCGGATGACGTCTTCGCCGAGTCGGGCAATGGCGTCTTTGAAATCGAGGAACACACCGAGGCCAGTAGAGGCAACACCACGACCATCGTCACAGGCTTCCTTGGCGGCACGGGAGGAAACGTCACGCGGTGCGAGGTTTCCGAAGGATGGGTATTTTCTCTCCAGATAGTAATCACGATCGTCCTCGGGGATATCGATCGCTTTCTTTTTACCCTCGCGGATGGCTTTGGCGTCTTCCTTGCTCTTGGGAACCCAAATACGGCCATCGTTTCGAAGCGACTCAGACATCAGCGTGAGTTTACTCTGATAGTCACCACTCACTGGAATACAGGTGGGGTGAATCTGGGTGTAGCAGGGGTTGGCGAAATAGGCACCGCGCTTGTGCGCGCGCATCGCAGCGGAGACGTTGCAGCCCATCGCATTGGTAGAGAGGAAAAAGACGTTACTGTATCCGCCGGTGGCAAGAATGACCGTGTCACCTGCGTGGGAGGAAATCTCACCGGTGACCAAGTCTCGGACGACGATGCCTTTGGCGTGACCGTCCACTTTGACCACGTCCATCATCTCGGTGCGCGGATACATGGTGACACCACCTTTGGCGATTTCCTTTTCCAGAGCTTGATAACAGCCAATCAGCAACTGCTGACCGGTCTGGCCTCGGGCGTAGAACGTGCGGGACACCTGTGCTCCACCGAAGGACCGGTTGTCCAGGAGGCCGCCGTATTCACGGGCGAAAGGAACACCTTGAGCAGCACACTGATCGATGATGTTGTTAGAAACCTCGGCCAAGCGATAGACATTCGCCTCGCGAGCGCGGAAGTCGCCGCCTTTGACAGTGTCGTAGAACAGTCGATAAACCGAGTCCCCATCGTTCTGATAGTTTTTAGCAGCATTGATACCACCTTGGGCAGCGATCGAGTGGGCGCGGCGTGGGCTGTCCTGATAGCAGAAGCATTTCACCTTGTAGCCCATTTCGGACAACGATGCGGCAGCCGCCCCACCTGCAAGGCCTGAACCCACCACGATGACGGTGTATTTCCGCTTGTTCGCAGGGTTAATGAGCTTTGAGTCCATCTTGTGTTTGGTCCACTTTTGTTCAATGGGACCATCTGGAATTTTGCTATCGAGTGACATGGGATTCAGTGTGAAGATTTTCAGTTAGAAATGGTTTAGTGCTCGTCGCGGAGGATGCCTTCCAGCCCCATGGACTTGGCTGCCTTGATAGCGGACTCGGTCTGCTTAAGCTCGTCTTTACCGTAGCCAAAGAAGCAGATGCTGATCGGGATGGAGATGAATCCGACAAAGATGATGACAGCGTAGGCCTTGGAAAGGCAGTTGATCGCACCAGCGGTTTTACGTGTGCGCAAGCCGAGCGTTTGGAAGATCGATCCGACACCGTGACTGAGGTGGGAGCAGAGCAGGCCCATGGCGATGATGTAGAAAATGGAAACCAGTGGGTTCTGGAAACCTTTGACGGTCATGGCCCAGCTTTGACCGAAGTCAGCAAGCTCCTTGAGCTCAGGGGATACCCGAACGGTGTAGTGCAGAATGTGGAAAATAAAGAACACAAGAATGGTCAGACCACTCCAAATCATGATTCGTGAGGAGCGGGAAGCAACCATGGTGGCTTCCTTTTGATAGCGAGTGGTTCTTGCTGCGCGGTTCGCGGCGACCAGTTGCACGGTTGCGAGGATATGCAGCACAAGGGCCACAAGCATCATGATGCGGAATCCCCAGATACCCCAGCCATGCATCATGTTATGCAGGAAGTGGGCGTATTCGTTAAAGTCCGTGGAACCTTGGAAAATCAGCAGGTTTCCAACCAAATGACCGGCCAGAAACAGCACCAAGAACAAACCGGTAAGTGCGACAACGATTTTTTTACCGATGGAGGAGTGCCAGAAACGGCAGAGAGAGCAGGTGGATTGACTCATGAAGAATTGGATGAAAAGTGTGCGCGCGAGGGATAAGGGAAAGGATGCGAAGAATCAAGAACCAAGAGCGAAGAAAGCTTTGGTAAGGCAAAAAAGAGACCCGACAGGATCACCCTGTCAGGTCTGAAAGATTCAATTTTCGATGCGATTAAAATAACTCACCGTCCTTGAAGAAGCGTTTGAGCTCGGCGGCGGCGGTTTCAGGCCCATCGGATGCATGACAGACGTTGACCATCATGTCGGTGCCGAAGTCGCCACGGATAGTTCCAGCGGCAGCTTCCTTAGAGTTAGTAGGTCCGAGAAGATCGCGAACACGGTCGATGACGTTTTCACCGGAGAGGGCGAGAGCGATCACTGGTGATTTGCTCATGAATGCGGCGATCTCAGGGAAAAATGGCTTGTCAGCGACGTGGGAGTAATGCTCGGTGAGGATAGCGTCATCCAGCTGCATCATCTTGATGCCACGGATGTTGAAGCCCTCGGCCTCAAAACGAGCCAGCACGGAGCCGACGTTCTTGTTTTCAACTGCGTCGGGTTTGAAAAGGATCAGTGAAGTTTCCATGAACGCGGCTTTAACGGGGAATTTGGAACTTGGCAACTGTGAATCAGCTAAAAATTTGCTCTATATAAACAGGAGAGACTGGGGATGACTCCCTTACTTGTATGACGTTATGGGCATGGATTCAGATGTATCGGAATTGACATGTTCACGAAGATCAACTAAATCGCAGCAACATATGAAGCTCTTCTGCATAGCCATAGCCGTTGGTTTATCCATTGGCCCAGTTTATTCCTCCATCGTAACCGTTCAGCTGTCTTCGGATTCTATATCAGGTGGCGTACAGTTTTCTGGAACGCAATCATGGTCCACTGAGAACAATCAGTTTTATGCCGATGTCGTCGATAACGGATTTGATTTTACACTTTCGTATGACACGGAAGCATCTCCGTTCAACGTAAGCGGATCACTGGGCACTCAGTTTAATGCGATGATTGTCGCTGGCAGTATCGGCAGCCGAGACGTCAGCACTATCGCGAATCTATCAGGGATCGTCTCGATTATGAGTATATCTGGAAGCCAGCCGCGAACCGTTTTACTCTTTACTGCACGTGAAAAGCCATTCGGCGATCTGGCTAATGGATATAACTGGAACGATGTTAACTTTGCCATGACAGACAGCGACCGGACATTATCTCTCTCCACACTTCCTGACAGCGGAGAACTCCTTCTCGCGATCGATTCATCCGCAGCAACGGTTCGAAATTCCCGTGGAGGAAATATTCTAGCCTCCCGAGAAGCCGGCAGCCAGCCTGGCGACGGTGCCGCCTTCGACGTAGTTCCCGAGCCATCATCGATGATGCTTTCGATGTTAGGCTCTTTGGCTCTCGTTACCCGCAGGAGACGCTAGTCTGAATTCAATCATTAGAGGCTTAATAGCCCCTAAGAACTCATACGCGCTCTAACGCGATACAGGTTCTGCTGGGAAGATAGAGGCTGAGTTTGTAGTCGTCGTTAACTTGGTAGGTGACAGAGTCGTCTAGGCGTTGGTGTCCACCGTGTTCTGCGGAGTCGCTATCGAGAACCAGTTTGTAGGTATCGCCCGGTTTGACATTTCCAGGCATGGAAATGGTGTAATCGGTGAACGATTGCTGAGGGTTCAGGTTGAAGACAAAGATGACATTGCCGCGCTCTGCTGCTAGAACTTGATCCGCATTATGCACGCTCAGCATTTGCGCAGGATTGCAGGCTAACAGGTGGTGGCGTTTCGCCAGATGGATCATGGTGGCGTCAAAGTCGTTAAGGTCTTTGTAGCGCAATTTTTCATTATCCACCAACGACCACTGTCGACGGCAATAGTGATACGACCAGTCGTTGCCCTCACGTGGGAAATCCAGCCACTCTGGGTGACCGAACTCGTTGCCCATGAAGTTCAGCCAGCCTTCGCCACCTGAGATCAGGGTGAACAGACGGATGATCTTGTGCAGAGCGATACCGCGTTCAATGATCGGGCTTGGGTCATCGGAGCCCATGTGCCAGTACATTTCCTTGTCCATGAGACGAAATGCGATTGATTTGTCTCCTACCAATGCCTGATCGTGGCTTTCGGCATAGGCGATGTTAGCCTCGCCGAATCGACGGTTGCTCATCACGTTCCAGATTTCCTCTGGTGACCACTCTTCATCCTGTTTGTGCTTGAGAAGTTTGATCCAGTAGTCAGGAATTCCCATCGCCAGACGGTGAGTGAAACCGACGCCGCCTTCTGCGGTAGGGCGGCAAAGCCCTGGCATGCCGGACATGTCTTCAGCCACGATGATACAGCCAGGTTTGACCTGATTGATCAGGCTGGTAGCCATGCCAAGGTAGAGGATGGCGTCTTCGTCAGGGCCATCGGAGAAATACTTATCGTAGTGGTCAAATGCAACGGTTCCGTGATGGTGGTAAAGCATCGAGGTAATACCATCGAAACGGAAGCCGTCGAAGCGAAACTCATCGAGCCAGTAGAGAGTGTTAGAGAGCAGAAATTGGCGAACCTCATCCTTGCCGTAATCAAAACATTTACTATCCCACTGCGGTTGATCTCCGCGACCCCCAGAGTGGAAATATTGGTGGTCAGTTCCATCGAATTCATTGAGCCCTTCGGCGATGTTTTTCACCGCGTGTGAGTGCACGATGTCCAATAAAACGGCGATCTTCATGCCGTGGGCTTTATCGATGAGATATTTCAAATCCTCGGGTGTGCCAAAGCGCGAGCAGGCAGCAAAGAATGAAGAAACGTGGTAACCGAAAGAGCCATAGTATGGGTGCTCCTGCACCGCCATGAGCTGGATGGTATTATAACCGAGTGCTTCGATGCGTGGCAGCACGTCATCGGCGAACTCACGGTAGGTATGCAGTCGGGGCTCCTCACCAGACATGCCTACGTGGCACTCATAAATCAACGGGCAATCGATGGTCGCAGGGTCGAACTCGTTTTTCCAGACATAGGCGTCCTTCGGTTGCCAGATTTGGCCAGCGTAGTCGTGGGTAGTTTCATCCTGCACCGCACGGTGGATTGTGGCAGGGATGCGGTCGCGGACCGAGTCGTCCGCACCCACGATGTGGAGTTTGATCTGATCTTCATGTTTGAGAGCATCGCCGGGGAGCGTAGTTTCCCAGATTCCGCTATCTCCGAGCGCCAATGAATGGCTTTGGTTATTCCAATCATTGAAATCACCGACCAAGGAAATGGATTTGGCACCTGGTGCCCATTCGCGCACGGTCCAAGTATCGTTTTTAAAGTGGTAATGAATCCCGAGATGTTTGTGAGCCGATGCGTAGGCTTCCAAGCTACCGTAGCGAGTATCTACTTCACGGATGTGATCCTGAAGTCGAATCATCCGCCAGTGGATGTGATCGGTGTAAGGCTCTAACCAAGGATCGTTTTTGACAAGAATAGGGATGTTTTTACTCACTCAGTCATATTAATCATGGATGCCTGATTTAGGCACGGAAATTGTCTGAGATATCGTGAATAACGCCCGAGTCTTATTTCTCCGGTTTTTTCAAGTTCGAGGAAATCAGCTCCTTCATATACCCGGCACTGAGAACTTCCGGGGTAATGATCGGCTCTTCTTTGCCGGGAACGTAAAGCACATTCACAGGGATGGCGGTGCGGCCCAGTTTCTGGAGAGCTTTTTCAATTTCAGGGCTTGGATTGGTTTTGTCACCCTTGAGGGCGACAATGCCGTATTCCTTGAACATATCGGCAACCTCCTTGGGGTAGGCGCGTTTTTTATTCACTTGGCATGTTAGACACCATTGAGCGGTGAAATCGATGTAGACAGGAGTGCCGTCATTGATCAGCTGTTCCTGCTTGGCCTGGCTCCACGGCTGCCAATCGATGGTTGATTTTTCAGGTGGTAAACAGGCGACCGTGCCACCAACCACAAAGACAGCAGCTAAAACTTTCGCAATCCAGCGGGTTCTGACTGCCTTGTATGGTAGATCCCAGCGACCGTAGATCCAGACACCGATGGAAATGGCACTCAGCCCTAACACCAAGTTCAGCATAAATGGCAAACCTGTCTGACCAACATAAACCCAGAGTAGGTAACCGGCGGTGGCAAACAGCAGGAAGGACATGCCTTGCTTAAAGCTTTCCATCCATGGTCCGGGGCGGGGTAGGCGGTTCACAAATTGTGGGAAAATAGAGAGCACCAGATAGGGTAACGCCAGTCCCACGGCCATAGCCGTGAAAGCGAGCATGAATTGGAAATTGGGCAGAGCAAAGGCGGTGCCGATAGCTGCGCCGAGGAAGGGTGCTGAGCAGGGTGTGGCTACTACCGTAGCAAGCACGCCGCTGAAAAATGATCCGGAGAGTCCTTTTTTGTTCTGGAGTTCTCCACCGACACTTGTGGCTTTGGTTCCTATTTCAAAAACACCAAACATGTTCAGCCCCATGACGAACATGAGCAGCAGGAGAATCACGACCACATAAGGGTCCTGAAGTTGGTATCCCCAGCCGACTTCTTTACCAGAACCAGATAGCGCGGCATTTCTCAAGCTGAGGAGCAATCCACTGAGTGCCCAGAAAGAGATCAAGACACCGGCTGTAAAGGTGAGTCCGTGTAGCACGATTTTGCTTTTTTCTTCACCCGCCTGTTGCGCAAATCCCATGATCTTGAGCCCGATCACGGGGAAAACACAGGGCATCAAGTTGAGGATCAGGCCTCCGAGGATCATGCCGCCCATGACACCTAACAGTTTCCCAATGGGAGCAGACTCAAGATCCGATGCAGACTTGCCGCCGCCAGTGAAGTCGGCATCTACAGCGAAGCTTTGTTCTCCATCGTTGATTGAGAGAATGCCGGACAACTTATCCAGTGTCGGCCCCGGTTGGTCGTTGAAGTCGTTGCCTTGGAACCTGTCGATGGTGAGCACATAGCTGTCGCCATCTTTGGTGAGTTTCTGTTTTACCTGAGCATCGGCTTGGCCGTCGCGGTCGAAGAAGTAGACTTTGTCTTCTTCCAAGGTAACCGACTCGGGAGGTGTGATGCGCAAGCTAACAGCTTTTCCATCGTCAGCGGCGGAGAATTTCCAATCGTCCGATTGCTTCGGTGCGCGTTTGTTGATTTCTTTAAAATCATCAACCGTTTCCGCGTTTGCAACGGTTTCTGAACCAGTCGTGATGGTGACCGAGAAATCGCCGTAGTGGCCCTCGTTAGGTTCGTCGACACAGCTTTCGTCATCGCAGATCTGCCATCTGGCTTTGAGTTTGAGGGTCACTGGTTTTCCCGGTTCGAGATCCGCAGGGGGTGTGATGGTGACAGGGAAATAACTCGTGTGTGAGTAGCCGTAGGTGTTCATCTCAAACATCCTTGCAATGTGTGGCGTCTGCCACTGGATATCACCGGCAGTGAACCCCTCAGGGAGCTCCCATTTCATATCCATATGCTTACCAATGAGACCCGGATTCACATAGTAGGCATGCCACTTATCGGGAATATCTAACTTGAGAGCTACAGTAAACGGCTTGCTAGGCGCTATGGTGCTTTGACTAGAAATTAAAGTGGCGACCGACTTTTCGCTTTCACCTTCCGCTCCACCATCATCGGAAAAGGGATCAAATTGAGCGTGTAGCGTGGCAATAGAAACTAATGCTGTGAACAGGAAATGGAAAAGATGACGTTTCATATCTGAGTGGATCTAAGAAAAGGGCAACAACGAGGCAAAGGCTTCTCCCGCCCTGTTGTTATGCTGAGAGCGTTGCCGATGCTGTTTCTTCCTCAAAAAAATAGGAATTGATCACACGGGGACTTCGTCGCCCGTGGATTCAAGAGGTAGGGAGTCGTCCGGTTCCTCTTTTTCCTCAGGCGGCGGTTCATTGAATTTACGCTGCCATATGAAACGACGGAACAGCACCTTCACTGCGGCTGTAAGAGGGACGGCTAACAGAGCGCCGATGAATCCTCCGAGTAATAAGGACCAAAAAAGCATCGAGAAGATCACCGTCATTGGATGCAAACCCACAGAGTCACCCACAATCTTAGGTGCTGTGATCAGCGAGTTAATCTGCTGAACGACCACGAATATCGCAACGACGGCTGCCACATACATCCACGGATTGGTGCCGAGGAAGTTCTGGTTGTCAGCCTGACCGAAATGGAGGAAGGCGATGATACAAGCAGGAATCAGGCAGAGGATGTTGCCGATGTAGGGGATGACACCAAGAATCGCCATGAAAATACCGATCACTAGGCCATAGGGGAGACCGAATATCCAAAGTGCGATACCCACTAACAGACCATCGATGAGTGCGACTAATAACTGACCGCGGAAGAAGGAAATCAGATAGCCGTTGATTTCCTGAAGGGTGTCGACGACTTCGGTTTTGAATCGGGAGGCCTTGAGAGGCACATACTCATGCCAGTGAGCCTTGATGCCGGAGCTCTCTTTAAGGAAATAGTAGAGGTAGATGGGCGACATAGCGAAACCCAGTGCCAGGCCGAAAAATCCTAGCAGTTTAGTGGTGCCACCCTTGATCCACGAAACCACGGTGGCTAACAAATCATCCGGAAGCATCGATGCCAGCCTGGTTTCCTCAAAGGGAACTTTGCCGGCCTCATCGCCTTCTTTGGCGTCAGGCTTATCGGAAACATCGGGCTGAGGCGCGTTATCGTCGGGAATGAGCGGCGCAAGTTGATCTGTGCCCGATCCGTTCTCGGTGTTTACCGCATTGGGCTTATCCGCTCGTTCGAGTAGATACCCGACCCATTTCTGCTCTTTCAAGCCGCCTAACATGTTAACGACGTTGTTACCAAGTGCCTCACGATTTTCATCGTCGCTAACTTGTTTTACGATGGGTGGTATGATCATCCATCCCATCAGTCCGATCATGAGCAGGAAGCCTGCGAAAACACTGATGACGGCTTTGAGTCGCGACAGGCCTTTTTTCTGAAGCCAAGTGACAATGGGATCGAGCAGGTATGCAATAATACCGGCGACGGCCACGGGAACAAGCACGGGCTGTAGATAGCCAAGCACCTGACCAATCAGCCAGATCAAGCCAACGGTCAGAAGACCGATGATCAAAATAGCCAAGCCGGTGAGCGCTCGCCATAAGGTCATGCGCTGGAACTGTGTGGGAAATCTTGGAGTCACGCTTGTGGAAATTAGCGATTAGAGGAAGAAATGCGATGGTAAAATCCAGCAGAAATTAGAACCAGCAGCCCTATGCTGAGATTTTCAAACCAATGACGCCGATCAAAATCAATGCGAGGCAGATCATTCGGGCAGCATTGACGGATTCATCGAAAAAGAAAATCCCCCAGATGACGGTTCCAATAATTCCTATACCTACCCAGACGGCATAGGCCGTGCCAATCGGAATGGATTTCATCGCCACGGATAGTAGTCCGACGCTGCCAAACATAATCAATAATGTCACCACCGTGATCCATGGTTTGGTGAAGCCCTCAGTGTATTTAAGCCCCACGGCCCAACCAATTTCTAGCAGGCCTGCGAGTAGTAGTATGATCCAGTTCATTGGGACGATCCGTGTCAGGCCGCTTCCAAGTCAGACCACACCGCTAGTTCATTGCCGCTGGGTTCGGTGAACTGGAAACGTCGGCCGCCCGGAAATGAGAAGGTCTCCTTGGTAATCTTGCCTCTGGCATCGCGGACTTTTTTGAGAGTGGCCTCGAGATCTGAGCTGTAGAGAACGACCAATGCACCACCGTTCTGTGTGCTGGATTTCAGGTCTGCCTGATAGAAACCACCATTCAGGCCTGCGTTCGAGAATGCCGTGTATTCCGGACCGTAATCCTCAAATTGCCATCCAAAGACCTGAGCGAAAAACTCTTTGGTCGCGGGCAAATCAGTAGCAGCGAATTCGACGTAGTTGATGTGATCGTGGTGTTCTTTCACGTGGTTTAGTTGGTTTAAAAGGGCTCCGAGTGGAACCGTTGGCCCAAACTAATTTGCGATGCCTTCTTGTCGATGGTGAAATAGAGGATGCGTTTCTGCCAAGATCCTTGGTGAGGTCTGCAGAGTCATTTCCTTTCAAAAACCATGACCCGATTGTAAACCTGCGCCATTTTGTCTGCATCACGGTTGTCTTCTTTGACGTGATCGGAGGTTTTTAGTGTCAGGAAAAACTGATCGCCATTGCGGGTGAACGTGCCGCTACCATGTCTGCCGTCTTCATCGATGAATTGAAAATGAAAGACTCCATCTTGATCTAGGTTTCCAATACCACAACCTTCCAGACGCACAGGGTTTTTGTGACCTACCCAAAATGCGGTGAAGCTAATGCGGACTCGACTGAATATTGGATCATCACCTTTGTCCAAGGCTGTGCAAAGCAACGATGCACGCTCTGTCGTATCAACTCCTTTGACGGCATTCGTTGTTTGGTATTCTCCCGAAATGTTTTCCAAGGAGAGTTTCTCATCAGCTACGCAGGGCTGTAGAACCAGTATCGTTAAGGCAAAGAATGTGGATATGAGCTGTTTCATGGTGATCATGGTTAGTTAGCACACTGACGGATCAAAAACTGTCAGATGCTAGCTTTTTTATCAGCCATCACATCCATGTTTCATTTCTTAGTAATTCTCTTGGGCACTTCAACTAACAAATCTGATTCAGCCAAGTCTGATGGCGCGACAGCTAGTTCGTTGAGAGGCAAGTTCCCCACAGACCCGTAGCGCTGTTTCGCGATACGTTGCACAGTAGGATGTTTGAGGTTGTAGGTTTTGAATGCACGGGGTTTGCAAAGTTCGATGTCGGCTGCTTCCTTGTAGACTTTCCAGACGAGTTCAGAGCAGTAAATTCGATCATCGGACCACCTGAACTGAAGGTCGTAGTTTTTTCCCAGCTGCCGGTTGCAATAACTCCGCGCTTTGGCAATCGTTTTGGCATTGATGTGTCTGTTGGAGTCCTTCAGTCGCATGGCATAAAAGGATGACGGACTGCGTGAAATAAAGCTCTTCAAGGCCGTGATTCGAACCGGCTGCACAGCCTCAATCACCATGGGCTCTCCGTCGCGGAAAAAGACCATTCCCACATGTGTCCAGCGTGAGTTGGTGGCCGCCTTGATCGCCTTGCCTTGGCTGCTGTTGGTTTCTTGGAAAACTATGTCACCATCTTGCAGAAGGTATGGGTTGTGTGTGCGGGACTTGAGGAGCCCCGCGATCGATACCGAACCTACGGCGAGTGCGAGAACTGAAAAGAGGGCGATGATCAGTGGTTTTTTCATATCGCCCCAATACTCGCATGATTTCCGAACCAGGGAAAGTATGTTAAAATGATGTTATCATCGATGAGAGCGATGTTGATTTGTCGATTCTCTCAATGACTTAGAGCTGGGGCGTTAGGAGCGGCGCTGCGGCCCTGCCTGGAAGAGTCAAAGGATTCCATGGCGACTGAGCTTCTGTCACGCGAATGCTGTGGCTTTTGTCGAACTCAATCAGGTGCAATTGCTCGCGAGCAAAACCACGATCTAACACGTTAATGTTTGATTCGTCGTTAGTGAAGAGCGACCTGGCGTCAAAGTTGGCAGAGCCGACTGAGGAGAAGACACCATCGACGACCATCACTTTGCAGTGCATCATCGCTTTTTGATACTCGTAGATGTGCACGCCAGCTTTTAGCAGCTTGTGGTATTGGTGACGTGAAAAGTAGCGGAGTAGCCAGGCATCGATGTATTTCCCTGGAACGATTAGCTCGACATGGACCCCGCGCTTTCTCGCCGCGAGAATTTCTTTCATCAGCGTTCGGTCTGGCAATAGATACGAGTTTTCGATCACGATGCTTTTCCGCGCCGACGCCATCACCTGACGGTAGAGGTGAGGGATGGTGTAGAGTTTGTCCTTCGGGCTGGAAACAAATGTCTGTGCGCGCTGTGTGCCGGTCCTTTTCAGCGTGGGGAAATAATCGGGTCCAGTCAGTGGTTGGCCTCCAGTGTAGACCCAGTTATCCACGAAATCGCGCTGGATATGAGCGACCACAGGGCCAGTGACCATGTAGTGATTTTCTCGCCAGTTATTCGGCGTTTGGGTATCGCCAGTCCACTCATCCGCAACCCCGCAGCCGCCGGTAAATCCGATTTTTCCATCGACCACCATTAGCTTTCGGTGGTCGCGAGTATTGAAACGCAGGGGATGCCTGAGAAAATTGTCGTGGTAAAAATGCAATCCCACGCCGCATTCGCGGAGTCTAGCCACGCTAGCTTCGCCAATATCCTCGGAGCCGAACGCATCCAGCACGAGGTGCACTTTCACTCCGGCTTTGGCCCTTTCACAGAAGGCATTGACAAACTCGTGAGAAGTTTTGCCATTGATAAAGGCGTAGGTTTCAAAGGTGATGGATTTTTTTGCAGACCGAATGGCCTTGAGCATGGCGGGGTAAAACTCATCACCATTCACCAGCGACGTGATTTGGTTGCCATCCACCCACGGGCTTTTCACTGCTTGAGTGGCCGCTTTTTCAAAAGCGGTAGACCCAATGGCAGCAGAGCGATCAATCGGTTGCGTTCGCGCGATACGTGCTCCAGGTGAGCAGGCAGAAAAGACGAGCGCACTCAGCAAACAAATCCATACCGGAACAATGACCGGCAGTCGGTGCATTGCTATGTTAGGTCTGAAAGTTCGGCGTTTCATGGGGAGCAACAGCCATAACCATTATTTTGAAAATGACAAGTCTGACACCTACATCAATGGATTATAAGGGCTGGATTTATCGCGATGCCTGTTCCAGCATATCGGCGTGCAGGAAATAGTGATCAAAGGAGCCCGCCAACATAACCTCAAGGGCATCGATGTTAAAATCCCCAAGGAAAAATTGGTCGTGATCACCGGACCCAGCGGCAGCGGAAAGTCGTCGCTGGCATTCCACACACTCTATGCGGAAGGGCAGCGGCGCTATGTAGAAAGTCTGAGCAGTTACGCACGTCAGTTTCTTGATCAGTTTGATAAACCGGACGTCGATTCCATTGAGGGGCTTAGTCCAGCCATTGCCATCGAGCAACGAACTGGTGGAATGAACCCTCGCTCGACCATTGCCACGGCCACTGAAATTTACGATTACCTTCGCATTCTCTATGCTGCCATCGGTGTTCCGCACGACCCTGCCACTGGTGAACGTCTGGTAAAGATGACTGGTAAGGATATTATCGACGCCCTATCCAGCCGACCAGAGGGGACTAAGGTTGTTTTGTTGGCACCCGTGCCTAAAGAGGAAGCGGGGGATGTTGCGTCTCTGTTGGAAAATTTACAACGCCAGGGCTTCGTTCGCCTACGAGTTAATGGCACGATGTTAGAGCTCGATGAAGCAGCTTCGCAATGGCCCAAGAGAGTGAAAAATCTGGAGGTTGTGGTAGACCGTTTGGTCGTGCGTGAAAACTCGATGAGTAGGCTTGCCGACTCGGTTGAAACAGCGCTGCGTATTTGCGGTAGCCAAGCAATCGCGGAGGTCATGGAGCCAGACGCAAATGACTGGGAGGAAGTCTCATTTCTAACCAGTTATCGAAACCCGTCCACAGGGTTCGAGTTGCCAGCACTTTCCCCCAAACATTTTTCCTTCAACGCCCAAAGCGGCGCCTGTCCAGTCTGTCATGGACTGGGAACAGAGATGTCCTGTGATCCGAATCTTATTGTGCCTGATCCTAGCAAGTCGCTTAACGACAATGCGGTGGTCATCTGGAAAAGTAACAAGCGTAAGAAGAGCTGGCAGGGGAAGAAAATGGAAGCCTTGGCCAAACAACTAGGTGCCGATCTGGATGCTCCCTTTTCCTCACTGTCGGACTCATTCAAACACGCCCTTTTCTACGGCACGGATGGCAAGGAAATCGAAGTCATCTGGGAAAAAGACGGTTTTTCTCGGCCTATGGTTCAGCCGTTTGAGGGGCTTTGCCGCACTGTCGAGCGCTTCTCCCGCGAGAGTAAAAGCAATGCGGTCCGGCGCAGCATGAGCCGCTTCATGACCTCGCGAAAATGTGAAAAATGCCACGGCCGCCGACTGAAACCCGAAATGCTCGCTGTCACATTGGAGAGCGCTAATGACATCGGAGAACGAGAGTTAGGCATTGATCGGCTCTGTGCTCTTTCCGTAGAAGATGCCCTGCCTTGGCTGCGGGATCTAATATTGCCAGACGACCGTGGTCCGGCGTTGAAGGGAGTGCTGGTAGAAGCTGTGAGACGGTTGCAATTTCTCCAAGACGTCGGTCTTTCCTATCTAACATTGGATCGTGGCAGTAACACACTGTCCGGAGGGGAGGCGCAGAGGATTCGCCTAGCCACTCAGATCGGAGCCGGGCTCTCGGGAGTTGTTTACGTGTTAGATGAACCCAGCATTGGTCTGCATTGTGCCGATAACGCACGCCTCATCGAGGCTCTCAAGCGATTGCGTGATATTGGAAACACCGTTGTCGTAGTGGAGCATGATGAAGATACCATCCGCGCTGCCGACTGGCTGATCGACATAGGGCCGGGTGCAGGAACGCGGGGAGGGGAATTGTTAGCCGAGGGAACTCCTGCCGATGTCGCCAAGCAAAAAAAATCCATCACCGGTCAGTGGCTGAAGAAAGGTGCGGATATCGACTTTGAAACCTCCCGGTTGTCACTCAGTAAATCCACCGGCGAATTGCTCATTCGCAACGCCCGTGCGCACAACTTACAGGGGATCGATGTCACCATCCCCCTCGGATTGATGGTCTCAGTCACCGGTGCCAGCGGCAGTGGTAAGTCCACACTCATCGACGGTATTCTACGCCGAGCGCTCTCACGGCATTTCTACAGATCCACTGCAGCCCCAGGTGCGCATGACGGTATCGATGGCATCGACCAGCTGGAAAAGGTTGTGGTAGTGGATCAAAAACCACTCGGAAGAAGTCCGCGATCAAACCCAGCCACCTACACCGGCGCGCTCGATCATATCCGCGCTCTTTTCGCGAAGCTTCCGCTTGCCCGACAACGCGGTTACAATGCCGGCCGATTCAGTTTCAATATCAAAGGCGGTCGCTGCGAAAAATGCCAAGGCGACGGAGCCATCCGCATTGACATGCACTTCCTCAATGATGCCTACGTTCCTTGCGACTCGTGCGGAGGTAAACGCTACAATCGTGAAACACTCGAAATTACCTACAAGGGTCGCAATATTTCCGAGGTTCTTGATATGACCGCCGAGGAAGCTGCCGCATTCTTCGCCAATGTGCCAAAGCTCAATACCATTCTCAGCGCTCTTTGCGATGTCGGCCTCGGCTACGTCACCCTTGGTCAGCCTGCAAATACGCTCTCCGGCGGTGAAGCTCAACGGGTGAAGCTCGCTGATGAACTATCACGCCCGAACAGCGGCCACTGCCTCTACCTGCTTGATGAACCGACGACAGGTCTGCATTTCAACGACGTGCAGGTGCTGCTCGGTGTGCTCACCCGATTGCGTGATGCCGGGAACTCGCTAGTAATCGTGGAGCATAATCTCGATGTGATTCGTGCCTCGGACTGGATCATCGATCTCGGCCCTGGCGGGGGAAGGCATGGCGGCACTGTCGTTGCGAGCGGGACACCCGAACAAGTGGCCAAAAATAAGAAATCACTCACCGGACAATGGTTGAAGCAGGGGGATCGCAAATAAAGCCGACAGAGTGGATATTTAAAAACTCACAAAAGAAACCTCGCGGGAGTAGATGCATATGTGTTTTAATTTTCCCGAACCACTTGAACAATCTTGAATCGATGCGACGCTATGGACAGTGAAAACAATGAATCTGTGAACAGCGCTACTGCTAGTATTTCCAAACTCTCCCAAGGAGCATCGCGTGATGCAGATGGGAGGCGTAAACCTTCCGCCGCGGAGGGGTATGAATGGGGTACATGGCTAGCGGAAAATGGTTCACGCTTATTGCTTTTCGCCCGACAACAAACCCGCAGCACCGAGGACGCCCAAGACGTGCTCCAAGACGCCTTGGTGAAGCTGGCCCGCAAGATTGATGAAGGTGTGTTCGATGGTGGCCAAGAGGCATGGAAACCTTACCTCTACACGACCATCCGCCGACTCTCCATCGACCTTGGACGTAAAAACGATCGCCGTTCCAAACGCGAGGAGAAATCAGAAGCAGATCGCCGGGGCGAAACCGGTGGCATGAGTGACCCTTGGTTTGAAGGCGGTGCCGCCAATGACGAAACCCGCAACCTTCTCGAAGAAGGACTTAAGAAACTGCCGACTAAATTCTCCGAAGTTATCATCATGAAAATATGGGGCGAAAACACATTTGCCGAAATCGGTGAAATTTTAGGTGTTTCCCTAAACACAGTCGCCTCTCGGTATCGCTACGGACTCGAACGCCTGAGAAAAGGGCTCGAAGGAGCCCGTCATAACGAAGACATCTAACCCCCCCCTCGGGTCTATTCAATTTCCCCAAAAAACCACCACCCTCACACACCAATGTCAGACAACATGGAATACCACCTGGATGCAGAGCTCCTTGAGCTTGAGTCACAACTTGCAGCACTCGTGCCCAGCGCCGTGCCCAGCGAGATGTTTGTAGCAATGCAACAGACGCTTGGAGATGCTGTAGAATCAGAATCTTCCGCTCACGATGCTGAGCTGGAGGACTTGGAAACACATCTCGGCCAACTCGCTCCAGCAGGATTGAGTGTCGATATGATTAGCCGCATGGCCATTGCCATGGACCGCTGGCATGAATACGTTCCAGTTGAAGAAAAAGTAGTGCCGTTCGGTACTCAAGATTCCGCACCAGTGAACAAGCTCGGTGAGAAAAAAGCAAAACGTAGTTCAGCTTACGGAATGTATGCCGCTGCCGCTGCCGTCGCACTGCTCGGAGCTGTCACAGCTTTGGTCATGCCTCATCTTGACAGCGCCGCTCCAGCTAGCGCTGGAACTGTGGCTGATTCTGGAAATGAAAAGATCTTCACTCCGGCGAATACCCAACCAGACAGTCGTTCCGTTCATGCCGTGGATGTGAGCAATGCCCCACGCGATGCCTGGATGGTTCCCAATTCACTTAGCCACATGGTAACTAACACTTCTGATACCGGAGTGTTAATCACACGTGATAATGTGCCGCACCGCAGCATTCGCATTGACTATGTTGACCGGCTCAAGGTTCTCGACGAAGACGGACGTGAAATTGAAATCAATCGTCCCGGTGTCCAATATGTGCTGATTCCAGTGCAAACAAACTGAATATTTTCAGACAAAAATGCAGCCGATGTGCGCTGCATGATTAGAACGAAGTGGACTGCTTTACTGGTTCACTATCAATCACTGATGCGGCTCCTTTATAAGTTGTGTCACTACTAATCTAACACACGCAAACTAACAAAAACGAAGTATAAAACTAATGAAAACAACCCGTAATCTAACAAGTTGTGTCAAGGCCTTGGTCGGTGCCGCATCTGTTGCTCTGGTTCTACCAGTGGCGGCGCTTGAAAAGCCAGCAGAGAAAGCCGGTGCTCAAGAAGCCCCCAAGGAGAAAGCTGGTGAAGCTGCCGCAGCTGATGAAAAGGCACCCAAGCCCGCAGAGAAAGTCGCCATGCTTGGCGTCGGTGGCAATCAAGCTTCCGAAACTCTCTCTCTTCATCTCGGTTTAGCCGAGGGGAATGGCCTAACTGTTTACCACGTTGTGCCTGGCTCTGCTGCAGCCAAAGCTGGCTTGGAGGCTCACGATATTATCACCGAAGTTGGTGACAAAAAAATCGGAAGTCAGGATGACCTTCGTGCCGCCGTGCTGGCCCACAAACCAGGCGATGAAGTCACCGTGAAGCTGATTCATAAAGGAAAGGCTGAAGAAAAGAAAATCGTCCTCGGTGAGCGCGTCGTAGCACCTCGTGACGGCCTCATGGACATGCCACGATTAGGCAGAGTCGGTGGCGAAGATCTGATGAGAATGCTCCAAGGCATGGGAGGAAATATCCCTGAAGCCGATCGCAAACGCATGGAAGAGCAAATGAAGAAGCACTTCGATCAACTCCAGAAACAACTCCAGAACGGAGGTATGCCTCTCGATATGGATGACCTCATGGGAGCTGCTCCCAAGGGCAAGAAAGGCGGCATCCACATGCTTGGCGGAACTTCCGTTTCCATCCAAGATGACAAAGGTAGCGTCACGATGAAGACCGTGAATGGTAAAAAAGAAGTCATCGTCAGAGACAAAGCCGGCAAAGTCGTTTTCGAAGGTCCCTACGAAACAGAGCAAGACAAAGCGGCTGTGCCAGACGATATCAGCGAGCGTATCAAGCGTGTCGATGTTAACTTCAAGGGCAACGGAATGCGTCTGCAAATTGGCCCCGGTGGCATCATGCCTCCTCAGCCAGCTGACGAAGATGAAGCCGCTGAATAATCCAGCTGAAAGCTAACTAGTTCATTCTACAAAGCCCCTGCAATTTGCAGGGGCTTTTTTTGTAGTGAGCCATGCATACTCGACCTAATTTGACACAAATATCATTGGTCTGAGTAGTGGATATGGTTTAGATAAATAACATGTCATCTGCCCGCGATCTACCGTTCCTCATCCGACTTCTTGATGACAAGGATCCGGCGGTGCGACCCGTAATCCGTGAGCAGTTTTCTGAATTTGGCGGAGACATCAGCCAAGATCTCGCAGCCTTGGGAATCAAAGTTCCGGCTTCTGGAAAAAAACGGTTAGTGAAGTTGTTAGAGCCTGGCCGAAGAGATACCTTGAGAGCTGAGTGGTTGGTTCCCAGTGGTGGAGCCTCTGCACTGGAGGACGATTGGGAAAGCTTCGAGGCGATCCTTCGCCAGTTGTCCGATTTCCTGCATGATGGAATCACTCTAAGGCCATCGTTATCAGACAGTTTGGATTTGCTGGCAGATGAAATCCGCGAAGAAATCTCTGACCCAAGCGCGGATGAACTACGGCTCTGGCTCTTCGATGACCGCCGTTTCACTGGTGTCAAAGAAAAGGCAGATGTGGAAAAAAACTTCGATCTCTGCCGAGTCATCGATCACAAAAAAGGGAACCCGACTAGCTTGGGCTTTCTATACATTCTCATGGGCCGTCGTGTTGGAGCCAATGTGGAGGGGTGTAATTACCCTGGCCATTTTCTCACTCGTATCGAGGCGGATGGTATGAGCTATTTGGTCGACTGCTTTCACAGTGGACGGCGTTTCGACATTAGCACATTGTTAGATAATCATCCTGAAATCTCTGATAAGGCTCGTCATGCGATTGATTCCCCGGGGAATCTCGGATTGATTTTACTCCGCTACATCACTGAGCTTCAGTATAGTCTGGCCGCATCAGGCCGGGATGAGGACGCGCTTTTGTTCAAAGAGTTAATCCAAACCCTGAAGCCCTAACTCTGCGATGAAGGTCGAGACCCAGCGCGTAATAGTTCACAAGAAAAGTCTAAATCGTTTGGTGATGCATCCAGACGATGATGTGCCTGTCAGGGCCGCCGCGATGTTCTATCACGGACAGGGCGACTACGCAGAACGTTATCCTGATGTGTTAGAGCCATTCACGCGCAGAGGAATACGTTGTACGGTGACCGATATGCCCGGTCACGGACGCAGCCCTGGCAAACGAGGTGACTGCGGCGACGAACGATTTCTGGATGCCCTTATTACCGAGACTATGGCGACGATGGGAAATCTACCATACGGCGTGATGGGGCATTCAATGGGCGGGTTATTAGCAACACGTCATCTGGTCTTAGCCGGGAAAGGTCTGTTGCCGGAGCCTGCATTCAGCTGGATTTCTTCGCCACTGCTTCGCCCTGGTAACGGCAGGTCGGCAGCCTTCAGAACTTGGGTGGGCTGGCTGGCATATCTGATTCCCCGGTTGACTATTTCCACAGGCGTTACTCCCGAGATGTGTCGGCTCAACAACGAGGAAGATGAGGAAAAGGCCCTTGCCGAACAGCCATGCAATCCTCTCTGGCACCGGAGAGCCTCGATCCGTTGGGGACTATTCCTCCTGAAAACATCCGAGATGATCGAAGAGGAAATTGGCAATGCTTCGGAAACAACAAACCTGCTTTTCACCCAAGGAAGTGATGATCCTGTTTGCCCGGTCAAATTTGCCCGCGAGATGTATCAACGCTTTCCCAATAAGGAAAAACGATACTGCGAAATCGAAGGGATGTTACATGAGCCCTTCGCCGGTGTTGGCCGAGAACGTCTATTCTCCGCTCTGGAAAACTGGCTGGATGATCTTGAACCTATCTTAGCTGCCGGAGCGTGAGTCGAGGCAGTTTATCAACCGCGTTTGATTTCGAAACAATCTTCAGTGCCGCAATACCAATCCGGTGAGGCCATGCGACCGATCGGATGATATTGATCAAGGTCAATACGTAGTTCTTCCGACAGCATCATTTCCTCACGAACGTGAATGCGCTGGATGATGCCTATGACCAATCGGTTTCCTCCGATTTCTACCGTGCTGTGCTCCTTGCACTCCAGCGCTGCAGGAGCCTCTATGATGTGTGGCACTTTGACTGTGCTACCCTCCGCAAGTGTCAGGCCGCTACCGTCGATTTCACTTTCTCCGAAGGGCAGGGGGGCGGATGTTTTCACCATGGCTTCAGCAACGGACCGGTCGACTAGATTCACCACAAATTCACCATTGGTTCTGATGTTTCTGGCGGTGTCTTTGGGCACTCCCGGTTCCTTGTTTCCAGGTGCGAAGGCCAGCATCGCGGGTTTACTGCCAAAGACGTTGAAAAACGAGAACGGCGCCGCATTGACCCGCCCTTCAGTATCAATCGTAGTCACCCAAGCGATCGGTCGAGGTGTCACTAGTGCAGTCAGCAGTGAGTAGGCGCGGTCAGAGTGTTCTCCAAGGGGATCAAGTTCTATGCTTCGCATGGCCATAGTTTAATCCGCATTCTCAGCCAGCACCAAGCGCAATGAGACCAAGAAAAAACCCTTTCCCCTGGGATAGAGGAAAGGGTTGGAAAATGGTGTGTTAGCAGCTTACTCAGCAGCTGCTTCTTCTTCACCTGCAACCTTGACGTTGATCTTAAGGTTGGCAGTGACGTCGCCGTGAAGCTTGACTTCGAGATCTTGCTTGCCGGAAGTTTTGATTGGGCCGTCGAGCTGGATCGCGTGACGATCAACTTCGATGCCTTTTTCGCTAAGTTCCTTGTGGATGTCGATGCTGGTGACGGAGCCGAAGGCTTTTCCGCCCTGACCTGTCTCAAGTGTGAACTCAAGCTTGAGCTTCTTGATCTTGGCAGCGGTTTCTTGGGCAGCGGCGAACTCTTCAGCCTCACGCTTGACGCGATTTGCTTTCAGGGACTCGAGGTGCTTGAGATTAGCTTTGGTTGCCTCGTATGCCTTGCCCTCTGGGACAAGAAAATTGCGGGCGTAACCGGCTTTGACGGTGACGACGTCGGCTTCAGCGCCGAGGTTGCCAATTTTTTCGCGGAGAATAACTTCTGTTGTGGCCATGGGAAAAATGCTTCGTTGAGTTGCGGAGGGCAGGAGATAGGGCTGATCGAGCACCGAGTCAAGCAGGATTTCCGCTCGATTTCGATATTGCGCCAGATCTACTGACCAGTTAGCGTGATTGCCATGAAAACCCACCTCCTATCTTTGATAACAGCGTGTAGCGTGACCCTGCCGATGGCGTCCTTGGCTGATGTATCCATCGAGCCCTCGGGCATGAAAATCGTATGGCAGTCCTTGAAAAAGGATTTCGACGGATTCGAGACCTACAATTCCTCCGAAGGCGTCTATGTCACTGTGGCCGTGCGTGGCGGCGGAAAGAACGTCATTTCCTTCGATAATAAGAAATCCAAAGTATCGATCCAATATGGCGACCAAGACCTGGGCGGATCTTTCGGTATGTGGAACAAGACCAGCAAGGATGGTAAAACCATGCGAATCGAGGTGAAATCGGACAAATTGCCTCAAGGAGACAACGCAGCGCTCAAGCTCGCTGGCAGTCTCGACCTCGTGGTGGCCTCGAAGACTGATACCAAAACCAGCGGACCACGCGAGCTGAAGAAAGGCGATAAGTTAACATTCGGTGACAATTTCAGCTGCGAGGTGAGCAAAATCGAAAAACCCAAATACGGTGACGACGAACTGGAGGTAAGCTTCAAATGGGACCGGGATATTCCGGAACTGGCTGCAGTGCGATTTTATGACGAAGCGGGGAAACTTATCGAGTCCAAGGCTGGCGGTTGGTCGAGCATGGGTGGCTTTGGCAAGAAAACCGTCACCAAGAGTTATCTTCTCAAAAAGAAATCTGATATTCTGAAGATTGAAATGGATCTCTGGTCGGACGCAGAGGCCCTCACCGTGCCGCTGAACCTTAATGTCGGCCTTGGTGCCGGGAAATGAGGCTCTCTTGAAGGTCGTTCGAAAGTTTAGCCTGTTGTTGCCAGCGCAGCTCGCGCAGTTGGAATTGCGTAGCTATGGAATCCGGGCTGAGATTTTGGATGAAGGATCAGCGAGTGTGTTACCTTTTGACGCGATGATTTACGGAATTCGCCTGACTGTGGCAGATGCCGACTATGAAGAAGCGTCGCGGTTGTTGGATGAGATGTCGGACCGCAATCAATCAGAGGACGATGCGTGATGCTGGTTGTGTCAGATCAAAAAAGTCACAACTATTAAATCATAGACAATTTGGTTAGATTCTTGCTAGGTTGATACTGACTGATGTGCTTTCCGAGCATGTTGTCCGCTTCCCTCAAAAATGAGACTGGGAGCTGCCACGACAGCCACTTGGAGTTTATTGTGTAACGATGGAAAAAATCCCCGCTCACGTTTTACTTGGTGCATATACCGAGGGTGTTTTCCCGATGGCGGAAGACGGGGAAATCTATTGGTTTTCCCCGGTTGTAAGGGGAATCATGCCACTAGATGACAGGTTTCATATTCCACATGGTCTGAAGCGGAGTTTGAGAAAGAAACCTTTCAGGGTGACCATGGATACCCAATTCCCCGAGGTGGTGAAAGGCTGCTCTGAACGTAGTGAAACGTGGATCGATGAGGTGATTCTGGAGAGCTATAATGAACTGCATGATCTCGGATTCGCCCATTCTGTGGAGTGCTTGGACGATGACGGATTACAAGGTGGTCTCTACGGTGTAGCCTTGGGGAAGGCGTTTTTTGGCGAAAGCATGTTCTCGCGTAAAACCGACGCCAGTAAGATTGCTTTGGTGCATTTGGTCGAGTGGCTGCGTGAGAACGATTACACCCTATTAGATACCCAGTGGATGACCGACCACCTGCGCCAGTTCGGGGGCTTGGAAATTCCACGTGAGGAATACTTAAACTTACTTGCAGACGCACTTGCAGATGAAGGCATTGCCGAGTAGTGGTTGGATCGACTTAGGCTTTAACTCGCGACCTACCTACTCCTGCTCTCTATGACTAAATTTCGCCCATGCATTGATCTCCACGACGGACAGGTCAAACAGATCGTCGGTGGTACTCTGACTGATACCGGAGTTGGCCCTACCGAGAATTTCGTCTCAGATCGTGAGCCTTCGTGGTTTGCAGAGCTATACCGAAAAAACAACCTAACAGGAGGGCACGTGATCCAACTTGGTGCAGGCAACTCTGATGCTGCCCGAGAAGCGATCTCCATATGGCCAGGTGGACTGCAGATCGGGGGGGGGATTAATATTCACAATGCCGCCGAATGGCTCGAAGCCGGTGCATCCCACGTTATCGTCACATCATGGCTGTTCGATGAAGGTGGGACATTTCTGGAAAACAGACTCCGAGAACTGGCTAGCGAAATTGGCCGTGAAAACATCGTGGTGGACCTGAGTTGTCGCCGTGTTGCCACCGAAAAAGACACCGCTTGGACGGTTGCTATGAACCGCTGGCAAACACTGACTAACCTCGATATCACTCACGCCACCCTTGAGGCTTTAGCCGAATGGTGTGGCGAGTATCTCATTCATGCAGCAGATGTTGAAGGTCTCTGTCAGGGGATCGATGCGGATCTGGTTCAGCATCTAGGTGAATGGGCAGGTATCCCAATGACCTACGCCGGTGGTGTTGCGGACATGGAGGACCTTCGATTGGTGCAGGAGAAGAGTGGCGGCAATCTAGATGTGACTGTTGGAAGCGCATTGGATATTTTTGGAGGCAAAGGTGTGACTTTTGATCAATTGTTAGAATGGAATCAACGAACCCCTGAAATATTGTGAACGGGATCACGATTTTATTACTCGCTGTAACTTCCACCTTTCTTGTTTTCGCCTTCATAGGAGTAAGAAGAAAAGCGCGCCGTGCTCATTTGATGCGCATGCGCCTTGACAAAAGTCAGCGACGTGAACTGAGCGAGGATTTTCCGACCTTCGCGCGTCTTCCGGAATCATTGCGAGATGAACTGGAGGGATTGATGCATGTCTTTCTCGATGAGAAATCCTTTGAAGCCTGTGGTGGAATGGAAGAGGTATCCGAGCACATGCGCAGGGTGATTGCCGCGGAAGCTTGTCTTCTGTTAGTCAACCGGAAGCATGACTATTACCGGAAGCTCCGCAGTATCCTTCTTTACCCTTCAGCCTACAAGGCAAGGAACGAACATGGTGGGGATGATGTCCGGCTGGGTGAAAGTTGGAGTTCCGGTAGTGTGGTTCTCGCATGGGACAGCGTGGTCGCGGGTGGTCGCAACGAGGAAGACGGCTCCAATGTGACATTGCATGAATTCGCCCATCAGCTCGATCAGGACGACGGTGCCGCCGATGGTGTTCCGGAGTTATCTGGCGGGGCGGGATCTTATCGTGAGTGGGCTCAGGTGTTCAGTAAAGCATTCGAAAAATTTCAACGTAAACTTGAGAAAGGCAAACGCACCGTGATCGATCCATACGGCGCCACAAATCCTGCTGAATTTTTTGCGGTCGCCACGGAGACATTTTACGAGAAGCCTGACCAGCTGCGTGAATCCTACCCTGACGTTTACGAGCAACTTCGACACTACTATAATGTCGACCCAATGGAATGGGAGTAGAGTTCACTCAAGTAATTTCAGGTCGTCAGAAGTGAAAAACTTCTTATCTGGCCCGGCAGAATGGATTTCCATCACTTTAGCCGAGTAAGCATGGAATCGATATGGTGTTCCCCAGCGATCTAGCAGTTCGCCTTTGTCCGATATCGCTGGATGGGTGGGGGGGAGGCTGACAGCTCCTTTGACGTTTTTGCCTGTGAGAGCCGCAGTGATTTCATCGTTCAGGCCAACCGGATTTCCTCCCAATGCCCGACGGTGGAAACCAAGCATCGATTGAATCAAGGAGAGATCCTCTTCGGGTGTCTGGTTAGGAGAGTTGAGTAGATCCGAGGACTCGGCGACAGGTAGCAGGGTGATGTTTTCAGGGAATGATTTGGGCTTTGGGGGCGCTGGCCGATCAGTTAGATCCGTTGTTCTACGGAAGTCATCATCAAGTTTCCCTGGAATATCAACTGGGTCCTGCCGATCGATTGCCACCGTTAGCAACCACACGCTGAGCGACAGAAATGCAATGAAAGCAAAAATCGGAAATCGCTTCATCGCTCTAGAGAAATGCCATATTCGCTGTGGAGCTGGTCAATGGGTCATCAAATCGTGGCAAGTTAGGAAACATAGCTTCCAGTGAGTTCGCATCTGCTCCGAACCAATTGGCGAGAACTGCGGAATATTGATCTACCGATGTATCAGGGATCAGGCGGCCACGACTACTGTGTGAGTCGATTGATCCAGGCGTGTCCCCAGTTTTCAAAGGTGGATAGTGACCATAAATGTCTCCTCCATGGACAGGTCCTCCCATGACGATGGCGTGACTGCCCCATGCGTGATCAGAGCCATCCGTTGCGGCATTTTCACCGTTTGGGGTCAAGGTTCGAGCGAAATCTGATGCGGTAAAAGTGACAACATCATTGAACGCATCCAGTAGCGTATCAGAGAGGGTATTTCGAAAAGACAACAAGGCCTGTGAGAGTTCATCCATTAACTCGCTGTGATCGCTTAGCATGGATTGATGGGTGTCGTAGCCCCCGACTTGAACAAAGAATATCTGTCGGTTGTTTCCCAGCGGTGAACATCCGGCAATGAGTTTGGAAACCATTTTGAGTTGGTCGCCAAGTTTGGTGGGGGCATTGGCAAAATGTGTTTCGAAATCAACACCCGTTGCCGCAGCAGCGGAGAGCGCGACTCCTACTGCTCCTTCGGTTTCACGGGCACGCTGAACGATTTTGTTATATTGATCCTCTAACAAGTTCTCGTGAGTGAGCTTCATGATATCCTCGTAGGCCTTCAGACGTCGTGCTGTGTTAGAGTCTTTATAACCGGAAGAAGGGTCTCCTGGGGTATTGTATGCGTTGGCGTAGTTAGTGCCGTAACCTTCCAAGGACACCGTGCCGGATGGGTTGACCACATACTGGCTCACGCCTCCTGCAGTTCCTACTTGGAATGAGTTGATGCCAGCTAGCGAAATTGACATCGAGACGTTGCTGCCGGAGTTATACGAAGCATTGAGAAGCTCTGCAACACGACCGCCCCAGCCGGATGTGAAAGGTTTGTCAGAGATGGACGATTGCCACTGAGTCTGCTGGTTGGAGTGGGAGAACAACTGCTCAGGAACAGGCACAGTTCTGTTGATGTAGTCAGCACGTGTTGGGACCGGATAGGCGAGTGTTCCCACATTGGCAATAAACGCAAGGTCCCCGGCATTGAACAAGTCGGCCAGCGGCTGGGCATCTGGATGAACTCCGAGGGATTGAAATGACGGGCCGTAATGTTTTTCGAACGCCTTAGTTGGGGTAGCAGGCGCTTCGGTGGGGATGTTCAATGCGTGCAGTGTATTGCGATCGAGAGCCAGCACTCCACGTGCCGCTTCGTAATCAGCGCGGGCTTCCTCACTGGTGGGATCTCCCATCGGCAACAACATATTATTGGCATCATTACCGCCTGCCAGAAATAGACAGACGATGGCTTTGTAGTCTCCGCCAGCATCACCAGCAGCCATGGAGGCTGTGATCAACCGCATTTGCGCCAGAGCGTTGACCAGGCCGGTAACGCCTAATGAGGCACAAGCTGACTGACGAAGGAAATCACGCCGCGAGTGGAGTTCTTCTTTCTGATGTTTTTTCATGTATGGCGGTTGTGAAAATTAACGTTGGATGAGTGCCTGTGGACTGTTGGCTATGAGATAGACGGCGAGTTTCAGTCTTCCTTTGAACACATACTCTTGATCTTCATCGTTATCGTTGTCGTCGTAGTAGGTGGCGTAGTTCGCCAGAGTATCGATGATGATGTCGCGTGGGTTGTCATCGCGTCGGATGTCGGGAATGTAGCCAGAGGAGAAGTCGGCTTTCAGTCGACCCGATGTTAGGAGTAAATCAACGTGATCCACTAGAGCCACACATGCCGCGACGATGCTGCTGCGGTTGTCAAAGGTCGTATCAGCCGAGCTCACCTTGCCATCGGCATTCGTGTCCATGATCGCCATGTAGGCCTGCCCCATCGCAGAGGCGCTGGTCAGATCGAGGATTTGATGGTCGTCGTTGTCACCATAACCATAGGGATTGTAAATAGGGTGGGGGGCACCGTTTTCATCATGGGCTTTCTGATTGCGAAGCGATGAACCTCCCAGTCCGCTGCCGTAGTAGGCGAGCTGATAGAACACGTTAGCATTGGTGATCACGGAAATCTCCGTGGCAATTTGAAACTCTGGGACCCGAAGGCCAGCATCGGCGAGAGGTCCCACGACCGAATAATCGGGTAAGAACCAGTTGAAGACAGTGGGGGCATGCAGCGGTGTCTGTCCGATATTCCCATCCGTATCATTCATTCTCATTCGCATGGTTCCTGCTGGGAACTTATTGAGCTCTGCTGTGAACAAGGCCAACTTGTCGGGTGCGTAGGCATGAGAGCTAAGGTCGGCGATGCTGGTATCCGCCGGATCCAAATGCGCGAGAGGTAGATTGCTCTCAGCCCCTAAACCTCGAAGCACTGCCAAGGTATGAAGAATGGGTTCTTTTTTCTTTCCGTAGCTGATGGCTGCCGTGGCGTCAATCGAGCGAGCTTCGTAATCGAGTAGGATCGCCTTGAATACGGCCCCGAGATCTCCGTTGGTAGATTTCCAAACTTGGGTGACTCGATAAATATACCCTGCTGATGGATTCGATGTCACCAAGCGTTGAATCAGTCGGCGGGTAATGAATGGTGCCGTATTGGCATGATTGGAAAGGTGCTCCATGGTTGCGTCCAGATCACTTTCACCATCGCCACCTGCTGAAATGGTTAGGCCTAGGGTGGGGATCACTTTTTCATCGGTATCATGGTAATCTGCGAAGTTTTTCATCCGGTTCGACCATTGAGCCTGATAATAGCGGGATCCGCTTCCGTATGAAAACGAGGTGTTGTCGATGACCGTGTTAGAGCTGCTCGGGCTGTGACGTTTGGAGAACGACCATCCAGTGAAGACTCTCGACATGGCACTGATATCGTCCTGGAGATAAGTAGGGTCAGGCAATCCATTGGCGTTGAGCTTCAGTGAGCCATCCTCATGCAACTGAACAAGACCGATGGAAAACAGCTGCATCACTTCTCGAGCATAGTTTTCATCAGGAGAAATGATAACGTTGCCACCACCATCAAGGATCGCTTTAGAGTTGCGGAGATGAGAGAGATATTGGCCCATGATCGGGTGTGTGGACACGTCTTCTAACAAATCACGATATGATCCGAAGGCTCCATCCTTGAGCATGTCGTAGTAATGGGCATGGCCATAGTGCCGATCTCTCACCGTAGAGTCGTTAGAGGAGGTGACGAAGATTTCACTCAGGGCGAAGGCAACACGCTGGCGGTATTGATCGGGCGCGGCTTTGGCCAATGTCCACCAGGCGTTTCGCCTCGCTGTATTGCCGGGGGTGTAATTCTCACGGTAATCAGGGGAACCGGGGATGCTGGATAGGAAAATTTGCTGGGCATCGATCGCGTGCAAATGAGGTTCCAGATTGGTTGATGTCATGGCCATCTGCGCATCGAGCCAGGCGCCGTAGGCTGAGATCCGGTTTCCGTTGTGCGGTGAACTATTGACCAAATTTCTCAGTTCTGTGATCAGTTCGGGAGTAGCGCCAAAAGTGCTCTGTGTCAGAAAACGAGCAATGTCACGATCCAGTTCATCCCCAGTCAGGGCTACGATGGTAGGAGGGTCAATGGGGATCACGAGATCTGTGGATCCTGTCGAGGTGAGGAAATCCCCACGAATTTCACCGGCTGGATAATCCGAGGAGTGAACATTGATGTAAAGTTGCCCAGCAAGTAGCGAGTCTAACACCGCTTGGTCTGTAGCGAGGAAATGGGCGGCGATGATGTGCCATGGGTGCGCATCGATTTGTCCCATCGGAAGACTTTCCACATGGGGGCCGTTGATTGGGTTCTTGATGTGGATGTGCACGGCTGTCTGGGGCGTGGTCAGTCCGTAGAAGTTTAAATTGACGGTGCCTACCGAATTGTCACCTTGTAACAGTATCGTGGAGAGCCCTGATCCAGTACTGACAACTCCTGGCTCAGGGGAAAGCTGAGCTACGAAGAGTCGGGCGTTGGCTGGAATATTGGTGGCATCACAAATGCGGACAGAAGCACTGATGGAACTCCCGCCAATGGTGCAAGTCAGCGTTTCGGGCACTTCGGTGAGCGCATCGGTCACCGGGTGGCAGAAAATTTCCACACTCGATGCTCCCGCAGGAATGGTCACCGATTTTTCAATCACCGCACCGCCTGAATCTTTCAGTATATAATCACTCGGACTCGCGGATCCTTTTGAAATGTTAGGGTGTCCACTGGTTGCCAAGAACAAGGTGAGGGGATAGGTGAGGTCGCCACTGCGCGCGATGGTGAACACAGCAGGAGTGGCTTCTTTTTCAAATGCATCTGGCGTTGTCGCTGTGATGGTGATCTCACTGTTAGTGAGAGCATTGATGTGTGACTGCAAGACAATGAGGTCGTTATTGCTCGTGCCCGATCCGAAGGAGTCTCCATTGATGCTATCGAAACCGAAAAGTTGTTCCTCAGCCCAGTCTGGAATGCCATCGTTGTCAGAGTCTGTATCAGCCACGATCACTCGATAGAATGCACGATCTGCACTTTGCCCACTGATCACCGCATTCATTGTGTTCCCAGCAGCTAATGCAGGGCTACCATACGGATTCCATAAGCCAGTTTGTAGATCCCCGCGGATTGTGGGTTGGTAAGTTTTCCCTTTTTCTGTAGGGCAAACTAAGGTGACAACATCACCAACACGGGAAAAGGCGTCGATGCGATGCACTGATGCGGGATCGCGAGGATCGGTGCCAGCCATCGACTCAGCCAGGTTCGTTTGACCATCGCCGTCCTCGTCGGAGTTCTTGGCTGCAATGTCAACTACCAGAGCGGTGGCATTGTATTTTTGCTCCCAGATATCGCTGACTCCGTTGCTGTTGAGATCGACGATCGCGTAGGCGGCGGACGCGCAACACAATGCTGCCGATCCCAGCACGGTTCGGAGCAAAAAATGCGTGTGTGTGTGTAACATGTTCCTGAAGTTCAAATAGTGAATACAGACTCAGGGGGGATTAAGCTTTTAAATAATATACAAGATAGATGCAAACGAAAGCTTCGCAAATATGAGTAGCTTGGGGTTCTGAATCGAATGTGTTCAACCTACAGTCATTGGAAATACGACGTTTCCGAAGCCTTTAGGCATACAAAGATAGTCCTCAATGCCTGAAAACCCTAGGTTGCCATTTCCGTATGATACGCTAAAATAGCGATGATGCAGGACGAATACAGCTGGAACGGCGGCCGAGGGGGCACATCCTCTTTCAGGCTGCCAGAAAACGAGGGCCAAGGCAAATGGGTGCTCATCGCGATTCTCTTCGCGGTGGTTCTTCATGGCGTGGTGCTGCTCGGGCTGAGTAAAATCGATGTGATCCTGCCAGAATTTGTCGAGAAAAAGGAGATCCAGACGCAAGTAGTGAGGGTTTCTCCAGTAGATACCACCGATTCCCGCCCGGAGATCACTCCACCGGAAAAACCTGAAATTGAGGAACCCGTTGCTGTGGTGCCCCCAGCGGACGAACTTGAGATGCTGGAGCAGCTTCCTGAAATGGACATCGATATCAAACCTGATGTTGAAACAATCCAAGTCCCCAAAATCAGCGCCGCCGCCATTGGTGAGTTGGAAGGCGAGAGCAAGGAGCCGATGAAATCGACTGTTTTCGATCCGGAACTTCCGGAAATGGGCAAGACCGAGGACTTTTTCCCACGGGCAGAAGATAGCCAAGTGGCTGTTGATCCAGGTTCGCGGATGGCCGAGAAATACGATCCTGATGCCTACACCGAAACCTTACGCAAGGGCGCAGGTGGTGAGTCTGAGGATGGTTTACTCAAAGATTTTACGTCTCTCGATAAAATGGCCAACATGGATGGCAACACTCTTCTGACTACAAAGGCACTGATTGGTAGCGACCTGCTTTTCGAATTTAATAGCGCCGAGCTGAAGCAGAGCGCCAGAGTCAGCCTGATGAAAGTCGCCATGCTGATTCATAAACATCCGAACCTCGTGTGCTGGCTCGACGGACACACCGACTTGATCGGCGGGGAAGAACCCAACCTAAAACTCTCCAAAGCCAGAGCCATGGCTGTGAAACGTTGGCTGGTCGATTCCATGGATCTCAGCAACGAACGCATCGCCGTTCGAGGATTCGGTAAAAGTGAGCCATTAATCAAAGAAGGCACAGCTGAAGAGCAAGCACCCAATCGTCGTGTGGAGATTAAAATGCGCAAGGGACGTCCGTCCGACGAAGTGACTCCTGGAGCCGTAGTCGCGAAGCCAACTGCCGATGCTCCCAAGGCAATTCGTGTCATGCCAACCATACCACCTCCACCAAAAGCTATTGTTGAGCCAGAGCCTGAGCCTGAAACGAACCGAGCTCAAGTCGTTCCAGAAGATGAACCCGAACCGGCAGCACCTCGCCGTGCCATTCCTGTTCCGGAATAGCGCTGGTCCGATGATGGATACTTGCTCAGCCTATTTGTTGACTGCGTTTTGAAGACACTGCCCCGACAGGAAACAGCCGCGTGGCTGCTCGCATTTGACTTTGATGGAACACTGGCCATACCCGATGGCCAACCGCCTGTGCCCGATGAGTTTTTCAATCTCATGTCAGGCATGCGTGAATCCCACCGCACCATCTGGGGAATCAACACAGGGCGCTCTCTGATGCAGACGATGCAGGGGATATCAGAAGCCCGTTTTCCTTTTCTACCGGACTTTGTCATCGCGAGAGAGCGTGAAATATATACACCTAACGACTTTGGTCGCTGGTTGCCAGTCACTGACTGGAACAAACGCTGTGACAAAGATCACAAAAAACTCTTCCGCAAACATCGCCGACTCATGAAGCGGATGCGAAAATGGGTAGAGCAAGAAACTGCTGCTGTTTGGGGAGAACAGGAAGGGGAGCCTGCTGGAATCGTTTCCTCGACTTCGGAAGAAATGGATTTCATCACCCAATGGTTGAATCAGCATTTACCAGATGCGCCCCTGTTAGGTTATCAGCGCAATGGGATTTATATGCGCTTCAGTCACACGCAATACCACAAAGGGAGTGCCTTGGCCGAAGTTGGGAAACTAACAGGAATATCTCCGCAGAACACATTCGCCATCGGAGACAGCCACAATGATCTTGATATGTTAGATTTATCGGTCGCTGCCAATCTGGCCTGTCCAGAGAATGCTTGTGTCGAAGTAAAACAGCGTATTTCGGAGGTTGGCGGATATATCGCTCGAGGAGCCGCAGGGCAGGGCACCATCGAGGCACTCCATGCCATTTTCTCAAGATCACAGTAAAAATACCGGCGGCGGGAATCGAACCCGCACTTCCGAGGAAACGTGATTTTGAATCACGCGCGTCTACCAATTCCGCCACACCGGCCTGTGATTGAGACGGGCGTGAATCTGCGTGATTAACGACAAATGTCAAGAGGCAGAGAGAAAAAAACGACTTGGCCTATTTTTGGCACTTGGGGCAGTAGAATGTCGACCGGTTTGAAATCACGACTCTTTTGATCACACTCTGGCAACGATGGCATCCCTCGCCCTCACGCCCGTAGACGTTTAGTTGCTGCTTGAAATAGCCAGGTTTTCCGTCCTCGTTGACGAAGTCTCTCAAGGTCGTGCCACCTTGTTTGATCGCCTCTGCCAACACATCCTTGATATTACGAGTGAGAGTGGCGAGACGGACCTTGGAAACTTTCCCTGCTTTTTTTGTGGGACGGATGCCGGTTCGGTACAAAGCCTCGCAAGCGTAAATATTGCCTACACCGACCACTACATGATTATCCATGATGCGTTGTTTGATGCTGGTGTTTCTTCCGCGGCATGCTTGAGCCAAAACTGTCGAATCAAATGAATCGCTCAGCGGCTCTGGGCCCATTTTGACCAACAGGGGGTGATTGTTGATATCGCCTGCATCAGCTGGATGCCACAGCACGGCACCGAACCGGCGTGGATCATGCAGTCGCATTTCCATCTGCGTGTTGGGGCCGAGTCGCACGATGAAATGGTCATGTTTCCTCAGTTCCGTGTCGTGCGGGCAGATGCGAAGACTGCCGGACATGCCAAGATGCAGAATCAGGGTGCCAGTAGTCGATTCGATGAGCAGATACTTGGCCCTGCGCCGAACAGCGGTGATTTCCTGTCCCTCCAGAGCTAGAACGGCGTCGTCAACCGGCCATCGCATTCGGCGCTCCCGCAAGACCAGTTCGACTACCGACCGTCCTAACAAATGGGGCTCGACTCCTTTTCTGGTGGTTTCTACCTCGGGTAATTCAGGCATTGATGTAGTATTTCGTTCGTTTGGTAGGTCAGCTTGGCGGGGAGGCTGCAGGACTCTAGTTCAGATATAAAAAATGATCAGCTTTGTAATTGAAAAAAGTGCCGCAATGCCCGTAAATCAGCGCGTATGAAGCGTAAATATATTTTAATCCCTCTACTGGCAGGTGCTGTCGCATTTACCGCATGTAAGGATAAGACAACGACCTCCTCCTCATCTAGCGGCGACTCGGGTACCCCAGCAGCTAAGGGTGATTCCATTGTTCCCACTCCAGATCCGGATCCCATCAAGCCCTCTGCCAGCGCAGAAGACCGTGCGGCCAAGATGGGGTTTGCCAAAAACCTGCCCAAGGATTTAGTCCACTACGAGGGCGTCTACAATGGTCGTAAGGCATTTGAAAAATTGATTAAATCACCTATCGGCGAGTTTATTCTCGAGCGCATGGCTGACGAAGGAGTCTCTCTGGAGGATCTGGCTCAGGATGATCAAATGAATGCTCAGATCGCCGCCTACAGTGAAGAATACTTCGCCGCCTACGGCAAAGGGAGCCCAGAGGCTTTCCGCTTGGGTATCAAATTTCTGGAGCGCTTAGCCTACTTCGGTGGTCGCACTGCCGTGTTCGCAGCCGATGGTTTTGTGCGCGAAGGTGAGAATTTCTCCCCCGAGTCACCTAAAGTATTTCTCGATGGACCGCTCAAAGGCGCGCCAAAAGAGTTCATCGCGATGTTTGCTGAGGCGAACATGCCATCCTTCTACCAAGGATCAAAAGTTTCTGACGCAGATGCGCGAGATCTCGTTGCCGGTCAAATGGAGGAAGTGATTTCCGTGCTCGGCATGGCCGAGGACGCATCTGAGGCCATCACGATCAAACGTGGTGATGCCGAGTTTTCCGGCTACAAAATCTCCGGAGCTAAGCTCGTAGAGATGATCGAGGCCGAAGACGGCTTCAAGGAAATGGGCGAGTTCATTGAAAGCGGCGATATCGATGCCTTCAAGAAAGCTCTCGGAGAGAAAACTCTTGTCGCCGTTTCCGGTGTGGTTGGTGATTACGTCGTGCTCTTCTTCGGAAAATCTGAAGACGATTTCGTGCTCGTTGACAAAGTAGAGGACTCCGTCTGTGCCAACGACAAGATGGCATACATCGACTCCTTCCTCGATAAAGACATTCTCTTCGCCGGCTACAACGACTCCACAATGTTGAACCAAGTCAACAGCGTCGAAAGCTTCGCATACCGTCTGGTCAGCTCTTTCGCCAATGGTGCAGGCAAAGGCCTTAGCGATGCATCATCACTCGGTGATACCCGCGATGTTGAAGCCCTGCTCGAAAGCTTGGCCAAACAAGGTGAGAAACTCGCATCCTTGTTCACAGCCACTGACGCCGGATATGTCGGTTTCATTGAGGACGGTCTGAAAGTCGAGTCCTTCGGTGGACCTAACATGCCAGCTCTGGATCTCGGAAAAACCCACACCCTGTCTTCCATGGAAGCCGGTGAGGGCACTCTGCTCTTCGCCGATTGGAGCAGCAACGAGGCTTACAATCAGAAAGTGATGGAATACGTCGATACCCTTGGCGAAACCAGCTACCTGATGACCAAGCGTGTGGCCGCACTCGATATCGATTCCGCTGACTTCCGCGACTTCAAGCAAGGCGTGGACATGTTCGACAAATCATTCCGCAGCGATGCCCTTGAGCTCTGGAAAGCCCTCCGTGGCGATCTTGCTGCCGGTCTTGGTTCTGAGTCCGCTCTGGTTATCGACATCAACGGATCATTCCCCAAAGTGCCTAACGTTCCACAAGTGGTGCTGAAAGAGGGTAAGGTCCCACGGGTCGCCTATGTCAGCACTGTATCAGATCGCTCTAAGCTCCAATCTTCTTGGACTCGCATCAATACATCAGCCGAAAATATCCTGAAAAGCATCAGCGAAATGGCCGGCGAGGAAATCCCAATGCAGGTCCCAATGAGCAGTGAGAAAAATGACCTCAAGACCTGGTTCATTCCCATCCCATTCCAGAACGATGACTTCGTGCCATCCGTCTCTGTTAGCGATGACTTGTTCTTTGCCTCCACATCCAAGACTTTCTCTGAAGGCCTTGCGGAGCGTTTCAAAGCAGGTGGCGGAACCAGCCGTAACGGAGCTTGGCTAAACGTCGACTTCAAAGTGTTGAACCAATACGCAGTGCAGTGGATGAAAGTGATCGAGGACAATTCCGAGGAGATCTTCCCTAACGAAAATGCTCGTAAGGATTTCGATGAGAACAAACCAAAAATCGAAAAAGCCATTAAGGCGTTCGAGTCATTGGATGCTCTAACCGTGCACACCCGTACTGAGGGTGGCCGCTCCCGTATCTCACTTCACTTGAAAGCGAAGTAACTTCTAACCATTTCACGGCAGGGCTTGCCATTCTTGTGCAAGCTCTGCCGTTTTTTCTTTTTTGCACCTTTTGCCCAAGTAGCCCGATTCCAAGAATCGGCACCCAGATTATCATGAAAACAGTCCTATTCGTCTGCACCGGAAACACTTGCCGTAGTCCTATGGCTGAAGGGTTGTTGAAAGCAGCGCTTGGGAAGAAATCAGATATCAACGTCGCTTCGGCAGGTGTCGCAGCGATGCCTGGTCAGGCAGCGAGCCGGGAAACGGTCGCAATCCTGAAGAAAAAAGGTGCCAACCTTAAAAAATTTCAAAGCCGTCAGTTAGATGGCCCAATGCTAAAGAAAGTGGATCTCGTGATCGCCATGAGTTCATCGCACGCAGACGTCGTGATACAAAGTCTGCCGAATTTTGCTGATCGAGTAAGCCTGCTTTCCGATTTTATTGATCCGGAAGAGGGGCTGACTGGTGCGGATGTGCCAGATCCTTTTGGTATGAGTCGTGCCGCTTACGAGGAAGTCGCCGAAGTCATTGAGATGGCTATACCCGGAATTATCTCGGCTCTGGAAGAATCACCCTAACAAACAACAGACATGATTGAGAACGAAAACCATATCGAGGAAATTGCCAACGAGTTTGCGATCGCTGGCGAATTTATCTCTGGGGAAGAGGTCGATAGCGGCCATATCAACTCCACGTATGTAGCGAGCTTCAAAAAGTCAGACGGCCGAGTAGGGCGATATATTTTCCAGCGAATTAATGAGAACGTTTTCAAGGAACCACTCGTGGTAATGCGAAACGTCGAGATGGTGACTCGTCACATCAACTGGAAGGTCATGCGTGTGAAACGAGACCAAGGTGGCCAGACACTCAACCTTTATCCTGCACGTGGTGGTAGATTCTATGCAACTGGTGACGGTGGCGGCATCTGGCGCTGTTATAACTTCATTGAAGGCTGCAAAACCTATGACATTGTAGAGAACACCCGCCAAGCCTATCAGGCCGCACATGCGTTTGGAGCATTCCAAGATCTGGTCTGCGATATTCCCGTGGAAGACATTAAGGAAACGATTCCTGATTTCCACAATACCCCCAAGCGCTACGCACGCTTGATGGAAGTTATCAAAGAGGACCCCAAAGGTCGCGTGGCCAGTGCTCAGAAAGAAATCGAATTCATCAAAGAGCGTCAGGGGATTGTTTCCAAACTGATCGATCTCAAAGAAGCCGGTGTTCTCCCCGAGCGGATCACTCACAATGATACCAAAATTAATAATGTGATGATGGACGTGGAGAGTGATGAGGCCGTGTGCGTGATCGACCTCGATACCGTGATGCCCGGTCTTTCTCTCTACGACTTTGGCGATATGGTCCGGACTGCTGTTAGTCCTGCTGCCGAGGATGAGGTGGACTTGTCCAAAGTCGACATGCGTATGCCTATGTTCGAAGCTCTGGCTGAGGGATACATGGATGCCTGCGATTGTCTCTGCGACGCAGAAATCGAAAACCTCGCATTCGCAGGTAAGCTGATTTCTTTGGAAATCGGCATCCGTTTCCTAACAGACCATCTCGAAGGTGACGTCTATTTCAAAACCCACCGGGAAAACCACAATCTCGATCGTGCTAGAACGCAGCTCAAACTGGTTGAGAAACTTGAAGAACATGAGCCAGAGATGGAAAGTTTCATCAAACGCCTGGCCAAAGCCCGTTCCTATCACCAGACGCTTCCTTAAGAAGAATTACCTGAGCTTTATGAAAAATCACAGCCTTATCAATCATACATCCGTAAAGCTCGGGTTCGTTCCTGCCCACATCAAGCTAGATGGTACTCACATCCCAGATGAGGACGGGAACCTAGGTAGAAACGAGCAAGGGCAGCTACTTTTACTTGAAGGGATCGCAAGGACTTGTGAGCTGTCGCCAGTGAAATTAGATGCCATCCAAGTCATGTCATTTCCTGGGATCAAGGCCGCGGATTCTGATGAGTTATTCAGTGGTATTGCGGATCTCGGTTTGGAGCCTCAGCTCGTTATCATGGTGGGTGGTGTCGATACGATGGATCCAAAAGATGAGGATGAAGCAACGGCCCAGTTGCTTGCGGGTATCGAGATCGCCAAGCGTCATCAGGTAAAACATGTCTGCTCTACCTCGGCAGAAGCGTGGATGGCAATTCCTGCACCCAAAGATGATGACGAATACCAAGCCAGAGTCGCTCAGAACGTCCGGCTGCATCACCGAGTTTACACTGAAGGAGACATTGCTAACTCTACGATAGAAAGCTGGAGTCTGGAGTTCTTGCGTCCTGGTGAAATGAACACGTTTACCAGCATTCCCACAATCAAGCCTTTAATCTCAGGTCTCAATTCTAAAGTCGGGTCGCCTTTTTTCAAGGTGCTTGTTGATGCCGCTCATTGCGGCGATGGGGATTTCTCAGTGGAAGAGAATGTGAATTTTATTCAGCAGCTTGCGGATGATGACGAACTTGTCGTCTTCCATGCGTCTACACCCACCACTCGCGGATGTATCAGCACAGATGATGGCTGGATAGCGCCACTACTGAAAGCAGCTGTGACAACAGGGAAGGTGAAATACCTATTCACCGAAATTTTCCACCATCAGGATCCTATCCTTCAAGCGTTGCGTGATTTTGATCCAAGACACGGAATCGATACAACCGATGGTAGAGGGTATTGTGAGACAGTAGCTGAAAATTTAGGTGAAATCACCCACCGTTTGAATAACCTAAAAGCTAGGTCTCTCCTCGACTAAAGGCAGCGTTCGGTATGATGTGATTCACCTAAAACGGAAGCTTGGGCATTTTGCCACCGCCGCCTCCGAGCATGTCTCCCATGCCGTCCATTCCCTCCATGCCGCCGAGCTGTTTCATCATGTCCTTCATCTTACCCTTGGACTTCATCATCTTCCGCATCTGAGCGAATTGTTTGAGGAAACGGTTTACTTCGATCATGGTGTTGCCTGAGCCGGCTGCGATGCGTTTGCGACGAGTGCCTTTGATTAGCTCCGGACGGCCGCGTTCTTTCTCAGTCATGGAAAGAACAATGGCCTCCATGCGTTTCATGCGTCCTTCGTCAAATGCCTCGGAGGGAAGCTGCTTTTTGATTTTGTTAAAGCCGGGAAGCATACCTAACAGACCGTCGAGAGGCCCGAGCTTGCGCAGCATATTCATCTGCTCGAGAAAGTCGTTGAAGTCGAACTTGCCGGACTGCATGCGCTTGGCAGCGTGCATTGCTTGCTTTTCATCGATCTTATCAGCAGCGCCTTCGACCATACTGACGATGTCGCCCATACCGAGAATACGGCTGGCCAAACGGTCGGGGTGGAAAACACCGAACTGGTCGAGCTTTTCGCCCTCACCGATGAATTTGATCGGTTTGCCTGTGACTTGTCGCATCGAGAGAGCGGCACCACCACGGGCGTCACCATCAAGTTTGGTCAGGATGATACCAGTGATACCCACGGCTTCATCAAAGTGCTGGGCAACGGAGACGGCTTGCTGACCTGTGGCAGAGTCGGCAACTAACAGAGTCTCGTTAGGGTTAACGAATTTGTGAAGTTCCTTGAGCTCTTCCACAAGTTTCTCGTCGATCTCCTGACGACCCGCAGTATCGAAGATGAGCACCGTGCCGTTCTGATCCTTGGCCCATGCGAGGGCTTGTTTGGCCACCTTGACGAGATTTTTCTCGCCTGGCTCAGGAGCAAAACAAGGAACGCCTACTTGCTCGGCGAGTGTCTGTAGCTGCTCAATCGCGGCAGGTCGATAAAGGTCACATGCTATCAGCAATGGGCGACGACCCTCTTTCTGTAATCGCAGTGCGAGTTTACCAGCGGTAGTGGTTTTACCAGCACCATTCAGACCGCAAAGAAGGATGTGAGCTGGGGGATTGAGGTCGAGGCCGACAGCATCGCCACCCAATAGTTCAGTGAGTTCGTCGTTGAAGATTTTGACGATCTGCTCACCGGGTTTGATTGACTTGATGACCTCGATGCCCATGGCTTTTTCCTTCACCTTGGCGATGAATTCCTTGGCGACGCCGAACTCGACGTCCGCTTCTAAGAGGGACATGCGAATTTCACGCAGCGCATCGGTGATATTTTTTTCAGAGATCTTGCCGACACCGCGCAGGTTCCGGAAGGTTTTGTCGAGGCTGTCAGATAGGGATGAGAACATGGTTAGAGAATTGGTTGTTAGGATTTTGAATCTAAAAATTTATTTTGGCTGATACGCGGCTTCACGATCGATACGAAAGATCCAAGTCATTGGATCAGCATACTGCGTGGCGCCCTTGGTGCGCCATTGGAGGCTGACTTCGCAAGTGCGAGAGCGTAGCCTGCGGTTGACCTTCCACGATACGGTTTTAGTCTGGTTATCGTAAACGGCTGGGACTTTGCCGAAACCTGCTACTCTCATCACCAGTGATGGGATATCGAGATTTTCCACCTTGGAAAGATCAGCGGAGATCACCGGCATCCGCTCAGGGATCAATGCGCCTGGCTCTGGTTTAACAGGGTGGGGCGTTGATTGAACGATCGCGCCGTCAGTGGCTGCGCTGTTACCGGTGGCTTTGAAGCTGGTGGCATTTCTGAAAATGAAATCATGAGTGCCGAGAATGACGTATCGAGGCAGGGTGAAATTTGAGGTCGTTTTAGTTACTTTGCCAGGTAGCACGGTGAAGAGACATTCGTAACCACTCTCGGTGGCGATAGGTAGCATTTCACCTGTCACGAATCCACCTGGGTATGCGTAGGTGCTGACTTTCCCTCCGAACTTCTGCTGTAAGATTTTACGAGACTCAGCGAATTCCTTCTTTAAATATTTGGTAAATTCATCAGCTCCCTTGGCTCGCTCGGCTTTGACGGTTGCAGGGTAGGGGTGGGAAACGGAGTGGCTACCGATGGTGCATCCATGCTTTTGCATCTCCTTGATCATTTCTGTGGTCAGGGCGCTGCCGCCGCCATCGACATAGTTCGAATAGAGGAACACGGTGAACGGGTAGCCAAATTCTTTGAGCACTGGGTAAGCATCGGTGTAGACCGATTTCCAACCATCATCGATGGTGATGACCACGGATTTGTCAGCAATTTTCTTCTCACCTCGTTTCCATGCGAGAAAGTCATCCATCGTGATGACATTCAGGCCGAGTTCACGGATTGCCTGCATCTGCTTCCGAAATTTGCCCGTAGGCAACAGCATCTCGGTGGCTTTTTTATTTTTTGAGAAGTCGTGATATCCGAGAACAGTGACGCGGACACCATCGTCACCACCTGGGATGGCAGGTTGACCGGGCAGTTTCGGTTGAGTATCTGGCTGGTCACCTTCCGCTGGAGCCGGAGGGGGCGTTGTTTCCGACTCTTGTAACCTCACAACCCCACCTTCGGCACCACCAATGCTCGGATTAGCGAGCAGTGGCAGACTGGTTACGAGGGCTGAAATGAGGATGCTGAGAAATTTCATAAATTGGCCCGCAGGACGGGACCGCCCAATATAGACGGGCATCTGGAAAAGAAAAGTCCTGAGAGTCAGGAAAATAGCAGCCCTGGTATGGCAATTAGAACAAAGAGACCCAAAGAGCCGACCACCCCCGCCCAAAACGCGTATTTCCGATAGACGGGTAGTTCGGCTTTGTTCGAGAAAGCGCAAAGATAAAGCTCGGAAATCGGCCCGAGAAAGTACCCTAGATTCGCTCCAGCCGCCATCAAGCCACCGCCAAAGATGCTGCCAATGACTGCGAGCTCCTGCTGAGAGATATAGATCGCCAGCACGATGAGTCCTGGGATGAGCAGAATGACATTGTACTTAAGGCGCAATTTCTCCCACGCTAAGACAACGGCTCTGGGACTTCCGATGACTCGGAAGTCCATCTCATTCCCGGGTTGCGACTGTGGGGCGGCGTATGGATTTTCGTCGCCCATTGGTCAGTCTAGCTGTTCTGGGAGGCTACTTTATTGCGGAAAAACTCAAAGGTGGCGGCGAGTCCCTCTTCAAGTGTGTGCTGAGGTTTCCAACCCGCGGCACGAAGCTTGTCGGATGAGGCGCGGGAGTGCTTCACGTCCCCAGCGCGTTCCGGGCCATGAATGAGTTTCGCGTCGGTTCCGGCTGATTCCAGAATGTTGTTGGCGAGATCATTGATCGTGATCTGTCCACCGTACCCAGCATTGTAGGTTCCGTGAACACCGTCGGTGGTGGCGGCAAAAACCAGGGCACCTACGATGTCTTTCACGTAGATGAAGTCGCGGGTTTGTTCACCATCTCCATAGACGGTGATGTCCTCGCCTTTGACTGCTTTTTCGATGAAAATGGGCACCGCTGCGGCGTAGGCTCCTTTGGGATCTTGGCGCGGACCGAAGACGTTGAAGAATCTAACGGATGTGGTTTCCAGTTTACCCTCAGTGCGGAACATTTCGAGGTAGTATTCGCCGTCGAGTTTGGTGATGGCGTAGGGACTTTTAGGTTCCGGATACATGGTTTCCACCTTCGGCACGGTGGGGTTGTTGCCGTAGTTGGCTGCGGAGGATGCGAAGACGAGTTTCTTAACTCCGGCGTCCGATGCTTCTTCTAACACGTTTAGGAGACCATTGACATTGATCTCCACACATTCGGCTGGCTTGGACATCGACTCCGGCACGGAAACCATTGCGGCCATGTGGAAAATGTAATCCACACCTTCGACCGCTTTTTTGACCAATTCCCGATCCGTGATCGAGCCCTCGATGAAGGTGTGTTCGAGACCTTCGAGGTTATGAAGGTATCCGGTGCGGAGGTTATCAAGCACGCGGATTTCGTCCGCCTTGCCTTGAAAGTGTTCAACGATATGGGATCCGATAAATCCGGCTCCTCCTGTTACTAGAATTTTCATATGATACTTTGAGTGTTACTTGCTATACTTCGCAACGAGGGCCTCCATTTCGGGCATCTGAGCCTCGATGGATTCTGCGAGGGCGATTTGAGAACGGGTGCGGTCGAGGTTGTGGCCGTCGCGGTGGATTTTGAAATAGACGTCGCCTTTGAGGTAGTCCGTCAGGAATCGGGTGCCGCATTCCATGGTGAGGAGTTTTCCTGAAAAGGCCAGGAGCGAACGCTCTTTGTCTGTTAGGAAGCTGCCGGCTGATGCGAGATAGCCTTTGACCAGTGCCTCGAACATGTGCATGCGCATGGTGATTTTGGAGGTGTCCACTTCGTCTTCGGCGACTGGGGAGGTGGCTGTGCGAACCATGTCACCGAAGTCATAAACTGCGGAACCAGGCATGGTGGTATCAAGGTCGATTACACAGACCCCTTCGCCAGTGACATCATCTAACATGACGTTGTTAAGTTTGGTGTCGTTGTGGGTGACTCGCAATGGGATTTCACCAGCTTCTAACATGTCGACGACTTTGCTGCCTTCCGACTGACGGGCCATAAACCAGTCGATTTCCTTTTGCACGTCATTAGCACGGTTCTCAGTGTCGGCTTCAATGGCAGTGACGAGGTGTTCGAAGCGTTGTTTGGTGTTGTGGAAACCGGGGATCGTCTCGTGCAATGGCTCACCAGGCATGGTGGCGGCGAGTTTCTGGAACTCGCCAAAGGCGCGGGCGGCTTCGGTGGCTTGAGCTTCGGACTCAATGGTATCGTATGTGCGGGCGCGCTCGATGAAAGGATAGGTCCGCCAGCAGTTGCCCTTGGCATCGATGGCGTGCGGGGTTCCATTCACCGATGGGACGCATGTCAGCGTCCGGCGACGAGCTTCAGGATTTCCATCTTCCAGTAACTGCTTCAGTGAATGCTCGGTGACACGTCCTACATTTTCCATCAGCTCGATGGGCTTTTTAAATGCTTCGGTACTGAGTCTCTGATGAATATAGCGCACACGCTGGCCTGCCTGATCGTAGTAGGCGCAGTAGGTGTCGTTGATGTGGCCGGAGCCGTATGGGTGACCGTTGACAAAGTCTGCGCGCATGTCGAAGAGACCGGCGACTTCTGCTAGATTGTGCATGGTGGGTAGAAAAAGTGTTAGATAGGGGGTGAAATTAAGCGAGTGACTGGGGGTATTCTCCCTCATCGACCAATCGGCGGATGTTCTCGACGACGTGTGGTTTGTCGTCCGGGTAGGTGACACCGAACCATGAGCTGTCTGTTTCCAGCACTCGGCAGTCGGCTTTGCCATTGCGGATCAGCTCATCGATGAGGGTAGGGATGTAGCACTCGGATTTCATTTCCTCACCGCGCTCTTTTAGGAACTCGATGAAGTGGACTTCAAGGTGATCGAAGAGATCGGCAGTGAACCCCCAGAAGTTCATCGAGGCGATGGCGTCCTGGCTGACTTCGCGGCGTTCTCCATCGAGCCAATTGCCCTGGATGCTTCCGGTTTCTTGTTTGATCTCAGTGACCTCCTCGACGTCTTTGAGGAAACCGTTTTCCGCAGAGCAAATACCACGGTTTACGTCGCCGTGATCGGAGAGAGTTTTGAGCAGGTGGTAGCCTACCATGCAGTAGTGGGAGACTCCGTCGGTTGCTTTGGAGGCATGATCGAAGTAGGTGGCCATGCGTTTGTAGGAATCGGAGCCATAGAAGTCGTCGGCATTAATCACAGCGAAAGGTCCGTCGATGGCATTGCGTGCTGCGCGGATGGCGTGGGTGGTGCCCCAGGGTTTGACACGACCCTCGGGAATGCTGAACCCCTCCGGAAGATCGTCGAGTTTCTGGAAGACATAATCCACCTGAATCTTATCGGCAAAACGACTTCCGACCTGCTCTTTAAACGACTCAGCAAAGTCCTCGCGGATGATGAAAACGACGCGAGTAAACCCGGCGCGGATGGCATCGAAAACAGAATAATCGAGCACGGTTTCGCCGTTAGGACCCATCGGGTCCATCTGTTTCAGGCCGCCGTATCGGCTGCCCATTCCTGCTGCGAGAACGAGAAGTGTGGTTTGCATATAAATAGTGAGTAGGGAAAATTTTCACGCGCGTTATGCTTGGGGGGGATAATTTTGGCAACGGTTTCTTTTCCGTTGCTGTCATTCATTCTCGTATTTATCCGTTTTATCCACAGTTGGTTATTTTTCTGGCATGGCTGTTTGTAAAGAATGCTATTGCCAGCAATGCCCCCTCTGGCTTTTAATTGCTCTGCGGGTGCGCGGCAATCGACAGTGACTTCACTCTTTGTCTCGCGCCCTTCAACCTTTCGGTAAAAGGCTGTCGTCTAGCAGTCGAATTCCGGGAACAACAACAACTGCATGGATACCACGACTGACGGCGCCCAAGTGAAGACGGATCAACTCGACCGCGACCATGTGCGGAAGGTTTTCCGGGCCATGCAGACCTCTCGCATTCTCGAAAACAAACTGGGCAGTCTCTATAAAGCGGGGAAAATCGTCGGTGGTGTTTATCTCGGCAAGGGTCAGGAGGCAGTCAGTGCCTCACTGGCATCGTGTCTGACCAAAGGGCGCGATATTTTTGCCCCGCTGATCCGCGATCAGGCAGGGCGTACAGCATTCGGCGAGGAAATCATCGACTGCACCCGCACTTACCTAGGTTCCGTAGAGGGGCCGATGAAAGGGCGTGATGGAAACATCCATCGCGGTCGTCCGTCCGAGGGCATGCCAGCCATGATTTCCCACCTTGGTGCAGCCATCTCACTGGTGAGCGGCATGCTACTGGCGAAGCGGATCACGGGCGAGTTGGACGGTGCTGTCGGCGCCACCTGCGTCGGTGACGGCTGCACATCCACCGGTGCTTTCCATGAAGGATTGAACACCGCCGCTGTGGAGAATTTACCCTTGGTGCTGACCATTGCTAACAATCAATACGCCTACTCGACACCGAATGACCGACAGTTCGTCTGCAAAGACCTCGTCGATAAAGCCATCGGCTACGGTGTGCGCGGACACAGCGTTGACGGCACCGACATGCTGGCCTGTATCAAGGTGATGCAAGAAGCGGTGAATCGTGCCAGAGCGGGGGAAGGGCCGCAATTGGTCGTAGCCTCCATGTTGCGCCTAACAGGTCACGGCGAACATGACGACGGCTCCTACGTGGATGCCTCGCTCAGAGAGTCTGGTCTCGGTCGCGACAGTATCGATGTCGGCAGCGCCCAGCTGATCGAACATGGCTACGCCACCGCCGAAGAAATCGATGCCTGGGCATCCGAATCCGCTGATCTGGTTCAGGAAGCCGTAGCCATTTCCCAAAAAGAAAACGCCCCAGATCCCTATCAGGACGACTGGGCCGCCTTTTCAAATCCAGCCAATACAGATTTCCACAGTTGATGAGCGACGTAACCTACATTGATGCCATTCACGCCGCTCTGAGCGATGCCATGGAGCAAGACCCGCGAGTCTTTCTCTACGGCCAAGACATCGGAAAATTCGGAGGAGCGTTCAAGGCCACCAAGGGGCTTCAGGAAAAATATCCTGAACGCGTGTTGGACGCCCCCATCAGTGAGGACGCCATGGCCGGTGTCGCCATCGGTGCCGCTATCGAGGGAGCTCGACCGGTTCTCGAGATGCAGTTTGCCGACTTTTCCTCGGTCGCTTTCAACCAGATTGTCAATCAGGCCGCCACCCATTACTTCCGCACCGGTGTTCCCGTGCCGCTGACAGTGCGCTTGCCCTCCGGCGGAACTCCCGGCTCTGGCCCATTCCATAGCCAGAGTATGGAGGCCATCTATGCTCATTACCCAGGTCTGGTGGTAGTTACGCCAGCCACCGTGGCAGATGCCTACTCGATGCTGATTGATTCCATCGAGATGGAGGACCCGGTGATCTACTGCGAGCACAAGTTTCTCTACCGATGGTTGAAATCGAACGATTTCAAAGGTGACGGTCTTCCCATTGGAAAAGCCCGAGTCACTCGTGCCGGCAAACACGCCACCGTGGTGACCTACAGCGCGATGGTCCACGAGGCTGTCCGTGCCGCCGAAATGCTCCAGGCCGAAGGCGGCTGGGAAATCGAGGTGGTCGATCTCCGTTCGGTCAAACCCATGGACACCGATACCATCATCGCATCGGTCGCCCGCACTGGCCGACTTCTTGCCGTGGGGGAGGCGTTTCCTTGGGGGGGCGTCACTGCCGAAGTGGTGTCCCGTGTCTGCTCGGATGGCTTCCATTTGCTCGATGCCCCACCGGTCAGACTCAACGCCCGTGATACTCCCATTCCATATCACCCGAAACTATGGGCCGCGCACCGTCCAACCCCCGAGTCGATAGCTGAATCCTTGCGTAAGTTGCTTAACTACTAAGAAATACGAATAATTTTACGTTTTTACCATCATGCCAAAAGTCCCCATTCTCATGCCTCAGCTGGGCGAATCCATCGCCGAGGCCACCATCATCCGGCTCAATATCGCGGTTGGCGAGACCGTGGTTCCAGATCAGGAAGTGATCGAGGTGGAGACCAATAAAGCCACCATGGGCGTAACCGCACTTTGCGCTGGCGAGGTGATCGATATCGTCGCCCAAGAAGGCGTCAGCTACGCAGTCGGCACCGTGCTAGGTGTGCTGGAGGTGACTCAGGATGAGCTGGATCGTACCGGTGAAACTACGCTCGACGACATCGCTTCCGCGGAAAATGCCAATCCATCCACGCAGTCGTCCGGCTCAGGAGGCGGCGATGAGGAGGCGAACTTGCATTTCAAAACCGAAGATGGCGGTTACCATGAACCAAAACTCGTGGAGCCCAATGTGCAAGGTCTGCCCGTGCCCACCGGCAAGGGTGGTGCTCATTACATTTCCCCACGCATGCGCGCCCGCATGACCGAACTCGGTCTCCGTGCCGCCGATATTTCAGCCATTACTGGCAGTGGTGCCGGTGGACGTGTTACCGTTGAGGACTTGGAGAATTTCCTCGAATACATCGACACCTGGCCACGCACCAAGGCCTCGCCCATGCGTCTTGCCGTCGCCGATGCCATGCGCCGCAGTTGGACGCGTCCCTTGGCCACCGTCGCACGCCCCTTGGTAATGGACAAAATCCTCAACCATCGTCGCAGCCAAAACCCGAAACCCGGCCCGGCTCTCTATCTTCTTCGTGCCCTGGCCATCGCCTTGGCGGAAAATCCGACCACTGCCGGTTATCTCATCGGTGAAAACGTGGTGCACCCGCGCGCCTTCGATATCGGTGTGGCGGTGCAGGTGGACGACGGTGTTCTCGTTCCCATCATTCGCAATGCCGATACCAAGACTCTCAGCGAGCTGGTCGCGGACTACGATAATCTGGTCGAGCTCGCTCGCGCCCGCAAGCTGCCCGCAGACGCCACACAGCACGGCATCGCCACGGTGACCAATTTCGGCACCTTCGGCCTGACTTGGGGAACACCCATTCCTCTTCCGAATGAAACCTTGATCCTCGGACTCAGCGCCGGGGTGAAAAAACCCGTGTGGAGCGATCAAACAGGCACCTTTATCCCTGTCACTGAGGCTGAAATAGATCTGACCTTCGATCACCGTGTGGTCGACGGCGGCGGCGCGGGTATGTTGCTCAACCGTATTTCCGAGCTTCTGCAGGCGCCCGAGCAGCTTTAAATCACCTTGCTGCCTCAATCGACCGATGTTAACCCTGTGGGGTGAAATTGATCGTCATCGTGTTTCTACTGGGCCTGCAGCCGCTCGCTGCGATCCCCAACCAAATCATCGGCGGCGTCAATCAGGCGAACAGCCCGCTGAACGGTCAGGAACTGGCTGGACGCTTGTTACAACCTGATCTTTGGCAGGGGAAATCCAGGCTGCCCGGCAACTGGAAGGAGGAGAATCGCATTGCGGAAACAAAAACGTCGCACTTGCTCGCAAAACCTAAAGTGTTCGGGCTGGATGCGATTTTGCTCAGGGCAACCCATCGTGGTGATGATCTGGAGTCGGTGACCGTGATCTTCGCCGATGCCGGTTCCTATTTTCCATACCTGCAGCGAAAGCCGGGTGTGCCAATCGAGAAGCAGCGCCAGGACTTATTGGAAAAACAACGCGCGTTTCAGGAACTCTATTCGACTGCCTTTGAAAAGTTGAACGAGGAGTTGGAGAAAAGGGCTGGGAGGAAGGCGAAGGAGAGTCGATGGGGTTCGTCACGGACACTCCGTGCGGATCTGTTAGTCTATGAAATTGGCAAAATTCAGGCCGTTCTCTTTGCCGAGAATGGCAGGCTGCTCCGCCTGACTCTGACCCGCGACCGTGATCTCTATCGCAAAGGTTGGTTGGATCAAAAACGGATCAAAATGTCGGGTAGCGAGTTGTCCAGACACTATAGCGATCAGGTAAAAATTTCTCAAAACGGTGACCACGTCATCGAAGGAGTGAAGCCAGTGCCACAGGGGTATCGACCCTACTGCGGTCTGAACTCGCTGACGATGGTCGCGCAGTATTACGGACTGCATCTCGATGAAGATTGGATGGCAGTGGCTGGGAAATTTCAAAACACCGGGTCGGCCGCAGGTTCTAACATGCTCACACTTTACAATGCCACCGCGCGTGAGGCCAGGTTATCGATGAATCGAGAGACCAAGTTCCAATTTTCCAAAGCTCGCGCCCTGATCAAATCCGGACTGCCGGTGGTGGTGTGGCGGCGGTTTGATTTCCAGCGGAACCAGATGCACATCAAGTTGGCTCAAAAATTTGCGGAAGATCCTAACGCCTTGCTTCCGGAGCCTGATACGGCGGATCGCGCCACTTGGCCGGGCGATGAGCATCCGGTGCACGCATCTGTCATCGTCGGCTTCAACGACAAACGCAAGGAGGTCTTGTTTATCGAGAGCTGGGCTGGCCAGTCGGTTCCCAGACGCATGCGCTACGAGGAACTCGAGGCCACGGCCACGATGGTTTTTTACTTCGAGGGGAAATAGCCACTCGACCTCGATGCCGGCTCCGCGCAGATTGGCGTCATGCAGCAAATCGTTTTTCTTGATACCGCCACCACCGATCGTGATGACCTGGACTTATCCAGTCTGGAATCCCTCGGTCAGCTAACATACCACCCGCTGACATCCCCCCAGCAAACTGCGGAGAGGCTGGAGAAAGCCACCATCGCGATCACAAATAAGGTTGTGATCGGTGGAGATGTGTTAGAGAAGTGTCCGAATTTGAAGCTGATCTGCGTAGCGGCCACCGGAGTCAACTGCATCGATCTCGATGCCGCCGAACGCCACGGAGTTCCCGTGCTCAATGTCTCTGGGTACTCCACGGATTCCGTCGCGCAGCACGTTTTCGCGATGATGCTGTCACTGGCGACCAGTCTGCATCGCTACGCTCCCGAGTCCGAAAAATGGGCTGAGTCTCCGATGTTCACGCGCCTCGATTACCCAATCTTTGCTCTGGCTGGCAAAACACTAGGCATTGTGGGTTTGGGAAATATTGGCCAAAAAGTGGCGGAGATTGCCCAAGCCATCGGAATGAAAGTCGTGGCCTACGCCCGTGAAAATGCAGAGAGCAGCGGGGGAATCGAGCGACTCGAAAAGGAACAATTCTTCGCCCAATCAGACGTGATCACGCTCCATTGCCCACTGACACCCGAGACAGAAAATATCATCAACAAGGAAACTCTCCAGTTATGCAAACCCGGAGCCATCTTGATCAACACCGGCCGCGGCCCACTGATCGATGAACACTCGGTCGCCGAAGCCCTCCGCACTGGGCAGTTAGGTGGAGCAGGACTCGATGTGTTAACAGCAGAGCCTCCGTCCAAAGATCATCCGCTGTTAGCCAAGGATATCCCCAACCTCCTCATCACCCCACACACCGCCTGGGCAAGCAAGGAGTCCCGGCAACGCCTCATCGAAGGCGTTGCCGAGAACATCAGAAATTTCAAGTAGGACGACTTTGAAAGTTGTCGGCAACCCACGTGTCCTCCAAAGCCTTGGCGTAGGGGGAAGGAATAATCAACCCAAGGAGCTATCAAGATTCGCGTGTGTTCGCGGGAATTTGAAGTTAGGAAAAAAACCTAACGCCCACGATTCTGCCTGCGCCTGTTAGAAGAAGCCCGGCCAGATGGCGCCGCTGATTTCTTCTCACCAGCCTTGCCACCGCGAGATGGATTACGTCCGCCGCCTCCATTGCGGCCACCATGTTTACGAGGCCCTTGGGCCTGACGCATTTGTTGCTTGCGGGCATTGGCTGCCTTCATCACTTCACTGGCAGTCGGTGGACGCTTAGGCCACAGCTCAGGAGTAAAGCCTTCCACATCGGTGAGAGGGATGCGCTGCTTGATGAGCTTTTCGATCGCAGTAAAAAACGGACGCTCGTCATTACAGACGAGCGAGATTGCTTCACCTTCTTTACCAGCACGACCGGTCCGGCCAATGCGGTGCACGTAGTCCTCAGGGATGTTAGGCAGCTCAAAATTGATCACATGCGGAAGCTGGGCGATGTCCAGTCCACGGGCGGCGATGTCGGTCGCCACCAGCACTCGGATTTTTCCCTGCTTGAAGCCTTCCAGTGCCTTGGTGCGAGCACCTTGGCCTTTGTTACCGTGAATGGCGGCGGAGTTGATACCGGACTTTTCCAGCTTCTGGCTCAGGCGATTGGCGCCGTGTTTGGTACGAGTGAAAACGAGCACCTGCTTCCAGTTTCCTTCCTGGATCAGCTTGATGCAGATCTCGGATTTGTGAGTGTTGTCACAGCGATAAGCACGCTGCGCCACCGTCTCAGCGGTGGTGTTCTCAGGACTGACCTCGATGGTCACCGGGTTGAGGAGAAGCTCATTGGTCATCTGCTTGATCTCCTTCGAGAAGGTGGCGGAGAAAAGCAGGTTCTGGCGTTTCTTCGGCAGCATCTTGATGACCTTGCGGATGTCGTTGATGAATCCCATGTCGAGCATGCGGTCGGCTTCGTCGAGCACCAGCATGTTGACCTTGTCCAACTTGCAGGCACCTTGCTGGCACAGGTCTAACAGTCGACCCGGTGTTGCCACGAGAATATCGATGCCGTCTTTGAGCTTACGAATTTGCGGTCCAATTTTCACACCGCCGTAAACGACCATGCTGCGCAGTTGGAGGTATTTTCCATAGTCGATGATGCTCTGCTCCACCTGCGCCGCAAGTTCACGCGTCGGGGTGAGCACAAGCGCACGGATGGGCCGACCGCGCGACGGTTTGGCGTCGCCAGTCTCATCGAGGATCTGCATCATCGGCAGGGTGAATCCTGCGGTTTTGCCAGTGCCGGTCTGGGCAGCGGCGATCATGTCTCTGCGGGCCAAGACAGCCGGAATGGCCTGGGCTTGGATGGGAGAGGGGGTGTCGTATCCTTTGTCGGAGACAGCACGGAGAAGGTTTTCAGATAAGCCGGTATCGGCAAAAGTAGTCATAGTGGTATTAGAAAAAGCAGCACCACCGAAAAATTTGTGGGGGCACGGCCGGGGAAAATTTCATCGGAAATCGATGCCGTTTTCGCACTCGGCGTCCACGGTAGCTGAGCAAGGATAGCTCTGGCCAGAGTGGACACTATACAGATTATGGGCGAATGAACAGGACAATATCTGGCATCAGGCCTTTGGCGGGGATACTGGCAAAATTGATGATGATCAGGATGAAAGAATACTGCCCTTGGCCGACTATTCTGTGCATGTTTCCTGCCATGTTCGATCTTAAGTCTATTTGCATACAGCTAGTGGTCATTGCTACGATGGTCACGGCCTCAGCATCCGCCGCTGATAAACCCAACATCGTCTATATCATGGTGGACGATGCGGGAATCGGTGATTTTTCCAACTACGGGGGAAAACACATCAAAACCCCGGTGATGGACCGCATGGCCAAGGAGGGCATGCAGTTCAATCAAGCCTACAGTGGCAATGCTGTCTGTGGACCTACCCGCTGTGTGCTGATGACCGGTCTCCACCCCGGTCACGCCTTACGCAGAGCCAACCAATCTAAACACGGACTATTACCAACGCCTAAAGGCACTGTAACTGTGGCTTCGATGTTGAAAAAAGCTGGATACGCCACCGGCGGCTTCGGCAAGTGGGGGTTAGGAAATGAAGGCACGTCTGGTGTCCCCGAGAATCAAGGTTTTGACCTATGGTATGGTTACTACGATCAAAAGCACGCCCATAACTACTACCCCGAATTTCTAGTACAAAATAGCAAGAAGGTGATGCTACCGAAAAATGCCAACGGCAAGAAAGGTGATTACACACACTATCTTGTCGTCGAGCAAACCCTCAAGTTTATCGAGGATCACAAAGACGAACCATTTTTCTGTTACGCTGCATGGACCCCGCCACATGGCTCGTTTGTGATTCCAACTGACGATCCTTCCCTGAAGCATTACGAGGATAAACCATGGGGACAGACGATCAAAAACTATGCCGGTATGGTTAGTTTGTTAGATCAAGGAGTCGGACAGATACTAGCCAAACTCAAAGAGTTGGGTATCGAGGAAAACACACTGGTCATCTACACCTCCGACAACGGAGCTAATGGACAGTTTATCAAACCGCTGCAAAGCACTGGCGGACTACGTGGTAAAAAGCGATCACTCTACGAAGGTGGAATTCGCGCGCCGATGGTTGCCCGCTGGCCAGGCAAGATCAAAGCGGGTACAAAAAGCGACCTGCTGACATCACATGTCGACCTGATGGCAACTGCTGCCGATATCGCCAAGACCGAAGCTCCCGCGAAAACCGATGGCATTTCCATCCTGCCAACTTTGTTAGGAAAGGATCAAAAGCAGCAGCACAAGTTTCTCTATTTCGAAATTTACGAAGGAGCCTTTCAGCAATGTGTTCGTATGGGGCAGTGGAAGGGCTACCGTAGGGGAACCAAGGATCCGTTGGAAATCTACGATCTCAGCAAGGATCCCTCCGAGTCAGAAAATATCGCGGCAGATCATCCTGACATAGCGAAAGAAATTGATGCCATTATGACTGCCGAACACACACCATCGCCGCACTATACAACTCCGGAGCACGCCAAAATGGGCAAAGCTAAAAAGAAGAAGAAAGAGAAGGCAGCCAAGTAGAACAAACGGAAATGATCATTATGTGGACCAAAACCATCATCACTCTCCTAAGTAGCGCCCTGCTGATATCTGCTGCCGAGCGACCACCTAACATCGTTGTCTTTCTGGTCGATGATATTGGCTGGGGAGATGTGGGCTGTAACGGCAGCAAATTTCATGAAACACCGGCGATCGATACCCTGGCTAAAGAAGGTATCAGATTTACCCACGGTTATGCCGCATGCACGGTCTGCAGTCCCAGTAGGGCGGCTATCATGACCGGCCAGTATCCGGCACGCTTGCATCTGACCGATTGGATCTCCGGGCATGTGAAACCGAGAGCGAAGCTCAAGGTGCCTGATTGGAAAATGTACATGGAACACAGCCTAACAACTCTGCCGGAAGCCTTGAAGTCAAAAGGTTACGCCACAGGATTCTTTGGCAAGTGGCATCTCATGCCTCACAGACAGCCGCAACTGATGCCTGAACACACTCCTGAGAAACATGGCTTCGATGTGAACGTGGGTGGTCGCGAGTGGGGGCAGCCCAAGGGAAAGGGGAAGTATTTTCATCCGTGGAACATGCCTGGTCTGGAAGGTGGAAAAGAAGGCGATTTTCTAACCGATCGGTTGACCACCGAGTCCATCCAATGGGTCGATGGCGTGAAGGATAAACCGTTTTTTCTCTACCTCTCCTACTATGCCGTTCACGGCCCAATCATGACTAAGCCGGAGCTGAAAAAGAAGTATCAGGATAAACTCAAAGGCGGAGATTACAGCCAGAAGAACGCCGCATACGCCGGTATGATTCAGAGTGTCGATGAAAGCGTCGGCAGAATTATGGAATACCTTAAGAAAAACGGCTTGGCAGAGAACACCCTCGTCATCTTCACCGGCGACAATGGCGGCGTAGCGGAGTCCAGCAGCGGGGGACTCCGCAAAGGAAAAGCTTGGGCTTATGAGGGTGGGACGCGCGAGCCGTTCATCGTGAAATGGGCCAGAAAAGTCAAACCGGGAAGCTCCAGCGATACTCCGGTAATCGGTATGGATATCTACCCGACCATCTTAGAAGCAGCCGGGGTGCCTCAACCCAAGGGCCAAGTGTGTGATGGGGAAAGCCTGATTTCCCACATTGAAAAAGGCACCGAAATCGAGCGCGACACTCTTTATTGGCACTATCCTCACTATCATAAAACCAAACCCTACAGCGCCATCCGCAAGGGCAATTGGAAACTGATCCGTTTTCATGAAGACGGTAAACTGGAACTCTATCAGCTCAGTAAGGATCCGTCAGAATCGCAAAACCTCACCGAGCAATTTTCGGAAAAAGCCAAGACTCTTGCGGCGGAGTTGGACACTTGGCTGAAATCGGTCGATGCCCAACACATGACTCCAAACCCAAGATATGAGCCCAATGCTAAAAAGGCAAAGGGTAAGAAGAAATGAAGAATGGCATTGAGCCAGCAAGGTACTTTTTCTAAAAGCCATTACCATGGAGCTACTCATCACCTACGACGATCAAACAGAAGCGGAGAACGCAGAGAAACTCATTGTCGGCAAGAAACGACTCGCCAGCGACCGAGATGATAATGAAGTGATCTATCGACTTTTCGGCGAGCCGTCGTGGACGAATTTTTTCAAACTCGGCATGTATGAGTTGCCGTTGTTGAAGGATTTGGTGGATCTTAAGAGAGCCGGCAAGCCCTACGACTCTGAGAAACATCAAGCGATTCTGACGTCGCTGCAGTTTTTGGAAACGACCTATGGTTTGAAGATTCCTGAGCAGTGGCGGTAGGGTCGAATGCTTGCCCTGCGGAACTACGGCATTCATTCATCCGGACCAAATCCATAGGGACTATTCATCAATGGGCACGGTGCATAACTGATACTTGCAACATTTGATCTGTGTCATCTGTGCGCATCCGTGAAAATCTGTGTTCGAAAATAAAATAAACACGGACGGCTCGGATTAACGCAGATGGCCACGGATGGTTGGTTTATGAGAGATTTGGGGTATTGGAGGGAGGAATGTGTGTGTAGTTTGACCTCTTCGATCCGGATGATTGCGGCGAATCATCCCTACCTCACGTGGGGCCAGTCGCTCTATTTCGCGGCCGTTCAGAGTGCACACAAAAAAGCCGTCCTCATTCGAGAACGGCTTTTAAATTGGTTACGGGGGTAGGATTTGAACCTACGACCTTCAGGTTATGAGCCTGACGAGCTACCTGGCTGCTCCACCCCGCGATTGAAATGGATTACCCTTTCGGGCTGCGGGCGGAAGCTAGGACGGGTTCCGGTCTATTGCAAGATCTAATTCGTCTAATTCGTGAATTTTTTTAATCATTCAGTGGTATCAGGATAACTACCGAACATTTTAACCAAGGAGCAGTGCTTTTCCAATTCGATCAATGCTTCGGCAACATCTTTATCCGTGCAGTGACCAGCGAGATCGACGTAGAAGATATATTCCCAGTCGCGTTGTTTCGAAGGGCGCGACTCGATTTTGCTCATGTTGACGTTGAGCTTGTCGAAGGCTTGCAGAGCTTTGACCAGAGAGCCCGGGCGGTCGTGGACTGAGAATAGAATCGATGTGCGGTCGTTGCCGGTGGCCGGGCAGGTCTTTTCTCCGATGACTAGAAAGCGCGTTGTATTGGTGGCGCGATCCTGAATGGACTCCTCTAACATGGTCAGTCCGTTAAGCTCGGCGGCGAGTTTGCCCCCGAGAGCTGCCGCGCCATCGGCAGCGTTGTCATGAGCCAGTTGCGCAGCTTTGGTGGTGGAAGACACCTCTACCAAATCGGCTTCGGGGAAATGGCGCAAAATCCAGTTCCGGCATTGGCCAAATACCTGGGGGTGCGAGTAAAGGGTTTTGATTTCCTCACGGGGAATGCTGGCCATGAGTCCATTTTCGATACGTAGCAGCACCTGAGCACAGATCTGTAATGGGGAATCGACAAAGAGATCGAGAGTGTGTGAAACGGCGCCTTCAGTGGAGTTTTCAATGGGAACTACCCCGTAATGCGCCTTGCGCCGGGCTACTTGGTTGAAGACATCCGAGAAGTTGGCCTGTGAATCATATTGGATCGAGTGACCGAATTTCTTGATCGCCGCTTGATGAGTCCAAGTGCCTTCCGGTCCAAGATAAGCGACAGTGAGATTATCCTCGAGAGATAATGCTGCCGACATGATTTCTCGGTAGATGGCTCGGATCGACTTTTCCGGGAGCCGGCCGTGATTCATTTCGGCCAAGCGCTTTAATAGGGCGTCTTCCCGTTCCGGTGCATAGATCTGCAGACCTTCTTGTTTTTTGATTTCACCGACTTCATGCACCATGTCGGCGCGAGCGTTGAGGAGGTCTAACAGTTGTTGATCGATTTCATCGATCCGTTTGCGAATATTGTCGAGAGGCACTTTTTAAATGTGGAATAGTGATTAGGGGATGAAGAATTATTCTTCCTCGGACTCTGCTTCTGACGACTTGGGAGTGGCATCTTCGGCTTTTGGAACTCCCGCGCCTGTTAGGGCGAGTTGTTTTTCGATGTCTTCGGCGGTGAAGTCGTTGGTTTGCTCCTTGGTTTCTGAGGATTCAGATTCTTCACCATCTTCTTCTGCGACTTCTTTTGGCTCGGGGAGTTTGACAGCGCGGAGTTCGCTGGAGTTAGGCAGCTCCTCTACCGATTTGATGCCGAAGTGTTCGAAAAAGAGATCAGTGGTTTCGTAGAGGAGGGGGCGACCAGGCAGATCGGCGCGCCCTCCAATCTTGACTAGCTCGCGATCAAGAAGTTTCTGAAGCATCCCATCACAGGAAACACCGCGCACAGCTTCGAGTGAAGCTTTGGTGACTGGTTGGCGGTAAGCGATGATCGCGAGAGTTTCCATGGCTGGGCCACTGAGTCGGCTGGGTTTTCTGCCGGGGAATAACTGACGGACAAATTCTGCGTAATCTGGGCGAGTGTAAATTTTCCATCCTTTGGCGCGTTCGGCGCAGACAAAGGCTCGGCCAGTGCTCTCATAGCTATGGTTAAGTTCTGCGATCGCGGCTGTTACAGAATCGTCGTTGATGTTGGCGATCGCCTCAAGATGTTCGGGCAGCTTGGGTTTGTTTTCAGCATCATAATCCTCGGAGTCAGCGGCAAGGGCATCCTCGGCTTCGGCGACACGGGCGCGAACGAGGCGCGCGAGTTCTGAACTCGGAAGGGGATCTTCGGAGGCGATAAGGAGAGCTTCGATGATGGCGGAAAGTTCCATAGGAGGGCAGCAGATTAAGAAAAGTCGCTGAGATTGCAAGCCTGTGAAAGTGAATTACGTGTCAGACCCAGAGCGGCTCATCTGAAGGTCTTTTTATTACGAAAAAACCGCACCTGCCAGTGATGACAGGTGCGGTAGAATGATAGGTGTTTAAAGGCAGTGATTACTCACCTTCGCCGGTGCCTGGAGTGAGACCACTCTTGGCTTTTTCAGCGGCTTCTTTGGCCTTTTCAGCAGCTTCTGCTGCTTTTTCCTTGGTGGCTTCTGCAGCATCGCCGGCGGCTTCTTTAGCATCTTCTACTGCTTCTGCAGCAGAGTCTTTGGCGCTTTCAGCGGCTTCGCCAGCTTTGTCAGCAGCCTCGGCGGCAGCGTCTTTAGCTTTTTCAGCAGCTTCCTTGGCTTTTTCCGTGGCTGCATCTGCGGCTTCACCGGCAGCTTCTTTAGCAGCTTCGCCAGCCTCTTTGGCTTTTTCACCGGCTTCTTTAGCAGCTTCGCCTGCCTTCTCAGCGGCTTCACCAGCTTTCTGGCCAGCTTCTTCAGCTGCGGCTTTAGCTTTATTGGCTGCTTCATCAGTGGCCTCTTTGGCCTTGTCACAAGATGTGAACATGACTGCGGCACTCAAGAGTGTCAGAATGTATTTTAGTTTCATGGGTATATATAGGGTTGTTGTGTTGGTTGTGCTAGGCACTGATTCAGTGCGCGCACACATTTAGGATAACATAGTCTTGGCGTCTTGTCACATTTGATCCGGAAATCTGTGCCATTACAGCGCGTATAAGAGCTTGTGGATTCATTATCAGCACCTTGAACAATAACGATGGAACAGATCCATTCAGAGGTGCGGGCGGAGTGTGCTAGGGGGGGAAACTTTTTTGATGATTTTTGACGAATTCATCACTTTAACCTTGATCCTTTGCCCCGATTCGTGGAGTTTCTGCCCGCCGTCCAACCGGACAGCGAATTAATTGGCTACGGGGAGTAGCTCAGCTTGGTAGAGCGCCGGCTTTGGGAGCCGGATGTCGCAGGTTCGAATCCTGTCTCCCCGACCAATTTCCTCTGATGGAAATTGGTCTTTTTGTGTAAGTAATGAAGCTCAGCCTGGTCTTGGATGAGAACGCAGTTCGAGTGCTCGATAAATCCTCCCAAATTTCCGGAGGAGGAAACTTGCACTTTAGCACAGCCGAAGCGGGCGTAGGCAATCCTGTCTCCCCGACCAATTTGCCCCTGAGAAATCAGGGGCTTTTCTTTGCCTTGGTGTCTGAGGCTTCAGGGGGTGATCAATGACAGAAGGCGATAAATCTAAGCCATTCGAATTGTCATTCTGAACGCTTCTGCGTGACAAAAGTAATATCTTTTGCCCATACTGCGGCATGGCGATTGAGATAGAATATTGCGAACAGTGAAACTACCTTCCTGAAGCCGACCGTGTGTCGGCAGAGATCAAAAAGGCCACCGGACAGGAGGTCAAACTTATCGGAGGTAGTGGAGGTATCTTTGAAATTCGACAAGATGGCGAGTTGTTATGGAAAAAAGAACGTGGCGGCTCCTTTCCTGCGGATGGTGAAGCCAGTGCGTTATTTTCAACCTGAGAACCACTCAAGATTCACCACCGACCTCATCGCTGCAACTAAGATTCAAATACTATGAAACTAATACGTCACGGAGGAGAAGGTCGCGAAGATCCAGGAGTTATACTAGAAGACGGCAGTCTGATCGACGCGTCTGGAGAGTTTCTCGATTATGATGAGGCGTTTTTCGCCTGTGGTGGCATAGAATCACTTCGGTCATGGGTGGAAGGAGGTTGCATCGGAGGAGCGAGGCTGGATCCTGAAACCCGTATTGGAGCTCCTATCGCACGTCCTTCCAAGCTGGTGTGCGTGGGCAAAAACTACGCCGATCATGCCAAGGAGTTCGGCGGTGAAGTTCCAGACGAACCGGTGTTGTTTATGAAGGCCACAACGGCCTGCTGTGGTCCCTTTGATGATGTGATTCTGCCACACGGATGCGTGAAACTTGATTACGAAGTGGAACTGGCTCTGGTGATGGGACGCACTGCTAGCAAAGTCAGCGAGCATGACGCCCTCGACTATCTGGCCGGCTACACCGTGATGTGTGATTACAGCGAGCGGGCGTGGCAAAAAGAACACTGTGGTCAGTGGGTGAAAGGTAAGAGTGCCGATACTTTTGCTCCGATGGGGCCGTGTCTGGTGACAACCGATGAAGTGCCAAACCCTCAAAGCCTCTGTCTCTGGACCAAGGTCAACGGAGAGAAACGCCAGAACGGCTGGAGTGGAAACATGATGTTCAGTGTAGCCCATTTGGTGAGCTATATTTCCAAATTCATGACTCTCTTACCAGGAGACGTGATCGCTACCGGCACTCCTGCAGGCGTGGGGATGGGGATGACTCCACCACGCTACCTATCAGCCGGGGATCAAGTGGAACTCAGCATCGAAGGTATTGGAATCATGCGTCAGCGAGTGATTCCAGAGGCCTGAAGTTATAAATAACCCGGCTCCATCAGGGCTTAAGGTACAGGCACTCTGGCTAGAATGCGATCTACCAAAGTGTCGGTAGTAATGTCTTCAGCTTCGGCTTCATAGCTCGGCAGGATACGGTGGCGCAGCACGTCGTGAGCGAGGTCCTTGATATCCTGAGGTGTAACGAAGGATCGACCAGCCATGAAGGCTTTTGCTCGCGATGCGAGTGCGAGGTTGATCGTGGCCCGAGGCGATGCTCCAGCTCGGATGAGATTTTTCAATCCGGTGTCGACCTTAGCTGGGAAGCGCGTGGTGTGCACGAGCTCCACGATGTATTTCCGAACTGCAGGATCGATATAGACAGAATTCACCAAGTGAATGCTTTTGGCGACCGTTGCAACATCGACGACTGGAGCAGTTTCATAAATCGGCTCGGACGTGGCCATCCGGTCGAGAATCGTGAGCTCATCCTCTCGGCTTGGGTAGGAAACGGTGACTTTCAAAAGGAAGCGATCCAACTGAGCCTCGGGAAGCTGATAGGTGCCCTCCTGGTCGATTGGGTTTTGAGTGGCTAAAACCAAAAATGGATCCGGCAACTTGTAGGTGTTGTCTCCAATCGTGACTTGCCGTTCTTGCATCGCCTCCAACAGAGCCGACTGAACCTTTGCCGGAGCCCGGTTAATTTCATCGGCCAAAATGATATTGCTGAAGATGGGGCCTAGCTTCGCCGAGAAGGTGGCTTCGCGCGGATTGTAGATCATCGTTCCGATAAGATCGGACGGCAAAAGATCGGGGGTGAACTGGATCCGGGAGAAATTGGTATGTAGGCAGCCTGACAGCGCCTTAATGGCCAGCGTTTTTGCCAGCCCTGGCACGCCTTCTAACAAAATGTGGCCTTTGCAAAGGAGTCCGACTAGTAAGCGATCTACAAGTTCAGCTTGGCCGACCAGTACTTTGCCCATCTCTTCTTTCACCACAGGGATCCATTGGCAGGAGGCGGCGATATTATCTGAAAGCTCTTGGTTATTCATGGAGTGACGGGTGCATTCTTCAAAGAAACAGCGATGGTGCAACGGCGAATCGTGAATAAAACTTAGAAGCCTGACCATTTCGCTCAATTTCCATCTTGGACAGAAGGCTATTGAGCGGGTAGTATGACGGGTATGAGTGTAATTAAATGGTTCAAACCGAAGGCCGTCGTGGTGGTGAGCAGTCTGCTGACCGCAGGCACAATCCTATTTCCGCATCAACTCCACGCCCAGCTGCCCAGCATGAGTGAGCCACCATGGACAGGTTTTTTCTCAGGCTATCAACAGCGTGATTATGAATTTGGCATCAACAATGAGGGAGTCATGGAGCTCTATCTGATGACGAAAAAGAAAGAACGTGTCGGTCATACACGGACGATCAAAATATATCCGCAGGTATTAATCGAGAATGACCAAGGAAAGCGGTTTTACAGATCCCTCAACGAAGATGAAGGGTTCGCTACCGAGATCAAACCAAGCCTTGAGCATAAAGAAGTCAAGTTTACGGGAGAAACCAAAGGAGGCGTGAAGTTAGAGATCAATGTGAAATACGATCGCAGTGAAATTATCTTGGATGGCAAAGTTCTCGATAAAGGCGATATCAAGGACCCGAAGGTGTATTTCAGTTACAAAGTCAAAGTCCCCGCCATGTATACCAGTACCTACAAAGATGAAGACAAAGCGAAGTCACGTATGCGGAAGGACAAAGTCAGATTCATCAGAGCCAAAGATGGCAAACGCGTTACTCTCAAATCCTATGAAGAGGTCGATGTCTTGGCTGAGGAAAATGCCAAAGACGGTGTAAGGGAACTGGAAGTGGATATGGACGGACAGGAGGGCAAAAAACTGATTTTTGGATCGCTCGACGAAAAATCCACACTGATCTTCACTAACAGACCAGCTGATAAAAAAGGAAAACTATGGGAAGGTTATGAAGTTCTCTGGTTACGCGAGATGGGGGATGCTTCGGCCAAACCCTTCGTGATCGAAGTTAAATAACAGCAGCGGTTTCTTGCCCTCTGGAGACGCCTGACAACCTGAGTTACAAAACGTTAGAAAATAAAAAACTTCTGACGTTTTCTGTGTATCGGAGTCTGAACATCGTGAAGCGCGGCTGACACCGTCTTCATCAGCCTATGCGCCAAGTTTCGGTCATGCCCTTGTTCCGAAACGGCGCATTTTCAAGCTGGCACTGCCACCCGTAACAGGCGTGGCGGGGTGCTGCCAAATCGTTATGTTCTTCCGTTGATTCCGTCCTGCTGGGACGGTTGTGTGGTCAATGTGTGGCTAGTGATTCCACAGGCGGGCCTCGCCACGCATCGGGTTTAACCCAGCCGGCGCAAGGCCTTTATTCGGACCAACGTCGGTGGATGCGAGTAATCCATAAAAACAGGAAATGGATGAGGTGTTAGGTTGGAGAGGTTGTCCGCCGAAAGTTTTTTCAGGGCTGTGACTAAGTGCTCGGGTGTGCCTTGAATCTCAGCGGCGTAAGCATCGGCCTCGAACTCGTGTTTGCGACTGTTGATATTCCCGAAGATCGATAAAATTTTACTCACAGGCGAGAACAGCAGCATGAAAAAGACCAGTCCGGCATAGGTCGAAATTTCCTTCACTCCAAAGGCATCAAAGAGCTGACGGGCGAACTCACTCGACTTGTCCGTGACCAAGCCAATCAAGAAGAACACCACCGCAGTCTGAATGATAGAGAATATCATGCGCTGGATGATGTGTTTCTTTTTAAAGTGACCGATCTCGTGAGCCAGAACTCCTAACAGTTCCTCAGTTCCGTGGTTTTCAATGAGGGTGTCAAACAGGGCGATTTTCTTTCTTTTCCCAAAGCCCGTGAAGAATGCATTGGATTTGGTCGAGCGCTTGGAGCCGTCCATCACGTGGATTTCAGTCAGTGGGAAATCACATTTTTTGGACATCTCCTGAATGCGGGTTTTGAGCTCTCCGTCTTCCATAGGTTCGAATTTATTGAACAGGGGAAGGATGTAGGTTGGTGCCAGATAGGTCATCAGCAGTTGGAAGGCTGTGAAGGCCAACCATGCCCATAGCCATGCGTTTTCCACTGCGCCAAAAATCCATAGCACCATGGCAAGAAGCGGGATGCCAAGCACTGCCGCAAGCACGAGTCCTTTGATCTGATCGACGATGAAAGTCTTGGGCGTGGTTTTGTTGAAGCCGAATCGTTCTTCGATGACAAAGGTATCATAAATCTGAAACGGTAGATTCAACAGAGTGTTTCCGACGAATAGAACGCCGATAAACACGATGCCGGTCACCGTTTCACTCCAACCAAAGTCGCGGAGCCAGCTATCAAGAAAACCGAATCCATTGCAGGCCCAGAAGACCAAAAGCACGGTCAGGCTATAGGTCGCAGTGATGATGCCGTAGCGCTCTGATACGCGTGTGTAGTCCTGAGATTTGGCATATTTCTCATCATCGTAGACGCCTTTAAATTCATCCGGGAGCTTCGGATCAAGTGCCTTCAGATTCAGCAGAGACGCGATAAAATCGAGATTCCATAAGGTGAGTAGGGCGATGACGATGAACATCGCAGTCGGGTTATCCATGCGGCGGATGGTCAACAGCCGTTGCGGATTAGTCAATGGCCAAAGCGGTCAGAACTTGGAGGTAGCCCATTCCTAATCGGTGCTCTAGTTCAGAAAGCAATCACTGTCCAAAATCACTAGCAGATAGGAGTAGAGTAGCGTCATAGATGATATCCTCGATGTTGATAGATGGGGGTGTTTAACCCACACACATTGAGGTATATAGCCTCATGTTTTTCGGTGTCTTCCTAACTGGGTTTTATGCTCGACCTCAATGGCCATACGATTAGGTTTCTGCGGTAACTCCGATCGAGCATTCTTGTTCTGCATTGTCATGATGAAACGTCTCTTCTTAGCCCTCTTTTTTCTTCTTATCGCCGTATCCCTGTATTTCGGAACTCGGAGCACTTCGGTAAACTCCTCAACGGACACCAACGTTCAAATCACTCCCACATCAGGCGACCAAACAAGACATCTTGAAGAAGATGAAACCCGATCTGCGACTCGTATCATGGCGGGGTCCAACGAGGAGGGGAAATTGGTCAAACCCATCAGCAATACTCCGGCACCTCAACGACCCGACATGGCTACAGATGCCTTTGTTAAAAAGGTATACAGCGAGAAGTGGATCGATGCTGCCGAGGGCAAGGCGGGGCGCAGACGCGTCCGCGTTGTCGAAGCCGATTTCAAATACCCCAATGTCCGTCTCGAGGAAGAAGTCTGGACCGATCCGAAAACGGGCATGCAAACCGTCAGGCGCATCCGTGCCTCTGTGGCGGATCACGTCATGGTCGGCCTGAAACCGGGTGCCGATGAAAAGGCCGCCAGTGAGCTGCTCGAACAAAACGGTTACCGCATCCGCGCCGTCGAACCCGGCTCCTACATCCTCGCCGAACTTGCCGAATTCAAAGCCGATGATGCCCAGAAGCGATCCATCGCCGAGATCGAAGGCCTCAACGAGTTCATCGACTACGCCGAGCCGGACTACCTCGTCTATCCGAGTATTTTCCCCAACGACCCGGCCTTCGCAAACCGTAAAATGTGGGGACTCGACAACCCGGGAACCGTTGCCGGAACCACGGCTGATGCAGACATCGATGCTCCCGAAGCATGGGACATCCGTCACGATGCCTCCGGTGTCATCGTCGCTGTCACCGATACCGGCATCCAGTACAACCACGAGGACCTTGCGCCCAACATGTGGACAAACAGCTCCGGGCATTACGGCTATGATGCTTACGATGACGATAACGATCCCATGGATATCGGAGGTCACGGAACCCACTGCGCCGGAACCATCGGAGCCCGCGGAAACAACGGCATCGGTCTCACCGGTGTGGCGTGGAACGTGCAACTCATGGGCTTGCGCTTCCTCGGACCAAACGGCGGCAGCACCTCGGACGGCATCAGGGTTGTCAATTATGCTCGAGAAAAAGGAGCCCACATCATCAGCGCAAGCTGGGGCGGGGGAGGATACAGCCAGGGGCTCTACAACGCGATCAAAGCCGCCGGAGATGCCGGCATTCCGTTTGTCGCGGCAGCCGGGAACGACAGCCTGAACAATGACGCCACTCCGCACTATCCGTCGAGCTACGATCTCCCGACCATCGTGTCGGTGGCCTCCACCACCAGCAAAGACAAGCTCTCTTACTTCTCCTGTTACGGTCGCTACTCAGTAGACATCGCCGCGCCGGGCAGCGACATCTGGTCGTGTTACATCGGATCGAATTCTTCCTATAAACATCTCAACGGCACATCGATGGCCACCCCTCACGTCAGTGGCGCGCTCGCACTGGCCAAGGCCCATTATCCCTCAGAAGATGCCGAGGACCTCATCGCGCGGCTCTATTCATCCGTCGACCACATTCCGGCTCTGGCCGGTAAAGTCGCCACCGGCGGACGTCTGAACCTGCAGAAGCTGCTGGGTGCCTCCACAGCCGGAGTGAACAACGACGACTTTGAAAACGCGCTGCGTTTCGAAGGCAGCTACGGTTACTGGAGTGGATCTAACAAGAAGGCGACCCGCGAAGACGACGAGGACACGTTTTCAATACCCAACACAGGAGACAAGAGTGTCTGGTTCGCATGGAAGGCACCCTACAGAGGTCTGGTCGAGTTCACCGTCGAAGCCAGCGACAAGCAGTTCAGGGTGATCGCTTTCAAAGGCAGTGAAAAGGGAGGCCTGACCATCGCCGCGGACGGTGGCAGCCAGAGTCTCCGAACCGACAAGACAATTTTCTTCTACTGCGAGCAAGACCAGGAATACCGGTTCCTGATCGACACCAGCCAGCCCGACGGAGTGAATCTCCTGGCCACGCTAGGGCTGAAACCTGTCAACGACCCCATCACCGGCGCCCTCGGACTTTCTGGCGACCGGTTCACGGCCAAAGGCGACAACCGCAACGCGACGCCTGAAGCCTTCGAACTCTCCAATCCCCACGCGGGAGTGGGCAAAGGCAAATCGCTCTGGTGGAAATGGACGCCTGACTTCGATGGCGAGTTTGTCATCACAACGCAAGGCAGTGAGTTTGACACGGTGTTAGCCGTTTACAGCGGGGCTCCGGGTTCGCTAACAGAAGCGGCATCCAACGATGATCGAAGCGCGTTCGACTGGACCAGCCAAGTGACCTTCGAGGTAACAAGTGGCACCACCTACTACATCGCCGTGGACGGGTTCAGGGGAGATGCTTCGGGGGAGATTTTACTCAACGGGTTTCTCACCGGAAGTATTGTGATTCTAAATCACCCAGAGAGTATCAAAAGCAAAGTGGGCGACCGGGTGGTGCTTGATGTTTCAATTATATCAGCGGGCATGACTAAATTTCAATGGTTGAAGGATGGAATACCCCTTGCAGGTGAGATCCAGAATTCTTTGGTCATTGACCCGGTTGAGAATGACGATTTTGGTGCATATCATGTGAAAATAAAAAATGATGCTCAAGAGGTTGATAGCAATACGGCGCTCTTAACCGAAACGCGTACTGCGCCCAATGTGTATTGGTTTACGGGTAATCTTGCTGTTGGGACTGGCGAATCGGTGACGTTATCAGCTCTAGTGAGAGGTTCTTCACCAATGACTTGTCAGTGGTATAAAGATGGTGTGATTATTGATGGAGAAACATCGTTGTCACTGAACTTAAATTCTGTATCGCAAGTAGACTCTGGTAATTATCGTATTCAGTGCACCAATGATTTAGGTTCAGATTTCAAGGATATTTATTTGGGAGTTGTGGACTCACCATGGGACGGCTGGGAGTGGAGGCGTCCAGGGGTGCCGAATGATGCTATCACGGATATTAAGGTTTATGGCACAGAAATATACGCCGTGGCTGGAGAAGTTCTGTTTTATTCAACGGATGGAGTAGCTTGGAGCAAATCAAAATTCCCTGATGGGTTTTCAGGGAAATCATTCGAAATGATCGGAGATAGGCGCATTTGCTTAGGTTATCACTCTGATGGAGCAGTGAAAGTAGCCGTTTCCCTATCTGGGGCTGATTGGGTCGTTAGTGATCCTACAGGTCTTGGAGCGTGGCAAACGGGGGAGCATCTACTACAGAAATTCAAAGGTAAGTTTATTGCGCAGTTGCCGCCATCTGCATACACATACACATCAGTTTATTATTCAGCAGATGGCATTATTTGGAATGCATGCCAATCTACAATGCTTTCTTCTGAAGTCACAGCCTTGCAAGGGAATGGTCGGGTGTCAACGGACGGGAATGTGATGATCATGGCGAGTGCAACTAGCTCTTCAAACTATAAGATGCGGTATTATCACACGATGGATGGAATGGTATGGGTGGAGGCCGAAACTGACGCGGGTGGGGAGCATGGTTCAACTCGATTTCCCAAGCAGAGCGTTTATGCTCAAGGTTTATTTCACCTCATCGGAAGTTATTCATCCTACACCTCCTCAGATGGCATAAATTGGGATTACCACAATGCAGCCAGTAATGGCATAGATCATGAATACATTTTAGTGGGAGATGCGACTACTGTCTATGGGTTCAAGCAGAATGATGAACAGAAAATAATATGGTATGACGAGATAGAATCAAGGAAATCGAGAAGTGTGTATCCTTCAAATTCTCAAACTTTCACTGCGGCTGCAGTTTACAATGGCCAGCTATTATATGGAACCGATAAAGGGGTGATAAGCAATGCTTCGGATCCTTACGAGGTGAAGATTCCACATGATCGATCTTCAGATATCATCCGTCTTGATTTCATTGACGATCAATTCGTTGTCACTCCACGTTCTCCAGTTTTTGGGAAAGGTGCTGCAGCATTACTCTCAGGCGACGGCAGGACGTGGAAATATTCCAATTCCTTAGGCAGTGATGAATTTACTTACCTTGGCTATGCACTAGGTAATTACTGGGCAAATTCAATTGATAATAAAATTCTTAAAGGTCACACTCCATATGATTTCCACATACCAAGGGACGAGTCCATGGGACTCACCACGAGGGTTAGGTGGATAGGTGAGAAAAACAACGGTGATTCTTTGGCTATTGCAGCTACGGAAAGCGAGCCTTACGCGATTAAGTTACAATCCAGAGTAAGTAACTCACCCGTATGGACAGAGGTGGCATCACCGCCTTTTTCTGTCAGTTCCTCGACAACGTTTACTGAGATTGATGATCGTTGGTATTCAACAGGCACTATTTCTGGATTCCATACTTCGTTAGATGGGATATCTTGGCAGTTTACCGGAATAGCTGGATCTCAGGCTGCGGTGACCAAGAAAGACGGAGTGGTCTATGTCGTTGCGACCACTGGCGGAAGCCTTAGTGTTTCGCACTCTGTGGATGGTGTCAATTGGACTCACAACACACCTGTGGGTCTACCTACAGGTTCGGCCACTTCTATTAAAAAATTAATGACATTCAATGGCAGCTTGGTCGCACACATTAGTTCTAAATTATTTTTCTCTAGTGATGGAGTCGTATGGGCTAAAGCTGAGCTACCTAAGAACGTAGTAGACGCAGCTGCGGGGAATGAGCAACTCGTAATTGCATTAGAAGGTGGTGGGCTTATTCAAGCGGGGGCGATACATGCCGGCGGGGGAGCTCCTCTAGTTAGCATCGCAAGTCCTCAATCATTAAGTAGTCATTTGGAAGGTTCTTTTGTCACCGTTCAAGGAGAGGCTAGTGACCCCGAAGAAGGCGCCGTCACTTATCAGTGTTTTGTCGATGGAGAGCTTGTTCATAGCGGATATGGAACTTCATTTAAGTTTAACTATGAGGCAGGTGGAATATTGGGGAACACCGTGCACGTGAGAGCTGTTGACAGCTTTGGATTAACGCAAACCTCTACCATCTACGTGAACATAACCTCTTCAGAGCCGGAAAATTTGTTGGCAGCAGGAGAAGGTCTGAATTTCCTGCCTACTGACCATGTGGCCGAAATGGGAGGCGTCTATTATGTTGCGGGGAAAAAATCCCTCTATCGTTCTGTTGATGGTTCGACGTGGGACAGGATTTCAATGCCACGGCTAAGTAGCCCTATTAACGCGATGGTTTCAGGAAATGGTGCTCTTGTTCTTCAGTTGGATAATGGTGGGATTATCTCGACGCGCGATGGAATCAACTGGACATATTTTTTGCCGGGGCAAATTGAGTGGCGTTTGAGAACGCCGCTCCGCTTTGAGGGTAATCATTTTGTAGCTGCGTATTCCAATAGTTCCATCTCCGGCAGTGTAATGACATCTCAGGACGGCCTCGCATGGACCATAGGAGCTGTAAGTAGGGAGGGCTATTTCAGCTGGCAAGCGATAGGCAATGATGGGGTGGTTATTGGTATAGAGGGATCTGGTTCCGGGGCCAGACGAAGTGCTGATTACGGGTATAATTGGAAATTGATCGATGATTTATCAGGGGCCAGCCTATACAATAGCAACGGCATATTTGCTGACGGAAAATACATGGTCATCGAGACATCGGTGAAAAGAGTTTTCAACTCTGTGGATGCAATTACATGGAGTCAGAGTGACTTGCCATCTACGATCACACAGAAACCGTCGATTGAATACCATGGAGGGAGGTTTTTCCTGGGAGGGGCTACATTATTACAATACTCATCTGCTGATAGCGTGACTTGGGAAAGTATGAATCACGGCATCGTTCCAACATTACTTACCTATTCACAGGGGGTGTATGTTGGAGTGAATTCGGGTATACTCTACCACAGTCAAGATGGTGTTTCATGGACAGAGGTATCTGGTAGTCAAAGCCCAGCTAATATTAAACGTGTTGTTTCCAAAGCAACCGAGTTCTTGGCGCTTGATGAAAGTGGTGCCGTGTGGAGATCTGAAAATGGCAGCGACTGGAGTAAATCACTTATTGGAAACCAAAGTCTGAATTTAAGCTCTCAAGTGATGCCTAAGGAAATGGAAAAAATTGGCTCTAATCTAATTTTGGCGGGCTCTGCAAACTTGTTACATTACAGCGAGGATGACGGCAAATCTTGGTATAGTGCTTTGGTTGATGAAGCCTATCCAACGACCGCATCTAACTTTATCCAACTAAAGTCTTCAGGCACCGTAGCACTGGCGCTGAGTTCACCGAACAGTTTCGGCAATGTGATCCGTACAACGAACGGCAAGGACTGGGCATCGGTGCCTTCACTTGCTGCCGTCAAGGCTGTTGATGTGGGGTTCAATGGAACCGATTGGGTGCTGGTTGGCCAAACAGGGGAGTTATACATTTCTTCCGATGCCGGCATTTCATGGATCGAGATTAATTCAGGGGATTTGAAAAAGGGCGCAGCCGTAGCATGGTTTAATGATCAATGGGTCATTGTTGGCACCACCGAAGCCGCTGTGAACAGTCCGTATCATATTATTACTCGTGACGAAACCGGAGAACTTGTTGATCGGGGTGAGGCTGGGTTTGGAAACAGCAATTATCCTGTGAGTAAATTACTGGCTCATGGAAAAATGATTCTGTGGAAAAAAGACGAATCGCCCCGCCTTAGCCTTGATGGAATCACATGGTCGTCTGTTGCGGTAACAGGCCTAAACCCAGGAATAGGAATAGTAAGGGACTACGACATTTTTGCGAAAAGTGCCGGTTTCTCAATCTTGAAGGGGTCCTATTCGACTTCGCTGGATCCAGAAATGTGGGAATCCGATATTAACATGTCATCGTGGAGCCCAGTTGATCCGCAATATACAGATATTCATTATGCCGACACTGTAGATGGAAGAATTTTTCTATTTGGCCCGAAGAAGGTTTTGGAAGTTTCACTAACTGAAATGTCGATGGAGATAGATTCTCTGAACACGATGTCGCTCGGAGTGGGAGATGAATTGAATGTGGCTGTTACGCTCCATAATAAGGGGGAGTCATTAAACGGGGAAACGGATTGGAAAGTAGTGGCTTGGTTTTCCAAGAATGCCTTTTACGGTGATGGGAATGATGTCTATCTTGGCGAGTATTTGTTAGAAGGTTCTTTACCCGAAGCTGGGGAGAGTATGCAAAAAACACTTTCGTATGTTCTGCCAAATAACATAAATACAGGGAGTAATTATCTGATTTTAAAGCTCTACAAAGAGAGTGGTGTATTTGAAAAGAATACGGCAAACAATATCGTGATTAGTAATACGCCATCGATTACCATTCCTGAATGGGAGCTGACGCTTAATTCTAACGGTAACGGTCAAATCAACCAAGATTTGGCTGCTCGCCGCTACCCCCAAGGAAGTCGTGTTTCTCTCACTGCAAACTCCGGTAAAGGGGCAGCCTTCGCGGGCTGGGGGGGCGATGCTCTTGGCGCTGAGAGTCAGATCACCATTCTGATGGATGGAAATAAATCCGTGCAGGCGAACTTCAACTCACGAGCTTCACTTCAGGTGCATGTTCGCGGGGCGGGGAGCGTAAGTGGTTTGGCGGACCTTGGAAGTTATGCTTTGGATGAAACAGCATCACTAACAGCCACTCCCGCAGATGGCTGGGAGTTTTCCGGCTGGAGCGGATCCGCCACGGGAACCAACGCAACGGCCAATATCCTCATGGACTCACCGAAAGTGGTGACCGCTGTATTCACGCTGCCGAAGGATAATTGGAAATCCGAACACTTCACAGAAGCCGAACTACTAGACGAACTCATCTCTGGTGACGACGCCGATCCGGATCAGGACGGTCTGAAGAACTGGCAGGAGTATCTGCACATGTCTGATCCTCGTGATGGAACTTCAAAAGGAATCGTCAGCTTGAAGGTTGAAGGCGACTACCTCTTTGCCATCTTTACTCGGAACGCAGGTGCTGAAGGGGGGCTTACCCTAGGTTGCCAAGGTTCACGTGATTTAACCGATTGGGACGCTCCTGATATCCAAGAGCGTGTTCTTTCCATCCGTGATGGCGTGGAGACCGTGGAAGCTCGGATTCCTGTCGCTGGCGGAAATACAGGTTTCCTGAGATTGAAATACGATCGAGCCCCTTAACCACCGAGGGCCTTCATCAGCTGAATGTGATCGTTGAGCAACGATTGTCTGAGAGCGGCTTCCACCCGTTTGGCTTCGAGCCAACGACGTTCGGTATCGAGAAATTCGATCTGCGATGTTAGCCCGGCATTGAACTGTGCTTGTGCGTCGCTTCGGGCTGTTGCGAGTGCTCTGATTTCGCTCTGTGCTGCGGCCAGTTGGCTGCGTCGGCTAACAAGGTTGATTCGTGCACTGTCGACTTCTTCCAATACGGTGAGCACTGCCGCACGATATTTCGCTGCTGCGACTTTACTTTCAGCCCGGCGAGATGAAATTTTTGCGAGTCGGACAGGATCGTAAATAGGGATGTCCAAGGATGGGCCGAATTGGTGAATCCATTGCGTATAACGGCCTGTCAGGGAATGGCCAGCACCGGAGGCTGACGCATTCAATTTGAATGAAGGCAGGAGATCTAGCTTCGCTGATTTTTCCAACTGGAAAGCCGACCGAACTCGGGCTTCAGCAGCGAGAATAGTGGGGTTTGCCGCGAGCAGCTGGCTCATTGGTAAAGATGGCGGATTGCCGACATTGGGAAGACTGCTTTGGGAGGTATTACTTACATAATTTCCACCTGTTAGGGTGCGGAGTTGGACGATGGTTAGGTCGCGCAGGCGCCTGACGTCAATCAGCTGGCGCTTGAACCTGTCATGCTCTGCTTGTTGGCGTCTAACATCGGTAGTGGCGGCGATTCCAGCAGTGGCGCGCTGATTCAGGGTGGTCACTGTTTTTTGACTCGCGGTAGTGGAGTCCTGGAGAATACTTATTTCGGCATTAAACCGATAGAGATTGAAACGTGCAGCGGCAATACGACTGGCCATTTGCAGTCTAGCCGCATGAAGGTCCCAGAAAGCAGCCTCTTGCGCATGACGAGCTGACTGAGTGGCCGCACGGAGTCGACCACTAAGGTCGATTTCCCATGAGAGCTGACCTCCACCTTCCCATGGAGCAAGATCGTAAGGTCCGAAATCGACTTCTTTCTTGCGTCCTTCCCGATAACCGATGCCTAGGTTGAAACTCGGTAGAGAGACGGCTCGAGCTGATTTTACAGCGGCATTTGCCTGCTCAAGACGAGCTGCCACCACGGCGAGATCTGGATTAGATGAAAAGGCATGAGCGATGTCTTTATTCAGTGAGGCATCACCATATTTTCTCCACCAGCTCTGTTGTAGCCGGGCTTGTGCCCATGGCGGTGTTTGTTTCCACGCCTTGCGATCAATTCCGCTCGAGGAATTCGAAGACGTGACGGCACAACCACCGAAAATGACGGTTGCTACACAGAGACTGATGGAGAATTTCAACATGGATATGTTAGTTTTGGACGTAAATACCAGTGGCGTTGATCAGCATGTTGTCAGCAGTTGATCCGTCAGCTACGACGCCGGTAACCACCAGCTGGCTGAGTTCTTTGAGTCCGCCAACTCCTTTGAGTCCTTCCTTGAGTAACTGACCATCTTTGTCGACGACTTGGACAGTGACGATAGATGCCTTGATCACATCTGGATCATCACAACAAACGTCCCATGGGGTTGTGCAGTGGTCATCTTCACCCATCAAATCACAGGAGGTGAGTTTTTTGGGATCACCCAGAGTCATGATGGCTCTGCCTTTGACGAAGGGTTCATGGCTTCCGATGACTTTGCCTGTAATGGTTACTTTGTCGCCTTCCTTGGCAGACTTTCTAACATCGGAAATAGCAATAGCTCCGTCAGGTGCCGATTTCAGTACCAATGAAGAGAGTTCTCCATCAGTCGGTGCAGGGGCATCAGTAGTTGTAGTTTTTTTCTCACCACAAGAGACAAGTGAAACTGCGGAGAGCACGGTTAATAGTAGTATGGTTGGTTTCATAGTTTGGTTTTTGGTTTGGGTTGTGAGTTTAGGCAGATCGTAGTGCCTTAGGAAGAGATGGTGATAGACAACGGATGGCGGGTGGCAGGGTGCCGATAGTTCCCAATAACACACCGGTGATCAAGCCTGTGAAGATTACCAAGGGACTGAGCGCCAGAGTGAATGTGCCGATGGAAAAAGGAATCGTGCGACCATCAAGGAGGAAGTAGGCTAAAAGGAATGCCAGCAACGTGCCGGTGAGTGTGGCCAAGAGCGATTCCTGTATCAGAGAAACTAACAGGGCCACCCGAGTATAGCCGATGGACTGCAAGGTCGCCATCTCCCTGATACGCGAGGCAAAGGCCGCGTAGAGTGTGTTTAATCCGCCAAACAAAGCACCTGCCGAGACCAGAGTAGCAGTCACCCATGTCATCATTTTGATCGGTTTGTAGAAGGTGCCCAGCTTGCTGTAGTATGCATCTTCCTGAATAGCGGCAAGTTCGAGATCGTTGCGCTGGAGGGTGAAGACCTGCACATCATCGAGCGTGGCATCATCTAATCGTAGCGTGATTGCAGATAGAGTGTCGCGCTGTGTTAAAGAGGCGAGGTCATTCCGATCGAACCATATTTCTGATTCTAACACTGTTCCTGGAGCTGCGAAAACACCGGAAACGATCATCGATTCATTTTCAAAATGGAGGGTCTTGCCAGGTGCTATTTCGGACTCGTCCACACCGAGCTTTCGATGAGCTAGCCGTCCGACCATCACTTCTCCCGGTCCAGGAAAGTGGCCTTCGAGCAATTGAACAGAAGTATGCACTAACAATGCTTTCTCAAGCACTCCACGGAGCAGTGCTTGTTCCTCCTTGCCAGATTCGGTGCGGATAGGGGCTTGATAGGTGATTTCACCGGAGACGGCGGCAACGCCGAGCTTTTCCTCTAGGCCTCTAATGCTGGTAGATGCACTTGATTCTGCGGCGAGATGGACCTCTGACCGTTCAATGGATTCCTCAGAACCTTTACCCATCAGGATCACGTTTTTAGCTGATCCAGATGCGGACAGAACGCTGTCCATACCTTGGTTGAGCGAGACGGCCGCGACCAGTAGCAGAACCACGAGTGCGGACCCACCGACGGTTTGCGCAAGCCTGGAGGGATCACGAAATAAATTTCTCAGAGCGTATGTAAATGGAAGCATTTAGAAATGTGGAATAGTAAATTGTGAATGATTAGGAACTAAGGGAGTCGACCAAGGGACGGGAGGTCGCTTTCCACGCCGGATAGACGGATGCGAGTAGGCCAAGCAATAGCGCGACTCCGAGACCTGTCATGATCACGGTCATGTCTGGTGATAAAGCAAGGGTCAGTCCTTCGTTGCCAATTGTGATGGCTCTGAAGTGGAAAAATGCAAGAGCACCAAATATACCAACCATGCCGCCGATCATTCCTAGCAGAACACCCTCGATCATCACGATCGCAGCGATCGCTTTTCTCGAAAACCCGAGAGTTTGCAGAATAGCAGTTTCTTTGACGCGACCACGAACGATCAGCAATACGGCATTGGCGACCAAACCTAACACAGCCAAGACGGCCCCCAACCCAAGCCAGCGGGTAAAGCCGATAAGCTCGATCATTTGTTTAGCTGTATCTGCAAAGAATGCCTTTTCTGGTCGGGTGTGAGTAGGCTGTTGGTCGGCCTTGAATGTTTCATCAATCTTGGCTGAAACGCTGTCCAGTAAATCCGAGGAATCGACTCTAACATTGAACTGAGTGACGATACCTAGACCGATGCGTGAAGCTTGTTGCAAAAAGGGGAGGTGGACGTATGCGACGTTGTTATCCTGAGGGGAATCCGAGTTGATGATGCCGGCCACATAAACATTGACGCCTACCGCTTCAAACTTGTCGCCAGGCTTGAGTCCTCGCCTCTGGGCGAAATTAATGCCTACCAAAGCGGCATCACTACGTTTGGTGAAATCCTCATACGAGCCTTCGACGACATTGATGCCTGGATTGTATTGTTTCAAGATCTCAGGCGGTACTCCACGGAAAGTGATCACATCCAAGGATGCACCACAGTTATTGACCGCAATCTGAATGGGGATGACTTCGCGAACGCCTGGGATGCGTTTGATCGTCGGTAAATAATGCTCCGGCAGTCTGGATGTCGATGGGCAGAAACGGTTTTCACGATACACCACGAGGGTTGTGTCGTTGGCATTGGATTCTGTCGCGTCTGAAAGCGAGTGCTGCATGGTCTGTACCGCAGCATATAGAAACATGCCGGCAGCCACGCCCAGAATAGTCAGCAGCGACCGCAGCCGGTGACGAGTTAGGTTTTTAAGAGCTAGTGATAATAATTTCATCTAATGAGCGGGCTGAAGGTTTTCGATCAATTGCCCTTTTTCCAGATGCAATGTCCGGTGAGCGGCTGCAGCGGCCTTGGGGTCATGCGTTACCATGACAATGGTTTTGCCGTGTTTGTTAGCTAGATCATTGAGCAGATTGAGAATGGAGTCAGCAGACTCTCGGTCGAGATCACCTGTTGGCTCATCAGCCACGAGTAAACCGGGGTCATGAACGATCGCTCGGGCAATGGCGACACGCTGTTCTTGTCCACCCGATAGTTCCGATGGCCGGTGATGTGCGCGATCTGAAAGACCCACCAGTTCGAGTGCCGCAATGATTTTTGCTTTCCGTTCGGATTTGCTGAATTTTCCTAACAAGAGGGGGAGCTCAATGTTTTCGTAGGCGGATAAAATCGGCACGAGGTGGTAGAGCTGGAAAATGTAACCAACATGCACGGAGCGCCAACGAGTGAGTTCTGCACGTGAGAGGTTAGCAATATCGCGGTCTTGGATGACGAGTTCTCCAGATGTGGGAGTGTCGATGCCTGCAACGAGGTTGAGCAGAGTCGTTTTACCAGAACCTGAAGGTCCCATGAGAGCTAGGAACTCACCTTTGGGAACATCCAAGGAGAGGTTCTCCAGTGGCGTTATCATGGATTTGCCCTTGCTGTAGGACTTGGTAACTGAACGGATGGAAATGAATGACATGGGAATAATTATTTGGTGTTGGTAACGACAACACGTGTGCCGTCTTCTAACTTATCATGAGGTGGCAGAATGACGTTTTCACCGGAGCGAAGGCCATCGAGCACGCGGCGATGATTATCGCGAGCGTCCTTGCCGAGTTGAATTTTGCGAAGTCGGGCGATGTTTTCTGAATCGACTACCCAGACGCTGTTGTCGTCAATCAGAGCCGCTTCTGGAACATAGAGAGCAAGACGACCAGCGTCGGAAGGTTTTGAAACAGTGGACGGTTTACCTGTCCGACCAGTTGAGTAAAACTTACCCCGGACGAGCATCTCGGGCCGCAGGCGGATGTCTGGGTTTTTAATGGAGACCTTGGCTTGAAGGGTGTTCCTCTGAAGGTCAGCTTCGCCAGTAATCCTGGTGACAGTACCGTTGAACGTCATGTCAGGTAACAGGTCCGATGTAAGTTCAACAATTTGCCCAACCTGAATACCTGCAGCCTCTGTTAGGGGGACATCGATTCGAGCTTGGAGATTTTCGGGATCATAGAGCTCGAAAATGACCGCAGATTCTGGGTCATCCATGTTGAGCATCCGTTTCTTACCGGGAGCGGCATGAAGTCGGAGCACGATGCCATCCATTGGCGCAGTGATCTTTGTTCTGTCCATGGTGAGTTGGGCGCGGTCCCTCGCTATTTGGAGCTCTCCGAGTTGTGAAGTCATCGCCACGCGCTCAAACTCAATTTGTTCCAAGCGTGCCTTCAGACGAGGAATTTCAGCCTCGGCTTCTGCGACCAATGCTTCTTGTTTTTCTTTGGTGAGGCGGGCCGCGACGACTTGCTGTTGAGGCACGGCTCCAGCTGGAATTTTTTTCAAGCGCTGATAATTGTCCGCAGCCTCAGCAGCTCCGGTTTTTAGGGCTGTGATCTTTTTCTTGGCCGCCTCCAATTCTGCTTCGATGATATGGGTGCCCTGACAATGCGCATCGATGCGGCCTTGGTGGCTTATGATTTTTTTCTCTGCTTCTTGAAGATCCAACGAAGCATCATCATCGATCATTATTGCCAACAGCTCACCTTTTTTTACCTGTTGGCCTTCGAGGACTTTGACCTGATCGATCACTCCATTCATTAAGGTGGGCACGTAGGTGATATAGGGATCGGGCTCGACCCAACCAGATGCTTGGAAAAGTAAACTGCCTTTAGTGACGGCGGGGGACTCTTCGGCTTTTGCGACAGGTTGCCCTACGGCATCAGCTTCCTGGCGAAGGGTGATTACCTGAGCGGTTTTGACTTCCACAGCGGGAATGAGGCGTTTACCGAACAGCAGAGCCATAATCAGCAAGAAGCCGATGAGGAGCCCGGCAGGAAGCAGCCAAGCTAACGAGCGCCTGCCTCGAGGTTGAGAGCTGGCGTTCTTATTTGAGTTGGATAGTTGGTCGAGAGACATTGATTGATAGATGTTAGATTTGCAGTTTATTTTCGTCATGCACGACGAGGTAGAAAGAATGCGGAAACGAATATTCCGAAACTACTGATGCACTTGAAACCAAGCACAAAGAGGCGACACCGAACGAAAGGTGGTCGCTAACAAATCTATCAAAGTATCAGGACTGAGTGTCTGAGATAAAGGGGGAGCCCTTGACTATGGGCAGGGGCTGAAAACTCCTGTGGCGGTGGGTCACCACGAATTGGGCCGCATGTTAGAGTCGCGAGTTGGGAGGCGAAGATCGCGTCGTGAGCGCCGTAGGATGGCGTATCAAGATGCACACCTTGGGATGCGTCAGGTAGCTCATCGGTAGCAGTCCAGACGAAATCGTTGACCTCGACGCTCAACCGTTTGGAGCAATCGTCACAAGGTTTCGGTTTGATCGTCTCGGATTGGGCCAAATCCAGACCGGAACAGCACTCAGCACATTCGGATGAAACAGGGGTGAATGCCGATTTCTTACTAACCTCGCAAATGCAGTCACCTGTGAAATATGAATTCAGACAAAGGCAATATCCAAGCACAGGATGCTTCAAGGTGATGAGCAGAGCCATCACCAGCAAGAATAACACGGCTGTTATTTTACGAAGCATGTTGTATTGGTTTCCTAATCATTGATGTGGGTGTTGTCAAATCATTAGCGGCTGACAAACCTACCTTACATCAGTAAGAGCGACACAGGTGACGTTCATTCCCAATAAATTCACATCTATCCTCAAAAGGTATTCTGTGGTGTGTGATGTTTACTCCGAGGTAAAACACCAAAGGAGTGTATTTCATCAATCAGAGTCATATTTGGTAAGTGTCTCATCTCCAACGATTTTTCCTCGTCCTGAAGACTGTATTTGCTAAGATGAACGAATGATGAAACCTAAACATTCGAGTTGGCTTTCTTTGCTGGCTCTTATCGCCTTGGGGCTGCCGTGTTCTGCGCTTGAGCAGCGAAGATTCCAAAATGCGGACAAAACCAAGTCCTTCCAGGCCACACTGGTCGATTATAATGAGGCTGGGAAAACGGTCACTGTCACTTTGGAAAATGGCAAAACCTCCAAGTTTTCTATCGATCTACTTTCCCCCGAGGATCAGAAATACGTGGAAGCTCAATCAGACGTGCTTGCGGTCAGCCGAAGCATCGAGGTGACATTTACCGAGACGAAGGGAGAAACCACAAGAACCAAGAGCGGTCTTGTCAGATCAAGCACGACTCCAACCCATTATAAAATCATGGTTTACAACCGCTCGGACAAGGTGGTTGAAAACCTCAAGGTGAATTACAGCTACTACTACTGCCTGGGTAGCAGCTCGGCAACTGGCCCGCGGCACACTCCCCAGGTAAAAACCGGAACCTTGGTTTACCCGAAACTTTTCGGCAAATACAATGAAACCCGTGAGACAGCTAAGATCGATCTGATTAGGGCCTCGAAAAAAGGTGTAGCTCCTCCAGTGCCCAGCGGCGGCGGTGCTGCTGGCGGCGGATGATGCAAGTATGATTATCCTGACGGTCGTCAGGACAAAAAAGATGTCATCATGTGCGATGGAGAGTCCACACCTCCAGGCGTCAGTCCCGGATACCGTAGAATCGATCATGTCATAGGTATTGTTGCTGAGCTCGAGATCAACGGTGAAGTGGTCAAAACCGTAGCCAGTAGTCCCTTTGTGTTAGAAAAACACAAGGAAGGCTCTATCAAATAGTTTTTCCAAAGATCTAATTCATAAAAAACCCGCATCTCAGAGAGGTGCGGGTTTTTGATTTTTCAGAATGTAAAAAATGACTATTAGGCGGCATCCGCACGTTTCTTGCGAAGGATCGGTGGTTTCTTGCCTTCGACAACAGAGCGGTTGATGGTGACCGATTCTATATCGTCACGACCAGGAACTTCATACATCACATCGAGCATGATTTTCTCGAAAATTGACCGTAGGGCACGAGCTCCGGTGCCACGTTTGAGAGCCTCTTCCGCCAATGCTTCGAGACCTTCTTTGGTGACTTTGAGTTTCACACCACTCATAGCGAGCAGTTTGGAATACTGCTTGATCAGTGCGTTCTGAGGCTGGGTGAGAACTTCGATGAGTTCTTCTGTGCTGAGTTCACGTAGCGAGGAGATAATCGGCAGACGACCAATGAACTCGGGAATCAAGCCGAAGTGTAAGAGATCCTCTGGTTCAGCTTTTTCTAGCAGATCACTGGACTCAAGAGCTTTCTCGGAGGCTTCAGTTTCCTCATGGAAGCCGAGCACATGTTTGCCCAAACGACGGCTGATGATGTCGTTGACTCCAACAAACGCTCCACCACAGATGAACAAGATTTTCTCAGTGTTGACCTGAATGTATTCCTGCTGTGGGTGTTTGCGACCGCCTTGCGGTGGCACGTTACAAATGCTGCCTTCGAGGATTTTCAGCAATGCTTGCTGCACGCCCTCGCCAGAAACGTCGCGAGTGATTGAGACGTTCTGGGTGGTGCGACCGATCTTGTCGATTTCGTCGACGTAAATTATACCACGCTCAGCACGCTCGACATCGAAGTCAGCGGCCTGAAGCAGGCGTAGAATAATATTTTCCACATCGTCGCCTACATAACCGGCCTCGGTGAGAGTGGTGGCATCTACGATGGTGAATGGAACATCCAGCACATTGGCTAGCGTCCGAGCTAACAAGGTCTTGCCAGAACCGGTTGGTCCTAACATAAGGATGTTAGACTTTTCGATATCCACATCCTTGTATTCGGACGATGGATTCAGATGATCTTGGCGGAGACGCATGTAGTGATTGTAAACCGCGACAGCGAGCACCTTCTTGGCGCGATCCTGCCCGACCACGTAATCATTGAGTTTTTGTGTGATTTGCTCGGGAGTGAGCACATCACCTTGGGCGATTTGAGTTTCGGCAACCGTGTCTTTCCCTTGGCCCAGTTCCTTTTCCATGATGGAAGAGCATACTTCGATGCACTCGTTGCAGATGTAGACGGCAGGTCCGGCAATGAGTTTTTTGACCTCCGAGTGGCTTTTGCCACAGAAGGAGCACATGGTGAGGTTGGAAGTACGAGCCATAGAATACGTTGGGGTAGGTAAGGGTGGAATTTACGGAGTTTCCAGCAGAAACAGAGAGAGCTAAAGAAAAAGGGCATCGGGGATTTTGTGTGCCCCAACGCCCTGATGATAACTTAAATCAGCGAAATGTGCTAATTTTTTCCGTCATCGTTATCTTTTTGGGATGAGTCTTCGAGCGCTCCTTCAGGGAGCTCTTTACGACTTTCCAAGACTTTATCCACCAGTCCATAGGCGGTAGATTCTTCTGCAGACATGTAATTATCGCGGTCTGCATCTTTTTCCACCTGATCTTCTGACTTGCCGGTGTGGTGAGCCAGAATCTTGTTCAGACGCTTCTTGAGGTTGAACATGAAGCCGATGGTGCGCTCGACGTCAGCAGCGGTGCCTTGGGCTCCACCGGACACTTGGTGAATCATGACGTGTGAGTTAGGCAGGCAGAAACGTTTGCCCTTGGTCCCAGCCGTCAGCAGCACAGCGCCCATGGAGGCGGCGATACCGATACAGTAGGTGTTCACATCACAAGTCAGGAACTGCATGGTGTCGTAAATCGCAAGACCAGCGGTGACAGAGCCTCCTGGGGAGTTGATGTAGATGTGGATGTCCTTCTTAGGGTCCTGCATCTGGAGGAAAAGCATCTGGGCGATGACCGAGTTAGCCACTCCGTCGTCGATGCCCGTTCCGATGAAAATAATCCGGTCCTTGAGCAGACGGGAGTAGATGTCAAAGGCGCGCTCTCCGCGGCCGTCTGATTCGATGACGGTGGGGATGTAGTAGTTATTTTTAGGCGTAGAATCCATGGATACTGATGAATAGTGCATATTGAGAAGTGAGGATGGCCGAGCCTTATGCTTCAGCTTCCTCAGCTTTGATTTCCTCCACTTTCGCGTTGTCTACCAAGAAGTCAATTGCCTTGCCGATAAGAATGGAGTTTCTGATGCTGGAAATACGGTTAGACTTCTGAAGTTCACGCATGAGAGCCTTGGGAGCCTTCTTCTGCTGCTGTGCCATGGCGCCAATGCGCTGTACCACTTCGTTGTCGGTAACTGCGATTTTTTCAGCGTGGGCGATTTCCTGAAGAATGAAGTTAGTCTTCAGATTGTTGCGGGCCTGAACTTGGGCGGTGGCGATGATTTCAGCTTGTTGGCTGGCAATTTCTTCGTCGCTCATGCCAGCCTGTGCTCCACGGGCTACCATGTCGTCAGCGCTGCCTTGGGCTTCTGCATTGACCATTTCCTCGGGAAGCGCGAAATCGACACGCTCAAGAAGCTGCTCAACGATCTGGTTGACCTTGGACTCTTCGATTTGCTTGCCCTTCTGCATGGTGATCTGCTCGGAAATGAGTTCCTTGAGATCGTCCACAGTCTTGTCTTTGCCAAACTGGAGTGTCTCAGAAACAAATTCATCATTCAGCTCGGGAAGCTTCTGCTCCTTGATACCTTTGACGGTGACGGAGAACACAATGTCTTTGCCGTGAAGGTCTGCGAGAGGGAAGTCATCGCCTACGGAGCTAGTGACCTCGCGGGTCTCGTCCTTGGCGGCTCCTTCGAGCTGCTTAGCGAAACCGGGCAGGAATGAATCTTCTTTGATCTGCACCCAGTAGTCTTCCTTGCCACCGAGAACGCCGACAGGTTTTCCAACGGCTTCTTCGAGAGGTTTACCATCAAGAGTGGATGTAAAATCGATCACTGCGATATCGCCGGACTCGAGGGCACGGTCTTCAATGTCGGTGTAGTCAGCGTAGCGCTCAAGCACACCGTCAAGCTCACGCTGAACTTCTTCGTCCGTGGCATCAGCTGATGGGATTTTGACTTCAAGTCCTTTGTATTCTGGCAGTTCAAAGGTAGGAGCCAAAATCATCGGCATGGTGAAGCTGAAAGAACCGTCGTCTGCGAAGTCGATGGTCTCAGGGTTTTTGAAATCGAGCACCTTGAGGTCTTCGTCTTGCTTCATGGCTTCACCGCAGGCGGCGCTGATGAGGCGTTGCTCGAGCTCGGCTTTGATATCGGTGGCGAAACGTTTTTCGATCACGGAAACAGGAGTCTTGCCGGGGCGGAAGCCTGGGATCTTAGCTTGCGCGCCAAAGGCTTTGACAATGTTTTTACGCTCGGTGGAAACTTTGTCTGCAGGAATTTCCGCACGCAGGGTTGCGGTGCATTCTGGTTGTTTATCAACGGTGATGTTCATGGTGGATTAGTTTGAGAAGTGTGAAAAAATGATCATTTGAGGCACATTTCGCCCCGGGAGGCGGAAAACTAGGGACGGTAGGGCGGCGAGTCAAGAACCATGACGCCCATATACAGGGCGCAAAGAGCCGTGCTCGGGAGTCTGGACAGGACTAGGCATCCGCAAGCATTTCGAGCAGACGACCGAAGATGCGAGGGCCGTCGACACCTATGCCATTGTGCTCCCACTCGTTGGTGACCCAGAGTTGGAAATTCGGAAGGTGTTTGGAGGTTTCATCGGACCATTCGATGGGCACATACATGTCATCGTAATAGGAAATGGCGACCACGGGGACTTCGTTCTTGGCGAGTTGGTCCAAGTCATACAGCGGCCCCCAATCAGATTTCTCAGCGAGAATCTCGGCACATGCCTTCAGAGGCTGTAGTGCGGCGTAGTCGTCGAGCATCGATGGCGCGATCATTTCTCCGGTGAAAACAAAGCGACCTTCCGTTGCGTCCACTTCGGGGAATTCTTCACGCAGCTGTTCGGCAGCCCACTGAGTAGCGTAGCCTTCGGCGTAGATGGATTCATGAAGGATACAGAAAAGGGGATTACTCTCAAAGCCACTGCTCCGCTCGACTTGGCTGAGGAAATTGTAACTGAGCTCGGGGCCGCTGGCTCCATCGATGAAGGCTTCCTCCATCAGGTAATGGATGGTTTCGAAGCCACCACCCGCTCCAAAGGCCATGCCAAGCTGTTGGAACCGACGCGATGTTAGCCTGACGCCGCTAGGCAGCATGACTTCGTTTTCATCAAGATAGGTGGCTATTTTCCGCGCCAAGACCTCGTCTTGCGGATATCTGCGATAATAGGCATCATTTTTATCCAGCACGCGTTGGTAAGTCAGACGGTAGTTTTCTTCGATGCGACGTTTGATACAAGCCACGCCACCAGTGATAATGACTCCGGAAAGCCCCTCTGGATGTAAGGATAGATAGGTGAGCAGACAGAACCCACCATAGGACTGACCCGCACCTTTCCATTTTTTATCAGCGCCTAACAAAGTGTGTCGGATCGATTCCGCATCACGAACAATGTTATCCGCTCGGAAATGTGTCAGATATTGAGCCTGTTGCTCCGGACTGGAGAACTTAGCCAGTGTCTGTGGCAGAATACGCGAGCTGAGTCCGGTGCCCCGCTGATCGAGAAGCAAAAGACGGTGTCCTTTCAATACTTCGCCGATCCATCCAGCTTTTAGGTTTGGACGAGGCGACGCACAGCCAGGGCCTCCCTGAAAAAAGACCATCCAAGGAAGGTCCTTGTTGCTATCCTTATCCCGAAGACAAACTTCACGCGCGAAGACTTCGATAGTATCAGCGTCTTCTTGAGCGTAATCGAGAGGCAATTGGAACCTATGCTCCCGCAGGATCATACCATTAAGTTTCTGAGGTGAAGAGCAGTCGTGCGGTGAGATGAACGGAATCATGGAAGAAGCTCTTTTGACAGGAAAAGACTGTTTTTCAAGCCTGACAAAGTCTTGTTTCCGTAGAACCATGGTGCAGATGAAAATCCCAACCATTACTGGCGTCATCCGCCGCCGTGCCTTGCTGAATTATCGTGTCGATCCGGATGTAGTGACCGCGGTGCTGCCGGGAAATTTCCGACCTCATGTGGTCAATGGCAACGCGATAGCTGGTATCTGTTTGATCCGCTTGGAAAATATCCGACCGAAGGGTATGCCAGCCATGGTCGGAATATCGAGTGAGAACTCCGCGCACCGGATCGGCGTGGAGTGGGACGATGACGGTCAGGTGAAACACGGTGTCTTTGTGCCAAGGCGTGATACCGATTCACAACTCAACGCCCTGGCGGGTGGTCGTATTTTTCCGGGAGTGCATCATCTTTCCCAGTTTGATGTGATGGATGTAAATGGAAACGTGGCGATGACGGTGCAGGCGAAGGACTTTGATTCACCGCTGGTGAAGTTCACGGCGCACGAGGCTGATCAATTGCCAGACGATTCTGTATTTCATAGTCTGGCTGAGTCATCGGCTTTTTTTGAGCAAGGCTGCATCGGTTACTCATCTTGCCCCGGATCGAGAAAGTTAGATGGGCTTTTGTTGAAAACCGAAAAGTGGGAGGTAACTCCGCTAGATGTTCAGGCGATCCAGTCCGTTTACTTCGATGACCGGTCCATTTTCCCCGAGGGGTCGATCTCCTTCGACCATGGACTGCTAATGCGCGACATTCCACACGAGTGGCACTCGGAACCTGAAATGGAGGCGGCCGAGCGATGAGTATCTTTGATGTTTTTGGGTTTTTCTTTGTGGTCGGGCTTTACGTGGCACTGATCGTGTTAGGTTTTTACAGCTACCGTGCTGTGAAACGTAAACGGGTCAAACAGAGCTGTGTCCTGATCGCTGCGCTACTGTTTCACCTCTGGTTTATGGGCGTCGTGGTGCGTGTCTTGCCTGGATCGAACATATATTATGAGCGAAGTCAGATGCAGGCGATTACAGGTCACGCGTTTCGAATGCAGGAAATAGGAAGATCTGAACACTCAGACCGGGCATTCAACGGCGATGGGTTATCATTCGAAGTTTTCTCGATCCCAGACAGTGTGGCGAAGGAATTGAGAAAGCCGTCTAACACATTTTTCGAAGAATACCCAAAACGCGATCGCTACAGGGATCACTGGGAAGTGGAACACTGGAAAGAAACCATACCGCCAAAAGACGAAGACCAATACATCAGGTTCGCTAGACTTGCGTGTCAAAGTTCACGCAGCCAAGCCATGTTTCAGTCCTTGCTGGCTGAGAAGGGCAACTACTACAGCTACCTCTACTACATGCATGGATCTGGCGCGGATGCAAACGTCGGGAATATCGACTTCTTCATCATCTCACCCAGTCGCAAGATCCTGGTGATCATGAATGTGAACACATAATAGCGCGATTAAGCGAGAATGCCTTTGATCACTTGGGCTTTCTTCACGCCGGTTAGCTTCTGGTTCAGTCCTTGGAAAGGGACGGAGAGACGGTTGTGATCGTAGCCCATCATGTGCAGGAGGGTGGCGTGGAAATCGCGCACGTGCACGGGATCCTTGGTGACGGTGTAACCTAACATATCGGTTTCACCATAAGACAATCCTTTTTTGACACCGGCTCCAGCCATCCACATGGTGAAGGCATTGGGGTTGTGATCACGGCCCATGATGCTACTGCCACCGCGGTTCTCTTGCATCGGAGTGCGGCCGAACTCGCCGCCCCAGACGACTAAGGTGTCATCTAGGAGACCGCGTTGTTTGAGATCTGTTAGGAGAGCTGAAACTGGTTTGTCGGTCTGCTGGCACTTATTTTTGAATCCTTTGTCGAGAGCTTCGCTGGCGCTGGCGCCGTGAGAGTCCCAACCCCAGTCGTAGAGCTGCACGAAGCGCACATCGTTCTCGATTAGCTTACGCGCAAGCAGGCAGTTGTTAGCAAACGATTCCTTACCTGGCTGCGTGCCATACATCTCGTGAATGTGTTTTGGCTCGTTCTTGATATCCATCACTTCCGGCACCGATGTCTGCATCCGGAATGCCATTTCATACTGGGCGATGCGGGTAAGAGTTTCCGGATCACCGACCTCTTCGTAGGTCTTGCGGTTGATTTTTTTCAGGCTGTCGAGGGTGCGACGTCTGATCTCGCTGCTGACACCAGCTGGGTTGGCGGTATTAAGCACCGGAGAGCCGGTCGAGCGGCATTGCACACCCTGATAGACGGAGGGCAGGAATCCTGAGCCCCAGAGGGATTTACCAACTCGCGGCAGGCGACCTCCGGAGAGCAGCACCATGAAGCCGGGCAGGTTGTTATTCATCGAGCCGAGGCCCCAGCTGACCCATGAACCGATCGCCGGGTAGCCGAGGTTCTGGTTTCCTGTCTGGATCATTAGCTGCGCAGGGCCGTGGTTAAACTGATCGGTCTGCATGCTGTGGATGAAACAGAGATCGTCCACGTGTTTGGCGAGGTGGGGCATGCGGTCTGATACGTATGCGCCGCATTCGCCGTGTTGCTTGAATTTATAGAGTGGCCCTAACAGTTTGGGCGTTCCTTGGATGAAGGCGAAGCGTTGTCCCTCCAGATATTCCTGAGGGCATTCCTTGCCGTTGTATTTTTCGAGTTCCGGTTTGTAGTTAAACAGCTCCAGCTGGCTGGGCGCACCGATCATGTGAATGTAGATCACACGTTTCACCTTTGGCGCGAAGGTGGGGGCGATGGGTGTCAACGGTGCATTGGCATCGTGGGGAATGGAAAGAGGTCCACCGCCGGAGGCCATGGCCTTTTGTCCCTGCATCGCCATCCACATCGCGCCCATGCCAGTGGCGCAGTCGCGCATGAAGTGGCGGCGGGTGCTGTGCTGAAGTTCTTCGGCTTGGAGCTGTTGAAAAATATCCATGGGTTACTTGGTCAGTGTAGCATCGAGGTTGAGTAAAAGCGAGGCGAGGATTGTGTAAGCAGCCCCGTCTGCTGAGCCGGCCATGCCTTTCATCTGGCCCGGATTCGCAGCGTAGGTTTTTTCCATTTCTTTGAAACTGCTCACCAACTCCTTCAGCACGTCCGGACTTGGGCGTTGCGAAGTGACGATACGGTATCCGTAAGCGATTTTTTCCTCCAGAGTCCCTTCATGCTCGTATTTCATGCGTCTGGCTAGTCCTTGAGCGAACTCGGCGTAGGCTGCATCGTTAAGGGTTGTTAGGGCGGCAACAGGGGTGTTGCTGACGAGTCGGCGTTTGGAGCAGACTTCGCGTGTGGGTGTGTCAAAGGACATCAGAGCTGGGTAGGGGATGCTGCGTTTCCAATAGGTGTAGAGTGCTCTGCGGTAACGCTGTGGGTCGCCAATCTTTGGCGTGTTCCACTTATCGCCGCCTTGGAATGGTTTCCAGACACCGGGTGGAATGGGTGGGTAAGTGGGGTGACCGTAAAGATTGCGAGCAAGCAGGCCGGAGGTAGCGAGCCCCATGTCGCGCACCGCCTCGGCACGGAGTCGGCGACGTGGTGAGTAGGAAAGCCAGAGGTTGTCAGGGTCCTTGGCGCGTTTGGCGGCATCGGTGCGAGCGCTCTGCTGGTAGGTTTCTGATAGAACGATTTCACGTAGTAGAGCTTTCCGGCTCCATTTGAGCTCGGTCTGGAAGCGCACGGCAAGATCGTCTAACAACTTAGGGTGAGTTGGATTCATGCCGGATGATCCGAAGTCTTCCAAGGTCTCAACGATGCCACGTCCAAAGAGTTGCTGCCAGAAACGGTTCACTTCCACACGTGCAGTCAGTGGGTTTTCCGGCGAGGCCATCCAGCGCGCCATGTCCAGACGGTCGGGCTGGTTGCCGCGTGGTTTGAGTTTGGGAAATGCCGCAGGAGTATCGGCTTTTTTGATGAGTTCACCTTTTTCGAGCCAGTTGCCACGATCGAAGACGTGGGTGTTTCTTGCCAGTGTAGGGTCGCGCTGAGCCATCACGGGAATCGCGGGGCCGCGCACTCTGAGATAGGTGCCGTAGTTCTCGCGGTATTTTTTCTTGGCGGGCAGAGCAGCAGCACGCCAAGCATCCCAACGCGGGTCTGAGCTGAACTCGACCTTGAGACGGTGTGGAACCATGACAAAGGAGGCGTTGTAGAAGACATTGTGTTCCATGTGCAGAGTGACTTTGCTGCCAGGTTCTAAGATGACTGGCTTTTCTGGCACGAGCACGGCCCAGCGATCGTGAAATATTTTTGAGAACGGTCCCCAGCCGTTGGCTTTTTTACTCAGTGTCTGGTCAGGATCAGAACTTGATTCAGTGCTGTCTGGGATGATGTGGGTGAAGGGGATTTTCTGAACTTTTCCATCACTGCCGGTGACGTGTAGCTCAGCGTAGCTCAATACAGCTCCGTTTTCTGGTGAGCTGGCAGCCTTCTTCGGGTTCTTGGGCATCAGCGTGACACGCACGGCATCGATGCGATTGGTGTCTGCTGCAGGCCAAGTGACATTGAAGTGAGTGCCGCGCACGACGTTGCCAACGGTGTGGATTTCTTCGATGTCTCCATTCTTTACGACTTTGCTTTTGGTTCTGGTGGAGGTGACGGATGTGTTTTTCGTTCCCTGCCATGAAGCCCCAGAGATCGCTTTGTGACCGTAAGCATGGTAATCGTTCCGCGCCGTTTCATAGGCGACGAGCTTCTGATTGGCATCGCTGTATTGTTTGTGATCATTGGGGACTCTGAGAGTGGGCTGATGGTTGCTGACATCGTTGTCCTGATCGTTGTTGAAAAAGGCGGAAAACTTGTAGAATTCATCGTGCTCGATGGTGTCGTAGGGATGGCTGTGGCACTGAATGCAGCCGAACGTCTGTCCCTGCCAGACTTCCCAAGTGGTGTTGACCCGATCAATCACTGCGCCGACTCGGAACTCCTCGTCATCGGTCCCTCCTTCTTCGTTAGCTTGAGAAAGGCGGTGAAATACAGTAGCGATACGGTCATCATAGCTGGGCTTTTCTAACAAATCACCAGCCAGTTGTTTGATGGTGAATTGATCGTAGGGCATGTCGCTGTTGTATGCGCGGATCAACCAGTCTCGGTAAGGCCAGACGTCGCGTTTGCGGTCGGCTCCGAGGCCCTCACTATCGGCGTAGCGTGCAAGGTCCATCCATACGGATGCCCATCGTTCACCGTAGGCAGGGGAGGCTAACAGACGGTCAACCTCGGCTTCCCAAGCGGCTTTCGGATTTTCAGCGTTGGCTTTTTCAAAAGCATCAAGCTCGGCGATGGTTGGTGGGAGACCTGTTAGGTCGAAGCTCAATCGGCGGAGAAGTTCTGCAGGTGTGGCGCGTGGCGATGGCTCAAGGCCGTGCTTTTCCATTTGCGACAGGGTGAAGGCATCGACGCGATTGTGACCCCATTTCAATTTGTTGGTAGGTAGTTCTTGAGCTTTAGGAGCTTCGAATGCCCAGTGGACCTGCCATTCGGCACCTTGTTCGATCCATTTACGGATCAAATCGACCTGTTTCTGATCCAAGCGCGGTCCATGCTCCGGCGGTGGCATGAGGTCATCGGTATCATTGGTGGAAATCCGGCGCATCAGTTCGGATTTGTCCGGAGAACCAGGAACGATGACTGTTTTACCAGACTTACCTTTGCCCAAGGCCAGATGTCGGTAGATCAGGGAAATATCACCAGCCATTTTCACGCCACCATGGCAGGCAGTGCAATTTTCGTTCAAGATCGGACGGATATCATCATTGAAACTGATTTTATCCTCCTCAGCGTGGACCAAGGCACAGGTGAAGACAGCCGCTTGAGCAGCGGCTGCGATTAGATAACGAATACTGGGTTTGGGAAAAGGTATCATCGACAATGTTGCAGCAATATACACGATGCTGGAAAATTTCATTCTTTCATTTTGCGACAGTCATCTTGTCAAAACACAAAAAAACCTCCCGACCTGTGAGGGCTCGGGAGGTGAGAGGTGTGGTTGGGACCGACTACTTATGCGGGTGCTGTTTCAGCAGTTCCGCAGGGTTGAGAAGGTCCGGCTTACCGAGGAGTTCGGCACGGATCTTTTTCACGTCGGCGGGTTTTACGGCGCTGGCTTTGTTGCCAAAGCTGTTACGGACGTAGGTAAGCACCGCGGCCATTTCCTTGTCGTCGAGCAGGCCTTCGAAAGGTGTCATGGCTCCGACGTAATCTTTATCGAGCACCTTGATCGGGCCGGTGATGCCTTTCAGGGTGAGCTTGATCAAACGATCCGGGTCTTGCGTAGCCCACTTGGTTTTAGCAATAGGTGGGAAGTTTGCTGCTGGGAGACCTTTGCCGTCTGCCTGGTGGCAGGTGGCGCAGTGAGCCTCGCGGTGGTAAACTTCGTGGCCGATTTTGTAGAGCTTCTTCTCATCCTTGGAAAGATGCTTGGGGATTCTCAGTTTCACTACGTCAGTTTCAGTAGCTGTATGGTTCAGGGCACCTCGTGCGACTTTGACGGAGTTCTTCATCCAGCCGTCGATACCTGCTTTTTCAGCAGCATCGAGCACGGCGAGACCTTCAGATTTTCCGATCCATGAAGCAGCGGCGATGGCCTCCAGGCGAACGCGACCGTGTGAATCGCTGGCAGCTGTTTTCAGCAGTTCAGCTTGATTGGCGATCAGGTGACCATTGTAGCGCACTGCACGCACTGCGGCGGCACGGACTTTATGATCTTTCGATTTCAACAGCTGGTTGAGCAGCTCCTCGTCGATGGCATCGTGACCCCAAGTGACCCAGAGGGCTTCTAGCAAGTGATGCTCGTAGTTGGCATCTGACTTGTCCAGACCGGCGGTCCATTTCTTGATCGCTGCAAGCACCTCCTTGGTGTCGCGGCCACGGAGTTCGCGGCGGGTGCGGTAGCGGGTGCGGTCTTCGTGAAGCTTCAGGTTTTCCAGAAGTTCATCGATGGATGCTCCGTCGATCTTAGCGGGCTTCACCAATGGGCGTGATGGGTAGGTGATGCGGTAGATGCGGCCGTGCACGTGATCGCGGTGCGGGTCACGGGCGTTGTGCTGCATGTGGCCGATCAGGACGTTGCTCCAGTCGATGACATAAAGCGATCCGTCAGGGGCGAATTCAAGGTCGACAGGGCGGAAGTTGCCCTCGGAAGATTTGAGCAAATCTTGGCGGAAGCTGGTCTTGTAGCCGGTGCCGTCCTCTTCAACTTTGTGTTGCTTGGTTCCGAGGAAGCCGATGTTGTTGTTAATCAGTATATCTCCCTGAACGTCATCGGGGAAATGGCGGCTGGAAATAATCTCAAGCCCAGAGGTGGGGCGTACTTTCTGAGATGTCAGCAAGTCTTTCGAGGCGCTCATGCCTTGGCCATACATGGGCTTCACGGTGCCGGGCATCATCCAGTTCAATGTAGTTCCTGATGTGTAGAGGAAGAAGTTTTGCCCCCACTTATCAAAGGCGATTCCCCATGGGTTGGGGATGTTCAGCTGGGCTGTGCGCTCGAGGTGACGACGCTTGGGATTGTAACGGAAGAAACCGCCGTTGGTTCCGCGCTGTGGTCCGTAAACGGTTTCCACATTGGAGTGAAGGAAGACACCTTCGCCCATGTAGATGGCACCGGATGGGTCTGCACAGAATGCGGAGATCGCGTGGTGGGTATCGTGATCGTCAAAGCCACTGGCGAGGTAGGTTTTCTTGTCTGCCTTGCCATCTTTGTTTGTGTCCTCAAGCAGGATCAGAGAGTCGGCCTGGGAAACGTAGACACCTTCGGGAGCGAGCTCGAAGCCGATGCTGAGGTGAAGTTGGTCATAGAAGACAGTTTGCTTGTCGGCTTTGCCATCGTTGTTTGTGTCTTCGAAAATGAGCAGTTTGTCCTGTGGTTTTGGATCGCCTGGCTTCCAGTGTGGGTAGGAAGGCATGCATGCTACCCATAGACGGCCTTTGTTATCGAAGGACATCTGCACAGGGTTGGCAAGATCTGGGAACTGCTTTTCATCAGCGAAGAGTTCGATTTTATAACCCTTTGGAACGCTGAGTTTTTTGATGGTTTCCTGTCCGGAGAGGTAATCAGGGTTGCCGTTTTTGTTAGACGGCTTGAAGTTCGTAGGTACTTTGGGGAGTTTGTGAGTCTTGGCGTCGGCTGTGGCCAGATCGGAAGTTTCTCCCTTGAGCGCGCGCCAGACTGCCCAGTCGCGGATCTCCACCATTTCGGCGAGTTTCTTTAGTTCGTCTGGGTAGTTCTGTGGGCCGTATGGCTTGTAGCGGCGACCGTAAACGTGGACACCGTTAGGGATTTTATAGAGGTTGTGCCAAACGAAGTTCTTTTCAACGACTGCGTCGTGCACGAGCTTTGCGTGCTTGGTGTCGGCTTCAGTTTTGCCGTAGAGGTCATCGGCGAGGCGAGTGGCGAGCCATTTGTAGCCTTTGTCGTTGAGCAATGCACCGTCGACGGTGAGAGGCTCTTTGCTGGCGTCCATGACGGCCTTGGAAGGGGAGAAGGCATCGACGAAAAGAACATTCTTTTCAGCGCAAACCTCTTTCATGGCCTGGGTGTAAAGCGCCAGGTTTTCGTTCTGGGCTTCACCTGTGGGGGTGTGGAGTGTCTCGGAAAGATCTTGAACGGCGGTGGGAGAAACGATCGCGAGTTGGGGTGCGTTTTTTCCGTCGTATTTCTGATTCAGGGTGTGATCGATGAAAGCGGCGAGTTCCTTTTTGTAACGGTCAACATCCGCAGCTCCGCCGAAAGATGAGTTAAAACCGAAGAAAGCGATGACAGTGTCCGCTTTCAGCCGAGTCAGCCACTGGTCCGGAGTTTCATAGTGACCTTGAGCACCGGTCTTGCGCTGGTATTCCGCAGGCACCAAGTCTTTGGCGCCAGGGAATGCATACTGGCCATCGTAGCCACGGCCGGGCTGAGGGCGAAAGCCTGGGGTGTTTCCCTCGTCCGCGATGTTGCGGATGGTGAGTTTTTTGTCGGGGTTACGCAGTTGAAGTTCAGTCTCGAAGTGGCTGAACTTGACCATGCGCGATGCCATGCCGGCACCGAGAATGACGATGTGTCCGTCTTGTTTTGCTTCAAGCGCTGCAGCTTCGCCTTTCGGCCCTTGTGCACCGGCTGGCTCAGCCTCGGCAGGGATGAAGTCGGCTGGCTTCATGTTTTTCTTGAATGTTTTGAAGCCGTAGAAGGTGGGCTTGTAAGAAGCTGGCACGGAGACCTCTGCTTTCTCAGGAACTTCCAATTCGAGTCCCCAGAAACAGGCGTTGGTGACTAGACGGCGAAGGTTCTCATCGTCGAGATCACTGGCAGCACCCATGGTGGTGTTGAAAATACGATTGGTTTTACCTGACTCGTTCTTGTGAAGGTTCGTCCAGGCAATTGGTTGCATGGGTTCGTTTTTCTTGCCTTCGAGAACTTCCGAATCTGGTTCAAGAGTTTTGGTCACTGCGCCACGCAGGAGCACGGTGACATCCTTGGGTGGTCTTGCCGTGTAGACATCGGACTCAGCGAAGATGGTTCCGACGCCATTGAGGATCTTATGTCCTTTATTCGCTTCCTCCACCACAGAGCGGCATCCTTCCACCTTGTGTTTACCGTGGTGAGCGATCCAAGTCATGCCGAAAAGGTGCTGGCCGAAGCCGCCTTTCCAACCTGTCTCTTTGCTGGCATTGAACGAGTATTTCGCCCACTTGCTTTTCTTATCAAATTTGAATCCGTGGTTCGATGTGCGGAGAGTGACGAATGGCACGCCGCGCTTGTAGGCTGCATCAAATTTTTCCATGGCATCATCTCCCCAGCCGCGGAAACGGATGGATGTAACGATGAGGTCAGCGCTATCGAGTGATTCAGGGTGTGACAGGCTTTTCTGATTGTTAGGATCGACTTCACCTTTGTCATTCAGTGAAAATAGCACGCTGCATTTGAATCCGTGGTGCTTGGAAAGCATTTGGCCGAGCATCGGCATGGCTTCTTCCGAGCGGTATTCTTCATCACCGGCGATCAGCACGATGTGTTTACCTTTGCCTGGTCCTTCGCCGCCCTCGAAGACGAGGTGGTCGGCTGGTTGTGCCGCATAAACAGACGCTGCTGTGAGCGCTGTTGCGGTGAATAAACTGATGATTGGTTTCATAATGGGATAGTTTCTAGATGCGTGTCTGGGTGATGGATTCTTTCAAATTTGACAGAGATTAGATGACTCGGTCGTTACCGCCGTCAATAGGAATTTGAGCCCCTGTGGTGGCTTTGAACGCCGGGCCGGCAACGGTGCTGACCATGAGGGCGATGTCGGTGGACTTGATCTCGGTGCGCAGGAGGTTTTTGGTTTTGTATTCCTGCACGGTCATGCCGTAGCGATCGGCGGATTTTTTCAAAGCTTCCTCGGTCCAGATTTCGGTGTCGAAAACGGCGTCGGGGTGAAGGGTGTTGACGCGCACTCCGAAGGGGGCGAGTTCGAGGGCGGCTACGCGAGCGAGCTGGGTGACACCGGCTTTGGTGACTGAGTAAGCGGCTGCGCCAGGGCCGGGTGCGCTGAAGTTACGAGAACCGATGATGATGATCGAGGCATCGATGCCTTCTTTCAGGTAGGGGATGGAAAAGCGGAGAAAGCGCTGCGTCGCAGTGAGGTTAATCTTCATGTGCAGGTCCCAGCTGTCGCCTAACACTTCGATGTATTCGCCGGATTTGAAAATGCCGGCATTGGCGACAACGATGTCGAGACCACCGTGATCGGCGACGACTTTATCAACGGCGGCTTCGAGTGCGGCATCATCGGTGATGTCACAAACAACTCCGCTGAGGCCTTCGCCTTTCAAGTTTTCAGAGATGGCAGGATTGATATCCATGCCGATGACGATGGCACCGTCTGCGTGGAGTTTTTCCGCAGTGGCCCGGCCAATGCCGCCGCAAGCGCCGGTGACGATGGCGACTTTACCAGCGTGGGGTTTCAGGGGATCAGACTGATCGGCGGAGAAGCTGGCTTTGCGAGCTTGGGCTTTTTCTATGAGTTCTTGGGACATGGTAAAATGGGGTGGGGGGTTAGTTATTGATGGATGTCTGCATCTCTTGGATATTTGCGGCTGGATCGTTGCCGTCGAAAATAGCCGAGCCGGTGACGATGAGGTCAGATTGCATTTTTGCGAGTTCGCCGACGTTGTCTTTTTTGACCGCTCCGTCGATGGCGAGAACGAGTTCAGGTTTGGCGGCGCGGAGTTGGGTGATACGTTCGGCGACTACATCGAAGTAGGTTTGTTTACCAGTATCAGGCCCGATGGAAAGTAGGAAAACCACATCGCAGAGATCGAGGTGAGGCAAAAGCTCCTCGATGGGTGTGGTGGGGTAAATGCCGGCACTGGCCAGACAGCCCGCTTCGCGAATGCTGGTGAGAGTGGCGGAGATGTCATCGCATTGCTCGATCTGCACGGTGATGATGTCAGCACCGGCGGCGGCAAAATCGGCCACGTGCTTTTCCGGATGGGAAGTGAGCAGGTGGACGTCTTTGATGAGGTCGGTTTTCAAACCAGCGAGAAAGCCGGAGCCGACGGAAATTTTTGGCCACACAGTGCCGTCCATGACGTCAAGATGCAGGAAATGGATTCCGTTGTCGTTGAGGATCTGGATGTCGTTAGCCTGATGCATCATGTCACCTGTTAGGGTTCCGATGCTCAGCTGAGGTGCTCCGCTGGTGACGGACTTCAGGCGGTCGAGTTTTTCTGTGTGGCTCATAGTAGGGAAAATGGATCCGGCCGATCAAAACGACCGGCCGGATCTATAAGTTGTTAGGCTTCGTTCTTCACGGTGTTGAAGAGGTCGAATGCCTCGGCAGGTTTGGCGTTGTTGTGCACAACTTCCTTGACTGCTTTCATCATCGCGAGGGGTGCCTCGGACTGGAATACGTTACGTCCCATGTCGACACCGGAGGCACCGCACTGGATGGCGTTGTAGCAAAGCTCAAGGGCTTCAAGCTCAGGGAGCTTCTTACCACCGGCGATGACCACAGGAACTGGGCAAGCTGCCACTACGTTCTCGAAGCCTTCAGTGTAGTAAGTTTTCACGATGGAAGCACCGTTCTCAGCGCAAACACGTGAAGCGAGGCCGAAGTAACGTGCGTCACGAGCCATGTCCTTACCGACGGCGGTAACACCCATCACTGGGATGCCATACTTGTTTCCAATGTCAACCAGGCGGCTGAAGTTGGCGATGGTGGAAGCCTCGGTGTCGGCGTCACCAATGGAGAGCATTGCCGCCATGGCGGAAACGTTCATGCTGATGGCGTCCTGCTCGGCGATGAGCACGTTGTGGTTCATCTCGGTGAGGATGGTGGTGCCGGTATCGGTGCGCAAGCAGATCGGCTGAGTGTTCTCAGGTGGAATGCTGGTGCGGATCATACCGCGGCAACCCATCAAGCAGTCAGCTTCCTCGGCGAGAGGAGCGATGTTGAGATCGATACGCTCAAGACCTGAAGTTGGTCCCATGAGGAATCCGTGGTCGAAAGCAAGCATCACGGTGCGTCCGGACTTGCGGTTGAAGATACGTGACATGCGGTTCTTGATGCCCCATGAAGCATGGTTCATGCCTTTGAGGTAGAATGCGCTTGTGTCTGCGGGTGTGTTGAGACCGAAGTTGTCTCCGTCTCTGATGTCGTCTAGGTCAGCCATAGTATTAGTTGGTTTTTAGTTTTGTAGTTAGGTTGGTTTTTCTTGGAAAGAAATGGTGTGTTAGGCCTCGATCATGCCGATGAGTTTGTTCACTGCGTGTTCGACAAACTTGGGGTCTTCGGCGGTGAGATCGAGGGCTTCGACTTCGATGCTGTTAGGAAGTTCTTTTTGCAAAGCGTCCCAGTAGGCTGCGTCGAGATCGGTGTTGTATAGCTCGCCGCCTTCTGCGGAGTAGCTGGAGACGCCTTTGAGGGGCATCAGGAAAGCGGTGTCTTTCTTGGCGCTTTGGAGTCGTTCGCCGATGCAGGCGGCTACCTTCGCTTGTTCCTCGGCGTTAAGGCGGGGGACAAAGACGTAGGGCGTGTGCCAAGTGATCTGGTGGTCTTCGTAGCCTGCGGGGACTTGGCTTGGCTTGTCGACCAAGATACCGAGGTGCTCGGATCCGCCGGGGCAGATGACCTGTGGCAGGCCGAGTTCGCCAGCGACGGTGAGACGGTCGGGACCACTGGCGCGCAGTGCACCGAAGACTCCGTCGGCAATTTCGCCCATGGCGTAGTCGAAGACAGCGGTGATGATTCCTTCTCTCATCATCTGCTCCATGGCTTCACCTCCTGCACCGATGGCGTGGAAGGTGATGACCTCGTAGCCGGCATCTTCAAAAAGCTTGATGGCATGCATGGCGCCCTTGGTGAGAACGCCGAGATTGGACATGCCGATGACGCCTTTGGCCTCGGACTTGGTAATGCTGCGCTCAACCTGTGCCATGCCCCATGCGGCGGCAGCGGCGTTGGCGAGGATTTTGCGAGAGAAAACATTGAGTCCGAGGATGTCAGAAACCGCAAACATCATGGTGATGTCCTTGATGCCAACAAAGGGTCCGACATCGCCGGAAGCCGCGGTGGAAAGCATCACCTTCGGGAAACCATAAGGCAGAGCCTGAAGGATGGGAGCGCAGGCGGATGTGCCCTGGGTTCCGCCGAGAGTGACAATGCCATCGATTTTTCCATCCTCCTGGAGTCCGGTGATGATCTTGGTGGCTCCGGCAAGAATGAATGGGCTCGCCTTCTCGCGACTTGGACGTTCTAACAGTTCAGCCAGATTGCCGCCGCCGGCAGAGATGATTTCCTCTTTGGTAACGTCAGCCTTGATGGTGGAATCGCCAACCAGTCCGATATCGATCAGCAGGGCTTTGCCGCCGAGACGTTCGATTTCCTGACGCATGAAGTCAGCTTCATCGGCCTTGGTGTCGAGAGTAGCGAGGATGGCGATTGTTTTCATAGGAGGCTGTTAGGTTGAAAATTATTTGGAGAAACGAAGATCGGCGAATTCCTTGGCGGCTTTGGAAACTGCTTGTTCCACTGGAAGACGTTCGGTGGAAGATCCAGTCCAGAATCCTTGGCCCGATGTGTTATCGAGGATGTATTGGGCATCGGCTGGTTTTTCCAGAGCTGCACCGTGAGCTACGAGGATTACGTCAGGGTTCACCTCGCGGCACTTGACGTAGGCTTCCTCGGTGACGGCTGCGGTTTCTTCGAGAGTCATGCCGCCGGAGTAGCCTTTGAGGCCACCTTGAGTGGTTCCTGCGTGGAAACAGAAGATGTGTGGTTTGGCTTCACCACAGATGCGGATGGAGTCTTCCAGAGTGAATCCGAGACCGACGGAAACCATGTCCATTTCCTCACGGGCGTATTTGAGCATTTCGATTTCGTTATCGATGGTGATGCCTGCGGAGCTCATCACTTTGAAGATTTCAGAATCCTTATCGACGTAGGAGATGGATGGTCCGATGTTAGAAACGGCGTTCACGCCCATGTCCTTACACTGCTGTAATACCATGTGCATGTCCTTCAGCGGATCGTTCGCGTTGAGGCAGGCGCAGACGAATGCTTTGCCATCGAGCGCAGGCATGATGTCTTCACGAGTGTAGTCGAGCGTCTGCTTGTTAGAATCAAGGATGGGCCACATCATTGACATGGTGCCCATGCCGTTGGCGCGAAGACGGGCGCCAGAGAAGGTGTTGATGCAGTCGGTGCCGGCAGCTTCCTGAAGCTTGGCGACGAGGCCGCTGCCTGCAGACGAAATCATGATAGGCTCATGGGCGTCGACTTTGCGTTTCAGATTCGCGAGGATTTGTTCGGTGGAAATACGTTTAGTGATCATGATGATGAAATGAGTTAATGCTTATGTTGATTCTGTTTCTAAAGCAGGAGCGGCAGTTTGTCTTGAAAAATCAGTGCAATTTTATGTATAAAATGGTCAATCGTCTATTTCGCTTTAAAGCGTGAGCGATAAGACGACGGCGGCTCTTTCATAATCCGGGTGAACTCACGCGAGAAATGGCTCTGGTCTGAAAAGCCACACTGGTAGCTGATTTCCGCGAAGCTCTGCGTTGTTTGCACGATCTTGTGACAGGCCTCCTGCACCTTCAGATGGCGGATGTATTCCTTGGGTGACATGCCGAAGCAGGCTTTGAATTTTCTTTGGAATGAGCTGAGCGACAGGTTGGCCGACGCGGCGAGTTCGGTGATGGCGATGTTTTCTCGAAACGACTGGTGCATCAGTTTCAGTGCGGAGCCAAGCTCATCGGATTGCTGAAGCGAGGCATTGCTTTGGCTAAAAGGTCGGGTCACTCCGATGATACCGCAGATCTTGCCTTTGGTATTGTGCAGCGGCTTTTTATTGGTCGTGGACCAGTCGACAAATCCATTGCCAGTCGGAACGAGCTCGATGCGGTTGAGGATCGATTCGCCTGTTTTCACGATAATCAAATCGTCCTCGCGGATTGAATTCACAATATGGTCCGGCATGAAGTCCTCATCCTTCTTGCCGAGAATCTCTGTGCCGTCATCGACGCCGAAGATCGACAGCAAGCGTTTGTTGAACGCCACGTATCTTAATTCGATGTCCTTGACGAAAAATGTGAAGCCCACCAGGTCATCAAAGATCGTCGATAGATGATCGCTGATGTGATTGTCTTGAAAAAATTGGTCGTTCTGCACACCTCGAAAAGAGCAGAGACCGGGGCGGAAGTGAAGCGTTTATCCAGCCAGGAATTTTGCCACGATGGCATTCAGTGCCAATCCATACGCCTCGGGCTCATGATAACGTGGCGGCAGCTCGGCAGTTTCCACATCAGGGAGGTGGGCGGCGATGACATCGGCAGTGGATTGCGGGTGCAGTTCGTCGCGGCCTGTGGTCAGCACCAGTGCCGGGTTGCCAATTTGCGATAGCTGCTCAGGGTCTGAAAAAGGAGAGTCCTGCCACATTCTATACAGCACCGCAGTGGACGCAGGTGTGATGGGACGCTGAAACAGTCCGCCGATGGAGTTGGCGACAGGTTTGTTCTGCTGATCAAGCTGCTGGAAATCCGGATCTGCCAGAAGCTTCTCGCGTGCCTCGTCGATACCATGGTCCTCGATCCATCGTCCGACGTAGGCGACCAATTTCAAATGCTCAGGCTGCTTTTCTTCGAGCCACGATGGACGCAGCAAAATGATTTTCTTCACCCGCTCCGGATAGCGCAACGCGAGGTTCAGAGTGATGCCGGATCCCATCGATAAGCCTCCGATATTACACGACTCGATACCAAGGTGATCCATCAGTTCGACCACCAGGTCAGCAAAACGATCAAAGCTCAGTTCGCTGGGATCGAAGCTCTGACTCTCGCCATGCCCAGGCATGTCCGGCGCGATGACGTAGGTGTTTTTTAATTCAGGAAAAGCGGAAGTCGTCTGAGCACTGCCTGCTCCGAGGCCGTGAAGGAAAACGAGTGGCGTATTTGTTGGATCGCCCGTGGTTTGGTAAGAAAGAAGCATGCATCATGCTCTCGTTTCAATCAGCACTGTCAAGCTGAGAGTCATTGTGCGCTTTTTCCAAAATAAAATCAGAATAGTTGTTAACGTTTCACATCAAAAAATCATTAATCATCCGTTAAAGGTGAAATCTGATGGTTCATAAGCCGCTAGGATCATCGTTCATCAAAGTCACCCCATGTTCTCCGTCGATACAGAATTTGTGCAGATGCTGCTAAAGCATCAGTCGGACATACGTGCGTTCGTCATTTCGCTTCTACCCGGGTGTCCAGAGATCGATGATGTCATCCAGGATACCAATTTGTTGCTTTGTCGAAAAAAGTCAGACTACCAAGACGGAACGAATTTTAAAGCGTGGGCGTTCTCTGTCGCAGTCAATCTGGCGAGGGAACATCGCCGCCTGATGATTAAAAACGAGAATAGGGTCTTGCCGCTGGAAGTGTTTGAACGACTGGAAGGAATCTGGACCGATACGGCTGTGGAGGACGAACCAATCAGGAGACGTGCGCTCGATGCGTGCCTAAGCAGATTGTCCGTTTCTGAAAGGCAGGTGGTATGGGCTCGTTATATGAAGGGCGATAGTCTGGAGAAACATGCCGAGCGAACCAACACCACAGCTCAGTCGTTACGCGTCACTCTGTTCAGGTTAAGAAAGCGCCTGAAAGCCTGCGTTGAGAAGCGCATTGTCATGGAAAGGGGGCATGCCTGATGAACATTTCGGAGCGCGATAGGCTGATACAAGAGTTGATCGAAGGCACGATCTCGGACTCGGACTTTGAGCTAATTACTCAAGAGCTAAGGGATAGACCCGAGGCGCTTAGTTATTATCGCGAACTGGTGGGGATTCACAATCTCCTCGGTGAAATGGCTGCGGAAAGAAGAGCTTTGAAGGGGATTATGCCGATCGAGAGCATGATGCTTGAGCAGAAAAAGAAAGTCAGGAAAATGGCCCTCTATGCGGCTGCCGCGGTTTTAGTGATTGCTGCAATATCGATGAGTTTCTTCCTAGCTCCGAGTCGCACCCAGAATCAGAGGGCGCTGACTTTTGCTACGTCACCGGGGACACAGTTTGAGCTGACCCATCCGAAGGAGGGGGAGGAATTGGAAGATGAAGGAAACATTCTTACCGTTGGTTCTCGTTTGGTAGTGAATCAGGGCGTTGTAGAACTGACATTTGAAACAGGTGTGAAATCCGTGATCATGGCTCCGGCGGATTTGACCCTGCACGAGCGAGACCGACTCTACATGAGGCAGGGCAGGGGGTGGTTTCATATACCCAGTGAGGCTACGGGTTTTACCGTGTTGACCGCAGATCTGAAAGTGGTCGATTTGGGCACAGAGTTCGGAGTGGTCACGAATCCTGACGAGGACGATGAAGTGCACGTTTTTGAAGGACGGGTGCAAGTGACATCTCTAAAGGGCCGCTTGCTACAACGTGAACTCACCAAGGGAGATGCAATAGTGGTTAAGGCAGGAGGTCGTCTGATCGCGAGTAAATCCACGAAACCTAAATTTTTCCAGCATCTTCCCCAGAGGTTACCTTATCACCACTGGTCATTTGATGCAAAAGTCGATGAGAACTACACGGCTACAGGCAATGTTCCTTGGGCAAAATCCCTGCAATCCGTCAAAGTGAAATGCGATCAAGTGCCAGGCAAATTTGGCCAAGGTCTGTCGTTTGATGGCGTGGATGATTATTTGGAAACCAATTGGCCGGGTGTCAGCGGGAGCCAGCCGCGTGCAGTTTCATTCTGGGTGAAAATCCCGAAGAATCAGATTAATCAATCCAGCTATGATTCCGGCTGTGTGGGGTGGGGATTGCACTCAGGCTCGGGAAACCATCGGTGTAAATTATTTATCGCTTCAGACCATGAGCTTAATCCGGGAGGAGAGAGTAATCATGTCGTGCAGATGACGTTCAACCAGTTTTGGTATGTCGGCACGACCCAGCTGAACGATGGAGATTGGCACCATGTCGCTGCGTCATACATGGGCAGGTCAGATGAGAATGGCCTGCCTGCTGTCGATATCTATATCGATGGCCAGCTTGAGACATGTAATTTCAAAGCCACTGACAAGGGATTGCCGGTTGAGGTGGATACCCTAACAGCCAAAAACAGCCCTTTTGCAACGCCCCTCACTTTCGGTTCATCACTGGAGACTGATCGCGGTCAAAGGAGATTCTTCCGTGGTGAACTCGATGAAATTTTCCTGATAGAAGGCTCGATCAGCGCCGCACAGGTGCAGTGTCTCTACCGTAAAAACTCCCTTCCAGATGAATTGGAGGTGAAACCAACAACAAAGAAAACAGAATGAAACTAAAAACAAATGTCAAACATATGAAACTCTCAGGACTGGGAACTCTCTCTATTTTGGCGATAGGTCTAATCAATCCATCACAAGCGGCTCTTGTCATGAGCACAGGCAGTGGTGACTACTACACTGGGGCCACATGGGGTGGCACCGCTCCCGATGTCAACGGCGGCGACGATGTGGTGATCGGTGTTGGTCATGATATCACTGCCACGGCAGTAGGTGCGCCAGCAAACACGCCAGATGTGTCGGTTGGCAACTTACGCTCGGGTAGCCCAGGAGCGGGGACTGCTGGCACACTCACCGTGAACGGCTCATTAACTGGTGACAATGAATTTCAAATGGGGTTCAGAGCTACTTCAGCCTCGTCCTCAACTTTGGTCATCGGATCAACAGGTTCTGTTAGCTTTTTGAAAGCTTGGATTAGTATCTCAGACGATACAGGATCGAGTAGCCTGATCAACTTTGTCGGAGTTGGAGGCTCGCTCACTTTCACAGGCGGCTTCGGCGGAGGGACCAATGACGGAGCTGGCACTGTCCGTCTTTACGACAGTTTCGGTGATGGCGGGAACGACGGAACCTTGGGAACTGGAGCAGATGAAACTATCAACAGTTTAATTGCTGGTGGGAACCTAGGTGATGTTAACGACTGGGCGTCCGCAACCTACGAGGACCTTTGGAACATCGGCTTGCTCCAACGCAATGGCGCCAATAGCGGAACGTTCACTGATAATTTCGTAGTGAACGGCGGCACACTCACTGCTGTTCCTGAGCCATCATCCGTAGCTCTCCTCGGCCTCGGTGGTCTTGCTCTGATCATGCGCCGTCGCAAGTGATCGGTCATCACGGATATTCAGATTATAAGGTGCGCCCCCCGGCTGATGACGTCGTCAAGCTAGGGGGTGCACTGATTTTAATACCATCTTTGACGCATGTTAGACATGTCCTTTGGGACAAGCATGCATGATCAATGCACTCAGGGATAAATCGTGTGATCCCGTAACACGTAGAGGATCACCATCAGTGCGTGGCAGACACTTCCGGAAAGCACAAACAGATGCCAGATCGCGTGGTTGAAGCGTAGTTTGTTCCAGACAAAAAAGATAACACCAAGCGAGTAACAAAGCCCACCGGCGACTAACAGAATGATTCCGGGCATAGGTAAGGATTTCAGCAATGGTCCGAAGGCAAAGACCGCTAGCCAGCCCATCAGCAAGTAGAGCGCCGTGGAAAGCCAGTGTTCGCGGTTGTTTTTCATGAACGCCTTCACCATCACTCCGGCAATGGCCATGAACCACACCACGCCAAACAAACTCCACCCCCAAGGACCGCGCAAGGTCACCAAGGTGATCGGCGTGTAAGATCCTGCGATCAGCAGGTAGATTGCAGCGTGATCCACCACTTGGAAAAACGACTTGTTCCGTGGTGAAATAACCGTGTGATAGAGCGTCGAGGAAAGGTAAAGCAGGACCAAGGTAGCTCCGAAAATGGCACCGCCTGTGATCTTCCACGGGTCATCGCCGGAGACAACCACCATGATCACCAGCGCGGCTACGCTCAGTAGCACGCCTAGACCGTGAGTGATGATGTTCGCCAGCTCCTCAGGGCCAGTCTCACAAAGTTCGGAGCGGATTTTCTCGGGGATGGTCTGGTCCTGAGTCATAACGGGGCAGGGGCTCAGCGTTGCTTGGGTAGACGCTTGCCTTGGACTCTGGCTGAAATCAAATTCTCGCACCTGCCGTGAAGCCGCAGTTTTTCACAGCAGGCTTCTATTTTTAACGACTGCTTCTCGGGACGGAAACCAAGTCGGCGCGCAGCGCAGTCGTTCATTAATTGAATATGGGCATCCTCGAACTCCACTACTTTGCCGCAGTCGATACACACAAGATGGTTGTGTGCAGGACTATCCACGAAGTTTGGATCGTAGGTCTTCTGGTCGTCGCCAAGATCAATCTCATGCAGCAGGCCAGCCTCGACCAAGAGCGAGATCGTGCGGTATACGGTTGCCCGAGACGAACTGGATTGGGTTTTTCTTACCCGATCCCACAAGTCGTCAGCGGTAAAATGATCGTCGGTGGAAAAAATGGCCTCCACGATGGCGTTGCGCTGAGGGGTATTGCGCAGGCCTTTGCTCTGAATGAACTGCTGTAAGCGCGCTTCGATCGTCTCTTCCATGCGTGGGAGATTAAACGGAACAAACGCTTCTGGCGAATTGGAAATTTCGATATTGGTTTTTTTATAACACTGCGCTTTGATCGCTCCCGTGCGAATTGATTTCCATTACTTCTCAGCCGCTTGTGCAGTCGGTGCGGTTGCCCTCGGACTGTTAGCCTCCTGTAGCACTGCTGAAAAAGAGCCCTTTCAGGTACGTCAGTTTCATCTGAGTTCTGTGAAGGCGACCGATGATAGCGCCCAGATGATTCGGGGTGAGCAGCTGTATCGCCTCCGCGGAGCGGTGACCATGGAAGAGAGAACCAGTCGTTTGGGGCATTACTACACAGTTTATTGGAATGACATCCAGAATACAGGGGACGCCAAGGTGGTGTTCGAGTATCAGCAGGCGACCACAGCCTCCAAGGTCTTGACCATGACCCGTGAAATCCCTGCAGGTTTGAACAGTGGATCCGTGGAATTTAGAGTCATCGGTGACTCTTACAAACAGGGTGGCCGAGTCCTTGCATGGAGGGCTCGTTTGATCAGCAATGGTAAGGTGCTGGCAATGAAACGTTCGTATCTCTGGCGTTGAAAATAACTGTTCTGTGTGATTGACCTTAGTCCTTACGCGAGCTAGGTTAGCATCCATCGCCCCTATTAAAGAACTCTCTGAACCAGAGTGAGTACAGAACACCCAATTTCAGCCTATCGCGCGAGCGAATTCTCATGGATCCGTTGCGCAGGAAAAGGATCTTTCCTCAACAGTCATGCTCTCAAGGAGTGGGCTGAAAATGAGATGAAAGATGGAGCCACCATCATTGTTGTGGATTTAGAGGCATGCACCGGCATGGATTCTACATTCATGGGGACCATGGCCGGTCTCGCCATGAGATTGATGAAAATCCCTGGAGGCAAACTCCAAATCGCCGAGCCTGGTGAGAGAAATCGTCAATCATTGGAGGATTTAGGTCTCGATGTCCTGATGGAGATCGAACCTGAAGAAAGTGTTTGGAAAGATCAAGTCTCCGAAGTTCGAGAGAAATTGGTTCTCTGCGGGGATGATGCCAGCGGTATCGATAAAGCTCCACATGTTCTTGAAGCTCACAAAACACTCTGTGCGGCGGACGAGAAAAACACCAAAAAATTTGCCACCGTGCTTGATTTTCTTGAAGCCGAAGTGAAGGCCAAAAAGGCAGCTAACAAGTGACCTGTTCCACAACCAGCGATGGTGGATTTTCCAGCACACGGAAGATGTTCGTTCTAACTAGCACTTTGCCAAGCACGAGCCAGCCATGACCACGACTAGTTATGTATTGGCCTCTCTAACGGCTATCTTGTTTGCGATATGCTTGTTGGCACTGCGAAAAACTGGAAAACGGTTAGAGGAAACTCAAAAGGAGAAGGACGCCATTCTGAGCGAAGAGTTGCGGATGTTCGATTTCCTGCACCATCTTGGTGAAGTTATCGGTAAGGACATCACTCCGCGTCAGCTGTATAAGGAAATCGTCGAGGGCTTCAGCAAGGTGCTTAATGCCAATGGTGGCGCGCTTTATCTCCTCAGTGAGGATCAAAAAAATCTGATTCCGCAATACATCTCCATCGAATGCCCACCACTCGTAGGTATCCCGGTTGAGATCAGGAGTCGTGCTCAAAAAGATCCTCGTGCTCTGGACAGCCATGTTCGCCTAGCCAAGGTGGGTGCGGACGAAGGCGTGCTTGGTGCAGCGATCTCCGCGGGTGAGTGTTTACTCATTCCGAATGTGCGGGATCATGAGTCGTTTCGGGATGCATTTGTTAGTTACGATGAAGACATCACAGCTCTGCTTGCTCCATTGCCGTATGGTGGTCGAGATATCGGAGTGGTGGCCATTGTTAGAAGACACGATTCTGATCAGGGGCAATTCAGTGCTAATGATTTTGAAGTGTTTCGTTCAGCATCAGAACAATCAGCTTTTGCGATGGGCAATGCCATGATCCATCGGGAACTCGTTGAGAAACGAAAACTGGATGATGAAATACGGACAGCGAGCGAAGTTCAAAACGTCCTACTTCCATCTGAAGAACCCATGATCCCCGGCTACCGTGTCAGCGGTAGAAACACTCCAGCCCGGATGATTAGTGGCGACTACTTCGATTACATTCCTCTCGATGACAATAACACGGGAATCGTCATCGCTGACGTAACAGGAAAGGGGGTTCCCGCCGGGTTGTTAATGGCCATGTGCCGGAGTGTGCTGCGTCTAACAGCTAAGGAGGCCAAGTCTCCCTCAGACGCTCTTGCGCAGGTAAACCGAAATCTCTTTCCGGATGTTCGTGAGGATATGTTTGTGAGCCTCGCTTATGTAGTCCTTGAGCATGGCACGGGAGATCTGTGTCTGAGCCGAGCAGGTCATGACGCACCTCTGGTCTACCGAAGCAGCACAGGCACCATAGAGAGTATCAAGCCACCGGGCCTTGCTATTGGAATCGACGAAGGGGAGGTCTTTGAACGTGTGACTAAAGATTTAAAAATACAGATGGAGCCTGGCGATTGCATGCTGCTCTACACCGATGGGGTTTGCGAAGCTGTTGACGCACAAGAAGATGAGTTCGGAAAACAGCGTCTGATAGACGTTTTCTTGAAGTCGGCACCGCTGGGTGCGGAGGCTGTTGTCGAGGCTGTTCAGCAGGCGGTTGTTTCCTTCGCCGATGAAGAGCCCCAGATGGATGACATCACCATGATCGCTATCGAAAAAAGATGAGCCTGTTTCATGTTGCTAATGAGGGTTTGGAATACGCAATTTTCTATTTTACCGCTTGCATGCTCAAGAGGGCTTTATAAACTAGCTCTATCAGTTCGAGGCACCCAATGTATCTTCTCTGATGAAACCGCCCACGCTTTTGTGTTCTACGAAGCACGGGCAACCAAACCTAGTAATCCTAGAATTAAACCTGAAATATGAAAATCGTTAAAATTATCGCAATCGCCGCCGCTGCATGTGGTGTTATGGTCAGCGCATCTTGCTGCTCCAAGCCAGCCCCTCAAGCACCAGCTTACGTTGCACCACCTACTAAGTAATTAAATTTACTGACTAAATATTTTTTAGTCGTTCGATTGCCAGAAAGGTAAACCCGAGTGACTAGAACTAACAACAAACTAACAAATATATACTAAATATGAAAATCGCACTTATTCTTGCCGCCGCTCTTGGTGTTGCAGTCAGCGCTTCTTGTGGTTCCAAGCCTGAGCCTACAGTTGCTCCTGCTCCTGTGATGACACAGCCAATGAAGTAATTCTTTCGGCTCATCATTTGAGCCACTGAAAAATATCAAAGGGCGGGTCTTGTTAGCATGACCCGCCCTTTTTCTTTGCCCTTTTTTCTTGCCTTGCCATTTGATTCTGGCAATACCAAACACGATCTTTTGATCTACACTACGATCCACACTATTAATATACTATGAAAGCACTTCGTATTCTTGTCATGTTGGCCACCGTCGCCGGTGGTGTTGCTCTTTCCTCCTGCGGCTGTTGCACCGGAGAAGAACGTCCTCCAGGTCTCCGCCCACTGCCTCAGTTCCGCGATATTCCTACACCTACCATCGATTACGCCAAGTAATCCCAGGGAATTAACAACTAGATTTTAAACAAAGAGCCGTCGAGTAATCGACGGCTCTTTTTTTGTGCGTGGTATGCCCATCCGGTAGAGGTGCAAATTGGCGCACCGTGACATATTGACGCTATTTTCTGTCCAGATGTTGAGCCATGTTGTCCCAAAAGCCCAAGTGTTAGCTACGCTGAGATAGAGGTTAAATTTCGTAACTATCTCATTATGTGTGTCCTATGGGCTTGGTCCGTCAGGTGGTATGGATATTGCACAGGAACTGGAGCTGGCCAATGCCGGTAACCATTTCAACGCAAACTTTAAACATAACCCAGAAAGGACCCAACCAATATGGCTAAGATACTAGGAATCGACCTCGGAACCACCAACTCCTGCATGGCAGTGATGGATGGTAGCGAAGCTACTGTTCTCGAAAACTCCGAAGGCGCACGCACAACTCCCTCCGTAGTGGCATTCACCAAAACTGGTGAGCGACTCGTAGGTCAGGCTGCCAAACGTCAGGCAGTCACCAACCCAAAAAACACCATCTTCTCTGCAAAACGCTACATCGGACGTAAGTTCAGTGAGCTCTCTGATGCAGATAAGAACGTCCCTTACGCAATCGTAGAAGCCGACAACGGTGACGCCCACATTCAGGTGGAAGTGGACGGCGAGAAGAAAACATACTCACCTCAGGAAATCGCAGCCATGGTGCTCGGTAAGCTGAAGGTGGACGCAGAAAACAAGCTCGGCGAAACTATCACCGAAGCCGTTATCACCGTTCCTGCTTACTTCAATGACTCCCAACGTTCAGCCACCAAGGCTGCCGGTGAGATCGCTGGCTTGAAGGTGCGCCGTATTATTAACGAGCCAACCGCAGCAGCACTGGCTTACGGTATCGATAAAAAATCTGAAGAGAAAGTCGCCGTGTATGACCTCGGTGGCGGAACCTTTGATATCTCCGTTCTCGACATCGACGACGGTGTATTCGAGGTGCTCGCAACAGACGGTGACACCCAGCTGGGTGGTGACGACTGGGACAACGCTCTCATCGATTGGATCATCAAAGAGTTCAAAGATGCCGAAGGCATGGATCTCAGCAAGCAGCCTGACGCTCTCCAGCGTATTAAGGAGGAAGCTGAAAAAGCCAAGATCGCACTGTCTTCTTCTCAGTCCTACGACATGAGCCTGCCGTTCATCACCATGGACCAGACTGGACCTAAGCACATCCAACAGACTCTAACACGTTCCAAGCTGGAGCAACTCACAGACCACCTCTTTGAGCGCACCAAGAAGCCAGTTCTTGACTGTCTTAAGGAAGCTGGTGTTTCCGCCAGTGAGATCGATGAACTCGTTCTCGTCGGTGGTATGACCCGCATGCCCAAGGTTGTGGAAACAGCCCAACAACTCGCAGGCAAGAAACCTAACCAAGGAGTCAACCCGGATGAGGTTGTCGCCATCGGTGCCGGCATCCAAGGCGGTGTGCTGCAAGGTGACGTCTCTGACGTTCTCCTTCTCGACGTAGCTCCTCTAACACTGTCCATCGAGACAGCCGGTCAGATCGCTACCCCAATGATCGAGCGCAACACCACCATCCCAGCCAAGAAGTCCCAAACCTTCTCGACTGCCGCTGACAATCAGCCAGGTGTGGACATCCGCATCTGCCAAGGTGAGCGCAAAATGTTTGCCGATAACAAGATTCTCGGAAACTTCCACCTCGGCGATATCGAGCCCGCACCACGCGGAACACCTCAGATCGAAGTCACCTTCGACATCGATGCCAATGGTATCTTGCACGTATCCGCCAAGGATAAGAAAACAGGCAAGGAAAACAAAATCTCCATCGAGGGCTCGAGTGGTCTTTCCGATGAGGAAATTGAAAAAGCCAAGCGCGATGCCGAGGAACACGCCGAGGAAGATAAGAAGCGTGCCGAAGCCGTTGAAACCAAAAACAACGCAGAGAACCTGGTGAACCAAGTTGAAAAACAACTCGGAGAACTCGGTGAGCAGCTTCCCGCTGAAATCAAATCTGGTATCGAAGCCAAAGTCGAAGCCGTCAAGGAAGCCCTCAAGGCCGATGACCTCGATGCCGTCAAGTCTTCCACCAGCGAACTTGAAGCATCCCTCCAGGAACTCGCCCAAGCTGCTCAGGCAGCCCAAGGTGCAGCCGCTGGCGGACCAGCACCCGAAGCCGACAGCGGCGAGGAAAAATCCTCCGAGCCGAAGCAAGCCAAAGGCAAAGTGGTCGACGCCGAAGTCGTCGAAGATTAATCGCTAGTAAAACCATCTTATGAGCCTCGTGATCATTTCGCGGGGCTCATTCTAACAACCAAACCAAAACAAATACAAAATTATGTCTAACATTACACCCATCGGACAGCGCGTCCTCGTGAAGCGTCTTGAAGCCGAAGAAGTCAGCGCAGGAGGCATCGTTCTTCCTGATTCAGCCAAAGAAAAACCACAAGAGGCAGAGGTCGTTTCCCTCGGCACAGGTGGCAAAGACGACAACGGCAAGGACATCGAGTTCGCCGTCAAAGTCGGAGACAAAGTGCTCATCTCCAAGTACGGCGGCACCGAAGTCAAAGTCAATGGCGAAGACATGCTGATCCTCTCAGAGTCCGACATCCTCGGCATCGTAGGCTAAATAATCCGTGGCTCCCAAGCCACACACTCATCCTATTTCCAAATAACAATTACCTATTACCAATACTATGGCTAAACAACTACAATTCGACGAAGCAGCTCGTCAGGCACTCCTCCGCGGAGTGGAAAAGCTCGCACGTGCCGTCAAAGCAACACTCGGGCCCTCCGGCCGTAACGTCATCCTCGACAAGAAATTCGGTTCCCCAACAATCACCAAGGACGGTGTCTCTGTTGCCAAGGAAATCGAACTCGAAGATGCCTACGAGAACATGGGCGCACAGCTCATCCGTGAGGTTTCTTCCAAGACATCAGACATCGCCGGTGACGGAACAACCACCGCTACCGTGCTCGCCGAAGCCATCTACAAAGAAGGTCTCCGCAACGTCACAGCCGGTGCTAACCCTATCTCGCTTCAGCGTGGTATCATGAAGGCTTCTGAAGCCATCGTGGCCGAGCTGCACAAGCTCTCCAAGGAAGTCTCTAACACAGACGAGATCGCCCAGGTTGCCACTGTCTCCGCTAACTGGGACAAGGAAATCGGCGGCATCATCGCTGAAGCCATGGACAAAGTCGGCAAAGACGGCACCATCACCGTTGAAGAAGCCAAAGGCATCGAAACCAACCTCGACGTTGTCGAAGGTATGCAGTTCGACAAAGGTTACCTCAGCCCATACTTCGTCACCGACGCAGAGGCCATGGAAGCATCACTCGACGATGCCCTCATCCTCATCAACGAGAAGAAAATCAGCTCCCTCAAGGACCTGCTGCCACTTCTTGAAAAAGCAGCCAAGACCGGCAAGCCACTTCTCATCATTGCTGAGGACGTGGAAGGCGAAGCTCTTGCTGCCCTCGTGGTCAACAAACTCCGTGGCACCCTCAACGTCGCTGCCGTTAAAGCCCCAGGCTTTGGCGATCGCCGTAAGGCCATGCTCGAAGACCTCGCCATCCTCACCGGTGGTAAAGTCATCACCGAAGACCTCGGTATCAAACTCGAAAACGTCGAGCTCGAAGACCTCGGTTCAGCCAAGCGTGTCACCATCACCAAAGACGCGACTACCATCGTTGAAGGTGAAGGCACCAGCGAAGCCATCACTGGCCGCGTGAACCAGATCCGTCGTCAGATCGAAGACACATCCTCCGACTACGATCGTGAGAAGCTCCAAGAGCGTCTTGCCAAGCTCGCCGGTGGTGTGGCCGTCATCAACGTCGGTGCAGCTACTGAGACCGAGATGAAAGAGAAGAAGGCCCGCGTCGAAGACGCCCTTCACGCTACTCGCGCTGCCGTTGAAGAAGGCATCGTCCCCGGTGGTGGAACAGCTCTGCTCCGTGCTCTCGCAGCATGTGAGAAGAACAACTGCTGTGAAGCTGCTAGCAACGACGACGAGAAGACCGGCATGGGCATCGTAGCCAAGGCCGTGGAAGCTCCACTCCGTCAGCTTGCCACCAACGCAGGCCGCGAAGGCGCTCTCATCGTTGAAAACGTCAAGACTAACAAAGAAGGTCACGGCTACAACGTCGCTACCGACACCTACGAAGATCTCATCACCTCCGGTGTAGTAGATCCTACCAAGGTAACTCGCTCCGCGCTGCAAAACGCAGCCTCCATTTCCGGACTCCTCCTCACCACTGAGTGTCTGATCACAGACATTCCTGAGAAGGAAGAAGCCGCAGGCGGTGGTCACGACCACGGCATGGGCGGAATGGGTGGCATGGGCGGCATGATGTAGTCGCTGCGCTCCAGTGATCGGTTGGCGGTGATCAGTGATCAGTGCCAGCACGATGCAAACAATTCAAAACCCCGGTTGCTTCACAGCGGCCGGGGTTTTTTGTAAGGTTCGCCCCCAGCTTAGGGATACCCAATTTCTAAATACCGGACGCAAGCTGGGTGAATAGAACTCTTTCGAGCCGACTAGGCCTTGGCCGCAAGTGGCAGAGTCAAGATGAACCTCGCTCCGTCTGTGAAATCTTTATCGTAGTGGATAGTTCCGTTCTGACTGGCTACAAGTTCACGCACAATAGCCAGCCCTAGGCCCACTCCCGTATTGTTGTCACTACCTTTGGAGAAAGGCTCGAAAACTTGGTCCACCATTTCCGGAGGAACTCCAGGGCCACTGTCTTCGACGGAAATGGTCACTCGTTCAGCGGACTTTTCTAGCGACAGGAGTATTTCGCTGTCTGGTTCTGAGAATTTCAGCGCATTGCCGCAGAGGTTGGATAAAATCTGTTGGAACCGGTCAGGGTCACAAACGATATCGAATGCCTCGTCTGGCATCTGACATTTCAAATTAACCCCTTTTTCCTGCGCAAGTGGGCTAAACGTATGCACGAACATCTGCACCAGTTCCTTGCAATCGTGGTTGTCCACCTCGACTGTTAGGGCATTCCGTGAAAGGGCATCATGATCGAGCAAATCGCCGACCAGTGACTGCATTTGCTCGGCGGCACTACGGATTGATTCAGCGACTGGGTGGATACGATCTGCCGTCTGAGCCGGGTTTTCAACTAAGGTTGATGAGTATAAAATAATCGAGCTAAGAGGGTTCCGTAAATCATGGGATACAGTGTCCAGAACGCGTTTACGGAATGCCAATGCCTCGTCCAGCTCAGAGACTTTCTGGCGGAGGTTCAGTAGCGTCATCGCATGTTTGGCCAAGAACTTTAATCCTTCAACTTGCTTCTGATCCAGTTCGCGCGGTTCGTAGTCCAGCACACAGATGGTTCCGATGGGTAATCCATCGGGGGTGATCAAGAGAACTCCACCATAGAAACGTAAATAAGGTTCACCCGTGACCAACGGATTATTGCTGAAACGATCATCCTTGGTCGTATCAGACACAATGAGAACTTCGCTTTCTAAAAGTGCATGCCCGCAAAAGGAGGTTTCCAAGGGCGTTTCACTGACTCCCAGTCCTACTTCCGCTTTGAAGAACTGACGCGATTCATCAATGAAGTTGAGCACGGCGATCGGTGTCTTGCAGAGTGAGGATGCCAAGTTAGCGATCTCATCATAATCGGCCTCCTTGGGCGTATCGAGGATACCGTATCTGCGCAGTGCCGCCAACCGCTCGGTTTCCTTGTGGTGAAGAGCTGGCGTGCATGAGAAAGGTTCAGTGTTGTGCATTGATTGAGAAGTGGATTGCCAAAGCAAAAGGCAAAGCCATTGAGCTCTATAGACAGGGACTAGCAGATGAGCGGTGGTGCATCGAAAACTGGGAGTGTTGTTTCAATACGCGCCACATTTCCATGGAGATCGGAAAATGACACGGGTGTTTCTCTTGATTATAGAGATTACCGTCAAGTCATAATAGGTAGCTCATTTTGTGTGTATTGTTTTTGGTTCGTATAACAACGATCCTTCATGCACGGCGAAATAACTGCCACCGAAGGCTGTGGAAGTGGGGTTTTTTGTATGTAAATCTGTCGCAATCTGTCGGGGTTCACAGACCTTTTACAGTGGTCAGTAATCATCACTTCGATTATGCATCCGTCCGTCCAATTTCATTATGAGCAAGCGCGTTTTACTTAGCACCACCAGTTTTCAAGACACTCCAGGCAGTCACCAAGATCTTCTAAACGCCCAGGACTGGGAACTCGTGCGTGAGCGGGGTCCACTGAGCGAAGAACGCATGCTGGAGCTGGCAGGGGAGTTCGATGCCTTTCTCTGCGGCGACGACATCATCTCGCCTGAGGTGATCGATAAGTGCTTGCCGCGTTTGCAGTGCATTTCCAAATACGGCATCGGGCTGGATAAAATCGATGTGGATTACGCGACTGAGAAAGAGCTGCCCGTGTTGTTTACTCCCGGCGTCAACCACACCACCGTGGCCGAGCACGCATTCGGATTCATGCTTTCGCTTTCGAAAAAAATCCACAGCAACGCCTGCGATGTCAAAGACGGCAAGTGGGTGGGGGGCTGGAAAAAGCCGGTTGGTAACGAAGTCATGGGCAAAACCCTCGGCATCATCGGCATGGGCCGGATCGGCAAGGAAGTCGCCATCCGCGCCAGAGCCTTCGGCATGGAGGTCATCGCCTTCAACCGCACCTTCGACGCTGAATTTGCAGCCCAGCACGGCATCCAACAGGGTGCATCGGCACAGGCGGTGCTTGAAGCTGCAGACATTATTTCCCTGCACTGCATGCTCACACCGGACACCAAGGACCTCATCAACGCCGCCCAGATCGAACGCCTCAAGGACGGTGTGCTCATCGTTAACTGTGCACGTGGCGAGGTGATCAACTCCGTCGATGTCGCAGCGGCGCTCGAAAGCGGAAAAATCGGCGGTTTCGCAGCTGATGTGTTAGATGCTGAACCTCCACAAGCCGACCACCCATTGATCTCGGCTCCTAACACCATCATCACGGCCCACATCGCATCGCGCACCCACGAGTCCGTGCAACGCCAGGCCAACCGCTGCCTGAACAACCTGATCAATTTCTTCGAAGGCACCGATGACGTTCTCTGCGCCAACGGAGTCCTCTAACACCTCAACTTTTCCTATTTCAAAATCACCAACCTAACAAAATAATGCTGAATATCAAATCTGCCGAGTCCTGCCAATACGACATCATTTCCATGGGCGAAATCATGCTGCGCCTTGACCCCGGTGACGGTCGCGTCCGCACCACACGCCAGTTCCAAGCTTGGGAAGGCGGCGGCGAGTATAATGTAGCTCGTGGCCTGCGCCGCTGCTTTGGCAAACGCGCCGCTGTGCTGACCGCTTTTGTGGATAACGAAGTCGGCCGGCTCCTTGAGGACCTCGTTCTTCAGGGCGGTGTCGACACCCAGTTCATCAAATGGGCTGACTTCGATGGTCTTGGCGTCGCATCACGGAATGGACTGAACTTCACCGAGCGAGGCTTCGGCCTGCGCGCAGCCAAGGGAACCTCCGACCGTGGCCACACCGCAGCCTCCCAGCTCACCGTGGATGACTTTGATTTTGAACACATTTTTGGAACGCTCGGCGTGCGCTGGTTCCACACAGGTGGCATCTTCGCGGCACTTTCCGAGGGCAATGCCCAGCTGACCATCGAGGCCTGCAAGATCGCCAAGAAATACGGCACCATCGTTTCCTACGATCTGAACTACCGTCCATCACTCTGGAAATCCATCGGCGGCCAGGCCAAGGCCCAGGAAGTTAACCGTGAGATCGCCAAATACGTCGATGTGATGATTGGCAACGAGGAAGACTTCACCGCCTGTCTCGGTTTCGAGGTCGAGGGCGTGGACGAATCTAACATCACCGGTCTGGAACTCGATTCCTTCAAGAAAATGATCACCAAGGCCGTGGAGGAGTATCCTAACTTCAAGGCCACCGCCACGACCTTGCGCGAGGTGCACACCGCATCCGATAATGACTGGGGCGCGCTCTGCTGGCACGACGGCGAGTTCTATCCTTCGGTGAACCGCGAGCACTGCGAGATCTTCGACCGCGTAGGCGGTGGGGACTCCTTCGCATCCGGCCTGATCTACGGTTTCATGGAGTTCAACGATCCAGCCCAAGCCGTGGAATACGGCGCCGCTCATGGCGCGCTAGCCATGACCACTCCCGGCGATACCACTATGGTCACCAAAGAGGAAGTAGCTAAACTCGTAGGCGGTGGATCTGCCCGCGTGGACCGCTAGTTTCTCCTTCTTTCTGCAAATTGCTGCAGTGACTAAATCAAGCCTCGGTTTTCTGGTGGAAGCTGAGGTTTTCTTGCATATTTCCAATCGAATTCTAACGAGTTTCCACTAGACCCAAGCGGATATTCTATTAAGATTTGCCAGCCCTCAGTTTATTTACCCCATTTGCTATCAGTGAAGCGCATCTTTTACCCTCTATTATTTCTCCTTCTTGCCTGTGCGTTGTTTTTTTCCGTTCGTCCTGCCAGCGAGACTAAAATAGACGGTGAGTCAGCTAACACTCATACTGACACGCGACCCACAACCACTTCATCCACGCAAACGGTTGAGCCAGACAAACGCTCAGCCACACGTGTGCTAGGAGGTGCCAGCCAGCAAGGAACATTGCTCACCCCGGAAGTGGAAAAACAAGATGTGGTCATTGTCAAAAACGACCCGTTTGTTAAAAAGGTATACAGCGAGAAGTGGATCGATGCTGCCGAGGGCAAGGCAGGGCGCAGACGCGTCCGCGTTGTCGAAGCCGATTTCAAATACCCGAATGTCCGCCTCGAGGAGGAAGTCTGGACCGATCCGAAAACCGGCATGCAAACCGTCAGACGCATCCGTGCCTCTGTGGCGGATCACGTCATGGTCGGCTTGAAACCCGGCGCCGATGAAAAGGCAGCCAGTGAGCTGCTCGAACAAAACGGTTACCGCATCCGCGCCGTCGAACCCGGTTCTTACATCCTTGCCGAACTTGCCGAATTCAAAGCCGATGATGCCCAGAAGCGATCCATCGCCGAGATCGAAGGCCTCAACGAGTTCATCGACTTCGCCGAGCCGGACTACCTCGTCTATCCAAGTATTTTCCCCAACGACCCGGCCTTCGCCAACCGCAAAATGTGGGGGCTCGACAACCCGGGCACCGTTGCCGGAACCACAGCTGATGCAGACATCGATGCTCCCGAAGCATGGGACATCCGTCACGATGCCTCCGGTGTCATCGTCGCAGTCACCGATACCGGCATCCAGTACAACCACGAGGACCTTGCCCCCAACATGTGGACAAACAGCTCCGGGCACTACGGCTACGATGCTTACGATGACGATACCGATCCCATGGATATCGGAGGTCACGGCACCCACTGCGCCGGAACCATCGGAGCCCGCGGAAACAACGGCATCGGTCTCACCGGTGTGGCGTGGAACGTTCAGCTCATGGGCTTGCGCTTTCTCGGGCCAAACGGCGGCAGCACCTCGGACGGCATCAGGGTTGTCAACTACGCCAAAAACAACGGAGCCCACATCATCAGCGCAAGCTGGGGCGGGGGAGGATACAGCCAGGGTCTCTACAACGCGATCAAAGCAGCCGGAGATGCCGGCATCCCATTCGTCGCGGCAGCCGGAAACGACAGCCTGAACAATGACGCCACCCCGCACTATCCGTCGAGCTACGACCTCCCGACCATCGTGTCGGTTGCCTCCACCACCAGCAAAGACAAGCTCTCTTACTTCTCCTGTTACGGTCGCTACTCAGTGGACATCGCCGCGCCGGGCAGCGACATCTGGTCGTGTTACATCGGATCGAATTCTTCCTATAAACATCTCAACGGCACATCGATGGCCACCCCTCACGTCAGTGGCGCGCTCGCACTGGCCAGGGCCCAGTACCCCTCGGAAGATGCCGAGGACCTCATCGCGCGGCTCTATTCATCGGTCGACCACATTCCGGCTCTGGCCGGTAAAGTCGCCACCGGCGGACGCCTGAACCTGCAGAAGCTGCTGGGTGCCTCCACAGCGGGAGTGAACAACGACGACTTTGAAAACGCGCTGCGTTTCGAAGGCAGCTACGGTTACTGGAGCGGGTCTAACAAGAAGGCGACCCGCGAAGACGACGAGGACACGTTTTCAATTCCCAACACAGGAGACAAGAGTGTCTGGTTCGCATGGAAGGCACCCTACAGAGGTCTGGTCGAGTTCACCGTCGAAGCCAGTGACAAGCAGTTCCGGGTGATCGCTTTCAAAGGCAGTGAAAAGGGCGGCCTGACCATCGCCGCGGACGGTGGCAGCCAGAGCCTCCGAACCGACAAGACAATTTTCTTCTACTGCGAACAGGACCAGGAATACCGTTTCCTGATCGACACCAGCCAGCCCGACGGAGTGAATCTCCTGGCCACGCTCGGACTGAAACCGGTCAACGACCCCATCACCGGCGCCCTCGGACTCTCGGGTGACCGGTTCACGGCCAAAGGAGACAACCGCAACGCGACGCCGGAATCCTTCGAACTGTCCAATCCGCACGCGGGAGTGGGCAAAGGCAAATCGCTCTGGTGGAAATGGACACCCGACTTCGATGGCGAGTTTGTCATCACCACGCAAGGCAGTGAGTTTGACACGGTGTTAGCCGTTTACAGCGGGACTCCGGGATCCCTAACCGAAGCGGCATCCAACGATGATCGAAGCGCGCTCGACTGGACCAGCCAAGTGACCTTCGAGGTAACAAGTGGCACCACCTACTATATCGCTGTGGATGGCTTCAGAGGTGATGCCTCTGGGGCGATCTTACTGAATGGGTTCAAGAAGGATGCGCTCGTCATCATCAAGCAACCTCAGGACACCGATGCCACTATTGGAAGCCGATCAGTGCTGGATGTAGGAGTGTTAGGTGGAAGCACTGTGCGCTACCAGTGGGCATTTAACGGAGAGTCAATTCCTGGTGCCACTCAGGCATCACTAGTCATTAATCCTGTTGAAATGGAGGACTTCGGTCAATATTACTGCACCATTTCTAACGATGTCTCGGAGTTGATGAGTAACACCGTGACTCTCAGGGAAAAACGTACTGCGCCTGAAATTTACTGGCAGAGTGGTGACCTTGCATTGGCAGGCGGTGCCGACGCCAATTTCACTATCCAAGTAAGAGGTTCAGAACCATTAAGCTTTCAATGGTATAAAGAGAATGTCGCCATTCCAGGAGCAACGAATAAAACACTGACACTGAACAGCGTTGCAGCAGCGGATACAGGGAATTACCGGATCGAAGTCTCCAATGATTTAGGAACAGCAAGCGCCGACATGTATCTTGGTGTTGTTACTTCCCCATGGGAGGGTTGGGAATGGCGTAGGCCTGGAGTCGTGCGAGCGGGAATCTCCGATATCAAAGTATACGGAACAGATGTGTATGCGGTATCTGGCTCCAAAATTTTATATTCTACTGATGGCTCGCTATGGGAGGAAATCAACTTGCCGAGTGGGTTCACAGGCCGAACCATGGAGATCGCCAATGGACGATTCATCTGTCTGGGAAATGACAACAATGGCACATACTCTGTCGCAATATCTGATGACAACACCCTCACTTGGTCGGTTCATAGCTTGATCGGTCTGACCAGTCCGTATTCCGGAAATCATTTACTACTCACGATCGATGGTAGGTTCGTGGCTCAGCTAGATGGGACAGGGAACAATGATGTCTACTATTCTAATGATGGTATCTCTTGGGTTCCCAGCCAAGGAACTAACCTGAATGAGGTCACCACCAACCTTAAAATCAAAGGACGAGCATCAGCCAGTAGCAGCTTAATCGTCGCTGCTAGTATATACACTGGAGGTGCCGGTGGGATGCGTCATTATAAATCAACGGATGGTGTGAATTGGACTGAATATGACAGTGTTCCTGGCGGTCAATCAATCACAAGGCATCCTAACAGCTCGGCATACGCTAACGGAAAGTTCTATTTATTTGGCACATACAGTATTTACATTTCCTCCGATGGTGAGAACTGGGTCTATCATAATGCCCCCAGTAATGGGTTCGGAAGTGCAGGGGTTTTTGCTGCAACGGCTGAGCACCTTTACTCTTTCCGCCAAGACAATGATTATTACCGATGGTTTTCCGATCCTCAAACACGGATGTATCGGACTGTTCTTCCTGACAATTCTCACTCTTTCCTGTCCGCTGCGAGCTACGGAGACAAACTCATTTACGGAACTGACAAGGGGTATATATCGACCATCGATGATCCATACGATGTGACTTTCCCAGCAGAGCATCTATCAAACTTATCTGGTTTGGATTTCGTAGGGGGATCATTTATCGCGCATCCGGTGCAAAGCTTTTATGGGAAGCGGAAACCCATCGTCGTATCCAGTGACGGCAGGTCATGGGCCAACGTGTCGTTACCTGAGAGTCAAAGTGGACAGGCTTCAACTGCAGTCGGTTACGCAGGCGGTAAACACTGGGGGCATTACGGCACGGCGAGTAAAACAATACTAACAGGTGCGACCTATGGGTTCTACAGTGAAGAATACAAAAATAGCTATCAAGGGGTTCCTGCTACGATTAACCACATTGCCGAAGGGGAAGATGGCACTATTCTCGCCGTTGCTCCTACATCAGAAATCTCTAGTTCATACACCTTCTATGTTTTGCCCAATGGAAGCAATACATGGCTAAAACAAACCCTTCCATTTAATGTCAATTTCTCGTCTAAGCCGAAATATGTGGACGGACTGTGGTTTGCCGAGGATTCATCAACCCATAAGATCTACAGATCATCCGATGCGATCACGTGGAGCTATGTTGGTTTCTATTTAAATGGTGCGCAATTGGTCAAGAAAGGGAACACCATATACGCTTTGGGTCGCTTAACAGGCTATCCTTATTCTACACAACTACGGAAATCCACCGATGGCGTGTACTGGTCTACGGTCGCTACAAGTGGATTACCTACTTCGACCGGCAATTACAAAAACCTGTTACTGTTTAATGACAGTCTTGTAGCGCACACTGGAGGTAATGAAGTCTATTACTCCAATGATGCCATTGCATGGGTCAAGTCTACTCTCCCTGAGGGGATTGTAGGTCTCGCAGGAGGTCATGGACAGCTTGTTGTGGCTTTGGAAGGCGGTGGGATTTTACAAACCGGGAATACACATGCCGGAGGAAGTGCGCCATTGGTGAAAATCACTTCACCCGCCCCGATGAGCACGCATATCCTAGGGTCGAACGTCACAGTCACTGGGGAAATAACGGATCCGGAAGAAGGAGCCGTAGCATATACCTTGTTCCTGGATGGCGAAGAGGTGGGGAACAGTACGGGCAGCTCATTCGAATATACATTCAGAACGACTCACAATGCCAGACACGTCTTCTCCGTCATTGCAACAGATAGTCACGGGTTGAGTAAAAGTGACTCTGTTGTAGTGAATACTACAAGTGCCGAACGTGCTAATCTGCTGAACTTGGGTGAAGGTAAAAACTATGTTCCTAGTAATCACAGGGCTCAGTTAGGTGGTGTGTTTTACGTAGCTGGTCCACGCGATCTCTATCGATCCTCTGACGGGTATCGATGGGAAAGCATACCGCTTCCATCACTTCCAGATTCCATTTACGCTATGGCTTCAGGCAACGGTGTGCTCGTGATTCAGTTCAGTAATGGCAGTGTGATTTCATCCAAGGATGGAGTGAACTGGGTTCACTATTCGCCAAATCTGACAGACTATTGGGTTCGAACACCACTTCGTTTTGAGAGCGATCGATTCATCGCGGCTTACCAAACGCAGGGGACTACATCGGGTAGCGTAATGACATCTACCGATGGCTTTAACTGGAAAACAGGGGAGGTCAGTGTGGAGGGATATCTCCAGTGGCAAGCAATCGGGCCTGACGGCACCATTATCGGCGGTATTGGTTATGGTTCTGGTATGAACGCATCTACGGACAATGGGCTCAGTTGGAAAAAAATCAGCGTCAACCAAACTGCTCAGTCTTACAATACTCGCGGTATCTATGCAGGTGGCCAATTTGTGGTTTTCAATAACCAAACTAAAAAGCTCTTCCGTTCACAAGATGCCGTGACTTGGAGCACGGATGACCTGCCGGAGACTACACAGCAGATCGGCAGAATCATACACTCTGGAGGGCGATATTTTATTGGCTCAAGCGCGAGCTACCTTTTCTCGTCAAGTGATGCTGTTACGTGGCAGTCGATCAATAGCGATCACCCGGTGGACAAAATCATTTATCACAAAGGCCAGTATTTAGGTGTCACATCCAATGGCTTGGTTATGAGTGAAAATGGCGAAACATGGGAGTCCTTCGCTGAAGTTGCGGATTTCACGTCTATTGCGAGCCTGATTTCCAATGGCGAAATAGTCATGGCGATTCACTCTAACGGAGCAGTTTCAATCTCAAGCGATCTGCTCACATGGGAACAATCGATTCAAGGCCGAGGCACAGAACCCTTGCCTTCCAATAAACTCCCTCATCAAGTTGAGTCATTCAACGGTAAGCTCATTCTCGGTGGTGATTCAGGGCTTCTTCTATTCAGTGAAGATGATGGAGTAAGCTGGAGTTCATGCGAGGTGGCAGGTAATACCAACATTGCAAGTTACAGCGTGAGAACGTTGACCTCTGACGGCACAGCAGCTATCGCTCTAGGTATTAGTTCAAATAATGGGGTCATGTATCGCACAACAGATGGAGTGAACTGGAGTGAGATTACTTCGATGTCTCAGAAACAGATAAGCGATGTGGCTACTAATGGCAGCGAATGGCTCGCGGTATGCAACAATGGAGATGTATTCCGCTCTGTCGACAGTGGACAAACGTGGAGTGAAGTCGCCGCGCCGATTCTAGAACGGGCAAAGTCGGTCAACTGGTTAGACTCCAAATGGGTTATTGTTGGAGCTATCGAGGCCGGATTTAATAAACGCTACCACGGCCTGACCTTGGAAGCTGGGGATGTTCTTACAGATCGAGGAGCTCTTAATTTTTACAACAGTAATAGTGACATTCAGAAAGTGTTGGCTCATGGAAAACTGCTTGTCTGGCAACGTGGAGAAAAAATTCAATATACTTCAGACGGAATCACTTGGCAGGAATCAGCCATTAATCTAGGGGCAGGAAATCATGATTACGATGTCTATCCTGTCTCGGACGGTTTCATCGGTTTTAAGGGATCGAATACCGCCTATTATCCGGTGCAAATGGTTAAATCCCAACCTGATTTGTTAGAATGGGGTGCTATTACGAACCGCTTTCATAACATGCAAAAAGCCGATGACGTGGGTGGCGGCCGTGTTTTCATCTTAGGCTATGGTAGAGTGATTGAAGAAACCTTCTACGATGTAACTCTCAGCTTCGAAACTGAGCCGGGTTACAGTCTTGGCATCGGTGAAGAGGTGCCACTTCAAGTAAGAGTGGCTAATCTAGGCCAGGCAATGAATGATTCCACCGGCTGGGTTGTGGACGCTTGGTTCTCTACCGATTCATTCTATGGAGATGGAAATGACGCTTACATTGGACATTTTTCGCTACCAGCTATGACCCTCGCCGAGGACGGGTCGATGCTATTCGACATCAGCTATGAAATTCCATCTGAAGTGATAGCCGGAGGAAACCACATCACTCTCAAGCTAAGAAACACTCATTTGCTGCAAGAAACCAATGAGGCTAACAATATTGTCATCTCTGAGCATGTCATCGTCACTATTCCTGAGTGGGAACTCAATCTGAACACAACAGGGAGTGGGCAAATCAATCAGGATATCACTGCCCGCCGATACCCTCACGGAGCGCGCGTATCACTGACAGCGAGTGCTGGCAAAGGCGCCGCGTTTGCCGGTTGGGGAGGCGATGCTCTTGGCGCTGAGAGCCAGATCACCATTTTGATGAACGGAGATAAATCCGTGCAGGCGACATTCTCATCGCGTGCTAGCTTGCAGGTGCATGTGCGTGGAGCTGGCTCAGTAAGCGGTTTGGCTGATCTGGGAAGCTACGGCTTAAACGAAACAGCATCTCTGACGGCTGTCCCTGCGGATGGTTGGATATTCGCGGGCTGGAGTGGAGCAGTTACGGGTTCAAGCGCCACAGCCAACGTTGTCATGGACTCACCGAAAGCTGTGACAGCAGTGTTTACGCTGCCAGTGGCAAATTGGAAATCCGAGCACTTCACAGAAGCCGAACTGCTAGACGAACTCATCTCTGGCGACGATGCCGATCCGGATCAGGATGGACTGAAAAACTGGCAGGAGTATTTGCATATGTCAGACCCTCGTGATTCTACCTCGAAGGGTGTGCTTAGTATGAAAGTGGAAGGCGATTACTTGTTCGCCATTTTCACCCGAAACTCAGGCGCTCAAGGAGGTCTTTCTCTCGGCTGCCAAGGCTCACGTGATCTGGCCGACTGGGATGCTCCCGATATCGAAGAGCGTGTTCTCAGCACTCGTGATGGAGTCGAAACGGTGGAAGCAAGGATTCCCGTCGGAACTGTTGGATCAGGATTCATACGGTTAAAATACGATCGACCTTAACACCGTCGGACTAGCGTCTCCGGTGACCAGGATGAAAACATCACTCTTGGCAGAATTTACTTCAATAGAAGTTGCGTATAGTCAGGGAGGAGGGAGGATGAGTGCGTGCACCGCGTTGTTGAACCTGAAATACTAGATGAACTGTCTCCGGAAGATCCGGCAGCGATACGTAGCCGCCAGGATTTACGATTAATCAATGCTTTGATGAGAGGGCATGCCTGGATTCTCAACGAAGTCTCAGCGATGCACAATGTCAGCAAAGTGGTTGAACTGGGAGCAGGTGACGGACGACTCTGCAATAAGGTGAAAACTCTATTGCCGACCTGTGAGGTGACAGCCGTTGATTTGATCCCCAAACCTGAAACCGTTAGGTCTGACATTGTTTGGCAGCAAGCGAGCATTTTTGAGTATGACGGTTTTGACCGAGATACAGTGGTTGTTGCGAATCTATTTATCCATCACCTGGATGACAAAGAGCTTAAATTGTTAGGTGCGCGATTAGCTCAAGTCAGAGCCGTGGTTCTTGCAGAGCCACACAGAAAGAAAACAGCCGAGTTGATGGGGCGGTTACTGTTTCCGCTGGTGAATCAAGTCACTCGTCACGATATGATCACGAGTATCCGAGCTGGTTTTGTAAAAGAGGAAATCTCTAAATTAATAGGGCGAAATTTCCACTGGAAAGAAAGCTTGGGAATGTTTGGCGGCATCAGAATGATCGGAGTTCGGGGGTGAAGAAAATTCAGATCATAGGAGGAGGTCTCGCCGGATTGGCTCTCGGAGTTTGCCTCCGGAATCTGGGCGTTGATGTGATTTTATTGGAAGCTGGGAAATATCCAAAACACAAGGTTTGTGGTGAGTTCATCTGTGGTGTCAGTCCGAAGATGCTCTCGGACCTGGGAATACGCGAGGTGGTCGAGCAATCATTGGTGCACGAAACGATGCAGTGGTGGATGGGGGATTCTAAAGTGTTAGAAGACGCACTGCCCACTCCTGCTTGGGGTTTGTCTCGCTATAAGTTAGACTATGATTTGTCGCAGTTGTTCCACGGCATGGGAGGTGAACTCGTCACCGGCAGCCGAGCTGATCTCAAGGACGAAGAGGCCGTGGTATGGGCGACAGGCAAACCTAAAAAACGGGGAGGGTGGATCGGTTTGAAAATCCACGCACTCAATGCTGAAGTTGACGGTCTTGAGATGCACGTTGGAGATCGAGGGTATATCGGGTTATGTGGGATTGAAGGGGAACGAGTCAATTGCTGCGGTCTCTTCCGCGTCGACAAATCGATCAAGGCGACTGGCGGTCAGCTGATAGCAGAATATCTTCGGGCCAACGGGTTGAACCAGCTTGCGGATCGGTTCAGCGAGTGGACAAAGGACGAAGATTCATTTTCAGCCACTGCAGGGTTTTCCTTTGGTAAACAAGTGCACGCAGGCGGGTTTTGTGTAGGGGATGCCTCGTATTTGATTCCGCCGTTCACAGGGAATGGCATGAGCATGGCTTTGGAATCAGCGTGGATGGCAGGAAAATGGTTAGAACAATATGCCAAAAATGAGATCGATTGGACCAGTGCAATTGCTGGTTACGATAATGAATGTGTTGCCTTTTTCTTAAAGCGGATGAAGTTATCCGCCACCGTGCAGCCTTTGATGTTTCATCGGCTCGGAAGAACCCTACTGAAGACTGCCGCTAAAACTGGAGTCCTACCATTCGAATTTCTGTTTCATCAATTAAGAACTCCATGAATTTACTATCCGTTGCGTCAGCTTTTCCAAAATCATCATTTAATCAATCTGAGTGTCTCGACGCGATGCAGTCTGCCGATTTCTGGCCAACCTTGAACGGGAGATCAAGAATGTTGTTAGGCAAGGTTTTAAGTGGCGATAGTGGAATCGATAAAAGACATTTTGCCTTGGATGAACTTAAGGATGCTTGGGTCCGTGATGCTCAGTCCTTGAATCAGGCGTATGAGAAAGAGGCTCCGGCTTTGGCCGTGAAGGCTGTTCTAAACGCCTTGGCCAAGAGCGGCACAAACGTCGAAGAAGTGGATGCTCTATTTGTCTGTTCATGCACTGGCTACCTTTGTCCCGGCGTGAGCAGTCATACTGCTGAGTTGTTAGGTTTGAGGGAGGATGTCTTTCTACAAGATATGACAGGCCTCGGGTGTGGAGCAGCTATTCCTCTCATGCGAGCAGCGAACGCGGTGATAGCTGAAAACCCCAAGGCGGTTGTAGTAACTGTGGCGGTCGAGATTTGTTCAGCGGCATTTTATGTGGAAGATGATTTTGGCGTTCTCATTAGCACCTGTTTATTCGGCGATGGTGCTGCAGCCGCTGTATGGTCGGGATCTGGTGGTGAATGGCACGTCGGAGATTTTGAATCCATTCACATGCCTACGCATAGGGAGAAAATCCGGTTCACGAATGCGAAAGGAAAACTTCGTAACCAGCTTCATAAGAGTGTGCCGCTACTCGCGGCCGATGCAGTCAGTCAGCTCTACGCCAAAAGGCGAGCCGATCCCCAAGCATGGGTGACGCACGGAGGAGGTCGTGATGTGATCGAGCAACTGGAGCGGGTGTTGCCATGTGACGAACTCACTTATGCTCGCGGTGTGATGCTCGATCACGGAAACCTCAGTAGCCCTTCGGTGCTCGTGGGACTGGAGAGGTTTCTTGACGATTACCAGGGGGGCGAGAACCGAGTCTGGCTTTGTGCCTTCGGTGCGGGATTCTCGGCCCACAGCTGTGAGTTGGTGCGGAACTGAGCTCTACGAGTTGGAGTCATTGCTGAGTTTGATTCGTAATTTTTTCTAAGAAAAATACAGCTTCCCCGTTTGGGAAGTATGGCTCTACACGCAAATTTATCTCCAGAAGCACTAACACGGCTTCAGGCACAGCTCCGCAGATCGACGTTGAGTAGCATCTTAATCTCGGTGCTCTCCGTAGTCTTGATCGTCTTGTTGCTGATGTTCTTTTTGCTTCCTAGTATCGACGTGTTCACACCTGAAATTGTGACTTACCGAGCACCACAATCAGAGAAGGAGAAGCACCAGAAAAAGGAACTCACTAACAAGATACAGCCGAAACCGTCTTCGCCTTCCTCATCAATGGCAAAAGTAATCGCCACTCATACGGTATCTAACATTGCCATCCCTGTGCCTGAGGAAAACGCCGAAGTGTCAGTGGATATGGGTGACGGAGATGGCTTTGGTGATGGTTGGGGGAACGGCGAGGACTTGGGGATCGGTGGTGGAGGAACCACTTTCTTTGGACAAAAAGTTAAGGCCGAACGCGTGGTGTATGTGATCGATTACTCACTATCCATGCAAGGAAAACGCATATCGCTGCTGAAGAAGGAACTTACGGATTCGGTGAACAAGTTACCAGCAGGCACACAATACCAACTTATCTTCTTTGCCGGTCCAGCATGGCTGGCCGGAGACCAAGTGACCATGGCGAAAGATCGAAAATCTGCCGAGGTCGTTAGTGCTGACAGAGCTTATAAATGGGAATCCGTCTCGGGTGGTGCCCATTCATGGGAAACGAAAGGGAGTAAGCAACGTGCACCGTGGCTAACAGCCGGTGCCAAGCAATTAGACAGCACGGTGATTGCGGTGCAGGAGACACCTCTAGTTTGGGGAACAGACTGGCACAGGCCGCTTGAAATGGCCTTGGAAATGAAGCCTAGACCTCAAGTCGTCTGTTTTATGACCGATGGTGCGGTGGGAGGAGAAGCTGAAAAGCTAGCAAAACGGATTGCTCACAAGGCAAAATCCCGCGATGTGAAAATCAATACCGTGGCGTTGATGCAGCCTGGTGCAGAAGGTGCTATGAAGGAAATGGCCGAAATCACTGGCGGCGAATACGCGCTCGTGGACCAGAACGGTAAGGTGAAGAAATAATCTGGCTGACAGTCTACACCGGTTTATCGCTGTTAGGACTGATCACTGATGAAGCCCTCGTCCACAGGATTTCCGCGTCGGTCTGCCGCAGTGGTTGCCAGCTCATCACATCGTTCGTTTTCCGGATGGCCCGCGTGCCCTTTCACCCATTTCCAAGAGATTTTGTGATCACGCACTGCCTCTGACATGCGCTTCCATAGATCAACGTTTTTTAAAGGCTTGTTAGGACCACGCGACCAGCCTTTCTTTTTCCACCCATGAATCCAGCCCTTGTCCATGGTGTCGATGAGATACTTGGAGTCGGAGTAGACCGTCACCTGACATGGCTCTTGTAAGGCTTCGATGCCGGTAAGTGCAGCCAAGATTTCCATACGGTTATTTGTCGTTTTAGCAAAGCCGCCGCTCATTTCCTTCCGGTGCCCTTGATAAACCATTAAGGTTCCGTAACCACCCGGGCCTGGATTGCCACGCGATGAACCGTCTGTATAAATGGTAATTTGCTTCACGCCGGCAGTCTTGATGCATGATGAAATAATCTGCAAGTCCGATCCATTTAAGGGGCCAAAGAAGGGAGCTTTATCAGCCAGTTCTCGACCTCAAGCTGTGCAGATGTCTTGCTCTGAGATTATTCTGTTTTGAGCTTATTCTTCAAAGTCCCGTCCGTGGACGGAGTGCTGGATCCAGTCCGGCCAAACCAGATCTTCAAGACGCGTTTATCCTGATTATACATATTTCCCTGCCACTGAAGCTTACCATCTGCGGTAACTTTTCTTAGACTAACACGAGCAGTGACGGCTCCGGCCTCGCCATCTGTCCATTCGTCCAGATAGACCCATCCGTTTTCGTAGTTGGATCCTATTAAGCGATACGACTTGCCAGTGTTGAGATTGCTATATCGGCCAGCTACCAAGCCTCCCGCATACCAAGTCAGTTTTACTGAAATCTGGGTTTCTCCCAAGTTTCCACGGTAAGTTGAAGTAGTGCTGCTTCCTGCTGCTGCCTTCGTTACTTTATGAAACGAGAGAGGCATCTCATCTCCGTTTGATGGATCTACGATAAGTCCACTCCAATAGAGGGTGTCATCAACTTGCTTTTTGTAGAGCACACCTGCGGCTGTTTTTTCACCCGCACCCGACCAGACCTCGAGTTTTAATTTTCCGTCGACGGAATTATCCCCATAGAGGTAATTAATGCTTTGGGTACGATTGATGATGAACACACCTCGAACCTTCGTTCCTGACCATTGCAGTAAACAAAGACCATTGGCTGTGCTAAACTGGCCGATGTAGGTGGAGTGCGCTACGTTCCACGGCTGATCTCCCACCCACGCTTTGATGGTGCTGCGCTTCACCTGTTCCTCTCGAATGATTTGCCCGGACAAAAGAGAGGCCGAGAGTAAAGAAACTAACAAAGACAGGAACCATGGCTTCATGGCGATATGAAACAGGCCTGCCGCCTGAATGTCAAATGGCATTGAGAAAACGAGTCCTCAGTGCTGTGCTTTCACACGCATGAACTGTTGTTCTCCATTTTCTGGAACAGGGAAGCGATAGGTAAGCGTCTCGGTGCCGTCTGCGTGGAACTGACGACTCACCAGCACCGCATTATCATTCCAACCCACAAGGTCGAGGCAGGTTTGGACGATCACTTTGGCTGGCATCAGCGGATTCCGTGTCAGACTCAGTGTTAGGTAGCTGTTGTTGTCGGTCATTTCCTGGCGAGTCGCTACGACAGCAGGCATGTTTGCTGGATCTGAATCTGAGCTATTCAGCGTCAGTTCTAGCAGCGCTGAACTGCCATCCAGATCAAGATCTTGATTGAGATCGACAGGGAGCGGAATGGAATCTGTGCCGCCAGGCATACCGTGATTGTTAGCACTAGCCCGCCAATTGAGGGGATCGCTGAGGTCTCCACCAGCACTTGGATGGATCATCACCAAGCTCTCTCCAGAACCATCGGGTTTGGTTGGCCAAAGCGTGTCGTTCGAGCCTCCTTGATCCGTGCCATCACCGTAGGTTAGGTCGAGAATGAGCGCGTTAGAGGTGTTTTCGATGGCTAGACGTTCTCCGCTGTTTCTCAGACCTCCAGTATACTCGCCATGCACAAGAGAAGCGCTATGACGTAAACCGAAAGCGGCTGCGTTACTGGCTATAACCAGCCGTTCACCTGGCTGAAGAATGCTGTCCTCTGGAAAGATGTAATCGATGCCATCTACAAACACACAACCATCGAGGCGCAGTGGTTGACTGCTTATGTTCATGAGCTCTAAAAATTCGAAATCTCCATCATCGATATTGGGAATGGCAGTAAGTTCGACTGCGGTCGGGTTAGATGGATGATAATGGATTTCAGAACACACCAAATCGCCGAGCTGAGGAGTGACAGGGGGCTGGGATACGATGAAGGTGGCTGGGTGTAATGCACTCCATGTGCCGTTCTTCAGAACTCTGGCATTGAGCTGTGTGTCGCTGGTAAGGATGAGGTCCGGAGTTGAAGCTCCAGTTGTCGCGGTCAGGCGTAGATCAAAGCCGAGGTCCGAGCTATCCGGCGCGGCCTGATGAATTTCTACCGCAATCGTATTCACCCCGGTCACAAGTAATGAGGGGGCTAGAGTAAATTGATGAAATGCATTTTCATTCTGGCCTCCAATCGCTCCGCTGGCAGTCGTGGTGTAGTTGACGTTGCCCGTAGGCATGTTGGATCGGACCACCTCCTGTCCGTTGATATAAACAATTGCCCCGTCGTCGCGTAAAATTTCCATAGTCAGGCCAGAAATTGCGGATGCGTCGGCGACATTAAACGTTTTCCTGAAGTAGGTAGTGATATGTTTGTTAGATGAATTGCCGCCGAATGAAACGGTCGTATTTTCGTTGCCGTCTCCGTAGCCCAGTTTGGCATTACCACTAGACCAGTTGTTGTCATTGAAGGATGTGCTGCGCCATGCTGTTCCTTGGTTGCTGCCATTATCGCGATATTTCCAAGTTGAACCTGAGGCTAACAGAGTGGTGCTAGATCCTGTGGCTGCGAGTGCGACTGCAGATGGATTAATCGCGCCACCAGATAAGCGGGGATCACTTCCGTCCGTTGTGTAGTAGATCGTTCCGCCACTGAGGCTAGAGACATAGACGCCAAATCCAGGGCCGACCACCCCACCATTTTGATTGTATTCTGGTGCTTCCACATCCGGATACCTTCCAGCATCTCTCAGGTCATCGAGCCGACTTCCTGTCTGGCTGGGGAACTGATTGTTGATCAAATTGTTTTGGTAATTCTGCCACGAAGAAGGTGACCGGTAACCCCAACGCGCAGCTTCGCAATAGAAACTCAGTTGGATTTCATCGACTCGGTTTTGTAGTCGCTCGATGGTTTTGTGAGCGGCAAACACGCCGTCGTGAAAATAATGCGTGTAGATGCGGTCAGCGAGATAGGTTTTGAAATCAGGGTGGTTCTCCGACTCCAATCGGCCAAAGATGTTACCAGGGCCACCAGCATCATTGTTCTGAGCAATCCCAGTGGGGTTGAGGTAGCCGTCTGCATCGTTGAGATAGAATTTCATTTTCACGCCATTCTCGTTGGGCGTCCCGAATGCGCGGTATTCATTTTCTGAACTTCCGAAATCGTAGAGTAACCAGAAATCAATGTAGCTTTGCAGGTCCAATCTACTTTGGAGACTATTCCAAGGCGTGCTGCCGTTCGCAAGATCCTTAATAGTCTGCCAGCCGCTTCCGTCACCGTCATAGGCAACACCTGGCGACCAGCCACCAACGTTGGCATTGCCATTGATCGCTTCATAATCCTCTTTCTCACCGCCAAAATATTCTTCGGCCATAGCGGCATTCCATCTTTCACGGAGGTGGTATTGTCCCCAGTAAACACCGTTACGGAATAAGTGCACAAATCGTCCGTGCGGGCTGATGTTGCCCATTTCCAACATGGTATCATCGGTGAACCGGTTAGACATGTAGGCTCCACGCATGGCCATATCATGTGAGCCGCTCCGGAGGTCCAGTGCATCGAATTTCTCCACAGGGGCGATGCCGTTAGCAAATCCTTTGTAGAGAGGAAAATCGAGTTTACCCACGCCATATTCTTTTCGGAAATAGAGCCTGAAGCTCTTTTTATCAAAGTTGGTAAAGTAGCCGCCAAAGTAACTGACGCCAGCATCCTCTTGAAAGCCTTCGCTGCCATCTGGGAAAATCAATTCCACGGATGTCCGGTTCTCAGAGCTGTTGTCTACACCATCTGGATCTTCAATATTCAAAGAGATGATCGGAAGCGCCTTTAACGAATTGATCATCTGCGGGCCATACGTACCAGACTGGGTGATACCGGTGTCCATGACTCCTGAAGCAATGACATCGCTTGCGAAGATGTAAGTGTGCGTATCAATATTCGTGGGCGCATAACCATCAAGGTACGCCATGGCTCGCACGACGGTAGTTTGAGTGATCGACAATGGGCCGGTATATAAGGTTCCATTGGTCTCCGATGGAGGGGAACCATCGGTTGTGTATCTAATATTGGCATTTGGTGTATCGGTGGCAATCGTTAGGTTGAAACTTGCTTCATAGAACCCACGATCGTCACTGAAGGTTGTATCACCGACAAAACCCAGGAAGCCGTCACCATTGCTCTCGTTGGGTGTCGTAGTATTGAAGAAGCGCAATTGATCAGAATCGTCGTAACCATAACTCCGGCCACTGGGAATTTCAGGGAAGAGAGCTGTTGAGGGGTAATCTTCAGGCAGCTGCGTGAGCACGGTGGCTCCTGTGCTATCGGTGATGGCAATGTAGTCTCCGTCCGCATCCAGTCTAAAATCAGTATGCAGCTCAGCACCAGATCGGTTTTTTCCTGATGCAAAGATTAGCAGGTATCCGTTTGCGGGGATCGCTGTGACACTAGGAATCTGCCAGGTAGAGTTCAGGCCGGGATCATCAGTAATTCGATACTTACCGGCATCGATGACAAAGGGATTTGGGTTATAAAGTTCTATCCAGTCACTGGCATCACCGTCCTCATCATTGAGCCCATCGTCGTTATTCGAAACCAACTCGTTGATACGAGGCACCGTTTCGGCGGCATTCACGTAAACGGTGATCGTTTTCTGGCTCGTTCCATGCTCATTGGTAGCGGCAAGGGTGTAGGTCGTGGTGGAAGAAGGGGAGACGGTAGTGTTTCCCACGCTGTTTACGTTTCCAGCGACAGAGGTCAGAGTGACTGTGTCGGCATCAGAGATTTGCCAATTTAAGGTGACGGGAGTCGATGGAGGCACGTTGACTCCGACAGGGGAGGTCAAACTACCTGTGCTGGCTTGAAATTGTTCGATGTCTGGTGTCGGCGGCCCCAGTGTCCTGACAGCGAGAGCATTGTATTGCGGATGTGAGCTTCCGCTGCCGATGAATCTGATTTCTTGGGTCGAAGAATCGGCTATGAAACTACCGATGACAAATTGTGATGGAGGCCCGCTGTTAAGAACAACTTGTTGAGTGCCACTTCCGCTGTCGTAGGTTTTCGAACGCCCCTCACAACATGAGCGAGTGTCCGCCATCCATAACTGCAATCGATACCGATGCCCAGGTGTTAAGCCTGTCAGATTGAGAGAAGATGAATTCGAGGTGTGGGTCATTTCTGCCAACAACTGCTCATACTCGTTGTTACCTCCACGGTTATGCGGGTCCACATTACCATGTACAGTTCCATTAAACAAAGCACCGGGGGAGAAAGTCAGATCAAGACCATCTGGATCAATCGTGATCGTATTATTACCCGCATTCCATTGATACAGAGGCTCACCTACAGTATCAAAGTCCGCAATAGTACCAGTGATATTCTGGGGAGGTGACCAAGAAATTTCAGCAGCAACGACGAAACATTGCGATAGGAGGAAAATGAGAAGGATTCTGATCATAAATACTTAACTACGAGGTTTGTGAACCTACTCGATATGAGCCACGTAGCAAGCAATGAAAAGCGGTCATGGAGACATGCTCCATGACCGCCTGTAAAATTGAGTTTAGACTCTTCCGAGTTACTTGGCCACAGACTGGACTGTCTGAAGAATACGGCCGGCAATCTTGTATGGGTCACCCTGAGAGTTAGGACGACGGTCTTCCAAGTAGCCTTTCCAGTCATTCTTGGCAAAGCTGTGAGGCACACGGATGGATGCACCGCGGTCAGCAATACCCCATGAGAACATGTCGATGGACTGAGTCTCGTGAAGACCGGTCAGACGTTTGTCGTTGTCAGGACCGTAAACAGCAATGTGCTCTTCGCAGTTTTCTTCGAAGGCTGCCATGAGTCTTTCGAAGTATTCCTTACCACCGACTTCACGCAGGTGTTCGGTAGAGAAGTTGGCGTGCATTCCAGAGCCGTTCCAATCACCTGTAAGAGGCTTACAGTGCCATTCTACGTCCACTTCATACTCTTCAGTAAGACGGAGAAGAAGGAAACGTGCTACCCAGATATCGTCAGCAGCTTTCTTGGAACCTTTGGCGAAAACCTGGAATTCCCACTGACCTTTGGCCACCTCGGCGTTGATGCCTTCGTGGTTGATGCCAGCGTAGAGGCAGAGGTCAAGGTGAGTGTCGGTGATTTCGCGAGCGAGTCCACCGATGTTTTTGAATCCGACACCACAATAGTATTCACCTTGTGGGTTAGGGTATCCGCCTTTCGGGAAACCAAGAGGCACACCGTCTTGCATGAGGAAGTACTCTTGCTCGAATCCGAACCATGTTCCTGGATCATCAGGGATGGTGGCACGTGCGTTGGTTGGGTGAGGAGTTCCGTCAGGAAGCATGACTTCACACATGACGAGGATGCCGTTTTCACGGGTGCCATCAGGGTAAAGAGCTACAGGCTTAAGCACGCAATCGGAGTCGCCGCCTTCGGCTTGCTTGGTGGATGAACCATCGAAGCCCCAGTCAGGAAGCTGGTCGAGAGTTGGGAATTCATCGAATTCCTTGAGCATGCATTTCGTACGGAGGTTCTGAACGGGGGTGTAACCGTCCAGCCAGATGTAATCGAGTCTGTATTTGGCCATAATGTTAGTTAGTTGTAATGGTTTGTGTCTGGGTGTCGCGTTTGAATGCCGCGACGGGCATATTAAGAATCAAGCAAATGGCATGCCAAGTTTCTCAGATTGTGGGAAATTTTGGGCAGCATGGGTTCATTCGGCCGTTTCATGTACGGCGAGGGTGATGAGTGTCGTATCGTCACTTCCGTCGTTGGTGATGGCGCGGGTCATCAGAGAGTCTGCAAGGGAGCTTGTCGAGTCTAGGTTGGTCGAAAATGCGGAGTGAATGTGTTTCTCCCACAGACCATCGATCAGTCCGTCGCTGCAGATCAGGAAACGGTCGCCTGGCTGGTAGGAAAATGCAGCCACGTAGGGTGTCACAGCTTGCCGCCCGCTGCCCACCACCTGGTAGAGTGCAGAGCGACGTGGGTGAGAGCGAAATTGCCGCTCGTTGATCTCGCCGCGGTGGAACTTCCGCCATGCGAAGGTGTGATCAAGGGTCAGCATCCGGGTCTCAGAATTTTCATTCTGCTCTCTGTGCAGATAAATTCGGCTATCGCCTACATTGACGAGATAGAGATTCTCCGGCGTGAACCAGGCCAGCGCCAGTGTCGCAGCCATGCCTTTTTTCGCTTCGTCTTCTTCCGCCGATGCATTGATCGCGTCATGCACCTGCGCAATCGCCTTTTCCATGTGGCCAAAATAGTCCGGGTGCATTCCCGCTGCGGCTGTTTTGAATGTGTCTGGAATGATGGTGCTGAGAGTTTCCAGCAAGAGTTTCGAAGCTTGATCCCCGGCGTTGCCACCTCCCATACCATCGGACACAGCAAAAATCAGATCATGGTCATGGAGTGATTGAACTCCCTCGGGTTCCAGCAAATCTGCCCCATTGAGATCTGAGGCGAATGCGAGCCATGAATCGTCATTCACCGGCTTTCTTGAACCCGACTGGGAACGGGCCGACCACTCAATGGTGGCGGGGGCATGGTCCGGTTCAATTGGGCCGGCTCCTGGAAGGAAGGGGTTTTTGGGTTTCATTCGGCAGATGGCTCGTCGAGCAGAGTGGATAGCTCAAAATCGATAATGCAGAACTGACCGGCCTTTTCATCGTAGGTGATGTTTCGTGGCTCTGGATCATCGTGTCGGACTCCGAAATCTTTTTCGAGTTTGGCGAAGATGGCGTCGGATTTTTTCTTGGACAGATTGGGGGCAGGGCTACCGCAGTTGCTAGTGACGAGATGTAATTCGTCCTCATTGGCCTCGATGAATTTTGGCACATTGGTGCAGCCACGTTTTTCGAGTTCTTTGAGAATCCTCACCTCATTGGTAAAGCGTTCTTCCTTGTCGGTGCCTCGGAAATACTTGTGCACGTTCCCATAGAAATCAATTTTCACTAAGGACCGGATACCGTCTTTGAGATTGCGCATGGGTGGAGCTTACGTGGATTGCCGACAAGTTGCAAACTTGTGTTAGCTGAGAATTTTGAAACCAAGCCAGACGGCGAACAGACAACCGATGACAGAGGCGGCGATGTTGAGCAATGCCAAGGCTGGCGACGATGAAAAAAGCTGATGACTGTCGAGAGCGAAGGTCGAGAATGTGGTGAATCCTCCGAGAAACCCAGTGACAGCCAGCGGGTGTAGCCAGGCAGGATGTTGATCACTGCGCGAAGCGATGAAACCGAAAATCAAACCGATCAAAAAACATCCCAATAAATTACACGCAAAAATACCAAGGGGGAATCTTTGGAAGCGAGTGTTCTCAGCCAAACTTTGAATCCCAAACGAAAGCCCGTAGCGCGATAACGCACCAAGTCCGCCGCCGAGAAAGATGTAGAGGGAAGTCATGAAGATCAGTGAGGAGTGATCTGAGTGCTGGCAAGTAGGGCAGCCACCTTATCGAGGTCTTTGATGCCTGGGGAAATCTCCGCCCCGGATGCCACATCAAGGGCGGCTGGGTGGGCTTGAGCGATCGCTTCGGCGGCGTTCTGAGGCGTGATGCCACCCGCGAGGAGCACTGGTGTGTTAGGATGATTTTGAATGAACGTAGCCGCAATGGTCCAATCAAACTTCTCACCTGTACCTCCGTAAACACCTGGGGCAGGAGTATCTAACAGAACGGCTGAGGCTCGATACTCGGCGATGTTATTGAGCGAGTCTTGATTTTTGACGCCGATGGCTTTGATGAAGCGATGTCCGGCGTTGGCAAAAGGCGCACAATATTCCGCAGTCTCATCTCCGTGAAACTGAGCAATGTCGATCAAGCCTTGTTCTAACAATCTGGAAGGCATTCTAGGATCAGCATTCACAAAAACACCAACACGCACGATGTTCCCTGCGATTGCGCGAAGGATTGGCTCGGCTTTTTCCGCGCTGAGATATCGTTTCGACTGAGGCCAAAAGTTAATACCAATGCCATGAACGCCTAAATTCACCAAAGCCTCAGCATCGGCCATCCGGGTGACACCGCAGATTTTGAGAGAAGTAGACGATGGATCGAGGAAATCTGACATGGGAGAATGAATTACCTACTCCACATTCTGAACCTGCTCGCGGATTTTTTCGAGCTCGGTCTTGGCGTTGACAATCAGCTGGGCGAGGGTGGCATCGTTTGCCTTTGAGCCAATGGTATTGAACTCTCGGTTCAGCTCTTGGCAGAGAAAGTCCAAGGGGCGACCTACAGGTTCGTCCATAGCCAGATACTCACGGAATTTTTCGAAATGTGAACGCAAACGGGTAATCTCTTCACTGATGTCACAGCGATCTGCAAAGAGTCCGATCTCCTTGAGTAGGCGATCATCATTGAGGTCGATTTCCAAGCCTGACTCCTTCAGTCTTCTGTGAAGTTGTTCACGATAATGTTGAACAACAGAAGGTGAGTGGCTGATGATTTCATCTGCGATGTTTTCAAGTATAGTCAGCCTGGCTTCGATATCGTCGTGCAGATGCTGACCTTCGCTGGCTCGCATGGCAATCATCGCATCAAGAGCATCCTCAACGGCCGGTGTTACTGCTGCGGAGGCTTCTTCGGTTGTGGCTGATTCCTGATCGAATTCGAGAATGTCAGGTGTGCGTAGAAAATCAGCAGACGTCGCCTGCACTGGGCGGTCAATCACATCGGACAGCTCAGTGAATGCCGCTTCAAGTGCTCGAGCGCGTCGGGCATTGATCCGGATATGATCGCTGGCGCCTTCAGCTTGTTCCAGTTGGATGGAGAGGTTGACTCGGCCTCGTGAAAGTTTGGCGAGGGCGATTTTTCGAATGCCCGCTTCAAGCTCGGCATAGGCCCGGGGTAATTGAACCACTATCTCTCCCTGCTTGCGATTAACCGACGAGGCTTCCACTCGGGCTGCTAAAGTGCTGGTGGCGTGCTCGGCACGGCCGAAACCTGTCATGGAGTGCATAGTGATATTCTGTTTTTAAATAATCCGAGCTTAGTCTGAGCGCTCTTCGTCTTTACTGCCGTCGTGTTTACGGATGTCGTCATCATCATCGTCGTCGATATCATCCGCTTCGGATTCATCGCTATCCTCAGGACGATAGGACTCAGTGTAATCGACCTCGGTGTGCTCGTCATCTAACTCATCATCGCCGAAGTCGTAGGTGCCGTTATCTTCCTCGTCGCCTTCGTCCTCATCGTGGTCGAAGAGGTGCTCATGCTCACGGCGATAGATTTCCATCTGTTCATCGACGTCAATTTCATCTCCATCGTGATCAAAATAGTCGTCATGACTGTAGCTGGGACCATCTGAATCCGAATCATAATCATCACCGTCCTCGTCATAGGCCGCGGTCAGCGGAGGGGCGGCTAACAATTTTTGACGTAACTCCTCTTGTTCAGCGAGTTCTGCTTCTCGTTCTTTCTTACGATGGAAATAGGCTAGCCAGATACAAATTTCATAGAGAAACACCATCGGCCCAGCCAACAGTAGCAGTGTGAAAGCATCCGGGGTGGGGGTGATGATTGCGGCGATCACCACGATGGCAAGAATCGCATAAGAACGTGTGTTCTTCATGATCTCGTAGTTCAAAATGCCGAGCTTGACCATGGTCATCACCACGACCGGTAATTCAAAACTTAGACCGAAGATCAGAGTGAACTGAGTAGCAAAGGAGATGTAATAGCCGATCCGCCATTCATTGGTGACTCCCATTTCCTGACTGTAGTTATAGAAGAAATCCAAGACCTTCGGCAGGACGAAGTAATAGGAGAACAGCACACCTGTTAGGAACAGACCGAAGCCAATAATCATCGCCGGCCACATGGCTCGTTTCTCGTTACTCTTCAGTCCGGGTAGAATGAACTGGAGCGTGAATAGCAGCAGTAGAGGGAAGGAAATAACGATGCCCGCTACCAGAGAAAGCTTGATAGAGAGCATGAATCCTTCCGTCGGATTCAACGCCTGCATGAGAACCAGTTTTCCTCGGGAGTCCACAGCGGCATCCGGTTGTTTGCCCTCTACCATCAACGCGGTCAGCTGTTCCTTGAGTTCTGGTTCAAGACCGGGCAAGCCCTCGATGAATTCCTCACCCTTGCCGTTGGTGTTTTCCATGTCGATGGCCGCTCGATAGAACACCACAGTTTCGGTATGGAATTTCAGGTTCCGTTCGCCATCGGGGTCGAGCAGCTTGTAGTAGTGTTCTCGCTGGGCAGGAGTGAATGAAGAGATGTCACGGGCGGCTTTCTTTGCCATTTCCCAAGTGTCCAAATCCAGCGGCACTGGTCCTTTGGGCATTTTGTCTTGTTGGCTTACTTGCCAGACTTGTTCCACCGGGCGACGAATGATCTCCATCAGTTCATTGCGGAAGACAAAGCAAACCGACATGGCGATCACCAAGGTCAGCACAAGACGCGTGATGACCACACGTAGATCCTCCAAGTGCTCCAAGAAGGGCTTTTCCTCGTCCTGATGCGTTTTATCACGCAACTGGAATATTTTTTTCAGCACAAACATGCGGCGACGGGCATGTCTTTAGCCTATCAGGGGGCGATCACGAAGAAGAAATCTGGAGGAAATGAGCTATGGCCGATGAATCACACCACTGGCTTTTCCTGACCTCGTTTTTTGAGGCCTGAAATGCCGCGGCGGATGATTCCCCAAGTGCGTCTGGAGAGCCAAATGGCGAGGATCACCACTGCGAGAAAAACAAAGAAGGAAACCACTGGGGCCAGCGCCATCAAACCCAGTCCGCCGAGCACAAGGCCATCTTCACTCAGACTGGCGACTGTGTTTGATACTGGTTCGGGGGACATATTGATCAGCAAACGACCACCAGCCTTAGTGGCATGAGTGATCAGTGTAGTGCCTCCGCCGAGCAGTGCGGCAATGACAGAAACGACAGGATCCATTTCTCCCAGAGCGGCCAAGGCTAGCAGTGTGCCGCCAATCGGCCGGATGAAGGTGTGCACAGCATCCCAGCTGCTGTCTAGCCACGGTATTTTATCGGCAAAGAATTCAATGAGGAAAAATACGCCTGACACACCAATGATCCACGGGTTCTCAAGAATGGCCAAGCTCTCGTATTTCTCCGCCAGATCGACCCAATTGAAACGGATCGCCAGCCCGGCCAGAAAGGTGGTCAGGTAGAGATTGATTCCAGAAAGTGTTGCAAAGCCGAGCGCAACACCTAGCAACGAAAGAGTTTCCATGACTCTGACTTTAGCCTATAACAAGCATTCCGCGATGGGAAAATGAGAGCGATTTTATAAGCGCAAACTGCGTAGGCTCTCGCAATGGCACCATAAAAAAGCCCTCCGCGATCACGGAGGGCTTTTGGATTAGAAGATTTTAACTTTGAAATGGATTACTTGCGGCGTCGAAGAACCAGAGTAAGACCACCAAGACCGAGCAAAGCCGCAGATGAGGGCTCTGGCACTGGTGTGAAGACAGCAGAGGGGTTGGAGACTGTGAGTTGCTGATTGGTTGCTGTTGAACTCGTGCCTGTGAAGCGGATGACAGCAATTTGGTCTGTGCTAGCCCCAATGGTGAACGATGCAACTTGGCCAGGCGAATTAAGAACTGGGTCAAATGATTCAGAGTCTACCGCACTCGCTGGAACCCAGAGATCGAAATTGGCTATAGTTTGGGCAGTCCCTGCGTCATTGTTGCCGGCACCCGCTTGGGCGATTTCTCCATTCGCATATTGTCCAATATATTCGATAGTCAGGGAAGTGGAATCGAAGTTGCCGAAAGTTGCAGAGAGGTCGAGCGTGCCACCTAAGATGGAGCCAGGGCCAAGATCAAATGTAAGATAGGTGACAAGGAAATTATCGAATGATCTGACTACTGTGACGTCGTCGTTTACAGTATCAAAAGCCACCAGATGTGTTCCAGAGCCAACGAGGGTGGCACCTGTCAAAGAAGCTAATGAGGAGAGCCCAACTAGCGACATAGTAAGTAGTGTTTTTTTCATATTGAGACAATGTGTTATGTCGTTTCCAGAAAGTAGGACGACGTTCTGTTGGCAGGCTACCAATTTAAACGCTCATTGGGAACAGCTTTGATTCCACAACATGATGTCTCAAATCCACATCAGACTCAACTTTGGCAGTTCAGGTTTTCAACAGCTACATAGCTCCTGCACAGCAGACTGAACCTGTTCCACATTTTGCTCCGCATCGATCACGTGCGCGAAAGGTTCATCAGCAAGGCTGAGGAAAAGGTCGCGGCAATACTGGAGGTTTTCTTTTTTTTCAAACTCATTGGCGGCTCCGTCCCGCACACCGATGCGTTTCAGCGCGACATCAACATCGAGATCCAGAATGATAAGCAGGTCTGGAACCGGTGCGAAGGCCTCGTTCTTACGGCGGATCTCAGTGGGGTCGAGACCACGAGCCCCTTGGTAGGCCATGCTGGAAAAGTAATACCGATCGAGAATGACGATGCCTCCACGCTCCACGGTCGGGGTAATCAGTTCCTCGACATGCTGCTGCCGATCCTTGAGGAAATAATCCAGTTCATCGTCGATCGTCAGTCGGCCCGTCGTGGCGCTTTCGCGGAGTTTCTTGCCCCATGGGCCATTGGTTGGTTCGTGGCTCTGCACCACTTCATGGCCTTGGGTGCGGAGTGCCTCGGCTAAAAGCGTGGCCTGAGTAGACTTACCAGTGCCATCGATACCTTCGATGACGATGAGTTTTCCAAGTGATGACATGCTCGTCCTGTGAATTACATTTTCAGCCAAGCGTCCATGCCACCAGCGACGTTATAGACGTTGGTAAATCCATCGTTGATCAGGAATTCAGCTGCGTGTGCGCTGCGGCCACCAGATTTGCAGTGGATTAAGATCTCCTTATCACGCCCCATTTTTTCCAGTTCTGGTATAATTGATGGGAACTCGGCCAGTGGCACCAGTCTGGCCTCTGGGATATTTGCAACATCATGCTCCCAAGTCTCGCGGACATCGATGAGGATGCCGTCAAAGTCAGGTGTCAATTTATCACGTAGTTCAGCTACAGAAATTTCAGGAGGGCCGGATGCTGGGCTGGGTACGCCGCAGAAGTTTTCGTAATTCACAAGTTCAGTAATGGTGGGATGGTCGCCGCAGAGCGGGCATTGGGGATCGCGTTTGAGCTTAAATTCACGGAATCGTGTTTGCAAGGCATCGTAATGGAGAAGTCTGCCCAATGGTGGTTCGCCTGCGCCGAGCAAGAGTTTGATCGCCTCCATGGCCTGCAGACTGCCGACGATTCCGGGCAAGACTCCTAACACACCTGCCTCGGCGCAGCTCGGCACGCTGCCAGGATCGGGAGGTTGGGGGAGCATGCAGCGATAGCATGGACCGCCAAGGTGGGGAGCGAAAACGCTCAACTGGCCTTCAAAACGAAAAATCGAAGCGTAGATGTTAGGTTTTTTCAGCAGCACCGCCACATCGTTACTCAGATAACGGGTAGGGAAGTTGTCCGTGCCATCGATGATCACATCGTAGTCTTTGGCAATTTCCATCGCGTTCTCCGCAGTGAAATTGACCGGATATTTGTCAACTCGCACATGAGGATTGATTTCCTTGAGTCTGGCTTCGGCACTATCAAGTTTGCTTTCGCCAAGTGTGGACTGGCCATGTAAAATCTGCCGTTGCAAATTGGACAGCTCGACCACATCAGAGTCCACCAATCCCAGCCGACCGACGCCTGCTGCAGCGAGATAGAGCGTGGCCGGTGAGCCGAGTCCGCCGGCACCGATACACAACACAGAACTGTCCTTGAGCCGTTGCTGGCCTTCCTCACCTACTTGCGAGAGGCTGAAATGCCGTGCGTAGCGGGCTTTCTCTTCCTTGCTGAGCATGGATGGACACTAAGGGCAGCTGGATGCCAAGGTAAACAGATTAGTTGGTCGTTTTCTCTGTATCAGTGGATTTCCCAGGAACCGGTTGATTCACCGTCGGGGTGCCGGGTGTTTCAGGTTGGCTGGGCTTCTTTTCATCGGAATGACTGCGATAATGAGCCCTTGGACCACTCTTGGCTTGGTCAGCTTCGGCAAGCAAGACCGTGACTGCCTTCTCTAACTGGTGATCAATTCCCGCGCTGAGTTCTCCTGGCTTGTTCCAGATGACAAAATGAGGTTCAGCTCCATTGAGTTCCATATCTTGGCCTGTGGCGCTGCTAAACCAGCCGCGGAACGGCAGCCGCATAGTCGCCCCCATGATGTTGGCACTGCCAGTGGAAATTACACCGCCTGCTGTAGCCACACCCACGATTTTTCCACGATCAAGGTTGCGGATGGCGTGAGCGAAAATCTCGGCATTGGAAAAGCTGTTCTGATTACAAAGAACGATGATCGGCTTGTTCCACGTAGCATAAACAATCCTGTCCTGCGGGTATCCCACGCCACCATTGCGAGGAATCGTGAAAGCGTGGCGTGGTTGACAGAGTGCAGTCAGTAAGTGGTCTGAAGTGAATCCACCACCGTTGTCACGGACATCGATCACGATACCTTTTTTACCCGCTCCTTGTTCATACAGGTGATGCTCGAACTGCTCAAACTCGTCCCACATCATGCGGGCTACGTGGATGTATCCGAGTTTGCCGCCGGAGAGTTTATCGACAGCCGCCTCGGTCTCATCGATTTGGGCGTCTTTGACTAAGTTCCGAGCCGCTGCGTAACTAATCGGCTGAACTTTGACCTGACGTTCCTCTCCTTGAGCATCCTCTACGGTTAACCAGACTGGATCAGAGAGACGGCGATTTAATACATCTGTTAGTGGGGTATCAGATGACACTTCTTCATAGCCCACCTTAGTGATGAGTTCGCCCGGAGAAATCTCGGAGATACTTCTGGTGGCAGGGCTGTTAGGAATGACCGACGAGACTCTCCACCCCTTGCCTTCGTGATCGGCGTCAAAGCGCACACCGAAATGCACGGTTTCCTCTTTCCAAAGGGCACGAGGTTTCCATGGTTCAGGCCACGTGGGGGAACGGAAACCCATATGTGAGGCATTGAGTTCACCTAACATCATGTTGGCGATCCGGTCGAAAACGAGAGAGGTTGGGGCAGTAGCGGCCATGTCTTCGTATTTTTCACGGACTTTATTCCAATCGCGATTATTCATCGAAGGATCATAAAACTGATCGCGCATCACATTCCATGCGGTGCGGAAGGTCATGCGTTTCCAGTTTTCAGGATCGCGGTAGGTGTAGATCGTGAACGGGTATTTGACATTCTTGCCGCTGGCGAGGACCGCTGGGACGCCATCCGATAGCCAGAAGAGTCTACCTCTCGAATCCATCCGAATAGGAACACCCGTTGCCTCGGCGAACTTGCTGGTCTTTCCTCCGGGCTTAGCCTCGATGGCATAGGTTGTTTTTCCAGATCTGGACTGGAACAATATCTTTTTGGAGTCGCTGTTCCATATCACCCTGAGAGGAGTCGCACCTTTCACCTCCAAACGATTGATGCGCTGTGAGATGTTTTTGAAGTCGAAGGTTTCTTCTTCCTCAGGCTTCTTTTTATCTTTGGTGAGAGTCTCGATCGCTTTTTTCACGACCTTCTTAGCGGTATCCTTGTAGCTAGGATCTTTCTCCATGGCTTTGCGCGCACGCTCGCGGGTTTCACCATCGGTATCCTTGGCCTCGTCCGAGCGATAGAGGTCTACATAGAAGAGGTCGTAGTTCTCTTTGTGGTGACGACCAACAAAAGCCAACCTGCGCCCATCTGGTGACCACGCAGGAGAAAAGTCATTGTCAGGGTGACGACTGATGTTCACCGGGGCGCTGGCTCCATCGGCCGCGACGATGTAAATGTCTGAGTTGAAATCGTCATCCTGCACGGCGTATGCGATCCATTTTCCATCGGGTGACCACTTGACGTTAGGCATATCCCAAGATTCCAGAATTCTTGCAGGTTTGCTGCCATCAGCCTCACAAACCCAGAGATTGCCGGGGAAGGTGGTGTAGGCAATTTTTTTACCATCCGGGCTTGGGATGACACTGGTCGGACGGCTTTCGGCCTTTACGATGACGGTGTGTTTGCACTGCTTCGCCTCCCACCAGTATTTGTTAGGGTTGGTTTTTACCAAGCGGCGAATTTCGGTATTGATGCCATCATCGTGAATGTAGAGCACGGACTTTCCATCATGGGAAAACCACACATCCTTCTCATGGCCAGGAGTGCTGGTGAGTCTGTTAGGTTTTTTGAGGATGGTATCCATGGCCCAGAGATCACCACGGGCAGTGAAGATCGTTTCCAGTCCACTGGGGGAGAAAGTTACGTCGCTGGTCTTCTTGATGACCATCTCGTGCGGTTCATCCATGTCCAGGTCTTCATTGTGCCACAGCTTGAGTTTCTTGGGCTCAGCAGGTTGATCCGAGTCTGACGTGGTGAGGGGCAGCACGTAGAGGTCAAAAAGGTGCCGGAAAATCATCGTTGAACCATCGCGTGAAATAGCGGGTTGCATCACGCTGTCATCATCGAAAAAGGTGATCTGCTTGTTACTATTATCCGCGTTATTGTAATACCAAAGATTGAAACCGTTAGGGCTTCCGCAGGTGTAGTAAAACCCATTGCCTTTCAGATCAAAAACCGGATTACGGCAGCCGAACTCATTGCTAACAGGTTGTTCAAAAACATCCTGACCGTCTTTGTTAGTTTTCCAAGTCCAGACCTGACTGGCTTGAGTGCCATGATATCCCTTGCGATATCGCGGAGCTCCTTCGCGCGTGAAGATCACAGACTTTCCATCGGCAGAATACCGACCGTTCTGTGCGTGGGCGTCGAAGATTTCTTTCTCCGGTGACTTGCCATCGATCCCAACCTGGAAAAGTCGATATGGCCTCGCGCCGTAATTATCGCGGATGCCTTGGACGAGGATCGATTTTCCGTCAGGAGAAATGTCTTGGAGAATGGCTCCTTCAGAATGGAACGTCAGTTGTCGTGCAGCACCGCCTGAACTGGACATGATGAAGGCCTGATAGTTGCCCTCACGCATGCTGCCGAAACAGATCGATTTTCCATCAGTCGTGAACCGTGGAGCAAAGTCCCGTGCCGGGTGAGTGGTCAGTCGCCGTGCCTCACCTCCTTCCACAGACGCTGACCAAATATCATCCTGCCAGGAAAAGACGATGGTGGAGCCGTCTGGGGAAATATCCGGGTAATACGCCATGCGGATCGGCTGGGCGGCGTGCGCTGCTATCGTGAGCAGAGCGGAAAGAAAAAACGGAGAGAGGAGAGTGGCAAGACGAGGAAACATATGGAGTGGCGGATGATGTGGTGGATTAGCGGCACGCACTCTGGTACTTGTGTGCGCATTTAATAATTCCGCCATCTGAGGCATTGCTCCTCCGATAGCGTACGTACCAGTCTGTGCTTTTAACCACAGTTGGCGGAAGGTCAGTGAATACTACGTTGAGTATTGCTGATTACTTCGCAAGTTTTGACTCGTGGTCAGGATCTGGCTGGAAACCATTATCAAGTGCTTTACCGTAATAGTCGGCAGCTTCTTTCTTTTTGTTCTGCTGCAAGGAGAGAACAGAAAGGTTGAAGTAAGCTTCGGACAGGGTGGAGTCGAATTTGATCGCTGTGGCGAAATGCTCTTCGGCCTGCTGGAACCTTTTGCCAGCACCAGCGAGAATTCCCAGGTATAGATGAGCCTTGGCATTGCCAGGCTTGAGATCAAGCGAGCGCTGGAATGCATTCCGAGCTCCATCGAAGTCTTTGCTCTGGTAGAGCGAAAGTCCAAGCATGTGGTGGGCATAACTGCTGTTTTCACGCATGGTGATGGCTTCGCTGAAGTATTCCGTGGCCTCGGTGTAGTGCTGGGTTTTCAGTTCCACGACACCGCGATTGCAGAGGGTGGGGAAGTGGCCGGGGAATCGTTCGTCCATGTCTTCGAGGATCTGTCTGGCAGCCTCGTAACGGCCTTTTTCGAAAGCTCGTTTCATCAGAGGATTGTAAGTGGCGATTTCCTCCTCGAGAGCATTTCCAAAGGCACGGGCGTGTGGCAATGAAACGCGTTCCGGGCTGGTAAACTCACTGTCTGGACGACGAACTACCATCAGACCTTTTTCCTGATCTGTTAGTTCGACTTTCGCGCTACGAATATCGCGGATCACTTCAGGCAGGCCGGGGATGTTGACTTGGGATTTTTGGTAGGTTTCCCAGAGGATTTTTTCGGCGGTACGACGGCGTTCTTGGGACGCAATCAGCCGTTTGACAGTGGCTTTGAGAATTTCGACCTCTTCAGATTTGGCAGCACTCTCGGCAGAACCTCCGGTCTTTGATTTGGAAGCCAGTAGATCAGCCTCTGCGTCCGACAGCTGTTTTTCCAGAGTTTTAATCCTACGGGTGTGATCTGACTGCTCTTGCTGGTATTGCATGATGCGGGTCTTGGCGATCGCGAGGTCTCGCTTGGCTTCGATCAGTTCGTCCTTAGTGGCATTGTTACTGCGATTGAGAAACTCGAGACGATCGAGGGATTCTTTCAATTCTTTACCCAAGCGCATATTCTCAGCGATGAGTTTCTGAACTCCGGCAGAGTCGCTTTTTTTCAGAATGTTAGAAAGGGTGTCACGCTCGGTGCGCAAAGCATCACGCTCTGTTGTGAGCTCCTGAATGGTGGCTTGAGACTCTTTCAAACTGCGCTCCATTCTGGCCACCTTGGCATTCGCGGCTCCCAGCTCGCGACGAGTGGATTCCAGCATGCCGGTAACTGTGGTCAGCTCCTTACGAAGTTCGCGCACCACGCGGTTATCAATTTTCTTTTGAGCATCCATGTCCTTCTGGAGCTCTTCGACACGACGTTGGGTCAGTTCAGCGTCTTCTTTATGTTTCAGCGCAGTTTTTTTAGCTTCGGCAAGCTGACGCTGAGATTCTTTCAATGCACGGGCTGTGATACCAATTTCAGCTTTGATGGTGCGATTCTGGCGAGCCAGTTGGTCCATGTCCTTCTGAAGTGGGGCGCGGGCCAAAATGTTCCGGAGAGTGGTGAGTTCTCTGTCACGACGGGCGATCTGATCAATCAGCCTCTGCTGCTCCGCTTTACTGCCTCCGCTGCCCGCAGGCATGCTGCGTGATTTGGTGAGCTCTTCGCGGAGTCGTTTGTTGTCCATTTCGAGAATGTTGAGTCGGCGTTGCAACTCACTGGTGGCCGAGTTTTGTGCGATGCTTGGAGCCGGTGTAATACGCGGTGTAGTGGGTGTCGGCATCCTCTGATCGCCGCTTCCGGTAGCGTCCCCAGCATCTGGTTTCTGTGGCCCACCCTCGACAAGATCCTTGGTCTTAGCCTGCTTGCCAGCTAGTTCAGCGGCGGCTTTGGGTTCGATGCCTTTGATTGATTCGTTGGTTGTTTTGATCCTTCCTTCGACCAAATGAGGTTTCCACCCCTTATGGAAACGAGATAAAACATCATAGTATTTGGCCGCTTGACGGTATTTCCGCCACGCATCGCCATATTTTTCCTCCTTTTCGAGTTTTTCAGCATCTCGGATGGTCAGCCATGCTTGGAAAAAGACATCCGCAGGATCAAGAGCACGAGGGTCCTGCTGGGCAGATGCCTGAGGGGCAAGCGTGGCCATCACAAAGCAAGCAAGTAAAAGGGGCAGGACAAACCGGAATGGCTTGAACTCCCGGATCGGTAGGTGGTGATCACTCATGGGCCGAGCAAACTAGCTAATTTTCAACCACCTTGCAAATGCAAAAGCCGGATGGGAAATGGCCACGTTGAAGGAAGCTGTCGCATTTTACGCCATATTTCTTGCCAAGTATTCGGACAGCGTCTAGTCAGGGGGCGCAATGAAAGTTATTATGATATACGGCAGTGCTAATGACGTTCCCTTCATGGAGCCTGCCCGCGAATATTTGAAAGATGCCGGAGTAACTTACGAGGAGACCGTCCTCTCGGCGCATCGGAATCTGAGCGAACTAATCGAGTATCTCGGTAAGCTTGAGGAAAAAGGCGAAAAAGCCGTGATCCTCGCGATTGCCGGTCTTGCCGCCGCTCTCCCTGGTGTGGTTGTCATGAAGACATCGCTCCCTGTTATCGGAGTTCCCGTACCGGGAGGTCCACTCAATGGCATCGATGCTCTGCTATCCATCAGCCAGCTTCCAGGTGGTGTGCCAGCTACTACCGTGGGTCTTCATAAGAAAGCACCTGCGAATGCAGCTATGGCCGCTCACCGGATTCTTCAGCTTGCTGGAGCTTAGTAACTCGTCATGCCACGTGCTTTGACAGAGACCGACATCGCTCAGGCGGTGAAATTGTTGACCGCCGGGATTCTTGAACGGAATCCCCAAGCGGGCTTCGTGTTGGTTGGACTTCGCAGCCGTGGCGATGAAGTCGCCGAACGCATCCTCTCTGCTTTAGAAGGAGAGGGGGTGAAAGTTCCTATGGGTGTGCTGGATATATCTCTCTACCGGGATGATCTAGCCCACCTGAACTCAAATCCTAAGCTCCAAGGCAGTGAGATTCCTTTCGCTGTCGATGGAGCTCACATCATTATTGTTGATGATGTATTATTCACCGGTCGCACCGTACGATCGGCTATCGATGCCATCATGGACTACGGTCGTCCTGCGAAGATTGAACTCGCAGTGCTAATCGACCGCGGTCACCGCGAACTCCCGTTTGCTCCGGATTACATCGGGATCAAACTTGAGACCAAACGCATGGACTACGTCGATGTGAAGTTGAAAGACACCGATGGTGTCGACTCCGTGGAGGTCACCGAGAATAAGGATTGATGACCAAGATCCCGGAGAGAAAACAAGACAAACAGGAGCTCGAAGATCTCCGGCGACGTAATGCATTTGCTGTTCGCCCGCCAGTGCAGGCTATCAAAGCCCAGGCTTTGCACCCACTGTTTATAGGGCTTGGATATCTGCTGTCTCTTACCAGCGCTGGGTTGGCTATTGCGGCCATCTACATTCCTGCGCTCAGCTGTGCCTCGCTCTCTCTGCTAGGAGCTCTTTTCATCTTCTGGAAAAAACCTCGCTCCCGACACCATGCGGCCTTCATGGCCATTATATCATTACTTGTGCTGGTGTTCGGTTCTGTGTATTACCTCGCTCAGTTTGAGCCGACCTCCAATGACCCGCAAGGACCTATTAGATATTGAATCCCTCAGCCGTGAGGAAATTGAGCATTTGCTCGATCAGGCAGGGCCGTTTAAAGATTTGTTCACCCGCTCGGTGAAAAAGGTGCCAGCCTTGAAAGGTAAATCGGTGCTGACCCTGTTCTACGAACCAAGCACTCGGACGCTCTCATCTTTTGAAGTTGCCGCCAAACGTCTCTCTGCAGATGTCACTAACTTCGACGTGCCACATTCGTCCGTCGTCAAAGGGGAGACCGTCAAAGACACTATCGATACCCTCCAGGCGATGCGCACCGATTACATCATCGTGCGTAACAAAATGCCCGGGCTTCCGCAAATGATCGCCCGGGAAACCAAAGCCTGTGTGATCAATGCTGGCGACGGCGCCCACGCTCATCCCACTCAGGCTCTGTTAGACGGGTTTACCTTTCGCGAAGTATTTCCTGATCTCACTGGGAAAAAAATCCTGATTGTCGGCGATATTCTACACAGTCGTGTGGCGCGATCCACCTCCACACTCATGCGCAAGCTTGGCGTGGAAGTCGCTTGGCTGGGACCGGGTTCATTGGTTCCTAAGCATGGACCCAAAGATATCAAACGCTTCACCAACTACGATGAAGCCATGCGCTGGGCACCCGACTGCGTATATCTTCTGAGAGTGCAGATGGAACGTCAGGCGGTGCAATATTTCCCAAGCCTGCGGGAATACACCAAACTCTACGGCATTACCTACGATCGCTTCAAACAACTCTCCGACCAAGGCACCTACATTATGCATCCTGGTCCGGTGAACCGCGGCGTGGAACTCTGCGATGCAGTGATGGACTACGATCGCTGCCTCATCAATCAACAGGTGGAAAACGGAATCGCCGCACGCATGGCTGTGCTCTACTGGCTTAAGCCTGATCAAGTGCCGGAAGCCTGATCTGAACCGGCAATCCATATTTTACACACACCGTTCTACCTACTCACTTTTATATATGTCTACTTTACTGATTCAAAATACTCGGATTGCCTGCGAGGAAAATGACGACCTAACACCTGCCGATGTGCTGGTGGAAAATGGCACCATTTCAAAAATCGGCCAAAACATCTCAGCTCCCGACGGAGCCAAGATCATCGACGCGGCTAACAAGATCCTCATGCCCGCGATGTTTGATACGCACATTCACATGCGTGAACCGGGGCAGGAGGCCAAGGAGACAATTAAGTCAGGCACGGAGGCCGCTATCAATGGTGGTGTCACAGGTGTGGTTCTGATGCCTAACACAGCCCCCGCAATTGATTCCGCTGCTATGGTCCGCACGATTTACGACATTGCCAAACGCGATGCCCGTATTCCGGTCTACACCTCTGGCTGTATTACCAAAGGCCGTGAAGGTAAGGAGCTTGCAGGCATCGACGGCATGCTCAGTCTTGGCGTGAAAATGCTCACCGATGACGGCGATGCGGTTCCAGATTTGTTGCTGCTGAAACATGCGATGGAGTATGCTTCTGAGTTCGACTGCTTTTTTGCCAGTCACTGCGAGGTGTTGGAACTTTCAGGCCCACGCGCTCTGAACGAGGGTGTGGTTAGCCACCGCCTGGGGATCCAAGGCACACCTGCATGCAGCGAAGAGATCTGCATGGACCGCGACATTCGTCTGGCACACGCCACTGGAGCCCGACTCCACATCCAGCACGTCTCAAGTAAGATAGGCATGGAAACCATCCGCTGGTGGAAAGAAATGGGAGCCAAAGTGACGGCCGAGGTTTCACCGCACCACTTACTTTTCAACGAGGAAGATATCGGTGACTACGATACCCACTATAAAATGAATCCTCCGTTGCGTACAGCGGAGGATAATAAAGCGCTGTTAGAAGGCCTTAAAGAAGGGGTCTTCGATATCATTGCCACGGACCACGCACCACACACACCGTTCGAAAAGTCCCAAGATTTCGTCAACGCTCCCAATGGCATCACCGGTCTCGAAACCGCTCTTATTTCCCTTTATCACTACTACGTGAAAACAGGAGAATTCGGCTGGGGACTGGTAGTGAATCGCTACTCAGCACAACCTCGTCGCATGATGGGACTCGAAGCTGTTCCGATTTCCGAAGGTGGCAAAGCAGACTTCTTGCTCTTCAACCCAGATGGCCAAACGACTTTCACCGCCGACTACATGCAGTCGCAAAGCCAGAATACGCCTTTCCTAGACAAAACACTCGATGGCAGCATCGATCTGGTAGTGTTAGGTGACGATGTTTTATTGGAGCGGTAGGCTACGTTACGGTTGTCTACGGACAAAAAAACGCCGGAACGCAGAGGCATTCCGGCGGATGTAATTGAATGTTTGTAGCTCAGCAATCAGGCTGCGTGGGCATCTGCCAGCATGAGTTCGTGCTTGCGACTCATACGGAAGATAAATGCAGCATTCATGATAAAGGCCACAGCAACAAGAATCCATGTGATGGATGCTCCGTGGCTGATGTTCATCAGTGAGCGGTAGGCATCGGCGCGAGCTGCCTCGGTGTAGACAATGCCACGCTTCAAAGTGCCATTGTCTTTTTCAGCTTTGGTCATGGCGATGTAGTTACGGTCGAATGTAGCCTGACCTTGATATCCTGCTGAACCTTTTTTGAGGATGCCCGCAGCACAGACAAGCACTACAGCGATGGATATATTTAAAATTAAAAACCAGCGCATGTTGCTGGATCCGGATGTTTTTTTAGGTGATTTCATGGGAGGGAGGGGGAGTGTTATGACTCGTTGCACATTATCTCCCAATGCTCACATGAGGTAAAGGTATTGCGGATACAAGGGCTCTAACTCCACTAGGTAGTGGATATTTTTTTAGAAAAACTCTTCAGCATATGCGGACTATTTAGCTAACAGATTTACGTTAGACTGATTTAGTTGCAGAGAACGGCTCACAGATACGGTTCGAATCATTGAGCCCGAAGATTCCTTTGCTTGTGCTGAACCGTTTGTGATCGCATGATTCGGGGCAGATAACCTCGCACTGTTATTACCGCTCCTGAGCAGACATTGGATCAATGCTAGATACAGAACCACCCCGAGATGAGAATGGCGCTCGATCAGACGATGCTCGGCAGTTTCAGCGTCTAGAGCACTCGCCAGGCTACCTACGCTATTTCCGCATCTCACGCGGAAAAGTAGCTGCCGTTCTCGCCATTCTCTGGTTGTTCAGTCAGTTAGGAGAATATTCTCGAGATCCGTATGTGGGCCCAGATGATGAGGCGAGCTTACTCGATTATATTTCAGTTAATTTGTTAGTGTCCGAGCAAGCCGAATCTCACAGCGCAGTTGAGCGTTGGTTGGCCGGAACCGAATCCAGAGAAGATGCTCGCAAGGAAGCAATTCTGTATTTGGAAAAAGCCCAAGAGATCAAGATGCTTGGGGAGGACGGTCTTTCTGTGCTGGCCTGTCTCTATCTGGCGTCTGATAGAGGTGCCGATTGTCGAAAGGTCATGGCGGATCTTCCAGAGGAGAAAATGACCACCACTTGGATCCTCCATAGATTGCTGGCCGGAGAGGAACTTGCATCAGACGACTGGTGGTATTTGCAGGAGGTCATCGCCATGTCACCGCGGAGTTGGAGAGAAATGTTCTTGGCCGAAAAAGCCATGTCGGTAACGCCCGATACAGAAAAACATCAAGCACTTCAGGATCTCATTCAGAAGGAAAAACAAAACCTACTAGTCGCAAATACCAAGTTTAGTCTGTCGACTTTGTTTGTATTTTTGTTGGGCATTGTTCTAGCCGTGCAACTGACGAGAAAATTTAGCTTTGCTGCACTCACTGATATCTCACAGCGCCACTTGGTGGCGTATACCGATGTCGCTCTAGCTGGCCGTCGATTTCCGAAAAGCTGGTTGCTCTCGACGGGAATTATCATGTTTGTTCTCGCTGACTTTGCGGCCAGCACACTCTATGAATTGCTCTGGCAAACAACACCCATCAACATCAGCACAACCGACTGGTGGGTCCGTGTCTTTCTTTACGACACACTCTATCGAGTCATAGGGGTTGCGCTGTTAGTGTGGGTATTCTTCGGACGGATAGGCTACGCTTGGCGAACCTTTTTTACACCCGTTCCAAGGTTGATGCACTGGGTGTTAGCGGCTCTCGCAGTGTCGTGGTTATTCGATATGTTGATCTATTGGATGCCAATTGAATGGTTTCCCATCGACCCTACCCAAGTGCTAATCTCTGACGAATATGGATGGGTTGGATTAGCCTGGGGGCTATGCTCTGCCGTAATTCTTGCACCCATTTGCGAAGAGATAGTTTACCGGGGATTTCTATTCAACGTGCTAAAAAACAGATGCGGCTTACATCTCGCCGTGTTTCTATCATCCTTTGTATTCGCAATGGTTCATTTCTATGGCTTTCAGGATCTTCTCGGCGTGTTTGTCTTTGGCGTGATCATGGCGTATCTCTATCAGAGAACTAACTCGCTGCTGCCATGTGTGCTCTGCCATGCCTGTTACAATCTAGTTGTCACATTGTGGAAATGGACCATGTATCAGAGTCCTGAAAATCTCTGGTAAGCCAGATCGAGTAATCACTCGCTGCCTTCCTTAACCAGGCTCTATAGCGTGGAGATAATTGAGCTGGCAAAGGAGGAACCATGGGAGAAACAGCTTATTCATCGTGATAGAAAGGGGCGCTATACCGTGGCTCCGGCGTTTGCGCTTTCCCAAGAGGTTAGCATTGTAGGAAGGGATTCGTATTACGAATCGCGCTGGGATCAGGAAGCCTGACTGACGTCCAACAACAGGACGATTTCCCCCTTGGGCGGATGTTGCTTGAAGTATTCCCACAGAGTTGCAGCTCCATCACGGTGGTATGTTTCGAATTTCTTACTCAGCTCGCGCGCAACACAGACTGGAAGCTCCGGGTTGATGTCGGTGAGTATTTCAAGCGTTGAGAGCAGGCGGTGCGGGGACTCAAAAAATATGGCTGTCTTCTCTGCGGAGATCGCGGCTTCGAGGGCCTTGCGACGTTTGCCTTTTTTCACAGGGAGGAAACCATCAAAGCTGAACGCGTGGCAGGGAAATCCGGACCCAGCCAAAGCGGTCAGCACGGCGGATGGACCGGGCAAGACGGTGTAAGCAATATCCTCTGCGATACACGCTTGCATCAAACGATAACCAGGGTCTGAGATCAGCGGCATGCCTGCGTCCGATATCACCGCGATGTGAGAGCCTGCTTTGGCTTTTTCTATCAGTTCTGGCAGTCGATGTGCCTCGTTATGGTCATGCAATGAAACCAGAGTTTGATCGATTTCATAATGCTTCAGTAGCGGCCGGGAGTGCCGGGTATCCTCACAAGCGATTAGATCGACCGATCGCAGGACCTCCAAGGCCCGCAAGGTGATGTCACCACGATTGCCAATGGGGGTGGGGACAAAAGTAAACACGGTCGCAATGAGAGCGGGGTTAGAATCCGTCAGCCAGTCGCACGGTCATGGACTCGGTCGCGCGGCGCAAAGCATCAGGCAGGGCATTGGTGCGGGCCACATGCAAGTTACCTCCTGCAAAGAAACGGGTCTGGCCACGAGATTGCCCCCTCTCGAGTATGCGGGTCGGATTCCTGGCATCACGCAGAATCCAAGCGAGGGTGATTTCCATACTCAGTTCTTCGGATCGCAAGGTATCGGTCCGAGAGGAGCTGACTTGGCTGTATTTCACTTCCTCAACTCGGCCCTCTAAGACGGCGTCAGCGGAAGAGGCAGTCGCAATCCGATAGGTGCCATCGCGAGTAATCGCATCCACAGCACTGTTAGTGGCATAGGCTTCGGCTCGGACCAGCAAAGTATCGTTTTTAAACAACGGCACGTGAATGCTGTTGATATTGGCGAGATGGCTGGGTTTGGAACCGCCCATTTGATATCCGGCACAAGATGCGAGAAGAAAGGGGATGATGAGAAGAAGAATGGATTTCACGCTTGTGCAGGATAGTGGAATACGGGGCAGGGGGAGTCAGACTGTGGTGCCATTTACTGGCCACCAAGCTCGGCGATACGTTGCTTGGCTTTGTTGTAAAGTGCTCCACTCTTGGTCTTGCTAGTGACTTCACGATAGTAGAACAGGGCTGACTGTGTCTGGCCTTTGCCTCGATAGAATTCGGCCACATCAAAACTACGCTGAATATCCTGTCCACCTAACAATGCCAGTCGACGACGTGCGTCGGCAGCACGGGAGTGGCTTGGGTAGCGCTGTAGCAGATCGTTGTAGATATCACGGGCGCTGTTGACGTTGGCTTTGTTTTGGTTGCCACGCTCAGCCTTGATCACGAGGATTTCACCGGTCTGATAGAGTGCTTCAGGGGCGTATGGGCTTGAGGAATAGTCGGTAGCCATACGACGATAAGCAGCGATGGCTTTGTCAGCATTGCCTTCCTTCTGCCAGACACGGCCAATGGTGTATTGAGCCTTGGATGCGCTTGCTGCTTGAGGAGCATTGTCTCGGACTTGACCGAGCATTTTCTCCACCTTGTCCGGACTGATGCGGGTTTTCATTCCGAGGAAATTGTTTTTAATGACTCCGTTGGCCGCAGCATGGGCAACGGCTTCCTGGCGCTGGATCGCGGTGGCGTAATGGGGGCTTGCCTGGTGCCGTGAGATTAGAACCTGATAGGATTCAAAGGCTTTGAAAAGATCACCCTCTTTGTCCAAGATTTGCGCCTCGGAGAAACTTGCTTCACCGGCAGATACTGAATAGGGATATTCTTTATTGATCTGCTTGTATGTTGATAAGGCCTTCCGAGTGTTTCCAGCATTTTGATAAGCTCGGCCTTGGGCTAACAGGCTGGCTGCAGCCGGAGATGTTCCAGTGGCAGTAGTTCCTCCAGCTCCCGACACCAAAGGAAGGTCATCAGAATCTGATCCACATGAACTGAGTAATGCCAGCCCCAGGCTGAGACCGGCGGACACACTGAGACGGGCAAGGGAAATGGGGAGGGCGGCATCTATACGCATGGCTGGAAGCTAGGTAATCCATTTCGATTTGCCAAGAAGAATGGCCGGATTTTAAAGTAGCTCAATGCACGCACTGTATGGGAGCCCGCAATCTAACCGATCATTTAACCATCAAAAATATGTCAGGCAAACCAAAAATTGAGACATTCTAACTCTAACGGATTTATTACATAAATGCGTATGTCAAACGGGCGCATATGTTATTTTTATTAAAAATATCTGGACAAGTTTATAAAAAAGTGGCTTATTGCGCCCCATGAAAGCAATTACCCGCCTCCTCTCCTGTTGCAGTGTCGCCCTCCTTGTTTCATCTTGTGCATCAAATCTTGCTGAAACAACCAAGCCAGCCTCTAAACCTTCCTCCAACGAACGTGCCGTCGCCGAACGCATTTTCTCCATGATCAACGCTGACCGCGCACAGTCAGGCATGAAACCACTTCGTGGCAACAGCGGCCTGAACCGTTTGGCTCAAAAGCAAGCCGACTTCATGAGTCGAGGAGCTACCAATGGTCAAGCCAGCACAATGGGCTCCAATAATCGTGCTCAATACGCATCACTCAGACTCAACATCGAAAACGTGACAGAACTGGCTAATTCCACTTCTTCCGGAAATGCAGCCTCAGCTATCGTTCAATCCTGGAAAGGTAGCCCAGAGCACAATCGCACTCTTCGCCAGACATGGAACACCACCGGCATTGGCGTAAGTGTAGGCCGTGATGGTAAGACTTACGTGACCATGCTCCTCGGAGTCAGTGGCACCGGAGTTCCTCGCTCGGTCACCCCGATCGGGTGGTAGATTAAATTTTTTTTCATAGCATCCCTATATCCGGCGGGTCCTTTTAATGAGGGAGGACCCGCCGGATTTTTCTTTTCTAGCCACCATAGCTGGATAAGAAATCTACCCACCATGCCTGATTACGAACTCGAACAGCTTCAAATTAACGAAGGTTACACCATGGTGGCCGGTATTGACGAAGCTGGCCGAGGACCTTTGGCGGGCCCTGTCTCCGCAGCAGCTGTCATTCTTCCACCGGGCTTCACCCATCCATTGTTGGATGATTCGAAAAAGCTCACTGAGAAGCGAAGAGAGCTTCTTTATACGGAGCTAACGGAGCGAGAGGATGTCATCTGGGGGCATTCCTATGCTGAGGTAGATGAAATAGAATCGATCAATATCCTCCATGCGACCCACGCTGCGATGGTCCGGGCCACTTTGTCGTTGAAACCGGCACCCGATTTCTGTCTGATCGATGGCTTGCCGGTTAAAAATTTCCCGATCAAGTCCGACGGTATCGTCAAAGGTGACGGCAAAAGCCTCTCGATCGCAGCTGCCAGTATCATCGCCAAAGTCTCGCGAGACCGACTGATGGTGCAGTATGCGGAAAAATACCCCGAGTATGGTTTCGAACGCCACAAAGGCTACGGCACCAAGCTCCATTTGGACGCGTTGCGTGCACACGGACCATGCCCAATCCATCGGCGAACCTTCGCCCCCATTGCCCAACTGCTTCAATAGCAGCATTTACAAGCGGTTAGCTTACAAAAAGGCGGACCATAAAAAGCAATCACCCCAGCCCTCAAAAATGAAGAGCTGGGGTGATGGCGGACCGACAGGGATTCGAACCCTGGATTTCCCAATGCCTGTTTCAGGAGGTCCTAAAAAGTTCTAATGTGTTATAATTAAAAGGATTGTGTTTTCTGGGATTTGCTTGGACAAGTCTGTTGTGTATCACTATAAGTATCACGTGGCCTTTTTGTGGAAAAAACCGAACTCTAAATATTGGCAGGCAGGCTTTATGGATAAGAGTGGGAAGCGGCGAAATCGAAGCACAGGAGTCGAGATAAAGGGGGCAGTATCCAGGAAGGTGGCGCAGAGATTGGCGGATCAGTATGAAGACGCGTCAAGAAGGCAGCGTACTGCAAAACAGGTGCGCGAGGTTATTATGGGGCTTTATCAGGAAATCACTGGTGACGAGATGCCACAGTTAACTGTGCGTGAGCATACCAAAGCATGGTTGATTAGAAAAAAGCCAGAGGTTAAGACTTCAACCTACAATTTCTATAAGGGGGTATCTACTCACTTCCTGGATTTCATGGGAGATCGTGCTGACATCGATATTGCAAAGGTTACTCGTGAAGACATTACCGAATATCGCAACAAACTGGCTGAAACTCTAGCAGGCAAAACGGTTAACCATAAAATCAAAGCGTTACGAATGATCTTCAAGGATGCTGAGCGTGAAAGACTGCTATTGGAAAACCCAACAGCATTTGTCGATACTGTGAGGGTGAATGCTTCGGATCAAGTGAACAGGGTCCCCTTCAAAATGGACGAACTGCGGCGTGTGATCAGCTGTGCCGATGAAGAGTGGCGCAGCATGATCATCTTTGGCCTATATACGGGACAGCGACTCGGGGACATAGCGAAACTGACTTGGGCAAATGTAGATTTGGATACGAAAGAGGTCATACTGGTGACTTCAAAAACGGGACGCAGGATGAGAATTCCTATGGCAAAACCGTTGGTTGAACATGTTAAGAGCTTGCCTGCAGGTGACTCCTCCGATATGCCGATTCATCCTCGAGCATCAGGAATCTTAGAGAATAGTGATGGTAGGACAGGGGGGCTCAGTAACCAATTTGCCAAGATCCTCGAAAGCGCTGGACTTCGTGAAAAGACTACTCACGCAAGTACTGGTAAGGGGCGAAACGTTCAACGTATAATTCATCCTCTCTCATTTCACTGTTTGAGGCACACTGCTGTGACACTTTTACACGAGGCCGGCGTCCCAGCTGCTGTTGCTCAGACGCTGATAGGACATGACTCTGAGGAGATGCACCAGATTTACATCAGTGTCGGAGACAAGGCGATTCGCGAGGCTGCCGGGAAGATGCCAAAGATCTAACCTACGCGTTCAGCTGTTGGGATGTCTGTCAAAAGCAGAGGTAGATCTGTACCTGGGAAGCGTGTAAAAAAAGGGTCAAGCTGCAGTTTGACACTACAACGATCTGTCCAGAACGGTTTCGTTAGGCATCCTGCTGCCGAAATGTTAAATCACACCAAAAAAGAAAACCCAGACGCACTCGACACTCTGAAGCCAGAGTTTCTGAGAATTTCTGATGCAGTCAGAATTTTTGGAATCTCTCGCAGCCGACTGTTTGAGTTGCTTAGCGAAAAAAAGATTCCGTCTGTGAGTCTAAAACGACGCGGAGCCAAGCGAGGTATCCGCCTGATCAGTTACGGAGGGCTCAAAAAGTTCCTCGAGGATCAGATCGAAGAAGGGATCTCAAGCGAGAGCATCCCTTCTTCATACGAAAACGAAAAACCATAGAAAAAATGAAAATAGATCACAGTAAAGTACCCCAGACGGGCGACGACGAATTACAAGAACAGCAGGCTGGCATCACTTACGGAATTCCCAGCTTGGACGATTGCTTGGGACGTTATCGAGAGCCGGGTTATCTACACCTGTTCTCTGGATTTCCGGGATCAAAAAAAGAAGTTTTGGCGAGCCAGCTTCTTGTTGAGAATGTGATGCTGAATAAGAAGGTACTGGTCATATCGACTAAGTCGGGCCAGCGCGATTACATGATTCGATGTCTTTCTAACGGGCTGAAGATTCCGTATGACGAAAACATGAGGGTTATGTATGATAAGCAAAATGGTGGGGAATTTCCAGTCATGCTGGATGTCAACAAGTACAATGAAGAAGAATGCCTGAAGAGCCTTGTCCTCTTGCAAAAGATCATACATAATTCTTACATATATCGTGTGCCTTCAGATTCAGTGGGCCTCAGCATGGATATCATTCATGATGTCATTGACAATTGTGAATGTTTCCCAGAAATAATTATACTCGATGATCTGAAGTGCAAAGCGGAACATGATAATCCGCATGCACAGAGAAATGCGATGGAGGAGGTCATGGATTACCTACATACGGTGTCACACGAGATTGGATGCAATGTTGTGGTTATCGCCCAGGCCAGTCCCAAATACACAAATATGTCCAAGGTTCCGCTCAACGCTACTATTATATCGAATAATCTTCATACTTTTGCTGATGTGTCGATGGCTATGTCATGGCTTGCTGTCCCGGATATCGAGGAGTCAGAAGGACTAGGCTACACTAACGAAAGTTACCTGAGGGAGCAGTTTCTCAATGTAAATGTCAGAGGTTCTAGCTTCTTTCTGGCTGTGGATGCTGATTACGAGCGCTCGACCCTCAGGCAAGGTGAACACGAAACGGATCAGCAACAGCGAGACCACATCAATGCCAGGCGGGACAAGAGAAAAGCGTATGAGATTGTACAGCGTGGCAAGATGTGCCACTATGTATGGATCGGAAGATCCGTCTTTGAGAGAGTTAAAAAAATCGACTACCCTCCCGCTGTGAATGTCTATATCTTCCACCTGCTTGCAGCTAACAAAGCTGGCTTGAGCTGGTATTCCTTCAAATCTATGGCTGAGATCATGGGATTGTCGGTAGAGCAGATACGGACCGCAGTTGATAAACTGAAAAAAGCTAAGCTTTTGGAGGGAGTTGGTAAGAAAAGAGATATGAAACGGCGTGTCATGAAGCAGGATGAGAATGCGGCGTTTGGTGACGACACGGGAGCAATCAAGCTGAACCAGACCATGCTTCTGAAGCATTCCACAATCATGCTGAATCCTCACTGGTTCCGTCTATGGCTACATCTCTTGTTCAGTGCTCATTCCGGTTTTGATTCACCGTCGTCCCGCCCCGGGGATGTGACCCTTAATCTTGCGAAGCTGGATCTGAAACTTGCTTTTGGCGAGGATGTGCCGTCAGCATTGAGGACATTTATCCGGGATAAACGCATCAAAATTCTCAGCGGAGATTTAGGGGGAAGCGGTGTGGTTCAGCTTCGGCTGGTGAACTGGATGGTATATCAGTATGATGTGCCCTCGGCACTGTCTGCGGGACTTGGGAGGAAGGGGGGGCGCTGAGCCTCCGGGAATGTGGCAAATTAGCCCACATTATTCCCGGAGGCACCCACATAAACCAACCAAAACAGGGCACACAAAACATATATGTTTTTTATCTTTTTTTATAAAACAAATAAAAAATATCTGTTTTTATGTGTTCCTCAATACGGTTGGGGGGGTCCGGGGGGGAAGGGCTGAAATCACTCCTTCTGCCCGGCACCCCGGAGTCCTGATATCAAGGGCCGGTTGACTGTTTTTACGTGTCAGATAAAAAAAGAGCATGCCTACTCTCCCGGTGATGGGGGAGCAGGTATGTCTCTAATTGCGGGGTGTCCCGGTAATATCTCTCAGACGGCTTCTGAAGTACGCCGGGCCCAGCAGCGTACTGCGGCAAGCTCCTCGTCCTCCAGAGCCGCACACGGCGTTCTCCGTACGATTTAGGCCAGTATCTCATACTCCGTCTGGTTTCGATCCCTCGACAGATTCCTGATGTGAAACGGCTTTGATTTCACCGAATGCGAACAGATCTCTGTCTGTGGTCCCGGGCAGTTCGTCTCGGACAGGTGTTCGTTATGTGATGGAAGGTTTTCCTTGGCGTATCAATTTCAGGGATATCCCGATATGGATGTCAAGATACCATGTGAGACCCGATTGTAGGATTGGGCTGATGTCTATGACAGTTTCAAAACAGTTCGTCCTGTACGTGAGACGGCGGGTTCTTCAGCAGTGGGTTTCTGGCGTCATTCACCCGGAGTGTTTCCGGGGCTGGGTTGAACTTCATCAGCTCACCGTCGAGGAATGGATTCAGCTCCTTGTCCGTCAAAACAGCTGGCATGCGATTATGAATAGGGGACATCAGCGCGTTAGCTGCGGTAGTGATCATTGAGAAACATTCCCCCAGTTTATCGGCAGTCTCCCAGATACCAGCCATCCATAGCCACTCGCCATCCCGGCTGGTGAAACGATGTGTTCGTTTGTTTCCTTTCGGGCCTGACCACTCGTAGAATGCGGTCACTGGAATCAGGCATCGGCGGTGTTCTATCGAATCGCGCCACATGGGACTCTCAAAGTTATCGCTACGTGTGTTGTTCACCACTCCAAGTCCCGGACGCTCATAACCCCATCTCATCATGTGCACACTTCCGTCACTCAGATACACAGGAGCCTTGTCGGTGCGTCTGATTAGACGGACGTCGTCTGCCAGCGAATCAAAGCCGCTGGCCGTGAGCGCTTGAGGCGGTTTCTTTTTACCCCTGCCAAATTCGTAGACGCTGCACATGATGATTCAGTAGATATCCTAGATATGGAGATAGGAGAGATCAAACCTTTTGATATGAGCGCAGGGTGGAAACTATGAACGTGCTCATCGAAAGCACATTTTAATGAATGTACGAACAACGTTGGCTTTTTGCCGTGGCACTTGATACGGGGGGAGGTAACTTCACCGATTGTAGTTATCTACGGGAAAGAAAATCCCAACAATCCTTCATAGCTGGTCCTTTATGCAATCTGATCACCTTCAGTGTTATATGTCAGTGAACGGCAGGAATGTTTCCTGTCAGCTGTCTACTCGGTATTGCGCTGGGTGATGGCATAGCATTCCGTCCGACGCTCAGCTTGACTCAGATCTTGAGTCGGGACATTTTTGTGTGTCGGTCGGGTAACCAACCAATATTATGAACGAAAAATATCCATACCCTATCGATAACTCACAGCACATACCGTCCACATTAGAGGAAGCCGAGCGTGCTTATAACCTGCTGGGAGAATTCAAAGAGGATCTTCCCAGTGCCGACACCACTACCTTCCTCGACGGATGGTTCGCGATGCAGTTCATGGGAATCGCCATGCACCCGGACGAGGTGGATGAATGGCCTGCTGATGTGAAGCCGTATGCTAACGAAGCATGGAGGCGACATTACATCGGAGAGATCAATGAGGATCAGCTCTATTGCTCCGACAGCCAACACCAGGGGCTCCGGCTGAAACTAGACGGTAACCTGCGCTGCTACGCCGTAGGGACGCTTGGTGATCAAACTGGATACATCTCAGCTATGAACGATCCAGAGCACGGAAACCAACCTGTGCTGACTGGCGTCGGTTCCATGGCTTACATGTATGAGTCGCCGCGCAAGGCTAACTATGCGTGTAGGCACCTGAAGCTGGACAAGATCGAGATCTACGCCGGCAGTCCGGATAAGGATTTGGAATGTCCGCCAATGACAGGCATCCCGGTCGAGGATTTACTCGACAAGGAAGTGGTCATCCAGACTGAGGAAGGACTTTATCTTTACCGTGATGGCAAGACGCTGGGTGACAGTCATGTCCTTGCTTGCAAGTACATGCTCTACGCAGACAACGTTGAACAGCAGATCCAGCAGGTGAAGACCACACTCGGAGTCACTTGGAAGTGGGTGGACTACTCCACGCTGATAGGTACACGTCCGAACGAGCAATAAGAATATTTACCTGTCGCCTACCAGTGATGGTAGGCGACAGGTAAATTCTTTTTAGCTGTTGGATTCCGTATTTGCAGGGGCCGAATAATTTCCTTTTGGTTTCTTTCCCAACATCTTTGAAACTAGGCATCCAATCTGCCATGCTAAAAATGGAGGCACGGCGTTACCCACCTGGTGGAATTGTGCCGTTCGTGGTCCTTGAAAAAAGTAGTCGTCAGGAAATGTCTGTAACCGTGCAGCCTCACGGACAGTTAGGCTTCTACACTGTGTGGGGTTTGGATGGATGTAATAGTGTCCATCTTTGGAAATATGCGAGACCACTGTGGTGGATGGTAGATGTGAACATTGCACCCGGAACCGGTCATCGAAGATAATCTTCTTTCCGGGCTTTTTGACGTTTTGGTGGTTAGGTAGCAGGGATTCAGGATATTCAGTTAGCTTGGGGCTGTAATTGTGCTCTAGAGTAAAACAGGCAGCGTAGAAATACCGCTGAAGGTCGCTGTCCATGTGATTACGACAAACATGGTTCAACACGTAGGGAAGCTTGCGCTCCCGGTACCATTTCGAAAGTGCTTTCGGTGATGTCTTCGAGGGGTCCCGAGTCTCTGGCTGAATATTCTCACCATTGTTTTGATCCTTGAGTAAATTGTTCAACTGAGAGGAAATTAATTTGGTCAGTCCCTTGTCGGTCTGCTGGGTTTCCTTGAACCACGGCTGCCGTTTAATATCCTTTAGCGTTTCGCACCAATCATCTTCTGACTTTCGGGAGAAACCGCTTCTCCTTGACGGGAGATCGTTAATCACCTCGGCCACAGAAACGTGGTGATCAGGATCAGGAATCAAGTGCTTCATCTGGATACCAGAACCTCGCTTAATCCCGATAATGAATACCCGGTGACGTTTTTGGGGTATCCCTAGATCCTCGGCTCGAATAAGAAAATCGGAGGGGTCATAATCATCGTCTATACTCTTTTGGATGGGCTGAATTAAAGGGTGTAGATCGTAAACGACATCACTCGGTGAATCTCTAACCGAAATATCCGTCGCTTCGCCAGGCTTGTGTAAGTCGGCTCGGATTTGTTTAAAGATCTCGATATTTTTCACATTTGCGGAGAGAATACCTTTGACGTTTTCCATGACAAAAATCGTCGGTGAATGGTCTGCTACGATGCGCAGATACTGCTTATAGAGGAAATGCCGATGGTCGTCTTCAAAGTCCGGATCGGTCCCCTTCATTCTTGCTCGCCCGGCCAAGGAGTATGCTTGGCACGGTGGGCCTCCAATAAGTACCCATTCTTTTGCTCCGTTTAGAGCGGCATCAATCCTTGTTGAAACGTCATGATCGGGGAATTCCTCGCCGCCAAGTTCCGCCAACCATGCTTCATTACTCGCTTCTTCGTAGGCATTCGCATGCTTTTCAATTAGTTCCTCCAGTGCATGCACTGGATCGTGTTGAGCTGCCTCAAAGTAAGCCAATATACTGTTTCTCCCCTTTTTGGTTTTTTGCAGTATCCGGGTGAACGAACGAAACAACAATGTTTCGTGAGCTTGAGGGTCTCTCTCGATAGATAACCTAATGTTGAAGCCGGCACGGGTGAAGCCTTCTCCTAGTCCTCCTGGGCCAGCAAAAATGTCGATTATAGGTATCATTTCTTGGAAGGAAAGAATGCCGCAGGGTGACCTTCAATGAAAAGACTTCTGTCTAACAATGTATTAAATTTTTCACAACTCGTCTCGGGCAAAAGCGAACAGCAGTGGCAGGCCGCTAAATTCAACGAGTCTGGACCTTGTCCTTCGCTAGCTGACTCAGAGCAAATTGGGTCAGATGAGCACCATTGAGCTTCGTCAAGAGCGTTGACGATGATTTCTCCAAGGCTAATTGGGTCAGCTAAGCGTACCAGCCCTCCCATGGTTCCTTCCGCATCGCCAGCTGCTGTATAAATCAGTATTCCACTCATAGGAGCGTCTTTATCAGCTGTGACGTAGAGCCTTTCTCTCAAGGAGGATGAGCCGTAGCCACACTCAAATACCAAGCGGTTGATCAATAGGTGCGCGAGGGTATGCAGGAGCACGAACCGTGGCTCTACAACTTCCGTGGGGCGACCAAGTCGATTGGCCCACGAGTCATGATTATCCTGTAGAGTCTTGATGTGACCAAGTACTTCCTCCGTGCTTTCCCAGTCATGGAGTGCATCTTGGTTGAAATTAATAAATATCCCTTCACCTTGGACAACGGATGCTGGCAGCCAGCGATCTTTGAATTCTGGAGGCATTGTTCGCCATAACGATCTTTGAGGGTGTGGAGCATCAGGTGGAGGGGTCGGCATCAGCCTTGAAAACCCGGCAAATACCCGAGTTTCTCTGAGCTTATCGATAGCTACAATATCATCTATGATGGATGACAAGTTGTTGGGTAGAGCGCTCGTATCCAGATGTCTTAGCACTAGACGATCTTCACGGTCGGTTTCTCCAAGGAATGCGTCATATTCATCCCTACGAATTTGCAGGTCATCGGGAGTTTCGTCATCTTCGAGATCAACGTATCCGTTGCTAGGAGGGGCTTCCTCGTGCCCTTTTAGGCAGTTACCAATTTGATCATCTGAGAAAGTTGTCAATCGAGGTTTAGGCGATGATGCATCCGCTTGCCGTATCCGCATCGTGATCATAGGAATGTCCAAACCGACTTGACGCATACGTTTAATTAAAAGTCTTAATTCGGGCTCTTCTAACATTGCTGCCAAATCTCCCAACGATGGTCGATATTGAGGAGGTATGAAAATAGCACTTTTCACATTACCATAGTGTAAGTTGTTTCCATTGATCAGCGCCGCTCTGAGGGGGCGTGGACAGATCTCGGTCATTTTATCGACACCCAACCAAGGACTGTGGCCACGGCAAGTAAACTCGCTTTCATCACTTAGGGTCATTTGAGTCAGTCCGCTGGACCCGAGGCTATTACTTTTACTTGGAAGCGTGCCACTCATCACACCACCTAATGAACGAGGTTTCGTATTACATCGGGTGCACTCCACACTGATATCGGCTAAGGAACCAGCTCCTTGAGCTTTAAACATCAGACTGTTTTCGCATTCGGGGGAGAAGTTCAGGCTACGGTGCGCCCATTCCAACCATGGAAAATCTTGGAGGTGGCCATAATCGCATACTGCGGCAAATCGAACCTGCTGAAGAGGTTGCTTTTTACAGTCAGCTGACTGGCAACGCAATTTCCCGCGGGTGTGCAGGTCAGCCTTGGTCATTTGATGGCAACGCGAACAATAGTACCACGTGGGGAAACGGTACACAGGAGTGACTAATTCTGGTTGGTCGGAATCTGTTCGGTTTTCCGGTCCAGGGGCTAATCTGAAATGAGACACTCCCAGTTGCTTTTCGAGGCGAGGTTCCCTGATGTAGAGAGGCCCGTCTAAGATAAAGGTGTCAGATGAAGGGTTCCCATTCTTATCTTTGAACCAATCATCAAGCCCCCCAGTTACGACCGCTATTCCACCTTCAAGAATGTGAAGTGAACCGGGGCCAAATGGGGCAATGAGTTGCGAACGTCTTAGTGGATTTAATGCCATGATAGATTAATCTGATTGGTTGTTTTGAGGGCGAGATGGAATGTGTGGGCGACACTCTGCGTCCACACCTCTCATAGAGTTTGGAGCTGCCCAGCAGTTTTCATCATGCCACTCGCTCGGACATGGAGCCCCGTAAGGGTGTATGAGCGGGATATCCGAACTATCGTGTTTAGGAAAATACTCGTGCCAAATAATGGAGTTGGAACTTTCCCATTCTTTGATGCGTTTATCAAAGCACTGGTTAAGGTCGTGCAACATCCGATCTTTTTCCTTCTGATCAGAAGTTAGAGATTCGATGCGGCGCTTTAAAATAGGTAGACATTTTTTTGCCATGGTTTCTTTGGCTGTGCCCAGAAAAGGTTTGGGTTTTGATAGATCATCCATTGGTAAATTTTGTCTAACCCAAGCAACCATTACAGCATGAAGGGCTCGATCCAAAACGGGAATTGTATAGGGTGTCACGCTTGAGGGTTCTACACTGGCGTAGAGCTTTCCATGGTAAGCTTGAAAGTGCTCATAATGGGAGAGATCTCTGGGTTTATTCGCACCGTAGTTCACGAGAATTACCCCTGGCTTTTTAGTGTTACGACCAACACGGCCCGTCGCTTGGATGTATTGGGCCGTTGTCTTGGGCTGGCCGGCGACAGCCATGATTGCCAGTCGATCAACATCGACACCAACTTCGATAATGTTTGATGCCAAGCAAGCGTCAACGGGGTATTTTCCCTTTGGAGGTTTAAACGCATATGGACGGTCAAGAGCATCGAGTGCCCGAGGTACCTCGCTGCTTGCCAAACGACCAGTGAGTTCAAGAACTTCATTCAAATAACGTCGTTTCCCATCTACACCTTTAGGATACCAACGGTTCTGAATATTTCGCAATCGTTCAGGAATATCAGCGCCAAAAAGAGTAAGGCTGCCTCCCAATTCCCTTAAACTGTTGAAAAATACTAACAACGTCCACCATGGGTCGCGTTCCTTTTCTGTAGAAAGTCCCCACGCTGCTGCGAGCAATGATGCATAGAGCCTAACACTTGTAGTCAATGCGGATGAGTAATTCTTTGGCAAAACGCCAACATACATCCGCCCCGGCAAACGTTTACCTGCATCATCGACTGCATATTTCGCAAAAAAGGAATCGGAAGCATCAATCCCAGGAGGGGGAAATACGGTTGTCTGAGTGCGAGCATATAAGTCTCGAATTTGGCGATCCGATGCTCTCGTTGTCGCGGTGGCGGCAACAAGTTTAGGCTTTATGGGGTTTTCAGTATCTCGATAATCGGTAGAAAGCTCATCAATCAAAGATTCATATAAGCCGACCATGCTCCCTAGGGGGCCTGTAATCAGGTGAAGTTCATCTTGAATGATAAGACCGGGAGGCGATTTTACGCGCTCCCCTCCATCATCAATTCCAAAAATACTTCGGCATTCTTCTCTCCATGCTAACCCTGCGAATTTATCGACCGTTGCTATGAGATAGGTGGGGGGAGATTTGTAAATATTTTCGTCAACCACCTCAACCGGTAATTTTGAGCGGAACGAACAAGCATGGTCGGGACAGTGGAGAGATATTTGTTGGCCTGCTATTTTTACACCATCAACCTCATACTGGTAATTTGCTTTTTGGTTTGGACCCATGGCAGCGCCGCACCAAGGACATTTCAACAACACCATCTTGTAGTCATCAGGTCCGTTCTTCTTTGTATCGTTGATGGACTTTTTAGCGTCTTGTATTGTGTTTGGAGTCGTAGAACTACCAACCCATATTCCAATAGTAAATGGTGCTGTACCAAGGCGCTCATACTTCGGACGTAATGTCTCTAGCGCACAAATTAAGGAGGAAGCTCTTTGGAATTGCTGAGCCGTCAACAGCCTTAGCGTGTAACGCATGAGGACTTCAGTGCCGGTGTCTTCAGGGTTACGTAGCCGCCTTTGTAGAATCGAAAAAGCAGCGCAAGCGAGGTAAGCTTCTGTTTTACCACCACCTGTTGGGAACCAAATTAAATCCACAATCTCCCGTTCCTTGGCATGAGGATCCGCCAAGGCTGTGATGTTCATTAAAAAGAAAGCAATCTGAAACGGTCGCCAAGCGCGCTCGATCGCTTCATCGGATTCTAGGTTTAAGGCTTCGTAAGGCGGTTTATAGGTCAGCCTATTAGCCGCCTTGTCCAGCTCAGGGTTACGGGTCTTTATTTTTGAGGCTAGAGCCTGGAGTAACATCGCCTTGTTCGTGAGCCTAAACGCCAAAGAAACATCAGGGTGGTTTTCCTCATCTACAAGCATAGACAAGCCATCTTTCATCCGTTGTATTACTTCAGCACACCTCTTCAGATGACGTTGCGCGGTGCATTTGAAATCTGACACTAAACCATCCGACTCGACATATTTTTCTTGGACCCACCTTTCATATGCGGTGATCATTCGTTCCAGTAGCTGGACGGATTCGTCCTTCCGAGAGTTGTCAGCCAACACAGAAAGGGGGATGATCAGATCTTCAAATTGACCCGGATCTTGAGGGTTCTCGCACTGAAGTGAGGGAGTGATTGATGGGACCTCGTAGGCCGGAATAGGTTCCGCACAGACACTCAGAGCTCGGTCGCCAAGCCCATTCAACTCCCAAGTGCCAGCGCAGCCATGCCCGGTGGAAAATGTCTTTTCGTTTCGATAGAGCAAATCAAGTGATTCCGTTTCCTCATTACTGTTGGATGATCTTGCTTCCGGATAATACAAGATTGCAGATGCAGTATCCGTCCCGGCTTTTGCGGTGAACCTTGACTGGAACAGACAAAAATCACCCAGTAGTTTTTCGTCCAAGCAATGCGTACGATTCACCAATGATACGGTGATAAGCCTAGCTGACGCAGGGTGTTGATCTCCGGGTATTTTATCCCTTCCTCTGACAAAAATTTCAAAGTTGACCTCAATGGGAGCTAGTTCCTTCAAGGCTACCTTTATAGGTTCTATTTGCCCCTCTGCCTGAAGCAATGTTTTCAGAGATACGGATACTACGTCATTGATAGCAGTGCGGGCCCACCACCTGAGAGGTCTATCAGCCACTGTAACTTGACTAAGTCTTTTGTAGCGTCCTCCGGTTGCATGAAGAACTAGATCTCCTTCTGCTGCTGCATCAACGACAAATGAAATCCCCATACTGCGCTGGCTTTTCAAATTGGCTAGTCGCGTCTCTGCTGAGCTTGAGGTTTCTTCTCCCGCAATTTCTGAGCCTCCGGCCTCTGCATATTTCTCGGCTTTTTTTTCCAGTGTTTGTTTTTGTTTGAGTTCATCGTCTGAGAGCTCAAACGTAGAAACGTTTGCGTCCGCTACATCTGCTGCATCATCGGCCTCGTCATTCATGCCATCCTCTGTCTTGGGAAACAAAATCCCCATACCATAGCGAAGTAGTGGACTTTCATTTTGAAGGATTTCCTCTCCAGTTCCTTTGACGATAGGACGAATACCTTGAAATTTTTCGTTATAGCTTTCCCAATCCACGAAGGCCTGAGGCTTGGTAATATCAATTTCTGTTCCTGGGGAAAGTAAGTCGCCCGAGGAAGTGTCGAATCGACTTCCGGGACCGAATATTTCACCCGCTATGGATGCGAGCAGCTTTGTGCGATTTTCAAGGTGTTGTTCCATATTTACTATATTGGTCGAGATTAAATGATTGAGCGGAGAACAGGTTTGAGATCCTCGTGAAGAAATATCCCCAAACAGTGTAGAGCACGGGAAAGCCCGATATAAAAAAGTGACTGCTGATGTGATGAATCGATGGAGTTAAAATCAGTGAGTATGATCACGGGGGCTTCCATGCCCTTGAATTTTTGGATGGTGGTGTAGGATATACGGTTTTTTGCCATGCCGTATGGGGCTACCTTTTGTGACCATTCCGCATCCAGGGCTAGCTGCATGCCCAAACAATCTTCATCAATGGGACTAAGTAATACAATATCCCCGGCCCTATACCCGGCCTTCATACATTCAGATATAAAAGTCGTTACTTGCTGTTTCTGCATCTCACCGTCGGACCAGAATTTTAATTCCGGATCTTCCTGCGTATCGCCACGCAGGACTTTCGCGTAGGGTGGTTTAAGCTGACCTAATGACACCACATACTCTGAGATAGGCAAAGTGTTTCTGCAATTTGCAGATAGTCCAAACATCGCCGCCGACGGAGCGTTGTTGACTCTGAAATCGTTGATTGAAACAGAGCCTTGTGAAAAAATATCCTGTCCTAGAAAATCGCCAAAAAACAGCCACTGGCCACTTGACAACCCGCCGTCCAAGATGAGGTCCAAGAGTTCAAGATAGTGTGGCTGAAGTAGGTCCTGCGCCTCATCAAGAATGATGAAGTCAAAGCACGGGAGGGTATCATCACTTTCGAGTAAGCACTCGATGGCCAGCTCAACGAGCTTACCTTTGAAGAAATCCGGAGAATTTCTAATAGCCGGGGTCAATTTGTTTTTGGCTATGGAATATAACCATTCATCAATGTTGGTGACTACAGCATGCTGGGCAATTTCTTTGCACTGGGAATGCAGTTCTTGTCCAAGTAATTTGTTGAAGCAAAACAGAGCCAATCTAGTTTGAGGAGCCTCTACCGAGGTTCGCCGAAGAGCTTCCGTCGCCAATACCGTTTTGCCAGTCCCCGCAGCCCCCGAGAAGATCATACGAGGATTAAACATCATTTGGTCCAATGCCGAATATTGCTCCTCGGTTAGATGAATGAGATCATCCTCAAGTTTATTACGGCGTGCTTTGGGAGATATGGCAACTTCAAAAATAGGTCGTAAGGAACGTGTAATTCTCTCGCAGCGTTCAATGGAGGCATACTTGGGCTGATTAGTTGCACAGCCCACGTTGTTGCCGATCAAAATGTCTCTTCCTTTTAACAGGATGCTCTTGATGATGGTTGAAATGGGGGCACTGGTCAGCCGGCCCCTGTCAATGATTTGCCAGTCATGCCACTCTGGACTCTTTTGACGGAAAGTTAAGCGTGGGAAACATGCGGCGGACCATGTTAAAAAAGAACCATAAGAGGGGTCGACCTTAACGACGTATTTTCGGAGCGAGTGCATCGCCTCAGCAGCTTGCTTAAAGGGTCCGCGCTGCTCTGGATGGGGTTGGTCTCCGAGATGCCACCCCTGATCGTCAACATGAATTCGTGTGTGTGACTTCACCTCGATAACCAAGATTCCGTATTCTGGAACTATGACTACAAAATCAGCTTCACCAGACATCTGGGTAGTGTGTTGCGCCAGATCCAAGCCATGCAGGACATACCAACCTTCAGTATCAGGATCGTCACGCAAGCGACGGAAAAGTTGCTTTTCTCCCGGGGGTGCTACTTCCGGACAAATGGATGGAATCATGCGAGCCATAAGTCGTCAGTAAGTTCAAATGGATGGTTAAGTTTGGAGATGGGGAGTTCATATTCCCGATGATCAATTTGTTCGATGTAGTATGCTCTCATTTCTGCAGAAGTTCCTAATTCTCCATGGAGCACTTGCATTCCGTTTTTTTCCAGTTGATTGAGATGGGTGCCTTTTGCTGATTTTCTGAGCATCTGAGCTACTTTCCTTCCTGCGCTTTGGTGCGCAGCTGAAATCCTACGCATTGCTGTTATTGTATCAGCCGCTTCATCCTCGCTGTATCCGGTCAGCAGTAATAATTTGAGGAATTCAGTCTTATTTTTTGGCATGATTGTATGTGGGCGTAACCAATTGTTAAAATTCGTCTCGCTGGCTGATAAGACGCCGCTTTTACGTAGCTCATGGTGAGTTCCAAATAGATAGAAGCGTGATTGCACCTTCATCTTCCAAGCTGATTGTTTTTCACGTAGCACAGGAGCCAAGTCACCTAACAAAGAGTTAGCTATACTGGCTGTCATATCGCCGGCACCATGCGTGGAGAACATTACGATGTCACCAGGCGAAAGTGCTGTAACTGGCGTTTTCTCGATCTCATTACAGATAAGTTTAGCCCCACTAGATTGGCGAAGCAAAATTCGATAGATCGAGGCTTCTGTGTTTAGAAAGACGCCCGCATTTGCGGATAATCTTCCGAAATGACATGAGGCAGTTACTTCTACTTCGTCGTCGTTCGGATCCGATTGCTCGAATGATGAAAAGACTTTTGAAGAATCGATCGTCGGGATGATGTCGTCAATTTCAGATGCGGAGATTGGTTCGGTATCTTCCTTATTTGATTCTTCGTCTTCATCGTTAGTACAGATGGTGTAGCTTCGACACGCAGGGGCCTTTAGGAGACCTTGTGTAGTAGCTCCAGTGAAGAGGTGTGGCGAGCCGTTGAAGAAATAAAAATTGTCAGCAGTAGGGGCCGTGAAAAAGGGTTCAAATCCCATGAACGTTAACTGATTTGCACGAGGGGAATTTAAGACGTGCATTGAACCAGCTAGAGTAAACCAGCGAGGAGAACCCATCAGGATAAGTTGATCGAAATGATTTTCTTTTTTTAGATCGCTGGGAGTTACAACGTGAACAGGAACACCTATATCGAAGGTATCGAACCATTTGGAGACATGCTGACAAACCCTTCTGCCTTCTACGACTACGCCTAAGCGGTAAAGGGAGGTCTGCTCATTGTCAGGATCAATGCCTTCGGGGAGAGCATCGAGAATCTGGTCCAGAAATGGATGCTGCTCAATTTGAAGTAGAGATTGAAACTTTGTATTAAGATCGTCAAATAGCTGCCTAGTATATGGCTGAGAACTTTGTTTGAGTCGTCCCAACCCATCAATTCTCGGGCACCATGGAAGCAAGGATTGACCTTCAACCGGTGTAGTCAAATAGAGGTGGAACCAACGTTTAATCGATCTGAGGAACGCAGCCCATTCGTCTGCAACCTCGCTCTCTACAAGCTGTCGCCGGAATGCGCCTAGGGCGGCGTGAAACTGCCGGACATGATCCGACGTAACAGAAATGGTGTTCAGCCCCGAATCCTCGGTGCCGTCCTCTCCTAGGACGCTTTCCATCGCGGTATAAACCTGGTTGGTTTCAGTGAAGTTCATAAGATTAGCGGTACCATGCACAAATATCAATCCCTGCTGGCTTCAGGTCGAGGAGACTATCGGATATAGTAAGTTCAGCTTGTGGACATCGACGAATGTAGTTGTCATTAATCATTGTTGTAGCATCGAGGAAGGATGGTTCAGTACGGGCTATGCAAAATACGACTGATCCAGTTGGCGCAAAAATATCATAATCAAGTGATTGAATAGCTCCGGAGACGATTTGAAGTTGGGCTAGGTGTTTATTCGTACGAGGGTTAATTGTAGTGTTTGATGATCTAGCTACGGCGCTTTTTGTCGATTCTGCGAGCCGCACTAGATCCCCTAGGTATATTGAGTCTGTTTTGTTGACAGTAGGGATTAAGGTGGCGATGGGTAAATGCGTGGCAACTTCCCCCTGCACCCGGGCCGAAGAATCAAAAATATTGCAGGTGTTATGTGGTTTCCCCGCCAAGGAATACGCAGCTTCTTCATTGCCTTGAAAAAGTGTAGTTAACCCTTTCAAGTTAATTACCGTATCTAGCCACCGACGTCTGGATTCGATGTTTTGCGTAGTTTCGGTTAGCTTGACACAATGGAGCAACCCGGGATGGATGTGAGCGATGTGCTCCTTACCTTCTTCTTTATTATTGAGGTAGTATATTGCAAGGCACTCTTCACCTCTGTTATTTTTAGCGATGCCTTTGATGACTCCCATTTTTGTACTGAGTCCTCTTCCTTTTTTGATAACAAACTCAACATGCTCTCCTCGCATATCTGTTAAGGACTTGAGTAGGTCCGCATCGCTTCGGGGACTACCATTGATGGCGTGATGATTTGTTAGGAACCCAGCTGCGATGAGAGGGGATGCGAAATTAAGAGTCGGTAGTGCAACCGCGTAAGTCGGCATTTTTCCTGAGTCTGCTTTCTGAGCTGCATCTTGCCCAAGCGCATAGAGGAATTTTGACCATGAGGTTTGCGAAGTATCCATATAGGGCGGTAAATTGAGCGTAGGCTTTAGGGGAAGTGTCTCTGGACGATGATTTGGTTAGATTTTTCCGCAAGATTATTCTAACCAAAACAAAATCTTTGGACCGTTGGATTCAGGCCAGTTCTGCTCATTGTTGCGGCGGCCTTCTAGCGGAATATTGTGGCGCTTGATGTTACTGAAAAGGGAAAGGATGTAATCGAGAGGCATACAGAGATTTTAGAGACAGGGGTGGGACATTAATGGGAGGATGTGGATTATTTTTAAGGTTTAGGCACTCGATTATGGTGAGGGAGCAAAGTTGTGTTCGAGGTAGAAATCGTCATCAGCGGTATCGATGATGCAGAACTCATCACATAGTTTGTAGTGTTTTTCCAAGGCGGCAGCGATGCTGTGGCGCTCTTGAATAGTGAGACCGCCGCTCGCACCATGGATGTATTCTCGGACGGGGCTGGGAGCGCCACTGATGATGCTACGAGCAGGTGGAGTTTATCATGGGGGACGCCGGAAATGTCCACAGCGTCCTGGCTGTGATTGTAGGCTGGGTGATCCGTCCATCCTGACTCGGTGATAGCATGCTGAATGTTTCCGGTGTCCGCTAGAATACGGATGAATCTATGGAAGCAGGCTTTTTCTTGCTCGTCCATGATGTGAGTGGGTGTCTGGTGTTCAATCATATCACCTTTAATGGGTATGGGGTGTGACGTGTTCGATTTATGGGTGAAGATATTGTTTGAAGATGACTTCGCAAGTTCCTCTGCGGTGCTTGATGTGGGCGATGTCTAGCTGTGTGTATTTTTAGATGTCACTGGGCATTGTGAGGTGATTTTTCTATGGTGGGGTTAGTGAGCAGCGCAATAATGGTTAGGTATGAATGAGTAATGTGATGATGGCAGGGATCAGGATGATGGATCGGAGTAACAGCTCCCGAGAGGGGCTGGCTTAATTCCATTAAAATAGTTCGTCCTGTTTATGACTCGGAGGGTTCTTTATAAAAGGATTGTTGGCTTCGTTTACTAATAGGGTGTCTGGCGCTGGATTGAATGTCATCAGTTCACCGTAGAGGAATGGGCTTAGCTCCTCGTCCGTTAGCACCGCTGGCATGCGATTATGAATAGGGGACATCAGCGCGTTAGCTGCGGTAGTGATCATTGAGAAACATTCCCCCAGTTTATCGGCAGTCTCCCAGATACCAGCCATCCATAGCCACTCGCCATCCCGGCTGGTGAAACGATGTGTTCGTTTGTTTCCTTTCGGGCCTGACCACTCGTAGAATGCGGTCACTGGAATCAGGCATCGGCGGTGTTCTATCGAATCGCGCCACATGGGACTCTCAAAGTTATCGCTACGTGTGTTGTTCACCACTCCAAGTCCCGGACGCTCATAACCCCATCTCATCATGTGCACACTTCCGTCACTCAGATACACAGGAGCCTTGTCGGTGCGTCTGATTAGACGGACGTCGTCTGCCAGCGAATCAAAGCCGCTGGCCGTGAGCGCTTGAGGCGGTTTCTTTTTACCCCTGCCAAATTCGTAGACGCTGCACATGATGATTCAGTAGATATCCTAGATATGGAGATAGGAGAGATCAAACCTTTTGATATGAGCGCAGGGTGGAAACTATGAACGTGCTCATCGAAAGCACATTTTAATGAATGTACGAACAACGTTGGCTTTTTGCCGTGGCACTTGATACGGGGGGAGGTAACTTCACCGATTGTAGTTATCTACGGGAAAGAAAATCCCAACAATCCTTCATAGCTGGTCCTTTATGCAATCTGATCACCTTCAGTGTTATATGTCAGTGAACGGCAGGAATGTTTCCTGTCAGCTGTCTACTCGGTATTGCGCTGGGTGATGGCATAGCATTCCGTCCGACGCTCAGCTTGACTCAGATCTTGAGTCGGGACATTTTTGTGTGTCGGTCGGGTAACCAACCAATATTATGAACGAAAAATATCCATACCCTATCGATAACTCACAGCACATACCGTCCACATTAGAGGAAGCCGAGCGTGCTTATAACCTGCTGGGAGAATTCAAAGAGGATCTTCCCAGTGCCGACACCACTACCTTCCTCGACGGATGGTTCGCGATGCAGTTCATGGGAATCGCCATGCACCCGGACGAGGTGGATGAATGGCCTGCTGATGTGAAGCCGTATGCTAACGAAGCATGGAGGCGACATTACATCGGAGAGATCAATGAGGATCAGCTCTATTGCTCCGACAGCCAACACCAGGGGCTCCGGCTGAAACTAGACGGTAACCTGCGCTGCTACGCCGTAGGGACGCTTGGTGATCAAACTGGATACATCTCAGCTATGAACGATCCAGAGCACGGAAACCAACCTGTGCTGACTGGCGTCGGTTCCATGGCTTACATGTATGAGTCGCCGCGCAAGGCTAACTATGCGTGTAGGCACCTGAAGCTGGACAAGATCGAGATCTACGCCGGCAGTCCGGATAAGGATTTGGAATGTCCGCCAATGACAGGCATCCCGGTCGAGGATTTACTCGACAAGGAAGTGGTCATCCAGACTGAGGAAGGACTTTATCTTTACCGTGATGGCAAGACGCTGGGTGACAGTCATGTCCTTGCTTGCAAGTACATGCTCTACGCAGACAACGTTGAACAGCAGATCCAGCAGGTGAAGACCACACTCGGAGTCACTTGGAAGTGGGTGGACTACTCCACGCTGATAGGTACACGTCCGAACGAGCAATAAGAATATTTACCTGTCGCCTACCAGTGATGGTAGGCGACAGGTAAATTCTTTTTAGCTGTTGGATTCCGTATTTGCAGGGGCCGAATAATTTCCTTTTGGTTTCTTTCCCAACATCTTTGAAACTAGGCATCCAATCTGCCATGCTAAAAATGGAGGCACGGCGTTACCCACCTGGTGGAATTGTGCCGTTCGTGGTCCTTGAAAAAAGTAGTCGTCAGGAAATGTCTGTAACCGTGCAGCCTCACGGACAGTTAGGCTTCTACACTGTGTGGGGTTTGGATGGATGTAATAGTGTCCATCTTTGGAAATATGCGAGACCACTGTGGTGGATGGTAGATGTGAACATTGCACCCGGAACCGGTCATCGAAGATAATCTTCTTTCCGGGCTTTTTGACGTTTTGGTGGTTAGGTAGCAGGGATTCAGGATATTCAGTTAGCTTGGGGCTGTAATTGTGCTCTAGAGTAAAACAGGCAGCGTAGAAATACCGCTGAAGGTCGCTGTCCATGTGATTACGACAAACATGGTTCAACACGTAGGGAAGCTTGCGCTCCCGGTACCATTTCGAAAGTGCTTTCGGTGATGTCTTCGAGGGGTCCCGAGTCTCTGGCTGAATATTCTCACCATTGTTTTGATCCTTGAGTAAATTGTTCAACTGAGAGGAAATTAATTTGGTCAGTCCCTTGTCGGTCTGCTGGGTTTCCTTGAACCACGGCTGCCGTTTAATATCCTTTAGCGTTTCGCACCAATCATCTTCTGACTTTCGGGAGAAACCGCTTCTCCTTGACGGGAGATCGTTAATCACCTCGGCCACAGAAACGTGGTGATCAGGATCAGGAATCAAGTGCTTCATCTGGATACCAGAACCTCGCTTAATCCCGATAATGAATACCCGGTGACGTTTTTGGGGTATCCCTAGATCCTCGGCTCGAATAAGAAAATCGGAGGGGTCATAATCATCGTCTATACTCTTTTGGATGGGCTGAATTAAAGGGTGTAGATCGTAAACGACATCACTCGGTGAATCTCTAACCGAAATATCCGTCGCTTCGCCAGGCTTGTGTAAGTCGGCTCGGATTTGTTTAAAGATCTCGATATTTTTCACATTTGCGGAGAGAATACCTTTGACGTTTTCCATGACAAAAATCGTCGGTGAATGGTCTGCTACGATGCGCAGATACTGCTTATAGAGGAAATGCCGATGGTCGTCTTCAAAGTCCGGATCGGTCCCCTTCATTCTTGCTCGCCCGGCCAAGGAGTATGCTTGGCACGGTGGGCCTCCAATAAGTACCCATTCTTTTGCTCCGTTTAGAGCGGCATCAATCCTTGTTGAAACGTCATGATCGGGGAATTCCTCGCCGCCAAGTTCCGCCAACCATGCTTCATTACTCGCTTCTTCGTAGGCATTCGCATGCTTTTCAATTAGTTCCTCCAGTGCATGCACTGGATCGTGTTGAGCTGCCTCAAAGTAAGCCAATATACTGTTTCTCCCCTTTTTGGTTTTTTGCAGTATCCGGGTGAACGAACGAAACAACAATGTTTCGTGAGCTTGAGGGTCTCTCTCGATAGATAACCTAATGTTGAAGCCGGCACGGGTGAAGCCTTCTCCTAGTCCTCCTGGGCCAGCAAAAATGTCGATTATAGGTATCATTTCTTGGAAGGAAAGAATGCCGCAGGGTGACCTTCAATGAAAAGACTTCTGTCTAACAATGTATTAAATTTTTCACAACTCGTCTCGGGCAAAAGCGAACAGCAGTGGCAGGCCGCTAAATTCAACGAGTCTGGACCTTGTCCTTCGCTAGCTGACTCAGAGCAAATTGGGTCAGATGAGCACCATTGAGCTTCGTCAAGAGCGTTGACGATGATTTCTCCAAGGCTAATTGGGTCAGCTAAGCGTACCAGCCCTCCCATGGTTCCTTCCGCATCGCCAGCTGCTGTATAAATCAGTATTCCACTCATAGGAGCGTCTTTATCAGCTGTGACGTAGAGCCTTTCTCTCAAGGAGGATGAGCCGTAGCCACACTCAAATACCAAGCGGTTGATCAATAGGTGCGCGAGGGTATGCAGGAGCACGAACCGTGGCTCTACAACTTCCGTGGGGCGACCAAGTCGATTGGCCCACGAGTCATGATTATCCTGTAGAGTCTTGATGTGACCAAGTACTTCCTCCGTGCTTTCCCAGTCATGGAGTGCATCTTGGTTGAAATTAATAAATATCCCTTCACCTTGGACAACGGATGCTGGCAGCCAGCGATCTTTGAATTCTGGAGGCATTGTTCGCCATAACGATCTTTGAGGGTGTGGAGCATCAGGTGGAGGGGTCGGCATCAGCCTTGAAAACCCGGCAAATACCCGAGTTTCTCTGAGCTTATCGATAGCTACAATATCATCTATGATGGATGACAAGTTGTTGGGTAGAGCGCTCGTATCCAGATGTCTTAGCACTAGACGATCTTCACGGTCGGTTTCTCCAAGGAATGCGTCATATTCATCCCTACGAATTTGCAGGTCATCGGGAGTTTCGTCATCTTCGAGATCAACGTATCCGTTGCTAGGAGGGGCTTCCTCGTGCCCTTTTAGGCAGTTACCAATTTGATCATCTGAGAAAGTTGTCAATCGAGGTTTAGGCGATGATGCATCCGCTTGCCGTATCCGCATCGTGATCATAGGAATGTCCAAACCGACTTGACGCATACGTTTAATTAAAAGTCTTAATTCGGGCTCTTCTAACATTGCTGCCAAATCTCCCAACGATGGTCGATATTGAGGAGGTATGAAAATAGCACTTTTCACATTACCATAGTGTAAGTTGTTTCCATTGATCAGCGCCGCTCTGAGGGGGCGTGGACAGATCTCGGTCATTTTATCGACACCCAACCAAGGACTGTGGCCACGGCAAGTAAACTCGCTTTCATCACTTAGGGTCATTTGAGTCAGTCCGCTGGACCCGAGGCTATTACTTTTACTTGGAAGCGTGCCACTCATCACACCACCTAATGAACGAGGTTTCGTATTACATCGGGTGCACTCCACACTGATATCGGCTAAGGAACCAGCTCCTTGAGCTTTAAACATCAGACTGTTTTCGCATTCGGGGGAGAAGTTCAGGCTACGGTGCGCCCATTCCAACCATGGAAAATCTTGGAGGTGGCCATAATCGCATACTGCGGCAAATCGAACCTGCTGAAGAGGTTGCTTTTTACAGTCAGCTGACTGGCAACGCAATTTCCCGCGGGTGTGCAGGTCAGCCTTGGTCATTTGATGGCAACGCGAACAATAGTACCACGTGGGGAAACGGTACACAGGAGTGACTAATTCTGGTTGGTCGGAATCTGTTCGGTTTTCCGGTCCAGGGGCTAATCTGAAATGAGACACTCCCAGTTGCTTTTCGAGGCGAGGTTCCCTGATGTAGAGAGGCCCGTCTAAGATAAAGGTGTCAGATGAAGGGTTCCCATTCTTATCTTTGAACCAATCATCAAGCCCCCCAGTTACGACCGCTATTCCACCTTCAAGAATGTGAAGTGAACCGGGGCCAAATGGGGCAATGAGTTGCGAACGTCTTAGTGGATTTAATGCCATGATAGATTAATCTGATTGGTTGTTTTGAGGGCGAGATGGAATGTGTGGGCGACACTCTGCGTCCACACCTCTCATAGAGTTTGGAGCTGCCCAGCAGTTTTCATCATGCCACTCGCTCGGACATGGAGCCCCGTAAGGGTGTATGAGCGGGATATCCGAACTATCGTGTTTAGGAAAATACTCGTGCCAAATAATGGAGTTGGAACTTTCCCATTCTTTGATGCGTTTATCAAAGCACTGGTTAAGGTCGTGCAACATCCGATCTTTTTCCTTCTGATCAGAAGTTAGAGATTCGATGCGGCGCTTTAAAATAGGTAGACATTTTTTTGCCATGGTTTCTTTGGCTGTGCCCAGAAAAGGTTTGGGTTTTGATAGATCATCCATTGGTAAATTTTGTCTAACCCAAGCAACCATTACAGCATGAAGGGCTCGATCCAAAACGGGAATTGTATAGGGTGTCACGCTTGAGGGTTCTACACTGGCGTAGAGCTTTCCATGGTAAGCTTGAAAGTGCTCATAATGGGAGAGATCTCTGGGTTTATTCGCACCGTAGTTCACGAGAATTACCCCTGGCTTTTTAGTGTTACGACCAACACGGCCCGTCGCTTGGATGTATTGGGCCGTTGTCTTGGGCTGGCCGGCGACAGCCATGATTGCCAGTCGATCAACATCGACACCAACTTCGATAATGTTTGATGCCAAGCAAGCGTCAACGGGGTATTTTCCCTTTGGAGGTTTAAACGCATATGGACGGTCAAGAGCATCGAGTGCCCGAGGTACCTCGCTGCTTGCCAAACGACCAGTGAGTTCAAGAACTTCATTCAAATAACGTCGTTTCCCATCTACACCTTTAGGATACCAACGGTTCTGAATATTTCGCAATCGTTCAGGAATATCAGCGCCAAAAAGAGTAAGGCTGCCTCCCAATTCCCTTAAACTGTTGAAAAATACTAACAACGTCCACCATGGGTCGCGTTCCTTTTCTGTAGAAAGTCCCCACGCTGCTGCGAGCAATGATGCATAGAGCCTAACACTTGTAGTCAATGCGGATGAGTAATTCTTTGGCAAAACGCCAACATACATCCGCCCCGGCAAACGTTTACCTGCATCATCGACTGCATATTTCGCAAAAAAGGAATCGGAAGCATCAATCCCAGGAGGGGGAAATACGGTTGTCTGAGTGCGAGCATATAAGTCTCGAATTTGGCGATCCGATGCTCTCGTTGTCGCGGTGGCGGCAACAAGTTTAGGCTTTATGGGGTTTTCAGTATCTCGATAATCGGTAGAAAGCTCATCAATCAAAGATTCATATAAGCCGACCATGCTCCCTAGGGGGCCTGTAATCAGGTGAAGTTCATCTTGAATGATAAGACCGGGAGGCGATTTTACGCGCTCCCCTCCATCATCAATTCCAAAAATACTTCGGCATTCTTCTCTCCATGCTAACCCTGCGAATTTATCGACCGTTGCTATGAGATAGGTGGGGGGAGATTTGTAAATATTTTCGTCAACCACCTCAACCGGTAATTTTGAGCGGAACGAACAAGCATGGTCGGGACAGTGGAGAGATATTTGTTGGCCTGCTATTTTTACACCATCAACCTCATACTGGTAATTTGCTTTTTGGTTTGGACCCATGGCAGCGCCGCACCAAGGACATTTCAACAACACCATCTTGTAGTCATCAGGTCCGTTCTTCTTTGTATCGTTGATGGACTTTTTAGCGTCTTGTATTGTGTTTGGAGTCGTAGAACTACCAACCCATATTCCAATAGTAAATGGTGCTGTACCAAGGCGCTCATACTTCGGACGTAATGTCTCTAGCGCACAAATTAAGGAGGAAGCTCTTTGGAATTGCTGAGCCGTCAACAGCCTTAGCGTGTAACGCATGAGGACTTCAGTGCCGGTGTCTTCAGGGTTACGTAGCCGCCTTTGTAGAATCGAAAAAGCAGCGCAAGCGAGGTAAGCTTCTGTTTTACCACCACCTGTTGGGAACCAAATTAAATCCACAATCTCCCGTTCCTTGGCATGAGGATCCGCCAAGGCTGTGATGTTCATTAAAAAGAAAGCAATCTGAAACGGTCGCCAAGCGCGCTCGATCGCTTCATCGGATTCTAGGTTTAAGGCTTCGTAAGGCGGTTTATAGGTCAGCCTATTAGCCGCCTTGTCCAGCTCAGGGTTACGGGTCTTTATTTTTGAGGCTAGAGCCTGGAGTAACATCGCCTTGTTCGTGAGCCTAAACGCCAAAGAAACATCAGGGTGGTTTTCCTCATCTACAAGCATAGACAAGCCATCTTTCATCCGTTGTATTACTTCAGCACACCTCTTCAGATGACGTTGCGCGGTGCATTTGAAATCTGACACTAAACCATCCGACTCGACATATTTTTCTTGGACCCACCTTTCATATGCGGTGATCATTCGTTCCAGTAGCTGGACGGATTCGTCCTTCCGAGAGTTGTCAGCCAACACAGAAAGGGGGATGATCAGATCTTCAAATTGACCCGGATCTTGAGGGTTCTCGCACTGAAGTGAGGGAGTGATTGATGGGACCTCGTAGGCCGGAATAGGTTCCGCACAGACACTCAGAGCTCGGTCGCCAAGCCCATTCAACTCCCAAGTGCCAGCGCAGCCATGCCCGGTGGAAAATGTCTTTTCGTTTCGATAGAGCAAATCAAGTGATTCCGTTTCCTCATTACTGTTGGATGATCTTGCTTCCGGATAATACAAGATTGCAGATGCAGTATCCGTCCCGGCTTTTGCGGTGAACCTTGACTGGAACAGACAAAAATCACCCAGTAGTTTTTCGTCCAAGCAATGCGTACGATTCACCAATGATACGGTGATAAGCCTAGCTGACGCAGGGTGTTGATCTCCGGGTATTTTATCCCTTCCTCTGACAAAAATTTCAAAGTTGACCTCAATGGGAGCTAGTTCCTTCAAGGCTACCTTTATAGGTTCTATTTGCCCCTCTGCCTGAAGCAATGTTTTCAGAGATACGGATACTACGTCATTGATAGCAGTGCGGGCCCACCACCTGAGAGGTCTATCAGCCACTGTAACTTGACTAAGTCTTTTGTAGCGTCCTCCGGTTGCATGAAGAACTAGATCTCCTTCTGCTGCTGCATCAACGACAAATGAAATCCCCATACTGCGCTGGCTTTTCAAATTGGCTAGTCGCGTCTCTGCTGAGCTTGAGGTTTCTTCTCCCGCAATTTCTGAGCCTCCGGCCTCTGCATATTTCTCGGCTTTTTTTTCCAGTGTTTGTTTTTGTTTGAGTTCATCGTCTGAGAGCTCAAACGTAGAAACGTTTGCGTCCGCTACATCTGCTGCATCATCGGCCTCGTCATTCATGCCATCCTCTGTCTTGGGAAACAAAATCCCCATACCATAGCGAAGTAGTGGACTTTCATTTTGAAGGATTTCCTCTCCAGTTCCTTTGACGATAGGACGAATACCTTGAAATTTTTCGTTATAGCTTTCCCAATCCACGAAGGCCTGAGGCTTGGTAATATCAATTTCTGTTCCTGGGGAAAGTAAGTCGCCCGAGGAAGTGTCGAATCGACTTCCGGGACCGAATATTTCACCCGCTATGGATGCGAGCAGCTTTGTGCGATTTTCAAGGTGTTGTTCCATATTTACTATATTGGTCGAGATTAAATGATTGAGCGGAGAACAGGTTTGAGATCCTCGTGAAGAAATATCCCCAAACAGTGTAGAGCACGGGAAAGCCCGATATAAAAAAGTGACTGCTGATGTGATGAATCGATGGAGTTAAAATCAGTGAGTATGATCACGGGGGCTTCCATGCCCTTGAATTTTTGGATGGTGGTGTAGGATATACGGTTTTTTGCCATGCCGTATGGGGCTACCTTTTGTGACCATTCCGCATCCAGGGCTAGCTGCATGCCCAAACAATCTTCATCAATGGGACTAAGTAATACAATATCCCCGGCCCTATACCCGGCCTTCATACATTCAGATATAAAAGTCGTTACTTGCTGTTTCTGCATCTCACCGTCGGACCAGAATTTTAATTCCGGATCTTCCTGCGTATCGCCACGCAGGACTTTCGCGTAGGGTGGTTTAAGCTGACCTAATGACACCACATACTCTGAGATAGGCAAAGTGTTTCTGCAATTTGCAGATAGTCCAAACATCGCCGCCGACGGAGCGTTGTTGACTCTGAAATCGTTGATTGAAACAGAGCCTTGTGAAAAAATATCCTGTCCTAGAAAATCGCCAAAAAACAGCCACTGGCCACTTGACAACCCGCCGTCCAAGATGAGGTCCAAGAGTTCAAGATAGTGTGGCTGAAGTAGGTCCTGCGCCTCATCAAGAATGATGAAGTCAAAGCACGGGAGGGTATCATCACTTTCGAGTAAGCACTCGATGGCCAGCTCAACGAGCTTACCTTTGAAGAAATCCGGAGAATTTCTAATAGCCGGGGTCAATTTGTTTTTGGCTATGGAATATAACCATTCATCAATGTTGGTGACTACAGCATGCTGGGCAATTTCTTTGCACTGGGAATGCAGTTCTTGTCCAAGTAATTTGTTGAAGCAAAACAGAGCCAATCTAGTTTGAGGAGCCTCTACCGAGGTTCGCCGAAGAGCTTCCGTCGCCAATACCGTTTTGCCAGTCCCCGCAGCCCCCGAGAAGATCATACGAGGATTAAACATCATTTGGTCCAATGCCGAATATTGCTCCTCGGTTAGATGAATGAGATCATCCTCAAGTTTATTACGGCGTGCTTTGGGAGATATGGCAACTTCAAAAATAGGTCGTAAGGAACGTGTAATTCTCTCGCAGCGTTCAATGGAGGCATACTTGGGCTGATTAGTTGCACAGCCCACGTTGTTGCCGATCAAAATGTCTCTTCCTTTTAACAGGATGCTCTTGATGATGGTTGAAATGGGGGCACTGGTCAGCCGGCCCCTGTCAATGATTTGCCAGTCATGCCACTCTGGACTCTTTTGACGGAAAGTTAAGCGTGGGAAACATGCGGCGGACCATGTTAAAAAAGAACCATAAGAGGGGTCGACCTTAACGACGTATTTTCGGAGCGAGTGCATCGCCTCAGCAGCTTGCTTAAAGGGTCCGCGCTGCTCTGGATGGGGTTGGTCTCCGAGATGCCACCCCTGATCGTCAACATGAATTCGTGTGTGTGACTTCACCTCGATAACCAAGATTCCGTATTCTGGAACTATGACTACAAAATCAGCTTCACCAGACATCTGGGTAGTGTGTTGCGCCAGATCCAAGCCATGCAGGACATACCAACCTTCAGTATCAGGATCGTCACGCAAGCGACGGAAAAGTTGCTTTTCTCCCGGGGGTGCTACTTCCGGACAAATGGATGGAATCATGCGAGCCATAAGTCGTCAGTAAGTTCAAATGGATGGTTAAGTTTGGAGATGGGGAGTTCATATTCCCGATGATCAATTTGTTCGATGTAGTATGCTCTCATTTCTGCAGAAGTTCCTAATTCTCCATGGAGCACTTGCATTCCGTTTTTTTCCAGTTGATTGAGATGGGTGCCTTTTGCTGATTTTCTGAGCATCTGAGCTACTTTCCTTCCTGCGCTTTGGTGCGCAGCTGAAATCCTACGCATTGCTGTTATTGTATCAGCCGCTTCATCCTCGCTGTATCCGGTCAGCAGTAATAATTTGAGGAATTCAGTCTTATTTTTTGGCATGATTGTATGTGGGCGTAACCAATTGTTAAAATTCGTCTCGCTGGCTGATAAGACGCCGCTTTTACGTAGCTCATGGTGAGTTCCAAATAGATAGAAGCGTGATTGCACCTTCATCTTCCAAGCTGATTGTTTTTCACGTAGCACAGGAGCCAAGTCACCTAACAAAGAGTTAGCTATACTGGCTGTCATATCGCCGGCACCATGCGTGGAGAACATTACGATGTCACCAGGCGAAAGTGCTGTAACTGGCGTTTTCTCGATCTCATTACAGATAAGTTTAGCCCCACTAGATTGGCGAAGCAAAATTCGATAGATCGAGGCTTCTGTGTTTAGAAAGACGCCCGCATTTGCGGATAATCTTCCGAAATGACATGAGGCAGTTACTTCTACTTCGTCGTCGTTCGGATCCGATTGCTCGAATGATGAAAAGACTTTTGAAGAATCGATCGTCGGGATGATGTCGTCAATTTCAGATGCGGAGATTGGTTCGGTATCTTCCTTATTTGATTCTTCGTCTTCATCGTTAGTACAGATGGTGTAGCTTCGACACGCAGGGGCCTTTAGGAGACCTTGTGTAGTAGCTCCAGTGAAGAGGTGTGGCGAGCCGTTGAAGAAATAAAAATTGTCAGCAGTAGGGGCCGTGAAAAAGGGTTCAAATCCCATGAACGTTAACTGATTTGCACGAGGGGAATTTAAGACGTGCATTGAACCAGCTAGAGTAAACCAGCGAGGAGAACCCATCAGGATAAGTTGATCGAAATGATTTTCTTTTTTTAGATCGCTGGGAGTTACAACGTGAACAGGAACACCTATATCGAAGGTATCGAACCATTTGGAGACATGCTGACAAACCCTTCTGCCTTCTACGACTACGCCTAAGCGGTAAAGGGAGGTCTGCTCATTGTCAGGATCAATGCCTTCGGGGAGAGCATCGAGAATCTGGTCCAGAAATGGATGCTGCTCAATTTGAAGTAGAGATTGAAACTTTGTATTAAGATCGTCAAATAGCTGCCTAGTATATGGCTGAGAACTTTGTTTGAGTCGTCCCAACCCATCAATTCTCGGGCACCATGGAAGCAAGGATTGACCTTCAACCGGTGTAGTCAAATAGAGGTGGAACCAACGTTTAATCGATCTGAGGAACGCAGCCCATTCGTCTGCAACCTCGCTCTCTACAAGCTGTCGCCGGAATGCGCCTAGGGCGGCGTGAAACTGCCGGACATGATCCGACGTAACAGAAATGGTGTTCAGCCCCGAATCCTCGGTGCCGTCCTCTCCTAGGACGCTTTCCATCGCGGTATAAACCTGGTTGGTTTCAGTGAAGTTCATAAGATTAGCGGTACCATGCACAAATATCAATCCCTGCTGGCTTCAGGTCGAGGAGACTATCGGATATAGTAAGTTCAGCTTGTGGACATCGACGAATGTAGTTGTCATTAATCATTGTTGTAGCATCGAGGAAGGATGGTTCAGTACGGGCTATGCAAAATACGACTGATCCAGTTGGCGCAAAAATATCATAATCAAGTGATTGAATAGCTCCGGAGACGATTTGAAGTTGGGCTAGGTGTTTATTCGTACGAGGGTTAATTGTAGTGTTTGATGATCTAGCTACGGCGCTTTTTGTCGATTCTGCGAGCCGCACTAGATCCCCTAGGTATATTGAGTCTGTTTTGTTGACAGTAGGGATTAAGGTGGCGATGGGTAAATGCGTGGCAACTTCCCCCTGCACCCGGGCCGAAGAATCAAAAATATTGCAGGTGTTATGTGGTTTCCCCGCCAAGGAATACGCAGCTTCTTCATTGCCTTGAAAAAGTGTAGTTAACCCTTTCAAGTTAATTACCGTATCTAGCCACCGACGTCTGGATTCGATGTTTTGCGTAGTTTCGGTTAGCTTGACACAATGGAGCAACCCGGGATGGATGTGAGCGATGTGCTCCTTACCTTCTTCTTTATTATTGAGGTAGTATATTGCAAGGCACTCTTCACCTCTGTTATTTTTAGCGATGCCTTTGATGACTCCCATTTTTGTACTGAGTCCTCTTCCTTTTTTGATAACAAACTCAACATGCTCTCCTCGCATATCTGTTAAGGACTTGAGTAGGTCCGCATCGCTTCGGGGACTACCATTGATGGCGTGATGATTTGTTAGGAACCCAGCTGCGATGAGAGGGGATGCGAAATTAAGAGTCGGTAGTGCAACCGCGTAAGTCGGCATTTTTCCTGAGTCTGCTTTCTGAGCTGCATCTTGCCCAAGCGCATAGAGGAATTTTGACCATGAGGTTTGCGAAGTATCCATATAGGGCGGTAAATTGAGCGTAGGCTTTAGGGGAAGTGTCTCTGGACGATGATTTGGTTAGATTTTTCCGCAAGATTATTCTAACCAAAACAAAATCTTTGGACCGTTGGATTCAGGCCAGTTCTGCTCATTGTTGCGGCGGCCTTCTAGCGGAATATTGTGGCGCTTGATGTTACTGAAAAGGGAAAGGATGTAATCGAGAGGCATACAGAGATTTTAGAGACAGGGGTGGGACATTAATGGGAGGATGTGGATTATTTTTAAGGTTTAGGCACTCGATTATGGTGAGGGAGCAAAGTTGTGTTCGAGGTAGAAATCGTCATCAGCGGTATCGATGATGCAGAACTCATCACATAGTTTGTAGTGTTTTTCCAAGGCGGCAGCGATGCTGTGGCGCTCTTGAATAGTGAGACCGCCGCTCGCACCATGGATGTATTCTCGGACGGGGCTGGGAGCGCCACTGATGATGCTACGAGCAGGTGGAGTTTATCATGGGGGACGCCGGAAATGTCCACAGCGTCCTGGCTGTGATTGTAGGCTGGGTGATCCGTCCATCCTGACTCGGTGATAGCATGCTGAATGTTTCCGGTGTCCGCTAGAATACGGATGAATCTATGGAAGCAGGCTTTTTCTTGCTCGTCCATGATGTGAGTGGGTGTCTGGTGTTCAATCATATCACCTTTAATGGGTATGGGGTGTGACGTGTTCGATTTATGGGTGAAGATATTGTTTGAAGATGACTTCGCAAGTTCCTCTGCGGTGCTTGATGTGGGCGATGTCTAGCTGTGTGTATTTTTAGATGTCACTGGGCATTGTGAGGTGATTTTTCTATGGTGGGGTTAGTGAGCAGCGCAATAATGGTTAGGTATGAATGAGTAATGTGATGATGGCAGGGATCAGGATGATGGATCGGAGTAACAGCTCCCGAGAGGGGCTGGCTTAATTCCATTAAAATAGTTCGTCCTGTTTATGACTCGGAGGGTTCTTTATAAAAGGATTGTTGGCTTCGTTTACTAATAGGGTGTCTGGCGCTGGATTGAATGTCATCAGTTCACCGTAGAGGAATGGGCTTAGCTCCTCGTCCGTTAGCACCGCTGGCATGCGATGATGAATAGGGGACATCAGCGAGTTTGCGGAGGTCGTAATCATTGAGAAGCATTCGCCTAGGCTGTTTGATTTCTCCCAGATACCAGCCATCCATAGCCACTCGCCATCCCGGCTGGTGAAACGATGTGTTCGTTTGTTTCCCTTTGGCCCGGACCACTCTTAGAAAGCGGTTACGGGAATGAAGGCAGCGGCGATGCTCGATGGAGTCCCGCCACATGGGACTGTCAAAGTTCTCGCTGCGTGTATTGTTTACATCACCAAGGCCTGGACGTTCGTAGCTCCAGCGCATCATTCGGATATCACCATTACTCAGATACACAGGAGCCTTGTCAGGGCGTCTGATGAGCCGAATGTTCTCATCTAACGTACCAAAGCCGCTGGCCGTGAGCGCTTGAGGCGGTTTCTTTTTACCCCTGCCAAATTCGTATACGCTGCACATGATGGATTTTCTATTGTTCTGCGTAGAGTCTGAATCCGCATATTGAATAGGTAAATATTTTGATAATGAATTCCTTGTGGGGGCGAAGCATTTCAAGCGGCGCGTTCGCGTCATGATCAGGTAGCTAAAAAAAACGCCCCACGATGTGTGGAGCGTTTTTCTTATGTGGTCGCTTAGCTGTCCAGTCCCACCTGTCCGTCAAACAGGCCGTGAAGGGCTTGTCCGCGCTTCACGGCAGTCTGGGGATTGACTCCCTTGTAGACTTCGGTGAAGGCGTTGAAGAGGCTCCAGGCGTTGCGCGGCAGGAACTCTTCGTGGGACGGCTTGCGCCATTCCTCCAGCACGGCAGGCACTTGGCTCGGTGTGATCGCCCGGCAGTCGACGCTTCTGACGATCAGGTCATGGGCGGAACGGTCCGGGAGATACATCTTCTTGTAGGCGGATATCCGGCGGTCAAAGTCGGCGAACTTGTCACCGAGCTTGCCGACCGCACGGGCCGTCAACTGCTTCAGGTCACGCATGGCGAAACGCGTGTGCTTGCGACTGAGTTTCACCTCGCCGTTGAAGGCAAGGTTGTCACAGACGAATACCTGGGTTCCGGCAACGAGTCCGGCGGGCAGGCTCTTGTCATGCGAGTTGCGCAGTCCCACCACCCAGCCGAAGTCCCGGTCGCTCCGGGTCGGCAGGTTGACCTGGATGACTCCGAAGTATCTGGAGCCGTCGTGGGTCAGGGCATGGGTCTCGCCGCGCAGTTGGAAACCGGCGGCCTGAAGCTGGTGCTCCACTTCCGTCACCAGTGTGCGGTGCGGGAGCGGATACCATGTGTCCGTGCCGTGCGGCGTGGCGACCTCGAAGAGATCCTGACGGTCCACGACCTGGGCTCCGCAGTGAAGCAGCATGCCCCGGGGTTTCGGATTGTCATTCACTCGCGGTGCGTTTTCCACGATCTCGTAGGCCACCGGCTGGTGGCGGTTCATGTTGATGATGTTGTTCATATGTTTGGTTTTCTGTTTGGTTTTCTGTTTGGTTTTGTAATGAAAAAGGCCGCATTCTCGCTCCTGTCAGGGAGTCCGGATGCGGCCTTGCGGTTTTGTTGTTTGCCGGTCAGCGCTTGCGTCCCGCCAGGTTGATTAGACCGGCGAGCAACAGGAGGGCCAGCATGACGCCCCACAGGTCCTTGATAGCCCAGAGCGTCAGTGCTCCGAGGGATACAAAGCTGAAGAGGCTGATTATGGCGTTGGTCGGGTTCATGGCATTGCGGGGTCAGTGGTTTCCATTGCGGGCAATCAGGCCGACGGTGACGATCACCGCGACTCCGACCAGCGCATAGCTTTGAACCTTCATGCCTTCGCCGATCGGTTGGTAGTCCGGGGCGTTGACAACGACGGGTGGCGGCGAGTCCTGTTTCTTTTTGCTGCAACCGGTGCAGCTCACAAACATGGCCAGTGTCGCGAAAAGGAAGGCGTTTCTCATGACGCATCCCCGTTCCCGTGCTCCGCGCCGCCCTGCCAGTTCTTGCACTGCGAGAGGTATTCACATCCCGAGCACATGAACGACGGCGACGGTGTGCAGTCCCCGGCTTTCACCGAATCCACATACTGATGCATGAGGGCGATGACGTTGCCGATCTCACGGTCAGACATGCTGCCGAACTCGGAGACACAGACCTTGGGCACCTTGGTCTTCACCAGATGATGAAGCTCGATGCCCAGTTCCCTGGTCCCGGTGCAGTGGCGGTACAACAGGGCGTAGATGCCCAGCTGCGTGCCGTGCACGTGTCCCGCGCTGTTTTGCGAGGGAGACTTGGCGGCGGTCTTGAAGTCGACGATACGGCCTCCCCCGCGAACGAGGTCGACAATGCCGATGACCGTGGGCAGACCCTCGATCTCAGCTTCAAGCCGCACCTCGACACCGGCTATGTCCTCGTCCTCCTCGATCACGGCGGCATCGAGATAGGCAGTCACAAGTTCCCACGCCTTGTCGCGCAGGTCGTCGTGCTCCTTGTCCGATTTCCACGGCACGGTATTCTCCACCTGCTCCTTTTCCCACGAGTGGAAGAAGGCAGCATGCAGATCATTCATCGTGTAGGGTTTCCTGTCCCATCGCCACAGGTTCCATTGCTGGAGAGTGGCGTGCACGACCTTGCCCAGATGCATCGCCGGCGACGGTTCCGACGGGATGTTGGCAACGTAGCGGAAGTAATGTTTCCTCCTGCATTGTTGCCAGCAACTGAGTCGTGACGCCGAGATGTAGTCCAGAGCCCGTCCGTAGTTTCCCCGGGCGGAGGTGTCGGTGGTCGGGTTGAGAGTGGAGATCATCTCTGGCCTCCCTTCTTTTTCCGGTCTTGCAACTGCTGCTGAATGATCAGGTCGATCAGACCGGACGCCTCCAGCTTGTTGAGCTGCGGCACGCTCTTGCGAAAGCGTTGCTTGGCGAGTTGCTCGACATCGTTCTTGTCCAGGTTGTTTTCCCCGATGAGTTTGAGGATCAGCTCCTGCTGTTTCGGAGAGCACTGCCAGTCGCAGTGTCGGGCGATGGGCAGGACGTTGACGGGCTGAACGGTGTCGGCTTGCCGGGCCGGGGTTTCCATGCCGTAGTCGTGGGGTGGAACGAATCCGGTCTGCCGGATCTGTTCGTCGACGTTGGTCTGGAGGTTGTTATACAGACGCTCAGCTTCGTGGGCGATGTCGTCGGTGGTGTTCAGTTCGGTCTCGACGGAGACGCTGAACTGGTGCGACGAGTAGCCCGGAAGACCGAGACGCTTGCTGTAGTTTGCTATGAGTTTCACAGCCATGGTGTTGGTTCCTTTCTTGTTGGTTGTTATGTATCCCTCCCATGCACGAAAAAAGCCGTGATCCGGGGGTGGATCACGGCGCTGGCGCGGAGGGGTTTGATGTGAGAGACAGTCTCGTCCCTCACATTTGTATATAACGTGGCATGGCCGACTATTGCGTTTGTGCCCGGGGGGGCGGTGGGTGTGGATGGGCCGCCCGCTTCCAGACGGCTGGATTGCGTGTGGTGGAAACCGATCATCCATCTTGACCTGAGCGGTCAGGGATCTAACTTGGGACGGTGTGTTTCATCTCGTATGCCCACCTCAGTGTTGTGACCGATTGACAAGGTTTTTGCCCGGACCCGGCAAATCGACCAGAGGCGGAGGCACGGCTACAGGTCGTCCGGAGGGCTTGTGACACCACCTCCGGGCTTGTTGTCCCAGATGTGACAGGGAGCGAATACCGGTTCGGCAGCCGTCGTGAGTCGGAAGGCGGACAACTGATTTACAGTGCGAGGTTGTTTTCTACGGTCTGCCAGTCTAAACAAGACGCAGAGGGCTGAAGTTGCGACAGAATGTCCCACGATGGTCGATATTTTAGCTGTCACCCTAATTTTTCTATGCGATAGACTGACGGTCGTCTATCCCGTAAACTACGACCGGCCGTCCATTTAACTGTTAGGCTAATAATATTGCGAGAATCAACGTTACTCACTGCATATGAAATTGATCTGCAAGCGACTACTCTTGGTTATTTTGATTCTAGCTATCGGGGGTTCGGCTGGGTTTTGGTTAAGATCTATGTATCACCGTTATCCGCTAACCGCTGAATCGCAAGTCATGCATTACTGCTCGTGCATTGAGGATAACCCCAAATATCAAACATTGGTGCTTAATGCTGCGGAAGAGGTTAATGAATCAATTAATGATAGAACACATGAGTTCATAGATAAGCATGAATTATATCATATGGATTTTGACGCAGTATTTATTCCTATTGGCAACGGCAATTATCGAATTAAAACGTGGTGCTCAAATCGAACTGATCAGGTGTATAATCTCTATGAAGAATACACAGATTTGGTGGATGAATGCTTGACTCCACATAAGAATGCAATGGATCAGGCTCATGCTGATCATGGCGAATAAAACTTGCCTAACAAGTCGCTGCATCCGACCGCTAACCGTCCTGACGCGAGGAGCTGTTTTCCGAGAAAGGCCTTTTAAGATGTTCAGCTGTTGCTTGGGCGGCGGTTGAGCTAAACGTTAGGTAAGAAAAATAATAAGAATCACGAACATGCCTCTCTCACATTTCAAATGTCTTCAGTGCAATCATGCGGAATATGATGAGCGCAAGGTCATGCTTAATACCCGGGCGCTTACATTTTTTGACCTTGATTGGCTGAATGAGGAGGCTTCCGTTAGAGTATGCAGAAGATGTGGATTCCTTCACTGGTTTCTAGAACCACCTAAGCTGGACACATCAGATCTGATACGTTGCACGCATTGTAATAGTCAGTTGCCATGGGGGGCTACTCATTGTGAGAGATGCGGACAGTCACGGCCAAGCGATGAACTATACTGAATAATGAACCTAACAAGACGCTTCATCCGACGCGATACCGCCCGGGAGCCAGAAACCATTGTGAGCTAAGATCGTGAATGGTTGCGAATCTGGTTTACAGCGCGCGGTTGAGCTCTACGTTCGGCAATAATAAGAAAGACATGAATATTGACCACACAGAGCATATTACCTCGAAAGATGATCTCGCCAGGTTCCTTGATTGCATACTCGATGACCACGCGAAGAATGGTGGCACATGGGAGAATAATGATTTACCATCGTTCATCGAGGCTTTGCAGGCGTGGTTACGTGATAATGGTGGATACTATAGGAACATGAATATAGACTATGGTTCCGTTAATCCGTGGAGAGAGATTAGTGAGGCCTTTTCAGCGGCAAGAATATACGAATAATGTGGCCGAACAAGGCGCTTCATCCGACGCGATACCGTCCGTTGTCCGATGAAGTTGCAGAGCTAAGATCGTGAATGGCTGCGAATCTGTTTTACACGGCGCGGTTGAGCTCTACGTTCGACAAAAATAAAATGAATGCATTCCGCGCTCCAGATCACCTAGTCGTTCACGAGACTGATCATTGGACGATTAATCATCGTGTGAACTCGGAGCTTCCTGGTTACTTCATGGTCGGATCAAAGATGGATACCAATGACCTCTCTAGCTTATCGAAGGAAGCATTATTCGAACTAGGGTTACTCCTCGCGAGGCTTCAACAGATCATTACAGAACAACTTTCCCCATCACATTTTTACGTAGGTCGTTATGGTCACATGAAGGAACATACGATTCACTTTCATGTAATTCCAGTATATGATTGGGTGGCGCGTGCGTTCTACAGTGATGAAAGGTATAGAGCCTTACGTCAGTTTTACACACCCGGAGTATATGACGATGGAAGTGATTCGACCTTCGATGGTGCTGATATGACTTTGTTCATTTGGAGAGAGTTTTGTGAGAGTAAGACTCCACCTCAAATTCATGGCCCGACTGTTCAAGAGACTGTGGAGATGGTTCGCAAAAAAATCGTCGAACAAGGCGAAACATCCGACCGTTAACCGTCCTGAGTCCGGGACCGTTTTTGAGTTAAAACCATGAATGATTTGCGGCTGTTCTACACGCGGCGGTTGTTCTCTACGTTAGACAAAAATATGGGCGCAACAATATGGATCCAAGCTGAGAATGCTAAAGAAGACGAACACGTAGATGACCTTTCAGTTCTCTGCAAGAAGATGAACCTGCTTGATAGAGCTTGTAGGAAACTAGGAGTGCGAAAATGGTCAGAATTCCAAGACAACTCTATAATAGCGGAGGAATTTGGGGCAGAAGCAGAACCAGTGTATTCTAATCCAGCCGAATTGACCCTTACTATCGAAGCTAGTAGAACTGCTATTGAGGACGGATTGATTCATCTCGATAGCTCGACACAAGAACGTTTGTTGGAAGAATTAGATATTGCAAGCAAAGTAGTAGAAGAATGCTATTGCTCAGGTATCCGTGCCAGAGTTAAGCTAGTTCCATAGACTCCTCGAAGCTGGACTCAAAAAAAAAGCTAACAAGGCGCTTCATCCGACGCGATACCGTCCGCAGCCAGAAACCATTGAGATCTAAGAACATGAATGGTTGCAAATCTGGTTTACACGGCGCGGTTGAGCTCTACGTTAGGCCAATAAAATGAACAACAAGCTCTCACACGCTTTTGCTTGGTGGAAGAAGAATTTCGGCCGAGGAATGTATGCAGGAGTAATCACCACTATGGCTATGCTGGGATTACAGGTGGCTGCATTGGTTATTGGAGGAATTGCATTGTATGTGTTCCCTAGCCTAGAACAGCCTGAGAATGATGTACTGAGGACCATTTTAGCGATTTCCGGATTCGTATTCTTGGGAATTCCGCTATTTGGATTTTTGTTCAGCCATTTTTACGAGCGCGGCGATCAGCCTGAGAGCGACCTCATCAGAGAAGACACCGACAGCACACCCGCCCAAAAACAAGCCTAACAAGGCAGAGCACACCAATCCGCTACCCGTTCCGAGTCGAATTTTTCAGATGATTTTAGCCCTTAACCCCGAAGTCGAAGCTCGCCCCCGGTAGCGGATGGGTGTCTTATGACGTTCGCTAAAAATGAAACGATATTCATTCGCGGAATCTATACCAGAGTTCCAAGACCTGGCTGATGAAGATAAAAAAGCAGCCTTCAAATATGCTTATCTAAAGAAGTTTCGGCATTGGCAGCCATATGTTTGGTTGATTATACCTGTAATAGTAGGGACTTGGTTATCAACAATAGTCGGAAGCAACGCAGTCCAGTCCTTAATAGTAGGCATCACTGTTGTATCGGCTATGACATTATCAGATTACATGACTAAGCCAATTTTCAAGAAATACCTCCTTAATTATATCCAAATCAAGAAAGATAAATCAAACCAGACATTTGAATCAATTATTTCTAGAAAAACATCAAAACAAGCCCAACAAGGCGCTTCATCCGACCGTTAACCGTCCTCAGCCAGAAACCATTTCAAGGAATTGACCACTCGCGGCCTTCGACCTTGTCACACCGGCCGGTGAGCTCTACGTTCGCTGAAAAAACTCCCGTCAATGCCTCGCCATCACAAGTTGAAGAATGTCGCTCTCGTAATCGGGGTGATGCTTGCCGTAACGTGTCTTGCTCCATGTGAGCAGAAGCTGCCGACTGCCGAGGAGCAATCACTTGCGAGGATCGAGAAGCGTATCGAGGCGGCTTACGACCTATGGTGTAGCAAGCCAGAAGAGAGTCGCGAGGCGTATGATGCCACTATCCGACAGATTTTTGAGTCCCTGAGTGAGGATGAGATCCGTCTTGTCGCTCAGAATATTGGGTTTGAGTGCGAGAGGGTAGCATACCGGATGTGGGCGAGATTCGACCCTTCCGGAGCGTTGAGGGCGGTTCGTGCATTTGAAGATAAGAACGCCGATGAGATCAAGCTCGCTGGAACCGGCCTTGAAGGGGGGCCTGGTGAGGCGATGCAAGAATACGTCTTTGAGATGTATTTGGGTGCGATTGAGGGCTGGTCAGAAGTTGATCCAAAGGTCGCATGGGAATCCTTCAAGGACAGGAAAGGTTCCTTATCGAACTCATTGGTGATAGATGACTTTGTTTGCGCCTTTTACCGCGTTCTTTGCGAGCATCTCGCTAAGGTCGATCCGGATCGAGCATTCAATGAACTCATCAGCTTCCGCTCCGATGACTACGAAGAGATGATTGTCGCAAGCATGCTGGGAGGATACCTCAGATCCGCTCCACGTGGTCGAGATTGGCGCAAGGAGGTGAATCAACTGCTTGAGCGAGAATGGCGGCACGGTTGGTGGCTCCATTCAGAGATTCGCACGGCTCTGATGGGGCGATGGCTTCAAGATGATGCAGAGGCGGCAGAACGCTGGTTTTTAGAGTCCGACATCGAGGGATTGAACTGGTCGTATCGCGACGATCAAAAGGATAGGAAGATCCGAAACGGCCTCGGAAGTGCTGCGGGATACTGGGCCGCTAGGGATCTCCCTGGTGCTTGGCGTTGGATGAAGTCCTACAATGGGCTCAAGAGGAAGGGATTTGGGGCGGCAGTGCTACACGGTGCCGATGTATTTCTTACGAAGCGCGACGCCTATTTTGTTGCTGGCGGCGGGGTACGCGCATCTCTCTTGGCGCAGGCTGCAAAGCTACCCGAAGAACTTGGTCGCGAAGCATGCATAGCAATGCTTCAAGATGCTGAACCAAACGCCGAGTATCTCGACCCCGTGATCGAGCAAAACCGAAGCAGCGAACAAGACGGCGCTGACCAACCCGCTGCCGCTCCGGAGTCGAAGCCTCAAACTGAATCGGAGGTGCGCCCCCAGTAGCTGGTGGCTGGCCTCAAACGTTAGCCAACAACAAAATGAAGATACCACAAGTCATATTATTAGTTTTGATGATCTTGAACCTGCCTATTTTGGCAGACAGCCCGGCTGGAGAGAGACCAAGAATATTTGTAAGTGAATACTGGAAGACTGTTACATTTTCTATGATACCTGGAAGGTACGCTTATACGCCGAATCGTGTGATGGTTAGCCCTCCCTATGGGGTAGCGCACAGGCTTCAACCGGATGGTTCGATGAAAGAGATTTATAGGGTTTCTGGATGGTATTCGCATCAGGTTTTCCTTTCGATGGATGGTAGTTACCTTGTGAGAATGGGGCCTTGGAGCCCGGGGGGAGAACTTTCCAAAAATCATGTCGCTGTTCAGTTCTACAAGGATGGTAAGCTCCTGAAAAGTTATTCGACATTTGATCTAGTAAAAGATCCTAAGAAGATTGAGCGCACAGTTAATCACTATTTCTGGAGAGGTCCTAAGTGCAAGTTAGAGTCGGATAATAAGTTCATATTAGACACCATAGATGGCCTCCGGTATGTGTTTGATGCTACAAGCGGTAAGATCATATCCAAGGAGATGATTAATAAGGCCGAACAAGGCGGTGCTGACGACCGTTAACCGTCCTGAGTCCGAGACCGTTTTTGAGTTAAAACTATGAAGCAGTGGCGGCTTCCCTAGACGAATCGGTTGAGTTCTACGTCAGAGAGGAATAACAGAAGTGAGACGTGCACGCACAGAATTCACAGATCTTCAGAAAGCGAAGATTTTCGTCCGAGACCGGGCTACATGCTGCTTTTCAGGGGTCAATTTGTGGTTGTTGGATTCGCCGCTACGGCCCGGTGTCCAGACCGATTGGGTGGATCACGTCCGGCCGTCAGCACGAGGCGGGCGATCTTCCGTAGACAACGGAGTATGCGCGTCACATACATACAATGCGAAAAAGCGGCACAATTCAGCTGACACATTCTTTCTGTTTGAAGAGGGGCAGCCGACCAGTGGCTACTTCGAGTTGTTCGGCCGGTTACCCATTGAACAGGAGTCACGATTGCTCCGGTTATCCGGGCTTGCCATCGAAGACTGGTTTCTCAACCGGTCGTTGAGCCGGGTTTTTGAAGGGTTCTACGACCGGTGCTACAGAGATCGCTACGGATCGGACAACAAGCGTGATTTCCATTACTGGTATCGCGCCGCATACCGCAAACTAACCAAATATCAGCGGTTGGCGGCTAGCAGGCCGACTCTTGAAGATAGGGGCATCATAACCCGTCCGTCGCCTCTGGCCGGGCAATGGCTGCGCCTTCGCACTGCTTCCTCTGAGCCGGCTTTTTTAACGGTCATCGGGGAGATATATCCGGCATATAAGCGCAATTTTGAGACTTGGGCTTCTTACTTCTGGGATTGCGAGTCACCGGACGAAGCTGGCCAGGTATACGAGACGGTCATGACCTCAGACGATGTTTGCGACGAGATCAAGGGCTGCATGACGTGCGATTACCGACTCAGGCAAAAAAGAGGGGGCAGGGGCGTGACGGACACGTCCACGCCAATAGTTCCGGGGCAGAGTTTGCCTGATGGTTGGAACCCTGGTTAAAAGGTCCCGGTCCGGTTGCCTGTCAGCGGCGGTGGCTCCGAAAACCTTCCATAATATGATGAAAAGTGTATTCGTTTGTTTATTCCTGATTACTCAGAGTTTTGTCTTTTGTGGGGAGCAGGACAAAGATCCGTTTTCCCGACTAGATCCAAAGCCGGTTGACAGGTCAAAAGACCTCAAGTCTGATAGTTTCATCAGTAACGGTCTGCTTGCGGCCTTCAGGGAAAAACGTCTGGACAAGGGGAGCGGCAATAAGAAGTCATTGATCAGGATTGCCATCAGGCGAAGCTTCCACTCCACTCTGATGTTTCAATGGTTTCCCGGTGAGTCCAGATTGCAGGTCAAGCGTCTCAAACCTCATGACGACCCGTTTGGCGATTCATGGGGGGAACTTGATTTGGACCGCAGTGTGAAGCTGCCCGAAGCTCAACAGAAGCTTCTGAAGATTCTGTATTCCAATGCACCACTTGAAATCATGCCTCGGAATTTCTGGCAGCCTCAGGGACTAGATGGCTCTACATGGATATACGAATCTGCGGCAGAAGGCGGTTCGATATTGGTAGCACGCCGGAATCCGGTTGATCCTTCGGTGATTAGTATCGCCGACACCGGGATAAAGCCCGGGCGACTGTCGAAGGAGCTGCAGCTGACATCGTTCGCATTGATGCTGTGGACTCTCTCCGGCATTGATGAGGAGCCATACTGAGGCGTGCGGAAAGCCATCAGCATGAAGTGCAACGCCAGATAGTCGGGCAATCCTTCGACAGGTGCTTTGGTTCAAGACCGGCAGCAATTCGGGCCGGTTGATACGCACAAAGATAACAACAATGCCGTGTCCTGTCAGGTCGCGGCATTTTCGTGTACACGTGTTTCTGAAAACCGGGGTGTGACGCGGTCACCTGTAGAGTTCCTCGACCGCTTGCGTCGCGCCCCGGGCGTTGGCTTCAACCCTGACCTGGTCGTCGGTGATGACGAGTGCCGCACTGATTGCAAAACCCAGGTTGTCGTTGCCGCCGACCTTCCAGGTGTTGACTCCGATCCAGTGATAGCGGTCACCCGATTTGACCAGTAGTGGTCCGCCACTGTTGCCGGGGTTGATGGCTGCATCGGTCTGGATGACGGCTCCGGATTCACGGATGGCGCTGATCTTTCCGAAAGTATGTGTTCCATGTAACTCGTTAGGCGATCCGACCGCGACAACGTCGTCACCAAGTCTGATCGGTATCGAGCCGGTGTATTCGAGGGTCTGGTAATCACGCCCCTCGACAAGCCCGGTTCCGTCTATCACCAGCCATGTCAGATCGAAATCATCCCGGCGTAAGGTAAAGTGCTCGACCGTCGCATACTTGCCACTGGCGAAAATTATCCTGAGGTCGTAGTTGCTGGTCTCTGGAGTTCCGTCATCGTCGCTTGCAGCCAGCTCCTCCAGTCCGAGCACATGGCGGTTGGTCACCAGGTAAAGCTTGTCCTTTATCTTGCCGATCACCACTGCCGAGCCGGTCCATCTGACGGTGTCGTTTGGTGACAGTGAGTCTTCTTCGATGAAGTAACCTCGAACGAACGGGGCGGAAAGCTTCAGAGACTCAAACGGAATCCCGGGTGTTTCCGGCGGGAGGGTTTCATTCCCCGTGACGGCGCTGTCTCCGCCCCGGTGATCTTTCTGCCATTGCACGTCCGCCAAGTAAGCCCAATGCAATCTCAGCAGGACGCACAAAAGCAACGCCCCGCATATGACGAGCTTGCGGGTTTTGGAATGGGCCGTGAGGGGGGATGCCATTGTCTGACTGTCGCAGATTTGATCCTGCAACCCTCCCTTGCCACGGGTTATGGCCATTCCGACCGCGACAAGTAAGTACCACAATAGGCAGAGCCACAGAAACGGGTGTGATTCCGAGGGCGTCGTATACAGCAACTTGATAGCCAAGAGCGGAGCCCAGACAACGATGAACCTGAGCAAAATGAGTGCGGGCCCGGAGAACTCATCAACCTTGTATCGAGTGATGGTGCCGGCAAGCAGCTTGCCCGGTGAGGCTCCGGTCAGGTGCGACGAGGTATACCAGACCAGCAGGAACGCCGCCCAGGCAAGAATCAGAGCCCAGAGGTTGGTTCCGATTATTCCCAATGCGATGCGCTCGAAGATGTCCAGAACAAGCAAATCGATCAATACTGCCGCAAAACGTCTCCAGAACAGGGAGGGAGACTTGGGACCGTCTGAGAGTTGGATACTGTGGGGAGTCATGAAAACGGGCGGGTTATCTGTTGGAAAATGTGTTCTGCATCCATGCCAGAAATAAAACAGCCCCCCATGCCCAGGGGTTTTTCAGCAAACGCAGGTACCACTCCGTGTCATCTCCGCCGGCCACAAGTTCCCTGTCATAAGTAATCGCACGTGACGCGAGTTCGCCCGGCGTTGATCGGAAGTCCATGAACCACCCGAATACAGCGGGAATGACCACCAAAACAACGAACACGAGTGTGGCGGTCCCCATGATCCACCACAGGGCAGTGAGGGCCTGTCGTTCAAACCGGGGGTTGGCGGGTTTCCAAATCATGGACTCTTACAAGGTTTGCACTTGGGTGGAACAGTGAAGTCTGGGGAGACTCGTTGCTCCCGTATCGGAGCAATAATTATGATCAGTTGATCTAACGTCAAGCTCCGAAATGGGAGCAGACGACAAGAACCAGAACATCGTAGGGCCGGTCTTGCGCACTATGCGCGTCGAAGCGGGACTGTCCCAGGAGCAGTTGGCGGCGAAGATCCAGGTGCAGGGCTGGGATCTCAGCAGGGCCGGACTGTCAAAGATCGAGTCCCGGTTGCGAAGAGTGAATGATGCGGAGCTGCTGGTTTTGTCCCGGGTTCTGGGGTGTGATCTGAAGGATCTGTATCCATCCAGGGTGAACGGATTGCGCGACGTGCTGCGACAGGGGAAACCGTAGACAAGCGTTCCGTCGGCGGGATCAATGCCTTTCTTGCGCGGATATGCTCTGAATGGCTCACAGTACGCCGCTGACGTACGAAGGCCGTGAGACAGGATGGATTTTGCGCGGAGCATGCATCCGGCGCGTCAGGAGGCCGTTTCCAGGGCGGTTGGTTGTCGCACAATTCCACCGCCAGCAAGGTCACTGACCCGGCATTGCCAGCTGTGATGCCGCGCAGTCTGATGCAGTGATGTCGGCACTGTCGGTGGGTGGTGCTGTGGTTCACATTCCGGAAGCTCCGGCACTTTTCCGACAGACACAAAAAAAAACGCCTGCCCCAGATCGGGCAGGCGCTGTTTCCCGGCAAAAAGTCCGGGCGGTCTCACCACTCAATCAGCCCCGGTCGGCCATTGGCAACTGCTCCCGGATGTTGGCGATGAACTCGTGCATGTCATTGGCGCTCACCAGATTGTCATCCAGCGTCACCAGCCCCTCGATCTCCAGCCGCGCCAAGACCTCGTCACGCTTTGCCGCCGAACCGAATCCCGTGGCGCGATGCAAGTCCCTCAGTTTCATGGAGCCACCGTCCTCCCTCAGCAGTTTCAATACCTTGCGTGTAGTGTTCACCGAGCAACCGGGCTCGATACCATGGCCGTGCCAGGCCAGGAACGCGAGACTGAGGGCCATACTTCTCAGTAACGAGTTGAAGAGGGTGTTGGCGAGTTCCGCAACACCCGGAACAGGATCGCCGCTGGCGGGACCGGTGTACAGCGCCAGGGTCTCGCAGACGCTCTGCAGTTTGTGTATCGCTTCCAATATGCAGAACCTGTAGTTGACCGGCATCAACAGGAGTCGTTTCCAGATCCATTTCTGATAGTACCGGCACCACTTGTCTTCCGGCATGAGCGGGTAGTTACGCGGGATCAGGCCCGGAGTCTTCAGATGGAGTGCGAAATAGCTCATCCCCGGATAGTTCCGGAATTTGACTGGGGCGCTGCTGGTGTGAGGGAGGAAGAACAGGGGGTGCCCGAGTTCGAGCGCCGCGTCCACCAGCTTCTCATCGAAATCGTCTGCATCCAGAGAACCGGACAGCGCCATGGACTTCGCCGTGAAATCGAGCCCGCGTCCGATACCCGACGGCTCGCGGATTTTCTGAGGCTCCCCGGACAGGTCGTGACGGAAGGCTTCCCAGTCCTGCTTGTCGTCCAGCAGCAGGGTGATCGAGTTGCGCGGGTCCGTGACAAGCCCCAGCTTCGGATCGAATGCTCCGGCGTAGGGCCTGATGTCACCTTTGCCATATCCCGTGACCCTTGCGTCATGAAAGTAGCTTTCCCAGTCGGACAGGGGGGGCGACATCGGAAAGTCCTTCCGGTGTTGTTGGAGTGAGCGCACGGCAAAAAGCATGGCTGCGGGAGCCTGGGCGGGTGTTCCCCCGGCGAACCGGCCGGAGCCCCTGATGTCCGTGCGTTCGTCCTTCTGGTAATTGCAGAGTTTGCGGATTGCGTCCAGGACGGGATCTTCCGCACCGCCCGCGTTGACCAGTATCATGGAGGGGAGCTGGGCTGTGAGCCCCCGTGCCGCCATTTGCCAGTAGGACACTGTCATGGCGCTTGCCATTGCCTCCCGGGTCTCGGGGTCGTCGGAGCAGTTGAGCATGAAATCATCCAGAACCTTGTAGACGGGTTCTGTGAACTGTTCGTAAGCGGTGGGTGGTGTTGTTGTCATCATGTTATGTCAAGTGTGAGTGGTGAGGTGTTGGCTGGAGTGTCGCTGAGGTGCCATTCGCCCCCGGAGTTGCCGACCTTGCCATCCTCGAGCAGGCCGGAGAGCAACCGGCGGCAGTCGGGGGCGGTCAGACGGTTGAACCTCCGTGTCAGGTCGCGCACCGTATGGGGGCCTTCCTCCAGTTTCAGAAGAATGCTTTCCCTGAGTTCGGAGTTCCGTGTCTCCTTGAACGAGTAGGTCATCACGTTTCTGGCATTGGCCATGCGCTGGATGAGGAGGCTGGCGAACTGCTCGATACCCTTGAGGTGTTTTTGTGCGTCTGTCTGGACGACGGGAGTTGCCGTCAGTTCGAGAACACCGAAGGCCAGCGTGGCCAGCAGGTTTCTGGCGCTTCCGCTGATTCCGGGGAGACTCTCCTCCATGCTCCTGAGGAATTTCATCCACCGGTGTTGTGCGGGTGTGAAATTGATTTTGTGTAGCGTCGGATGGGGCGACTTGTGGTCGAGGCGCTTTCCGAAGCCCGACGCCAGCGCGCCCACGAACATGCTGTGCACATTTCCCAGGGGAGACGCCGGAGGGTCGCAGTCCGGAGCCACGGGCCCTGCATGACCGTCGACCAGCCACAGCATGCGGTCGAGCCATGCGACATGTTCTCCGCCGTTTTTTGCCAGTTCGTTCAGCATGTCACCGGGATCGGTCAGGATCAGGTTGCCACGGACGGTCTTGCCTCCCGCTCCGTCCGGATACCTCCCGTCCATGAGCGCGTCACAGAGGCTGGCTGTGCGCCCTGTGCCGGATGTGCGGGGCAGTCCCATGACCGCCAGGGGATGGCCCAGGTGCGTGCCGGAAAGTTGCTTCTCAAGCTGGGCCGGACCGGGGGCGGTGATCACGACCTTCGTGTTTCCGGTCAGTTCCCCGAAGTCCGGGTTCGGCGGGTGGCGGGTGACCGACGACCATTGGTTCGACCTGCTTGCCGTGCTTCCGGATTCGTCGCCGAGGATTCCCAGCAGCGCGTTCTCCGAATCGTTGGGCTGCGGTCTGTTCAGGAAATTCCTCAGCAGGGGCGGACCGAGCTGCTCCTGATTTCTTTTCATCGCCCGGACTCGTTCGAGTTGCGCGGTCAGGTTGTTCTGGCGGATTCGGAGGGGGTCGAGCACGTCGTCGGTGACCAGGCTCGAACTGAGCGGTCCTGACACCAGGATGTTGCAGCCGACGTGTGACACTTTCTTGTCGTCACTGAGAATGCCGCTACCCGGACGGGCGATGTTGGAGAGGGCGCAGAGCATGGACGCCAGGGTGTTGACGCCGGCGTTGATGTCACCTTCACCCAGCCCGACGGCGTCGAAGGTCCGGAGAAAGTGGATGAGCTTGTGTTGGTCTTCAGCTGTCATACGCTGTATTTTTGGTACGACAGGAAGTATAAGGTTTTCGGTGAAGGATGTACAGCGAAAACCGTAAAGATTAGTAGATTAGTCGAAATAAAGAAATGGCCGAAAACTATCTTGCTTAATGCTCTTATACATAAGTGCTGCCACAACAGATGGGGCCTTGACTCAGGAATGCTAATGACAGAGGAGCTAACCACGTTAACTCAAAAGTCGTTCAAGATGCGGCTATGATTTTTTTTTATACCTTTTAATAAGGCCTTTGATCGAGTCTTCCGTTACATCCTTTATAGCGGAATGCCATTCTGCACTCTTTTGGTGGCCAATAAATGCTATCAGTTCTGAGTATGTGGGCACATTCCCTTTCGAAGAATGGTACTCCTTTATGGCTTCATATATCGGCTTGTTGTGACGATGACTAGCTCCCTTCTTTGGGGTCATTTGCTCCCCTCGCAATGCGTGTTTTCCCTCTGTGGCTAGTTGACCTCTTTGAGTCGCCATGCCAGCAAGAAAGGCAGCTTCAGCGAGTTCCCATATTTCCGCTCGGAGATTGTATATTTTCCATTCTAACTCAGCGGGGATGATTTTGTTGGTGTTGGGCTGATTGGAATTATGATAGTTCAGTAGCATGTTAATCATCTTCCAGATCATTCGAGGGTCTTTTCTGTGTAACAAATCTGGGGCGATTTCAAGCATGTCTGTCTCACTAAGGTGAATATCAACTTCTTCTGATGCAGACCAATCATTGAGCCGGTTTAAATATTCAGGTGATGGGGTTTCCATGTATTCTGAGTCCGCTAAAAGACCCAATAACCTGAGGTTGTGTTTCAGTGTCTTCAGGTGGCCTCCCGCTACGCCTTTCAGATACTGGTCCTCATCCTCGGACGTGGGACGAGGCCATTTTCTTGATTGCCTACCAAGTTTTAAGATTGTGTGAATATTGCAACCTGATCCTGGAATACCCGATATGAAGTTTTTGGTTCTGACTAGTATTTCATGCCACTTATCGTAGCTGTCTTCTCCTGATAGGACATCAGGCGGAGCCACATCAAGAAAGACTCTGTTTGAAATGCCATTATTATACTCGATAGATGTCCAGCTTTTTGAAGGGTAGGGGGGAGGCATTTCACCCTCTGATGATAAACGGCTTCCCACCCCTCCGGGAGCAGCAACCGTTGTATGGTTGATTTCATTTTTATTATTTGAGGTGAGAGCCTCTGGTGCAGGAGATCTCCCGTATATCGGTTCGATTTCTGGAAGCCTCTTTGGGGGTAAATGTTGCACATATCTGATCTCGATTTCCCTCAAAAGTCTGTAACCCATATATTTCACCCATAGCTTGGCACTTTCGAGCGTATGAACTGCCACACCGTCTGGGCTATCATTTGTTGAGATACGTTTCATGAGACTTTTCACGTCACTCAAATTAACCGAAACAGATTTAGCCTTACTCTTTGCTGCCGGTTTCCCTCGTGCTTCTTTTTCTGAAGCTGCATGAAGCTTGGCGAGTTGACGTTGTAGATCAGGATCATCAATGTTCTCGTTTTTCGAATTGGCCATGGTCTTGATTACATATACATCAAACGTTGTGGCATCAGGCAATAGGGAAAATTACAAACCCAAGCCTCATGGGACATCGTCAAACCTCTGCGGTTCTCGTCGGCTTGTGTATCACCACAGGTATCACATGCCCCTAAAAAAGAAAACCAATGAGCTCCAAGTCATTGGTTTTAAGGTAATTAAAAAATGGCGGACCGACAGGGATTCGAACCCTGGATACCCTTTTGGGGTATACTCCCTTAGCAGGGGAGCGCTTTCGACCACTCAGCCATCGGTCCTAATCGATGTGTCGGCGGGCGACGGGCGTTGTTTACACCGATCTCGCAGGTTTCGTCAAGAGGTGATGAGCTTTGTGGTGAAAATAATTCATCGGGGGCTCGGATCATCCTATCTAAAGGGGGCAGGGCGCATGTTCGGTGGTTGTTGGTCGATAATGACACGAGCACTTGCCATTTGAAAATTGTCACAGGCTCACAAATTCGATTAGCATGCGACCTATGAACCGCCACTACCGCAAAACGCGTATCATTTGCACTCTCGGCCCAGCCACTGACTCTGACGAAATGCTCGAAGCTCTCATTCGGGCCGGCGCCAATGTTTTCAGACTCAACATGAGCCATGCTACTCACGAGTGGGTTCGCGACCTTTGTCCAAGAATTAGAAAAATTTCCGACCGTCTTCAAAGCCACACATCGATTCTCTGCGACCTGCAAGGCCCCTCCATCAGAACCGGCGATGTCGAGAAACCCTTGGATTTAAAAAAGGGGGACAAAATCGAATTTCGCAAACGCGATACCAAGCCACAGGAAAAGCATTCCACTACGGTGAACTACGATGGCCTCATGGCCGATGTATCTGAAGGCGACAGTCTGGTGGTTGATAACGGAAACTTTCTCATGCGGATCGAGAAAGTGTCATCAGATCGCATCGTCTGCGAGGTGTGCACGGAAGGGGTGATGACCAGTCGGCGTCATATCAATTTACCCGGGGTCAGACTCAACTTGCCGGCTTTGACCCAGAAGGATCACTCGGACCTCTCAATGGCTTGTGACTGTGATGTGGATTTTATCGCCGGATCATTCGTTCGCGATGCAGCTCATGTTAGAGAACTTCGCGCTGCGATGTTAGAGCGTGGTGGTGATGCTGGAATCGTATCCAAAATCGAAGACCAAGAGGCGGTTCGAAATATTGACGATATCATTTCTGAGTCCGATGTCATCATGGTCGCCCGTGGAGATTTGGGGATCGAGGTCAATATTGAGGAGTTGCCTATCATTCAGCGCAAGATCGTAAAGCGATGCATGAGAATGGGCACACGGGTTATCGTGGCCACTCACATGCTTGAGTCGATGATTAGCAACCCATTGCCGACACGTGCCGAGGTGACCGATGTATCCAACGCCGTCTTTGAGGAAGCTGATTCCGTGATGCTTAGTGGTGAGACCAGTGTAGGAAAGTATCCGGTCGAGTGTGTTGAAATTCTCGATCGTATTTCGCGTCGAATCGAGCGGAGTGGGGGGATGGGTTATGGCGCTGATGCCTTGCTGCGCACCGAGCGACAAAAAACCGTTAGAGCCGCCGTGCAGCTGGCTGACTCGATCACGGATGCGATCCTCGTGGTGTTCACCCGTCGTGGATACATGCCTGTGCAAACGGCTCTGTTGCGCCCACTTTCTGCGATTCACGCATTTGCTCCTGAGGATTCAATCTGCCGGAAAATCAATCTCGCCAGAGGCTTAACAACTCGGAAAATTAACTTCAGTGACAATCCGGAAGATACTCTGAAAACGGCGATCGAAGTGCTGATCGCAGATAATGCCGTGACACCGGGCACGCCATTAGTGGTGATCTCGGACATGACCCAAAAAGACAAGGTGGTGGACTCTGTTTTACTGGTTCACGCCTGATGTCACTTGATTGTGGTCGGGTTTCAGCGTAGCCGTCTCCCATGAACCAATCCAACAATGGCCGTGCGGGCCGTATTTTCCTCTGCCTGATTGGGCTGATGCTTATTCTGGCGGGTGGCGTGTTCGAGTGGCTAATGATCCGCAGCTACCAGCACGCCAAGGCCAGCCGTGCATGGCCACAGGTTGAGGCTCTGGTTTTGCGCTCGGTGATCGATGAACGTGTGTTCAAAGGTTCGCCGAGGGAATTTCGACTCAATGTGCTCTTTGGCTACACGTATCAGGGTGGAGAATATACCTCCGATAAGATTTCACCCCGAGGTGCGAAGTGGACTAAGGAATTGGGTCCGGTCGAAACATTAGCAGCGGAATATGCCCCTGGAACGACTCATACCGCATGGGTGAATCCGGACCAGCCGGATGCCGCCATTCTCAAGCATGATACCAAGGCTGCTGGCTACAGTCTTTGGTTTCCCGGTCTCATTATTATCGGGGGCGCGGGGATGATCTGGGGGGCTCTGCGTAAATAAACGGCAGGCCTACTCTGCAATAACCCGCGCTTTGGGTGGCTTTCTGAAGATGGGGTCATCTTTGCCGCGTGCAGGGTTGGTGAAAATCACCGTTCGCCACCGTGGGTTCATCACTGGTCCGGTGCCTTGAAACTGGAATAGCCCCATGAACGGACGGAGGGGCAGGGAAAGAACGCCAAAGAGTCCACGAGCATTCATCCGCACTAACAGGTTGATCTGTTTTTGTTGTAGATCGATGCTGCCCTCGCCAGTGAATTTAAGCGATCGGGTGGTCGCAAGGAAGTCATTGGAATACACGATTCCACGACGGATCACATAGGTGCAGGAGGCATCCTCGGCTTGCTGTCGTGTTGGATTTCTTTTTCCTAACACAGCACCCACCAGTGGCGAAATCGGACCCAGCATTGGAACGGAAAACAAGTTTCCACGTTCCAGCCCGAGCGATCCTTTGCCGTTGAACATGCGCATGTTGTCGCCCTGGCCATTGAAATCCATTCGACCTGTTAGCAGTCCACGCTCGGCATTATCGAAGCGGTAAAGCTTGCCGATGTCTTTGAGGTGTAGTCTGGACCACTGGAATTCTCCGTTGTAGGTGGGTGGGTGGCGGTCTGTGCGAACGGTTAAGCTGCCACTAGCTGGTCCTTGAAAGGTATGGAAGTTGAGTCCTGTCACCTCTACTCGGTCGTGGCGAATTCTAACTCGCCCACGCAGTCGTTGCATCGTGAGTGGTTTGCCCAGGAAATCATAATTCATGCTGCCAGGTGAGCTGGCATCGATCCGGAAATTGGTGCGAGGATCATTCGGCTTGAGACCAAAGACCCCATCGGCAATCAAGTTGGGCGGACGGTGAAAGCGATATTCCTCGATATGTTCGGCAACGTTGGGGACGAAAAGTTTCACGATAGGCGCAGGCCATGCGGTAGTCCTTATGTTAGAAAGTCGCACCGTCTCATCGGTCCGGTCGATGGTAATGGCGTCCACTGTTGCTCGCGCCGCCGCCGGGCCGCCATGCCTTTTCCGTAGTGAGTAGTTGGTGTAGTCGAGATGCGCTTCGATGTCTGAAAATTTGGATCGCAAATTGCTCATTTCAAACTCTCCGCCGAGACTGTGCATCGGCACATCCATGTAGGCGAAGTTTTTAAAAGTAGCCGAGCCACTGGCGGCCCAGTCAGTCACATCGCGGCGGTTCATGGTGCCTTTGGTCACGATGTGGATGCTGGAGTTTTCGTTGAAATCGGCGTTGTCCAGGGCCTCGGCGATGGGGGAGTCCCTGATGAATGCGAGATAGGCCGATGGCGGCAGAGTGGATTCCGCTTCGTATCGGACGGTTTCATTTTTCAGCAAGATTCGCCCCTTGAGTTCACCTTTCGAATGCGTGGCTGTCAGGCCTGTTAGGAAAACATCGATGCCGTGAGCTGAAAAGTCAGTGGTCAGATTCTTGAAACGTGTACCAAGACAAGTGAAGCTATTGATTTCAGCATGGCCCGTGATTTGCACATCAGGTTTGAAGTTCTCATCAAAATCAATGCTGCCGGTGCATGAGATTTCAGGTGGTCTTGAAAAGGTCAGTTGCTGGAGAATATCCAGTCCAAACACCTTGCGCGCGAGCATCTGAATATGAAGCGTTGAGTCGGCCTCAAACCGGCAATTGCGTGTGGCGGGGTGGAAGTCGGCCTTAGCCGAAATCCTGCCAGCACCGTCACCGAGTTCGATCTTATCCAAGGTGACCATCTTGTTTTGGTAGTCACCACTGATGAGAATCTTGTTCAGGACTACACCATCGCGCTCCAGCTCCGTGGCTGAGAGTTCGAAGTCGAGCCGGGCCGAGTCCGGATTATCGATGTTACCCTCAAGGTAAAGTTTGAGCAGGGGCGGTTTGCCCTCCGGCCAGTGCCAGTTCTGAATTTCTTGAATGATTCGGGCGATGAGTTTGATCCGTGCCACCCGCACCTCCTTGAGTGGTTCCGGCTGTTTGCCAGTGAGGTGTTTGCTCCAAATTCTTGCGTCTAATTCGAGTCGGATCCCAGCCACAACACCTGAGACTTTTCTGGCCTCGATGGTGCTTCGGTCAGGTAGCAGCATGTCTCCCTGGAGTTCATTCATTTCGACTCGGGGGCCGTCTGGATCGTCGGGATCGATCGGCAGTGAGATATTCGCCTTTTTCAAGGAAACCTTGTTCACCCGCAGGATGCCGCGCATGAGTTTGGTTTTATCGACATCGATCACAAGGTGTTCCAAGCGAGCCAATACCTCCTCCCGGCTATCGTCGGCATAAATCTGAACCCCTCCAGCGACCAGGCCACGCGTCGGCTCTATCCTTAAACTCTGAAAGTCCGCGATGATGCCCAGGTTTTCCAGTTCCTCTGCGATCTCACCACGCCAGTGGTCATTAACCCCAGTCTGGTTGATGTAATAAATTCCGCCGACGATCGTGCCGACCACTAAGCCGATCACCAAGACAAGCAGCAAGCGCAGATGATGGAGTAGTCGCTTGCGTGGCATAGTGAGCTGACTATAGCTGGAAAACAGCCGCGGCGAAAGTGGAAACACTCAGGCCGGATAGGTTTTTAACCCTCGATGTCACGGCCGTCATCAATGATTTCGCCAGCTTCGATGGCCGCCATTCTCTGACGTTCCTCTTCGTGGGAATGGATCTGCAGGCTGGCATGTAAACCCTGTTTCAGGGCGGCTGCCTTCATGACATTGCGAATGGCGCTGGCAGTAAATCCGTTTCTGCCAATCAGCATGGCTACATCGCTCTGGGCGACGATCAACCGGAACCTTACATGATCTTCATCGACCTCAGCCACACGGAGCTGGGCTTCACTGGGATGCTCGATGAACTGCAGCGCGATGAACTCGAGAAAGGCTTTGATGTTGTCAGTGGTTTCTCGCATGACTTTGAGTTGAAATCCAATCGTTAGGAATGTCGAGTCAAACTCATGGACCTCAAGTGTTTTTCAATTCAAGAGCGGGTTTGAATTGACCATAACTCAGGCCTCGCCTAGAAAAACCCCGCTGAAATCGCTCGGTAATCCACGATAGCGACACGCAAAATTGTGCGGTTTTTCATCCACAATTTCCCCAGTAATCTACCTAACAACGAACTAGTAAAATAAGAACCCATGAGTTTATCGGACCTCGCAATTGCAAAGACAGACGATCTGCCAATCAGGCACGAAGGTAACGTTCACAGCGGCAAAGTACGCTCAGTTTATTGGCTGACGGCTGAAGACAGTGCTCGGATCTGCGAAGAGCGTGGATACGAGGTCACCCCAGGCACTACTCTGGCGGTCATGGTGATCAGCGACCGTATTTCTGCCTACGAAATTATCTGGCAAGGCGAAGACGGATTACAAGGTGTGCCCGGCAAGGGAGCTTCACTGAACGCTACCGCGCTTCATTGGTTCGAGGAATTTGAAAAAGCGGGCTTGGCAGGGAATCATATTCTCGAGTCACCTCATCCACTGGTCTGGATTGTGCAGAAAGCCGAGCCAGTCATGGTGGAGGGGATTGCTCGCCAGTATATCACCGGGAGCATGTGGCGCAGCTATGCACGTGGAGAGCGCAGCATTTGTGGAATCCCTCTGCCCGACGGTTTGGAAAACGGCCAGAAACTGGACGAACTTTTGATCACACCTTCAACCAAAGGAATTCTCAAAGATATCCCCGGCGTTCCTGAGAAAGACGATGTTGATGTTACACGCGACCAAATTCTTGATAATTACGAGGCGTTTGCCTTCCGCTCGCCTGAAGATGTGGATCGTTATGAAACCATCCTTTCAGAAGGTTTTAACATCATCGCCAAACAAGCCGATGAAGCAGGGCAATTGCTGGTGGATACCAAGTTTGAATTTGGTTACATCCCTAACGCTTCTGGCGACGGGTATTCGATGATCTACATCGATGAGGTCGGCACGCTGGATTCATCTCGTTACTGGGATAAGTCAGCCTACGCCGATGGCAAAATTGTAGAGAACTCCAAGGAAATGTTCCGCAAGTTCTTGTGCGATGCCGTGCCTGAGGCAGATGTGCTTCTGAACAAAGAGCGCATGGACGAGCGTGAAGCACTTGGCAAAACATTCAAGGTGCCCGTCGAGGCCCTGATGGCGACCAGTGAGCTCTACAAGAGCACAGCTGAAAAACTGACCGGCAAAGCAATGCCCGAAATCACCAACGCACGCCAAGAGATCTTGGATGCGCTGTCAGAATTCGGCATCGTCGAATAAGCTATTCCCAAGCGAGCGCCGTAAACGGGCGCAGTTTCTTTTACTAGCGCGGCTCTCATTCACCGAGGGCCGCGTTTTTTATTGCATGCGTACCGCCTGATCGATGAAGTCTAACAATTCACCTCGACCACTTTCCGTCTTGGCGGAACAGGTGTAGATGCGTGGCAGACCATCGCAGAATTCAGCCATGCCCTCTTTGAACAGCTCGATATTCGCGCTGACGGCTTTGGGTTTGCTTTTGTCCGCCTTGGTGAAGACCAAAACGAAGGGCACACCGGAGTCGACCAGCCACTCGGTGAATTCGAGATCGATTCTTTGTGGTGTTAGTCGGGAATCGATCAGCACAAATACACAGCTTAAGTTAGCGCGATCCAGCAAGTAGCTGGTCACAATTTCCTGGAACTTCTTGCGCGCACTTCCAGATGCCTTGGCGTAGCCGTAACCAGGCAGATCGACGAGTGTCCACCTCTTGTTAATCAGGAAAAAATTGATCAAGCGGGTGCGGCCGGGTTTGCTGGAAACCACAGCCAGATCCTTTTTGCGAGTCAGCATATTGATCAGAGATGACTTGCCGACGTTGGACCTGCCGATGAAGGCAAATTCAGGAAGCGGAGACTCCGGACAGCTCTCAAGATCTGGCGAGCTGGTCTCGAATGTGGCGCTTTGAATTTGCATGCGCTTTGATTAACCCGAAATGGGGGATCTGACAAACTGTCTTGTTGCTTTCAGATCATATTTGATGTCCTGAATACATAGAATTATTGACTTTCAAGGTGGCTAAAACGACATAATAGTTGCTATTTTGTTCGTTAGGAGGCAATTTCCCCCCAGATGGACAAAATAGAATCTCTTAAGTTACGCAACCCCGATGCCCTTATTCGGGAAATTGGCGCACGCTTGAGACGCCAACGCCTCGCAAAGGGGTGGACTCAGCAGGAACTTGCTGATCGGTCGGGCATCAGTATATCCACCTTGAAGCTGATGGAGCACGAGGGCAAGGGGTCGTTACAACGCCTGGCAAAGGTCGCTGTAGCGCTAGGACTCGACGGCGAGCTGCGCTTTTTATTTTCAGATCAAAGACGTTACGACTCCCTCGATGATGTCGAACGCACCTCGCGCCAACGTGCCCCGAGAAAAGGGCGCGCAGCCAAGAAACCCACCACTTCCAAGAAACAGGATAACCAATCATGAGAGTTGAAGTATTATATTTAGGCGGCGGCGAAAACGTCGTCATCGGCGAACTCGCCGAGGCTGCCGACGGCCGCATTTTTTTCGAATACCACCAAGAATGGCTGGCTCGTGGCACGGAGCTCTCACCTGTTTATCTGCCTAACAGTCTTCAGGGATCGGTGACTACCCCTACACCTGAGTTCGGTCCGCTGTTTGGCTTGTTCGCAGACAGCCTGCCCGACTGGTGGGGGGAGCAGATGATGAAGAGCTACTTTGGCGACAAGGGCATTCCGTGGAACAGGGTGACTGCTTTGCAAAAACTCGCCTGCGCCGGTGGCCACGCGATGGGAGCCTTGGGCTATGAACCGCCATTGAGTGGCGGCACTTTCAGAGAGGAACTTACCGTCGAAGTCGCTGAGCTTGTCAGTAATGCCCACTCGTTTATTCACGGAGAAACCGGGGAGATGCTTCCCGGGTTATTGCGATCCGGCCTGTCGCCCGGAGGAGCCCAGCCGAAGGTTTTGTTAGGCTTTAATGATGACTTTTCAGAATCGGTCGCCGGTGGTGGCCGCTTGCCCGAAGGATACGAGCGATGGTTATTAAAATTCGATCTCGATCCTGAATACGAACTTGGTCGTGAAGAGTATGCCTATTCACTGATGGCTCGTTCCGCAGGTATCCGGATGGCGGAAACCCACCTCTTGAATGGTGCCGAGGGTTCCTGCCATTTCCTCTCCAAACGTTTTGACCGCCCAGGTGATTCGCGACGTCATATCCACACTTATTCCGGACTGACTCATACTCTTGTTAGAAATGGATTGGAATACGGCGAACTCATGGACCTCACCAGGGTGCTGACTGGTAGTGAAGCCGAAGTGGAGGAGGTTTTCCTCCGTGCCTGCTTCAATGTGCTAGCCGGCAATGAGGATGATCATGGTAAAAATCACGCCTTCTTGATGGAACCGGATGGGACATGGATTGTGTCACCTGCATATGACCTGACCAGAACATCAAACCCTCTGGTGAGCGGAATGCGTGCAGCTTCAGTCAATGGCAAGAGCGTCAATGTCGGTCGTGCTGATCTCAAACGCTTGGGTGAATCTCAAAGCGTCAGGCATATCGATCACACCATCGAGCGGGTGCTGGAAGCGATCAATGACTGGCCGCGCTGGGCCGAACAAGCAGGCCTGAGCCCACATCGAACCGAGCAAGTGCGCGAAGAAATGCCCGGCACTGGGGCGTGAGATTTCCGTGTGATTACTCACTGGCGGCATGCGACATCTTCTGCTTTATTGGTGTGGTATGAATATGCTCCACTCCACACGCGCGATCACCTGTCTGGCCGCTTCGCTTTTTCTGACTTCAGTCACTGCCAGAGCGGGGGACTTTGAAACCACGTTCCGTAAAGAGGTATCAGCCTTTCTCAATGGGCTGGATGAATCACAATCGAAAGCTTGTCTGTATCCAGTGACCGATAAAAACCGGTGGCAAATGCAATTTACCGGTGGCAAACGCCCGGGGATTCTGATTTCCAAATTGTCTGAGACCCAGCGTGCACAATTGGACAAAACTCTCCGGCTTGTGCTTTCAGCAGAAGGCTTAAAACTGGCCGAAGCTGTGGCGAAGCAGGATACTCCTGACGGCATAGGAAAATACTGGATCACTTGCTATGGCGATCCGCGGAAAAAAGAGAACTTTGCTTTTCGTATCGCTGAACACCATCTGACAGTGGTGCACTTGGAAGTGGCGGAGGGAGAGACCAAGGAATTCGGTCCCATTTTGTTAGGTTCGGATCCGGCTCTTGTTTGGCAGGAAGATGAGAAGAGAATGATCGAGGCTTGGAAAAAAATTGCGGATAAGAAACTTCTCATCAAAGGTAAAAGGGGAGTTTCTAGTGCTCCCATGAATGAAACGGATGGCGTTGCATTTACTTCGATCAATGCAGCTGGCCAGCAGGCATTGAAAGAGGTCTGGAATCATCGTTTACGCATCTTCACTCAACCTATCCAAGACCGGATCAACCGCTTACATAAAGCGCGCGGCGGATGGGAAAAGTCTCGGGTCGCATTTTATAACCAAGAGCCGGAGAAACTATGTATTGACGGTGGACGTTGGGATTTTAAATGCGGTTTGCCTGGCATGGTGTGGGACTTGGAGAACAGCCGTGGTCACATTCACTTGAGCCTTTGGGTGAAGTGAATCTAAGCAGCGATCCAGAAGTCGATGCCTTCAACTCGGCCAAGGTCTAACAACTGACCCCTGACAACATCTCCTGCACCACGGGATGCAACGTAGCAGACGATGACCGCATTCTCTGCTTTTGGCAGATGATCCACTGCGACCACTGGCCGCCCTTGGAGGTAATTGCCTATCTTGCGCGGATCTACGTCCACGAACCCTGATGCTTTTTTCCAGTTACGCTCAAGCGTTTTCGCTAGTTTTCTAGCTGGTCGACCCGCACCCCAGATCCAAAGGTCACGGTCTCCGCAGCCACTCTGCTGAATGGCTTTGGTGAGGTAAGGCGCCTTGCATCGGTGAAATGCTTCCATGTCATAACGCGCATCATTGCGTGAGAGCCGGGTGGAGGGATCATGCCAATCGAACAAGACCTCAGGCACTTTGGCCACCTGGGCTCCTCGATCGATCCAGCGGAGAAAGCACTCGTAGTCTTCAGGAAAGTCACCGTCAGCATAGGCAGGGCCATTTACTAACAGTTCTTTTCTGAACATGAGTGTAGGGTGGGGTGTGGGGAGATCGATAAAGCGGCTCAGGCGGATTTGATCCTTTGTTATTTGACGATTTGCCCAATCGACGTGATGCGCATATCCACCGGCGGATTCATGACTACCTGCGAAGTTGACCAGACAGGAAATAATGTCGATTTCAGGTGATTCTTGCAGTGCACACCATTGCTTTTCAAGCCGCATAGGTAATGAAACATCGTCTGCATCCATGCGGGCGATCAATGGAGCCTGGGCTAAACTGTAACCGTAATTCGAAGCTCCGACCACGCCAAGGTGAGGTCTACGGATCAGTCTGATTTTTTCTGGCAGCTTTTTGGATATCGCCTCTACCAAATTAGCAGAATCGTCTTGAGATCCGTCATCGATGACGATGAGTTCCCAGTCAGTGAAACTCTGCGTGATGATACTCTCCACAGCCCGAACAACCGTGCCCGCTGCGTTATAGCAGGGCATGACCACTGATACTTTCGGAATGCGTCTCGCCATGGCTCAGACTAAACATCCACCGCGCATTTTGACTACCAAAGATAAAAATAGATGTCACAATACCAAACACATCTGGCAATAGATCATAGAAACCCACACCTCGATATGAATCCCAACGATTACATTCCAAAGCCTTGCCACGAAAACTGGAACGCCATGAGTGGCGATGAAAAACGAAAGTTCTGTGCCAAGTGCAGCACCCATGTGCATGATCTCAGTGAAAAATCAGCTGAGGAAATCAGGTCCTTACACGAGGCCAATGGAGGCAAACTCTGTGGATCGTTTAAGCTGAGATCATCACTCGCTCTGGGATCCGGTATTGCGTCTTTGGCTCTGGCATCTTGTAACAGCGACAAGGGGGCGCACCGACCCGATCAACCCGGACCAAGACTAGCAGGTGCCATCTGTCCGCCACCGGAACAAACGGACCACGGCGACAAAGCAAAGCCGAAACACAAGTTCGCCAAACCTCCGGGAAAGGGCAAAGTTGTAAAACCCAAGGATAAACCAGTGAAGAAAATCGTTCCTCCTGAACCCATGTTACTCGGAGAAATCCATGTGCCCGAGCGAGAGCGTTTTCCAGAAGCCTAAGTTCAGAAAGTTAGACGCTCAGAAAGGCTTTTCGGCGATAGAGCCAGAAAAGTGCCAGCCACTGCACCAGCACGAGCCCGCCTAACAGAACAAGCTGCTGCATGCCTGTGTCAGACAGCGTGCCTGAGTAACCACGGAAAAAGAAATCACGAATATTTCCCCACGGCACATACCACTGGCTGGCGTAGATCAAGATCGAGTTCATACCGATGGGTAGAAAAATCCAGCCAATCCACCGTTGTTTCCAGACATCCATCACGATGTAAAAGAGCGCGAGAAGTAGAAACGACCAACCAGCCGACCACAGAATAAACGAAGGTGACCACAGATCTTTAATGATGGGGAAAACCAACCCCCAGCTCCAGCCCAGCGCCAAGCAAACTAGTCCGGCTGCCAGAAGTTCCATGCCACAGCGCATTCTGGCTCTACCATAACCGCGTAGCCATTCGCCGGCCAAGGCACCTAACAGACACAACATGCCAGCTGGAATGATACGAATGCTTCCCTCTGGATCATAGTCGCCTCGATAAAGATTGGTTTCTATCAGGTTCCGATCCATCCATGCGGCCAGGTTGTTGTGCGGTGTAAGGCTGGTTCCTTTTCCTGGGTAAGGTAAATAGATCATCACCACATGGTAGAAGATCAGGACGCCAAAGAATATCACCAGTCTTTTTTTCCAAGAAGCCACATGCAGAGTGATACTTGCTCCAATGAGGTAGCTCATGCCAATCAACCACAACACCGTGTAAAGCCGGATCTGTTCAGGTTGAAACCGAAGGGCAGTAAAGCTCAAGCCGATCAATACGAGAACGGCTGCCCGACGAATGATTCTCGACTGTAAAAGTATCGCCGAGGCGCCGTCATCGAGCTTGGCGATGATCGAATAGGGCACCGCCACTCCGGACATGAATACGAAGAGAGGGAAGATCAGATCAAAAAAGCGAAAGCCTTCCCACTGCACATGTTTCATCTGCTCGGACAAGGTTCCTACAAGTTCTTCCGGTAGATGGAATACCTTGGCCAAGGCGACAACCAGTCCTGCTCCGCCGATAATCCAAAACATGTCGAAGCCTCGTAACGCATCCAGCGAAACCAACCGCTGGGATTGATCCGAGTTCTTTTTCTTTTTAGTTTCTTCTGACATAGGCAGCTGGCTGGCGACTGATCTTGAGGCATAGTCCGAGAGCCAACACCGAATGACGAGCATAATCTAGCATATGCTGATATTTTAGCATGTAATAAGTGAAGAGGGGTGATTCTTGTAAACAGGAGGTATAGTAAGAGCCCAGAATCGCCAGATAATAGGATATGACCAATTTCGCGCTTTCGCCTGGTGTGGTTTTCAACACAATGCCGCGCATGGACGCACTCTCAGACACACTGACTGAATGTATCGATCTTGTGCGCAAGGTAGGTGCTTTTCAATTGCAGCACTTCCGCAAAATGCCTGAGAATGCGGAGGATATGAAGGCTGTGCGAGAGACGGTTTCATTTGTCGATGTGGAGTCGGAAAAGATGCTCTCGGATGGATTGTTGCCACTGGTGGAAAATGCCGGGTTTTATGGTGAGGAAAGTGGTAAGTCCGGTAGCCAGGAACTCGTGTGGATTGTTGACCCGTTAGACGGCACCACCAATTACCTGAGCGGACTCGACCAGTTTTCAATTTCTGTGGCCCTGGTGAACGACGGTCGACCCGTGTTAGGTGTCGTCTACAAGCCGTCAACCGGTGAGGTTTATTCCAGCGTTCAAGGGCAGGGGGCGTGTTACAACGGCGCCCTGACTAGGCCTGTACACCCGGGTATCGAGGCCAAAGACGCTTTGTTTTCGACTGGCTTCCCATATCGGTCAGCTGACGTAGCCGAGCAGTTTTTCAAAGCCGCGGCTGAAGTGCTGACTCTGGGAAGAGGTATTCGTCGCTCTGCCAGCGCCGCGCTCGATGTCGCCAATTTATCTATGGGCTGGCACCAAGGGTTTTGGGAAACAGATCTACAGCCATACGATATTGCCGCCGGGATGCTGATGATGGAGGAAAACGGAGTGCTCGTGACCAACCAAAACGGCGAACCCTACGACATGTTTAACGACAGGTTAATGGTCGCAGGCTTGCCAAAGGTGCATGCTGAACTGTTGAAAGTGATTGCGAAGAACTACGAGCTCTAGGCATGAACTCTGAGTTTGTAATCACAGGCGATTTAATACTCAGCCAATTCTTACATGGGGAACGATACTGCATCATGACGCCTATATTTACAACCACGCATTACATGCATTGTGCGAAGTTGTAAATAGTGGTTGTAGAATGGTGCCTTAAGGGCTGTGGTTGGCAATATTTGAGCATTCACGGCTACTCGTGCGTGAATATGGCCATTTTGTGCCTGACTCAATACAGCTACATAAAACGCTCCATGCTCGTTATCGAGCATGGAGCGTTGATTTAGATTTTTTTATCGAGCAGCGCGCCATAATGACCGCTGCCAACTTACACGCGATTACTTCTTCTCAACGAGCTTAGCGATCAGCTCATTCATGCGTTTGGCCATCTGGTGTGGGTTTTCCAGGAGTCCGGCTGCAAGCAGCGCGTTGTCAGTCAGCTGTTGTGCGACCAGTTTTGCGGTGTCCTCATCGGACTCCACCAGCTGTGACAGTCCGTGAATCACTTCGTGGCGTGGATTGATTTCCAACGTCGCTTTGGTGACTGGCATGTCCTGGCCCATTGCCTGCATCATGGCACGCATCTGTGCGTTTGGTGCTTCCTTGGGTGTTAAGGCGGCTACAGGGCTGTCGATAAGTCGACCGGATGACTCGACCTTATCGATGCGCTCTGAGAGCTCTTTTTCGAGGAATTTGATCAGCTTCTTCGCTGCTTTTTTGTCGAGTTCCTCGCCTTCAGTCGCTACGTCGTCGAGTTCGATTTCTCCACGGTCGGCAGAAACAAGTTTCTTGCCTTTGAACTCAGGCAGAGCATCCATGACGTATTGATCGACGGGCTCAGTGAAGAAACAGACTTCCAGTCCGCGCGCCTTGAATGCCTCAAGGTATGGACCGCTTTCGATGGCGTCACGGGACATTCCGGTGAGGTAGTAAATGTTCTCCTGCTCGTCTTTGGCGCAATCGATGTATTCGGAGAAGGATGTCAGTTTTCCAGCCTCTTCAAGGGAGCTTTCAAAGCGCATCAGGCCTGCGAGTTGCTCCTGATGTTCGTAGCTGGTAGCGATACCTTCCTTGAGGAATCGGCTGAATTTCTTGTAGAATTCCAGATAAGCCTCGGTGTTGTTCTTAGCCTCTTTCTCGAGGAATTTCAGGTAGCGTTTGGTGATCAGGCCGTTGAGTTTCTGCACCAGTGCGCTGTCCTGCATGGACTCACGAGAGATGTTCAACGGCAGATCTTCACTGTCGATGACACCGCGAAGGAATCTCAGCCATTCAGGCAGAAGTTTTTCAGGTTTGGCATCGATCAGCACCTTGCGGCAGTAAAGTGAAACCCCGGCTTCCATCTGGCCCATGCCAAACTGCTCGGTGTTCTCAGTCGGTGTAAACAGCAGAGCGTGAATGGATAATGGAGCATCCGCGCTGAAGTGCATGGTGTAGCGAGGATCATCGAATGCGTGTGCGGTGAACTTGTAGAACGCGTTGTATTGCTCCTCGGTGACGTCTGATTTGCTCTTCAGCCACAGGGCTTCAACGGTGTTGATGTGCTCGCCGTTCAGCTTGATTGGGAAAGACACAAAGTTGGAATATTTCTCAAGAATGCTCTTGATGCGAGCCTCCTTGGCGAACTCCTCCATGCCCTCCTTCAGGTGAACAACAATTTCGCAGCCGCGCTTGGCATCAGCTTTGTCGTCGATGCTGTAACCACTGGCTCCGTCACTGCTCCAAGTGTGGCCTGGGCTGTCTTTTTCCCAAGAATGAGTGTGAACCTCCACCTTGTGAGCGGCCATGAACGCGGAGTAGAAACCGACACCAAACTGCCCGATGACATCGGCGTTGTTGTCACCCTTCTCTTTCATTTTCTCAAGAAACGCTTTGGTTCCTGAGTGAGCGATTGTGCCAAGATTCTCGACGAGTTCGTCGCGATTCATACCGATACCGCTGTCGGAAATAGTCAGCGTATTGTTTTCTTCATCGGTGGTAATCTCGATCGCCAGTTCGCGTTCGGCTTCAAAAATATCCTTCTCAGTGAGTTGCTTGAGACGCATTTTCTCCAGGGCATCGGAAGCATTGGAAACAAGCTCGCGGACGAAGATTTCCTTGTCGGTATAGAGCGAGTGAATGACGATGTCGAGAAGCTGGCGGACCTCCGCCTGGAAGGAGTGAGTGTGTTCTTCTGTGGCTGTAGACATAGTTATTATAGTGGTAGTTGTATTTTGAGACGGGGAAATGCGGTTTCCCGCGGGCGGAAAATAGCCAGACTCCCCCTCCCTGCAAGTGAAAATCGAGGCACAAAAAAACCTCCGCACCAGCATGGGAGCGGAGGTTGGTTGAATCTAGCTGATGGACAAGCCGGTTAACTTGAAGTCATGGAGGCGCTCATGGCCGTCACGATGACGTTGATGACAATGGCACCGATCATCAAACCCGTCCAAATTTTCATAATCTGTTGGTGGTTTTGCTTTTCAGCATTTTTCCAGCCCCAAATAAATGCCCACAGACCGCACAGGATGCCTAGAACGGCTATGCCTGTGGTTTCACTCTTGAACATTTTAATCAGAGTCATGACCCAACAGGCTACACTGCCTACCCAGAGGAGAATTGCGATGCCAGCTAAGAGAAATATCATGGTTCGTTTGTTGGTTGTTTGTTAGTTTTATATATCTGCTGGGATTATTCCCAACGAGATAACGGAAACTCTAACTCCCCAACATGTTCCGCGTCAATGTGTAAATGATCAACGCGATACCGAGAACGGCTGGCCAGCGTGTGATTCTCTCGCTCGTTCTCACCCAGCCGAGAAATTTTTCGCGGGCTGGCGGCGGCGCGATGAGTCCTATTCCGACAGCGATCCAGAAAACGACAAACACCGGTGTAAACCAATGATGTTGAATCGCCTCATGCCAGTTTCCGGCCAATAGAGCCTTTGACCCTGACGTCAGTCCGCAACCAGGGCACTTGAGTCCAGTCAGTGCACGTACTGGGCAGATGTAAAAATTGAGACCGGTCAATGACAGTATCAAATACCCCAAACCCCCACCGAGCATCGCCCAGCCCAATTTACGATCCTCAAGAAGCAACGAAAGCAGTCGAATATGCGAACGGCGAGTGCGGTCGGATTCATGGGAGTCCGTTGCTTTCATCCCGTCCTTGCTCCGTGTCATTCCACTTCGGAACTCTGTGTTAGATTGGCATCGCGCCAGATTTGGTGGCTGGTATTGCCTTGTGCTTTGTTCTCTTCAAACTTTCCAATCTTCACGCCACGGTGTGATAGAATCCCCGCTTCGTGATTGTTATTGGTGACGTTTTTGGTGACATCCGCGGTGGTTGTGGCGCTACGCAATACGATCCCACTGAGTAAATTTTCCTCACAACGATTCGCCGTCAATGTGGCGATCACTCCGTCAGAGATTAGAATTCCAGCCTCGCGGTTATCCGAGCAGACGGTGCTAATGACAGAGACTTTGGCACCGGCTCCCATCGCCAGCACACCACAAAGACCGTTTTCTACCATCCGGCATTTGCTGACGGAGCCACTGCCCCCCTTCCAGAAACCAAGTCCGTGTTGGATGTTGCCATGGCTGTGTGTATCTCGAATCACTGCGTGACTTCCGGCTCCGTAAACAGAGATGCCGTCCCATCCGCAGGCACTGATTTCACACCCGGTGATCGTGGCTTTACCCCCATCTAACACCGCGATGCCGTGGCCTGCGGAATGGTGGACATTGCAGGCCGCGATCGTCACTTCTTGAGCCAGAATTGTAATGCCTGAAAACCGGTCCGTGCTGTGATCAAATCCTTTGTGGTTTAAATTGATACCACTGATGAAGGTGCCCTTGGCCTCGGGATTGATGGTGATCAGGGATGCTTCAGTGGAGGGAAGTTCGATGATGGTTTTTCCGTCGCCAGTTCCCTGAAGTCGCACTGGCTGATCAATGATAAGCGATTCTTTATACGTGCCGGCCGAAATGCGGATCAAGTCTCGGGGGCGAGCTGCTTCCAGAGCCTCGGAAATAGTTGGGTAATCCCCCGGCACCGTGATGGCGCGGGTGTATGCGCTCATCTTACTGTGAAGTTCCGCAATTTCCGTATTGGTCGGGTCAAGCTTGCGAGCCTCCGCCAAGAGCGCCATGGCTCGTGCTGAGAATTCTCCGGTGTCGAGTTTTTGAGCTGCTGCTAACAGTGCGGCGGCCTTCGTTTTTTGCGCCCGAATTTCAGCATTGGCTTCATCGATGCGTTTGGCCAATCCTAACAGATTGGCATTTTTGGGGTCGATCTCCCGAAGGTCTACCAGAGCCTTGCGGGCGTCTGAAATTTTCCCAGCATCCAAGGCATCGGTCACAGCCATCATCTTTAATGAGACCGCCTGCTTATGTTTTCCCTCGGAAATGATTTCCAGTTTCCGTTTGGCAGCGGAGTTTTCCGGATCAATTTCCAACACTGAATTGGCGAGTTGTTCCGCCTCATCCCATCGGCCGGCCTCCAGCGCGGCCTGGCTCTCGCCAAGGGAGTAGTAAAGCTGCTGGCTCCGTTCTTCGAGTTTGCCTCGGCGGATCGACTCAATGCCCTCGGCTGCGATTTTCGAGTTCGGATCGATGCGGAGCATGTCCTTGTAGGCTTCCTCCGCTTGATCCCACTTGCGCTTGCTAACGGCGGTGCGACCTACGCTAGCCAAAAAGGCAGAGCGTTGTTTTTGTTGGGCGTCAATGTTCCATTGACGCTGATACCAGTTATATCCCCACCACCCGCAAGCACTAAGTGCGCCGATAAGCATCAGAACCACGATGAAGTCGGTGTTCGGACGAATTCTCTTGTGCCCGGCGACGACCTTGACGGCCGCCTCGTATTCCAAGAGTTCTTGTTGGTAACGGAACTTCAGCTCCGGACTGGGCGCATTTTCCACCAGTTCTCGCTTGTAAGCTTTGGTCTCATCAAATGCGGAAAGATATGAGCGCGGATCATCGCTGGGATCGAGTCCCAAGATCTTGCGGGCTTCCGTATTTTTCATGTTAGGTGGGAAAGTGTGTGAGGAGGAGCAACCTGAGAAATTAGTCAGTGAACCGCTGCACGATGGGCATGCGTCGACCCATCCCAAATGCTTTCGAGGTGACTCTTAGACCGGGGGCGGCTTGGTATCGCTTCCACTCATTCAAGTCTACCCTACGTTGCACCCAGCGGACAAGGTTTTCATCGAATCCGTGCTCCTTAATAATCTCGTCTCCGGAGAGCTGTTTCTCGACGTATAGCTCAAGAATGGCATCTAGGATCTCATACGGAGGTAAGGTGTCTTGGTCTTTTTGGTCCGGGCGAAGCTCGGCACTAGGTGGTTTTTCGATCGTGTCCCAAGGAATGATTTCACGCTCCCGGTTAATCCATCGAGACAGAGCGTAAACCTGCATTTTTGGTAGGTCACTAATGACAGCGAGGCCACCACACATGTCTCCATACATGGTGCAATATCCAACAGCTAGTTCGCTTTTGTTTCCGGTGGTGAGAAGTAGTCGGCCTGTCTTGTTCGACAAGGACATCAGAAAGACACCACGGATACGAGCCTGCATATTCTCCTCGGTGACATCTTCGGGAAGATCGCCAAAGACCGGAGCCATGGCGGCTTTAACCTCATCGAATGTTTTGCCAATGGGAACCGTGTCACACTGCATGCCGAGGTTCTTCGCCAACTCGATCGAATGGTCAACACTCCCCCCTGATGAAAATTCACTCGGCATGGTGAGCCCGTGCACATTTTCAGCCCCCAGCGCCTCACATGCCAAGGCTGCAGTGAGTGCTGAATCGATTCCCCCACTGAGGCCGATGCAGGCTTTGGTGAAGCCGCATTTGTGGGCATAGTCGCGCAGTCCGAGCACCAGCGCCTTATGACTTTCCTCTTCTGGCGAAGTCTCGGTCGGTAGATTTTCCGCATTACCGCTCAGGCTGACATCCACCACCACACATTCTTCCTCGAATGCGGTGAGTGCAACCAGAGGGTTGCCCTTGCTGTCCAACGCCAGCGAATTTCCATCGAAAATCAATTGGTCGTTACCACCAATGCAGTTGCAGTAGACGAGCGGCACGTCAGCTTCCTGAGCCACGCGGCTGAGCATTTCCAAACGACGGCCTGGTTTCCCTATACTGAACGGTGACGCGCTTAGATTGAGAATCATGTCGATTCCTTTAGCGCTTAACTCCTCAACCGGATCACGGTCGTAAAGTGGCCGGTGCAGGTAATTTTCGGTCCAAATATCCTCGCAGATGGTGACCCCCAACCGATGACCACGCCATTCTATTGGATCGCAGCTCTCGCTGGGTTCAAAATAGCGGTGTTCGTCGAACACATCATAGGTCGGAAGCAAGGTTTTCCAAATTTTATGCAGCACTTTGCCCTTATGGAGGAAAGCCGCCGCATTGCGGAAAGGTTTTCCGATGCTGTCGGAGTCACATTGGTCGACGTAGCCGACTAGCATGGGCACATCCCCTGTTTCATCCGCCAAGTAGTCCAATGCCTGCAGGCACTTTGGCACGAACTGGGATTTAAAGAGCAAATCGCGAGGCGGATAGCCTACCAATGCCATTTCAGGAACGATGACCAGTTCGGCACCTTTTTCCAGACACTCCCGGTAGGCGGCCATGATACGTTTGGCATTGCCGGGAAAATCTCCGACGACGGCATTCAACTGGGCGATTCCGATCTTCATCCTGTTTAAAATAGTGACTTAAAAAATTACCACAATCCGTATTTCGCAAAGTGGAGGGCATACCAGCCCATGATCAGATTAGCGACCCCATGCATCACCACGCAGGCGAGCAGGCTTTTCGTGCGCACGGCGACCCAATACATCAACGAACCGAAGATGATCGCTCCCAGATAATCGACTGGCTGGTGAACCAGCATAAATGCCCCTGTGACTACGAGATAGGAAATCCAAGCGGGTTTCCCAAATGGAACCTTCCAATAGTCGCGATCCGGATCGAGCAGGAAACGCATCAGGAAGCCTCGCCAGAAAATTTCCTCCACCAGCGCCACCACGATCACAGCACGGAAAAAGCGCATGATCAGCGATGCCCAGTAGACTCCCTGATGACCACCAAACTTGTCTGCCAGGTCTTGGGGGTTAAATCCCTCGGCCCGCGGCATGACACCGAGATACTTCAAGATCCCCTCCTGTTTTCCCTCCAGGCCCATCCACGTGTGAATCTGGGTAGGCAGGATCCAAAATCCGATTCCAACGGCGCCCATGAGCGCTCCGAACCACACATGGCGGCTCCATTTTAATTCATAGTTTTTACGGAAATATAGTAGTAACCCTATCACAATGAGCGACTGAATAGGATACATCCATTGCGCGGGGTAATGCCGCCACCACGGAGCGTCAGGATGATTCCATTCCGGCCATCCAGTCAGCTGATACGGCACCAAGAGCAGCATGAAAACTGCCAACGGAGCCACATGGGCGATGGTGCGGTCGTTTTTCAGATCCTTGGTGGCCATGGGGGTTTTCGCAAATTCAGAGTGATTTCACAAAGCGCTCCATACGCAGCATCGCGGTTTTCAATTCCTCAAATGAGGTCGCATAACAGCAGCGTAAGAACCCCTGCCCTGCCGCTCCGAATGCGTCACCTGGAACTGCGGCAACATCTTCAGCTTCGAGTAGACGCATGGCAAAATCCTTACTGGTCAGTCCGGTTTTACTGATGTCTGGGAAGACGTAAAACGCGCCTCCGGGCGAGTGGCAGTCGAGACCGATTTCGTTGAGTCGGGTCACCAAGAAATCGCGTCGCTGGTGATAGCTATCGCGCATTTCCAGCATCGCAGCTTCACCATTTTCCAGTGCCTCCAGAGCAGCTGCCTGACTGGTGATCGGTGCACAGAGCATGGCGTATTGATGAATCTTCATCATCGCCTCAATCAGAGGCTCAGGCGCACAGGCGTAGCCGAGCCGGAAACCGGTCATCGCAAAAGCTTTCGAGAAACCGTGCAGAAGAATGGTGCGCTCCTTCATACCTGGCAATGAGGCAATGGAGACGTGCTCGCCTTCATCGTAGCGGAGTTCGCAGTAGATCTCATCGCTGAGCACAATCAGGTCGTGTTTGATGCAGAGTGCGGCGATTTTTTCCAATTCATCGACGGGTGTTACGGCTCCGGTCGGATTGGTTGGGAAATTGAGCATCAATACTCTGGATTTGGGCGTAATGGCCGCCTCCAGCATTTCTGCTTTCAGTGCGAAACCGTCTTCCTTGGTCGTCGGCACATCGACGGGAACCCCGTAGGCCAGACTGATGCTGGGAAGATAGGAAACATAACACGGTGAGTGGAAGATCACCTCATCGCCCGGATTCAGTAGCGCACGCAAAGCCAGATCGATGGCTTCGGAGACACCTACCGTTACCAATACCTCGGAGGAAGAATTGTAGTCGATGTGAAAGAAATCACGCACATAGCGGCCAATCGCTTTACGCAGGCTGAGCAATCCGAGGTTGGAGGTGTAACTGGTGTGCCCCTTCTCCAGCGAATAGATTGCAGCCTCGCGGATGTGCCACGGTGTGGCAAAGTCGGGTTCACCGACACCGAGAGAGATGACATCATCCCTGCCCTGCACCAGTTCGAAGAAATCGCGGATGCCGGAACGTGGAATTGCGGCGACCTGTTTGGAAATTTTATCCGTATAGTTCATTGAAACAAATGATTACGGAGTAACAGGCAGACGACCTTCAGGCTCTTCGGACTCGAAGATGAATCCCTTTTCCTTATAGGCCTTCAGCCTGAAATGTGTCGCTGTGGAGAGAACACCGTCGAGAGTGCTGAGTTTTTCGGAAACAAATCGGGCGACTTCGCGCAGGTCACTGCCTTCCACCACGACCATCAGATCGTAACCACCACTGGCAAGGTAGCAGGACACGACTTGGTCGAATTTTGCGACTCTCAAGGCCAGACGGTCGAATCCACCACCACGTTCAGGCGTGACTTTGACTTCGATAAAGGCTGAGACACCGGAGTTCTCGACTTTTTCTTCGTCGATCACCGCCTGGTAACCGAGGATGGTGCCGTCTTTTTCCCAGGCAGCAATGCGTTCGCTGACTTCCGCCGTGTCCAGACTCAGCGTCTCGGCGAGTTCTTCATTGGTGTAGCGGGCTTTGCTTCTCAGCAGTTTTAGTAATGGATCGTTCATGAAAATATGGGTGAAATGGGATTAGCGGAGTTTGGGCACTACGATGAATTCGCGCTTCTTCTCAGACTGAGGATAGCCCTGAGCTGCCCACTGGTCGTAGCCAGCCCAACCTTGGGCGATGAGTTGGCGAGTGCGGCCAAAGCGATCGGCGCTACCCAGAACCACAATGACCAAGTCACGTTTGCGAATGATCGAACGTGTATCATCGATCTTGGTCACTACCGGCGAGCGGTGTGCATTTGTTGCCAAACACTGACCGGCAGCGGTGGTCAGACCGGTTTTAATACCGGTGACACCCTGCTGCCCAAGCAATTCATTGGTGTTGCCCACCTTGTAGGAAAGCTGTCTGCCGTCAGCTGTAGATACGGCAATCTGACGGGACTTCTGTTTCACATAGAAGGCAAAACCCTCGTCGCGCATGGCATATACACACAGACGGGCCATGTCTGCCGCAGTGGAATAAGCCTTCTGTCCGGGCATTTCGAGCCCGTGGGGATTGGCGAAGCGAGTGCGCTCCATGCCAAGGGCTTTAGCCAATTGATTCATTTCCGCCAAAAAAGTAACCTGCGGATCGCCCTGCTGCTGGCGATGAACGAGTAGCGCCCGACCAACATGGTCAGCCAGGGTCAAAGCCGCGACGTTGTCTGATCCAAGCAATGCAGAATAGGCGGCATCACGGAGTGAAATCCGGTCGCCGGGTCTGAGTCCCATGGGGTTGGCTCCTCCGACCGCCAAAACGTTATTAGGAACGACGGCCAGTGTTGCGAGACTGGTTTGGGAGGCTTTGGCCCAGTCGAGCATGATTTTGGCTGTGGCCACTTTGGTCAGGCTGGCTACTGGGCGTTTGGTTTCTGAGTCAGCCGCCAATAGGACGCGACCACTGTGGGCCTCCATGACGAGATAGCTCTCGGCAGCGCGCAAGCAGGTGGTGGTGAGTAGGGAAATTCCGAGGAATAGCAGGGACAAATTCTTCATAAATGAAATTGGTGGGAGTGGTTCGGCGCGACTCTACCTAAGAGTTGCCATCTGACAATACCGGAATCTGTCCTTGTCATCCCAGCATTCACGACTAGGTTCCCTGCGGCAGCCACCCTAGCTCTGCCCTTCCCAATGGAAACGCGATTGTATCTCAAACCGCCTGTCACCAGGTTCAGCTTGTCCGTCACTCGGCCGACCAAGCGGTCCTGCAGGCAACGCGCTTTCCTCTCCCTGCCGGACAGTCTCTTTCAAGTGACGGCATCGGATCTGGGATCAGTAACCAGGTGGCCTGTTCAACAATTCTGCGCCTACGTCGTAGCAACGCATGCGGACAAGCCCGCACCAACCATGACTAGCATGGTGGCAAAAGTCCTTGCTCGTCAGCCCGCGTACCCAACACAACCATCAACGACTTATTACAATGTCTCAAGAAAACAATACCAAGCCCCGCAACGAAGGGGGGCAGCGCCGCCAAGGTGGCCAAAACCGCAACAGGAACCGTAATCGCAACCGCAGCGGAGGAAATCAAAACCGCAACCGCCAAGGCGGAGGTGGCCAGGGAGGCAACCGCCCCCAAGGCCAGAAAAAACAAGGTGGCCCGCAAGGCCGTCAGTCCGGAGGTGGCCCACGTCGCCGTCAGCCAAAACCAATGCCGCTGACATTTTGGGAGAAAATCCTCAAATTCGTCGGTCTCTACAAAGAGCCTACCCGTCCACCAAGACGTCAGGCAGCTGACAAACCGGCCGGTAAAGCCGCAGCTGGAAAAGCGGCACCAAAAGCCAAAAGCAATACCCGTGACACTCGTAAAAAAGGTGCAGCAAAGCGCACACCAAACAAAGCGAAAGGTCCGATTCCGGCAAAAGCAGTCGATGGTGAGTTCCCCGTTGAAACCCCTCGCCTGTATCTCGGCAACCTTTCCTACGATGCCACGGAGCACGATCTCGAGGATCTCTTCAAGGGAATCGGAACCGTGCGCAAGGTGGAGATCGTCTACAACCGCCACACTCATCGTTCCAAAGGATACGGATTCCTCGAAATGCTCAACGTCGAGGAAGCCAAGCGCGCTGTCGAGGTTCTGCATGACCAGCCATTCATGGGTCGCGTGCTCGTAGTCAATGGTGCCAACTCAAAACCAAAGAACAGCGACGACAAACCTCGCCGCCCAAAAGCTGACAAACCAGCCGCTGAAAAAGCTCCTGAAACTCCCGAATCAAATCCGGAGCCAGCCGAGTAAATTCACCGAGGTAGAATATTCCCAAAAACCCGCTTGCGAGTCACCCTCCAAGCGGGTTTTTTCTATCATCACCTTTCCCCAAAAACCAATCACTCATCCCGTTTACATCTGCGGACCAACCGCTTCTGGAAAATCAGCTTTCGCGATTGAGCTCGCCCATCGGATCGACGGCGAGATCGTCAATGCGGATGCCTATCAGTTATATCGAGGCTTGGAAATTCTATCGGCGGCTCCGGACGCGGCCGAACTCGGCCAGGCACCCCACCATCTTTACGGAGTGTTAGATCCATCAGAGGTGTGCGATGCCATGCGCTTCAGAGAAATGGCCCTGCCTGTGATCGAGGAAATACAGAGTCGCGGTAAAGTGCCCATCGTCACCGGCGGATCAGGCATGTATCTGAAATTTCTAACCCATGGTCCGTCTCCTGTGCCGTCAGGCGATGACGAGCTGCGCGCAAATCTTGAAAAAGAATCGGATGAAGCGCTCGTTACAAAACTGACTGACCTCGACCCCGAAGGCGCTGCGATGACCAATTTAAAGAATCGCCGATACGTCATCCGAGCATTGGAAATCTGCCTATTATCAGGCCAAAAGATGTCTGTGGTCAAAAGCGATTGGAAAAAGGCCGGCGAAGCGATCGAGAAAGATCTCCGGGGTGCCTATTTACTCTGGGATCGTGATGTTTTGAGAGAGCGCATTAACCGACGAACCGATATCATGTTAGAAAACGGAGCCATCGATGAAGTCGCCAATCTATTGAATCCATCGGTCACCTGTGAGAAAGCCATCGGAGTCCCCCAGATCAGATCCCACCTCGCTGGAGAACTGACACTGGAGGAATGTGCGGAGCGCATCGCTGCTGCGACCCGCCAGTATGCCAAACGCCAACGCACCTGGTTCGGCAAGGAGTCATGGCTCACCCCCTGCCCAGTGGAGGAAGGTGGTCAGATCTCAGCTGTCGTGGCTGAGTTTCAAGAATCGAGTCAATAGAGCATTACTCTGGGAACAGCCTCTTTTCGTTGACCTGATTTCTCAGCGCAGTATGTTGACTGACACTGACTTTAGCTTGGTCAGACAGAATCATGAAAAAACATCTTCTCATCATCCCACCCATCATGGCCCTCGCCAGTTTCGCGAATGCGGCATCGATCAGTATCAGTTTCACAGGCATCACCAATGACGCTAATATCATCAATAACGACGAGTCCTCCACCATCGGGCTGCCGGGTGCTGAGACTCTTGCAGGAAACCTATGGAATAATGTCCAGGTGAAACCAGGAGGGGCAGCAAGTGATGCTACGACTTGGGTAAGTAACACACAAGGCGGAGCGAACATAGATGTCTTCGATTCGTCAGGTGCTGATGCGGGTGTTGATATTACCTCTTCGGGAGCTTTCTACTCAAACCAGAGCAATGTCAGCGGAGATGGTAAAACTTTGACAGGTGATGGAGCGCTGATGCACCAAGGACTTAATTTTAATTCCGCAGAATCGATCACCCTCACAGGACTCGCAGCATGGGCGCCCAATGGTTACAGGGTAATTGGTTTTATGGATTTGGGAAATAATGACCGCACGTTTGGAGTCAGCATGTCCGATGGTGGTTTGTCCCAAACATTTTGGACGAATTCCGACGCTGGCACTGATTCAGATCCAGATGATGATGGTGTGATCACTTGGCTGGAATCCACGGCCACAAGCTCCGGTGATGCTGTGTTAAATGCCAACTATGCAGTATGGGGAACCTTCACCGGTGATACTCTAACAATCACAGGCACCGACCCGGGCCCTCGTTCGTTTCTAAATGGCATGCAGATTATCCAAGTACCAGAGCCATCAAGTGCTGCGTTGGTTGCCCTAGGTTCATTGGCACTGATGTTCCGTCGTCGGAAATAGCGCTGGTCAAAATCTAATACTCCGCCAAGGGCCTGCTTTATGGCGCACTTGGCTTTGCATCAAAACCTTGGTGATGTGGTTGGAGCATAGGCTGTATTTAACAGTCTGAGTTGTTGTTAGGCACAGATGTGAACGGTTAGCTTGACATACTTCTGTCTAAAACTGTAGTCTACACAACGATACAACACACAGATATGAAATACACATCACTTATACTCGTAGCGGGCACATTATCATGTGCGTCTCTCAATGCAGCCTCCATCACTTGGACATTCACAAATATCGCCAGCACAGGCCCCTCTGGAAACACGATGGGCACTGGTGCACTCGATAATTCCGACACCTTTGTCTACGCAGAGAATACCGGTGGCTCAGCACTCATATTTGACGGCATTTCCTTTGATGAGGGCACAATTAACTTTGCGGCAAATAATCCTGCTTTCACCGGTTTCCATAGCACACCAGGCAATTCACCTATTTCATCTACTGGTACGTATGGAAGCGGTGCGGACGGCCCCGAACTTGCCATACTAGGCACTGGCGGCGTCGGTGGTGCTCTAACTGTGAATGACACGTATCGCGTTCAGCTCATCATAATGGATGGTCGCGGTAGCCAATCGCAAAGAACCTTTGAGGTTGATGGAATTGCCACCGATCATGCTCAGGGCACACAAGGCGTCACTTGGGGCCCGGTCTTACTTGCAACGGGCACCTTTACGGCCGATTCGGCTTCTCAGGCAATCTTACTAGATGTGAAGGAGAGCACCGGAGGCTCGGCCGGCGCGCAATTGAATGGTCTAGTTCTTCACAACACGACCGTCCCGGAGCCCTCATCGATAGCCATGCTCGGACTCGGAAGTATCGCTCTTCTGCGTCGCCGTCGTTAATCTCTTCTTGAGATCATATTTACTGTCGCCCATGGTGTCTCATCACCATGGGCGGCCTTTTTTTGTGAGCCCTCGACGGGAACAAAATGTGCGAGCCATGGAAGGTGAGCTTTAGTCCGAGACGCGCTTGTTGTATCAAGTGATTGTAAAAATCAGTTTAGCTTATAGTGGTTAGTTCCATCGCCTTTTGCTACTAATCGGACATGGAAGGAGCCATACTCGTTTTTGTGTTATTTGCAGGTTTTGCTCTGCTGGTGCTGGTCATTATTTACAACGGCCATGTGAACCGACGAAATGCCGTCGACTACGCTTATTCCAGCATCGATGTGCAGCTGAAAAAGCGCTGGGATCTCGTTCCTAATCTCGTCAATACGGTCAAAAGCTACGCCAACCACGAACGAGCTTTGTTTGAAGAGATCACCACAGCGCGGCAGCAAGCTCGCAGTGTGCATGATGCATCGGCAGAACGTTTTGATCATGAACGCGAGCTCGACGATAAGCTCCCGCGACTAATCGCAGTGGCAGAAAGTTATCCGGAGATCAAAGCGGACAAACAGTTTCTTAACTTGCAGAGAAACCTGACAGAAATCGAAGCCCAGATCGCCGCTGCCCGTCGGGCATACAACGCATCTGTGATGGATTACAACAACGGCGTCGATATGTTCCCATCCAGCATCGTTGCTGGCATGTTTGGATTCAGCCGCAGGCAGCATTTCGAAGTATCCGATGGCGAACGAGTCCCCCAACAAGTCCATGTCTAACATTCCGCCACCGATCAAACCGATGAGGAAGCTGCCCGCGGATTCGCGTGTGTTAGCTGACGAATTGAAACCCATTCTCGATGGTCTCGAAAGAGGTAGGCAACAGGCTCTCGCAAAAATTCGCCAAGGCTGGAAACGGATCGGACTAACCGCGCTCATTACCGTCGGCGTGACGGTGGCTATACTCGCCATCATCACGACCGTGACAGGCCCTAACGACGGGCCTCAGGTCTTTGCCCTATGCCCAGTTGTGATTGGGGTTGTCATCTGCATCATCACCTACACCAGTTATATCAGCGGACACAGTCAGGCCTACGAAGCCGTATACAAAGAAAAAGTGATCGGTGGCATGACGCGACTACTCCAGCCGGGTATGAGTTTCTCGCCTGCACGTGGTATTTCGGAAGAAAGCTTTCGCGCCACCGGACTTTATAGCAGCAGTATCGATCGCTACAGCTGCGAAGATCTGTTCGCAGGGAAAATCGATAAAACTGGCCTCATGTTCTCTGAACTACACGCCGAGGAACGAAGGACTCGAACCGACTCAAAAGGTCGGAGTGAAACCTACTGGGTGACCATTTTTCAAGGGCTGGTTTTCATCGCTGATTTCAACAAAAATTTTCGAAGCTGGCTGACAATCAAACCCGACTTTGCGGAAAGCTCATTCGGGTGGTTAGGGCGAAAAATCCAGAGCTTTAATTCTGATTTAGTCCGGCTGGAAAACCCCGATTTTGAACGTGCCTTCGTCGTGCATGGCGGCGATCAGGTCGAAGCTCGTTATATCCTGACCCCTGACCTGCAAGAGAGGTTACTCAAACTCAGGGCTGCCTACGGCGACGATATCCGCATGTCCTTACATGCGTCACGTTTCCATCTATCCATTCCAAAATCCGAGGACTGGTTCGAGCCGAGCATGAACCTGCCAGCCCACGATCTCTCGCAGATGCAGACTTTTGTGAATCAAATGTCGTGGATCTTCGGCATCGTTGAACTGCTCGATTTGAATACGCGGATCTGGAGTAAAGTGTAGAGGTGTTCGTTGTCGCTTACCCCTCAATCAAGAACTCCCCTGTCACGGTGCATGCCGGGAGGATTCGTTGGAAACGGGCTTGTTGATTTTGATGGTTGTAGTGCTCTGATAGATTGCGGACCAATACGATGCTCGCAGCAAAGTTGGACATGATACCGAGGTCGGTTTCATCTGACACAAGTGGCGCATCAAGCACAAGCAGGTCCACACAGTGGTGTGCATTGGTTAGAGTTTCCAAACATAGGCTGGGTATCCGTTTCCAAGCTTCGTCAGTGACAAAATAAAGTTTGTCCTCCTCTGTGATAAACGGCGAAAGCAATTCCTCAGCTGGTTTTGGGCGTTGGTTGTAATTAGGCGTTGCTGCTGACGGTGCCATTTCTGGAGTCAGATTTTCGCAACTAACTAATAAGGTTCTCAATCCACGACGACTGGCGGCCAGGGCGAGGGCTGCTGCTGATAGAGTCTTAGCTGGGTTGACATCATTGCTGGTAACGATCAATCCCCTCGCCTGATTGGGCTCACTGATGAGTCGGGTCAGGTATGCGTTGAGTTCGATACCGGATCGCGCATTTGGATCACTGGCAACTCGAACCCAGTCTCTTGGGTTTGATGTGTTCTCACGTGGGAAAGTGACCAGCGTGGGGTAATTCAATGGCTCAGATGTTTTGTTAGCCTGAGGAAGGGAGAAGTTCAGTGCCGTAGGAGCAGGTTGGCAGGATAAAGGACTGGAACTCGCATGGTTTGAATCAAGACCCGTCACTGAATTGTTATCTTTTGGTTCCTTAGCCAATTCTAACACTCTCTTGCCGAAGCCCAAAGTTAGAGGGATTCCAAGAAAACAACTGCCGAATGCCACTGTGGCCATCACCGCTGAAAGTGGTTTGCGAGGAAAAATGGGAGTCCGGCCGGGCATGGCTTTTTCAGTAATACGCACGCGCTCTACGCCACTAAACTGAAGTGCAATATTGGCTTCATGCATTTGCTGCACCAGATTGTTGTAGAGTTCCCTGCCTGCTTTTAATTGCTCCTCCTTGAGTTCCTGGCTTACAGAATTGTTACTGGCAACATGGGCTTCGTTTTTGGCTTCGGTCACCTTCTTTTCCAAACTCGCGACCTTGGTTGTCGTTGTTTTTAGCTGGCGCTGCAGCGACCCTATCGTCTGGGTTACTAGTTTTTGCAGGTTCTCGAGTGCTGCGCCTTCCTGCCGAACGGCCACAAGCATGCGTGGGTGTTTGCGCCCGAAGTCTGTGGAAAGAGATTCCACCTCGGAGCGCGTTTCCGCCAGCTTGGCGTAAGCATTCGCCAGAACGCTATTTTCGGCTAATGCTGGGACCTTCAGCAGGTCTTCAGGATCATTTCCTGCCGCCTCGATGTTGTCCAAGGTCTCTAGCAGTTTCTCACGTTGCAGCTTGGTATCAACCAGTTGGCTATTGAGATTGTTCACCTTGTTGACAGCAAACTCGGAATCGGCCTGACCGGCAACGATGCCAGTGTTCTCGCGATAATCGAGAAGTTCACGCTCCAGTGTTTTGACTCTTACCAAGAGATCCTCGGCCTTGATTTTCAAGAATGCGGCCACTTTCTGAGTCGTCTCTTTTCCCTGAGCTTGAGTGTATTTTGCAAAATGCTCCACGTAGCTGTTAGCTAACTCGGCAGCAATTTGTTTATCATCGCTCTTGGCTGTGACAGAAACCATGTGTGAATCCTTGATGACATCGATGCTGATCTGTTGCGAAAGACGAGACAGAAAAATGTCTGCATCATCCATCGCCACTTCGTCTTCACTTTTCTTACCAATGATTCTTTCGCGGAGTTCAGGATCGATCGAGCTATACAAACTCAATTTGAATTTATCCGAACCGATTTCATTACGCATGTTGTTGACCAACTGAGGCAATGTGTATTCAGATTGTTCCTCCCGTTCGACTGTCTGCAGGTTGAGTTGTTTGTTAGAAACCTGGTTCAGCAATATGACAGCCGTCGATTCATACACAGGTGTGCGAGACTGGACATAACTGTATAACCCGACACCGACTAGAATCCCTACAATAGCAGCGACGAGTCCGTATTTTCTGAGGTAGCTGAAAATTTCTTCTACGCTAAAAATAGCACGCTGCACACCGCGTCCTCCACCGTGACCATAATGCTGGCCACCGTGGGCGGAGTTGGAAATGGGAGTCGAAATGGCATAGTGCCGGTCAGAAGGGACCAAGGCACCTCCTTCGGTTTCGACGAGCACGATGTGCTCCGGTGATGATGAATTATTCATGGCTAAGGACGGTTACGGGTTTTTCTTTTTGATTGAGCAATCGGTCGATTCCCCGTGCCAGAGAGAACAGTGTGCCACCCATGCTACGTGGACAGGCAGCTTCGTAAATGTTGAATACGCGGTGATACTTTGCCCAACGGTCTTTGAAGCCTGATTCGCCTGGCAAGAATTCTACAGCTTCCAGCTTGGCTTCATGCGCATGAGCCATGGCCCAATAATTTAAGATGACACCAACACTAGCATTTTTATAAGCGGGGTCCCATGGCATCTGATAGGTCCATTTTGAGTTATTGAAAATGAAATCATAAACAGCCCCGACAATCTTGCCGTCGATTTCAATCAGTCCAAAAAACATTCTGCCGTCTTTGAGGTAGCGAGGTGCCAGCTTCCAATGGAAATCAATGAATCCGGGTGTATGGAACGCTTGAATCTCATCACTACCCCAACGGGCTTCTGAGAGTCTCACTAGCTCTTCATAGGCTTTTTCGAATTCGATATCCTGACCGACGATGAGTCGTTTGTGCTTATGTTTTCCTCGTGGTGACGTGTACGCTTTGCGAATCTTGTCGCGGGTTTTTTTAGAGCGTTCATTACAGGCATCGTCCCATGAGCCATTGATCGGCAAGTAGGGCGATTTTTCTGAACTGACCGTTTTAATCCCAATCCCAGCTTTCGCGAGGTTGCGCAACATTGTGTTAGTGGAACGTGAGTCGTGAGGTACCAGATAAAAATAGAGCACATCCCATTGGCCCCGAAACTTTTCAAGAATCAGTTTGGCCGTGGCTTCTCCCAGGGCTACTTCGTATCCAGGCAGTGCAGGCAACTCAAGGCACTCACCAAGCAGATCCCCCACTCCACCCATGATGGCAAGGTGACGGAATTTACTGCGGGCTCCCGGGAACGCACCTTTTTGCGAGATCATCAACGGCGCAGCGCCGATCAGTGTGCCGTTGGAATCACGTGCGATGTAGAGTTTATTGTCGAAGCCTCTGTCACCGTAGGTTTCCCACCATACATCGAGGTAGTCCCAGTTAAGAAACGGGCTTGGAGATTGTGTTTTGAGGATGAAGGCATCCCACTCAGATTGGAGTGCGGCAAATTCTTCACGATTGGATACAGGGGTCAGCTGAACCGACTTGGCGTCAGCTTGTTGAGCAGGTCGTTTGATGAAACGACCGCGGTTTTTGATTGTTTGAAGGAATTCCGGTGAGATTTGATCTTCCGGTAGAGTTTGTTTGAGTGTTGTAATTTTCATGTTTTTGGAGGGGAAAATATTGATACATGTTAGGGTTGGTAAATCGTCAGCCTTGGGGAGACTGATTGGGGTGATTTGCTATACGTGATATCAAATCAACCGTCGGGTGGCGGATGGGTGATCGGTAGAGGTTCCGAGGCTAGAGCTCGGCTGATGGATTCACGTGCCCGGGAGATCTTGCTTGGTGAGGTTTCCCAATCAGCAAATCCCTTCGCGATAGTTGCTGAAATTGCTTCGGCCGATTTCGGGTCGTGGCGTTTGAGCATTTGCAGGTGGTCGTAATCTTCGATTCCGTCGCGAATCCACTTTAGCCGGATGGATGCGCACGGCTGCATTTTCGCCGCTAGTTTCTCGCCGACCACGCTCGCTGCAGGAGGTGGGTAAATGAGAAGTCCGTCGCCGTTGAATGTTTCATCGTCGATGACGAAACTGCCGGCATCATTCCACGGATCCACAGTAGCGGGCCATTTGAAGACATTCCAGTAATGGATTCCCGATATGTTTTTCGCCGCACATATCCATGGAAGAATACGATAGTGTATTGCGGGGTAATCAATGAGCCAGACCGGTGGATAGGAATCATGCAACATGTCTGGCATTCCTTTCTCAGCTTTCCACTGATCTCGAAATTGAGCTAAAGCTGGATAACACCACACCTCGTCACCGGCCTTGATTTGTTTGGAGATAGCACGATTGCCTTTTTTGCTTTCAAGGTCTTCCCATGCGACCATGACTTGTGGTGCCCAAATATCCACAGAACCAGTCAAGGTTCCCCAACCCGCATCTTGTGGTTGCGGCTGTTCGGTGACAAAGAATTTAATGGAGGTCTTAGACTTCGCTGCGGCCTCGTGTACGAGCGATGCCCAATCGCGTATTCTCTGGTATGCTCGGGCGGAATCAGGCTCGTCTAGCCGGCCTACTGAGAAAAACAGAGTGGTGTCTGGTGCAGTCTGATGTGCTAGCCTTGCTAACTCTGCGAGATATCGAACCGACTTTGAACGGTCCTTACCGAGCGGGTCTGCGTAAGGGTAATCACGCCACATCGGGAGGTGCAGACAGTTGAATCCTTTGTTAGATCCGAAATATTGTTTAACAATTTGTTGTGGAGTGGGCAAAGTGTCACTAGCCGAGCGTTTCCAAACCAACTGCCCGTCCGCATCCAAGGGCGGACTGCTACCAAACACCAAACCGGGTTGAACCCGCGCGTCGATCATCAGCTGGTAATAGCGATCCATCACTTTCGCCAGTGCTACGCCGTCTGTATTCCGATCCAGACCATGAATCCGGGCAATCTCGTGTTCTTCGAGGCCGAAGTAAGTTTTCAGAGATGGTTTGTCAGGCAGTGCTTCCGAGCGCACGACGATCTTGATTGTCGCTGAACCAAGCTTCACCCCACTCAACGGATCGGTCACATGTAATTCAGTTTCATAAGTGCCAGGTTGCTGGTTTTTGGGAACGTGGAAATCAATCCATAGTCGAAGGTTCAGATCACCATCGAGTCCCTTGAAAGAACTCCGCATGGGACTCCCTCCATTAGAAAATGGCACTAAGACATCAGGATATAGGCCAGCTGGCAGCGGAGCATGAGGTGAGCTGCTTTTTACTAGAACATCATATTCTTGGTAAATAGATGGGGCCGGAAGCTGGCTGCCAGATGATGATTTAGGTGTATCTAACCTGTAACTAAAACTGCTGAGTTTGTTAGCCAGACCACTGATAATGACTTGTGCTGATTCCACATCATTGCGGCATGCTTCAATGGTGATTTCCCGAGAAGAATGAGCGGAAGGTTTGCCCACTAACATGACTCTCGTCATGGATGGAGCTGTCGTGATTCGAATCCCCTGCTCTGCAGCCGCAGTCACGCACATAGCCATGCACATCATCAGGGCGATGATGTTGGCTATTGCTCGATGCGTTTTGGAGGGGAGGTGCATGGGGGGAGCTGTTTTGGGGAAACGTTATGCGGCGGGTGCTTCAGCTGTTGCTTTGGGGACTCTAGCTTGGCGGGCCGCTTTTCGTTTTGGAGGCGGTATCTCCATGGATCGAGGGATGCCAGGGTCTGGCTGCACCCCTAACAAATGTCGGTAGAGTGACCCGTGGGCTTTCACATAGGTATCGAGTGCAAATTTATCTCTCACTCGCTGGCGTGCATTTTTACCAAGTTGTTCAAATGCCTCAGGTGACAATTTCAGAAGTAATATCATTTCTGCGGCAAGTGCCTTGGAGTCTCGTGGCTGGACGATTCTTCCCGTGTCTCCGATGATTAATGCGGAGTCGCCCACATCGGTGGCGACGCAAGGAACTTCACAAGACATGGCCTCACCTAATACCAGAGGGAATGCTTCCCCTTCACAAGAACTCAAAGCACCCAGAGTAAGGGCTGGGTAGATGTTGACCATATCTCTGCGTGGACCAATCAGGTGAACCTTCTCTGGTGACGGGCAAGCATCTGCCAGAACTCTCAACGCCTCGGTGTCACAGGTAACGTCCGGGCCACATGCTAACAGATGAGCATCTGGGATGACTTGCTGCACCATCGCAAATGCACGCAGGAGGTTGGCAAAGTCTTTCTGAGGGTGATACCGACCGGCCATGCCGATCAGTGGCGCATCCATGGGGATGCCCAACTCGGTCCGAAGAGCAGCTTTGGCTTCATGATTAGGCCGATAGATTTCGGTATCCGTCCCATTGAAAATGAGTTCTGATTTACTAGGATCAAAACCACTTTGGTGATGTAGGTCCAAGCCTGCTTTCGAACAGTAGATGATACTATCAGGCAGTACTGGCGAAATCGCAGCAAGCATCCGGTGGATGATTCTGGTGGGCAGCTTGGATGATTCCTTGCCGAGTTTGGTGTGATGAATGCTCCATAAAGTTGGTATCTTACGAAGTGAAAGAAGAGCTGAGATTTCTCCGATCAGAGCCGAGTGGAACATCCAAGTCTGAAGTAAATCAGGCTGCGTCTCACGTAGAATGGAAGCCAGTTTAAACAAACCTCTGACTCCGCTGATTGGTCCATCGACATCCAAGGCTAACACTCGGATTCCCGCTTTCTCAAACTCGGGAGCAAGCTTTCCAATAGGCTCTAACGGAAGCACAGAAATGACAGTTTGATCGAAGCCATCCTCTTTCAAACCTATAGATAAACGTTTCAAGAGAACCTGGGCTCCTCCGTATCCCACATCATTGACTAAATGGATGACTTTTTTGGATCGGTTGACGGATCTGGATGGCTTTTCCGCAGGATTAGTTGCGCCAACTAATCCGCAGTAAGCGGAGGTATATTTACGCTCGGTTGACTGAATTGAAAATTGATCCAGGCAATGGTTCCGAGCATTGGCGGACCATGTCGTTGGGTCTGACTTCACGGCAGAAAGCAATTCCGAAACCGCAGCGGCAAATAACTCTGGCTGACCTGCAGGCACACACTTTCCATGTGCGCCAACGACCCGACTAGCAGAGCCCACGTGAGTAGAAACACAAGGAACACCACAAGCCAGTGATTCCATCAACACCATGGGGAGAGCTTCAGATTCTGAAGTCAAAGTGTTCACCGTCATTGCCGGTAAATAATTTTCCGGGTCTGAGACAAGACCGCAAATGTGCATTCGTGAGGGATCTGGCAACGCATCGTAAGCCTTCCGTGCGGCTGGATACAGTGTGTCCACCGAGAAACCTAACGACAGGAAATGCACGTCATCGTGTTGCTCCATTAGGATCGCTGCAGCGGCAAAAAAGTCTTCGATCTTTTTCACCGGATGGCTACGGCCGATGTATCCGACAACTGGAGCCGATTCAGGAATACGTAATCTGCTTCTGACCGATTGTCCGGCAACTGGGTTTGGACAGTAGCGTTCTACATCAATACCATTGTCGATGGTCAGACATTTTTCGCTAGGATATCCAAATTTGACATGAGCTTCCGTCGCTAAGTCTGAACATGAAATGATGCGATGCGGAACAAAGCGAGATGCGACGCCCACCAGAGTTTTCAAAGTGAAGAATCTCAGCGTGCTATAGTCCCCTCTGGAAGGAAGATCCAGTGAGTGGATGGACCATGTCACTTTGATGTTATGAATGAATCGGGAAATGAAACCAGCAACGACACCTGAGTCGTAACTCCAACAATGAACAACATCAGGGCGAAAATCATCCAGTAGTGTTCGAAACTTACGAATGAACTGAACTGAGAAAAACGAGTCGCAATCGAGATCGTGGAAACAGGCGAACTGTTCAATTTGAGGACGCAACGAACCATCAGAATCTGCCATCTGAATCACAGCCACTGCGTTATCAGAGCTGTCTTCGCAGTATTGCTGCTCAATAAGATTCAGCATCAAGGTTTCCATGCCACCTGGTAACACATCGGCGAGAATGTGAAGCACCTTCGGGCGTTGGCTTGGTTTGTGATATGGATCTAGCGGAGGCATTATGCTATGAGGTAGCTGGAATCAGGTTGCTTATTTTTTGAACGATGGGTTCTTTGACATGCTTCATGAAACCCGAGCAAATGGTGTCGGCTTGGTAGCCATTGCGCGGGGTTCCCATGCGTTTAAGTTCCATCAAATCTTGGTGTTTTTGATTGAACCCCATGACTGTCGTCAAAGCCACAGAGTAGCCTAGCTCACGGAGGATCTGCTGTGTGTCCGCGTTGAAGTCGCCAGGTTGACCATTGGGGTATGCAAATGCTGGGTTTGTTATTCCAGCTTTCTGCTCCAACAGTTCGGTGCAATGGCGCATGTCTTGCCGAGCAAATGCTGGTGAGCAATTTCCAAGGATCGCATGAATGTGAGTGTGGGCTCCGATGCTGGCGTATTTGGACTGATCCATCATCCTGACCTGATCCCATGTCATTGGCTTGTAAATATCAGCCGGGCTCGGGTCATCAGCCAGGGCTGCTCCGGCACGCTCTTCAATGTGAGCAAGACTCTCTAAGTGGCGTTCTTGGGGGATGAGCTTGAGTGCCCGGTCAAGTAGAACCAGAGCGGCTTTCTTTTTGTCGATCGTAGCCAGGTTCAGTGTTTCTGGGAGCCCCTCAAATTCCAAGTGAAGCACACGCTCACTACAGTGATCGATGGCATACTCAATCCGATCAGGCCATTGAAAGGATTCCCCTTCAATGAAGCCAGTTGAGGCAAATACGGTTGCATGAAGGCCAAACTCCTCAAGCACGGGCAGTGCCAGATGGTAGTTTGAGGCGTATCCATCATCGAAGGTTAAGACCACGGTGTTAGGTGGTATTTCTACACCAGCTTCCATCATCACGGTGAGGTTCTGGAGTGAAATCACGTTGTAGTGTTTTTCAAACATCTTGGCGGTATGTCTGAAGCCCTCAATGTCTAGGTGCAGTCTTGAGTGATTTTCCAATCCTTTGGACTGGCCTTGCGTGAATCCATGATACATCAGGATGCATGCTCCCGTTTGCTTGCGCCGGGCTATTTTTGTTAGGCCAGTGGCGCTGCATACAGTCATGCCTGCGTGAAAAAATTTGCGGAGTGTGGGGTTCATTTATTGTGGGGGGTTAGGGAGAATATGATGATGTCAGCTGATGCGATTTCTTTGCTTTGCCACGGGGAGTTGAATCTGAACCAGTGGAGAGCTTGTTCATCAGGTCCAGATAGCTGCGCCAAATTTTTCTGCGGTCGAATTCTTGCTCCACTCTCTCGCGCCCAGACATTCCTAGACGGCGGGCTGTCGCATTGTTGTTGAGCACTAGCGTAAGATTTTTGGCGAGCTCTTCACTGTCACCAGGTTCAACCAAGAGACCGTCGAAGTGATCGTTGATCAGTTCTTTGACACCTGAGACGCGAGTGCTAATGACAGGCAACTGAAGAGCCCAAGCCTCAAGAATGGCCATGCTTAGTGTCTCACCCTCAGTCATGAGCACCGCAGCGTGCCAGGTTTGCATTTTCTTGATTAACGACTGATGACTCAGAAAGCCGGTAAAGCTGACGAGCTCCGTTAGCTTGAGTTCTTGAACAAGCGCCTCGAGTTTTGTTCGGTCCGGCCCATCACCGATGAGCTCTAATCTCAATGGTTTGACCATGAAATCATAGTCAGCCGATTGAGAGAGTAGTGCGAATGCTCGAATGACTGATTCAAAGTCTTTGCCAGAATCCATCCGGCCCTGCATACCGATGACCGTGTATTTAAAATCAGATATGACTCTTCGAGGATATAGCCTCAGCTCCAGACCATTACCGATCACACTCGTCCTATCCTCTTTGAATAAGAACTCAGAACGTGCATGCACGATCTTGCGATACTCCTCTGTTAGGAATACCGTATGGTCAGTGAGACGATGGGCAAGAGCACCTAGAACCCAGTCTTTTTGGGTTTTGAGTGCGTTTGAATGATGCTCGACAAAGACATTAACGGGTTTGACCTTGCTGGTTTTCAACATGCCCGAGCAAGCAGCACTAATGGCTGTATCGTGGTGATGTGAGATCACCATTTTGGGAGCCATTCCCTGAATGGCATTGCTCAAGGCTTGACGAGCTCCGAGTCCTACACCCGGTTTTTTTACGATTGTCTTATGCGCAATGTTATTCTCTTCACAAAGCGTCAGATACTGTTCGGCGGTCGGTTCAACTCCATAGAAAATAATGCCGTGGGAAACGCCAGCACGGCTTCCCTCCAGAGCAAGCCCGGTCGCGACAGCCGCTTGGCCGCCGATACCGGGGTAACAGATATGGATGATATCAGGCACGTTCCGCTTGCGTAGTTGAGGTTGAAAGTTGGACCTTTGAAGTTAAAGGTTGAGTGTTTTCGAGAAGCTCAGATTCGTCAGGTCGTGACCATTGCAGCATGATGAAACGCTTGGATGTTAGGTTGATCATGATGATGCAAGTGGTCCAGTAAGCTAGGGAGGTATGGAGCAGCTGACTGAAGGGAATGAATATGCCGACTGCCAGAAGGCACAGCCCTCCCCTACCTCCAGCGGCGACACATTTGACGGCCATCGAGCCGAGAATGATCAGATAGAGACCTGCGAAAACGACTCCTCCATCAATCCATACGGCGACGAGTTGATTGTGTGGCTGCCACTTCCCAGTGCCTGTGCCTACTCCGTGACCCATCACCGGCTGTTCACGTACCGCGTTTAACCCGTCCGTGAGATCCTTCATGCGTTCTCCGGATGCCATCTTTTCTGAGTCCTTACCCATCAGGGCACCGAGTCGGTCTTGAATGTCTGATTGTCGAAGGGCCTCTGAGGACATGTGGGAAACCAAATACACAATACCCGCGACTACCACTGGGACAGTGACAGCAAGCGCTTGCAGAACAGCCGTTGGTTTACGGCGATAACTGACGACCAAATAACTGACGCTGATAAGAACCTCCGCGATCATGCCTGATCGGCTCAATGTGATGGCAACAGCGATAAAGCTCAGAGCCATCATGCCAAACGAAACCCAGATGTTTCTATTGTAGGTGAGGAAAACGGCAAGTGCGAGAACGATGGCGATGGCCGCATTGTTAGGATCTCCGTGGAAACCTGCTGCACGGCCAGTGACGATGGTGAATTCATGCACACCGAACCACTCAGCAATGTTGGCCAACGAGCAAATGATGACGATGGCTGCCGAGGCAATAGTTACCGGTAAGGAGCTCAAACGATGAGTCACCCCCAGGAACCAAGCGATGCTGAATACGGAGACTAACAAGGCACCGTGAGTCATCAACGGATAGTATCTACCCGAAGGATGATCATAGCGCTGTAGAACCGTGCTTTCGAATATATAGAAAACGTGGAACAGCAAAATCAGCATCGTAGTCACGGTTAAATCCGGCCGCCGACCAAGGGTAACCAAGATGCAGCCTACTGACGCTGCGGCCAAGTAGATCGCAGGACGAAGCGGAAACAGGCCATTGGAGTTCGCCCATTGGATCATGTAAGTAGCGTAAGGAACCGTTAGAGCCGAGAATGCGAGCGTAGCCATGCACAACCACCAGACACTCGGGCGCTGCTCATCCGTAGCAGCGGAAAGTCCGATGTTGGTTGCTGTGGTTGGCTGGTTGCCGGAATTCATCATTTCTAGAGTTGTTTCTTAGCGTGCCCCCTGCATGGCTGCTCCGACGGTGCGTAAGGCAATTTGGAGATCCAGTGCCAGGGTGGCGTATTTCACATAGTAAAGGTCGTAAGTCAGCTTCTGCTTGGCATCTTCAATGCTGTCTCCGTATGGGTAATTGATCTGCGCCCAACCAGTGAGGCCGGGTTTGAGCAGGTGACGTAGATTGTAATGGTGCAGTTCTTCATCGAGGGCGGAGGTGAACTCTGGACGCTCCGGACGTGGACCGATGAAGCTCATATCCCCTCTGAGGATGTTGAGAAACTGGGGCAACTCGTCGATCCGGCTGCGACGTAGAAATTTGCCAATACGGGTGATTCTTGAGTCACTTTTACTGGCCCATTTAGCACCACCGGTTTCGGAGTCGACACACATTGACCGGAGCTTGTAGATGGTGAAATGACGACCATATCGCCCTACTCGGATTTGATTGTAAAACACCGGTCCGCCATCCTCTAACTTAATGGCAATGGCGGCCATAACGAGTAGAGGTAACGAAAACAGCAACCCTACGATCGCCAATATGATATCGCAGACGCGCTTGCTCATCAGATAGCTCGGAGAGGAATTGGCGAATGATTTACTGAACAGACCTGAGTTGGGAATCTGCCACGTGGGCATCGTTTGATAGTGTTCCTCGACGTATTGTGAGAACGGAGAAATGGTTTTTCCAGCGGCCAAAGCCTCTACCAATGGCTGTTCTAACACTGCCCAGTGTGCGGGCTGATAAACGATGTGATCACAATCGGTGGAATTGATCCGTTGGCACAGACGCGGCAAGGAAATGGGGTAACTGGAAGCGTTGAAATCTTGAACGAATGCAGGATCTTCTCCCTGTTCACGCAAGCTGAGTGTTTGGATCTTCAGCGGCAGTGGGCCACCCTGTAAAAACTGAATCGCTTCTTCACAGAACTGTTTATCCCCGATCAAGCTGATCTTGGGCATGTATGACGAGCTGAAAAGCCAAGTGCCGGAACGGATCACGAACGCACAGGTTGTGGCAAGCAGCATAGCAATGACGGTGACGTAACGACCAATCGGCTGATAGATCATGAAACCGATCACCATCGAAACGGCCACCGCTCCGATGATGGAGCAGAAAAACAACTTAATGGCGAGAGGGATTATATTGCGTCCCAGCAAATGGTTTGTCAGGCCAAGCACGTGTGAACATGCCGTGAACGAAACTCCAAATACCATCGATGTTAGAATCACGATGAAAACCGATGGTGGTGTGGAGTCAGCTGATGGAGTCAACTCAAAGGCGAGTAAACAGCTACTGGCTGAGACAATGAGAAAGGCCAAGGACCAGAACTTCTCATTCAGGCGACCCACAATCACCCGGGCACAACTTATACTAGCGAAGCGTGCGTAGGCACGATCGATTGATTCTAGCTGAAAAGGAGAAGAACTCATGACTTGGGGATTTTTAAGAATAACAGACCCGCCGAAATGGCATGAACCAGAGCTGTAGCGATCAGGATACCTGCGAGCCCGAAGTGTGGCGCGAGGGTGATATCGAGAAAGAAATTGGCGACCAGCGCTGTCGTGGAAACGATACACATGTATTTGATTCCGCCTGTGGCGATGACCATCCGTGAGGCCACGATGCCGAGAGCTGCGGCTGGGAATTGCAAACTACCCCAGCGTAAAGCATCAGCGACACGATATGTCTCGCCTGAACCAAACTCCCCTCTCTCAAATAACAGACGAGTGACAGGCTCAGCCAGGAACCATAAGCCGAGAACCATGGGGATAGTGACTAAGAGAACTAGCCAAGAGACTTTGCCGCCAATCTTTCGAAGACCTGCATAGTCAGAATTGGCACTCATCTCGGAGAGGTATGGTAGCAGAGCCTGTCCTAGCGCGACACCAGCTAAGGAAAGCACAATGCCCAAGACTTTATCGGCGTAACCAAGTGTGGCTACAGATCCAGCATCAAGCCGGGAGGCCACTCCCATATCAATCACCACACAGCCGCCAAATGCTGCACCTCCTAACAAGAGGAGCATGCAGTCGCGCATGAGTTTCCCTGTGCCGTGCCCACGTAATCTGGGGATCATGCTCTGAATGCCAAATTGCCTAACAACTCCGCCCATTAACATGCCGAGGTAGCAGAGTGAACCAACTACAAGTCCAATGGCTAAAGAGTAGATTCCAGTGGAGGAATACAGAGCGAATAACAAGCAGATCGCGACAGCCGGAACCACCGCTGGAGCGAGTGCACCAAGACTGAATTTCATCTCCGCCTGCAGTGCGGCTGTGGCAGCAGTTGCAGTGCTGTAGATGATTGAGAATAATAATAGCAGCAGGAACAGATTTCGACTTAGAAGTGTTTTTTGCTGGTCGAAATCACCACCTAACATCTGCATCAACGGTCCACTGCATACGGCTAAGAGAGCGCAGATGACCACGGCTAGAAGTGTTTGTAAAAAAATACCGTTAGCTACAACTGACACAGCGGCTTTTTCACCAAGCTGTTTTTTGGCATTGGCATAGGCAGGAACAAGGGCTGTTGGCATTGCAGCCCCAAGTAATCCAGCCAGAAGAGTTGGAACCGATAATGCAAGGACGTAAGCGTCCATAGCATCGCTGGTGCCAAACATGGAAGCCGCCGCGGCATCGCGTAAAAAACCGATCCCCTTGGCCGCCAGACTCAAACCCGCGATGGTGCTGATACAGCGCACTAACAACCTCAGAACCGACTTCTGAGGCGGGGCTATGTCACGGGTTACGGTCGTGCTCGACATGGGTTAACAAAATAAGGGTGGAAAGATCCGTTTTACTTAAGAAATGTGAACAATTATATAAATAATATGCAAACTTCGGTCAAACCAGATCCTCGCCAGCGTTTTTACGCTAAATATTAATACTTCCAAGAAAATAATGCTTATAATTTATAAGTATTGTGTTCAAACAATGTTTAGTGTAATATTTTTGCTATTCAGAGGGTAATTTCTCGACAATCTTTCAGAAAAAGATCATTAAAAAGTGCTGAGGCAACCCTGATACCTAAAAATACAACGGATTTACAGCCTTCCCCAACCCTTACAAAAATGAAATCCTCACTCAATACCCTCCAACTAAAGCGGAGTATTATCACCGCCTTCCTCTGTTCCGTTCTCTTTGTCTGTGTCAATTTACTGCTCTACACGGATGCATTTAAAAACATCGGCCAAGAAGATGGAGTGGCAGAAAACATCGGTGCGGTGAGCTTCTTTCTAACATCGATCCTGTTCTTTAAATTGTTTTTGGCGGCTCGGAAGACGCCAACTCCAAAAGAAGGTAGAGATCTGGGAGGATGGTATTGGTTTCTGGCACTGGCTCTGCTTTTTTTCTTTGTCGCAGGAGAGGAAATCAGTTGGGGGCAGCGAATTTTCGGATGGGCCACTCCTGATTGGATGCGGGATAGCAATGTCCAAGAAGAAACCACCATTCACAATCTGGAGATTTTCAATGCTCATACCAAAGAGCACGAGTTAAAGCCGTTCTGGCAATCACTCATTACAATGAACCGGATGTTCTCCTTGTTCTGGTTGGCATGGTGTTTTTGCATGCCACTGGCGATGGCATTTTCTGCCAAGCTTCGTCAGTTGGTGGCATTTTTCGGAGTTCCCATACCTCGCTTCTTCTACGGTTGCTTGTTTCTCGCCACCTATATCGCCGCAAAGAGCTTCGTGATCGTTTTGCAACCTGAGGAGCTGATCATCGAATTCCTTGATGAAATCAAAGAGTCGTTTTACGCCGTGATCTTTCTAGCGGTGGCACTGAATTTCGTGAAACGATCGAAATCCCAGACCGAGCAGGCTTAGGTTTGTTAGGCCTTTCTCTGCCGACACTTCAGGTAAAACTCCAGCGTCTTTTCGACCATGGTTTCGAGACGGAACTGTTGTAGATACTTGTCTCGTGCTGCCCGTCCTAAGCGCTGCCGTTGTGCCTCATCGTTCACTAGTTCCTCCAGGCGGCGATGAAGCGTGTCTTCGTCTCCGCGAGGAATGGTGAAGCCGGTCACCCCCTCGGAAATGGCTTCCGGTGCTCCGCCGACAGCCGATACCACCGTTGGGAGCCCTGCTGCCATGGCCTCCAAGGTGGACATGGGAAATCCCTCCCAGTCAGATACCAACGCAAAAATGTGTGCCTGTGCTAACAGAGGGTAGATACGATCGACGTGTCCGTGAAATACCACGCGGTCGTCAACGCCCAGCTCTTTAGCCAGATTTTTAACCTCTTCCTCACGAGGACCGTCTCCTAATAAATCTAACTGAGTGGTGGTATCTTTGGCTAAATACCGCAGCAGTTGCTCCGGCTGTTTCGGCCATGCCATACGCCCGATCGATACGATTCTAACATGGTCAGTCGGAGGCTCGTATCCGGTTTCGGTTACATTGGTATCGGGTCGGCCATTGTAGATCACAGTGAGCTTATTAGTATCAAACCCGAGCTTCTTGGCATGGCCATGATCGTATTCGCAGACACAAATGATGCCGTCCGCCAGTCGGTGCACACGGCTTTCGATTTGTTTGTAGACAAAACGCTTCAGTGGATTGCCGGAAAAATTGACCGACCACCCATGCACAGTATGAACGTTACACACCTTGGCCCGGGCCGCAGCCAGTCTGCCAAGAACCCCAGCCTTCGTGGAGTGGGTGGCCACCAAGTCAGGGTTGATTGTTGTGATCAAATGATAGAGTTCCCTCGTGGCTCTGAAGTCCTTCACGGGTGAGATTTCGCGAAGTAGGCTTTCTATGCAATGTAGCTCTACCCCCTTTACCTCATCGTCACTCAGGGCACAGCCGCCTCCGAATGCCAAATGCACCTCATGACCCTCGGCGCGCGCGGCCTGACAGAGTTCTATCACATGACGCTGGGCGCCACCGATCGAATCCATTCGGGTGATGATTTGTAAAATGCGCATGGGGAAAATCGATTAATGCACCGGCATCTATCCCTCGTCAACGGTGAGTAAAGTTTGTTCCACGAACCCTTGTATCTCGACTCTAACACCGGCCACTTCCAGAATACCTTCAACGCTCGCTCCGGAGAGCGAAATCTGGTTGGTCTCCGATTTCAAATGATAAGCAGGCAGGAGGCGTCCCCATGTGCCCTCGCGGTAACCTTCCTGATGCAGGTTCGTCGCTGTGATCGCGACAGGGTGAGGCATCGACATGGAAACCACACGTTGCTTGACAGCCAGACACGGCAGCGAGTGAGTATTGGTCACAGCCTCTGAAGAGAAGTTGTAACAAACTCGCTCCATACCAGCCTGCAAACAAGCTTCGGCAAGTGCGTTGCCCCCGATGTATTGTTGAACATGATGCTGCTCGGTGAGTTTTCTAACCTCATCACCGGTCACAGAGCTATCGACGAGAACAAGCTTCAGGTCAAAATACTGGGCAAAGGCAATGGTCATCACCTCTCGGCAGTTTTCCAAACCTGACCACTCGATTATGACAGTCTGTCCCCGTCCAATTGCGTTGACGTCCCCCACCTGGATGGCATTGGCGGCGATACGTTTCTGCTCGGCCAATGGGCGCTCTCTGAGTGTGTTTATGCTGATATGATATTCGTCTAACACATCTGCAGGTGCAGCCAATATGTTCACTGAGTTGCCGATGACTTTCATCGGGTTTTCCATTGGCAAGCGCTGTAGAAAGGCATCGGCTCGTAATGAGGCGACCTTGTTTCTGGTTTCGACGGCGTCCACTTCGTCAGGCTCGATGAGCTCGCCAAAATTCACAGTGACTCCGTAGCGGATACGATAAGGTATTTTGTAGATGAACTTCTTACGTTCAAACGAGAATATCGAACCCCACAGACCGTCCATGGCAGCTGGAAGCACTGGGCATTTTGCTTTGCGAGCAATCATCTCAAAACCTCGCTTGAATTCATTCATACAGCCGGTTCTGGTCAATTGACCTTCCGGGAAAATGCATACCATGTGCCCCTCATTAAGTGCCTCGGCGGCGACCCGCAGAGCCTCTTTCGCGCGTGTTTGTGAGATGGGGACCGTATCGAAGAGCCGCACGAATTTTCCAATCCACGGATGCGAAAAATACCCGTCGAACATCAGGAAGCGCACCTTGCGCGTGCTTGCACAGGAGAGAATAAAGGCATCGACGTAACTGACGTGATTAGGGGTCAAAAGTACACCGCCTTCCTTGGGGATGCGATCGGCATTCAGCACACGCACGCGGTAGAAAATTTTGAATAGTCCCAACACGAATATCCGCACGACGTGTTGAGGTAAAATTCTAGCCGAGTAACTGGTGGCCCAGAGAGCAATCACCGCGAGGATGCTGAATTGAACCCAATATGGAGCACCTGTCTTCGCAAGAACTCCCTGCAGCACCACGGCAATCAACCCGGCGATGCAATCGAGTAAATTCAGCCCCGCGATGATACGGCCTCGTTTCTCAGGAGGACAAACATCTTGAAGGTAGGCATTCAGTGGAACCAGTAAGATTGCGCCGCCCGCACCAGCAACCATCAGCCAGATCTTTATCCAAACGGAACTGATAGGTGTCATGGCCAGCGCCAGCGAGCCGATCACCATTATCATGCCGCCCACAGGCACCAGACCGAGCTCGATGTTCTTTTTACAGATCAGAGAGGCAATCACGCCACCCAGCGTAATGCCGCCACTCGCCGCCAGCATTAACACCGCGATGTCAGTGCCAAATCCGTAACCCCCGCCGGTCATATCCTTGCCCATCTGGATCGCAGCGAGGTTTAAAAAGCCGGCGAAGCCCCAGAAAAAAGCGGCTCCGGCGGCACTAAGCCTAATCCTTCTATCTTCCCATAAGTCTTTGAGCTGACCGAAATGCTCCCAGAAGATTTTTTTCTCAAACCGACGGGATCCCATCGCGGGAATTTTTTCAATTCCATAGGAAATGGCAATCGTCGGTAATGCTCCTGCAGCAATCAGAACGAGTGGGAAAAAAGCAGCGTTCCAGCCGTTTTCAATGCTGCCAGGTAGGATTTCCTCAAACCCGCCCAAACGTATATCAAACCACCAACCGGACAGTATCTGCCCCGCGCACACGGCTAGGACCACTGACATTTCCAAGACACCACTGGCAAACCCCAGACGACTGTGACCTACAAGCTCTTTGACAATCCCCCTCTTCGCCGGACTCAGAATCACTGATTCTACTGACAGCATGAAGAACCCTGCCACCGCCATCCAAAGGTTCCGTTGCAAAACGGCAAGTCCGATCCATGCCAATACTATAAACTGCAGTATGATCGCTCCACGGATGACTGAGGTCTTACTGTAGCGGTCGGATATCCAACCTGCAATTGGAGCAAAAAGAATGAAGGGCAGCACGATTAGTGCACCCAACATGTATTCCAGCCCTCCCGCACCTGGTATCGATGCCATTAAGACTCCCCCCAAGGGAATCAATAAGAACTGTGCCGCTTTATCATTGAATGCATTCTGCGTCTGCAGAGTGAACAAACTCCAAAACGAAAACCAATTTCTCCGGGTCGGTTCCCCCTCGATTTCCGGAACCAGATCACTCGTTTCGCCTGTCATTGAATGCATGCTGCCCATAAGATCGGAAAATAGCGATTCGATCAAATCGATATGCGATATGCAAACATCTATTCAAACAATGTTTTTCAGCTAGAGGTGGTGATTCTGAGGTCTAGATAAATATGTGCCCCCTGCTGTTTTGATCCATCCTAGCCTACGGTTTCGTTACAAAGTTAGCATTTGCACAGCTGACGGCACGAGGATTGCTGGAAAATGGGAGAGACCTTGAAATATGTATGTTCGTTTGGCCATTAAACTTTCCTTGCCTCTATCAGCGTTTTCCTGTAAATAATGCCACTCGTTACCCGAAGCATCCCTCATGAAACTTGTTACCCATTACGCATTACCTGCTTTAGCGATCACATTTCTTCTCTCCAGTTGTGGAGATCCCGGCACTCCTAACCCGAATCAGGCAGCTCCTATTCGTGCCGCTCACGTGAACCCCTACGAGCCAGGAACGTATGCCCATTTCAAGGCGCAGAAAGGGTATCCAAGGAATTATGGTGTTTGGAAAAATGAAGCGGTGCTCGCGCGCACAAACGCCTCGAATTCCAGTATCCGCATCGATCTCTCCGATCAGCGTGGCTACCTCATGAACGGCTCGGAACTGGCCATGGACTATCCTGTAGCCACCGGAACATCATCACACCCCACCCCAACCGGTAATTATCGCATCGTCGAAAAGATCGCGAGCGGCAAAAGCTCCAGCACCTACGGTAAAATCTACAACGCTTCCGGAGGATTAGTGAAATCCGATGCGGACAGTCGTAAGGATAAAGTTCCTGAAGGCGGTAAATACGTCGGAGCTCCTATGCCCTACTGGATGCGTCTTACTTGGGATGGCATTGGTATGCATAAGGGCAATGTCCCCCGTTACCCAGCCTCTCACGGTTGTATCCGGACCTACTACAAGGTCGTTTCAACAGTTTACGGCAAAACGCGTGTTGGCACCAGAGTCAGTATCGTTCGATAGCGTCCCTGTTTCTCCATGCGGTCAGCTTTTCAAAGACTGGGCTACATCTCCGTACTTTGTGCCGCCTCAGTCTCGCTAGTGAGCTGTTCGAGCTCTTCTCTTAGCCAGCAGAAACACGCGCAATTTTGCCAACGTCACGACTACCACTCCAGCTTGGAGGTTTATCGTGACGAGGCACTGTTACAGCAAGCCAACGGCAGTAATACCAGAGTAAGAATCGACATTTCTGATCAGCGCGCCCAGCTACTCGTTGGTGATAAGCAGGAAGTCGCCATGGATTTACCGTGTTGCACGGGTAAAGCGGGAAAACGGACTCCGGTAGGAACATATCCGATTAAGAAAAAGATCGCAGCCAAACGCTCGAATATCTTTGGATCACTCTACAAGAACGGCCGCCAGGTTCATCGTGGAGACCGACGGAAATACCGTGGCAGCTATGATCGTTTTGTCGGGTCATCCCTGCCCTATTGGATGCGACTCACTGATAGTGGCATAGGAATGCATTACAGCGCCTACGTGCATCGGCACCCTGGCTCTAACGGTTGTGTTCGCATGCCTCGTGAAGCCGTCCGAACGATTTTCGCAAAGACCCTGGTGGGAACTCCGGTAGACATCGTTCACTAGGAGATACGAGTAACCTCTTGTTTCTCCAAAGTTCTACATCAACTCCACGCCAAAGCGTTTCATCACCCAAGCTGTTACGATGAAGAGCACGGCGGTCAATACGCAGCCGGCCAGAAGAGTCCAGCCGTAGCTGATGCCTCTGCGCAGCATCCACGGCATCAGAAGAAACATGGGCATGGTTGGGATCACGTACCAGAAAGTATACCACGCATGGTTGGCGATCTTTTCGGTTTGCTCTTGCCCTTTCAGTTCAAAAAACATCCAGGTCATTGCAAGAACTGTGACGAGCGGTAAGGCCGCGATGAGGGCTCCCAATTTATCACTGCGTTTGGCAATTTCAGAGATGGCTACGACGACAGCGGCGGTAATAAAATATTTTAGAATGACAGGCATGGAAACTTGTTCTTGGAACGGGCGTATTTGAGCGTATTCTTACCGCATCATGCAAGTTTATCCCGCGATCGCTATCTTTTCACTCACCGCCTCTTTGGTGGCCTGTTCACCCAGTGTGGCTCCGACCGCAGCACCGGCTGCCAGCTATGCTCCGGCTGAGGCAACATCTATCCGACTCACCGCCGCCCAGAAGGCATCGATAGGTCGTAAAATCTGGCAGAATGAATCTGGTGGAAAAGTAACAGGGCTGACGCACTGGAACGATGGTGAGGAATTTCCATCACTGGGCATAGGTCACTTCATCTGGTATCCAAAAGGTTTCAACGGACGCTGGACAGAGACCTTCCCTGAGTTCGTACGATTCGCCACCGGCCGCGGTCACAAGCTACCAGCCGTAGCATATTCCACCGATTGCCCATGGCCTAACAAAGCAGCATTTCAGCGTGACTTCAATGGTCCACAACTCAGTGGCTTACGCACATGGCTAGCTGCTAACGTCGGCATACAGACTGAATTCATCGCCTACAAATCGCGGGCCGCTTTGCCTAAAATCCTCAAAGCCGCACCAGCAGCACACCGTGCCCGGATTCAGGCGAATTATAACAAAGTCGCCACGACCTCGAACGGCATTTATGCGTTGGTGGATTACGTTAACTTCAAGGGCGATGGCACTAATCCCCGCGAGACCTACAATGGTCAGGGGTGGGGTCTGATGTGGGTGCTGATGGAAATGCGCGATGTTCCTTCAGGCCAAGCAGCAGCTGCCGAGTTTGGAGCGGCTGCCAAGCGCTGCCTTGACCGTCGTGTTAGGAACTCTCCACCCGCACGTGGTGAAAAACGCTGGACCCCAGGCTGGCACAATCGCTGTGACTCCTATGCGAGACCAATGTAGTTGGGATTTTCACCTAAAGAACAACCATTGAAGGCGATTTTAGATCCTGTGATTCGCAGTGCGAATGATCTCTCCGAAGTGGCGAAGAAAATAGCCGCTGACGGAGTCGAATTCTTCCGGAGCAACCTGGGCAAACTCCCCCTGCTCTCTTCTGTGCGTGCCGTCGAGTCCAGCGAGCTAACGAGTAGGGATGAAACCCACTACTTTCTGGTTCCCTACCGACTCAGCGAGTCTGACTACGCATTATATACCCATCGTGTGTTGCCGGAAGGCGTTGCGCCGGAAAACGCTCTCCCCAAGGCGCGTATTTTCCACCTTCCTAACATGGACACTCTGGCCAAATTGGAGGAATTGATCACAGAGCAACTAAAAGATGACAACCTCCGGAAGATCAACAGCTCGGCGCCGCTGGCGGATCGGCTTGATCTCATTGCGAATGAAATCGACAAACAATCCAATCGAATAACCGGAGGTCTGGTGCTCATCGGAGGTGTGGTTGCGATAGCTAATCCTCTGTTAGGTGTCGGAATTGCAGCCAAAGCCTTACTGCCGACCTTGGGGTCGAAACTATCAAAGCACGGTATCAGTCACGCCACTGATTGGCTGAGGGAGAAAAAACAGAAAGCCTCGGATCGGATTGCTGGTAGCGAAGCCAAGAAAGCAGTCAAAAAGCTCCCGTCCGAAGTGCAGGTTGACCCGGTTCTAACTTTGTTAGAGTCCGCACTGTCGACACCGACAGCTGACCACGATCCGTCTTTTGAATTCTCCCAGTTAATGAACGACCCTAGTGAAGCGATGGCAGTCGTGCACACAGCAGAAGCAGTTTCATGCATCTACGAAGATTGTCTTCAGCAGCCAGTGAACTACACTGAGGCAAAACTCGATGCCTCTGATGTCGCTTGGCTCAAAAGTTTGGCCGAGCTAGGCTCGCGTGAATAAGAGCGGAGCATGGGCCGTTGGTTCGGGTAAAAAGCCCCCTGCCCTCATTAGCAACCACATCCACTGCCACACGAGTGACCGCCTGATGAAGCTGGTTTGCTGTCGGATTTTTTAGATCCTCCTTTGCCGCCCTCCTTGCTGGCGCCTTTTTTATAGGAGTCGCTACGGTAATCGGTCTGGTAGAAGCCGCTGCCCTTGAAAATCAATCCGGCACCAGTGCCGAGAAGCCGTTTAACTTGGCCATCACAGGATGGTTCCGGACAGGATTCAAGTTTGGGATCACTCATCTTCTGGAAGATCTCGAAGACGTGTCCGCATTTGTCACAACGATAATCGTAGTTGGGCATGGTGGTGGTGAACTGGTTATACTAGGCCTATTTGCCGTGCGTCTCGATACCTGCGGATGGGATTACGCGCAAGCAAGAAAGATGAACACAAGTATCGCGTATAGGGGCTGAGGAGATTGCTGACACTGAAAAGTTTTTCTGCATAGAACTCAACTTGACCCGTCAGTAATCACGAGTGATAATTTGTGTGAACAAAATCAGCCACATGAATCGCTCCAGCTCCCACAAGCCCCACTTCCAAAAGGAAATCTCTACTCCCAACCAGCTCCACGAACTCATGAAGATCTCGACGATGTTTACCTTCGCCTTGGCCGCAGTCGCCATAGGCTTTCTCACCCAGTGTTCACCTTATGACCCAGGCGGCGTTGGCTCCGGGAGTCAGTATCTTGCCGGCTATGGTCCTAGCCAAAGGCCACAAGTAGATGCTGCAGGAAACAATCCGGAAGTCGTTCAGGGATACTGGGACGGTGACGGGGTGCAAGGCCCACCTAAAATTGTCATCGTACGTGCTGAGCAAAAAGCCTACTTTTACAAAGGCAGCAAGCTCGTTGGCATGACACCTATTTCCACCGGTGATGAGGCACACGGCACACCTCCGGGTAACTTCAAGGTCACCGAGAAAGATATCGACCACGTTTCCTCTGCATACGGTGTGATCAAGAACATCGCCACGGGTGAGATCGTCAACAAGGACGCCGATACCCGTAAACATAAAGCCGGTCCGGGCGAAGTGTTCGTCAACGCCCCAATGCCTAACTTCTTGCGCTTCAATCACGGTATCGGAATGCACACAGGCTATCTGCCTGGTTATGCAGCTTCCCACGGATGTGTGCGCTTGCCCGACTACATGGCCCGTAAATTCTACGAAAACGCAGAGCTCGGGACTCCTGTGATTGTGAAATAATATCTTGAGAGCACTCGCATCTTGCGCCTTACTCTCCTTATCCTATTTCACCCACTATGGCATCTTCCCTTGTTCTCACCGTTTGCGCCCATGACCGTCCGGGCATTATGAGTCGTATCTCTGGCCTCGTCACCGAGGGCGGAGGAAATTGGCTGGAAAGCCGCATGGCTCGGCTTGGAGGCCAATTTGCAGGTATTGTGCGGGTTGCTTGCGAGGATGAGGCCGCTGCGGAGGCACTCCAAGAGTCTCTCAAAGTCCTCTCGGAGGAAGGCATCGAGGTCTACTGTCACGACGAAGGCGACCTATCTGATTACCCTTACACTCGCTGTCTGCGGGTGGATATCTATGGCAATGACCGACCAGGCATCGTCAGCCAACTAGCCAAAACCATTTCCCAAGCTGGCGCCAATATCGAGGAGCTTAACACCTCCATTGAAAGTGCCGCCATGGCTGGACATCCTATTTTCCATGCATCCGGCACAGTCTGTCTGCCCGACAGCACGGATGACGAAGATCTCGTAGCAGCCATTGAAGGTCTGAGTGACGACCTCAATGTTGAGATCGGCTCGCTGGCCTAACTAGAGACCAAAGATCTCTGCCTAACAGCCTCATAGAGGCAAACAGCGGTGGCGACACTGACATTGAGGCATTCCACCGTGCCCGCCATGGGAATCTTGATCAGGAAATCGCAGCAGTCTTCTGTGAGTCGGCGCATGCCTGTGCCTTCCGCGCCCATGACGATACCCAAAGGTCCGGTAAGTTTGCTATCGTAGAGTGTGCCTTCCCCTGCGTCGCTGGTTCCTACCAGCCAGACTCCCTCGTCCTGTAACTTGCGCATGGTGCGAGCAAGGTTGGTCACCTGAATGAAGGGCACAGCATCGGCGGCGCCTACGGAAATACGCCTGACAGTATCAGTGATACTGGCAGACTTGTCTTTGGGGGCAACCACTGCAGCTACACCAGCCCCATCGGCAGTTCTAAGAATTGCGCCTAGGTTGTGCGGGTCCTGCACACAATCGAGAATGAGTATGAGCGGAGCCTCTTGGCCACTAATGATTTCGTAAAGATCTTCTTCGGGGCGGACCTTGCCTCTTCTGCCGGATCCAGCGTAGGACTCGCTGTTTTGGCCACCTCGCGCACCACCTGGACGACGCCCATGTTTAGCATCGGATGATCGAACGTGTTTGTTGTCGCGGGCTTCCCCTTCTTTTCCTCTGCGGCGCATAGTAGTGTGTGTTGGCAAGCCCTCGATTCGAGAGCTCGGATAAATAAACTCGAATCAGAGCTCCTGTTCGATTCCCTTGAGTTCAAGGAACAGACTGTTCCACTGCTCAAGATTTGGCTGCAGCTCCATTTTTGCGTTGGAAATGTGACGTCGCACACTCTCTAGCAGGCTGCCATATTCGATGTAGAAATCCCGCACGCCGTCTCGGTAATCAGTGCCCAAGGCATCTGCAAAAGGCACCCGGGAGTCATCGAGCCTTTCGCTGAACGATTCGATGATTTCCTTGCGTGTTGTTTTTGCGCGGATGATGAGCGCGACCATGCAGGAAATAGCCGCTGCTAAGAGTCCGAGTGCCAAGTATGGATCTGGACCAAGCTTCATGGCTCCAGTTACTCCGGATGCCATCAACAAGATCAAGGTGGCGTAGAGCCAAGTTTTCAAATGAGACTTCCGCTCGGTGAGCTGCATGTCGAAGCCACCGCGGATTTTCAAATTCACCACCGCCTGTCTGGCGGCGCGACCCATCCGCTTGATGAAACGCTCTCTGGTGTCGCCAAAGCCGCCTGTCTCTTTTTCAAAATCGCCGAGAGGAATAGCAAGGCGCTCTTTCACTCGAGGGCGCACGGTCTCCCAGTGCTTGCGGCATTCATCGACAAGATGTTTTCCGTCATCGCTGGCCTGTTGTTCAACCGCCGATTTCACGGAGTCGATCAATGAGGTCTCGATCATCTTGGGGATGTTCTCAGCTGAGAAAAAGCTCTTGAGCGTCGGGATGACTGCCAGTTTTCTACTGATCAACTCTTTAATCTCATCGCCTTGGGATGTGAAAACATCGCGCATGCCAGCGAATTTGACCCCGAAGTCGGATGATTGTTTTTCACGTTCCTTATCAACTTCTGATTCGATTTCGCGCAGGAAGCTCTCGTTCCCTTCAAGGAGCCGAGTGCGCAATTCGATCATGTCCTCAATGTTGCGCAAGACAGAGGTGGCGGCATCTCGAACATTGCCAAGAACTTGACGGCGTGCTGGAGAGTCGGTGACGATTTCCGAAATGTATTTTTCAAGTGCCGGGTAGCCACTCTCTCTCCATAGAGCATCGCCGAATGGAGTCTCGAGCTTAGCTTGAAGTGCCAGTTTGCCTGAAACAGGGAAAATCGGAGGGATGAAACCGATGCGCTTGTGTGAGAGGTCACGCATGTGACCGAGGATCACTTCCAAGTCCTTATCATCGCGCAAGTCTGCCTGCTGGATGATGAAGATGGACTTATCGAGCATCTCCTTGTTTTGCTTGGAAATGAAATCCCAGGTCGAAGCACCCCAAGGGTTGCTCGCTGGGAAAACCCAAAAAATGAGATCGGATACGGGGAGGAAACGATCTGTTATCTTCTGGTGCCCTTCCACCACGGAGTTCGTGCCGGGGGTATCCACCAGGTTGAAATCCATCAGGAAATCAACTGCACGGTATCTCTCCTCGAGGATTGGCGTGATCTGCTTGTCGTGGTTCTGCTCGTTGTAGCGATACCACTGCACCCGATCAGTCTCAGGCAGCACATTGGTCTTACAAACATCCTCACCAAACAGACCGTTCAGCAAGGTTGATTTACCCGCATTGACTTCGCCGCAGACGACGAAGAGAAATGGGTTGCTCAACCCCTTAGTGATATCGTTTTCGAGTAGATCCTTTTTCTCGGCTCCGGTTTTTTCTGCAAGTTCAAGGACACGCAGCACAACGTCAGTAAGGCGTTTGCGTGTTTTAAAATACTCTTGTCCGAACATAACGCTCTGTTAGAGATCCGAGGGTAGAAGGAAAGACAACCTGATGTAAGGGCGGAGATCTGGAAGTCAGACCGACTAGCGGCTGGCTGGAGAGCTTGGATTCAGCGCCAGCAGTTGGGAAACGGTGACAAATTTGAATCCTTTGCGAAGCAGTCCATCCAGAGTGCCGGGCATGGCATCCACAGTGGGCTTGTGAAGATCGTGAGCCAGAATGATGCCACCGTTGCGGGTGTTGTTCACAATGCGAGAAGTAACCACTGAAACACCCGGGCGTTTCCAATCTTCAGGATCAACACTCCAGAGAATGGTAGGATAGCCATACTCTTTGTAAATCCAGGCGCGCTGGTCCTGACGCAGTGCTCCGTATGGAGGACGCATGGTGCGAGGTTTGACACCACTTGCTGCGACGATGGCGTCACGGGTTCTGTTCAGTTCACTACGCACAGAGGCATCGCTAAGTGCGGTCAGTTTCGGGTGGCTCCAAGTGTGGTTCCCGATCTCGTGACCCTCAGCAACGATGCGGCGGGTGATTTGTGGGTAAAGATTCACGCTGCGGCCAATGACGTAGAATGTGGCCTTGATGTTGCGCTCACGCAGCATGTCCAACAAACGCGGTGTGTTCTGCGGGTGTGGACCATCATCGTAAGTCATCGCGACGTATGGCAGAGATGTGCGGCCTCTGGAGTGACTGACACCCACTCCCCCTGGAGAGCTGCTAGGTAATGCGATATCAGGATTTCTTAGAGCCGGTGCACGCAGTGTAGGTGTGCGGTATGTGGGGTTAGCCGTTGTTTTCTTTTGAACTTTTTCTTTCGCAGAACAGGCGACAAGCATTGTCATTGCGGAGAGCACGACAAGCATCATTGGGTTTTTAATTGTCATAAGTAATTGGGGAAATAGTGAGAATCGCAGTGGTTAAAAATATTAGTAAGAGTGTCGGCTGATAAAAGCGCAGCGGACCGCACTGGTAGATAGGGAAATACGCTGCTGTTGTCACGCTTTTCTTCCTCGCGTAAGCAATAGACTAGCACTGTTCCAGACGTTTTTTAAACACAAAATGAATCGGATCTGATCGGGATTCGATTTTCGCTGGAAATGACTTAGAATCAATGTGTCCTAGGCTTGAAAAGTGCATTGCGAGACAGATGAATGGAGAAAAGATCATTATTTTATCTATTTCGCTATTGCAAAGCATCAAAACACAGCGTAGAGACTCCGCCGTCCGCAGGGAAAACGGTTTTAACCAAACCACCTTCCTGCTTCCAAGAGCCCTATAGTGTAATTGGTAACACACCGGATTTTGATTCCGCATTTCCAGGTTCGAGTCCTGGTAGGGCTACTTTCTCTCCCGTCAGAGAAGTTCCCCGCTCTACACCGCCTTCGCCAAGCTTCTTGGTTCGGCGGTTTTTTATTGGGCAGCTGCGGCTTCGGCACACTTCATGCCGTCGAGAGCTGCCGAAATGATCCCTCCTGCATAACCAGCACCCTCACCGCAGGGATAGAGTCCAGAAATTTCAGGATGCTGCAGATCGCTTTCGTTACGTGGAATACGCAGCGGACTGCTGGTCCGAGTTTCGAAGCCTAACAATCCGGCTTCCTCGGTGATGTATCCTCTCATGCCTTTACCGAACTTTTTCAGACCTGTCTGCATCCGCGAGGAAATAAAGTCAGGCATGATTTCATGAAGTGGTGCTGATGTTAGGCCCGGAAAATAACTGGTGTCCGGCAAGCTTGAGGAAACTTTCCCTTCAAGGAAATCCGTGACTCTCTGGCCGGGCGCTTTTTGAACGCCGCCTCCTGTCTTCGATGCGAGCACTTCCATGAATTTCTGAAAAGCAATGCCGGATAAAATACCATGTTCCTTGTCGAAATCTGCGGTGTCCTCGGGGTCCACGCTCACCACCATGCCGCTGTTGGCAAAGGGCGAGTCTCGTCGGGCCAGCGACATGCCGTTGACCACGACCTCATCGTTTTCCGTTGCTGCGGGCACGATAAAACCTCCGGGGCACATGCAGAATGAATGAACTCCCCTGCCCCCGATTTTACAGGCCAACCGGTAACGGGCCGCAGGCAGAATGCGCGGGCGCTCCGTGCCACGTTGATAGTGATATTGAATACTATCAATCAATGGCTGGGGATGCTCTATGCGCACCCCTACCGCGAATGTCTTTTTCTCCATCAACACACCTTGTTTGGCTAACAGCGCATAGATGTCTCTGGCGCTGTGTCCTGTGGCTAGAATCACCGAGTCACCAATGAACTCGCGACCATCGGCAACGGCAACACCATGAACTTTGTCGCCATCCCCTTTTAGGAATTCAACCACTTTAGCTCCGAAATGCACTTCACCACCAGCCTTGAGAATGCTCTCACGCATGGCTTTGACTACATTGGGCAGTAGATTGGAGCCGATGTGTGGGTGGGCGTCTGTCAGGATGCGTGTTGGAGCGCCGTGGGCAACCAAGGTTTCGTAGACATCATACACCGGACCACGTTTCGTTGCTCGTGTGTAGAGTTTTCCGTCCGAATACGTTCCGGCACCGCCTTCGCCGAAGCAATAGTTAGAATCTTCAATGACCCGCCCTTCTCGCATGATCGGACCAAGATCGAATCGGCGCGCGGAGGCATCCTTGCCTCGCTCTAGAACGATGGGCTTGCAACCAAGTTCAATGGCTCGCAATGCGGCAAACATTCCAGCAGGACCGCAGCCGACAATGATAATCCGCTTCGCCTGCTCTGCCACGGGGGTATATTCGGCATGGTATTCCGGTTCGGCCGGTAACGGCATGCCGATGCCTACCTCGATGCGTAACTGCACTTTGATTTCACGCTGGCGGGCATCGATAGAGTGCTTACGCAGTCGCATCTCCTGGATCTGTTTTGGATGCAGGTTCAGTTTGCGTGCGATTTTTTTACGCCATGCCTCCTGATCCTCGGACCGTTCAATGGCGAGGATGATATCGACGGTTTCGATGCGATTCATGTTATTGGGCGATTGGCTGCTTGTTACCCTCGGCATCGACATTGACGAAGCTGACGCAGGTGGAGAAAATCTCCGTTTTGTCATCACCGCTTCCACGGATGACAGAGACTTGGTAGCTCAACGAAGTGGTGCCCATTTTAACTCTCTGGCAGTTGATTTCTAGAATCACCCCTTCACGCACACCGTGGTGGAATTCCACCTTGTCCATGCCGATCGTCACGAAGCGCCGGCCCGGAAAATCAAGTGTAGCAGCAATCCAACAGGCCTCATCGATCCAGCTGAGCATTTTGCCGCCAAAAAGGAAACCATACTGATTCAGGTCCCCTGGCATCACGAGTCGGTGAGTTTTCATAAAGTGAAGAGTGTCGCAGGGTGCCATCAGGCTTTTTCAATCTGGATACGCTTGTAGCGCGAATTGCCCTTCGGAGAGCTGGTTTTAACGCCCTCAATGTCCGCGAGGGAATTGTGTGCGAGTCTTCGGTAATATGCATTGAGTGGGTTCAGACGGCGGGGTTTGCCATCCTGAATGACTTTCTGTGCCATTTCCTGAGCCGTTTTGATAAGCTCGGCCTCTTGCTGCTCACGGTAGTGATCACAGTCCACCTTCACTCTGGCTGAGTTTGGGTAGTGTTTACTCAACACACGGTTCATCAGATACTGGAGATCCTCAAGACGATCTCCGTTTTTGCCGATCAAATGTGCGCCTTGATCGGTGATCATGTTCAAGCAAGGGCCATCGTCTGATTCAGTCCTTTCATACTGAACCTCGAAGCCCAGTTTGCTCAGCATGGTATCAAGAATTTTCTCTGCAGCGTCGACCTCATTCATGCGTTACTGATAGACAGATCAAATAGAAACGTCAAACGCCACTTCCTCGATCGTCATGGCAATTCTCACCTCTGAATTTTTCCCTTGAAATATGAAGCGCTTGTAGAAAATTCGGCGGTGCACGCGGTCATTTGCCTTTCTTGGCTGTCATGACTGTGTCATTGCATTGCCTGCCATGATTGAAGTCAACAACCTCAGCAAAAACTACGGGGCCAAAACCGTAGTCAACAATCTGTCATTCACGGTTAACAAGGGAGAGGTTCTCGGCTTCTTAGGGCCTAACGGAGCCGGAAAATCCACGACCATGCGGATGGTGACCGGGTTTATTTCACCCACTAAAGGTGATGCCAAGATCTGCGGCGTCTCAGTGGTTGATCACCCCAAGAAAGCAAAGAGTCACATCGGCTACCTCCCGGAATCGGCACCGCTCTACAATGATATGACGGTGCAAGATTTCCTCAAATTCTGCGCCTCCATGCGCGGGCTCAGAGGTAGCACTTCAAAGCAAGCAGTCAACGCAGCAGTCGAGACATGTTTCTTGGAAAATGTCGCCCGCCAATCCATCGGCACACTGTCAAAAGGTTACCGTCACCGCACCTGTCTGGCCCAAGCGCTATTGCATGATCCAGACGTGCTGATCCTTGACGAGCCGACCGATGGTCTTGATCCGAACCAAAAACACGAGGTTCGCAAACTGATCAAACGCCTCGGCGAAACCAAAGCGATCCTCTTTTCCACCCACATCCTCGAGGAGGTTGATGCCTCTTGCACCCGCGCTGTGATTATCGATCAGGGTAACATCGTAGCCGATGGTACACCGGCCGAACTCCGTGCCCAGTCCGGAACCGATTCCCTCCACGATCTTTTCCGTGATCTAACTACCAAGGAAACGGCGGCCCACTAACAAACTCTGACAACTGTCTACTAACATCTGTCCACTGAATCATGTTCACTATTTTTAAACGAGAACTGAAAAGTTACTTCACCCAGCCCACGGCTTATGCGGTGATTGTTATTTTTCTGTTCATGTCGCTCTTTTTCACCTTCTCGTTAGGTAACTTTATCGAGACTGGTGATGCCAACCTTGAGTGGTCGTTCTTCTTCTGGCATCCGTGGATTTATATGCTCTTGGCACCAGCTCTTGGTATGCGTCTTTGGTCGGACGAGCAGCGCAGTGGCACGATCGAACTGTTGGGAACATTCCCCACGACCATTTGGTCAGCGATCCTCGGCAAATACCTGGCAGCAGTTGTGGTCTGGGGGATTGCATTGCTTCTAACATACCCGATGGTGATGGCTGTAAACACCCTCGGAGACCCGGACAATCTGACAATTTTTTCAGGCTACATCGGAAGTTTTCTTATTTGCTGCACCTTTCTTGCGATCACCTGTCTGGTATCCGCTTTCACCCGTGACCAAGTGTCGTGTTTGATCATCTCTTGCAGTATTTGCGTGCTGCTTGTGGTGATTGGTTTCGACCACGTGGTGAGGATCTTCGCACAGACATTCTCAGAAGCCACGACAGACGCGATTGTTTCAACCGCTGTGTTAGATCATTACCAACCATTGCTACAGGGAGCGCTGCGCTTTCAGGATATCATCTACTTCGGATCGATCATTGTCGCCTGTTTGCTCTGCACCAGCGCCATTCTGAACTCGAAACGTTCTTAGGCCCTCAACTCACTATTTATTTTCCATCATGGCCAAAACTCAAAAAAAGGAAGCTGCCACACCTGCCAAATCAGGTGCAAAAATCACCCACCCGGTGGTTCGCACGATCGTGGGGATTGTTGCGATCGTTTGCATTTTGATTTTCTCTAACTGGCTAGTGCGCTCCACTTCGCTAGGCAATAAAACCATCGATCTCACAGAGAACAAACGCCACACATTGACTCCTGGAACGGAGGCGATTCTCAGTGAGTTGGAAAGCCCTGTGATCATTCGCTACTACGCCACCAGAAAAAGTGAAGCGATGCCACGTCGGGTAAAATCCTACATGCGCAAGGTGGATGATTTGTTAGCGCGATACAAAAACCTCGCAAAAGGAAAAATCAGGATAGAAAACCTCGATCCTGAGCCAGACACGGATGCCGAAGACTCCGCGAACATGGATGGAATCAGTGGGCAGCGGGTTAACGATGAAAACCTCTACTTTGGCATGGCGATTTCCTGCCTGGATCAACAAACATCCATTCCATTTTTAGACCCCAGCAATGACACCATGTTAGAGTATATGCTCTCCAGTGCCATTGCCAACGTCACCACCTTCACCAAACCCAAAGTCGGCTTGATGACCACTCTACCTCTGGCTGGAACGCCCCCTACCCAACCAGGTCAAGAGCCTGGAGCTGCGTGGATTATTTTCCAAGTTCTGAGACAGCGATACGAGATTCAATATTTAGGCATGTCACCTAAGGAATTGGATCCCGAACAAACTCCTGTGCTGCTATTGGTCCATCCTGCTGGATTGACTGCACACACTGAATATTTGATCGATCAGTATGTTCTAAAAGGCGGCATTGTCGTAGCTTGTCTGGATCCTTTTGCCCTCACTGCACCGCAAGCCGATCCGCGAATGCAGGGTATGGGAGGTGCGGTTGCCAAGTCGTCCACATTCCCCAACTTGTTAAAAACCTGGGGTGTTGGCTTTGATGCTTACTCGGTGATCGCGGATGGAAAATACGCCACTGACTTTGGCAATGGCCAGCGCATGCATGCGCATCTTTCTTTGAGCACGGATGCCATCGTCGCCGATGACGACATCGTGACCAAGGGGTTTGAAAATCTCTATTTTCCCTTGGCTGGTGGTTTCACCGTTCAGGGTGGAGGCGGTGTCGCCATCGACACTCTGGTGCGCAGTTCGAAACAAGTGGTGCTCATGGCCGGACAGGAAGCAACACGCCCGGACAATGGTATCTTCGCCCGTACCCAACCGACTGGGAAGAACTACGGCTTAGTCATGCGTCTACGGGGAAAGTTTAAAACGGCCTTCCCTGACGGTGATCCAGCCGAGGCCAAAAAATCGGATGATGCCCAGGATGAAACTGCCGAAAGCGAGCCAAAGCCCAGCTTAAAAGAAGCGACCGAAGAGAGCTCTGTTTATCTGATTTCTGATGCTGATTTTCTCTTCGATCGAGCCTGTTTCCAACAAACGGCGCAGGGATACGCACCGGTCAATAATAACGCTGCCCTATTGCAAAACATCCTCGATCAATGCACCGGATCGAAACATCTGATTGGCTCACGTAGCCGTGCATCGACCACTCGACCATTCACCATCATCAAGGAAATGGAGACCGATTTTGAAAAGGATTTGCATGAGGATGTTGAAAAAGCGCGCAACTCCATGAATGAAATCGTGAAACAGTTGCAAGCTCTGCACACCGAGAAAACACAGGGAACGACCCTTGTCCTCTCTCAAGAGCAGGAAGCTAAGATACGTGAACTGCAAGCCCAGCAAATGAAACTGCGTCGTGATCTCCGTGAAAAAGAGAAGGGCCTGAGAGATCGCAAGGACCGGCTTTATGCCAAAATCACATGGCTGACCGTTGCTTCCACCCCGCTCTTCGTCGCTCTCACGGGGCTCTGTGTCTGGCTTGTTCGCCGCAGATCCACTCGAGCCGTCTAACGTAATTTTTCTAATATCATTTTTTCATGAAGTCTCGCACCGTTATTATTCTTTGGGCCATTGCCCTCGTTCTCGGAATTGCCGCTTATGTCGTCAAATTCCACGGAGAGGAAGATCACTCTACACGCACCAAACTCGCTCCGGGAGACAGGCTGTATGAAAACTTGCCGGTTCGCCAAGTTGCCAAAGTTACAATCAGCCAGGGCAATAGTTCCACCCATTTGGTCAAAGGAAAAGACAATGAATGGGGAGTCGCAGAACGCGATGACTACCAAGTGAACTACGAATTGCTTCGAAACCTGTTAGGTGCGCTGAACGATCTGGAAGTCACCCAAGGGTATCCCGCTAGCAGCGAGCATTTTGGCCGTTTTGGGTTGGCGGATGAGACTAGCAAGGAGGACAGTGAGCTCGGTTATTTCGGTGCTGTTAGGGTCACGATGTCGGCAGAAGACGGAACTAAGCTGGCAGAAGTTTTGCTAGGGAAATACAGCGGCACAAGTCGCGTCGGTGGCCGATTTGTCAGGATTGATGGTGACGACAGCGGGGTTTACGCCGTTGGGCAAACATTCCCAGGCGTCACGGCAGAGCCAAAGGATTGGTTGAACAAGGACTTCATCAAGTTCGATCAAATCCAATCAATCACGCTAACCGCTCCAGACGATCCCTCGTTTACTGGTTGGAAACTTGTCCGACCCACGACGCAGGGGCAATTCAAGGTCGCAGACCTTAGCGATCAGGAACTGATGAAGTTGACATCGACCAATACCCTTCGTGATCTGTTCAACTATGCCGCTTTCCAAGATGTAATCAGTGGAAAAAAGGCCGCCGAGCTTGCCAATCCGGATGTTAAACTGAAACGCAAGGCTGTCATATCCACATTTGATGGACTCACATACACTCTGGTGTTCTGGCCACAAAAAGATGAGCCGAAAGACAAAGATGCAGACCCTCGCTTGCCGGCAGTCCAACCTAAGTATCTCCTAACGATCGCAGTGGACGCTGAGTTTCCAAAAACCAGAAACAAATCAGCCGATGAGAAGCCGGAGGATGCCCAAGCGCTTGATGCGCGGTTTAAACAACAGCAGATACTCGCTCGTGAGAAGTTAGCATTAGCAGAAAGATTACAGGGAAGAATTTTCCAGATCAGTCAAAGTGTGATCTCACCCTTGCAGAAGAAGCGTGCCGATTTTGTGACTGCTAAAAATCGGCCGTCTGCTTCGACTCCCCCGGTTCAGGTGCCTGCGCAACCTGCACCAACTCATCCCTTGCAGCCTCTGCCCCCACAACGCTAATCTGGGCATTGGGCCATTGATCTTTAATCTTGAGCTACACTCCGAGTAGGTCTATTTGATACTACATTATGAGTAATAATGTATCAGCATGGATGGCGTGGGAAGGTGGCGTTGATTTAGCCGCACAATACGAAGGCAAAGATGGCAGCATGATCTTAGTGCATGTGGCGGAAATGGTGACCACCCCTATTGGAGCTGCGCCCAGTGGCATGATCCTGCTTCAGGAAGCCGCTGATGCTGCACCGTCGCTTATTGGATTCATCTCCACAGACGCACGGATCGCCGAATATTTTGGGCCTAACATTTTCGCTGGCACACCTTTCGAAAATGCCCCAGGGCTTGAAGCCAGTATCGAAATTTCCCATGATGGTGATAGCTGCAGTGCCGAGGTTTCCGTAGCTGACACTCGGATTGAGGTCACCATGTCTGGGCTGTCGCAGACAACACGATCCACGCGAGAAGCCAATGCCGAGGCTCCATTTGTACAGCAAATCCTCGAACGTTCTAGCACTTCAGCAACCCTCAGCGTCAACGGTGAGGATATTGCAATTCAGCTATTTCCTGATGGGGAAAGAGGCGAACCCTCAGCTGCATTCACACCTGCTGGCATATACAGTCGATAGATTCGGCTCAATGCCACGTATGGTGCACCTGACTCCGTCTTTATGAAATCAATCTTCACCTCATCCTGTATCGCCCTGTTTGCGATATTGCCGCTGGCTCACTCCCAAGATCGCACAGAGCAACATCGCAAACTCCTCACAGATGCGCAAAAGATCATCTTTCTCGGAGACAGTATCACCTATGGCGGCAACTATGTGGCCAATTTTGAAACTTGGTTGCAGATAGCTTTTCCTGAGCGCCAGTTCTCAGTCATCAATATGGGGCTGGGTTCAGAGACTGTCTCTGGACTAAGTGAAAAAGGACACGCCGGAGGAAGGTTTCCGCGTCCGGACTTGCACACGAGGCTTGATAGCATTCTCACCAAAACCAAACCTGATCTGGTGTTCGCCTGTTACGGGATGAATTGCGGAATTCAAATGCCCTTTGACCAGAACCGTTTCGAGAAATACCAACAGGGTCTGATCAAACTGAAAACCAAAGTCGAGGCGACAGGAGCCAAGATCATTTTCATCACTCCGCCTTACTACGATTCACAAGTCAATAAGTCGAAAGCCTATTATACTGATGTGTTGGCGAAATACTCTGCTTGGCTTGTGTCTCAGCGAGCCAAGGGGTGGAATGTCATCGATCTGAACTCCCACATGACTGAAACCATTCAGGCGAAACGCAAGAGTGATCCTAAGTTCACAGTGCAAAAGGACGCAGTGCATCCCAATGCCGCGGGTCACTGGATCATGACTCAGCCGATTTTAAAATGGTTTGGAGACGATCAGGCTGCTGACAGCCAGAGTGTTGAAGACATGCTGCGCCAACACAGGTTGCCTGCAAAAATAGCCGTTCTGGAATTCAAAAGAATGGCCGTCTTGAGGAATGCATGGTTGACCGAAGCTGGACACAAACGACCTGGTGTTCCCAAGGGACTGCCACTCGCCAAAGCGAAAGCACAAGCGGAGGCGCTCACCAAGGAGATCGAAGCACTTTGTAAAGTCGAGTAAGTGGCCAATTAGGGTAAGGAGAAAATTTCTGAATACGCGGCAGGACTGTTCGTCGATTAAGCGAACATCAAAACCCCGCCGTTATGAAAACAATCCTCGCTACCCTCGCCACCATCATCGTTTCCTTCGCAGCTCTGCCTGAGAAAGCCGAAGCTGCCCCCCACCCTCACCACATTGGGCACAGCTACACATATTGTAGCGGTCATGCACCCTGCGGATGCCGAGTCTACAAACGCCGCATCATCGTAGGATACGATTGCTACCACCGTCCAATCTATCGCTACTACAGTGTGCCCGTTGTCCACCGCTGCCACCGGTATTGTGCGCCCGCACTATGGTCATCATGGCCACCACGGCAGTCTTCACCGGTCCCACGCCATCTATACCATCCGTGGTCCCCATGGCTGGATCACCGTCCGCCGATAGTGACACTTCACCCCGACCTAATAACCCCACAAGGAGGGCCGTCATGGCTCTCCTTGTTTTATTTCTGGCCGATTCTTTCCTTGAACCTCACCGCTATGAGGGAATGATGGGCGTATGAAAAAGTATCTGATGTTCTGCCTCACCATTCTACTGAGTGCTACCGCTCTCCAAGCAGCTCGTGAAAATGCCTTGGAAAAGGAAATGGAGGATTACGCTCGCGATTTCTACCGCGAGCACCCTGATGCTGCCGGTGATAAAAAATCGCGTGAGGCGCGTGAGGATTTGGTCAAAAAGATGAAAGGCGCTCAGGTTCTCGACTTAACCAAGGATCAGGAAAAAAAACTGCGCAAACGTGAGGACTTGGTCACTGACGGCACTTTCAAGACTGCCTTGGACCAACTCAAAGCTCTCAATAGTAAAGAGCCCGACGTCACTTTTCTGATCGCCTATGCGGAGAAAGAAAAAATCAAACCTGCCGAAAAGCTGCTGGCTCATCGCCTGATCCAGCACACTTACCAATCAGCGATGCAGAAAGCGACCGAGGCCCGCGGCCAACGCATGTATCAGGTCATGGCAAAATACACGGAGTATAAATCCGCCAACGGCAAAGCTCCTGCATCTCTTGCTGAGCTGAATCTACCCGACGACTGCAAGCAGTTTGTCGATCCCACCACTGGTGCAAAAAAAGATTGGATCTACATCGGCCATCTCGGGGCTCGACTCAAAGCCAATGAATCTCACATCGTATTGGCCGAGCCCGAGCCGTTAGGTGAGGCTCGTGTTTGCGGCCTGGACGATGGTAAGATTGTTAATTTCAAGGAGTCATCCATCAAAGAGCACTTGGACAAACTAGCCAATGCCACCCCATCCGGTGACGGTGATTCGTCAGGTGCAAACGTCCCAACCGGATCAAATTCCAATCACCCTGGATTCGCTACCTTCAAGAGCCTGATGAAAAAATACAAGATCCACAAACAGCTCAACGGGGGCAGAGCGCCTGAATCGCTATCGGATCTGGATCTAACAGACGAGGAAAAGCAATACACAGATCCTGATGGCGGCGGTAAGTCCGACTGGATTTTCCTTGGCGACAAGTCGAAGATCAAAAATGGCGACGGCACAGCATGTGTGTTGGTATCTCCAAAAGCTTACAAAGGTGTCCGCCTGATCGGATTAGCCGACGGTCGCACGGCCACAATCGCCGACAAAGACATTACTCCTCACCTTTCCAAATAACCAATCACACCAATACAACATGAGTTCTCTCACCAATACGATCACGGACGATATGAAAACAGCCATGCGCGAGCGCAATAAAACGGCTCTCAACGTCCTTCGCGCCTTAAAAACATCCATCACCAACGCCGCTATCGAAAAATCTGGAGCCGGCACTGAGCTCGACGACGCAGAGGTCACCGGTATCATTCGCAAGCAGATCAAGCAGCGTCAGGATTCCATCGAGCAGTTTGAAAAAGCCGGTCGTGCTGAACTCGCCGAAACCGAAAAAGAAGAAATTACCGTGCTCGAGGGCTATCTTCCGGAACAGCTTAGCCAAGAGGAAATCGAGGCTGCTGTCGATGCCGCCATCACCGAAGCTGCGGCGGAGTCTCGCAAAGATATTGGCAAGGTCATGCAAATACTTCAGGAGAAAACCGGTGGTCGAGCCGATGGCAAAACCCTTTCTCAGGCGGTGATGAAACGCCTTTCCTGAGTGTCATTGACTCGAACATCGCTTAGATGAAATTCGCCGCCATCATCGTAGCTGCCGGATCAAGCCGGCGTATGGGATTCGATAAACTGCTCGCCTCCTTGCGTGGTAAACCTGTGCTCCAGCACAGCATTGAGACATTTTTAGACTGTCCTTCGATCACCAACATCATCGTTGTCTGCCCTGCTGACCGTTTCGATTCCTTGGATCTTGAGTTTTCTAACAAGGTCATCCAGCGCGTCGACGGTGGCGTCGATCGTCATGATTCCGTTGCTGCAGGCCTGGCGGTACTGCCGAGTGATATTGACTACATCTCTGTGCACGATGGCGCCCGACCACTGATCACAGAAAAACAAATCGCCAAGGTCCTGCAGGCTGCTGTTGACCACGGTGCTGCGGCCTCAGCCCGCCCCGTTACTGAGACGGTGAAGCGTGCTAACGGCGATTGTATCGTCACTGAGTCGGTCAGTCGTGACAACCTCTGGCTGATGGAAACCCCGCAAATTTTCAAAGCCAGTCTGTTAGTCAATGCCTACCAACAAGTTCAGCAATCCGGTGCCCGGGTCACCGATGAAGTCTCCGCGATGGAGCTGATTGGTCAGGCCGTGCAGCTTGTCAGCAATGACAGTGCGAATCCCAAAATCACCTATCCAGCGGATATTGATCAGGCAGAAAAATTGTTAGGTTAATTCAGTGATGCTGATTGGTTCTGTGATAGGCTCATCGTTGATTCCACCGCTAGATGGATGACCAGACTATGAGGCAAGCGACAAACACTAACACAATCATAAAGTAGGGAAGAACTACGGCTGTCTTCACTGATATTAACGGATGTTTTCGACCGTTTTTCTCCATACGCTTAGCGTTCACACTTCCCAATTCAAGGAGTAACACGGCGATCAGCCCTATCACGGGCAAACCGTAACGCGCCATCTCTACGGCCACGTTATGTGCAAACCAGGCTGCTTCAAAATTGACCTGATGAATCGAGCCGTTCTCGACATGATCCTTATAGACGATCTCAGATTCACTTCTCAGAGTAGGTAGGAGTTTTAATAACAAAACAGCTAACAGCAGCATACCAGCACCTGTAATCAAGCCTAGCCACAATGAGAAAACTCCCGAAACGGCACCGACTTTTTTCAGGGCACTCATCCTATCGCTCGGTCCGTTACGCCCAGTCAGGCAGTTCGAGCTTGAACTCAGGAATGGGTGCCAGAACTTTGATGCCCTCGGCAGTGACTCCAAAAAAGGAACCGGAGGCTACCGCATTGTCTGCAATGACGTGGTAGCTGTTGTATGAAAAGTCTTCGCCCGGCTCGAGCGCCGGTGTCTGTCCCACTACCCCCTCGCCTTCAACGACTGTGAGTTCTCCCCCTAACTCGCGCACCATCCACTTTCTGCCCATGATCCGAACTCGTTCGGTCGACTGATTGACGATGGTCACAAAGTAGACAAAAGGATGAGGCTTCTCGGCCGGTGCATCCAGACTGGGCATGTAGATGACATCATCGATGCGGACTGAAAGCCCTTCCAGTTCTTTGTATTGCTTGGGCACGGTGGAATCTTGAATAAGAAAAAATGAAGAAGCAAGACTAGTCCCAATCTAACCACCCTGATGGGCAGCCAAGCGACGCAGCTTGCGCTTGATGCTGACTTTGGCAGCGGGGCTGATCCGATCTACAAAAAGAATGCCATTGAGGTGATCGACTTCGTGTTGAATCGCACGGGCGAGCAAACCGTCTGTTTCGAGTTCTATGACTGTGCCGTCTAACAGAGGAAGTTTGGCTTTGACGATACTGGGTCTGCGCACATTGGCTCTGACTTCGTGAATGCTGAGGCAACCTTCGCTATCTGATTCACGAGCCCCATCGAGTTCCAACTCTGGGTTAATGAAAATCAGTGGCATGATGTCATCCATTTTGGCATCCTCGCCATTGACCTTCAGAAAAGAAACGCATGACGGATCATGTGAAACATCGACGACAGCCATCCGGATATCTTTACCAACCTGGGGGGCTGCCAAACCGACGCCATTCGCATCGATCATGGTTTCCACCATGTCATCGGCGAGTTTGAGAGTCTGCTCATCAATCTCGTCAACGGGTCGGCATTTTTTGCGTAACACGGGGTCCCCGTATTGAGTGATATCTAGGATCATGAATCTAACTATTTATTATTTTCCAATGAGGACTCAGGCAGTTTGACTCGAGATGGGACATCTCTGGGGTTGATGCCAGCTGCGATTAAGGCGTTTTGCACACGGATGAATCCTTCGAGTGGCAAACCTTTATCTGGCTCCAGTTCGAGTTTCCGGTTGGGGAACTTTTCACGAAACACCTTCAGATAGTCAACCAGCATTTCTTCGTGGATACGTGTCGCATCCAAAGTGATGTTACCATCCGCCGAGACGGCGAGCACTGCCGCAGGTTCAACGACCTCGGATGTGATCTTGGAATCCTGAACCAGCGCCAGCTCGATATTCATCACTGGACGTTTGGTTTTTGGGTCAAACTCCACTGCGAAGTAGATCAACAAAATCGCCAGAATGTCGATCAAGGGAATGATCGGCACTTGAGGGATTTTACGTTGGACGCGTTGGAACTCCACGAGATCGGAAGGTTATCGGTTTTTGAAAAACACGTGCTGGTGACAGGCGGAAGTCACCTTGCCCATGAGCACCTCCAAACGGGCGGCCATGAGCTCGATTTTCCGATTGAAGTGACTATGGGCGATAACTGTGGGGACAGCGACAGCGAGACCTGCTACGGTGGTGTTGAGCGCCATGGCAATGCCTTGGCCGACACTGGCGTGATCGGCAGACTGACCAACGTTGGCGAAGACGATCACCAGTCCACTGGCCGTTCCCAGTAGTCCTAACAATGGAGCGATGGTAATGACGACTTCAAGTGTAGGCATGCCGGTATTCATCTTGACGATCTCCTCACGTGCGGCGGATTGAACAGCTTCCTGAACTTCCCCCTGAGTGCGGCCTGCATTGTGAAGAGCCACTTTGCAAAGACGGGCCAAAGATGTTTCCCCGGCTGTGAATTGATCCTGAAGACCGTTTAAGCTACCTTTTTCCAGATGCTCCTCAATCTGTTCTACCTCGACCACCAAGCTTTCAGGAATGATCAGGGACTTGGCGAGGGTCATGATCTTGTAGGCGACTACAGCGACGGCAACCACGGAACACGCCAAGATGGGCACCATAAACCATCCGCCGTTTCTGAAAAAATTCCACACCGTCTGCCATGCGGCGGGGTCCGAGCTATCCATGATGAGTTGCATTGTATTCGCTGAAATTTCGATGCACAGGGAATGCACTGGGACGGCGTGATGATCCAGCGGGAAATCAGGATTTCTTCAAGCGCCGACGGAAGCCCAGGTTAAAAATAGAAGTTGTAGATCAACTCCAAGGGTTCGCCTTTGAGTTCTTTGATCACGGACTTGGACATTTTTGGGAGTTTGGCCTGGCGAATGGCTCGTTGAGTGAAGCCTCGCTCGATCAGGTTGCCTTCAACAACTTCTTGCACCTTGATACCAGAGACCTTGCCGTTCTCATCCACATAGAAGCGCATCGAGATGACACCGGGCACGATATGATCGCGGTATTGTTCACAATTCCTTCGCCACTGTAATTCCACGGCCTTACTCACTAAAGCTTGATACCTGCCTAACGGTGAGTTCTTGACGTTGAGCGCGCTTTTACCGCGACGGGAAATCGATCCGGTAACCTTGGTCTTGCGAGACAGGCCATTGAAGCCATCCTTTTTAGGATCTTGTTCGGTTGCGTCACCACGACCGTCTTTTTTCGCACCTTCGTTAGGCTTTTCTTTCGGACTCTCATCCGCTTTGGGTCTGTCTTGGATGGCTTTTTTTCCGTCACCATCATCTGCGGTAGGTAACATCAGCCCCTGTTCGAGATGTTTGTTTTTCGGACGAGCTGATTCTCCTTCATCGGGTTTGGGGGTGACCAAGGTAGGAGCTTCGTCGATAGTGGATGAATCCTTGCGAGCAGAGGCCTCCTGTGGTGTTTCTGTTTCTTCGCCAGTTTTATCCATCCCTACCGAGCCATCCTTGTGGGTGCTATCAACCGTTTCAACGTGGTCTGGGTGGAGCGGCGCTGATCCGTCTTGTGACGGAGTGTTAGGAGGAGCTCCGGGTGTGGGAGCTTGTTCGGATGCCGCACGAGTATCGCGCTCACCAAGTATGTCCGTGGGGGCATCAGGCGTTCCCGCCTGATCGGCAGATGTGCGGGCAAAACGACGGTCGGCCTCCTTGGATGGAGCCACTTGATCTGCCTTCGGTTTGACTACCACTGAGGGTTTCGGTGTAGGTGTCTGAGCGGCCACTTCAGGCTTGGGGGGCTGAGGAGGTTTCGGCAAGGGTTGAAGTTGCGGTTCGTCCGTCGGTGGCTCTGGTAGCGGAAGTGGTTTCGGCTCAGGAAGCGGCAACATTGGGCGAAGCATCACAGTCACTTCGGGCTCCGGTCGTGGCTCACTGGGAGGTGCTTGAAATGCAAACAGCGGCAGGTCCCAAACAAGAAGTAGTATCCAGAGTGCAAAGACAAATGCATGGACTCCCACAGCCGCGACCACAGAGATGGCGGCACGTTTTTGCAGGAGTGTGAACTGGCTCACGAGCAGACCCTAATTCCTCCAGCAAAAAGCTCAAATTCTAAATCCGATAACAGTGTTCGTTGACTTCGCTTCCCCCACCCCTCACCATCCTCCTGTGAACATTGACGTGGAAGGTATCGAGCCACAACGCATCGACCAGTTTCTCAGTAATCGCCTGCAGGATCTGTCACGATCCAAAATCCAGTCATTGCTCAAGTCGGGAGATATTTTGCTAAATGGCAGCAAGGCGAAAGCAAAGCAGACCATTTCCAATGGCGATGCCATCTCGGTCATCTTGCCAGAACAGGAAGAAGCCGAGAAGACTCCCGCCCAAGACATTCCGCTGAATGTGTTGTATGAAGATGACGATATTATCGTTGTGGATAAGGAACCGGGCATGGTTGTACATCCGGCAGCTGGCAATGCCGATGGAACTCTGGTCAACGCGCTGCTATTCCATTGCAAAGGCAAACTCTCAGGAATGAGCGGCATCAGTGATGACGAGCCCGATATTGATATTCACAGACCGGGTATTGTTCATCGTCTGGACAAAGATACCTCCGGCTGCATGGTGGCGGCTAAAACCGATGAGGCGCATCGACATCTGGCCAATCAGTTCGCGTCCCGGAGTAACGAAAAACGCTATCTCACTGTCGTCCAAAGTAAACCTAACAAAGCTGAAGACACCATCTTCACCCACATCGGCAGGCACCCTGTGAACCGGATGAAAATGACGGTGGTGAACCCCGGCAGCGGCAAAACAGCGATCACCGACTACCGAGTGCTTCACACAGCGAAAGATGGAACCACGCTCATCTTATGTGACCTGCACACGGGACGAACCCACCAAATTCGAGTCCATATGGTTCATCTAGGCACCCCTATTTTGGGAGATCCCATCTATGCGAAACCCGCACGTCAAGTGACCCAACCTGGTCGGCTCATGCTCCACGCATGGCAGTTGGTCATTGATCACCCGAGGACTGGAGAACGCATGGCCTTCCAGTCAGAAATTCCGGAGGAATACAAGCCATGGACTGATGCTGCTGAGTTGGAGTAGAATGACTTTGGTCTGAACTGCTATTCAGATTGCGTCTAACCAAATTTTGTTTTAATGTGTGGCCATGAATGACGAGTCATTAATTGATGCCCTGATGCCTGCTGTGCAACAACAGCTGGAATCCGCAGAGACTCCGTATGTCAAAACCACGTATACTCGCTTGGTAGAAAAAGAGGGTCTCAGTCCGGACGAGGCCATGGAAGCGATTGCACTGTGCTTAGCCGATGAGTCTAACCGCATGTATATCGACAAGCGGGATTTCGATGAAGATCGTTATCAGGAACTGCTCTATTCTCTTCCTGAGTCGCTCGAGAATTAGATAGGGTATCATCACAGTGACACCGAGGTCCACTGAATTACTCGCCCTTATCTTCGCCTTCCTCTTCAAGAGGAGCCTTGGGTAGCTTGTCGACTTCCTCAAGAATGTTGACCATTTCCACGCCTCTTTCGGCGGAGTTATCGATTCGGAAATCGAGGATCGGTGTGCAGCGCAGGACCACACGTTTGGCGATGCGGCTTTGGATCAGGCCACGCTTTTGAGCGAGCTGTTCCAGAACATTGGGCACATGCCCACCAAGAACTCCGATAAAGACCTTGGCTTCGCGTAGATCCTGAGTGATTTCCACACCACTAACTGTAACCAGAGCACCGGCGAATTCGAAATCGCGCTGCAGCACCGTGCTGATTTCACGGCGAAGCAGTTCGTTAATTCTATCCAGGCGTTGGCTCATGGTTTTTGTGGAGTTTTACGAATGAAAAATCGTAGCACCTAGAGTGTTTGAGGGATCTTATCGAGGATGTAGCACTCGATGACATCGCCTTCTTCGTATTCATCAAAGTTGCCAAGACGGATACCACATTCGATGCCTGTTTTGACTTCGTCGACTTCGTCCATGTGGCGGCGAAGGGTGGACATCTTGCCATCGAAAACAGGAACCTTGCCGCGCAGCACACGGGCGTGCGCGGTGCGGGAGACTTTACCGTCCTTGATAATACAACCAGCAGCCTTGCCCTTGCGGACTTTGAAGACCTGCTTCACATCGGCGTGACCAATGATGGTCTCACGTGTGACTGGATCAAGAAGTCCAAGCATGGATTCTTCGACAGTATCAAGCAGTTCGTAAACCACTGAGAAAAGTTTGATCTGAACGTCCTCGCTGCGGGCTGCCTTGACGGCTTTGGATTCCACTTTGGTATTGAATCCTAACACCACGGCGCCGGATGAACTGGCCATGAGGATGTCGCCCTCGGTGATGGCACCGGCAGCGGCACTGATGAAGCGGGGCTCCACCTTGTCGCTCTTGATCTCCTCGACAGCATTTTGAATGGCTTGCACGGAACCCTGCACGTCACCTTTGAGGATGATGTTGAGCTGGAGTTTGTTGTCGCCTTGAACCATGGACATCAGATCTTCCATACGGCTCATCTTAGGACGCTGGAGGCGGCTGTTGCGCTTGGCTTCGAGACGTTCCTCGGAAAGTTTCTTGGCAGCTTTTTCGTTCTTCATCTGCACAAGCTCATCACCTACGTGTGGCAGCTCGGCGAAACCGACGACCTCCACAGGTATGGCTGGGCCAGCTTCTTTAACTTGCTCGCCGAGGTCGTTGAACATGCTCTTGACCTTACCTGCGTATGGACCGCAGATGAATGGCACGCCAGTCTTGAGAGTGCCTGCTCGCACGATGACAGTAGCGGTAGGTCCTTTACCTGGCTGGATGCTGGCCTCGATGACTGAGGCACGAGCATTGGCGCGTGGGTTAGCCTTGAGTTCGAGCACTTCAGCCTGAAGAGCCATCAGTTCTAACAAATCGTCCATTCCCTGCCCGGTGATGGCGGAAACTTCCACACATTCGGTTTCACCTCCGAAGTCAACGGGCTGCAAGCCGTGCTCCATGAGCTGGGTTTTCACACGCATTGGATCGGCACCAGGCATGTCGCACTTATTGATCGCGACGATGACGGTTTTTTCCGCTTTCTTGGCGTGTTCGATAGCTTCCTTGGTCTGAGGCATGATGCCATCATCTGCAGCGATAACGAGCACAACGATGTCTGTGACATCGGCACCACGGGCGCGCATCTCAGTAAAAATTGAGTGACCTGGGGTATCGATGAAACTGATCGGGTGGCCATGATGGACAACGTGGTAGGCTCCGATATGCTGGGTAATCCCACCTGCTTCACCTTTGGTGACACGGCTTTTACGCACATAGTCCAGAAGTGATGTCTTACCGTGGTCGACGTGACCCATGAAAGTGATGATGGGAGCACGATACTCGAGTTTCTCCTCTGGCTCGTGTTCAACGGCCTTGGGTTCTTTGATCTTTTTCTTCTCCTTGTGAACACCACCGCCTTTTTCACGCTTCTCGCGCTCGAAGACAAAGCCGTGCATTTCACAAAGTTTCTCCGCGATGTCGGGCTCGATGGCCTGGTGTGGAGCAACGAAAACCTCAAGCTTGATGAGGTCAGCCATTAGCTGGAAAGATTTCAACTCCATCAAGTCAGCCAGATCGCTAACGATGATTGGGGGTTTGATCGTGATGATTTTACCATCTTTGACCTCGGCCACTTTCTCAGAACCTTCATCATCGGATGATTCTGGAGACGATTTGGCGGCTTCTTTCGAGGCTGTGAATTCATCCACGGGATCCAAGATCTTGGAAATCGTTGGCATCTGCCTTTTCAATCCACCGGTCTTTTTGACAACGGAAGTTTTTTTCTTCGTGCTGTCATCCTCGAAAATATCCAAAGCTTCTTTTTTCTGAGCATCCACGCTTTTAACCTTGGACGCCTCCTCAATACGCTGACGCTCACGACGCGACAGTTTCTTCTCAGGATTATCATCAATGAGATCGAGTACGTCTTTGGATTTTTTCGGTTTATCGCTGGAATCTGCCATGCTGGATAGTTAGTGGGTAGGAAGGATGTGTGGAAATGTGTGGGTCAGGACGACGTTGTCCGTCTGAATCGAATTTTGTATTTGGTATACTCTGGTTCGAGAAGTGGCTAGACAATTAGGCGTCTGCCTTTTCCTCGGTTTTCTCTGCGCTGGGCTCCTCTGTGGTGGTTTCAGCGACTTCTTCTGTCGTTTCTGCGGCTGGTTCTTCAGCAGATGTTACCTTGCTGAGAATCTCCTGGGCTTCTTCTTCGGAAATCTCCAGAGCACCCGCGATGTAGTCTGCTGGCATCTGTGCTACCAACTCGGCAGTGGCACCACCGGCGCGGAAAAGTTTATCAGCCATCTCGGCATCCAGGCCAAGCTGATCACCAAGAGTGGATGCGGCATCACCTACACGGGCTTCGAACTGCTCATGCTGGCTCTCGTCCTTGCTGACCTGAACGTCCCAGCCCATCAGCTTGGCTGTAAGGCGAGCGTTCTGGCCACGACGACCGATGGCTTTGCTAAGTTCCTCTTCGTCGACTGTGACGGAAACAACTTTGTTTTCCTTGTCGAGTTTGATGGTGCGAATGTTGGCTGGCTTCAGGGCATCGACAACGAAAACGGCTGGATCATCCGACCAGCGGATGATGTCGACTTTCTCATTGTTGAGTTCACGCACGATATTTTTCACGCGGGCACCACGGAGACCGACACAAGCGCCGACTGGATCGACCTTATCATCGTTACTACCGACGGCAACTTTCGTGCGATAACCGGCCTCACGAGCAATACCGCGGAGTTCAACGGTGTTGTCAGCGATTTCAGCAACTTCGGATTCGAACAAACGACGGACGAAGTTCGGGTGACTACGGGAAAGGATGATTTCAGGACCGCGAGCTTCGTTTTCAACGGCCACGACATAGACGCGAATACGATCGCCGATGTTGTAGTCCTCGGTGACAACACGCTCACGGGAAGGAATGCGACCTTCGAATTTGCCAAGATCGATCATGACATCGCTTTTTTCAAAACGACGAACAGTGCCGCTGACGATATCGCCGGCACGATCCTTGAACTCATCGTAGATCATTTCCTTCTCAGCCATGCGCAGGCGCTGCATCATTGTCTGCTTGGCAGTCTGGGTAGCGATGCGGCCGAAGTTGGCTGGAGTGACATTGAAATCGATGGAGTCACCAAGTTCAGCATCAGGTTTGCCCTTGCGGGCCAAGGAAACTGGCACCTCGTTGAATTTGTCCACGTAATCATCATCAGCGACTACTTCGAGGGCTGCGTAAATCACAGTGTCACCTTTGCGGGTGTCGACATCAGCACGAATGTTTTCAATGGCATCAGCTCCGGGAACCATCTTGCGATAGGCGGAAATGAAGGCGAACTCAAGCGCGGCAAGGACCTTGTCGCGGTCGATGCCCTTTTCTTTTTCGTAATAGTCAATGAGTGCGACGATGTCGTTGGTCATGGCTTTGTCTGGCGGTATTAAATGGTTAACTGGATGAGATGGATACGAACTTATTAGGAACGCTGAAGATCTTGTGCCCTTGAGACGCAAAAGAGTGGGTCTGATGACCCACCCCCGAGCGTTCGTAGAGCTGATGCGCAGATGCCTTAGTGCCTAATCGCCCTGCTGACAAGCAGAAACTCTTTCTTTCTCCCAAATGACAAAGGCGACGAGTGCGGGCGTCTGCATTTTTTCAAACCGTGCATCTGGTTGATTTTAAGTCATTCACGTTCGAAGATCAAAAAAATATCCAAGAAAGGGTAAATTAAATCTTGCGAAATGGCCGCGGATACGTATTTTGCGCCCGCCCAGCGGTCCGAACGGAACGCGAAGCACAAATCCAACAAAAAGGCGCAGATAGCTCAGTTGGTAGAGCAGTTGGCTTTTAACCAATTGGTCCTGGGTTCGAGTCCCAGTCTGCGTACCATTTTTAACCCGTTATTCCTCAATGGATTAGCGGGTTTCTTGTTTTTGCGATCTCCTTTGCGCCAACACTAAACGCCAACACTTTTTCTTTGTTTTATTCGAACTCCAGGCCGTTCACTGTTTACGTGTTGTCACGAGCTTCACAACATATGACAGGAGATCACCTCTTTACTATCAAACTAATTCACTAGCGACGTAATCTGAGACAACTACATTACATCGCGAATAATGGTAATCTACCCGGCAGCTTCACACCGCTACCTCTACGCTGCTCTTAGCTTACTTTCTTTGAAACGGCCCTTGACGCGCCGGGGGCACGCTCCGCGCAAGAACGGTATAGGTCCCGCTGACGGAACGCTTGTCTAAGGTTTTCCCTTTCCCAGCACGCCTGTCAATCTACCAGTCCCTGTCAGAAGGCAAACCGATCATCTCATTCAACACCCTCTGAACGCTGACACTGGTCAAGCTACACCGGTGCGGTTTGCCCCTGTTTTTTGGGGAGGGCTAGATTTTTTTTCAGCTAAACACCGATCTTCGCTGTACATCCTTCACCGAAAACCTTATACTTCCTGTCGTACCAAAAATACAGCGTATGACACCTGAAGACCAACACAAGCTCATCCACTTTCTCCGGACCTTCGACGCCGTCGGGCTGGGTGAAGGTGACATCAACGCCGGCGTCAACACCCTGGCGTCCATGCTCTGCACCCTCTCCAACATCGCCCGTCCGGGTAGCGGCATTCTCAGTGACGACAAGAAAGTGTCACACGTCGGCTGCAACATCCTGGTGTCAGGACCGCTCAGTTCGAGCCTGGTCACCGACGACGTGCTCGAGCCCCTCCGAATCCGCCAGAACAATCTGACCGCGCAACTCGAACGAGTCCGGGCGATGAAAAGAAATCAGGAGCAGCTCGGTCCGCCCCTGCTGAGGAATTTCCTGAACAGACCGCAGCCCAACGATTCGGAGAACGCGCTGCTGGGAATCCTCGGCGACGAATCCGGAAGCACGGCAAGCAGGTCGAACCAATGGTCGTCAGTCACCCGCCACCCGCCGAACCCGGACTTCGGGGAACTGACCGGAAACACGAAGGTCGTGATCACCGCCACCGGTCCGGCCCAGCTTGAGAAGCAACTTTCCGGCACGCACCTGGGCCATCCCCTGGCGGTCATGGGACTGCCCCGCACATCCGGCACAGGGCGCACAGCCAGCCTCTGTGACGCGCTCATGGACGGGAGGTATCCGGACGGAGCGGGAGGCAAGACCGTCCGTGGCAACCTGATCCTGACCGATCCCGGTGACATGCTGAACGAACTGGCAAAAAACGGCGGAGAACATGTCGCATGGCTCGACCGCATGCTGTGGCTGGTCGACGGTCATGCAGGGCCCGTGGCTCCGGACTGCGACCCTCCGGCGTCTCCCCTGGGAAATGTGCACAGCATGTTCGTGGGCGCGCTGGCGTCGGGCTTCGGAAAGCGCCTCGACCACAAGTCGCCCCATCCGACGTTACACAAAATCAATTTCACGCCCGCACAACACCGGTGGATGAAATTCCTCAGGAGCATGGAGGAGAGTCTCCCCGGAATCAGCGGAAGCGTCAGAAACCTGCTGGCCACGCTGGCCTTCGGTGTTCTCGAACTGACGGCAACTCCCGTCGTCCAGACAGACGCACAAAAACACCTCAAGGGTATCGAGCAGTTCGCCAGCCTCCTCATCCAGCGCATGGCCAATGCCAGAAACGTGATGACCTACTCGTTCAAGGAGACACGGAACGCCGAACTCAGGGAAAGCATTCTTCTGAAACTGGAGGAAGGCCCCCATACGGTGCGCGACCTGACACGGAGGTTCAACCGTCTGACCGCCCCCGACTGCCGCCGGTTGCTCTCCGGCCTGCTCGAGGATGGCAAGGTCGGCAACTCCGGGGGCGAATGGCACCTCAGCGACACTCCCGCCAACACCTCACCACTCACACTTGACATAACATGATGACAACAACACCCACCGCTTACGAACAGTTAACAGAACCCGTCTACAAGGTTCTGGATGATTTCATGCTCAACTGCTCCGACGATCCCGAGACCCGGGAGGCAATGGCAAGCGCCATGACAGTGTCCTACTGGCAAATGGCGGCACGGGGGCTCACAGCCCAGCTCCCCTCCATGATACTGGTCAACGCGGGCGGTGCGGAAGATCCCGTCCTGGACGCAATCCGCAAACTCTGCAATTACCAGAAGGACGAACGCACGGACATCAGGGGCTCCGGCCGGTTCGCCGGGGGAACACCCGCCCAGGCTCCCGCAGCCATGCTTTTTGCCGTGCGCTCACTCCAACAACACCGGAAGGACTTTCCGGTGTCGCCCCCCCTGTCCGACTGGGAAAGCTACTTTCATGACGCAAGGGTCACGGGATATGGCAAAGGTGACATCAGGCCCTACGCCGGAGCATTCGATCCGAAGCTGGGGCTTGTCACGGACCCGCGCAACTCGATCACCCTGCTGCTGGACGACAAGCAGGACTGGGAAGCCTTCCGTCACGACCTGTCCGGGGAGCCTCAGAAAATCCGCGAGCCGTCGGGTATCGGACGCGGGCTCGATTTCACGGCGAAGTCCATGGCGCTGTCCGGTTCTCTGGATGCAGACGATTTCGATGAGAAGCTGGTGGACGCGGCGCTCGAACTCGGGCACCCCCTGTTCTTCCTCCCTCACACCAGCAGCGCCCCAGTGAAATTCCGGAACTATCCGGGGATGAGCTATTTCGCACTCCATCTGAAGACTCCGGGCCTGATCCCGCGTAACTACCCGCTCATGCCGGAAGACAAGTGGTGCCGGTACTATCAGAAATGGATCTGGAAACGACTCCTGTTGATGCCGGTCAACTACAGGTTCTGCATATTGGAAGCGATACACAAACTGCAGAGCGTCTGCGAGACCCTGGCGCTGTACACCGGTCCCGCCAGCGGCGATCCTGTTCCGGGTGTTGCGGAACTCGCCAACAACCTCTTCAACTCGTTACTGAGAAGCATGGCTCTCAGTCTCGCGTTCCTGGCCTGGCACGGCCATGGTATCGAGCCCGGTTGTTCGGTGAACACTACACGCAAGGTATTGAAACTGCTGAGGGAGGACGGAGGTTCCATGAAACTGAGGGACTTGCATCGCGCCACGGGATTCGGTTCGGCGGCAAAGCGTGACGAGGTCTTGGCGCGGCTGGAGAACGAGGGGCTGGTGACGCTGGATGACAATCTGGTGAGCGCCAATGACATGCACGAGTTCATCGCCAACATCCGGGAGCAGTTGCCAATGGCCGACCGGGGCTGATTGAGTGGTGAGACCGCCCGGACTTTTTGCCGGGAAACAGCGCCTGCCCGATCTGGGGCAGGCGTTTTTTTTTGTGTCTGTCGGAAAAGTGCCGGAGCTTCCGGAATGTGAACCACAGCACCACCCACCGACAGTGCCGACATCACTGCATCAGACTGCGCGGCATCACAACCGGCAATGCCGGGTCAGTGACCTTGCTGGCGGTGGAATTGTGCGACAACCAACCGCCCTGGAAACGGCCTCCTGACGCGCCGGATGCATGCTCCGCGCAAAATCATCCTGTCTCACGGCCGTCGTACGTCAGCGGCGTACTGTGAGCCATTCAGAGCATATCCACGCAAGAAAGGCATTGATCCCGCCGACGGAACGCTTGTCTACGGTTTCCCCTGTCGCAGCACGTCGCGCAATCCGTTCACCCTGGATGGATACAGATCCTTCAGATCACACCCCAGAACCCGGGACAAAACCAGCAGCTCCGCATCATTCACTCTTCGCAACCGGGACTCGATCTTTGACAGTCCGGCCCTGCTGAGATCCCAGCCCTGCACCTGGATCTTCGCCGCCAACTGCTCCTGGGACAGTCCCGCTTCGACGCGCATAGTGCGCAAGACCGGCCCTATGATGTTCTGGTTCTTGTCGTCTGCTCCCATTTCGGAGCTTGACGTTAGATCAACTGATCACAATTATTGCTCCGATACGGGAGCAACGAATCTCCCCAGACTTCACTGTTCCACCCAAGTGCAAACCTTGTAAGAGCCCATGATTTGGAAACCCGCCAACCCCCGGTTTGAACGACAGGCCCTCACTGCCCTGTGGTGGATCATGGGGACCGCCACACTCGTGTTCGTTGTCCTGGCGGTCATTCCCGCTGTATTCGGGTGGTTCATGGACTTCCGATCAACGCCGGGCGAACTCGCGTCACGTGCGATTACTTATGACAGGGAACTTGTGGCGGGCGGAGATGACACGGAGTGGTACCTGCGTTTGCTGAAAAACCCCTGGGCATGGGGGGCTGTTTTATTTCTGGCATGGATGCAGAACACATTTTCCAACAGATAACCCGCCCGTTTTCATGACTCCCCACAGTATCCAACTCTCAGACGGTCCCAAGTCTCCCTCCCTGTTCTGGAGACGTTTTGCGGCAGTATTGATCGATTTGCTTGTTCTGGACATCTTCGAGCGCATCGCATTGGGAATAATCGGAACCAACCTCTGGGCTCTGATTCTTGCCTGGGCGGCGTTCCTGCTGGTCTGGTATACCTCGTCGCACCTGACCGGAGCCTCACCGGGCAAGCTGCTTGCCGGCACCATCACTCGATACAAGGTTGATGAGTTCTCCGGGCCCGCACTCATTTTGCTCAGGTTCATCGTTGTCTGGGCTCCGCTCTTGGCTATCAAGTTGCTGTATACGACGCCCTCGGAATCACACCCGTTTCTGTGGCTCTGCCTATTGTGGTACTTACTTGTCGCGGTCGGAATGGCCATAACCCGTGGCAAGGGAGGCTTGCAGGATCAAATCTGCGACAGTCAGACAATGGCATCCCCCCTCACGGCCCATTCCAAAACCCGCAAGCTCGTCATATGCGGGGCGTTGCTTTTGTGCGTCCTGCTGAGATTGCATTGGGCTTATTTGGCGGACGTGCAATGGCAGAAAGATCACCGGGGCGGAGACAGCGCCGTCACGGGGAATGAAACCCTCCCGCCGGAAACACCCGGGATTCCGTTTGAGTCTCTGAAGCTTTCCGCCCCGTTCGTTCGAGGCTACTTCATCGAAGAAGACTCACTGTCACCAAACGACACAGTCAGATGGACCGGCTCGGCAGTGGTGATCGGCAAGATAAAGGACAAGCTTTACCTGGTGACCAACCGCCATGTGCTCGGACTGGAGGCGCTGGCAGCAAGCGACGATGACGGAACTCCAGAGACCAGCAACTACGACCTCAGGATAATTTTCGCCAGTGGCAAGTATGCGACGGTCGAGCACTTCACCTTACGCCGGGATGATTTCGATCTGACATGGCTGGTGATAGACGGCACCGGGCTTGTCGAGGGGCGTGATTACCAGACCCTCGAATACACCGGCTCGATACCGATCAGACTTGGTGACGACGTTGTCGCGGTCGGATCGCCTAACGAGTTACATGGAACACATACTTTCGGAAAGATCAGCGCCATCCGTGAATCCGGAGCCGTCATCCAGACCGATGCAGCCATCAACCCCGGCAACAGTGGCGGACCACTACTGGTCAAATCGGGTGACCGCTATCACTGGATCGGAGTCAACACCTGGAAGGTCGGCGGCAACGACAACCTGGGTTTTGCAATCAGTGCGGCACTCGTCATCACCGACGACCAGGTCAGGGTTGAAGCCAACGCCCGGGGCGCGACGCAAGCGGTCGAGGAACTCTACAGGTGACCGCGTCACACCCCGGTTTTCAGAAACACGTGTACACGAAAATGCCGCGACCTGACAGGACACGGCATTGTTGTTATCTTTGTGCGTATCAACCGGCCCGAATTGCTGCCGGTCTTGAACCAAAGCACCTGTCGAAGGATTGCCCGACTATCTGGCGTTGCACTTCATGCTGATGGCTTTCCGCACGCCTCAGTATGGCTCCTCATCAATGCCGGAGAGAGTCCGCAGCATCAATGCGAACGATGTCAGCTGCAGCTCCTTCGACAGTCGCCCGGGCTTTATCCCGGTGTCGGCGATACAGACCACGGAAGGATCAACCGGATTCCGGCGTGCTACCAATATCGAACCGCCTTCTGCCGCAGATTCGTATATCCATGTGGAGCCATCTAGTCCCTGAGGCTGCCAGAAATCCTGAGGCATGATTTCAAGTGGTGCATTGGAATACAGAATCTTCAGAAGCTTCTGTTGAGCTTCGGGCAGCTTCACACTGCGGTCCAAATCAAGTTCCCCCCATGAATCGCCAAACGGGTCGTCATGAGGTTTGAGACGCTTGACCTGCAATCTGGACTCACCGGGAAACCATTGAAACATCAGAGTGGAGTGGAAGCTTCGCCTGATGGTAATCCTGATCAATGACTTCTTATTGCCGCTCCCCTTGTCCAGACGTTTTTCCCTGAAGGCCGCAAGCAGACCGTTACTGATGAAACTATCAGACTTGAGGTCTTTTGACCTGTCAACCGGCTTTGGATCTAGTCGGGAAAACGGATCTTTGTCCTGCTCCCCACAAAAGACAAAACTCTGAGTAATCAGGAATAAACAAACGAATACACTTTTCATCATATTATGGAAGGTTTTCGGAGCCACCGCCGCTGACAGGCAACCGGACCGGGACCTTTTAACCAGGGTTCCAACCATCAGGCAAACTCTGCCCCGGAACTATTGGCGTGGACGTGTCCGTCACGCCCCTGCCCCCTCTTTTTTGCCTGAGTCGGTAATCGCACGTCATGCAGCCCTTGATCTCGTCGCAAACATCGTCTGAGGCCATGACCGTCTCGTATACCTGGCCAGCTTCGTCCGGTGACTCGCAATCCCAGAAGTAAGAAGCCCAAGTCTCAAAATTGCGCTTATATGCCGGATATATCTCCCCGATGACCGTTAAAAAAGCCGGCTCAGAGGAAGCAGTTCGAAGGCGCAGCCATTGCCCGGCCAGAGGCGACGGACGGGTTATGATGTCCCTATCTTCAAGAGTCGGCCTGTTAGCCGCCAACCGCTGATATTTGGTTAGTTTGCGGTATGCGGCGCGATACCAGTAATGGAAATCACGCTTGTTGTCCGATCCGTAGCGATCTCTGTAGCACCGGTCGTAGAACCCTTCAAAAACCCGGCTCAACGACCGGTTGAGAAACCAGTCTTCGATGGCAAGCCCGGATAACCGGAGCAATCGTGACTCCTGTTCAATGGGTAACCGGCCGAACAACTCGAAGTAGCCACTGGTCGGCTGCCCCTCTTCAAACAGAAAGAATGTGTCAGCTGAATTGTGCCGCTTTTTCGCATTGTATGTATGTGACGCGCATACTCCGTTGTCTACGGAAGATCGCCCGCCTCGTGCTGACGGCCGGACGTGATCCACCCAATCGGTCTGGACACCGGGCCGTAGCGGCGAATCCAACAACCACAAATTGACCCCTGAAAAGCAGCATGTAGCCCGGTCTCGGACGAAAATCTTCGCTTTCTGAAGATCTGTGAATTCTGTGCGTGCACGTCTCACTTCTGTTATTCCTCTCTGAGGTAGAGCTCAACCGATTCGTCTAGGGAAGCCGCCACTGCTTCATGGTTTCTACTCTAAAATGGCTCTGGGCTAGGGAAGGTCAACGGTCGTCAGCACCGCCTAGTTAGGCCACATTATTGAATTCACTTTTTCAAGACTGCATCTTTTTTAATATAAATTCTAAACAAGTTAACCGAATTCCCCAATACTGATGTTCGCTCTTCAAGCTTCTGAAAAACTCCCGCAGTTATGCAGTATTTTCCATTTAACAACTTTGGATCTTCTCGGAAGGATCGATCAGAAATAAGCCTTTTCCAGTCAAATAACTCAATACAGCTACCTAACCTTTTGTATTCCAGGGATTCTTTACTTTTGTATAGATAACATTTATACACAACCTTACCCTTGTTTTCTCCTTCCTTGATCGTCCCCTCGACAACCTTTAGAAACCCGTCCATTTGGCCCTCAATTAGACCCCTGTGACCCAAGGTTTCAAATGTGGACCAACTAATTACCTTATGGTGAATCAAGTCGAATTTTTGATCTGACAAAGGGTATTCCGTAGGTAATGGGTCAATGTAGATACTGCGTAACATATACTCGTCCGAAGTATCGAGTTCGTCATTCTCTGCCAATGTCAGCATCGAAGCCAGCAAGCTCATTAATATGATTTTTTTCATAAGTGTTATTAGTATTACCGAACGTAGAGCTCAACCGCCGCCTGTAAAACAGACATAGGCCAAGCATGGTTTTTATCTCTCAAAGGTCTCCGACTACGAGACGGTTAGCTGTCGGATGCAGCGACTTGTTAGCCTAAGTTATCGATTTCGCTTATCAAACTCATCTCTTGTAACGCGTTGATATACACCATTAAACTTTGGAGCAAACTTCTTGATCTTTACCTCCTCACAACTCCAATCCACTTCCGGTCCTGAAATGTTGCCTCCAGTCCATCTGACTACACCATCATTGACGGTCACTAAGTAATTAGCCCCCCCCTCGATATCACTCTTGTAGATCAAATAGATGAACTTATTGGAACTGTCTGATAGTCGCCAGAGTCCTTTCACGGGTTTTAAGGAAAACGGGCAATACATTCTCTTAACGTGATCTACCATAAACCTCTGCCTCCGATATTGACCGTTATTCTTACGCTCAATAATCCAATGTTCGTTATAACCCAGCTCATAACCATTAGTGATCTTCATGGTGCCCCACCAAATACCCACGAATTTGTTCTTCAAGCCTGCGTCCGCTGATGCGGATGATACTAGGCCGTATAGAAAGATCGTGACTAGGAGGATTTTCATATTATTGCCGAACGTATAGCTCAACCGACCGCCCAAACCGAATGGGCAAATGTCTGAGCAAAATTAATTGGTGACTACGCCATCGACTCCGAGCAGGTTAGCGGTCGGATGCAGCGACTTGTTCGGCCACTATCCTTAGGTTCCGTAGCAAATCGTATATCTTCTCATTGTTCACAGGCGTGTCGATAAACCGATCCTCTGCACTCGAACCATCAACAAATACAGTGACCGGCAAAGCAAGCTGCTTAAGTCGCTTCAATTCCCTCATACCTAGGCTATCGGGCTCCGTGCAATCATACCATATGCACAAAAACCGTGATCCCTTCAGGATCTCCATACTGGTCTCATCCTCGAAAACCTTACGATGAATCTGCCCAGTCAGATCCCAATCAGAGACAAACAGGGCTAGAATCGGACGCCCGGGCTGCATCTCCTTATACTCCTCTAAACCGTAGGTCGCTTCATGCCATTCAATGTTAACCGAAGCTTCTTCCTTGGCAGCATTACGCGTGCAACCACACGAAACGAGAGCGATCACAGATATCATTATCCAACACTTCATATTATTATTGGCTAACGTAGAGCTTAACCGCGCGGTGTAAAATAGTTTCGCAATCATTCACATCCTTGCCTCTCAACAGCTCCTGGCTAGGAACGGTATCGCGTCGGATGAAGCGCCTTGTTAGCCCGAATTATTCGTATTTGGCGAAAAATCTCGCCACTTTGGTTATATCCTCATTGGTGCCACCAAACGATAACACACCATCATCCATGTATCTCAACCAGAAATGATTTGAGAGGTCGCCAACTCTAGACTTTACCTTCTTAGATATTCCATCTGTAGTCTCTATCTTCGAAGCTCTCAATCTCTTCAGAGTGTCATCGTTCAACTTTAGTATTCGGGAATAAATCGGAGTGACTTCTATTCCTCTATCCGAGTCTTTCAATGCGACTTTCATCCCTGCGCGTTCAAACGCCAAACGTATAACATCTTCATATGAAGGCTTGTCCTCTGCAGGTATACGGACTCGAATCTGTTTATCAAATATCTGATCAGATATTATCCCCATATATATATAGGAAATGGTTTTCTTCCCTTGTCCTTCTGACCAGCCTTGAATCCGCGGAAGGAATTCACGTAGCGTGGTGTTTCTCGCTGTCCCCGTCCAAGGCACCTTCGATTCCAATATCTGTGCAGGGAGATGCCCCAGTGCACTGAACATTAATGTAATAACGAGCAGATGTGTTTTCATATTATTATTGGCTAACGTCATAAGACACCCATCCACTACCGGGGGCGCGCTCTGACTTCGGGGTTAAGGGTTGGAATGGTCATTCAGATTTCGACTCGGGGCGGGTAGCAGGTTGGTGTGCGCTGCCTTGTTCGCTTTTGTTTGTGATGGCGTTACGCTTTGAGCACGGATCAGCATGACTTCTCCGGTAATCACCCAGCCGCCCTCAGTCTCACGTGCGACGCCGACAACTTTGTGGCCTAGAAATGCGTTGATCTTCCAGTCTCGCTTCACGCTCATGGGAACCGCCCCACGTCGGATGTAAAGCTCAACCTGCGCACCGTCAGAGTCTGTTCCAGCTACGCCACGCGGAATACCTGGCGGCTCCTCAATCACTGTTAAATGATCTTTGCTCATTCCGAATGCCTTAATTGCATCAGCTACAGATGAATCCACGAGTGATGAATCATCTCTTTCGATTGGCGGACGTGTATTGCAAGCTGTCAGAAAGAGAATCAGCATGAACGATTGATAGAGGGTATTCATTATTTAGCTAACGTTTGAGGCCAGCCACCAGCTACTGGGGGCGCACCTCCGATTCAGTTTGAGGCTTCGACTCCGGAGCGGCAGCGGGTTGGTCAGCGCCGTCTTGTTCGCTGCTTCGGTTTTGCTCGATCACGGGGTCGAGATACTCGGCGTTTGGTTCAGCATCTTGAAGCATTGCTATGCATGCTTCGCGACCAAGTTCTTCGGGTAGCTTTGCAGCCTGCGCCAAGAGAGATGCGCGTACCCCGCCGCCAGCAACAAAATAGGCGTCGCGCTTCGTAAGAAATACATCGGCACCGTGTAGCACTGCCGCCCCAAATCCCTTCCTCTTGAGCCCATTGTAGGACTTCATCCAACGCCAAGCACCAGGGAGATCCCTAGCGGCCCAGTATCCCGCAGCACTTCCGAGGCCGTTTCGGATCTTCCTATCCTTTTGATCGTCTCGATACGACCAGTTCAATCCCTCGATGTCGGACTCTAAAAACCAGCGTTCTGCCGCCTCTGCATCATCTTGAAGCCATCGCCCCATCAGAGCCGTGCGAATCTCTGAATGGAGCCACCAACCGTGCCGCCATTCTCGCTCAAGCAGTTGATTCACCTCCTTGCGCCAATCTCGACCACGTGGAGCGGATCTGAGGTATCCTCCCAGCATGCTTGCGACAATCATCTCTTCGTAGTCATCGGAGCGGAAGCTGATGAGCTCATTGAATGCTCGATCCGGATCGACCTTAGCGAGATGCTCGCAAAGAACGCGGTAAAAGGCGCAAACAAAGTCATCTATCACCAATGAGTTCGATAAGGAACCTTTCCTGTCCTTGAAGGATTCCCATGCGACCTTTGGATCAACTTCTGACCAGCCCTCAATCGCACCCAAATACATCTCAAAGACGTATTCTTGCATCGCCTCACCAGGCCCTCCTTCAAGGCCGGTTCCAGCGAGCTTGATCTCATCGGCGTTCTTATCTTCAAATGCACGAACCGCCCTCAACGCTCCGGAAGGGTCGAATCTCGCCCACATCCGGTATGCTTCCCTCTCGCACTCAAACCCAATATTCTGAGCGACAAGACGGATCTCATCCTCACTCAGGGACTCAAAAATCTGTCGGATAGTGGCATCATACGCCTCGCGACTCTCTTCTGGCTTGCTACACCATAGGTCGTAAGCCGCCTCGATACGCTTCTCGATCCTCGCAAGTGATTGCTCCTCGGCAGTCGGCAGCTTCTGCTCACATGGAGCAAGACACGTTACGGCAAGCATCACCCCGATTACGAGAGCGACATTCTTCAACTTGTGATGGCGAGGCATTGACGGGAGTTTTTTCAGCGAACGTCAAAGCTGACCCAGACCTGACCTGAGGGCGAGCGTTGATTCCGGGTTAATGGTTTGAGTTGTCATAGCGCTTTCGACTCGCAGCGGGTCAGGTCTTGGTGTCCAGCGTCTTGTTAGCCGTTGTTGGTGTGCCGTGTTGGTGGTGGCAGAACGTTCCCCTCTGGATCCGCATCGGCATTGAAGGAGGTATCCGCAAACATCACCTTCATTCAAGAGTGGAGTCACGGCAAGATACTCGTCGCATGGGAAGAAGGCGAACACCCGTGATGACGCTCCTCCCGGAACACTCAGTTGCTCTGTATGAGTCGATGAAAATCCATCTGCGAAACGATTCCAAAGTGTTTCGTTATCCGATCCACGGTCGAAGTCTGCTTCGTCGAAATACTCACGCATATCAGACAAGTGGCTTCGCTCAGAGACCACGGCCCCACCATGGGTTTCAATGCTGACTCCGGTGCGGCGATTCGAGGTATCTTCCTCGAACGACTGGGTATCCACGTGGAGAACCCGAATCTCTGCGACCCCGTGATAGTCTTCAAGGCTGCTTGGCGTCGCCTCGAACCGGTAAATCCCAGGACGATCAATCGGAAGCGAATAGATGTCCGCAGCCAGTCCGGGATGCCCGCTCAGACCGATTTCCTTGTCGAGTCGCATCTCAACGACATCTGATTGCGGCTCCTCCATTTCTTCGGCTAACGTCATAAGACACCCATCCGCTACCGGGGGCGCGCTCTGACTTCAGGGTTAAAGGTTGGAATGGTCATTCAGATTTCGACTCGGGGCGGGTAGTGGATTGGTGTGCTCTGCCTTGTTCGGCATTGTTGGTCAAAGTGCTGACTGGCCAAAGATCTCTAGTAATCATAGGATACAATGGCCAATCCAGGTGCCATGCAGTGGAACCATCTTCTCTGTGAATTTGCAAACGGCCTTCCGACTCCGTTAGCCTCAGCGTAGGCCAATCGGTTGTATATCCTCGCTTATCGATTTCTGGAGCATCAATCTGGTCAAAAGTAATATCTAATAGGGAGTCATCCTTCAGGCGAAAAGATCCGTGTGCAAAAACAAAGTTGTATCCCATTGTGTCGAGATTCACCTTGCCTTCTTTCTGGAAGGTCAGACGAAAATGAGCAGTATGATTTCGTTCCATGCCATTCCAGCCATGGAAGGTGACCTCGCCGTTCTCTTTGATCATTCTTTCAAGGCTCATGGTAGGGGAGGTCTTCACCCCTTCTTGAGAAGGGCGCTCGGATTCACGGCATCCACTAATGAGGAGCATCGCCCAGAGTGCTATTGACCGCGTAATCATATCTTGCCGAACGTAGAGATCAACCGCGCCGTGTAAACCAGATTTGCAACCATTCACATTCTTAGCTCTCAATGGTTTCTGGCTGTGGACGGTATCGCGTCGGATGCATCGCCTTGTTGGATCCGATTCGCCCCACGCTCTCACCGGAATCAGTACCAGATCACCAAGCTCGTGTAAAGGAAGGCGCACCACGCCGAAAAACTTGCCGGAGTAAAACCGTGGTCGACACCCTACCGGTGGCAAAAACGTCGATCCACCTCGAAGCATCGTCACGCCGCTCACAGCGCAACACCGCGTGGCCTCGTCGCAACAGTGGCCAGCGGAGCAGCGGAATGGACATGTCTCTGGAGTTTACGGAAGAGTCTTGTTCATGCAGCTGCGGAGCGTAACCAAACACCGCACCATCGCCACCGACGAAAATTATTGTTCGTTCCATGCTCTCGCACAGTCGCCAAGGATCAGTATGAACTCACATGACGGCTATCTCAAATCTCGACCCAGCGGGAAACTACGACCAATAGGCGGCATGTGAGGTCATTCTGATCCTCCATTCACCGATCCCCTGCTTCACCACCGCAGCCCGGGATTCTTTTTATTATTATCCAACGTAGAGCTCAACCGCGCGATGTAAAACAGTTTCCAATCATTAACGGCTTTAGCTCAAAATGGTTTCTGGCTCACGGACGGTATCGCGTCGGATGAAGCGCCTTGTTAGACTTATTTTTTTGCCCGGCTTTCATTGACGAGCCCCTCCAAATTGATCTGCCGCTCCTTTCTGTTTTTATTCGTTAATGCCTCAGAACGTGCTGATGTTCGTAATACTAAATTGAGAGTCAAACCTTTCAACATTGATTTTGGAATTGTAAAGGTAGCTTGTGGTGTACTTCTCGTCACAGGCACATTTAAACTTGGCCCAACTAATCGAGCAGAATGTAAAATCTCTATATCGCTAGTTGGCCATAAATCCTCAATCTTAGTTCTGTGTGGATACTGAGGTGAAATAATAGTAAATACGACAGCATCTCCCTTAACGTTTGCTAATACTTTTACTGACGTTTCGCCCTCAACTTTCTCGTCTGCTGCAAAAATGGCGATTGGTAGTGCAAACATTAAAATTAGTATAGCGGTTTTCATTGGTTTCTTATTCTTGTCTAACGTAGAGCTCAACCGCGCCGTGTAAAACAGATTCGCACCATTAATATCTTTAGCTCTGCAAGTTCCTCGGACAACGAACGGTATCGCGTCGGATGAAGCGCCTTGTTCGGCCACATTATGGTTGTTCGGTAGCATCACCATGATGCTTGCTTAGTGTGTATCGCAATACAACACGATTACCATCAGCAGAGGCTATTCCGTTATCGTCTATCAGCTTCTGGGATTGCGCGATCACCTCCCCCAAATATTGACCAACAGGTTCCAAATGCTCATCTTCCAGAAGATCGTTCCAAAACTGAAAATTAACATCGCCTGAAAAATTAGTAGTAACCCAATTCTCAGCATGGGAATCTAAAATGGTGGCGATATGCTCCGTTATTATTTCGGAACTATCAATACTCAGATACGTTATATAGCGTAATTGATTCTTACCTTCCATCTCGAGAAGGAGTCCATTCGGAATATGGAAATCAGATTTCTTCTTACTGAATAGTCGTTTGATAAATGACATCTTTGTTATAATTAGGTTGCTGGATTCTCTATCTGGTTATGCTGGCCAAGGAAAGGTTGAACTGAATTATTTCTTATTATTGCCGAACGTAGAGCTCAACCGCCGGTGTGACAAGGTCCAAGGCTGTGGGTGGTTGATTCCGCGAAATGGTTCCTGGCTAAGTACGGTTAACGGTCGGATGAAGCGCCTTGTTCGGCCTATCTTATCTTCGGCATCGTAACCCACTCTCCTTCAAGGAAACGATACCACGCCATATGTGAATCTCCTCCTCCCTTACTGTGCACCACAATATCTCGTAACGTGAACTTCTCATTCCTGTGCTGCCAATCAAATCTGCCATCTGTAACAGTCATCATCAAATCAGAATCAGTATTCTTATCTTTATGCATCTTGAGAGTGAACCCTCTATTGGCAAGGTCACCTACCGACGGAATAATGTGGGCATCTGGGAAATGCACTCTCACTAACCTGACCAATTCATCCTGCCTGATTGCGCCTGGCTTAAGGGAAGCTAGAACTTGCTTAATCTTAGGGATGCTCTCTGGCTTTGGAGCTGCTAATACAGGCATCGTGATCGTGAAAATCAGCAGTAGAATGTGTTTCATATTATTATTGCCGAACGTAGAGCTCAACCGCGCCGTGTAAAACAGATTTGCAACCATTCATGTGCTTAGCTCTCAGTGGTTTCTGGCTGTGGACGGTATCGCGTCGGATGAAGCGTCTTGTTAGGTGGAGATTATCACCGCTGCATGCCCTTGTTGTCAACCACGTGAACGACCGCCGCAAACCAAGAATCCAAGCACCGATGAATACCAAAAGCGTCTCCATCTGCATCGAGGTGAATCATGTTCGCGAACGAATGACGATCTTCCACCATGTGCGATGATTGAGCTGGATGTTCATGTTCAACTGGGAAACCAAAAATGGATGAGCTACGAAAAATGTGCCAGGATGATAGACGATCAAACCTCGAATGAACACGGAGCCTAACGTAGAGCTCAACCGCGCCGTGTAAAACAGATTCACACCATTAACGTTTTTAGCTCTGCAAAGTCATCGGACAACGAACGGTATCGCGTCGGATGAAGCGCCTTGTTCTCTCTTTATTTGTTTGCGAGGAACTTGCTCTCAAAATCGATGAAGCTTGGGCAATCCTTAACTCGATGTGCTCCCCTGTGATCTGTGACTAGGCTAAAAACCGTTGTGCCGTCAGCCTGCTCTGACCGGTAGGCAAATCTCAAGTGCGCGTAGGTATGTCGGTTCTCGTTGAAAAGTAGAACGTGATATATTCGACCGCTGGAAAGTGTTCTGACGTAGTTAGGGGATCGGTGTGACTGTCTAGCATGTGATAGTAAAGTGCCGATTGCATCTTGGTCAGGTGTGTCCAGTATGAGGTCTGCCTCCGCCCTCATGCCGTTGGGGTCCCACCAAGCTTTCAGGTCTGATGAATGCAAAACCCACATGTGTGTAAATTCTTTTGTGCGCTTGCCCTCAAATGCGTTGATACACGATTCGTAGTCGATGTTGAAGGAGTCAAATTTATGATGCGGCGCTTTCCCCGGATTGGATAGCAGCACAAAAGCGAATATTGCTATGATAAGAAAGGCTATGCCGCCAAGGATTGCGAGCCATAGGTTTTTCGTTGATCCGTGCATGCAATTTTTTAGAGAACGTAGAGCTCAACCGCCGCCAGGACAACAGCTGAATACTCTCAATGGTTTTTTGCTCTCAGATATTTCTGGCTTAGGAACGGTTAACGGTCGGATGAAGCGCCTTGTTCGGCCTGTTTCTTGGGTTTAACTTTCAAATACCAATCCGCTTTGCTTCTCTCTAGTATATTCTCAATTGGCATCGTGTCATCATAAGGAGTGCTCTTCTCAGTAATTTTAATGTCAACCCTATCTGACATCTTAGCCACATCATTCGATGTTCTATCAGATTCTACAAGAAATACATTCAACTCTCCTTGCACTGCATCGCTGAGACCTACTTGTATCGCTTCCGATATAGATTCCAAAGATCGAAGATAGTTCCTTTCCGTTACAGTTAATTGCACTTTCGTTATGTTAAGCGTGTGTGACTTAGCTGCTAATAATATAGCCAACACCATGTTAAAAATGATGCTTAACAACAGAACTATGATTGTGGGTTTCTTCATACTATTATTACCGAACGTAGAGCTCAACCGCGCCGCGTAAAACAGATTCGTCGCCATTCACGTTCTTAGCTCACAATGGTTTCTGGCTCCCGGGCGGTATCGAGTCGGATGAAGCGCCTCATAAGATGGATTTGCACCGCCTGATAGGCTAACAAACTTGTTTCCCACAAGGAACCCAAAACGGCTGCGTGATGCAATCTGGTGCAGCGCCAAGACCTCCGTTCGCCCGGATGAGTCTGTGAACAAGATCAGGCATCACGCAGCTCTCCAGGCTTTCAAGTCCGAGCAGTATCTTAGATCAACGAATCTGTTTTGATGAGACTGAGACTCTCCGGCCGGGAGGTGTTTTGAGTGCCGTGTCAGAAGCAAGCTTCCACAAACCAATTACTATGAAACCACTATCCACACCAGCCCCCTTTCTGGGAATCGATGTCGGCAGGGCGGACCTCTTCTGCCATGTCATCTCAATTACAGCCACAGAGTCCGGACGCTTCGACAATACCCCCGACGGTATCCGCAGCCTTGTCTCATGGCTCTCTGAAATCGCGGACCCGGCTTCGGTTCTCGCCTGCCTTGAGCAGACCGGGCATTACGGCAAACCGGTCGCCAGCGCCCTCCACACACTCGGAGTGCGGTCACTCCATCTGGTCAATCCCCGCCAGATCAAAGCCTTCGGCAACCAGAAGCTGAGACGCAACAAGAGCGACACCGCCGACGCAAGACTCATCGCCCAGTTCCTCAGGTCGGAGCATGAGGAATTGCGTCCGTGGACTCCCCTTCCGGCTGATCATGACAAGGTCAAGGAACTCAGCCGCTACGCCGAGTCACTCACCCGGGATACCGCACGACTCAAAACCAAACTGGAAGCTGTCACACTCGTTGACGTCAGGCGCTCCATCAACCGGCGCATCAAGGCCCAGCAGAAGGAACTCGAAACCATTCGTGGCAAAATATCGAAGATCGTCTCCAACAACACACAGCTCAGCGCCCAGAACTCTCTTCTGCACAGCATCCCGGGCCTCGGTGAAACCACCTGCCAGATCCTTCTCGCCGAGCTTCCCGAGATCGAACTCTTCGGAGACGCACGGCAACTCGCAGCCTGGGCGGGTGTCACCCCGAGGCATTTCGTCAGCGGCACGTCGGGCAAGTCGAGCACCCCCATCACCAAAGTCGGTTCTTCCAACTTGCGCAAAGCCCTCTACCTCCCGGCCATGACTGCGATGACCTACAACCCGCTGCTCAGGGAGTTCGCCCGGCGTCTCAAAGAGAATGGCAAAACCGGAAAACAGGTCGTCGTCGCTGTCATGCGAAAGCTCCTTCACCAAATCTACGGCATCCTCAAATCAGGGCAACCCTTCGATCCGGACAAGCGCGGCTTGAGAACCCCATTACCCTCACCGGGCACCTCGTAGAAGATCACTTTAAAACTTCAAATCACCGTTGACTTTTTAACGCAGTATCTTGTTCGGCCACTTTCTTCGTATCGGGGTCATACCACTGCAACACTCGCAACATATATGCATAATCCGGAGGTATAGATGAGCATCCAAATTGCCAGCAACCAGTTCTGCCTACGATTACTCCGAATAACAGGCACATAGGGAAATATCTGCAATACCACTGCTAATAGTATTCCTGATATCATTCCGTGCATGACCGCATATCTTGTATTGTCAGGTGAAAGCAACCAATCACCACTCAATCCTAGATATACCCCACAGTATCCACAAATAATACCTAACACGACCGCCATGACGGCATAGAGGGTGCGTATTTTCATGTCTTCATATTATTATTGCCGAACGTAGAGCTCAACCGCCGGTGTGACAAGGTCGAAGGCAGCAAGTGGCTGATTACGTGAAATGTTTTCTGGCCTGGGAACGGTTAACGGTCGGATGAAGCGCCTTGTTCGGCCACTGTTCTTGGTACGGGAAATACTGTATAAGTGGCGAACAAGCACCACGGCCAACGTACGATAATCACACGTTCATTCTTACGAATACCCTCATACCATTGCTTCCTGCCCCAGCGATGAGTGACCATGCCCCACCTCACTGAAAGCAATCCATCTTCCCCAACAGATACATCTGATTTGTATGGGGAAACGCCACCTGTCGTCGACACGCTTACCCACATCATAATATACGAAATTATCATATATAGAGGAGAAATCACAATCAGCCATGTAAAGTTCCAACCCATAATCAGACAAACCAACATAATAAATATCGACCAAGACAACAACACTACGAAATGCCTCATTGAGATCGCGTGCCGTTGTAGCTCCGAAGTGTTCAAGTGGGAGGAAAATGAATGATGTTGATGGCTCTGCATTTCTTATTATTGCCGAACGTAGAGCTCAACCGCGCGCCGTGTAAAACAGTTTCGCATCATTAACGCTCTTAGCTCTACAACTTCCTCGGACAACGAACGGTATCGCGTCGGATGCAGCGACTTGTTGGGCTTTTTAATTTAATCTGTAATACGAGGCTTAAGATCGCCAGAAGCAATTTTATCAAGAATGCTAATTTGTCGTTGCAGATCCTCGGGTGTTTGAATTGCGTCATCTGGATGCAACGGCGCTGACCATTGACAGATCTCTGAGCGCCCTAATGCTATGTTCTGAATAGACTGAAGTGCTAAAATCCACTCTTGATAAATTTGATCTGGGTGAACGTCACTCTCAATTCGATCTGAGATCTCGGATAGCACATTGCTCCTGTATTCCAGCATGCCATCAATCAGCTCTATGGATGACGATATACACAATTCAGGTTTACAATTCTTAACCGTCCCACAACAAATTGGAAAACGCCAAACCCAATCAGCTGTGACCTCACTCAAATTTGGGATAGCATGTTCTAGTATACCTATCCCCATTACAGATTGAGGGAAAACATGTTTCTCAAAGGTAATTGGCCTGTAGTCGTACGAGTTCATATTATCTAGCCCAACGTAGAGCTCAACCGCCGGTGAGACAAGGTCGAAGGCTCTGCGTGGTTGATTCCGTGAAATGGTTTCTGGCTGAGGCCGGTTAACGGTCGGATGAAGCGCCTTGTTCGGCCACATTCTTGTATTCACGGGCAAGCTTCATGATATGCCATCCTTCTTCAGGAAAATCATTATAGTGCTTATCATCTTCATGTGCCCAATACCGGAATTCATCTTCGTGAATGTGGAAATCTGAAACGAGACGAACCAAGCTTGTTCTAACAGTTTCCTCGGGCGAACCTGCGCTCAAAGAATCTTCTAGACACTGAAAAATGAAACAGCCGAGAACGCGCTTCGCTAGATCTGAAGTTCCGTCTTCAGAATATAGACGTTCATAACGTGGCAAATCGCTCAAAGACGGAAAGGTGTATTCCCAGTCCTGGCACTTGAGCATATCGTTGACCGAAACGCCCAAAGATTCAGCTACCTCCTTGGCACCTTCTTCTGTTGGAAATCGATGAGTGCTCATATAATTATTGCCGAACGTAGAGCTCAACCGCCGGTGATTCAACCGTGGAATACACTCAATGGTTTTTTGCTCTCAAAGGTTTCTGGCTCACGGACGGTTAACGGTCGGATGAAGCGCCTTGTTAGACCAATTTTTTGACACACCCATATTGCTCTGCTATTCCCTCTAAGTCATAATAAAGAGTGCCTGTATAATGTGGAAGTCCTTTCCGAATCGCTTTAATCAGATGGCATGCGATATTACCATTCATGTCATCACCATCTTCTGACCGGATCGTAAGCGTCATGCACATCAACGGAATAACCTCTCCCAAAAGCTCGCCTGGTGCCATAGATAAAAAGTATGCAGCCTGCATTCTGCAATCATTGCTATACTCGATATACGGAGCACAAATAGCACAGAGTGACAACACCATCTCGGGTTCACTCAATCTAGAAGCAAAATAACTCGTAGCTGATTCGTCTGAATGCATCGAATCAATCAATCGATCTCTTAGTCGGTTGAGGTTCATATTATTTTTGTCTAACGTAGAGCTCAACCGCGCCGTGTAAACCGGTGTCGCATCATTCTAATTTTTAGTTCTACATCTCCATCTCACAACGAACGGTATCGCGTCGGATGCAGCGCCTTGTTAGGCCTATTTTTTGAGTTATCTATATGTAGCCTTCGGAAGAAACTTTAATCAACCGAATAACGCCAAAAACCAAGAATGCAATCCCAAGCGGAATGCAAACACGTGAAGCCAACAACATCATTCCGTAAATAGCCATTGCAGTCTGAGGAATAGGATCTCCTGGAGCCAACCATTCGATAATTCGATCTTGAGATCCTTCCACCAAGGAGGGCACGAAGAACATTAAGAAACCCGCACAAAGCAGAAATATTGGTAGCCCGATTCTGGATTTCATTATTATTGCCTAACGTCATAAGACACCCATCCACTACCGGGGGCGCGCTACGACTTCGGGGTTAAGGGTTGGAATCATCTGAAATTTTCGACTCTGGACGGGTAGTGGATTGGTGTGCTCTGCCTTGTTCGCCTGTTTTCGGTTTATGCAGTTGATGCGGTTGATGCTGGACGCCATGGAAGGAGTCCCTTCTGTGTCATGTAAGGAATCTCGTTGTTCTGGTCGTCGACGTCGTAACAAACACCATCACGATGCCTGTAATACCTGCCACACCCTCGGCAGCGATAGTCAAAATGCATTGGCGGGTCCAGGCTGTATCCTAGGGATTCGTAATCCTTACTTCTCCAGCACCCACAGCGGCACTTTGGATGGTCTCGCGCTACCAAGTTAACCCAAATCCCGACGAGAAGTAATAGCCACATCGGAATTGTGCCAATGACAAATCCCCACGTCACACCCTTCAACGTGTCCTCGATAACGAATTTGCCCATCAAAGCTCCGAAGCCGGTTAAGGCAAGAAACCAGATTGGTAATGCACGGCAGAGGTTCATCGGGTGGGGTTGTTTTTTGGCGAACGTAGAGCTCAACCGCGCCGTGTAAAACAGATTCGCAACCATTCACGTCTTTAGCTCTGCAAGTTCCTCGGACAACGAACGGTATCGCGTCGGATGAAGCGCCTTGTTCGGCCTAGTTCTTGGAGAAAATGCCACCACTCCAACTAGGTAAGAATCGTGGTTCAATCTCACCAGAAACCAATTCGCTGAGTTCTGAAAGAGTCCCTCCTGCCTTGGCGATATGACGTCCTGTCTCTCGTATAGTAGTAGGCCATCCAACGATGATTTGGTATCGATCCTCTGCCGAAAAGCGATTCTGATTCTGAATTATCCATTGCGCTAAATCGGTTATGCACGATTTAACGAAACTCTCGGTTGTAGCCTCTGACTCCTGAGGATGAATTACAGTGAACAGATTGACTAGATCACCATCCCACTGAGGTCGAAAGCTTGTCCTGTGAATGCCAAACCCCTCCCAGGTAATTTCCTCATCAGGGATGTCGATGTCGGATGTGCGTTCTATCGCATTCATATTATTATTGCCGAACGTAGAGCTCAACCGCCGGTGTGACAAGGTCGAAGGCTGTCGGTGGTTGATTCCGTGAAATGGTTTCTGGCTAAGAACGGTTAACGGTCGGATGAAGCGCCTTGTTAGCCCGATTTTGTCTTCTCCTTGGATATGACCTCACCGCTGGTAGCATCAAACACATACCTAAGGCCATCTATGGTGTCTAATATGAACTTATTATCCGTCTCTAACTTGCACTTAGGACCTCTCCAAAAATAGTGATTAACCGTAAGCTCAATCTTCTTAGGATCTTTTACCAGATCAATAGTCGAATAACTTTTGAGGAGCTTACCATCCTTGTAGAACTGCACAGCGACATGATCTTTGGAGAGTTCTCGCCCCGGGCTCCATGGCCCCATTCTCACAAGGTATCGTCCATCCATAGAAAGGAAAACTTGGTGCGAATACCATCCAGAAACCCTATAAATCTCTTTCATCGAACCATCAGGTTGAAGCCTGTGCGCCACCCCATAAGGAGGGCTCACCATCACTCGATTCGGCGTATAAGCGTACCTTCCAGGCATCATAGAAAATGTAACAGTCTTCCAGTATTCACTTACAAATATTCTTGGTCTCTCTCCAGCTGGCCTGTCTGCCAAAATAGGCAAGTTCAAGGTCATCAGGACTAATAATGTGACTAGTGGAATCTTCATTTATTATTGGCTAACGTAGAGCTCAACCGCGCCGTGTAAAACAGTTTCGCAACCATTCACGATCTTAGCTCTCAATGGTTTCTGACTTCGAAACCGTATCGCGTCGGATGAAGCGCCTTGTTAGCCTTCAATTATTCGGATGAGTGCCTGCACTATCGATGTATCTTTCGTCTTAAAATATACAACGCACATAAACGGCTTATCTCCACTGGTTCTCAGGTCTGACCGGTCTGGGTTACTGTAGCTGTGCACTATTGATTCTTTGTGCGCCTTGCAGAAGTCAACCCACCGCTTATTAACTTCGTAGGAAATCGGCACATCAGGAAAAATGAGCGTCGCTTTATCGAGTTCACCTGAAGCAACTAACGCCTCTAAACTCTCGTAAGGCTCTGTATAATCCTCAATTAGCGCCACTTCATGTGTAGGCGCGTCACTGTGCGCAAAAGGTTTCTCCAACATATCGTCATAAGCCTTAATCACGGCCCAATGGTCGTTCTCTTCTTTATGTGGGGAAAATTTATAGCCCACCATAATACCAACGATCAACGTGATGATTGGGATCAGTAATTTCATTATTGGCTAACGTTTAGCTCAACCGACGCCTCAGCAACGGTCGAACATCTTAAAGGGTTTTTCTCGGGTAACAGCTACTCGCGTCAGAACGGTTAGCGGTCGGATGCAGCGACTTGTTCGACTTAGATTCTCGAGTGTGTCGATAGAGCTACAAGACAATCTGAAAAAGCTCGCATCACGTTACTTAATGAAAAGAGGGTAGGCCAGTCCAACCGATCTAGCTGATACAGCGGTTGCTCCCCCAGCCCTACGGAAAATCCCTGCTGCTATACAATACTTTCCGTCTAATTGCTTTGGTTCCTTCACTTCACCATTATTTGGTAACACTCCGTAGGAATAATCGCTCAGTACTATACAGCTACTTAACCGTTTATACTTCATGTCTTCCTTGCTCTTATAAAGCAGAAATCTATGTACAACCTTCCCCTCGTCCTTACCCGATTCCACCTTCGCAGAATAAACTTTGATAAACCCATCAATCTGACCTTCAACTAACATATTTGATTTCAAAGCATTCAGGGAAGACCAGGTGATTACCTTATATAAATCTAGATGGTCATATTGTTTAGTTAATGGATATTCTATAGCCATTCCAAATGGGTTATCAAATACCCCTTCAAACGGATCTTTCTCAGATGCAGCAGACTCAGTAGCGCCAACATGCAACGCCAATAACAGCGGTGTGATTAATAATAGTATCGTTTTCATAGTTTTTGATTATTGTCGAACGTAGAGCTCAACCGCCGGTGTGACAAGGTCGAAGGCTTTGCGTGGTTGATTCCGTTAAATGGTTTCTGGCTGAGGACGGTTAACGGTCGGATGAAGCGCCTTGTTCGGCCACATTCTTGCTAGGAAACATTGCATTTATGCTGTCTATCGAATGGTCACTCTCCGATAAGATAAGGCTAGCCCCATTCAGTCTATTTCTACTGCTGATGGACAAATTATAATACCCCTCAAGATCAGAGTATGGCTTAATCGTCCATTCAGCTAGTCTAGCCATCGAAATCTTACCTGCCACCTCGCCCTTTAACCTTATCGTACCATCCTTAATCAACCAACGGTTATGAACGCGCGCGCTCAGATACGGCAGCAACACGAAAATCAACATCAAGAATGGAACAACCATAAGCGGCGCAATATATAAGAATGTATTCTCTGGTTCAACGTTGTAGAACCAGACAGAGAAAGCAATACAGATAGGTAATCCAAAAATGATCAACGTACGTATAACCGAATAGCACAATTTGCGTACCGCCTTAAGTCGCAGCTCCCGTATGGCGTCATCTTCTGATAGTAGCGCTTCCATAGCATCTTATTATTGCCGAACGTAGAGAACAACCGCCGCGTGTAAAACACTCGCCAATCATTCATGGTTTTAACTCAAAAACGGTCTCGGACTCAGGACGGTTAACGGTCGGATGCTTCGCCTTGTTCGGTAAGTTTTCATCTAACAACGATCAAAGCGATAGACGATCACTGGCCATTCACTCCGACCGCTCTAGCCATGAGCAAAGGATATGTGACAACGCGTGAAATGTCAAAATAGGATGGTGCCAAGTTCGGTGATGAAAATTACGGGATGAACCGCCAAGCCATCAGGCACTTCTCAGTTGGGTGTAGCTTGTTCAACCATTCCGCCCCATTCCGCAGCATCTATCCAACGGCATTAATCGCGATGAACCAAAAACACCTTCACCCTTGACCGACACCAACGATCTGATCAAAAGGTCTTATTATTGACCGAACGTAGAGCTCAACCGCCGGTGATACAACCGTGGAATGCCCTCAATGGTTTTTCACTCTCAGAGATTGCTGGCCTAGGAACGGTTAACGGTCGGATGAAGCGCCTTGTTCGGCCACATTCTTGCAAAGGAAAACAGCACCTCAAACAGATATCAAACCTCAAACACCGACCGCATCTAGCCGTGTGCGACAGCCTGTCTTATCAAGCGCCGAAGCCTGAAACATCTGAACCAAGATCATAGGGAGAACCGATGAGCTACGCGGATCAAACCACTCTCAAGCTTCACACCATCATCGGAGGCTTGTGCTGCCACGATCGTCACATCAGGAACCCATGTCACCGAAACCTGAAAATGCCAAGCCACCCAAAACCCCTTCATCGTTCCATCACCAAAACGCAAAATCCCATGCGTGCATTCATTGCCGAACGTAGAGCTCAACCGCGCCGTGTAAACCAGATTCGTAGCCATTCACGGTCTTAACTCTCACTGGTTTCTGGCTTCAAAACGGTATCGCGTCGGATGAAGCGCCTTGTTAGACCAATTTTATTCATTATGTCATTAACGGTCAATAGCCTCCCCAACCACCGCCAAATATGTTCGTGTTCATAGGCGCGTGATTACCACCTTGATCGGAGGATGGAATTCGGAACAAAGCTAGATATAAAAATGGACCGAATATTGGCATGACGACCACGACAGCCCATACCGAACGCCTCAATATCGAGGTTCCTCTATGCTTAGGTAAAATTATAAATCCAAGGACGATTCGGAGGGATATAACAAGTGATATTCCAACCGCCACGCTGAATATAGGATTCTGGATGATGTATTCGCGCATTCTTATTCTTGTCTAACGTAGAGCTCAACCGCGCCGTGTAAAACAGTTTCGCAACCATTCACGATTTTAGCTCATCATGGTTTCTGGCTCACGGACGGTATCGCGTCGGATGAAGCGCCTTGTTAGACTCATTTTTTGTCTTCATCGGTATCTGGCTCGACCACTCTATTCTCCAGATTATCGTAATCCTTCGCCCATCCGAAAAATTCTTTGATATGCGAAATAACCGAACCGCCAGTCCATGCTTGAACCAACATTACAGATCCTACTAAACCTACGATTACAGGAAACTCAATATTGTCGTTGTGCATATCCAACGATGTAATGCTCACCCCAATGGTCGCCATCCCAACAATTATGGATGAAGCAATAATCTTAGCGTCTTGGGTCATGGTGATATTATTTTCTTATTCTTGTCTAACGTAGAGCTCAACCGCGCCGTGTAAAACAGAATGGCATCATTCACGATTTTAGCTCACAATGGTTTCTGACTTCGGACGGTATCGCGTCGGATGAAGCGTCTTGTTAGACCAAATTCTTGTCTTCCAGTATACCCTATCCTACTCACCTTCTGGGGTGTAGATAATCCACGATCTATCCAGAGATAGGACAGGCTCTTGAAGGATTCTTATAAGTCCATCGCAGTTGGGGCAATCAATCTCCCACTTCTTGTTGCCGCTATTCGTAAGACCTGACCTAGAAAAGATCAAACCCGAAGAACCGCACTCTAAACAACGTGGGGGTGACACCCGAGACTTACGCCAGATTATCTCATCTGGTTCCGTCAACTCTGCCATATCGGGTATTCGCTCGGCCCAAACAGCGCAGGAACAATCATTACACCATGCAAACGTCTTATAAACCCTAGTCCTAGCTCCACCTTCAAGCTCATACGAACGCAGCGGATCTGAAAGCGTAGTTGTCACCTTACATGTCTCACACTTAGCCTTAAATCGTCCCATATTATTATTGTCTAACGTAGAGCTCAACCGCCGGTGTGACAAGGTCGAAGGCTGTGGGTGGCTGATTCCGTGAAATGGTTTCTGGCTGAGGACGGTTAACGGTCGGATGAAGCGCCTTGTTCGATCTCTTATTGCTTATCAGCCTTCGCCTTGATCAGTGGAAAAACTTGGCCATCCATAGTGACTGCCAACCAGAAAAAATCGTCAGAATCCAAGTTACGATAGCGGATGTAATAGAACCATCGTGTATCTCGCTCATTCTTATCGGAGATGATATCTAGGCCTGAATACACCCACCTATCTGAATCCTCACCCAAGAACTTGCCGATGTATGCTCTCGCATTCAGCTTAATCTTCTTGAGCGGCATAGGAAGCTGATCACCTGGATTCCACTTAGGTGACTTCGTCAGATCATGCTTAACCGGAAAACTTATGATCTTTGCATTACCAACCTTACCAACGCGGATCTCAGGATTCTCGATTGAAGCCATCGACATAGAACAACAGCACACAATCGCAAAGGTGGTGATTATTGTCTTCATTATTATCGAACGTAGAGCTCAACCGCGCCGTGTAAAACAGTTTCGCACCATTCACGATTTTAGCTCACAATGATTTCTGGCTCACGGACGGTATCGCGTCGGATGAAGCGCCTTGTTCGACCACATTATTCGAGAGACTCTTCGTATGACCCTTCGGATAATAACAATCTGCGTGCGATCATGTCTCCAGCGACAAGCGTATCGTCCTTGATGTTACTCCAAACCTCAAAATTCACAATAGCTCCTTGTGTGCACGTTGAGAACTCGGCAAGTATCCAATCCCAGAACATATGCCAATCAATTTTGGTATTCTGAATTAGGACACTCACGCCCCTCTCTCCAAAGAAGTTATTCTCGACGCAAAAATCCCACCCATGCTCCCAAGATTCAGCTAATCGGTCATGCACACGTGATGCCAAAGCTTCCTCACTAAACAAAGCCTCATCAGAATAATTAGGGGATTGAAGCGATTTCTCGATCAACTCGTAAAAATCATTAGTCTTCAATTTGGTCATAATTATTATTGTCGAACGTAGAGCTCAACCGCGCCGTGTAAACCCGATTCGCAGCCATTCACATTCTTAGCTCACAATGGTTTCTGGCTCACGAACGGTATCGCGTCGGATGAAGCGCCTTGTTCGACCACATTCTTAGAGCTAGCTATAACACGTCTGGAGGAAGGCTTCCAATAGTAACAGCTCGACTCTTCACCCCTGTGGCGATCTCAATAACAACACCGCGCCGCTGAAACCTTAACTTAATACCTCGGTTGGTCTCACATACGAAGCCATGCTCCAATAACTTAATCATATCAAGGCTATACCTTCCAATCTCGTAAACTGGTGATAGTGAATCTGCAGTCCACCCAACAGTTATCGTTATTATCTTCTGATCGTCAGGTATATCCCCATGGTGATGTTTACAATTATCATCCCTGATAACCCAACTTCTATCAGTTAGGTGATTTGGTTCTAAAATGGTGATCATAGGTATTTCTTATTTTTGTCGAACGTAGAGCTCAACCGCGCCGTGTAAAACAGATTCGCCGCCATTCACGATCTTAGCTCACAATGGTTTCTGGCTCACGGACGGTATCGCGTCGGATGAAGCGCCTTGTTAGCTCCATTATTTCTTCTTTGCTTCAACAGCATTCGCACCAAACAGCTCTTCCAACTCCGCCATATCCACATCTCCATGCTTCAATAGATCGATAACCTTAATCTTGTAGGTTTTACCTTCAGAACTCACTTCAAAGACTCCTTTGGTCACTCTAGTCTCCTGAAATGTGACCTTCTTCTTTCTTGGATCTGTACCAAATAATACTCTTGTGTGCGACGCTCCCTTAAAAACAAGAGCTTCAAGAATCGACTTTGGATCCTGCCTTACACGTTTGTGAATTTGGTTCTGTGTCAATACTCCACCTTTAACCGTTATAATCAGCTTATTCTTAAGGCCAGATAGAACCACATAATGTGAATCTTCATACCACTTCCACTTCTCATCAGCTTCTTCTGAAAAGGCACTTAGTGTGAAAATTAATAAGACGCCGAATGATATTAGTTTTGTTTTCATATTATTAGCTAACGTCATAAGACACCCATCCACTACCGGGGGCGCGCTTCGACTTCGGGGTTAAGGGTTAAAATCATCTGAAAATTTCGACTCTGGGCGGGTAGTGGATTGGTGTGCTCTGCCTTGTTCGGCGGTTTGATTGATGTTGACGGAATGCCCTACTCGGTGTCATTTCGCGTTCTTGAAGTGAATTCCATAGCGGAATCCGTTAATCGCTGCCGGAATGTAGATTTCAATTCTGGCCTGACGGAGGAAGCTCTCGTGCACCTCACATGTCATGCTTGTTTTCCCAGCACGCGTCTTTGTGAATTTCAAGGGTGCTGAGAGAACCCGTCCAACCTTACTATCGAGTAGAACAACTTGAGCACTCTCGACCACCCTGTCCACGTAGCGATCGACCTTCTTGCCATCGCGATAGTGACTGGTTTCTTTCACCTCCGGGCGAGATGCATACGAAATGGTTACAGTGCGTAGATCTCCGTCTTTCTTTATTGAAATGTCGAACGTATCACTGAATCCCTTTGGTGGGTTGGCAGCATCGACAGTGACGCTCTCCATATCAGCAGGGGCTGACGTCATACCTGCAATGGAAGCAAGAAGAATCAGGGAGAGAAGCAGGCATTTCGAGTGAAGGCAGTGCTGTGATTTCATGGTGCTTTATTCTTAGCCGAACGTCATAGGACACCCATCCACTACCGGGGGCGCGCTTTGACTTCAGGGTTTAGGGTTGGAATCATCATTCAGATTTTGACTCGGGACGGGTAGTGGATTGGTGTGCTCCGCCTTGTTCGCTATTTATTGTTGGGATTCGGTATCCACGTCGATGCAACTGCAACAGGGCATGAAAATTATCGATCTCTTGGCGTTGTGCTATAATGACAATAGCATCCTTGATTCTCGTAATCTTCCCCTCCGGTAGCTTGGGCCACTTCGCTCCTTGTTGCACGGAAATCTTACCATCGGCAGCTTCTGCCAATCCCAGCGCTCGTAATTCATCACGCGTGACCAACTTAGTGGAAAGGGCCACGGTGTCGCCTGGATACACCCGTTGATGTAATGGTGTGTTACGGAGAACCCAAACACCATTCTGAAAGAGAAATTCATAGCCGCCAATATCAGCCGCATATGAGAGCGCAACGACAGCTGGAATTTTCTTAAGTGCAACCTTAGCAGGAACCTTGCGTAGCTCATCGTCGGAGACATCAATGCGCACGGCAATGGGGGTCTCTGTATCATTCTTGATCTGGATGCGAATCTTCTCAACAACGTCAAACAACGTTCCCCCGTCGAGAGTATTGATAGACTTCACGTGTGGGCCAATCCATGTGCGAGGCTCATCTGCTCTCACTGGAGTAATAATCAGCAAGAGGATATAGATGGTGAGGCGGTGCATTATTTAAGCGAACGTCATAAGCCACCCATCCACTATCGGGGGCGCGCTTCGACATCAAGGTTAAGGGTTGGAATGGTCATTCAGATTTCGACTCAGGACGGGTAGTGGATTGGTGTGCGCTGCCTTGTTAGCGTTGTTTTAGTTGGAGTCTCCCAAGATCGATGATACCAGATTCCTCCGGGTAACGTGTGTCGGCAGAGTCTCTGTCTGGTAAATATCTGTGCCAGTAAATATGCGTAGTTTGATATCCGATCGGCTCAATAATGATCTTCGCATCGGGATGATTGATTCGTGCAGGTCCACCGAGCCAGCTTAATTGAGGCTCGCGATCTGGGGCGACTTCTACCTCGCCGCGTGTAGATGTAGCAGTATCAAACTTTGTTCCATCTATACTGATTTTTGTTGGTATCCCTGAAATTGGGCGATTCGTGTCAGCGTCAGTGAGTGTAGCTTGGAACCCGTATCGTGACACCACCTGCACTGGGCTGCAGCTGATGACCGCAGTGCATGCAATTAGACTGAGTGTAGTTATGAAGGCGTGCATTCTTTACGCTAACGTCATAAGACACCCATCCGCTACCGGGGGCGAGCTTCGACTTCGGGGTTAAAGGTTGGAATCATCTGAAAATTTCGACTCTGGACGGGTAGTGGATTGGTGTGCTCTGCCTTGTTCGGCCGAATTATTGGGCTATAGCACGGAGCGAGTATAACACACCTGAGCCATCACCAGCGTAGAAGCCCTCCTCATGCATGTCCTCAAAGACCGGCAAGAGGGCCAGCTTCTCGTCCCTTGACCAGTTGCTAAGGTTAAGTAGGTCTGGGTATTGATGGTCAAATTCGTGTTCAATGAAGTAAAACCAGTCACGCTCGGAGCGGAAAGCGATATCCGGAATCCCTAATGTAATCAGCTGATCCTTGTATTTAACCAGAAATTGATTCCACTCAATTCGACCTTCTCTGTTTGAGCGATAAGCCATAACCATAGTGATGTAGGGTAGATATTCTTATTATTAGCCGAACGTCATAAGACACCCATCCACTACCGGGGGCGCGCTTCGACTTCAGGGTTAAAAGTTGGAATGTTCATTCAGATTTCGACTCTGGACGGGTAGTGGATTGGTGTGCTCTGCCTTGTTAGCCCTGTTTTGTTTGTAGGCGACTTACTTCTTCGGCTGTAGCTCAACCTTGATCGGCTTCTTCGCAACGTATTCCAACATGCCCGAATCAAGGTAACCATCTTTACGGACCTCAATCCAGACAACCTTCTGAATGCGCTTCTTGATCCGAACTTCGCCATTCTTGTCGGTAAGGATGGCAGGATAATTCATGCTGTGTGAGATGGGAGTAACCTTTGCCTCCGCAATGGGGTTCCCCTTGGGGTCTACCACGATCACGTCTGCCTTCTTGTCTGCGGCAACAAAAGCGGCGCACCCGATGGCTGTCACCGATAGGATTATTACGATTCGTATTAGTGCGTGCATTTTTAAGGCTAACGTCATAAGACACCCATCCACTACCGGGGGCGCGCTTCGACCTCAGGGTTAAGGGTTGGAATGGTCATTCAGATTTCGACTCGGGACGGGTAGTGGATTGGTGTGCTCTGCCTTGTTCGGCCGCTTTTTTGTTTTGTGACGTAGGAGAACTTGATCTCTTGTTTGGAGGGTTGGCACCGTAGGCTAGCAACAGTTCTTCACATTGCGTATCTCCACTGAAATCATGAAGGGTGCTTAGCGGCGTCTCTCCAGTGACATCAACATGATTCGGATCTGCACCATTATCCAGAAGGAACTTAGCGCAATCGTAGCTCGGTCGATTAACAAGTGCTGTAAATAGCAATGTATGGCCGTCGAAACCGGATTCTTCTGTGACTAACTCAGGATGCGCGTTAACTAATGCTTCCAAAGATTCGACATCATTATTCCGGATTGCTCTTTCTGCATCCATGAACGGTGACCGTTTAGAACACGACGAAAGCGAGACGATGACGAACAGGATTAGAATATGATTCAGGCGAAGCATTTTTTTTCTTAGCCGAACGTCAAAGGCCACCCACCGCTATCCGGCGGCGAGCGTTGACTTGGGGTTAAAGGTTCTAGTTGTCATTCAGATTCCGACTCAGAGCGGGATAGCGGTTGGTGTGCGCCGCCTTGTTCGGCATTGATAGTGTCGAGCTTCCACCGATATACGATGTTGCTTCCACGTCTTAGAGCAATTCCGCTCTGCCAGCCTTCATCTTCTCTAGAAACGTCCAGCCGAGGAAAAAAGAATAGGTCACCAGCCTCTGCACGACGACTGTGGAAACCAGCAACATTCAACCAGTCAAAACGAACATCCTCGATACGCTGAAACCCGCTTGGAAAGCCGTCAGTCTCAGCGAACTCGACCAACGATTCTTCAATCTGAGTTGCAAGCTGATCAGTAATTGGCTCTGTGATGTAGGCCGAAGACGCAGCAAGAGGTTTGGGTATAGCATGTGCGCGCAGCTTCTCCTCTGCAGCTTCCTCCATGCCACGGTCGTATGATTGCTGTAGAGCGTCGTCACAGCTCACGAAAAGCAAAAGAGAGAAGCTGAAGATGTATCGCATTGATTTAGCCGAACAGTTAAATGGACGGCCGGTCGTAGTTTACGGGATAGACGACCGTCAGTCTATCGCATAGAGAAATTAGGGTGACAGCGAAAATATCGACCATCGTGGGACATTCTGTCGCAACTTCAGCCCTCTGCGTCTTGTTTAGACTGGCAGACCGTAGAAAACAACCTCGCACTGTAAATCAGTTGTCCACCTTCCGACTCACGACGGCTGCCGAACCGGTATTCGCTCCCTGTCACGTCTGGGACAACAAGCCCGGAGGTGGGTGTCACAAGCCCTCCGGACGACCTGTAGCCGTGCCTCCGCCTCTGGTCGATTTGCCGGGTCCGGGCAAAAACCTTGTCAATCGGTCACAACACTGAGGTGGGCATACGAGATGAAACACACCGTCCCAAGTTAGATCCCTGACCGCTCAGGTCAAGATGGATGATCGGTTTCCACCACACGCAATCCAGCCGTCTGGAAGCGGGCGGCCCATCCACACCCACCGCCCCCCCCGGGCACAAACGCAATAGTCGGCCATGCCACGTTATATACAAATGTGAGGGACAAGACTGTCTCTCACATCATACCCCTCCGCGCCAGCGCCGTGATCCACCCCCGGATCACGGCTTTTTTCGTGCATGGGAGGGATACATAACAACCAACAAGAAAGGAACCAACACCATGGCTGTGAAACTCATAGCAAACTACAGCAAGCGTCTCGGTCTTCCGGGCTACTCGTCACACCAGTTCAGCGTCTCCGTCGAGACCGAGCTGAACACCACCGACGACATCGCCCACGAAGCCGGACGTCTGTACAACAACCTCCAGACCAACGTCGACGAACAGATCCGGCAGACCGGATTCGTTCCGCCCCACGACTACGGCATGGAACCCCCGGCCCGGCAAGCCGACACCGTTCAGCCCGGCAACGTCCTGCCCATCGCCCGACACAGCGACTGGCAGTGCTCTCCGAAACAGCAGGAGCTTATCCTCAAACTCATCGGGGAAAACAACCTGGACAAGAACGATGTCGAGCAGCTTGCCAAGCAACGTTTCCGCAAGAGCGTGCCGCAGCTCAACAAGCTGGAGGCGTCCGGTCTGATCGACCTGATCATTCAGCAGCAGTTGCAAGACCGGAAAAAGAAGGGAGGCCAGCGATGATCTCCACTCTCAACCCGACCACCGACACCTCCGCCCGGGGAAACTACGGTCGTGCCCTCGACTACATCTCGGCGTCACGACTCAGTTGCTGGCAACAATGCAGAAGAAAACATTACTTCCGCTACGTTGCCGACATCCCCTCCGAACCGTCGCCGGCGATGCACCTGGGCAAGGTCGTGCACGCCACTCTCCAGCAATGGAACCTGTGGCGATGGGACAGGAAACCCTACACGATGAATGATCTGCATGCTGCCTTCTTCCACTCGTGGGAAAAGGAACAGGCGGAGAATACCGTGCCGTGGAAATCGGACAAGGAGCACGACGACCTGCGCGACAAGGCGTGGGAACTTGTGACCGCCTATCTTGATGCCGCTGTCATTGACGAGAGTGAAGACATCGCCGGTGTCGAGGTGCGGCTTGAAGCCGAGATCGAGGGGCTGCCCACGGTCATCGGCATTGTCGACCTCGTTCGCGGGGGAGGCCGTATCGTCGACTTCAAGACCGCCGCCAAGTCTCCCTCGCAAAACAGCGCGGGACACGTGCACGGCACGCAGCTGGGCATCTACGCCCTGTTGTATCGCCATTGCACCGGAACCAGGGAACTGGGCATCGAGCTTCATCATCTGGTGAAGACCAAGGTGCCCAAGGTCTGCGTCTCCGAGTTCGGCAGCATGTCTGACCGTGAGATCGGCAACGTCATCGCCCTCATGCATCAGTATGTGGATTCGGTGAAAGCCGGGGACTGCACACCGTCGCCGTCCTTCATGTGCTCGGGGTGTGAATACCTCTCGCAGTGCAAGAGCTGGCAGGGCGGCGAGGTGCAAGGGAACGGGGATGCGTCATGAGAAACGCCTTCCTTTTCGCGACACTGGCCATGTTTGTGAGCTGCACCGGTTGCAGCAAAAAGAAACAGGACCCGCCTCCGCCCGTCGTGGTCAACGCCCCGGACTACCAACCGATCGGCGAAGGCATGAAGGTTCAAAGCTACGCGCTGGTCGGAGTCGCGGTGATCATCACCGTCGGCCTGATTGCCCGCAATGGAAACCACTGACCCCGCAATGCCATGAACCCGACCAACGCCATAATCAGCCTCTTCAGCTTTGTATCCCTCGGAGCACTGACGCTCTGGGCTATCAAGGACCTGTGGGGCGTCATGCTGGCACTCTTGCTGATCGCCGGTCTAATCAACCTGGCGGGACGCAAGCGCTGACCGGCAAACAACAAAACCGCAAGGCCGCATCCGGACTCCCTGACAGGAGCGAGGATGCGGCCTTTTTCATTACAAAACCAAACCCAAACAGAAAACCAAACATATGAACAACATCATCAACATGAACCGCCACCAGCCGGTGGCTTACGAGATCGTGGAAAACGCACCGCGAGTGAATGACAATCCGAAACCCCGGGGCATGCTGCTTCACTGCGGAGCCCAGGTCGTGGACCGTCAGGATCTCTTCGAGGTCGCCACCCCCCACGGCACCGACACATGGTATCCGCTCCCGCACCGCTCGCTGGTGACGGAAGTGGAACACCAGCTTCAGGCCGCCGGTTTCCAACTGCGCGGCGAGACCCATGCCCTGACCCACGACGGCTCCAGATACTTCGGAGTCATCCAGGTCAACCTGCCGACCCGGAGCGCCCGGGACTTCGGCTGGGTGGTGGGACTGCGCAACTCGCATGACAAGAGCCTGCCCGCCGGACTCGTTGCCGGAACCCAGGTATTCGTCTGTGACAACCTTGCCTTCAACGGCGAGGTGAAGCTCAGTCGCAAGCACACGCGTTTCGCCATGCGCGATCTGAAGCAACTGACGGCCCGTGCGGTCGGAAAGCTCGGTGACAAGTTCGCCGACTTCGACCGCCGGATATCCGCCTACAAGAAGATGTATCTCCCGGACCGTTCCGCCCATGACCTGATCGTCAGAAGCGTCGACTGCCGGGCGATCACAGCGAGCCAAGTGCCTGCCGTGTTGGAGGAATGGCGCAAGCCGTCCCACGAAGAGTTCCTGCCGCGCAACGCCTGGAGCCTCTTCAACGCCTTCACCGAAGTCTACAAGGGAGTCAATCCCCAAACAGCGGTGAAACGCGGACAAGCACTCCACGGGCTCTTTGACGGACAAGTGGGCCTCGCCAGTTAATCGCAACAACCGAAACACCAGCCGCCACTGAGACCTCAAAATCCCAGTGGCGGTTACTTTTTCAACCCATCTACCAAAACCAACAACCCATAAACCACATGAAAATCATCAACGCAATCATCACCTCTATGCCCCGGCCAATGCCGCAAGGTATGTTCGATCCTATGCCCGAAGTCATCGCGACTTTCGAGGATGGCTCCAGCAAATCCCTGTTCACGTTCTACCCCGACGAGATCTCGTTCCAAGCATCAGAGTTCATCAGCCTCACTGAGCAAGAAGCCCACAGCATCCTGCAACAAAAAGTCAGCACCTACCTCCGTTCATAACTCCTAACCACCACCAACCCAAAATAAAACCATGAACCAAACTACCAACACCACCAGTACCTCCCTCTATTTCCGCGAGGGCAACTCAGACAAAGAATACCACGTCGCCATCGAGCCGGAAGGCGAAGGCTACCACGTCACCTACGTATACGGACGGCGTGGCAACACCCTCACCACTGGAAGCAAGACACAGAACATTGTCGCCCTTGCCGAGGCGACTGCCATCCACGACAAACTTGTCCGTCAGAAAATCGCCAAAGGCTACCATCTGGCAGACAGCCCAGACCATAACCCCGGGGTAATCGCTCACGCTCACGACACGGGCCAAGACACCGGCATCCGCTGCCAACTCCTCAATCCCGTCGATGAAGACCAAGCATCACGCCTCCTCACCGACAAGCGTTACTGCCTTCAGGAAAAACACGACGGTCGCCGGCTCATGATCCGGAAGATAGGCGATGAGATCACCGGTATCAACCGCCGGGGACACGTCGTTTCCGTCCCGACCGCAATCCGCGAAGCCGTCGGCAAGCTCCCTGTGGATGCCCTGCTCGATGGCGAAGTTGTTGGTGACACTTACCACGTCTTCGACCTGCTCGAATTGAAAGGCCACGACATCCGCCAGCAAGGTTACATCATCAGACACGCCGGCCTGCTCGCCCTGCTGCCTCCCGGTTGTGACGCCCTCCTCTGGGTCAGCACCGCCATCGACAGCGATGACAAGGTGGCGACCTACGAGGAACTCAGCCACACCAACCGCGAGGGAGTCGTGTTCAAGGACATCGATGCACCCTTCAGTCCCGGGCGACCAAATTCAGGGGGTAGTCAGTTGAAATATAAGTTCGTCGAGACGGCATCATTCCTCGTCAGCGGACACAACTGGGCAAGAAGCGTCAGCCTCGGCCTCTATGGCACCGGCCCGCAGTCACAAGTTCTCCTGCCCGCAGGAAACGTTACAATTCCACCTAACTGCCCGGTTCCACAAACCGGTGCTGTCGTGGAAGTCCGTTACCTCTACGCCTTCCGAGAAAGCGGCTCTATCTACCAACCCGTCTACCTCTACGAACGCAACGACATCCCGGACACCGACTGCACCACCGACCAGTTGAAATACAAAGCCGAGCCAGCCCCCGCCCTCGCATAACACAAGCAAGAAACAAAAAACCAAGCGCCGCCTCAGCCTGGACCCGCCGGCATCACGACTACGACCATTGCCAGTGAATACAATCCCAAGGAGCCTGCCCCGGTCATATCCGGGGCGGGTTCTTTTTTCTTAGCTATCAGCCGACGACTCAGATAAATGTACACAGAAATGCCGCGACTTGTTATGAGCGCGGCATGAGCTTAGCCTCAGGCAACGGGTAGCGGTGGCACTTGATTACCTCCGGAAATCCTGCTCGGAGATGACCGATCTTGATCATGGCGACTATGACGCCACCGCCCACACCCTGCTGATCCGCCGAGGCAAAGGGGGCAAGAGCCGGCTCCTGCCCGTGGGGGAGCGCGCCGCCGTCTGGCTGGACCGCTACCTCTCGGAATCACGCCCGCATTTCGCCCACCTGCCATCTGAAACCGCCATGTTCCTGAGCGGTTACGGAACCCGGATCACACCCGCCTACCTCGGCAACTGGGTCGCCGGACAGATGAAGCTCGCGGGAATTACCACCAAGGGTTCCTGCCACCTGTTCAGCCACTCCTGTGCTACCTCGATGCACATCGGCGGAGCCGACATCCGCTACGTGCAGGAAATCCTTGGTCACGCCCGAATGGAAACCACCCAGATATACACCCACGTGCACATTGCCGCCCTTGCCGAAGTCCATGCCCGCTGCCACCCGCACGGGCGCATTCCTTCTAGTGAGTGTGTTCCCAATTCCGAATCCCAGGCAGGATCATCTGAACCTTCTGAGGAATCCAGCCCATGGACAGATTCCCCTTCACATCCCCTGCCGGATTCGTTAGGTAAGAACATAGAAATGCTTGAAGTCTGTCCATCCAAACTATCGGCCCTTGCAACGCCGTCAAATCGCCTCGGAAATTACTCCGATGACGATCTGGACCCGCCTTCTTTCCCGTTTCCCACTCAACCGGTACCTACTCCACCACCGCTTGGAAATCCAGCCAAGACCATCACCCCCAATCAGTCAGACGAGCTTTCAACCTCTACTAAACACGGCCATCTTAATTGCTACGGATACAGATACTATGGTCCGACCGTAGGACGCTGGTCGTCCAGAGATCCTATTGGGGAAAGCGGAGGAGAAAACCTGTATGGGATGATATCTAACAATCCTGCAAACAATTTTGAGATTTTAGGCCTTCGACCAGGCGATGGAATTAGTGGTATTTTGCCTGTTCCACCAGAGTATCCTGAGATCCCATATCCTGCGCCCGCTCCAATAATCCCCATTCCTAATCCTGACGTGGATATTCCAAGTGGGCTTCCTGGTGGAATTAGCGATCAAGATTATATCCAAGAGTGGGAATGTAATTGCACGTATACAGCATGCTGCCAAGGAACAGGGAGCTGCAATCTATTAGTTGTTATAGGGAAAGGCAAATTTGTAGATGCTGACAGGAGTGTGGCCCTTACCAAAGCCGACGCGAAGTCAATTGAAAATGCGGATTCCCAATGTAAAGAAAACAGCTCTTCGTGCAATGTTCGAAAGCCTGCATTAGATAGAGCTCTTGATTGCGAGTGTGGTCCCGCTCCATTCCCTTTACCTGTTTTTCCTAAGCCCAAGCAACCTGGCCCAGGAATTAACTATCCCCCTATTCAAGTAGATTAATGAGCATTATGTTACTATTTCCGAACTATGAATATTTTTAATAAATGTAACCTATGGCATGCCGTGTTTATTTTTGTGTGCCTGAACTCCAAAGTGGTAGCTGCAAAAAAAGATAGTATAGCAAGTTACGTGCCTAAAGGCTATGAATGCTTATACAAAATCGAGAAGATAAGTAAATCGCAGGTGGCGATCAAATTACTGCATGCGAATAGTCAAAATGTGCCGTCATCATACGAAAAAGATGCCAAAGCTCTCTCTTTAAATAGGCCGGTTGGTCAATACCTTTTATTTGTAGGTAGAACCGGAATGAAATATAATTACAAAATGTATCCATTAAAGGCTAAACGGTTGAAGAAATGGAGCGTTAGCGAGATTGTTAATTTTTTGCGAACATATAAAAAACAGAGCGTTCTCAGAGAGGGGTCCTGAGAGTAAATAAAAGGTGAGGCCCAGAAAGGAAAGGGGGCAGGAAGAGATAAGGTGCATGACAATACTGTTAGACTGTGTTGTTAGACATTCACCCTCCCACGCTGGCGCAGCAAAAACCCCAGCCTGGAGCAAGGGAGAAAACCGCTGCGGCACGCTCCATGCTTGGGGCATGGATCGCGCCTCCGCTTCCGCGAGAGCCATTCGGAGGCGGTCGCTGGGCTTCCGTCCTGCGTTGGCAGAGCGTAAGCGTCCTACGAAGGTAAGCGCTCAATCTTGAGCCATGATTTTAACTACCCCTTTTTCTTAGCCGCATGGATGTCAGCGCAAACTCTGGTGGGGACCGAGAGGATTGCGGAAATGCTCCACATGGGGCATCGCAGCAATGTCAGCGCGGCGAAGAAATGGGTGCGCGAAACCAAGCAAGGGAGCAAGTGGTTGCGCAAGCTGGCGTAGCTTGGCGATAAATGCTTATAATCTAACATCTCCTGAATCCGCAATCCACGGACTCGTATGTTTAAAGCAGCCCTTTGAGCATCATGATATGGTAAGCAACCACCTTGCTTGTGGGAGAAGCGAAGTAAACCGAACAACGGACTTGCTAAGATAGAAAAATCTGTGGGTCAGATGGGACTTCGCCTCTCTCGCGGGCTACCAAATTCCGAGCCGTATCTTGGATCTATCGAATCCGTATTGCTACGAGTATGGAATATGTAGTCTGCACTACCACAAGGCTTTATTTCGGTGGGTCAAACCATAACTAATTAGCCACATGAAACCTATTAAATCAAATATCGAATTCTGTATCGGCATCGACATTTCCAAAGCCGACTTCCACGCCGCCCTACTCAGAACCAAGGACAAGAAAGTGCTCGCCCAAAAAACATTTGCCAACAACGCAGCTGGCTTCAAAAACCTGCACAAATGGCTTATTGGAAAAACTTCTGCCTCTCTTCCCGTCCACATCTGCATGGAGGCCACTGGCAGCTACGGAGAAGACGTCGCATTTTTCTTCCATGACAAGGTCACCAGACTCAGTGTCGTCAATCCACGCGCCATTAAAGCCCATGGTGACAGCTTCCTGAGGCGGTGCAAATCTGATCCTGCCGATGCCCGCCTCATTGCCGATTTCTGTCTGCAAAAGCAGCCCTCCCAGTGGATTGCTCCTACTCCCGGGCAGCAAAAGATCAAGGCTCTGTCACGTCGCCTCACCGCTCTCAAGAAATCTCTCAACCAGGAAAGCAATCGCCTCAAAACAACCTCCGACAAAGAAGTCGTCAAAGATATCAAAGAGCATCTCCGCTGGATCAGCAACCATATCAACAAGCTCGAGGGCAAACTTGTCACACTCGTCAAGGAAGACAAAACCACAGGGCAACAACATGCCCTCATCACCTCCATTCCAGGCTTCGGCGACAAGACCGCAGCGCACCTCCTCGCCGAAATCGGGGATGTTTCCATCTACTCAAACGCAAGACAGCTTGCAGCTCACGCCGGGGTCACTCCCTCGATCTTTGAAACAGGAACCAGCAGCAAAAAACGCACCCCCATGACCAAGGCGGGCAATGCCCACATGCGTAAGATGCTCTTTTTCCCGGCCATGACAGCCATGCTTCACAACCCCATTTGTAAAGCCTTCGCGGACCGACTCAACGAAAAGGGAAAACCCAAAATCGTCATCATCGGAGCTGTCATGAACAAGCTCTTACACCTCGTATTCGGGGTGCTCAAAAACCAGCAACCTTTCAATCCTAACCTTCTTAGAAATCCCTAAAAACATCACTTGATCTCAACGCCGCATCTGACCCCTCTCTGACCCCTCTCCGACCCCTTTCAATTACCTCTTGATTTCAACGCCGCATCTGACCCCTCCCTGTGCGCCCCCTCTCTTGCAAGCGCATCTCTCAAAAACATCGGCAACTCTGAGGTTTCATGAAAATAAAATATTGAAGCACCTCCTAAATTTAATTTAAAACACCCTTGTTCGAAGTGTCCATGCAACTCACTTGGCATGTCATCGTTTGCATCATCAAAATTGGATATGGATAAAAAAACTTCATTTTCATTTTTTTTGTAAGAACCCGAGTAATTCTTCAGAATGAAATCATTTTCATGAGGTTGGTAGTAATTAATCATGCGGAATAAATTATCGCTATCAAATATGATTACCCACGCCTCTGCAATTTTATCACTACCTGACGCATCTAGCCGTAACCAATATTTCGGCTTTTCATCCCTAACTTCCTCGTCATTGTTAGTCTTTGCATTGCAGCCTATGAAGGCTAATGCAGCCGAGATTACGAGCATTTTGGAACTAAACGTCATTTCGAATCACTCACAACCTCCCTGTAAACCGTAGATGTCCTTGACCCTCTAGCATCTGGAGTCAACCGTATCGCTACGCCACTACCTGGATAAGCTGAGCCAGCACCAGGGTTAGTGCTTGCACTCAAATAAGCTCCACCACTCAAGCACACTCCACAATGGTACTGAGTAGCTAGAATATCGCCAAATCTCGGTTTACGCTTGCCTTTGTTTTGCACCTGAATTTTTATTCGTCTCCCATTCTCGTCCGAAACTCGTTTTCCGTCTTTTATGAGGTTTTTCCATTCAATATTCCATACGATTGGGTAAGACTCCAGATCCACAAGATTAGGTGCGAACCACTCTCTAGCCAAAGGGTATCGATCACCCCCTATTAGGTTTTTTGTTTTGCCTATATCACGTAAGCTGTTAGCGACAAAAAGATTGCACGCCGGCCGCCCCTCCGCATCTTGTTTATCATACCACTGGGCATCACTCCCACTATCCCATTTCCCTAATGCTTGCATGCCAAATTGAAAAGATGGTTCACCTGGGTCACCGTCAGGCAAAAGCGCAATAGTATTTCGAATATCATTTGCAGTGGTTTCAATTGCTTTGGCCAAGGCTTGTTTCTGTGCTTTTACAGTTTCGTTGCTCGCACTCCCCCCCCTCATTCTTAATTTTAATGGCTAGAGCATTCAGTTTGAAAATTAGCATGTTTTCTGCCATGCTAAGTTCACGCATTCCAAGGTAATCCCATCTGTTCACCCCATCATTCCCTACAAACCCATACAGATTGAATCCACCTCTCTCCTCGATGGGATCTCTAGATGGCCACTTCCCGAGTTCTGGAAGATAATAACGGTATCCGTAGTTGTAGTAGCCGGTTTCATTGTCTACAGGTTTGGTGGAAAACCTGTGGGAAAATGATGTCGCGAGATTACCGGATGTAGCGGAAACAATTTCGTTTCCAAACGCGTCATATTCGTAATGAGCCACTCTCGTTCCAACGGAGTCCAGGTATTCACTGACATTACCGTTACCGTCATAAGTCGGGTAAAATACTCCGGTTCCAGTTCCTGTGTGCAATTTAGTCGAGAGAAGTCCCCCGACCCCTCCGGCACCTTGCATTGATCCACTCAGATCCATACCCCAAGTGTAGCTCTTGCTGAGAGTTGTGCCAGTGTATTCTGCTATCATATTCCAGCCGTCGTAGATGTAACGGGTGCTTGTTCCTGCGCCCACGGTTTTGCTGATTCGTCTGCCCTGGGCATCATAATCATAGTTCGTAGTCACAGAATCCACCGTTACGGAAATCAGGCGGTTCTCTCCGTCCCATACCAGAATGGAATTTGCGGTGAGATGCGTGGGCAATGGCCCGGAAATCATGTTCCCATCGGCATCATAAGCGGGGTTGAGTGCTCCAATGGCTGTATACTTATTGAGTTTGTCCGCAGTGTAGCTTGTCGAACCGGCGGTGATGCGGTTGCCTATTTTATCATAGCTGTAGGAACGGTCATTATTGGCGGAGGATGTATCATTCGCCTGAATGAGTTCCCCTGCCGCATTATATGTCCAGGTATAGGCAGGAGCCGTGTTGAAGGACGAACCAGTGGTGGTGAGGTTTACACGTTGGCCGATGTTGTTCACGGTGTAGTCAAATTGGCTGACCGGGGTGGTTACAGACGGGAGCATGTTTTTCTTTTGCTCGAGAGCATTGCGATCCGACTCATATTCATTTTCCACAACATGGGCAGGACTGGAGACTGTCTTTACGAGGCCATAGTAGCCTGGTTCGTAGTCGTAGGTATGTGTCTGGCTGTGACCAGTCACCTTATCCAGTCGGCTGTCATTGTCTCTGTAACCATAACCGTTACTGTGTTCGACGGTGGTCTCATTTTTCAACTCCCATCCTGTGGAGCGGCGGAGACCGTCCACCGAGCGCTCCAGGATACGTGTGAAGTCGATGTTACCATTTGCATCGGTATCGTAGCCAATGATCTCCTTGTCGAGAAGTAGTGTGTTCTGATTGTAAACGTAGCTGAGGCTGGTTTGGTTGGTCTGGGTGATGGTCGTTGGACGGCCTAATTTATCATTTGATACGATCACATCCGGGGTATGGGGATCATTACCGGCGCTAGCGGCCAGTACAGCTGGTTCTGTGGTGCCTGCTGTGAAGTAGAGGGTGGCGATGAGGCCGCCTGCGGAGTCATAGTCGTAGCGTGTCCAATTGCCTCGCGCCCACCGGCGGGTTTTCAGGCGGCCTGCAGCGGTGTAGGTGTAATTTGTGCCGTTATCATCCGCGTATTCCTTGCGAATGAGCTGGCCACGTGCGTTGTAGATCCAGGTGGTCTTTGCATAAGTTTCCGGTATTGCTGGATTTTCTCCTTCAGCAGGCACAGCAGCACCTGTATCAACGGTTTCCATGAATACTCTTTGAATTCAAGCAGAAGATCCATAGCTGGCTGGGGCGCTCTACCATCCAACTTACTCAGCATTTCACCGACCATGGACAGCTCGTTGTTGGCTTTTCTGGAAGACTCGCTGATAAACTCTTCAGAAAGCAAGGATAACGTGCCTTCTGAGGCAGCATAGAACAACCATACAGCACGTACCAATGCCCTCATACTGAAGTAGGACTAGTCCAAGCGCAGAGGTGAAATTATTGCCTGCAATCAGCATCTTCACACTTCCCGCATGCTCAAAAGCCACGCTACACAGTATTCGACTTGATGAGCTGCGCTCAGTCTCACTGCGTAGGCCAACAGACAGTCATTCGTCCAGTCTTTGTTCCAGTTCGACTGAACGGGTATGGCAACCAAGTAACTTGTCATCGAGTAACTCCAGCCTCATAAATAAAATCATGTGCAGCGTCTACGAATTTGGCAGAGGTAAGAAGAAGCCACCTCAAGCGCTCAACGCCGGCGGCTTTGATTCGCTGGCAGACGACGTCCGTCTAATCAGACGCACCGACAAGGCTCCTGTGTATCTGAGTGACGGAAGTGTGCACATGATGAGATGGGGTTATGAGCGTCCGGGGCTTGGCGTGGTGAACAACACACGAAGCGATAACTTTGAGAGTCCCATGTGGCGCGATTCGATAGAACATCGCCGCTGCCTGATTCCCGTAACCGCTTTCTACGAGTGGTCAGGCCCGAAAGGAAACAAACGAACACATCGTTTCACCAGCCGGGATGGCGGGTGGCTATGGATGGCTGGTATCTGGGAGACTGCCGACAAACTGGGTGAATGTTTCTCAATGATCACTACCGCAGCTAACGCGCTGATGTCCCCTATTCACAATCGCATGCCAGCTGTCTTGACGGACAAGGAGCTGAATCCATTCCTCGACGGTGAGCTGATGAAGTTCAACCCAGCCCCGGAAACACTCCGGGTGAACGACGCCAGAAACCCACTGCTGAAGAACCCACCGTCTCACGTACAGGACGAACTGTTTTGAAACTGTCATAGACATCAGCCCAATCCTACAATCGGGTCTCACATGGTATCTTGACATCCATATCGGGATATCCCTGAAATTGATACGCCAAGGAAAACCTTCCATCACATAACGAACAACTGTCCGAGACTAACTGCCCGGGCCCACAGACAGAGATCTGTTCGCATTCGGTGAAATCAAAGCCGTTTCACATCAGGAATCTGTCGAAGGATCGAAACCAGACGGAGTATGAGATACTGGCCGAGATCGTACGGAGAACGCCGTGTGCCGCTTTGGAGGATGTGGACCTATTTTATTGCTTGGTGTACTTCAGAAGCCGTCTGAGGTCGATTAATGAGATTTCTGAGTGGGTATTTGACATGCTCATGCTTCTTCGAGGGAAGCGCGAGCATGCCTTTTTATCGACATTCATTTCAGATCATACCATTTCGTCATCGGCGGCACCGCCAGCGAGTGTTCAACATCCAGCACACGGCATCGCTCCAATACATGAAGCCCCAGAGGCCCAGTTCTTTCGATGATTTCGAGATGAGTGACACCCCAAGTGTCACGAGTCACATCATCGGTAACGCACAACGCCATGTTCCGGAGAAAAGAATGCTCGGCCATTTCATCAAGAATTTCTTCCCGATAACGTTCAAGCATTTCCCGGCGACCAAAGTCATCAAACTCACGCCACGCAACCGCCATGAGAGACACGAAATGTGGAGGGATGAAGAATTGCCACGACAAAGCTGATTCCAATGCTGGCCCGATCTTTTTAATAAATTCCGAAGTACTCATGAGCAACAGCAATTCGGAGTTTCTGTGATCACTCTCATTCCCCTGATTAAGGAGCGTGCCGAAATTGCCAACGACCAGCAACCTCGCAGCTTCATTCCTCGCCATGCTCAGGAAAAACTCCGTATCATCCGTTCTTTCCGCTCTTGTCAGCCCAAGCCATTTCCTTAATCTCGGCAAACCGTGACCAGAGAAGGTTCTAAGGTAGGCCAACTGTATGATCTCGTGCATATTGAGCGTGGATGCACGCAATTGACGCACAAAATTCCTTGCCAATTGAGCATCCCACGGATTCCGTTCAGGTCCCCCTGCACATGCGAATTGCATGTACCTCGCGATCGGAGCCTGCTGGCAGAATGCTACCACATGATCTTTTCTACAGTTGCCAGGAACAAGATTGTTGTGGAGTTGCTTGGATTCATCGATTGCATGATCGATCCCCTCTTGAGTAAAGCTCAGCGGATTCGCTAATTGCGCTGCCTTCTGTTGGTGCATCGTTGCACACTCATGCAAGGGCTTGGTATTGTGAGTGTATTTCATTCTCCCGTTGGTGTTCGGGCGGGGGAAGAATCCCCCGCCACCCCCTCTTCATCTTGGCGTTTTTAATACAACTTCCCCAGCACCGATAGGCACGGGTACCAGATCGATAACCTCAGGCATCGGGTCCTCGGGAATGAGATCCCGGAGTGACTGATCAAGACACCGTATGACTGACATGGCTTTCGTGATCCGCCGCTTTCGGTCGTTCGAGACTTTGGACAGGAACAAATCCACTACGTGCACGCCGCCAATTCGCAGGTGGTCATGCTCCGCCATCACCGCCAGAAGCGTGATGAAGTTGTCATTCACCAACGGAACTTTCCCTGTATCGTCTGGGGCTAGCGAGTAGAGCACTTCGAAGAACTTCTTCTCCCATTGAGAATGAATGAGCTTGGTAACAGGTGCTGGCACTACATTACCAGCGTCATCCTTCATGACGTCATCAGCCATGATTTCCCTCAGCTTATTGCCGCTGAGTTTCAGCTCGATACGTGTAAACCGATCAACCTCAAGTTTGCTCGCCCCGCGCCACGCAGGGTGTCGGTTGAGTTGCCGACCCTTGTCGTAGAATTGCAGGGATAACTGCGACCGTTTTGCGGCTCCGAACTTTATGCTTTCTCCCCGGCGGTGCAGAGGTGACTTGCGTAGTCGGGGAATGTTCCGGTCCTTCAACAAGAGTTCGAAATCGGTGTAAGGAATCTCGACAACTCCACCAAATTCTACCGACGTGAACTCGCAAGCCCGGAGGCCCGTGCTGATGCGATCAAGCACGTCCCACATCCGGGTTATGGCTTGCGCCGTCTCTGCCTGGCCTCTGACGATGATTCCGTTGTGGATCTTTCCTGTGAGGAGCCTCGAGAGATTGGCCTGCACGCTCACTATCAAGTTGCTTTTGACCTTGATAGTGATGCCGGAATCGCTGTCGTGCCATCGTTCGGAGTCATCGCCAAAGGATCCGGACCCGGTGGTGGTGTTGCAGATTTTTTCCCATGTCGATGACCCTTGCTCGTGGTTTAGTATATTCACTCTTCTTCCATCACCCCCTGTGTGAGGATTCTCAAGGGTTTGAAGACTACGAGTAACCGGGATGAGGTGTATGCTGTCAAATCCGGTCATGCGGGTACGTTTAAAGTTTTATTGCCCATGGGTATGGCCAATCTCGAACTGTCGCTTACGCGCTTATGCTTTGCCTCGATGCGGCTACGTCCTTCCGGTCGCAGGGAATCGAGGTAAATCAGCAAAGATTCTGTAACAATCATCCTTTGGCCCCTGTTCGCCCCACTTTGCATTAGTGGAAAAGATTCCACCTTGGGGTTCGCACCCCGGATCAGGGACGAAAGGGCCGACTTGCTAAGACCTGAAACAGGGCATCTTTCGCCATTTTTCGGCAGTCTCAAGTAGGCCGGAAATGATGGCCGGACAAGCTGTGTGATGTTCTGCCGGATTGTAATGTTGATGTGATGCCCCCTATCGAGCTTGATGCCGTCGGCTGTCATTGTGGGTGCGAAGAGAACCTTTCTACCGATGACTCTAAGGTCCCGACTGCGTATAATCGCAGGGCTCACGCTTTGATGTTGAATTGAAGTAAACATTTTTTAAAAAACTGGCTGTAACCGCCAGCGGGCGTTCTTTTTGTCTTCCAAGATGCACCTGCTGGTGCACATCGATCCCTCGGCGGAACCGATTATTTTTATTTTGCACGTTCTTAACGCCGATAAGTACGAATCGACTTGCCTCTTTACGGCTGCTTTAATTTACATGCTGACCCTCGCCCGTGCACCCTCTCGGTGCATCTCAAAATGCGCGTCACACACATGCTCTTCTCTAACAATTTAACTTTGTCAAAGTATAATCTCCAATATTTTCAAGCCCTCTCCCGAGGAGCAACTAAGTCTGGCATAAATGCACTCTGCACGAAAGCTTTTTTTTAAAAAAAATCAGGGGGCCGTTATGTCGAATTCAGGTAGCTTTGACGTAGCTTTGCGAAGAGCTGCCGCGTCATGTTTAGCGTAGATCTCATGCACTTTATCACTTGAATGCGCCATCAACGACTTCCGCACGTCTCTCTCGACGTCCGCGTTTCTCAGCCATACAGCGAAGCTGTGGCGCAAACTATGGAAGGAGCGACTGGCTTCCTGGCCATTATCCAGCGTTACCGTCTTCGGTACGCCCGTCCCACTCATAAGGTTGTTGAAGTTGGTGCTGTGTGTGGCCGTGGTTTTACCCGATAGGTTCGGAAACACATACCCACTCTTTTTTACCCCCTGTAAGTTAAGCAGTTTAATCACCCCCTCATTAATCGGCACATTCACCGTCTTTTTAACCTTTCCTTTGCGCTGCTTTTCCGGGCTCACAACTAGGCACTGTTTGTCAAGATGAACACTGCTCCATTTCATTCCTACGATGTCAGAGAGTCGCAACCCGGTGGTGGCTGCAATCAAGATCACAGCTTTCCAATCCGTTTTTTTCGTACCATCAATGAGAATCTGAACCTCCTTCGGCTCGAAATGAGTCACTAGCTTGCTGTCATCCTCGGGAAGATTCCTGATGGCCCGCCCGACGTTCCGCTCAGTTAAGCCCTCATCATGTGCAGTTGTCATCGCCGCCTTAAAATCAGTTAGCTTGACGTTGACGGTCGCGTTCCTAGCCGCCCCCTTGGTCTTGTCTAACTTATCCCGAAGTGCTTTAGCGTGTTGGGTCGAAAACAGCTCCAGAGGCAAACGGGCATTCTTTCCAAGTGCCTTCTTCACCGCTCTGATTGAAGACTTATATCGGGTAAGAGTTTTTAATTTGAGTGATGGAGCCTTGTCTTCCAGCCACTTATCTAGCCAGCCCTCAAGTGAATAACCGGGTAGCTCCTCGTGATTGGAAATCTCGAAGAGTTGCATCACATAGCTACGCGCCTTGTCAACAGTCAGACTCCCCTTGTTGGCATCCACCGCCGCCCTAGCCACGATTTCCGCCAATTCGGTTTGCAGGGATAGCTCGTGCACCTTCCCCTTCTTCTCTTCCAGCTCCCACTTCGCCGCCACCGCACGTGCATCGGTTTTCTTCAACTTACCAGTCGAGCGGTACAGACGATCACCTCGTCGGTCGATGTAGGCGGTTTGCCAGTATGGACTATTGTTGCGTTTAAACAAGGTCGCCATGAGTGCCAACATAAATGCCACAGGAGCCCGCCCTGTCAATGGCTTCTTTCTCACCATGAAGACCAGATCATAGAATCAAATGTTCTATTTTCTGTATCAAAAGAATTGATTGTAATGCCAACAAAAATGCCAACCTTCCAGAAGGTTGAGGAAGATCCTCCATGAGCAAACCCTTGTAACCAACTAAGCATCAATAGCTGAAAACTTTTTGGTCCTGGGTTCGAGTCCCAGTCTGCGTACCATTTTTTAAACCCGCTAAAACCCCAGTGTTTTAGCGGGTTTTTCTTTGATGCAACTTGGGTTTCAGATAGTCGTTGAAACATGAGACTAGGCACAAAGTCGAAATCCGCAGCTGCAGCGCTTTCTCTCCTTCTCGGCAGCAGCTTAGTTGTTGGTGCATGTGATCACGAAGAGCGGTTGCGTGTGAGGGTCGAAGCCACGGGTTTTAACGCGAGCGCGTCGGATATCAGCAAGGTTCTTGAATATGCGGGTCGGCCTCTGTGGAGGAATTTCAAGAATTATAGGGTCGAGCCGATTATGGTAATCCGTGGCGACAATGGTCCAATCACTCTCTACAAACGCAATCTCAAGGGTGAAATCATCGTGATGCTCGATACCAACAGCACGCTTTGGGCGCAGTATTCCTATCAGTGGGCGCATGAACTCTGCCATGTGCTCTGCGGGTTTCGTAATGACGGGCACGATAACAAATGGTTTGAGGAAACGATTTGCGAGCTGGCTTCTCTTTACTGCATGCGTGCCGCCTCAAAGGATTGGGCGGCAAACCCACCCTACCCTCATTGGAAAAGCTATGCCCCACATCTTAAGGCCTACGCCGACAAGACCATGGGCAAGTATGAGCAAATCAAGGCTGAGGACCTCGATGTATTTTATCAGAAACATCGCGACGAACTCCGCAAAAGCTCAACGCTGCGGCATCACAATGGAGCCATGGCTGCCGCATTACTGCCCCTCTTTGAGAAAAATCCAAATAACTGGGAGGCTCTGAGATACCTGAATGCTACGCCGGCCAAAAAGGGACTCAGTTTCAAAGACTTTCTCGCCAAGTGGCACAACGACGCTCCTGAGAAGCATCGGAAATTTATCACGCATATCGCACAGCTGTACGGAGTAAAATAAGGCTTAGCTTTCCAGCCTGATACTTTGGGGATGGCGAATGATGTCCGCTGGATCAAAGCGCTGCTTCATCTGACGGATCATTTTTAAACTCTCGTCACCATAATATGATCTCTCCCAGTCCTTGAATTCAATATCTGGGTAATTACGGTAATGCTTGTTGATGCCCGCACCCAAGAGGATTTTCTGCACAGCCCTCACATTCTCGATACATTTTGTCGCACGGCTTTCACGATCCCAGTAGGCCTGTATTTCGCCGAGCCAAGGATAGCTGCGGTGTGGGTAAACAGACTCTTTGGCAAAATCATGGCTGTTGATGCGTCCGCCCAAGGTGTTGATCTGCCAGACGGTGCCCGATACGTCGGCGACTTGCTCGGCGATTCTGGGAATGACCGAAGCGATATCTGCATGAGATTTGTAGTAGCCGGCTGAGGCGTTCTTGAATGGCAGCGGGCCAGAACGACCGTAATAGCGTCGAATCGCTCGCTCAGTCGGGGCGACATGCACCGGTTCGGATTTCCATGCGTCCTTCGCCATTGGTCCGAAGTGCGTTTCCACCACCTGTCTGGATGCCGGTTCAAAAAACGTGATCAGAACTGTGAGTTGCGTGCCATTGAGGACGAAGGCTGAAAAAACATCACCCGGCAGACCATCAGTCGCCTTAAACCAGAGTTTAGCCAAATCTCCCACCTTCTCAGGAGTGAGATTACGAAACCTGATGCGCTTGCTGCTGAAACTCTTGGGTGCTGGGACCGTGCGAAATCGCAGCTCGGTGATTATTCCGAAATTCCCGTTACCACCGCCCCGACAAACTTTCAGCAAATCCGGCTGCTGATCGCTGTCGTGGACGTTGCCCTGCCCGTCGACCATGCGCACGCCTATTAGATGATCGCAGGTCAGTCCATATTTTCTGGCGAACAATCCGTAGCCGCCACCCAGTGTCAGTCCTGCCAATCCGACACCTGCGCATGAGCCCGACGGAAGTAGTCTTCCTTTCGGGAAGAGTAATTTCCCCACATCGCCAAGCTTGCAGCCTGGCTGTGCCTTGAGCGTTTTCTGCTTGGAGTCATAGGTCATTGTTTTCATGCCCGAGAGATCAACCATCAGTCCTCCGTTATTGGAGCTGAATCCCTCAAAACTGTGGCCGCCGCTCTTCACCGTGACTTGGGTATTTTTCCCGTGAGCGTAACGAAGTGCAGCAGCCACTTCAGTCTCACTTTGACAGACTGCCACTATCTTGGGCCGAAGCTTTAGCCGACTGTTGAAAAGTTGACAGGCCTGCCCGTAACCCGCTTTCTCCGGTGTCAGAAAAAACGGAAGCTCTCCAGCCGCAGTTTTGGTCTGAGTAAATGCTCGGCCCAGTCCAAACAGGCAAGCCAACGACCCGAATGATATTGTGTGAATAACCTCCCTTCTTCCAAAATACATATTGCTTATAACGAGTTAAATGCGGGTATTTTTACGAATATATATTAATACAGTGGATTTTTAGGGAGTGATCGATTCCAGCCAAAATCAGAGCCTCGATTATTGTGATTGGGCATGGACTCTAAGGAACAAAGCGCCACCTGAATTCAGTAGGTTTTCAGATCGTAAAATAACCTTTTCCAGGCCCCCGCCTAATACTTGAGGAGTGCCATGAATTGCAGAATTTGTGCCATCCCACCCCGCCAAGTCATCACAATCCTCTAGCGCCCATACCACGTCAAAAGCATTTCTGCGTCGTGGGAATGAAATCGCAGCGTAGACTTCGCCACTGTGACTAGCTGGCACAAGCGTCACCTCAACAGAATCAGGCACCTTCGGATCGGTTCCAAAACAATATTCAGCCCAGTTGCTGCGACCATCGTTATCCATATCCGAATCACTCATACCGATCTGTGGATCATCTCGTTCGAGGCTATTGAAATGGCCATAGCGCCATCCCTCAAAGTGGGCGAAAACTTGACCATTGGGTAGAGATGGCGTGCCGTCCTGAGTGGCGCTAATTCCCCAGCTTGTTGGCTCATCAAATAAGTTGAATGGCGTATTCTCATCGCGAACGACTAGAGTACGACCGTCCCCGTCACTGGGTGGATACCACTTATCATTCCATTCAAAATCCAGAATGCTTTCGCCTAGGGCGTCCACCAATTTCAATCTCTCGCCACCGTTGTCGAGCGAGCCTGTGTAATTCCCGACCACGTTCAAGCCAGTGCCGTAGCGGAACTCGAATGCGTCCAAATTTTTGGCGATCACAATTCGGTCTCCAGCAGCGAGAGTTGTAGACGCAGGGAAAACGTAATCAATCCCCTCTATGAATGAACAACCGTCTAATAACAGTGCACTGGATCCAGTGTTCACTAATTCAATGAACTCAAAATCGGAGTCCGTAACACCTGGGAATTGCGATTGCTCGGCTGCTGTTGGACCCGTGGGGTGATAGTTGATCTCGGATACCCGCAGAAATTGTTGTGCTAGTGACGGCGTGCCAGTGTAAGTCTTCGTGGCGATCAAATTCCCCTCGGCATCCCATAGTTCAATCGTTTCACCACGAGCGGAAAGCTGACCGCTGTAACCACCTTGAATGAAGCGGTATTCGCCTCCCTTGGCTCCTGTTGCGCGGGAACGGAAAGCTGTGGACGATTTAGCCACATGGAGCAGGCCCACATACTGAGCCCCCGCATTGCCGCTGCCGGCGGGAATAATGGTGCCAGCCTTGAAAGTCATCTCCACCGCCCCTTTCACCTGCCATCCGCTGATATCCACTGCCGTGTTTTCTCGATTCTTGAGAACAAAATACTCCTCGTCCTGATTATTGCTGATTGGTAAAAACTCAACATCCTCGATGGTGATGTTTGACATTGGTTGTTGGGCAGAAGGTATTCCCAGGCCATTGCTGCTCGGAACACCACTGTAGAGATAGGCGCGTCTACCAGGCAGATAATCGTCGATTAGGCGCTGTGCTTGATTGCGCATGCGATGCTCAGCATTTGTGCTGCCTGACCCTCCATCGCGCCACGAACCCCACATGGAGAAATCCAAGTCAGCATCCGATGTTACCCCTACCGGGTCGATTAAATCAGCCAGTTCGTTGATTCGGTTTTCCATCCGGCGTTGCGCCAAAGGAACTGCGTCCGGTTGCAGAAGTTTGTCCATTAACGATCTCACTCGACGAACATACATCTCGTTGAGTTCGGGAGAATTCCAGATGAAGGTTTTCAATCGATTTGATGCGCCAAATTGCAGATTTTGAGTCCAAATCAAGTCATCATCAAAATACCCCTGCCCACCCCAATCGTGGCCGAGACTCAGGTCCAAATCCCAAACGATTAGCATCCATTCCCCCGTGATGTTAGTGTCACGATAGACGTAGTAGTTCTTATGCCCTTGGTCCTCACTCCCCGCCAAGAACAGCCCGGCGAGATAGTTGATGGTTTCTGGAATATCGATATTATCATAGCCATATAGCCGACGTGCGTTTTGAGAGTTGCTCTCGTTTAACGCCGAGATCAGTGCTTGGATATCAGACTTATCTTCATCCTTGCGAGTTTTCTTGGTAGCGCCTCCAGTGCCATCTAATCGATTATACATCTTGTAGAGTGCGCCTTCTGGATCGAAGCCGATCCTTTCCAAAAAGCGATCATCACCGTCCTCAACCATGTCGGCGACACTGAAAAAGCTTCCGTTCTGTTGCACCCGAACTGGGAATGCGTAGTGATGGGCTGCTCCAGCATCACGGAATATTTCATAGGCCATGGTGTTCCGCATTTTGGTTTTATCGGCCCAATTGGTCAGCAGGTTGATGTCCTTGGCCTTGATCTCCCCCGCTTTCCACTCAAAGCGATTGCCCTTATTGAAATCGATATCGTAACTCTTCTTTGAAAACCCACTGGTCGTCTGGCCATGGAGATCCGTCTGGATGTTATCGTAAAATCGGCCGGCATAGAAAAAAGAAGAGCGAGTGCCGCCTCGGGTATTGGCTGAGCTCGGGCTTTCCACAAACCAGTGGAGAATTGGCAAATTGGAAGTGTTGATCCCAGCTTCCGCCATGGTGCCGTAGTAACGATCCGAATCATTCGGATCCAAGTAAGCAGGAGATTGGCCTAGATTATTCTCGTCATCACGAGCTTCAATACGCCAGCGCAGCATCTGCCCTGAACTCATCGTGGTAGTTGGAACATGGACAGAATAGACACCATCACCAGCGGTTTCGTCAGGCGTAACGCCGTCATCCCTCATTGTCAGCTGAGTTTCCGAACCGAACATCACCCTGTAGAACAGTCTAACAGTCGATATCGGGTGATTCGTTTCCGTGACAAGTGCTGTGACCCTGATCGGGGCGCTGCCTGCTCCTCCCTGCGGCAATGGGGTAACGGCATCGGTAACTTCATCAATAAAAGGAGCCAAATCTTCGGATCCCCCCTCATTAATCGCTCCCGGGGTGGGACTAGTGAAGTAGACTTTCTGTGTCCCTGTGCTTGGGTTCGTGACTGCATCTAATTCAGGAAAGCAAAGCATGTCCGAGCTGCCCACTCGGTCGTTCAGACCATGAATGGCTAAGAGGTTGTTTCCAGGCAACAAGGTCACCCCACTGAGGTTGATATTGAAGTTTTCCCAGTCGTCATTTTGTCCATCAGGTCGGTCTTCTGTAGCAGAGCTATTCCAACCAAGGCTTGTCGGATTTCGATCAGCCGCCACTTGCACTCCATTGATGTAAGCCACAAACCCAGCATCCCAGCGCATTCGCAATGTCAGGCTACTGACAGCAGATGGATCCGAAACGTTAAATGGAAGCCTAAGAAAGATCGATGAGTTCTCCTCATACATCTCGGATTCAAAATCGCCACCGGAGCCTATCCAATTGCCAAATCCGGAGCTTCGCTCATAGCCCACACCTGAATTAATATTCCTCCACGTCGAACCAGTGAACGATCCGTTGATTGAGGTATTCCAGCCATTAAAGTTGTTGTTAAAATCGCTCTGACTCTGAGCCACCCCCGCCCGCCCAGCTGCGCCCTGTGCGACGATCGTTGACACAGCGCCACTTTGCATCAAACCATACGAGATATCGGTAGCTTGAGGTGGATAGCTGGGGGCGTATTCGTGCTCCACCGATCCATTAGGTTTTACGAGCGCCAGATACTCTCCAGATTTGCTGAGTGAAAAGTTGGTGTGTAACTCCGCGCCCTCGACTCGCCGGTCCTTGCCCGATGCAAAAACGATAATGAAACCCTTCGCTGGCACCGTGACATTTGGAAACACCCACTTGGAGGAGTTGGAGTCATTATCCGTCAACCTCCAGCCGTTCAGGTTGATCGCAGACGTGTCATCGTTGTAGATTTCGATCCAATCTGAAGAATCGCCATCGGCATCATCATAGCTGGAATCATTCGAAGCCATGAATTCAGAAATCCATACTTCCCCCCGGACAGTTTCGCCCAAGCCTGCGAACATGCAGATAGCGCAGAATACAGTTTGAACTCTTCTTATTTTTTCCAGCATGTACAAGGCGGAAAAGTAGCCTCTGTCATCCATACCGCAAGCTAAGAATCAGCCTGTTAGCCGTTCAGCGTCGAACAGATTTCGCAGGTTTTACCATCGCATCCGCGCGCCGAACAATGTTCCCGACCGTAAAAGATAATCTGCAGGTGTAATTTGTTCCATTTCTCCCGGGGCATGAGACGCTTCAGGTAGCGTTCAGTCTCAACGACATTCTTCCCGGGACTCAGGCGCCATCTTTTGGCCAAACGGTGAATATGGGTGTCCACAGGAAATGCCGGCACTCCAAAAGCCTGAGCCATGACCACGGACGCCGTTTTATGCCCCACCCCAGGCAGCGCCTCGAGCGCTTCAAAATCTGCCGGAACTTCACCACCGTGTTCCTCAATGAGAATCCGTGACAACTCCGAGATCGCCTTCGATTTTCTAGGTGATAATCCGCACGGACGAATGATGGCTTGGATTTCCTCCACCGGCACTTGCATCATGTCGGCAGGATTCGAGGCTAGGGCAAATAAGGCAGGAGTAATCTGATTCACCCTAACATCAGTGCATTGGGCGGATAGCAATACCGCTACTAACAGCGTGTAAGGATCCGTGTGATCCAAAGGGATCGGAGTTTCGGGATACAGCTCTTCAAGTCGCTGTACAATAAAATCGGCGCGTTCTTGTTTCGTCACACCGAAACCCTAACGCGCCGATTTAAAAAGGTAGAATAAAAAAGTCGAATCAGTTCGACTGATTAGAGAGCTGCGTCACTCGTCTTGGTCACGTGACTTGCGTAGTCGCTCTTTTGCAGCTTGTGGTGGCAACCGTGGAACATGTGGCGACAATGATCGTATGCGGTGCGACCTTTGAGCAAACGCAAGCTACGCTCGTATGAACCCCATTGAATGATGGTGATCTCAGCTTGGCGAGTTCCCCAGTGATTCATCGCGCTAAGTGTTGGTTTGAAAATATCGATCGTATTTGTTCCCACGAGAGCTGAACCGTAGTCGTCGACAACGTAGGTGTGAGGCTGGCCTTTGATTCGGAATGTGGTGCCCAATGGATAAACGGACCAATCAGCTGCAGCACTACGAACAGTGCCGTATTTGAGGATGCCTCCAGCGGCGTTCATGCGACCTGGTGCACCGGGCTCCATTTCCATGTGGGAATAGGCGGTTGTGCGGACAAAACGTGTGCGTGAAGAATGGCTCTTATAAGTAGGCATGCCATGTTTGTCCTTCGGGAGTGTTGCTGCCTTACTGATCACTGCTTGTGATGCGGGAGCGGGTAATCCACTGGAGCTGGCGGATGAACTACTTTTTACAGTTGTTGATGTCGTCGTAGAAAGATTCGATGAGCAACTGCTAAGCGCAAATAAGGAAAGGCATCCGAGTCCGATAATGATAGGTTGTCTGAACATAATGTCTAAATTAGGTTGTGGGAATATGGTTTGGGGGTTGGTTATTAAGCGAAAGACGGGTGAAATGCCACGTATGGGTGAACAGCCTGAGAGAAATAGGAGAAGCCTGCAATTTGTTGATATTTAACAAATATTAAGTATATCTCCGTGACGTTTTTTACCCTCAAGGTGAAAGTTTGGCAATACTTTTCTCGTATACTCGGACTGTTCAGTCGTCTGACTAGGATCACCTAAATCGTTGATCATGAGCACTGATTCTTTCAGGTGTGAGGTTTTCTAGCCCTTTCCACCGCAGTGGCATGCTTGGTTTTGAGGTTCCATTTTTTTACCCCTCTACGGGTATATTCAGCATGTAAATGAGACTCGTTGTGGGCTTCGCATCCAAAACATTGACTTTGATGTGACATTTCAGCTCGCGGATAAATGCAGCAGATTTCATTCCGCTTTGGATCTCTGATGTCGAATTTTGTCGAAAAACTAAGATTTTCGAGATCACCAGCGCAGTCAAACACAGGGCATTGTTACAAATTTGCCCCATCATGCCAAACATCCGTCTTGCATCAAACCGCTCATTGACTATTGATCCCCCCATCATGAGCTCAGCCAACCATCTCGACCAACTCAAGAAGTTCACCACCGTTGTCGCCGACACCGGTGATTTCGTCTCCATGCAGGAATACCAGCCGCAGGACGCCACAACCAATCCTTCGCTGATTCTTCAGGCAGCCGGTAAAGAGGAATATAAGCACCTGGTTCAAAAAGCCGTGGACGAGCACAAGGACTCGGATCTCAAAGGCAGCGCCCTTACTGAAAGCATTATTGACCGCATTCTCATCCTCTTCGGCCTGGAAATTCTCAAGATTGTTCCTGGTCGTGTATCTACTGAGGTCGATGCCCGACTTTCCTTCGATACAGCCAGCACCGTCGCCAAAGCACGCCAACTGATTGCCATGTATGAAAAAGAAGGCATCAACCGCGACCGCATCCTCATCAAAATCGCTTCTACATGGGAAGGCATCCGTGCTGCCGAGGAACTCGAAAGAGAGGGCATCCACTGTAACCTTACTCTGCTGTTCGCATTTGCCCAGGCCGTCGCATGTGCCGAAGCCAAAGTTCAGCTGATCTCCCCCTTCGTTGGTCGGATTTACGATTGGTATAAAAACGACACCGGTATCGACTACAAAGGTTCCGAGGATCCAGGTGTTCAGTCTGTGACCCAGATTTACAACTACTACAAAAAATTCGGTTACGAAACCGAAGTCATGGGTGCATCCTTCCGCAACGCCGGTCAAATCACCGAGCTTGCCGGCTGCGACTTGCTGACCATCAGCCCCGGCCTCCTCGAGGAACTCCAGAACACTGAGGGCGAACTTGAACAAAAGCTCACTCCAGAGGCTGCTGAAGCTAGTGATCAGGAGAAAATTTCACTCGATGAAAAAGCCTTCCGCTTCATGTTCAATGAAGATGCCATGGCCACTGAGAAGACAGCTCAAGGTATCCGTAATTTCTCCGCTGATATCGTCAAATTGGAGAAATTGGTCGAGGGCATGATCGGCTAATGCGTCATTTTTTGACCTGAGGGTCGATTTTTGCACCAAGAATCATTCAAAAACGGGCTGTTTTCACCAAAGCAGCCCGTTTTTAGTTTTACAACTTAGTCATTTTATCCTAATTAGCACTCGAAACGCCAATTTTCAAGACAACCCATCCATGAGCAAGCAAGAAATCGACGGAGCACAGGCTCTTATCAAAACTCTCGACAACCTTGGGGTCGAATACATTTTCGGATATTCCGGAGGTGCCGCGATCCCCATTTTTGACGCCCTAGTTACCGTTAAGAGTAACATCAAGTTCATCCTCGCCCGCCACGAGCAAGGCTGCTGCCACATGGCAGACGGTTATGCCCGCGCCACTGGCAAACCCGCTGTGGTACTGGTCACTTCCGGCCCAGGAGCAGGAAATACCATCACTGGCATCATGACAGCCCAGATGGATTCGGTTCCTATGATCATTCTCTGCGGTCAGCAAGTGACATGGATGTTAGGTAAGGACGCATTCCAAGAAGCGGACATTTTCGGTATCACCATGCCGGTCGTGAAGCACAACTACTTGGTCAAGGATACCAATGAAATCCCCCGCGTAGCACGCGAGGCTTATCACATTGCCACGACAGGTCGCCCTGGTCCGGTTCTCATTGATCTCCCTAAGGACATCACTCAAGGACCATTCTCTGGTGACATGGACCCGGAGTTCGATCTTCCTGGCTACCAACCTGAGAAATTCTACACCGTTGAAGCCTCTGATATCGATGAGGCGCTGCAACTCATCCACAAGGCGAACAAACCACTCATCCTCGCTGGTCACGGAGCCATGATCTCCGGCGCCGAGGCTGAACTTAAGGAATTGGCTGAAACATTACGCTGCCCGGTGACTTCCACTTTGTTAGGTAAGGGCGTATTCCCTGAGGAACATGAGCTTTCACTCGGTATGTTAGGCATGCACGGCACTGCCTATGCCAATAAAGCTATCTGCGGCTGCGATCTCCTGATCAATATCGGGTCTCGTTTCGACGATCGTATCATCGGTCAAGCCGACAAATTCTGCGCTGACGCTCAGATCATCCACATCGACATCGATCCCGCTGAGATGAACAAGATGATCACTCCTGATGTTAGGATCGTGTCTGATGCCAAGACCGCGCTGAAGGAAATCAACAAGCGTATTTCCGGTCTTGATACCGATCCATGGCTCGCTGAGATTGACGGTTGGAAGAAGAAATTCCCGCTCACCTATCGTAAGCAAGGTGGACTGCGCATGCAGCAGGTCATTGATGAAATGTATCAGCTCGCTGGAGGCGACGCTATCGTCACAACAGATGTCGGCCAGCACCAGATGTGGGCCGCACAGTTCTACAAAACCAACGCCTCATGGAAATGGATTTCCTCTGGTGGCGCTGGCACGATGGGCTTTGGTTTCCCCGCGGCCATCGGTGCCCAGTTGGCATGTCCGGATGAAACCGTTATCTCAATCTCCGGCGACGGTGGATTCCAGATGACTTTGTTCGAGCTGGCAACAGCTGCATTGCACAAGCTTCCCGTCAAGATTGTGGTGCTCAACAACCATTACCTCGGTATGGTGCGCCAGTGGCAGGAACTGTTCTTCGAGGACCGGAAATCCGGTGTTGATCTCGAAGGCAACCCTGACTTCTGCAAACTCGCCGCCGCCTACGGCATCCCCTCTTTCAATATCAAGCGTCCAGCCGATGTTCGTAAGCAGTTAGAGAAAGCCTTTGCTGTGAAAGACGGTCCGGTTCTGATCCACGCCGAGTGTGTGAAGACCGACAACGTCTTCCCCATGATCCCCGCCGGCGCGGCCCTCGAGGACATGCTCACTGAGCCACCGAAACACAAAATGGCTAAACCAACCGGCTCCACCTAGGAATTCTAACCAGCTGATAAATCTTTAATCCTATACTGAATATGTCTCTCGTAACTACAGACAATCCACCCGAGGTTCTCATCACTGAGGCCCCGGTCCACACTCTATCCGTCATGGTGAACAACAAAGCTGGTGTGCTTATGCGCATCTGCCAAGTGTTCGCTCGCCGCGGTTATAACATTGATTCGCTCGTAGTCTCCCAAGGACGCGACAAGCAGTTCTCACGCATGACCATTGGCATCAGTGGTGATCCAGAGGGCCTTGAGCAAATCATCTTACAAGTCACCAAGCTTGTGGACGTCATCCACTGTGTAGAACACGATAGCGATGACTCGGTGGTCAAAGAGCTGCTGTTAGTCAAATTCCTTGTCGACAAGGAAGAGCGCACAGAAGCCCTACAGATCATCGATCACTACGGCGGTAAAACCGTCGATCTCACTCCGACATCCATGATCGCGATGATCAACGGAGAGTCCGCCAAGATCGACGCGTCACTTGCAATGTTCTCACAGTTCGAAATTATCGAAACGGTGCGCACAGGCAAGGTCGTCATGGCCCGCAGTGAAAACCCTACCTAGGGCTCTGCTGACACCAACGAGCTTCGACTCATTTTCCCACAAGAGCTGTCACCCACATGGGGGCAGCTCTTTTTCTATGTCAGTAAACAGGAGCTTCAGACTATGACTCGTCGGTCATGCAACCATCTAAGCCGCGTCCACGTCATCACGCAGATTTTCGATGATGAATTCCTGACGTTCCGGAGTGTTCTTGCCCATGTAGAAACCTAACATTTCTTTGATGCTCTTGCCTTCTTCCATCAGCACAGGATCAAGTCGCATGTCGGGGCCGATCATGAATTTGAACTCGTCTGGAGAAATCTCACCGAGACCTTTGAACCGAGTGATCTCGGCCGCCTTACCCAGTTCATTCATGGCTGCGACACGTTCATCGTCATCGTAGCAGTAACGGGTCACCTTCTTGTTTCTGACACGGAACAGTGGCGTTTGTAAGATGTAGAGATGGCCCTCCCTCACGAGCTCAGGGAAAAACTGTAGGAAGAAGGTCAGCAGCAGCAGACGAATATGCATGCCATCGACGTCGGCATCTGTGGCGATCACCACACGATTGTAGCGAAGAGTCTCGAGGTTCTCTTCAATGTCGAGCGCGTGCTGCAGCAGGTTGAATTCCTCGTTTTCGTAGACGACGTTACGTTTCAGACCGAATGAATTCAAAGGCTTACCGCGGAGTGAAAACACGGCTTGAGTCTCGACGTCGCGACTCTTGGTGATTGAGCCACTTGCTGAGTCGCCCTCGGTGATGAACACCGTCGACTCCTTACGGCGCTTGTGTTTGCTTGCGAAATGGGCGCGACAATCGCGGAGCTTTTTGTTATGCACCTTCGCCTTGCGAGCACGCTCTTTGGCGATTTTCTTTACACCGGACAGTTCCTTGCGTTCACGCTCGGCGGCGAGAATGCGCTTCTGCAATGCCTCGGCCTGCTTCGGATTTTTGTGCAGGTAGTTATCGAGATGTTCCTTGAGGAAATTACTGATAAAGGTCCGGATGGTCTCACCTTCCGGAGAAATGGTCATGCTACCAAGCTTGGTCTTGGTCTGGCTCTCGAACACAGGCTCTTCGATCCTAACAAGAACAGCCGCTTCCAATCCACTGCGGATATCAGCTGGGTTATATTGCTTCTTGTAGAACCCTCTGACCACTTGAACGATGGCTTCACGGAAGGCCGCTAAGTGTGTTCCGCCTTGGGTAGTGTGTTGGCCGTTGACGAAGGAGTAATATTCCTCGCTGCTGTCCTCGGTGTGGGTAAAGGCAATCTCAATGTCTTTGTCGCGTAGATGGATCGGGCCGTAGAGAGCCTCGCCATCCATTTCTTCCTTGAGAAGATCTAACAGGCCGTCTTTCGATTTGAATTTTCTGCCATTGAAAACGATCGCCAAACCCGGATTCAGGTAGGAATAATACCGGCACATTTTCTCCACGTAGCCAGTTCGGAAGCGGGTCTTTGCTGGGAAAATCGAGCGGTCTACATCAAAAGCCAGTCGAGTCCCGTTCTTACCGAGATCCGTGCGGGGATTTTGCATCTCATCAACGACTTCTCCCTTGCTGAACTCAATCGCCTTGGTTTGACCTTCGCGCCAGGCTTGGATTTCGAAGAAGCTGGATAGCGCATTCACAGCCTTGATACCGACGCCGTTCAAACCGACGGATTTTTTGAAAGCTTCGCTGTCGTATTTGGCACCCGTGTTGATTTTGGCGGCACAGTCCATCAGCTTGCCTAACGGTATACCTCGACCAAAGTCGCGCACTTCCACTCGACTTTCGTCATCGATATCCACTCTCACTTCGGATCCGTGGCCCATGACGTATTCATCGATCGAGTTATCCATCGCTTCCTTGAGGAGGATGTAGATACCGTCGTCGGCACTTTTACCATCGCCTAACTTGCCGATGTACATGCCGGGACGCATGCGGATGTGCTCTTTCCAATCGAGACTCTTGATGTCTGCTTCTGTATATTCTGCCATGTTACGAAAAAGGGAGGGTCGTTTGACTTAGTTAAGATGTCTTAATCGCAGGGCGAATGCAACAGAGATTTCGGGAAACCACTAACCGTCGTTCAATGACCACTAAACATGCTAAAGAAACGAATTTGCCGCAAACAAAGGTCATCCATTGACAAGACACGGCCTCTCGCTAGATTCGCTGAGTTCATTGTAACAAGGAGAGTGAAGCGTGCCTGGTGGTCGCCGTAGTCTTCAAAACTATTGAGAGGCTGTTATGGTCTCTGGTTGGTTCAATTCCTTCCCTCTCCGCCATTTTCTTGGGTTCCTCTGGCAAAAAAATAGCCGCTACTCTTTTGAGTAAACTCAGCAAAGTAGCGACCGGTGCGGGTGTGAAGCCCGCTGTGTGAGGGATACCATCCCAAACACGAGTGCTCTATGGTCCAGGACTTGCACATGGTCAAGGTATCATTCACTTGTTTCTTTTCGGTCTTGTCAGCTTGGACACATCTTGCGAATCTCCTCACATGCTAAATTTCCAGCAGGTAAAGTGGCTACTGGTGAGCTTTGCAGCCGTCGTATCATTGTCGTCCTGTGATGTGATGAGTTACATCAAAACTCCCCTTCCCACGGCTCCCCACCAGGCTCCTGTGACCAAAACTGCGAAAGAGTCTGTTAGGATACAGGTATACAGTCATGGCTGGCATGCTGGCTTGGTGATTCCAGCTTCGGCAATGCGGAAGCATGCATGGACAAACGACCTGCAAATCGCCAATACCAAGTATGTGGATTTCGGTTGGGGCTCTGAGGAATTTTATCGGACTGAAGGATTCACTTTCCCCATGCTGATGCGTGGGTTATTTTGGCCGACAGCGGCGGTGATCCATATGGAACGCTTCAATGAATCGCCTTACCATCATTACCCATACAGCCAGTTAGAAAGCTTCGATCTCACACAGGAAGAGGCTGACCGATTGATTACCGAGCTCAGCAAGACATTTGCTCGTCGGCCTGATGCGTTGGGCAACCGGCACGTTATCAATCTGGGCCATGGACTGAAACCGGATAGCACCTACTACCGTAGCAAACCGCGATATTTCTATCCGCAAACCTGCAATGTCTGGACCGCTAATTTACTGCGAGCCGGAGGCATCAAAGTGAAACGATCCACAAGATCGCCTAAATTAATGACGGAATTGAGGAAGTCTCCGAGGCTGGTGCGATGAGGCCAAGCCGCGACCTTGGGAGGATTTTACAACTCCAGCTTTGCGATCTCGCTCATGATGCGATCAGAGATCTTTTGGTAGTCATCACGTCCCTTCGCCTTGAGCTCCTCGGCAGTGAAGGTGATGGGATCACCGACAACCAATGTGATGGGACAGAAGTTCATCTTACTTGATCCACGAGGCAGTGCCTGACGGGCACCAAAGATACGCACGGGCTGAACCACGGCCTTACTTTTGGCAACGATCAGACCTGTGCCAGGCTGAGCTTCTTGCAGCTCGCCATCGAGCGTTCTTGCTCCCTCGGGGAAAACAACCACTTGATTTCCTTGTTTGAGCAGTTTGATGATGGTTTTCAGACTGGTCATATCTGGCCGCTCCTGGTCGACCGGAATTGAATTCAGCTTCGGGTAGAGCCATGCGCCAAAACCTCTGAAGAGGGTCTTGCGAGCCAAGTAGTAGACCTCCTGGTCATAAGCGATACCTACCAGTGGTGGGTCGAGGAAGCTTTCATGATTGGAAGCAATGAGCACGGGGCCATCTGTGACTAATTTCTCTTTACCGACGACGCGATAAGAGAAAAAGCAGATGAAGCATTTCTGCCAAAGTCTGTAGCAAAACCAGTAGATCGTTTTCATATACGTTGAGTGATTATTGTTAGATGTTCAGTCCCTGCTCACGCAGCGTCTCCATGGCGGCGTCCACGACTTCATCGATATTCATTTCCGAGCTATCAATGACAGTGGCTCCCTCAGCAACAACGAGTGGCGAAGTTTTGCGCTTACTGTCCTCCTCGTCGCGCTTGCTAACAACATCGGTGAGGCCTTCGGCGGATCGGCGCGCCAAGCGCACTTCTTCTGAAGCATCGATGTAGATTTTATAGGGAGTGTCTGGAAACACCACCGATCCGATGTCACGCCCCTCCATGACCAAGCTGCCGAGATCGAGGTATTCGCGTTGTTTTTCTACTAACAAATGTCTGACTTCTGGAATGGCTGCGACTGCGGAGACTCTCGAATTAACATCATCCGCCCGCAAGGCTTCGCCGGGGTCCGAGCCATCAATGAGAATGGTGGACGTTCCGTCATTAACCCCGCAAGTCACTTCGATATCATCTAACATGGCCAAGACAGCGGCGGTGTCGGAGGCATCGATATCGCGCTGTATGGTAGCCCATGCAATAGCTCGATACATCGCTCCCGTGTTGATCATGATCAAGCCAAGGCGTTCGGCCAATCGTCGTGCCACTGTGCTTTTCCCGGACGCAGCCGGGCCATCGATTGCGACAGCGTAATTAGAGTTCTCAGGCATGTAAGCTGTGTGTTAGATAAGATGCTGCAATTACTTCGGAGACTTACCGGCTTTAATCGCAGCGAGGTGGTTGATGAATCCTGGGTATGAAGTGTTAATGCAATCCGTGTTAGTAATCACTGTTTCACCCTGAGCATGCAGACCCGCGATGGCGAAGGCCATGGCAATGCGGTGATCTCCATAACTGTCCAGAGTTTCACCATGGAGTGGCTTGCCTCCGTGGATTTCCATACCATCTTCAAATTCATCGACCTCTGCCCCCATGGCACGGAGGTTATCTGCGACGGTCGAAATCCGATCGCTTTCTTTGACTCGGAGTTCCTTGGCATTACGGATGATCATCTTGCCTTGAGCCAAGGCTCCGGCGACAGCGAGAACAGGAACCTCGTCGATCAGATTCGGAACCTCCTCGGGCTTGATTTCTGTGCCGTGAAGTGACTGGCCGGTGATCTCGATGTTGCCGTAGGGTTCGCCGTATTCCTCTGAGAGAACAACGTCTTTAATCTGAGCACCCATGCGAATGAGAACATCGAGTAGTGCTGTGCGGGTCGGATTCAGACCTACGTTTTTGATCAATAAATGCGCACCCGGAAGAGCGGCGGCAGCAACAATCCAAAAAGCAGCTGACGAAATATCTCCGGGGATTCGGAAGTCGCGTGATTCGGGAACTTGACCACCGTAAACAGAAATATGGTCACCGTCACGAACTGAGCGGATTTGAAAATATGCCAGCATGCGTTCGGTGTGATCGCGGGTGACATTCGGCTGCACCACAGTGGTTTTGCCCTCAGTGAAAAGTCCGGCTAACAGGATAGCGCTCTTCACCTGAGCACTGGCCACTGGCATCTGGTAGGTAATCTCGTTGAGCTTATTGCCGGTGATTTTAAGCGGTGCACAGCCGGGCTTATCCCCCATCGGCTTGATCGAAGCGCCCATTTGCTCCAAGGGCGTGATGATTCTTCCCATAGGCCGAGAGCAAAGAGATGCGTCTCCGGTTAGAACACTTTCGAATGGTTGGGCAGCCAATAGCCCAGCGAGCAGACGCATGCCGGTTCCGGAGTTACCACAATCGACTTCGTCATCCGGCGCGGTGAGTTCCATTTTCTTACCCTGGATGATCAATGAGGTGGGACCGTAGCCCTCCATGGCTTCTAACACTTCATAATCAACACCCAAGCTGGACATTGCATTCAAAGTGCAAAGGCAGTCTTCACTGGGAAGATAGTTATCGATTTGGCATGGCCCGTTGGACAGGCCTGCTAGAATCGCAGCACGGTGAGAAATGCTTTTGTCTCCGGGGACTTCGAATTCGGCCCAGAGATCCTTGATCGGCTTAACCTTGATGGATGACATGATGATATTGATATGTGTTTGGTCTTGTAAGGAGACCGTGCAGGTCTGGTCAATCGGTGGAGTGACCATTAGGCTGAAGCCCGTCTCGCAGTGTCTTTGCCTCCTCCAGAAGGCGGGTGACCCCTTCATCGCTTGAATCGTCGAGCATAGCAAGCATTTCGCGCAAGTAGCTGATGGTCTCTTCGATGGGCTCCTTCAGCGCAGCTTTGTTACGCCGTAAAATTTCAGTCCACATCCCAGGATGACCCGATGCCACGCGAGTGGTGTCCCGCATGCCGTTACCGGCAAATTTCCCATCGTCAGGATGTTTTAACCCTACCAAACTCCCAACAGATGCCAGAATGTGAGGCAGGTGGCTGATTCGGGCCATGACGCGATCGTGGTCTTCAGACGATGTTAGGTAGCAGTTACAGCCAAGGTTTTCCCAAAAGGTGCGTAATTTAGTAACTTCATTATCCGGATGTCGAAAATCATTGGTCAACACACAGGCCGCACCCTCGAACAGGTCCTCGCAAGAAGCCCCCACCCCGGTTTGCTCTGAGCCAGCCATCGGGTGACTCCCGATGTAGAGGGCTCCCGCCTCCTTCACGACGTGCTCCAGAGTGTCTCTGGGAGTCAACTTAACGCTGCCTACATCGGTGATGATCACATCCTTGAGTGAAGTAGCGGCAGATGCTTTTTCCAGTATTCCCAACATCGCACCCACGGGTGAAGCGAGAATGATGATATCTGCGCCTGTTACGGCTTGCGCCAAGTCGGTGGTGGCCTCCTTGATTCCTCTATCGAGAGCGTCAGAGATCGCTTTCTCGCGTCGTCCCCAGAGGGAAACGCTGAGCTTGGGCACGCGTTTTTGAGCTGCCAAAGCGATTGATCCGCCAAGCAAGCCGCTACCTAGAATTGCGATCCGTTTCATGCGCGGGAATCACTGCCATGTAAGCCATTAAATGCAAGAACCGACGCGCTGAAAATGCGGCATCGGTTCTTGAGATTTGACGTTTCCCCGTCACGGAGCTGTGACAGAGCGTTTGGATGATAGCTTATGGCACACGGAACTTGTGAGTAGGATCATCGTCCTCTGGATCCTTAACCAGCTGGCCGGAAGCGATGCCTTTCACATCCACGATATTGTGGGTGTATGGGTTGAAGACAAAACCTTTTTTACCAGGAACTTCAGCAGCGGTTGGATACTTCGGCTTTGGTTTTGGCTTAGGTGCTGTTGGGGTGTCGTTATCGCGCTCGCGCTCGCGGCGCTTAGCCTCCTCACGCTGGAGTCGGCGACGGCTCTCTTCGATCTGGCGCTGTTCTTCGTCAGCAACACTCTGCTGAGGCGTTCTCGGCTGAACATGTGGGCCCTGACCTGGTCGATCACCGGGATACGGCGGGTAAGGAGCACAAGCGCCAATAATGGCGACGAAGCCGAGAGGCATGAGAATGAGTTTGGATAAGTCCTTCATATGTTGCAGTTGGTTGGGAAATCTCGTATTTTGAACCCTGGATATATTTGTTTGGCTAGCGCTGATGACCATCCACTAAGATAAGCGGGAAAACCAGCAGCTGGTGAAGTCTCCACCCTATACTTTGCCAAGTCAAGTCCAGCATTGGTTTCAGCTGTAAAACCGAATCCGACTGGATTGCCAGAGGTCATTAATGGTTACGTCGAATGCACTAGGTGATATTTCATTCGATCATTTTCAGATACTAAATAACGGGGCAGAGGAAATTCCGACTGGCTGATTCCTCCGCCCCGATGAATTGGTTGTCTAGCCTTTGCGCTCGAGCCAGCGGGAGACGTAGCCTTTTCCTCCCAAACCAATGGCGATAGCGCCACCGATACCGAATGCCGTTGCCAAAGCGTAGATGGCGTATTCGTATGGAAGACCGGTCAGCTCGGGTGCGAGGTTCGCACGCTTCAGAGCCACCACGGTGGTCAGGATGAGAATACCGATGCGGGCAGCCTTTGCCAAAGTGATGTTTTTATCAGACAGGTTGGTGTAAGCGTATTTCGCAAGCAGCAGACCCACTCCGAAAATGATCACGGCGAGCAGGATTCTAAAGTAACCCTCGACGAATCCTTCGGAAGCTTGGGAAAGAATATGGATTTCAAGATGGTTAATGGCAGCGCTGATGAGCAATACGGCGACGCTGACCATCACAATCAGGCCAACAACATTACTCAGTGCACGTGGCCCTTCTTGTGGCACATCGAGACCGAGTTTTGCAGGCCATTTGTTAGCACCGGCAGCATCTAGCAGATTTGTCACCAGGCGGCGTGCTATTTGGCCGATCAAAATACCGACAGCGATCAGTATGCTGGCGACGATGATCTTGGGAACCGCACTGAGGATGTCATTGACGACGTCACCAACTGGCTGTGAAACACTTTCGATCTTCAGGAAATGCAGCACTGAAGGGACGAATAGCAGAATAATAAAGCAGTAGAGCGCCGTAACGAGCGCGTTAGATACTGGCTTTTCACCTGCTGATGCACCAAGGCGTTGATCGAGTTTTGCTCCATCGAGTACGCCTGCAGCTAAGTTTTTGACCACCTTTGCGACGATTAGAACGAAGTAAAGCAGAACACCTGCGCCGATGATGTTAGGGATGAAGTTCAAGAACTTGCCGAGCATGTCTTGAAGCGGACCGCTGATTTCGTCGAGATCGGCTACACCAAGTGCGAGGATCGCGAGGTAGAGTAGGATCAGGTAGTAAATAAAATTGGCGATGCCTTTTGCGGCACCGCTTTCGTGACCGACCATTCTTGCCAGTCGGTCGTCGAGCTCGGTCTTACCAAGCGCCTTGATGATCAGGCCTCTGAAAATGCGGGCCAGACTCCGGCCAACAATGAAGACTAAAATTGCCAAGATGAATGCCCCGATAGGGCCGAGTGTGTCCACGCCCTCTCGGACGGTGGCCATAAAATTGCTGAATTTTTCACCAATGGTGGTGTCAGCAGCGAGTAGTTGCAGTGATTGTATCATGTGTTTATAGCTGGTTGGTATGGGATGCAGTCATCGGAAAAACCGAATAATCATGTCGAGACTATCGATAGCAGACATTCAGTTCAAGCATCCTAACGTATTTTTTGAGTCTCATTCGGGCCTTGATTGTCACACGCAATTTAACAAGATTCCGCAACAGCCCATTCCACAATGAAATCCAATCATGAATCCACCCAATTAGAGGAACAAATCCTCGGGGCTATTCATCGCGACTCGCTTTCTGATTTGGAATTCAACGACTTGGCAATGGATGTCTTTGGGTATCAGTTTGGCCACAACTTGCCGTATCGTCGTTATTGCCAAGCATTGGGAGTATCGCCCGATCAGATTAGCTCTTGGAAAGAAATACCATCTATTAGCACGGATGCCTTCAAGGTAGTTGCTCATCCGCTAACAACGTGTCCGGATCTTTCCCCCAGTCATATTTTTCAGACATCAGGCACCACGTCGGATGTCCGTGGCCGGCATTTATTTCCCTCGATAGCGATGTATGAGGCCGCTATTATAGAAGGTTGGAAACAGCTCAGTCTCCCCAAACCTCAAACGGTGGTCTTTCTAACTCCTCACCCCGAACACGCTCCAAACTCGTCTCTGAGTCACATGATGGGCGTTTTAGCGGCACATTACTCAGAGGCTAACATCATCTGGTCCATTCGTGATGACGGCAGCATGGACTTTGAGACAATCACGCGGTTGGCTTCCGGTGGTGGACCTGTTGCCATGCTGGGAACAGCGATCGCTTTCTTGCATTTATTCGAACACTCGGCGGCCATCCAACTGCCAAGTGGCAGCTTTGCCATGGAAACAGGCGGGTATAAGGGAACTCATCGTCGGTTGGAAAAAGAGGAACTCTACTCCTTATTCAACGAAAAACTCTCACTCTCCCCCGAGAATGTCATCAACGAGTATTCCATGACGGAACTCAGCAGCCAATTCTACACACGCGGCTTAGGTGACGTGCATCGCGGCCCACATTGGACCCGAGTCAGGATCATTGATCCACGCACGGGCAAGGAAGCGGCGCCTGGAGAGCCGGGACACGTCGCTATCTATGATCTAGCAAATCTGCATTCGGTATCAGCACTCCAGACTCAGGATTTGGCAGTCGCTGGCCCTGACGGATCGTTCACCTTATTAGGTCGTGACCCCACCGCACTGCCCCGTGGTTGCTCAAGAGCTGCCGATCATGCCCTCCAATCAAGATGACCACATCAGATCGCATCAAACTGTTAGCCAACGCCTGCCAAACCGACGTAGGTGTCGAATTACTGGGTCCAGTTACGGCTGACATGCTGACTGATTGGCTCGCCGAAGAACTCGGCAATGCTGATGTCTTGGATCAATTTTCACCCCACGGTGAGTTGATGAGCCGTGCCTACGCCCCTGAAGTGATCCTCCACATCGTCAGTGGCAATACTCCTCATGCTGCCCTGCAAAGTTTGCTTCGCGGGTTACTCCTAGGCTCATTCAACATTGTTAAATTACCGACCTCAGGATTACCTGAAATCATCAATTGGATTGAAAGCCTACCGCACGAGTTGCGGCAACTGGTAGAATGCCACAATAACCTAACAGAACATCAGTGGCAGCAATCTAATGCTGTCGTCGCCATTGGCTCGGACGAAACAATGGCCGAGATCCATGGACGTCTACGGCCCGACCAACTATTCATTCCACATGGTCACAAAGTATCCATAGGGATAGTGACCGATGATTTTGAAAATGCCGCTCGTTTAGCGGCAAAAGACGTCTCGTTGTATAACCAAAGAGGCTGCCTATCACCCCATGCGATTTACGTATCAGGTGATGCTAGGCGATTCGCTGAATTGTTAGCGAGTGAGATGCAAAAATTCAACGACACATCCCCTGCCGATCCGTTGTCGCTCTCAGAAGCTGGTGCCGTCGTCAATCTCAGGGAAACCACTCGATTTCTCGCCGCCAATGAACCATCAACAGCGCTGTGGCACAGTCAGGATGATTTAGCTTGGGCGGTCATTTTCGAGGAAAACCCCGAACTCAAACTCTCCTGCCTGAACCGCTGTGTGTATGTGAAATCACTCCCGTCTGAGTTCTCTCTGTCTGTATTGGGAGAGGAGGCGAATCACCTGTCCACCATCGCTATTCATCCCTTCACGCTCGACTACGCAGAAACCTTGTGTTCCTTACCCGCTCACCGTATTTGCCCACTAGGAAAGAGCCAAGAGCCCAACCTTTTCTGGCATCATGACGGCTTTGCGCCACTGGCTTCGCTGGTCAAATGGAAAGATCTCGGCTAACACACTTTCGAGCACAACGAAACTCAACCTAGTTCCCATTTCCCATAAGCACCATGTTTGATCCTCCAGTCACCACCGTCGGAACCATCATAGACACACCCAAGGCGAAGATCTATCGAGTCGCCCTGCCCAATGGCAAGGAAATCGTGGGCCACGTGCCGAAGGCCCTGATTCATCTGCACGAATCGCTTCGCGAAGGTGTGAGAGTCAATTTGGAGCTTACGCCTTATGACTTTGAAAAAGGTCGTATCAGCGGACTCGCAGAGGACTAGATCGAGTTCCCCTCGCAAAGTTTCTGGTTCATGTCCTGTGCCGGATTTGACTCACCGCTCTCACCCATGACGACGGCTGGCACACCCGCCACAGTGGTATGCGGAGGCACATCCTCCAGCACCACACTTCCGGCACCTACCTTCGCACACTCGCCGATGGTTACCCGACCTAAAATCTTCGATCCGGCACCTATCAGCACGCCCGAGCGGACGATCGGGTGTCGATCACCAGTGACCTTACCGGTTCCGCCCAGAGTGACTTCATGGAGAATGGAAACGTCATCCTCAACAATGGACGTTTCACCAATCACCACACTGGTGGCGTGATCTAACAAAATCCCGCAACCTATCCTTGCCGCCGGGTGAATATCGACACCGAAAATTTCGCTGCTGATACTCTGGAAATACAATGCCAATGACTTGCGCCCATTGATCCATAAATGGTGAGCCACACGGTAGGCCGTGATGGATAGAAAGCCCTTGTAAAAGAGCAGCGGTTCAAGCGCAGATTGGCACGCAGGATCGCGGTCTACGATCGCCTGCATATCTCTGGCAGCACTGCGAACAAGTTCACCATTGTTGGTCAGGATATTGCACAGCAGAGGTTCCAATTCATCGCGCTGCATATCTTCCCTGGCGAGTTTGCGAGCCAGACGGGCTGCCAGACCACGGGCCATATCGTCGCGGCTGATCACCACGTCCGACAGCAGATGGCGGAGTTGAGGTTCTGACTCAGCGATAGACACTGCGGCCTCACGGACGTCTTTCCAGATTTCATCGAGTTCTTCTTTAGTGAGTCGACCATGACATAGGTTAAACTCGATGACGCTGGCGCTGGCTTGATTTTTATGTTCCATTATTTCCTGTGAGGATTTCTCAAAAACTTGAATACGCTTGCCGGGCCATGGTTCAGCTGGCCAGGCATCATGATGGACAGACTCTTACACGACTTGACGACCTCGCGCAACGCGAAGCCGTGTCTGCAAATTTTTTAGTTCAGATTCTCAACGATCTCAAGCGTAGCGGACTCATCATCAGCAAGCGTGGCAAAGCCGGCGGATACCTACTGGCAAGAGAACCACGAGAGATCAACATGCAGCACATCACCATGGCTGTGGAGCCTGGGATGCTGATGCCAAATATTTCCGAACAAGGAGAGTCAGGCAAATCTGTCCAGGAAGCGTGGGGTAAAATCAGCAAATCTCTCGACCAGGCACTGAAGGAGATCACATTGGATTCCCTGAGCACCCAGTCCCCGATGTTCTACATATAGTTTGCCAGCCGACGCTTTTCGGTTTTCAGTAAGACATGTTCCTGACTCAACGGCTATTGCTACTTACCATTGCCCTGCCGTTTTTATCACTTTCGCTCCACGCTCAGCAAACTCTCAAAGCCCCCAATGCGCAGGCTGAGCCAATCAACCAGCGCCGCGCCTATGGCAATGCTTGTGGGCCAGCATCGCTGCTAAACGCTTTCCAATACGGCAACGAAAAATGGCAGAAAGCATACAAGGCTGTGCCGGGAACCGATAGCAGAAGCCGCATCAACTACGTCATCGGAGCATGGGGAAACCGACCATCCAAGCACATTGAAGGAGTTAAGAGATGGAACGTCAAACAGGGGATCAACCTGCTAGACCTCACCGACATGGCCAACGAGATGAGATCTGCTCATTTCTTACCCAAGGTCAAAAACGAAATCCTAACACTTAAGCCCAAAGAATCCCGCACTGAGTTGTTGCAGCGCAGTCACGCCCGCATGTCAAAGTCTTTGAAAAAGGGCCTTCCTCCTATCATCAGTCTTCGCCGCTACGCATTTCGCTTCAATAAAGACGTCGGTCAAAAATCTTGGTGGCCGGTGCGAGCTCACTTCGTGGTCGTAATCGAAGTCCCGGAAGCGCTTCACCCCCGTGCCCAATCCTTCAAAATCCGCTACGTCGACCCCTACGGCGGCTATGTTAGAAGTGGCACCATCAATGCCGCCACCGGCCAGTTCAGCAACTCCCCTTTCCTGAGTGCCAATCTACCACAAACATCAGTGGGCATGGCCTTTGTCAAAGCCGGAGAAAAAACCGAACTCAGCTTTTCGGCGATCATTGGACGATGGTAGCTATAAGGAATAAGGTTGTGCCGAGATAACTCTCAATATAGCCTACACATTGATGATCACATAATTCTGTGAACGTAACAAACCACATTATCACCGCACTATTAGCGCTGCTGCTGGCTAGCCCAGGCTGCCTGTGCTCGTTGATAGGATGTGGATCTGCATGTGGACCACCCGAGCAAACTACTTCGCATTCTTGCTGTCAAAACTCATCACAAGAGCACGGGCAAGACACCGAAAAGGCGCCAGAAAAACACGAATGTCTGTGTGATCAAAATACGGACTACTATGAGCCTGGAAAGTTGAATCTTCCCATCCCGTCCCAGATCGTTATCCCTGTTTACTTCGACACACCATTGATGGGGCGAATCGACTCCTTACCTGCTTTGGAGAGCAATTATTCGTCTTTGACTGTTCACCCGCCGCCAAACGGCCCACCGGTGCGTATTTTGTTTTCGACCTTCCTTCTTTGATACAAGGAATTAGTCGGCATGTCTTTTTAAAAGCTATTGTTTGTAGCTTTTTTGAGAAGGCACAGCTTTGCCTTCCGTGCAGTGACAGCGCTGTATTTTAGAGCTCAAATTGCCGGCAACTAACCAATTGGATCACTATCCAATAGAATGATCGTTCTTGAACGGTCTGCATCATCATGGCCCAAGTACTCGCTTGTTCAAATGGCCGTGAAACTCAACCCCATTCAAAGAAAACACTATGAAACATAAAATATTAACAGCCTTCTTATTGGCCCTCTGTGCAGTGCCTACGCTTGCCAAGGAGGTCACATACAACCTGAGCATCGCTGAAACTCCGGTCAACTTTACCGGGAAAAACCGAATCGCAATGACCGTGAACGGCGGCATTCCTGGACCGACACTCCGTTTCCGCGAAGGTGATACCGCCGTGCTCCATGTCACTAACAAGATGAAGGTGCCAAGCTCGATTCACTGGCACGGTATTCTGCTACCACCGGATCAAGATGGAGTCCCCTACATCAGCTACCCACCGATCAAACCTGGCACCACTTTCACGTATCGGTTTAAAATCCGTCAGGCTGGCACCTATTGGTATCACTCGCACACCAATCTTCAGGAACAACGCGGCGTCTACGGCCCCATCGTCATACAATCACGCGCCAAGAAGCGCCATCAAGTCTCGCGTGAGCACGTTGTGCTGCTATCAGACTGGACCGATCAAGACCCGCAACAAGTCATGCGTCAGCTGCGCCGTGGCTCTGAGGCCATGGGTGTGAAAAAGAAAACCGCCCAGAGCCTGTTAGGTGCTTGGAAAACAGGAAAAACGAAAGAGTTCTGGAAACGTGAAGCCATGCGGATGCCGCCGATGGATCTCGCCGACGTCGCTTACGATGCCTTTTTGATCAACGGCAAACAATCCAGTGCGGTTAAAGCACGTGCCGGCGAAACCGTTCGCCTCAGAATCATCAACGGATCCGCCTCGAGTTTTTTCCACCTCCAATACGCAGGTGGCCCAATGAAAATCATCGCCGCTGATGGACTGGATGTGCAAACCGTGATTCAGAATCAGCCTCTGTTAGTCGGTGTTGCGGAGACCTATGATGTATTGGTCAAAGTCCCAGCCAAGGGCTCCTATGAACTCCGTGCCACCGCACATGATGGCTCAGGCTCAGCTTCGTTATGGGTAGGATCCGGCCAGCAACATGCTGCACCTCAAATGCCGAAGCCCTTCGTCTACGACACCATGGATATGTTTGGATGGAAAAAAATGTTCGCCCTCACTCCCGCCGGAACCATGGGCATGCCCACTGACGAAGTTAAGATGGGTATGTTTGATCAACCGGGTATGAACATGCATGGTATGAAAATGAACCACGGTGGAATGAAGATGAAAGGCATGGACCATGGGGAAATGAATATGGGAGGCAAGATGGACAAGGGCATCGTCCATAATCCCAAAAAATGGTATGATTTCCTGCTCCGTGAAGATGCTGCCCATCATTCGATGCTGGCTCAGGATAGCATGAAGTCACGGTTGCGCCCGTTCCCTCCATATGAAAAATTAAAATCCGTGCGAAAAACTACGTTGAATAAAAATGCCCAAAAACGCAAAGTCAGACTGACCCTCGATGGTAACATGGGCCGCTACGTTTGGTCGTTTAACAACCAGCCATTAAAACCCGAAAACGATATCAAAATCAACCAGGGAGAGGTGGTTCAATTTGTTTTCATCAATCGCACCATGATGCACCACCCACTGCATCTGCACGGACATTTTTTCCGAGTAATCAATGGACAAGGCGACTACTCACCGCTCAAGCACACAGTCAATGTGGCGCCGATGACCACTACGGTGATCGAATTCGAGGCCAATGAAGTTGGCGACTGGTTTTTTCACTGTCATCTACTCTACCACATGAAGGCAGGCATGGCCCGCATAGTCCGCTACAATGGCTACAGCAATGATCCGGAAACTGAGGCTCTGCATGATGAACGCTACAATCAACACTGGTGGTTTTTCGCCCAGGCGGATGTGCTCAGCAACATGACCCAAGGGGGAATTAGATATGAAAACCAGCAAAACTCATTCTCCCTGTCATGGGAAGCTGGCTGGAAACAAGTCAAAGATACCACCTGGGAAGGTGAACTCACTTACGACAGATACCTCAACCGTTTTACTTCTGTCTTTGCTGGAATCTATGCTGAGGGTGTCGATTCCAAACGCGAAAAGGACGTGGCAATCGTCGGTTTCCGCTATCTACTTCCCCTCAACATCATGTCATCCACATGGATCGATGAGGACGGCGAAACCAGAGTGACCCTTGAGCGAGAACTCATGCTGACTCCTCGACTGGGTATTTTCGGTGAAGCTGAATACGACACCTTGGAAAAATGGTCCTATCAAGCTGGCCTGTCCTACATGATCAATGAGAACCTTTCTGTCACAGGACTTTGGGACAGCAGTTATGGATGGGGCGCCGGCCTCACTCTCAAGTATTAACCATCACAAGCACTCTAACATTATGTCTAAAAAAGCAAAAATAGTTCGGATCGTTGCCCCTGACCACTTCTGTCCATGGGGACTCAAGGCGCTCGACCTGCTCCGTCGACGCGGATTCGACATCGAGGACGAGCATCTGGAAAGCTCCGAGGAGAACAAGAAATACAAGGAGGAGAATGGTTATGATGAAACACCGCAGGTCTGGATCGAGGGTAAACACATCGGCACCTACGATGACCTGCGTGAGCACTTCGGCCTAGGCCCGGACCCCAAGGAGGGCGATACCTATCAGCCAGTCATCGCCGTCTTTGCTGTCGCCTTCGCGATGGCCCTAACCACCTGCTGGGCCATGGAGGGCAGCAGTCTGGAAATTCTCCGCGTTGCCGAGCTGTTTATAGCCATCAGCATGTGTGTGCTGGGAATCCTCAAGCTTCAGGATCTCAAATCCTTCGCCACCGGCTTCGTCCAGTACGATCTTCTCGCTCAGCGCTATGTGCCCTACTCCAATGTTTACCCAGTGATCGAGGCTGGAGCAGGAGCCCTGATGATTGCCGGCTTGTTCACCTGGGTGGCCGCACCGCTCGCACTTATCGTCAGCACCATTGGAGCTATCTCAGTCTTCAAGGCAGTCTACATCGAAAAACGTGATCTGAAATGCGCCTGCGTGGGAGGAGGAAGTAGCGTGCCGCTCGGGTTCATATCACTCACTGAGAACCTACTGATGATGGTGATGTCCATCTGGATGATCGTGAAACAATTTCTGTAGACATTCGAGCACGATGCCCAGACACGAAAAAGCCCTTGATCGCCTTCTGGCATTCAAGGGCTAATTTCAGGTAATCTTCAATGGTGCGCACGAGAGGAATCGAACCTCCACGTCCGTGAGGACACATGAACCTGAATCATGCGCGTCTACCAATTCCGCCACGTGCGCACTGAAGACGGGCGGAATGAAGCAGTTTCACCAAAGTAATGCAACTTTGTTTTGCAGAAAAATGGCATGACCTGCGTTTACGTGAATTGACTTGTCGATCAAACCTCACGGGTCAGCCAGCCGCCTCTGAAATGAAGCCACACAAAGATTCCCCCCTGAAGCAACACATCCAGCATCATCACTTGCCAGACTTGTAACAGGTTGAGGTCAAAGTTGTGGATCATCAACCATAGTAGCCCGACCCGAACCAAGCCCATCGACACGAATGAATAGATGGTCACGGTTCGCGTGTCACCGGCCCCGCGCATGGACATTTTCATCACCATCATCGTGGCGGTCAGTATTTGAAAGAGTCCGACAAAACGAATCACTGGCGCAGCCACTTGGAATTGCTCTGATGCCGGGTCTCCGAACAACGACAAAAACTCGGTATTGAAAACGGAGATGAGAACTCCAGCACCTCCCATTGAAATGATCGCCAACAGCCAGCAAAAGCGAACCGCCTTCTTGGCCATATCAGGATCCTTGGCTCCAAGGTATTGGCCGGTTAGGGTGCTCGCAGCCATGCCGATGGCGAAACCTGGCATGAAACTGACCGATTCCAGACGCACTACCATGGCGTGGGCTCCAATGGTGCCGGCTTTCATCGTGCCGATGAAATAAATGCCGACTGCATGCACCGACCACATACCGATAATCTCGATCATTGAAGGCCAGCTGATGCGCCAGATCCGTCGGAGCATTGGCATGTCATACCGTAAGTTTTCGATACTCAGTTCAAGGGAATCAGATAATGGATCCTCCTCATCATCCTTCATTCTCAGCTTACTCCCTGGTCTTAAGAACCAAAGAATCATCGCCGCGCCACAGGCCCAGCCGATCACCGTTCCTGCGGCCAGACCTTTGACTCCCCAGCCTAACTCATAAACAAAGTAGAGGCTTGTCAGAACGTTGACCACATTGACTAACAGCATGGCCCAAAATGGTCTCATGGTATCGCCATAAGCACGCAAACAACTGCTGGCGACAAACATCACACCACTGAATGGAGCCAACCAAGCAGCCATGCGCATGTATTCTGTTATATATTCCTGTGCTAGTGGACTGAGTCCGAAAAATCGGCCCATGTAGGGAACAACGAGCCAGATAGCTATGCCGCTGACCACTCCGGAAATGATCCCCAACAGCAGCGATTGGCCTAGGGCGAGGTTCGCAGATTTCATATCCCTGGCCCCTGTTGAGCGTGAGACCAGAGCCATGGCCCCGGTCGCCATAGCTCCTTGTAAAATCATCAGCAGCCACATGAGATACATGCCGGCTCCCATCATATCCATGATTGCCTCACCTGCTTGACCGCTTTCCATACGGCCTGCGATCATCATATCGGCAAACCCGACCCCTACCCCCATCAGATTTTGTAAAAACGGCCAGAGTGCGAGTGCGAGAACTTGCCTAGGTAGTGACAACCCAGCAAGTTTTCCACCTAAGGCCATCGGTGAGGTGTCATCCATAGCGGAGTGGCTTTCGCCCCCCTCCACCGCTTGGAATTCCTCACTACTCATACCTTATTTATTATTTGTTGTCTGAATCGGTGTGCTTGAAAATCAAAGTCTCACATTAATTCAATTACACTACATCAACGGAGACATGCCGAACTATCGTTCTTTTTAACAACTTGGAAGTGCCAAAATTGGTTTTCAGGTATTAGAATCTGGATCGTGAACGAAGACCCCTACAGTCCTCCCAGCGATAAACCCGTGGATGATACCATGATCGATCCTTGGACGGCCGCAAAGCCGGTGGAGCCAACTGATGCTCCGGATCTTGTGGTAGAGCATCTGCGGTGCACACGCCCATGGGTCAAGTTCTGTAGTTTAGCTGGCTACATTACCGCAGGTTTCAGTGTGGCGATTGCTCTTTTCACCATGCGTAAAATGCTCGGTCATTTTTCTCTTCTGCATGTATTACTGTTAGGCTCATTCTATTTCATCCTAGCAGTTCTGTTCATCATCCCATCGCTGCGATTGTCACGATATGAACGATCGATTACCCGACTGGTGGTGAGCAATCAGATCGAAGATTTGGAACAAGCCATTGCGCACCAGCGCACGTTCTGGAAGTTGATGGGCATCATGATTCTAATCATGCTCGTGCTTTATCTCGTCACCATCGCCATCTCGGCGATAGTGCTTCTATCGGGAAAAGTCTGAAATCTAACGAAATACTACCTCTGCGCCGTCCTCACCTAACAGCGCTAGGACCGACTGCTCAATCAGCTCATGCTGCCGTTCCCAAGCAAGACCTCTCAGCGGCTCGATCTGGGCGTTTACTTTCTTAATATCGTGCTGAGGCAGAGGGAAAAGCATGGCAATATCGTCAGCTGACGAAGCTCCCGGTGTTTTGTTCATTGCTCCGTCGGGTGCAGGGCTTGGGTCTGCTTTCTTGTTCTGCTTTCTCTGCTTTTCCTCCAGCCTGTTAGCTCGTTTCTCCAGATTTTCCAGAGTCTTGGCATCGGGCTTGAGCTTACGCATTTCAGCCATGGTGGCGCGGGCGGCTGTGAAATTACCGTCGTCCATCTGCTTCTTAGCCTGAGCTGTGAGCAATTTAAACTTATCCATGATGGTTCCGTCTATTTGCACTTCCGGCAAGTCATCATCTTCCTCGTCGACATCATCAATCCGCTTGCGCTTGCCTGGCATATTCGGGAGTAGACCGGCGCCGTCAGGCTCGACCAAACCACCGTGGCCTGCTGGCAGAGGGAACGGCACTGGATCTTCAAAACGTTGACCTTTCTTACCACGTTTCCTTTTCCGCCCTTTAGGCTCAGGCTCGTAGGGTTTGTTCAATTCAGAGACCGGTGCCAGATCGTAGGGGCCACTCAGTGAAACCACTCGTTGAGCCGGAAGCATGGAAATCTCGTTATGGAAATCGGTGACCCAGCTGTTCTTAAAACTAAACGGGGTAAATCTAACATTGAGCTCGCAGTATTCAGCGATGGAAGCCGTCGAACGCGCACGGCGGATGATTTTCTGTGTTTGAGCATCCACCACATAGTAGGTCAGCTCGCAAGTCGCTTTGAGATGATCTCGGTAGGCTACCAAAAAATCATCACGACTGAAATTGGTCCCTAACACGTCCACGAGAACGACCAAATACAGCTCGGCATCTTTCGGAGAAACGACTTGGAAGCCGTCATAGCGCAGTTGCTTGATCATGGCAGATTCAACGTATTCCACATCCTGCTGGGTCAAGACACGCTTGGTTTGCAGCCGAGGTTGCATACGGTATCCAAGGAGATCCTGAAACGCACCGACAATGGTCGTATTTCCAGCATGCACACTACCGGTGGTAGGCAGTGAAGTTACCTCAAGTGCAATTTTCCGAGGTTCCAGGGTGCGCAGATCCATTTTATAGCCTGCGTGCATCACCGAGGCCGCGACAATGCGTTGCTCCTCATCAAAACGCTTCCCCCCACCGTGACTCGGAAATCCACGGAATGTGGCACAGCCAGTCAGCGCACCAAACATGGCAGCGGTGAGTATCAGCAATCGATATGTTTTCGCGACTTTCATTAGGGGGCTACACGTGCCGCAGAACTAAGATCCAAATACCTCTAAATTTAGGCAGCTGATCCACACTCTGACTTTCGTGTATGATGTCTCGGATGTTGAAAATGGAGATGGTTCACCCGCCGGGATGAGGGCTTCCCTCTGGACCCAGCAGGCACTATCAAGCCAAGCGACGACTTGTGCGAAATTAGAGTGTCTCTAAATCGTTTTTCAGGTCAGGCAGATCAGGATGCTTCCGATCAATTTTCTGGATCTCACGGATCGTCTTAGCCGCATTTTGACGGTCTTCAGCCTCGAGATACTCACGTGCTGTCTGCACAAGATCATTGAGTCGTTGTTTGGTCGGATCTTTGTAGATTCCGACGTTGCCACGTGCACGGCCACCATGGAATCCACCAGGAGCAGCTTGAGGAAGTGGTGCAATACGGTCAGTGAAGTCGGCTACGTAGCGGCAATGCTTGCGTAGTGGCGACGCACGGAGGCTGGTTTCCTTGTAGGTTCCGCGAGATGCCACGGCTTGGGAAGCTGCGATGATTTTTTGCGTTTTTGGATCGATCGCGTAATAGGTCATTTCACAAGTCGCTCCAAGGTCGTCTTGGTAAGCCACTAAGTAATCGCGACGGCTCAGGTTGGTTCCAAGCACGTCCACCAGAACCACGAGGTAGACATCCGCGTCCGCAACCGGGGTGATTTGGAAGCCGTCATGACGCAGGCGCATTTCCAAGGCTTTTCTCAGATACTCGGTATCTTCACGGGTGATGACGTTGTTCGGCTTCAGCTTAGGCTGGAAATTGATATCAGGATCGTAGTCGCGGGTGTTCCGGCTTCGGTTGTATTGCTGGTTCACATCTCGAACGACACGGGAGGTCTCGCGATAATACTGACCGGTCAGACCGATGTCGTTGAGGCCGCTGTAGAAGGGCTCGGCGTTACCGGATGTTTCAAGTGATGTGACCTCAAGGGCGATCTTACGTTTGTTGATGCGGGAGAAATTCATTTTCTCAGCAGCATGACGAATGGCGGCTGTTACAACCCTTTGTTCTTCATCGAAACGTTTACCACCACCGTGACTGGGCATTCCGCGGAATGAGGCACAGCCTGATAAGGTGACTAAAGCTAATACTGGCATCAAGCGGACCAAGGGGTGCATGGAATTTACTTTCATAATCTTAGTATGGGGTTTGTTCGAGAGATGTGACGGATAATGAATACCCCTCATTTAATTAATGTTTTGAACTAATATTAACGCCCCTCTCATCCAGCAAACCCAAAATAAATATGGGCCTGAAACCATAACGAAGAACCACTGTTAGATCCTTATTCCATATAGGATTCAAGGGTGACGATTAATACACTTCGGGGATTTGTGGAAATGTGCACCCATGATGATAGTTACCTCTAACATGAGGCTCTCTAACTGTTGATATATCTACATTTACAGGTAATGAAACTACCCTTATGACACCCCAGAGGGTCTGAAATGGGATTCGTTCAAAAAGCTTTGCTGCCTCCCTCCAGAAAATCCCTGCTTGGAATCTTCTGCAAAGGCACATATTTACAAGCCACAGAGAGAAATGCACACCCTCCCTGACAGACTTCGGACTTGGCAAGCAGACAGTCCGAAGCTTTATTCCCCTGCCTGATTACAAGTCACTGAGCAAATCTTAGCGACCAGGAGCGGCACACGTCGTTCATTTTCAACCATCTATTGTACTATGTCATTCCCATACCACACCAGCACGCCCGACAGCACAGGTTCCATGCACAGCTTCGCCAATGAGCGCGATAACTGCGGCATGGGCGCGATTGCCAACATTCACGGCAAGCGTTCGTATGACATCGTCAATCTAGCCATTGAGTCGGTTTGCAATATGACGCACCGCGGAGCCGTGGATGCCGATATGAAAACGGGTGACGGCTCAGGTATACTCAGTCAGATCCCCCTTCCCATCTTCCGCAAAGCCGCAGCCGATCTAGGCACTCCGTTGAAAAATGACGATGATCTCGCTGTCGGTGTCTTTTTCCTGCCGTTCAATGACGAGAAAGCTCAGGAGGAAATCAAGCACCTCGCAGTGAAAACAATTGGCTCGCGTGGCATCGGCTTCATCGGATGGCGCGAAGCTCCGGTCGCTCCCGAGGAGCTCGGCGAACTGGCTCGCAAGACCCGTCCGCAAATCATGCACTTGCTGATGGAAAAGCCCGCTGGTTGGGAGTCCGATCACTTTGAGCGTCAACTTTACCTCTGCCGCCGCAGCATCGAAAAAGACACCAAGAACATCGAAGGCTTTTACATGCCATCATTCTCGCACCGTCTGATTTCCTACAAGGGCCTTGCGATGCCGGCCACGCTGAAGGCTTTTTATCTCGACCTCCAGAATCCGGAGTTTGAGACCGCCATCTGCCTTTATCACCAACGTTTCTCCACCAACACATTCCCCGCTTGGCCGCTCGGTCAACCGTTCCGCATGATGTGCCACAACGGTGAAATCAACACCGTTCGTGGCAACCGCAACTGGATGGCTTCTCGCGAAGAGTTCTTCGAGTCCGACATTTGGGGCGATGATATTGAGCTTCTGAAAAATGTTCTGCGTGAGGACGAAAGTGACTCAGCCAGTCTGGACCACGCTCTGGAGCTGCTGACCTTGTCTGGTCGTTCTCTGGAGCACTCGATGTGCATGCTTGTGCCTCCCGCGTTCCGCGATGATGCCGACATCTCCGATGACCTCCGCGCCTTCTACCAATACCACCGCTCCTTCGCCGAGCCATGGGATGGCCCAGCTGGTCTGGTTTACACCGATGGCACCAAACTCTGTGCTTCGCTCGACCGTAACGGCCTGCGCCCATCACGATTCAAACTCACCGAGGACGGACTGCTTTACATCGGTTCCGAAATTGGTGCCGTTCAGATCGACAGCAGCAAGGTCATCAGCACTGGCCGTCTTGGGCCAGGTCAGATGCTCTGCGCCGATCTCTCCACTGGCGAGCTGAAGTTCGACCGTGAAATCAAAGAAGCACTGGCGCAAAAAGCACCTTACCGCCGCTGGATCGATGAAAACCGTCTGGAACTCCACGACTTCATCTCTCCAGAGCCACAGACTCCTGCAGTGGAGATCGATCCGGTCACCCTTTCGCGCCAGCAGATCATGCACGCGATCAACACCGAGGAACTCGATATGGTGTTCCCTCCGATGATCAAAGGCGCGCAAGAAGCCGTCTTCTCGATGGGCGATGACATTCCGCTCGCTGTGCTTTCGAATTACCCGCGCCTGCTCCCCACCTACTTCAAGCAACTCTTCGCGCAGGTGACCAACCCACCGATCGATCCGATCCGTGAGCGTTCCGTCATGACTCTTGCCGCCGGTCTCGGTGCCGAGCGCAACTTGCTTTCCGAAACTCCTGAACACGCCCGCCTGCTCAGCCTCGATTCTGCAATCTTGTTAGAACAGGAAATGCATAAAATCAGAGACATGGAAGAGCATGGCTTCCCCCATCGTGTGATCGACACCACCTGGGACGTGGCCGCTGGTGCCGCTGGCATGAAGGACGCCGTCCAGCGCGTCTGCATGGAAGCTGAAGCGACCGTGGATGAAAACATCAGCATCTTGATTCTCTCCGACCGTGCCGCCTCACCTGAGCGTGTGCCACTGCCGGCCATGCTGATCACTGGAGCTGTTCACCATCACCTCAACCGTGTGCGTAAGCGTCTCCGCTGCTCGCTTGTGGTCGAGTGCGGCGAAGCCCGTGACACCCATCAGATCGCCTGCCTGTTCGGCTTTGGTGCTACCGCCGTCTGCCCATACCTTGGTTACGCCACCGTGCGTGATATTGTTAGAAACGATACCAAAGGGAAAATCGGTGACGGCATTTCCGAAAGCAAAGCGATGAGTAATTACCGCAAGGCTCTGGAAAAAGGTCTGCTGAAAATCATGTCGAAGATGGGTATCTCCGTGCTGAACTCCTACCAGGGCGCTCAAATCTTCGAAGCCATCGGTATCGGCAAAGAGGTCATGGACATCTGCTTCACGGGTGCGCCATCACGCCTCAGTGGTATCGGATTCCTAGAAATCGCCGAGGAGTCCATCATCCGCCACAAGGCAGCCCACGCCGATCTCAATGACGATAGCGAAGAGCTCGACGATCTGCGCGATCTCGTGTCCAAAGGCAAGCCCCTGCCACTCGGTGACCCCGGTTACAACCGCTACCGTAAACAAGGTGAGCGCCACGCTCTTACCACCGAGCTGATCAAAAACTTCCACACCTTTGTCAAAGACAATAATAAGGACGACTACGATGACTACGTCAAAGCCTCCTTGGAGACCCATCCGGTCACCATCAAGGACCTCTTTGAATTTGTCCCATCCGAAGCCGGCCCGATTTCTATTGATGAGGTCGAACCGATCGAGAACATCCGCCGCCGTTTCACCACCGCTGCGATGTCCATGGGTGCGCTCTCCCCTGAGGCACACGAAACTCTGGCCATCGCCATGAACCGCATCGGAGGAAAATCCGATTCCGGCGAAGGTGGCGAAGACACCCGTCGTTTCTCACCTTACCCTAACGGAGACCTCGCGCTGTCACGCATCAAGCAGATCGCATCCGGTCGCTTCGGTGTCTCAGCGCATTATCTGGTCAATGCCGATGAACTGGAAATCAAGATGGCCCAGGGAGCCAAGCCTGGTGAAGGCGGCCAGCTTCCCGGCCACAAGGTGAACGGCATCATCGCTCGTCTCCGTAATACCCAGCCTGGCGTGCAGCTGATTTCCCCTCCTCCGCACCACGATATTTACTCCATCGAGGATCTGGCTCAGCTGATCCATGATCTGAAGGAAATCAACCCACGCGCGAAAGTCACCGTGAAACTGGTGGCTGAGGCGGGTGTTGGAACCGTGGCCGCTGGTGTGGCCAAGGCGGACGCCGATGTGATCCTGATCTCCGGTCACGACGGTGGCACCGCAGCTTCACCGCTGTCGTCTACCAAACACGCCGGTCTGCCATGGGAAATGGGTCTGTCCGAAGCTCAGCAAACGCTGATGCTCAATAACCTTCGCTCACGTGTCACCGTCAGAACCGATGGTGGCCTGCGCAACGGCAGAGACATCATCACCGCCGCCATCCTCGGAGCTGAAGAATTCAACTTTGGCACCATCGCGCTGATCGCGATGGGCTGCGTCTATGTGCGCCGCTGCCACCTGAACAACTGCCCGGTAGGCATTGCGACCACCGATCCAAAGTGGCGCGCCAAGTTCAAAGGCACCCCTGAAATGGTGATCAACTTCTTCAATGCCGTGTCAGAAGAATGCCGCGTGCTCATGGCAGAACTCGGAGTGCGGAAATTGGATGACCTGATCGGTCACACCAGCTTCCTGCGCCAACGCGAAGTGCCTAATCATCCCAAGGCGAACAGCATCGACCTCAGCCCTGTGCTGAAGGACGTGGCCCCCACGGTTGCAAAATCTCTCGGCTGCGACGTCGAGGACATCGCACGCATCTGCCAGCAGGAGCGCAACGATGGCATTCAGAAACCGGCACTTGATCTACAAATCATCGAGGACGTCAAGAGAACCATCGTCAGCGATGACTTCGCCGATCTGATGGACCGTCAGCCAGTTAAACTCGAATACAATGTGGTCAATACCGACCGTAACCTCGGCACCCGCTTGTCAGGTCGCATCGCGGAAATCCACGGTGACCACGGTCTGCCTAACGGCACGATCAACCTCACCTTCCGTGGGTCAGCCGGACAATCACTGGGAACCTTCCTCTGCGGCGGCGTGAATATCAATGCCATCGGCGAGGCGAACGACTACGTCGGTAAAGGTATGGCCGGTGGCCGCATCGTGGTGCAGCCTGAGAAGGACGTCCAGTTTGAGCCAGCCGATAACTCCCTCGCCGGTAACACCTGCATGTATGGCGCCACCGGCGGCGAGCTCTTTGTCAATGGTCGCGTAGGCGAGCGCTTCTGCGTTCGTAACTCCGGCGGCACTGCCGTCTGTGAAGGCGTCGGTGACCACGGTTGCGAATACATGACTAATGGTCTGGTTCTCATCCTCGGACTTACCGGGAAAAACTTCGGAGCCGGCATGTCCGGCGGCACCGCCTTTGTTTACGATAAAGACGGCCGTTTCCAATCTCGCATCAATACCGAGATGGTAGCTCCACTGCCTATTAAGCGCGAACAGGACATCGCCCTCGTCAAACAACTCGTCGAGAAACACGTTGAACTCACCGGCAGCGGTCGTGCCCAACGCATCCTCGCGAACTGGGATAAAGCCGTGAACAAGTTCATCCGCGTGATCCCCAAGGAGCGTGCCGAACTTGAAATCGCGGAAGAGGCTCACGAAGCCGCCTCCAATGTAGTCCACTAAAGCATGTAGGTTAAGCACCTACAGCGGCGAATCATGCAACTGAGCGCTCAGGGGCAACTATTTACTTAGTTGTCTCTATGCTCGTTGGTTGTTTTTGAGTCACGCAATGTATCGTTGCACCTGAAGCTATCCACGCATTAGGAGATGCATTTACACGCGCAAACGACTCCGGTTATCACCTCACTGTTCGGTATGTCATTGGATATGAATTATTAGGTGGTGTATGTATCGACATGGAATACATTGACCGTCCCACTTTCTTCAGGCCTGCGCTGAGCTCTTGAAAACCATGAATCCACTGATACCCAGAGCCTTCGCACTGCTAATATTGATAATAGCCAGCCTTCCAATGATGGCCTCAGCGCAAGACAGCGTGGTTGTTTTCAATGAGGTTCACTATCATCCGGAAAATGATGATTCTTCACTCGAGTATATCGAGCTCTATAACCAGCTAGCGATTGAGGTCGATATTTCAAACTGGCGCATGGATGGCGATATCGATTTTGATTTCCCCGAGGGCACGGTCATCCCTGCCCGTGGTTATCTGTTAATCGCCAAAGATCCGGCAGCATTAGCCACAGCAACCGGATACAGCGGCGCTTTGGGGCCCTATAATCGTAACCTCTCAAACTCAGGTGATCCGGTTTATCTCTATAACAATAACCGATCTTTCCGCTCGCAGTCCGGCTCAGGTTCCACTGGTGAGGCCACCAGCGAGTTGCAAGGCCGGAGAATCATGGATCGACTCGATTACAGCGATACTTCCCCCTGGCCGTTGGGACCGGATGGATCCGGTTTTACTCTAGCCAAGCGCGCCCCTAACAAAGGCACAGCGGATCCTGCAAACTGGACTGTCAGTAGCCAAATGAACGGCACTCCGGGAGCCGCTAATACATTCGCGACATTACCTAAGCTCGCCTTCAACGAGGTGACATCGGCACTCGATCCGAACTTCCAAATCGAGCTTCACAACCATGGCGACACACCGATCTCAATTGGAGGCCTGGTCATTGTCTCATCCAATGAGCTCTCCCCTACCTACAACCTCCCCTCTGGCGACCTTGCCGCCGGAGCTTTCCTAACAATTGACGCCGCCACGCTTGGCTTTACCCCCGAAGACAATAACCGGCTATTTCTATTCACTGCCGGAAAAAACAACTTAATCGACACCGTTCGCGTCGATGATTCCGCCATAGCGCGTGCTCCGGACGGCACTGGCCAATGGGCTCGGCCAACCAGTCTAACTCTGGGCTCGGCAAATGATGTCTCTGTGGAAGATGGCATCGTCATCAATGAAATCTTCTATCATGCCAAACCTCAGATCGCCTCAGGGAGTTCTAACACCACCAACCAACTGGTCTTGGATTACTCTTCAGTCTGGCGCTACAATCTGAACGCCGGCACCAGCGGTCTGACATCTGACTGGGCAGCCAGCAGCCACATCGTGGATAACATCAACTGGGCATCAGGAGCAGGATTGTTAGGAGTGGAAAACACCACTTTGGATCACCCGATCCAAACTACCATGACAAAGACCACTCAGATCACCTATTACTTCGAGACTGAGTTTAACTGCACCGATACTGATACCGTCACCGAAATGGTAATCAACCACTACGTCGATGATGGTGCCATTTTTTATCTGAATGGGGTCGAGCTCGCTCGTTACAACATGGACGATGGCTCCGTCACCCCCTCCACACTTGCCAATCCAGGAGTGGGTAACGCCAGCTTACAGACGCTCCTCATTTCTTCGCCAAATCTCTTGGAAGGAAATAATCGGCTATCCGTGGAAGTTCATCAGATCAATAGCAGCAGCAGTGACATCGTCTTTGGTGCGAGTGTCACATTAAAAAAAGAAACCACCACTGATTTCACACCCTATGCTGAGCGTAATGAGGAATGGTTAGAACTCTACAACCGAAGTTCATCCACGATCGATCTCACCGGCTGGACGTTAGATGGGGGCATTGATTATGATTTCCCAAGTGGCACAAACATCCCTGCCGGCGGCTATCTAGTCATCGCCAAAGATGCTTCGGCACTGCTCTCGAAGCACCCCGCGATCTCAGTCCTTGGCAACTACTCCGGAAGTCTGGGAAACGGCGGTGATGTGATTCGGCTTGAGGATGCCAATGGTAATACCGCCGATGAGGTTCGTTACCATGATTCAGGCAAATGGCATAGTAAAGCAGATGGCGGAGGCTCGAGCCTTGAACTCCGTGACCCAGACGCGGACAACGCCTCGGCAAATGCATGGGCCCCCAGCGATGAAAGCACACGTAACAGCTGGCAGACCTACACATACGAAGCGATCGCTACCGACGACGGCATCGGAATCGACACCTTCCACGAACTTCAGATCGGATTGTTAGATGCTGGTGAAATACTGATCGATGATGTCAGTGTCATCGAAAACAACAGCATTGAATTCATTCAAAACGGCGATTTTGAAGGTGATGCTCTAGGTTCCACAGCACAAAAATGGCGCGCCATTGGCACCCATGGATCACACGGCAGAACCGTCGTCATTTCGGATCCCGACAACGCGGGAAACAAGTGCCTTCGAGTGGTTGCCACCGGGCCCACGGAGAACAAGCATAACAAACTCGAGACCACATTTGCCAACAACGAGGAAATCGTCGTTGGCAACACCTACACCATCAGCTTCCGAGCCAAATGGGTAAGCGGCTCAAGCCTGCTGAACACGAAGGGTTACTTCAACTACCTGCAAAAGACGCACACTCTCGATTCCGCCGAGGTCTGGGGCACACCAGGGTCTGTAAATACGGCTGCCATCACCAACGCTGGACCAGACCTAACAAACATGGCGCACTCGCCAGTAGTTCCTGACGCCAACGAAGCCGTCACGGTGAGTATCGACGCGACAGATCCAGATGGAGTTCAGGACCTAACACTTTTTTACTCTGTAGATGGTTCCCTTTTCCAAAGCACCAGCATGAGTGCCAATGATGGTCGCTACTCGGGAATCATCCCCGGCCAAAGCAGCAGCGCCATCGTGCGTTTCTATGTTCGAGGCACAGACGGCAACAGCATGACCAGCCACTATCCGGCAGCGGCCACAGAAGGAGGTGCATTTTACAAAGTTCAAGACGGCTTGGCAGACACCTCCGGACTACGTCACAACTTCAGAATCATCATGGCAGAAACGGATCGCAGTTTCCTGTTTCTGAATACAAACCGCATGAGCAATGATCGTTTCCCTGTCACCGTTATCGAAAACGAGGAAACTGTCTATTATGACGTGCGCCTGAGACTCAAGGCCAGCGGTCATGGCCGCTATCAATCAAATGGTTACGGATTCAACATCAGTTTTCAGCCCGACCAGTTATTCCGCGGGGTTCACGACAGTATCTCTGTGGAAAGAGGTGGAGCCGCTAAGCAAATACTGGCCAAAGCGCTGATCAATCGAGCCGGAGGTGGCTACTGGTCGTTCTACGATGATGTCGCCTATGTCCTGCCGCCCACGATCAGTGACCGTGGTGTTGCCCTGCTATCGATGAGCCGACACACCTCCAGCTTCTGGGATGGACTGTTTCCCGATGTCGAGGAGAGCGGAACATTGTTCAACATGGAGCTGCACTATGATCCTAATGGCACCACGGGCGGCCCTGAGGATCTGAAAATCGGTAACCCTTACAATCATACTAATGGGCGTTACACGCTAGAGGACCGCGGCGACGACAAGGAACCTTACCGATGGGGATTTCAAATTCGCAGCGCACGTGATCGCGATGATTACTCGGCCATCATCGCGCTGAATCAAGCTGTGGGGAACCTGAGTGGCAGTGCCCTCAAGGACGCCCTTGATTCCCTGATCGACGTCAACCAATGGATGCGCACTTTCGCGATGATGTCACTGAATGGCACGGACGATGTATACAGCCGCCTGTGGGAGCACAACTTCCGTTTCTTTGTCCGTCCGACCGACGGGAAAATCATCGTATTACAGTGGGATCTGGATCGGTCGTTCAGACTGGCATCTGATGCTTCAGTTGTACCGACGCAAAACAACGCCGGAACGACTCTCCCCGTTACCAAACTTTTTGCGATCCCAGAATACCGCCGAGTTTTTGACGGGCATCTCAATGACCTCGTTGAGACCACATTTAACAGCGACTATACGAGTTCTATCTCCAGCGGACTCTCCACGGTCATCGGATCGAATATTGACCTCAGCAGCTACATCACGAATCGCGCCAACTACGTTCTTTCCACCCTCCCCAGCCCGGTTCCTTTCGCAATCACCACCAATGGCGGGGCCGATTTCTCAGAATCTGACAGTGTCATTGATCTCGCAGGAACGGGCTCCTATGACGTGTTCTCGATCGAGGTGAATGGGATCACCACACCCGTGACTTGGACCGGCACAGACAGTTGGAAAACAGTCATCCCTATCAGAGCCGGAGCCAACGCTCTGAACCTAACAGCAAGAAACCACCAAGGTGCCGAAGTAGGCACTGACAGCATCACCGTCACGAACACAAGCAGTGTAGATCTGGCCAACGCCAGCAATACGATCATCAGCGAGTTCCATTATCATCCGGATAATCCAAACTCTGCCGAGGAAGCTGAGGGATTCATTGAGGACAATGACTTTGAGTTTATTGAAGTGATGAATACCAGCAGCACCTTTGTTGAGTATACCAATGTCAACTTCACTCATGGCCTGACATTCACCTTTCCTACGGACACCGTTTTGGCTCCTGGGGAAAGAGTTATTCTCGTATCAAACCAAGCAGCTTTTGAGTTCCGAAATGGAGCAGGCACGGCCAGAATCATCGGCGAATACACGGGCCAACTCAGCAACAGTGGCGAACGCATCCGGTTGGCCGCGGCCGATACCACAACCATCGTGGATTTCACCTATACCGATGACGCTCCGTGGCCTGAGACGGCAGACGGCGATGGCTACAGTCTCGTTTACAAGGGCACTAATCCCACCGATCCAAATCAATGGCGCCCGAGCACAGCGATCCATGGCAACCCAGGAAACACAGACACCATTCCCTATTCCGGAGGTGAACTGTCCGACTACCTTTTTGCCTCCGCACCTGTGCCCATGCCAACAGACGGCTCTTTCTTCATGGAACTTTCCGTCAATACAGCAGCGGATGATGCTACTTTCGTAGTTCAGTTTTCCAAAGACCTCTCGGCATGGACGACAGCATCTACAACCGAACTACGATCGAAGACCGATCACTCTGGAGGCACTACCACCTATCTCTACGAGACGCCTGTTCCCATGGGTGATGGGAAATCCCATTTTGGCAGAGTGATTATACAATCGCCCTAACTATTGCTCTACCTTTTCAGCCACTTCAGCTCCATTTGCTGTAGGTGGATTGATCATGCTTTGGAAGTCTTTGATCCATTGGGGGGCATCTTTATGAAATAGATACTTCTTCAAGTGGTTAAGCATGTTAACGGCGGCTACTTTTTCATCACCTACCTTGAAGCAGTCCACTTCCATTTCCCAGAGTAGTGCCGGACGATCTTCTGAAATAAATTTCTCGTAGGCCGGAGGCATCATCGCATCCTTCTTGCCAATCGTCGTTCCTTCTCTGTTACCCCACTTCTCATGGACCATCCCTTCGTGCTGGATACGCCGCGCCCACGCACCGCGCAAGGAGACGATTCGGTCCTTACGGCGGAGCGGAGGCATGATGACCTGCCTGTAGATGCCTCCGATATCAAGGGCAGACTTCGGCCAGTCCTTGACTTTGATATTGAGGTCATAGGCTTGGGCAAAAACCGAACCAAGTGCGTTCTGACCGAGTATGCCACGGTGCTCTTGCAGGGTCTCTGCATTTTTGAAAATCTGATCAAGGTGGGTCATCGCTCGCAAGCCCAGCTCGCTGATCTCACCGTCCCTCTGTGCCGCCTCAATACTGAGCAAGAGCCACGACAGCTGATGACGCAGAGCCATCCGCATCGAAGGTGAGTTCAGCTTATCCTTGTTCTTTCGTTTCCACTCGCGGAAGTCTTGGCTTTTACGTTTTTCATCTGTGAACCTCACCTTCTCATAGCATTTTAGATAGAGCTCCATCGTGGCACTATCGGATTGAATCGCGGCGCGGTAATCTTGAATGGCGCGACGATACAGACCACCCACACGCTCTTCAGATTGCTGCTGAATTTTCTCCAGCTGCTCCTCAAGTGCGATTCGGTCTGCTGCACTCAAGGTCTCCGGTTGAGCCGTGGCATGTTGGTGAGCAACAGCCATCGCTAACACGGCTAAGGTTTTAAACATAAATGGAACACGCATAGTAATAGTTCAACGATTCAGATGCATGTTCTTGCCAGAATTAGTGTGGGAAAGCAAAACATATTCCCGAGAGGAAACTGGGGACAATGTCGTAAACTCCACTTGGCGGATGGACTGCATCAAAGCACACTCTAATCATGCAGGGACTGATTCTCAAAATTGACTGCCCGGACCAACACGGCATTGTCGCTAAAATCTCGACCTATATTGCCGATCACGCGGGCAATCTGGTCGAGCTCTCTCAGTTCACTGATGACCTTCATTCCAAGTTTTTTGCACGCATCGAGATCGATACCGCTGAACTTTCGGTGGATGTGGAAGAATTCATCCACGGATTCCGTGCATTGGGGCAATCTTTGCACGCGAATTGGCATTTTCGGCGACTTCCCTATAAAATGAGAACTGCTGTGCTGGTCACGAAAACCGACCACTGTCTCAATGAAATCCTTTGGCGCACCAAGCTAGGTGAAATGCCGATTGAAATCACCTCGGTGATTGGAAACCGTGCCAGTTGTCGCGACATCGCCGAGCAAGCCGGGATCCCCTTTCACTTGATCGATATGGATGGAGAGAACAAAGAGTCCGGATTTAGAAAAATTGAGCAAATTCTGATCGATGAAACAGTGGAGCTGACAGTGCTCGCCAGATTCATGCAAATTCTTCCCGATTGGTTTTGCGCTGAGTTTGGCGGTAGAATCATCAATATTCACCACTCCTTTCTGCCCGCTTTCATTGGGGCCAACCCCTATCGTCAAGCCTATGAGCGTGGGGTGAAACTAATCGGTGCCACCTGCCACTACGTCACCAGCGATCTGGACGCCGGCCCGATCATCGAGCAAGAAGTCAAAAGAGTGCATCATTTTCACACACCTAAAGACCTCATGCGTCTAGGTCGTGACTGTGAGCGCAATGCCATTGCCAGAGGCATTCGCTATCACGTCAACGACCGCACGATCATCCATGAGAACCGTGCGATCGTTTTCCCTGACTAAACTCAGGATTTGTTAGGTTGTCGCGTTGAGTGTTCTCGTCTGACCATTACCACGGATACGGTATTGATAAGAAGTCAGCTCACGTAAAGCCATTGGCCCTCGTGCATGCAATTTGTCCGTAGAAATACCAATTTCGGCACCAAATCCGAACTCTGCTCCGTCGCTGAAACGCGTAGAAACATTGTGGAAAACACAGGCACTATCGATGCGGGTGATAAATGATTCGGCGCGTTGAGAATCAGTAGTCACGATACATTCCGAGTGGCCTGAACTGTGAGTGTTGATGTGATCAATCGCATCGCTGATTCCAGCCACTACTTTGATCGCAATAATGAGATCCAAGTATTCCGTGTCCCAATCTTCATCAGAAGCAACCACGGCTGCATCGCCTAAAATCTCACAAGTTCTGGCATCACCACGCATTTCCACGCCCTTTTCGGTGAAAACGGCTGCTATTTTAGGAAGAAATTCTTCTGCGACCTCTTCGTGGACTAACAGGGTTTCCAAAGCGTTGCATACACCAGGTTTGTGAGTCTTCGCATCATCGACAATGGCCACCGCCATATTGAGATCCGCGTCCTTGTCCACGTAAGTGTGACAGATGCCATCGTAGTGCTTGATCACAGGCATGCGGGCAAGTGAGACCACGGCTTCAATCAGCCCCTTGCCTCCACGCGGGATAATGACATCGAGCCATTTATCCATGCCGGCCATCACGCTGACGCTTTCGCGGTCCGTGAACGGTATCAGCTGGATCGCATTTTCAGGGAGGCCGGCGGATTCACCTCCGGCTTGAAGGGCTGCCGCGATGGCTTTGTTAGAATGAATCGCCTCGGAGCCACCTCGCAGGATGGTAGCGTTGCCTGATTTCAGACATAGCACAGCAGCGTCACTGGTGACGTTCGGCCGGCTCTCATAAATCATACCGATGACACCAATGGGGACACGGATTTGCTGAATGGTGATGCCATTGGGACGCTCCCACTCATCTAACACTTCTCCAACAGGATCGGGCAGATCGGCGACTTGTTCGATACCCGCTGCGATTGATTCCAAGCGACTGGGTGCGAGCCGTAGACGGTCTAACATAGCGGAAGTCAGTCCATTGGACTCCCCCGCTTCGATATCCAGTTTATTGGCTTCTAAGATTCGAGACTCGTGTTCGCGCAAGCCTGCGGCCATGGCGCGCAGGATGCTATTTTTCTCTTCAGAACTAAGTATTGCTAAAGCGTGGGCCGCGGCTCGCGCCTGGGCTCCCATTTCGAGAATGCTGTTTTTAATTTCGGACTTATCCATCAATGATCTATTTCGTCCGGTTAAATTTCAGAGACTTGGAGATTGCTGACCTCTTCCTTGACCTTCTCGGCAAGAGGGGTGCTGAGATATCGTTCAGTGCTACTGCAGCCGACCGTCACGATGCGTTTACCGGCAAATTCAGGGCGCTTCGCCAGCTGGATAGCTGCCCAGATATTAGCTCCTGTGGAGATACCCACTGGCAGGCCTTCGTTCTGAGCGACGTTTTGCGCCATGGCAAATGCGTCTTCATTGCTCACTTGGATGACTTCATCGAGAATGTCGACGTTGAGGTTGCCGGGAATGAATCCAGCACCGATTCCCTGAATTTTGTGAGGTCCAGGTTGCCCGCCGGAGATCACAGGGCTGTCAACTGGCTCGACCGCCACAGATTTCATATCGCAGCGTGACTTGAGCACCTCGGAAACACCAGTGATGGTTCCTCCGGTGCCGACACCGGCGACAAATGCATCGATCTTACCGTCTGTATCAGCCCAGATTTCCTCGGCTGTGGTGGTGCGGTGTGCTTCCGGGTTGGCAGGGTTGTCAAACTGGCTGGGACCAAATGCGCCTTCGCCGAGTTCTTCGACAATTTGCTTCGCCTTCGCGATTGCTCCGCCCATGCCCTTCGGTCCGGGGGTCAGTACGATTTCCGCACCAAGCATGCGGAGTAGCACGCGACGTTCCATCGACATGGTCTCAGGCATGGTCAGGATGCAGCGATAACCTTTTGCCCGAGCCACAAATGCGAGTGCGATGCCAGTGTTACCCGATGTAGGCTCCACAATGGTGCCGCCTGGTTTCAGACTGCCGTCTTTTTCCGCAGCTTCGATCATGGAACGACCAATCCGGTCTTTCACACTGAACAAAGGATTGAAAAATTCACATTTGACGAGGATTTCAGCGTCAAGGCCTTTGGTGACGTGATTGAGTTTCACCAGTGGCGTTTTACCGACTGTGTCGACGAGGTTGTTTGCTATGTTGCTCATGGTATTTGAATAGATAGATGAATAGTGGCAAATGCTTGCTTTAGGACTAGCTTCGCCATTTCCATTGATGATTCAAGCATCATTCCCAGCAGTCTTCGTCATCATTGAAATGAGCTCGAACGCACTCACTAAAAATCCGTGCCTTTCTCCAAAATCATGCTAAAAGCCACCCGTGTCAGCGACCGAAAAAACAGCCACCACTTCACTAAGAGGCCTCAGCAAGGAGGACCTCGAGGCATATATTGTTAGCACTGGGCAGAAACCCTATCGTGCGAAACAGGTGCTGGAATGGCTCTATCAACAACGCGTCGAAGACATCGAAGAGATGACCAATCTCCCAGCCCAGATGCGTGAAGGTCTGGCCAGTGAATTCCACATCAACGATATGTCTCATGTGGAAACCAAGGGATCGGCTGATACCACTCGCAAGTTTCTCTTCAGATTACACGATGGTCGCTACGTCGAAACCGTCTTTATTCCGGCATCGAAAGGGCTCAAGGGCAAACAATCTGACCGGAAAACAATCTGCGTTTCTTCACAAGTTGGATGCGCCTACGGTTGCAAATTCTGTGCCTCTGGTTTGGCTGGTTTCACCCGCAACCTGACGGCGGCGGAAATTGTCGGACAAATGATGATGGTTGAAAAACTCACCGGAGAAAAAATCAACAACATCGTGTTCATGGGCATGGGTGAGCCGTTGGCAAACATCAAGAACCTGATCAAAGCCTTGGAAATCATCACCGGCCATTGGGGCCTTAACATCGGCGCTCGCCACATCACCGTCTCCACCTCAGGCTTGGCACCGGCGATCAAGAAGCTCGCCGAGTTCCCCGTACCGATCCGACTCGCCATTTCCCTGCACGGTGCCACCGATGATGTGCGCGACCTGATCATGCCCGTGAACAAGAAATGGCAGATCAAGGAACTTTTCGATTCCCTGCATTATTGGCGATCACACAAAAAGCAGAAAATCTCCCTTGAATACATTCTTATCCAAGGAGTTAACGACTCAATGGAGCAGGCTGCCATCCTCGCCAAGCGGGCAAAAGGCATCAACGCCAAAGTGAACCTGATTCCCTATAACACAGTCGAAGGACTTGAGTGGGTCCGCCCTTCAGAGGAGGTCTGCTACGCCTTCCGCGACATCGTGGCTGACGCAGGAATCAACACAACTCTGCGTCTGGAAAAAGGCCACGACATCAATGCTGCCTGTGGTCAGTTGAGGCTGAAAAAGGAAACTGCCGAAGGCATCATCAAGGCTCCGGTAAAGGCGGGCAGATAAGCCGCCGACCGCCGCCTAAGTTCAGGTGAGCAGTCGGCTCAATCGCTCATTTTACGAGCCCCCATTGCTGGAGATTAATGATCCGGACAGCTGCTATCCGTGGGAGCATCAGCCGGCTCCTCGATTTTGGTCACAAAATTATTTTCGACGAGATACTGCTCCACCTCGTCACCCGAGATATCGGCGAGCATGTTGCCGTTGACCGTCACACAGGGGCTGAGGGGCTGGCCGCTTTTTTGCTCCATTTCCCATCGAAACGCAGGGTTCTTGATGATGTCCTTCTCTTCAAAACCGAGATCATACTTGCGCATGATGGCACGGACGCCTTCGCTCCAGCCGCAGAAGGTTTTCAGATAACAGACGATTTCAGGATTGGTTGCACTCATAGAAATTAGATAGTTGGTTGCCGTGAAAGGACTCCATTCAGGCGGGCTTTGCAACTTGAATTTCACCAACACGCCAGATAAACCACGGATATGACCGATGTTCCTGACTCACCCATCAAGCATATTTCTGCTGATGGCAAACTTATCACATCGCTGTCTGGCCCGTTTGAGCACACCACTCCTGTGATGAAATCTGGGGCCACGCTAACTGTCGTGATTCACGGCTCCACTCTCGTCGGCGGCAAAGACGCGGAAACCTTGCTAAGCATGAACACGGAGCTCCTAGATCAATCCCAACAATTTGCGCTCAAAAGCATCGAGCCGGGAACGGACGGCACTTGTCGACTCAACTACGTCGCCCTCTGAAACTAGACGGCCTGCTGAGCACGTGGACGCTGATAGACAGCACCCAAGATCTCACGACACTCGGTCACGCTGTATTTGGAAACCACAGTCGCAAGCACAGCATCGCCATACCCTTTACGAAGCAGGTCCATGTCAGCCACCCAGTCTGAGCAGTCACCCTCAGTCATCACCCGGTGCAGACCCAGGAGTTTAGAGAACGCATCGAGGTCCTTCTGACAGGCACTCCTGATCAGCTGAAGATAATCGACGTTCGCCATATCACGAGCCACCATGGCGGCCTGAGAATCCGTGCCTGCTGGAAGAGCGTTGTATTTAGCCAGAAGCTGATCGAAAAATGCAGATCCGTCCTGTGGAGCCAGAGCCACTAACTGTGTACGACCGTCCAGTTCTCTAGGCGGTTCATACTGATCTTGCTCGGGCTTACGAAGCACAGTTGTCGCAATAGGTGCCTGGCTCTGTGGAGCAGGCTCTTGGACAGCGGCTGGCTGGCTAGCCGGAGGCTGAGGCGCAGCAGTCGGTGTCGAGGCTGGAGATGATACCGCCGCATTCTGTTGAGGCGGGGCTTCAGTTTGGGCAGGTGGCTGCGCTTGGAAGGCTGGCGCCTGAGAAGCAGCAGGTTCTGCCTGAGGCATCACTAAGGAGTCAGCCTCTGGCTCCGCACTTTCAACAGCGGCATTCTGTGATTTGTTTTTCTTTGATTTGAAGAATCCGAATAAGCTTTTGCACGAGGAAAGCACTCCGCCTTCTTTAGGCTCAGCCACATTGGCCTCACGCTCGGCCAGTGCACTGGCGACGGAATCTCTAAGGTCGTCTGCTGCGGCTTGCGGCGCAGGTTGGACTGCCGGAGAACTTTGTCCGTTGACTGGCGCAGCTGGCTCGGATGCCAGCGAGGTAGCCGGCGCTTGCTGGCTGACTTCAGTATTGGCAACGCTGTTGACTTGAGGAGCCTCATTAGACTTCACACTAGCCTCATCGGAACTTTTGAAGAAGGCGGCTACGCTGTCGGCCTGTTCATCTTGTGCAGATGGTGTTGGCTCCGGCGCGGGCGCTTCGTGAGGAGCGACCTTTTCAGCGACAACAACCTCGGGGACAATCTGCTTCAAGGCTCTGGTGGGCGCTGGTTTGTAATTTTGTAACAATGGTGTGGACGGTGCAGGAGGAATGTCCGAATGCACGTTAGTCTGCACCTGCACTTGTGGAGCTACAATCGGCTCAGGGATTTTTGAACGCGGCACTTCAGGATTTGCTGTTTGCTGCTCTTCCTTGTGCTTGAAAAAGTTCACTAACGAGGAGAATGAATCATCCCCATTGGATTCGCTGGACTGTTTTACGGGAGCGCTTGCAGCACCCACTTGCCCGGTATTTGACATTTGCTTCACCAGAGCTTCCGCAGCAGGAGAAAGCATAGACGTCGAGGAGTTCACCGCTGCCTTGGCTTCGCTCAGCGCAGCCTGCCCAGCTACACCAGCTGATTCCACTGCACGCATTTCTTCCGTCTTAGCCGCTTCGGGCTGAGGAGCTGGTTGACTTTTGACTGGAGCTTTCAAGGGAACCCTCTGGGTCACACTGCTGAGTAGAATTTCCGCAGCGGAAACTTCACCATCACCATGCTCGTCCATCATATCGGAGATGCTGAGTTCCTGCGGGCCTTGCCATGGGAAATCTTCACCTTCCACCACATCTCGCCAAGTATCTTCACTGCAATCAGTTTTCACCAATGCCAACTCGAAATCCTCGTCGATCAGAGAGATATCATCGGCCGTCGCAGCTCCGTAGAAACGGAGAGCCTGCAGAACCAAGCCGTTCTTCATCAACTCCTTGGCAATTGCCATATTCTCCTCTGGGCAACCTACGTTCCTCTCGACCACCGTAGAAAGTAACCGAACAGCCCGCTCAGGTTGACCTTTGGCCACGATGCGAGCGGTGAAAACCATCTCTTCTGTGACAGGAGGAATCTCCGGAGCATTCCATATCAATTTAGATGCATCACGATAACAACCAGCATCATACAACACCTGCACTACACGCTTTCTTGTCTCCCATTCCTCAGGGCTTTGCTCGACTAATTTGATCAGTAGTTCTTGAGCGCCATCAAATCCGTTCAGTGAGTTAGTCAATGTCATCGTGTAAAATATAAGGGTGAAGCAGGCCCCGCTTTTTTAGCATTTCCTGAACCTGTGTGTCAATGTGGAATGTTAACTTTTCCAAATATTAAAACCATCGTTGGGGTTTTATCAAAATAAACAGGATTCACAGCCTGTAGCCGAGGCTGTTTTTGTAAAAAAATTTGAGTTCGAGAAACCTTCTAATTTGATCGGATTCCCTTGTGCCTCAAAAAGGTTCGCCAAATCCCCCCGCCCTTGCTTCTTTACGCGAGTGCAATCACCGCAAACCGCCATTCTTGGAGCCGGCATCACAGGCCTCTGCGCTGCTCACTCGCTGAGTGAGTCGGGACAACGATGTCACGTTTTTGAATCAGGCAGCAATATTGGAGGAGCCTTGCAGAGCACCCGCGATGGTGACTGGCTAGCTGAACACGGACCTAATAGCCTGTTAGTCAAAGACCGCCGCATTTCAGAACTCTTCGATCAAATCGGTCTCGGCACCGATAGCATCGGCAATGAACAAATCACAGCTCTCCCAGAAGCGCACAAACGCTACATCGTACACGAGGGACGACTGGTAGCGTTGCCTTCGCACCCATTTGGACTGTTGCGCAGTCCACTGCTATCGCTGGGAGGAAAGCTGAGGCTGCTCCTCGAACCTCTCCTCCCTCGCTACTCTGGGGACGATGAGGAAAGTTTCGGAGATTTCATTCGTCGCCGTCTTGGCAAGGGAATCCTCCACAGTGCCGCCGGTCCTTTTGTCAGTGGTATTTATGCGGGTGATCCAGACAAACTCTCGGTGCGCCATGCTTTCCCCAGGTTGTGGCAGGTAGAAAATGATCACCGCTCGCTTCTCTTGGGAGCCATTGCTGCTCGCTCGGCTAACAAACATAGCCCCAACTCCACCGTAATTCCCCAGATGGTCTCTTTTCGATCCGGCATGGCGGCCCTGCCCCAGGCCATCGCGGACCATTTGCCAGACGGCACACTGCATCTGAAGACCCGAGTGACCGCCATCCGGCCTCTGCAGGATGGGTGGGAGTTATCTTGGGCAGATGCTTCAGGTCATACCTACACAGCAGAATATGCCCGTCTGGTGATCGCAGTCCCGCACCACCGACTGCATGAACTCCCCCTACCCGCTAAAATTCTCAGTGAGCTTGCTCCTGTTACCGAAATTGAAGCACCGCCGGTGTCCAGCCTGGTGTTAGGCTTTCGACGCGAAGATATCGAACACCAGCTGGATGGCTTCGGAATGTTGATCAAGGAAGATGAAAACAGTCCGCTGTTAGGTGTTCTCTTTTCCTCCAGTATGTTCGAGGGTCGAGCGCCCGAAGACCATGTCACCCTCACCTGCATGATGGGCGGCAGTTTGCATCCTGACCGAGCTGAGAACTCGGAGGAAGTAGTGCTCGGTGAACTGGATCGACTCCTAGGTGTTCACGGTGAACCTGTTTTCAAACATCGTATCACTTGGGACAAAGCCATTCCTCAGTATGGCCTCGACTATCAGAATGCGCTGGAAGCACTGGAGGCCTGCGAAAATAGTCATGTCGGTCTGTATTTTGCCGGCAACTATCGGGGTGGGATTTCCGTCCCTGATTGCATTCTGAATGGACTCAGTCTCGGCAAACGACTGGCCACCAATAATCCTGCGGAATAATAGGCGCTCTACTGGTCGCTAAAATTGACCCTCAGTCACTGAAAACACTCCTGTTTTGACGTTGTCTAATCAAAGGCGATTCACTAGCTTCGCCAAATCTTACCAGAACCCACGAAACAACACTTATGCATATTTTAGCTGAAATGAAATTAGGGGGCATCGATTGGACTATCATCGGTGCCTTTTTTGCTGTCTCCCTAGGAATCGGCGTCTGGGCGTCTAAATCCGCGGGCAAGAGCTCTTCCGAATTCTTTCTGGGTGGCCGGTCGATGCCATGGTGGTTGTTAGGTGTCTCTATGGTCGCTACGACTTTCTCCACAGATACTCCTAACTTGGTGGCAGGTCTCGTCCGGAACAGTGGTGTATCCGGTAACTGGGGCTGGTGGGGATTTCTTCTTTCAGGAATGCTGACCGTATTCGTCTTCGCCAAACTTTGGAGACGTTCCGAAGTCCTCACGGACGTCGAATTTTATGAACTGCGATTCAGTGGCAAGTCCGCTGCTTTCCTGCGTGGTTTCCGCTCCCTCTACCTTGGTCTGGTATTTAACGTTCTCATCATGGGTGCCGTCAGTCTCGCAGTAGTCAAGTTCGGTGAATTGGTCATGGGGGTCGATGGTTGGGTCACTCTAACGATCGCTGGTCTGGTAACTCTTGCCTATTCATCCATGGGCGGTTTGAAAGGTGTTATCTGGACGGACTTCGTGCAGTTCATTCTGGCGATGATCGGTTCAGTATGGGCGATGTTCTTCATCCTTGATTTGGAAGCCATCGGCTCCGTGCAAGCGATTCTGAATCACCCTGAAATTGGCGACAAAGCCTCACTCTTCCCTAATTTCTCTGATCCCAGCAGCTGGATCCCCATTCTTCTGGTGCCGCTCGCTGTCACCTGGTGGGCCACATACTACCCTGGCGCAGAGCCTGGTGGCGGTGGTTATATCGTTCAGCGTATGCTCTCCGCCAAGGATGAGAAAAACGCCATGGGTGCGACTTTCTTCTTCAACGTCGCACACTACGCCTTGCGTCCTTGGCCATGGATCCTCATTGCCTTGGCATCCATTATTATGGTGCCGATGAAAATCGATCAGGACTATGAGAAAGGTCACCTTCGTCCTCACGAGACAACGGTCAAACGCATCAACGACGAGCTACGCCCTGATGCCTATACCAACATGCAGGCTTCACTAACTGCCGAGCTGACCAAACTGAATGAGGACTCCGCTGGCAATGCTGCCAGAATCAAAGAGGCCACCAGACTTTCTAACATCGTCAACGAGAACCCCGATTCCATCGAGGTCAAGGCTCTCGCCTACCTCTGGATGAAAGATTCCTACGATGAAGGTGAAAAGGCATACAAAGACGCCTCCAAGCAGGCGAGCGCTGTCGACAAGGAAGGCCTGGTTCACATGTATCTGGCTAACGATGTCTCACTCGACAAGCTTGGCCAAGATTTGGGTTACCCCACCATGCTTCGTCTGCTGCCTCCCGGCCTGATCGGTTTGGTTGCCGCTTCGCTGATTGCCGCCTTCATGTCCACCATGTCCACTCAGGTGAACCTCGGTGCTTCATACTTGGTGAACGACTTTTACGCTCGGTTTGTCAACAAAGACGCCTCGCCGCACTCACTGGTCACAGTTGGCCGTATCGCCACCGTCGCGATGCTCATCCTTGGTTCAGGCCTCGGCTTGATTCTGAAGGATGCTAACCAGGCGTTTGGTCTTCTTTTGCTGATTGGTGCAGGTACCGGACCTGTTTACATCCTCCGCTGGTTCTGGTGGAGAGTCAGTGCCATCTCGGAAATTACCGCCATGATCTCAGCCCTCGTGGTTTCCGGGTTCACTACCTTCTTTATGGAAGGCTTTGTTGGCTCCGCATTCATGAAGGCCAACGAGTGGCAGATCATGTTAGGCGCCGCCCTGACCACCACCGCCGTCTGGATCATTGTCACACTGATCACCAAACCGACATCACACGACGTGCTCTTCAGCTTCTACAAGAAAGTCCACCCAGGTGGTCCCGGTTGGGCAAAAATCGTCAACGACGCCAAGAAGGAAAATGTGGACCTCTCTGGCGACGGAGAAGCATGGGATGTGCCAATCGGCATTCTCTGCACACTATTCGGTTCCGCCGCTGTTTACACAGCACTGTTTGCCACCGGCGAATGGATCTACAGCAACACCACCCCAGCCCTGATTTACACGGCAATCAGTGTGGCCTGCTTCTTCATCGTAACCACGCTTTGGAAGAAATTGAAGACGGAGTAACATTGATTCTTATTTCAAAAGTCCGTGACTCCGGTCGCGGGCTTTTTTATTTTGTCTAGCAGCTAGCGCACCAGTGGATAGTTAGATTGAGCTGCCAACCTATAAAAGATAAGATTGTCCATGGGCTCGGCACGCAAGACCGCTTACTATCAAGACACCCCAGAGCTGCAGGAGGCTCGGGCTAATTGGGTGGCGAAAGATTATCGCCGATCTCTCAGGCTATTTGAGCGAGCCGCTAAGCGTGATCCTTATAATTTGATGGCCCTAAAAGATGCAGCTTATGCATTTGGGCAGCATTTTGAAATTCAGACTGCGACGAAGTATATCAAGCGCATGACTTCATTAGCTGGTAACGATCCTGGCGCGTTGCACGTGATTTCGGATGCCTGGCGTGATGCATCTCGGCCGAAAGAGGCGATGACTGCCTTACATAAAGCTGTTGATAGTGGGAATGCGCGTCCTGAAACGTATCTATGTATCGCATTAGCTCAGGAGCGATCTCACAAGCTCGATGAAGCGCTGGAGTCTTTGGAAAGATTCTTGAAAATGCAGCCTGGTGCCGCCGAGGGGTTGAGACTGAAAGCTCTGCTGCTTCGCCGTTTGGGTAATATTGATCAAGCAAAGGATATCTACCGGAGTATGCATGATTACTGTGGATCAGGAAATCAGTTGATCTTGGCACAGGCTCTGAATGAATGGGCTAACGTTCTGGATTTGGAAGGCGATTACGATGCCGCTTTTGACAAGATTCAGCAGAGTAAGAAAATCCTCCAGAAGTCCCCAGAAGCCCCCGGATTATTAGCTAGGGAGTATCAGGAGCGAGTCTGGTTTGATCAATTTATCGATTCGTTGACGCCAGATAATATGGAGAACTGGGCGGGCCGATCTGAAAGGACAGATTCCAATGTAATCCTCACAGGCTGCCCAAGATCGGGAACGACCTTGATCGAAAAAGTGCTGGATGCTCATTCGGAAATCATTTCTGCGGAAGAACTGGGTGTATTTTCCACCTATATCGTTCCCCGACTTTTTAATCAAATTTCAGAAGATGATTTTGATGGAGCATCTTTGGATAGCTTGCCGGGAAATATGTTGCGTCGGGAGGCACAAAATTACCGTCGATACATGGAAGCTGCTATCGACGAAAAACTGGGAGGCAGAGTGCTGATCGATAAAGTGCCATCCAGCACGATGGTCATCCCCTTCATGTTAAGATTATTGCCAGGAACACATGTCCTCTATGCCCTGAGGGATCCTCGAGACATTGTAGTCAGTTGCTTCATGTGTTGGATGCAGCAGAACACAGTGAGCACTTGTTTTTATAATCTCGAAGAAACTGTGAAGAGAACAGTATGTGAGCTCCGTTGGTGGTCGAAACTAAAGGAATTGCTCCCTGGAGATCGCTGGTATGAAACTCGCTATGAGGACACAGTTAAGGATGTTACAAGGGAATCTCAAAGGATCCTCGGATGGCTTGACCTTCCTTGGGAAGATGGGGTGAATCAATATCGAGAACATCTCCAAGAAAGAGGCGTGATTTCTCCGACCTATGAATCTGTGAATAAGCCTGTCTATCAGCGGGCCGTAGGCAGGTGGAAGAACTACGAAAAACATCTTCAGCCCTACTTAGCTAATTTGGAGGAAACTGCTGAGGTGTTAGGCTATTCATAGTCCAAAAAAATCCCACCCAACCCACACGAAGTGGGACTGGATGGGATGAATACAATAAATGTGTCTGTTTACTTTCGACGACGCATGATGAGAGCGAGTCCGCCGAGGCCGAGAAGGGCTGCGGAGGACGGCTCAGGAACGCCAACGATCTGAACCCCGTTGATACCAGCTCGGCCATTGGGACCAACGTGTCCGAAGACGATGTCAAGATTGTCTGTCGAGACTCCGCTGAACAAAATGTAGTTACCACCCTCAGTAGGATTGGCATCTGCTGCGGCCTGAGTTGCATAGTTAGCCTCAGAGAAAGGACCAGTGTCGTCTTCCCCTTGGATAAATTTCGTGGTCCCACCAACGGTCACTGATTTAGTTCCGGTATTGCCAAAATTTCTGTTCATGTAGACGTAAACATCGTAGACGGCTCCAACACTTGCATTCAAGTTGGTAAAGCTAATGGTACCTCCTGTGTCGAGGCCCAATTCAACATAGCTATCCATCATGTCGTTGTTGAATAGCGCAGTGCCAGTGTTGAAACCGGATGCGCCTGTGAAATATCCGGCAAAACCTGCTCCAATGGTCATTGTCGCTGAGGTGGTCACCAATGTGCCGCCGTCATCAGCTCTGAGGGCTGATAAGTTAGTGTCATTTCTTGCTCCGTCGCGATCCGCTGTTTCCCAGCCTCCAGCTTCGACGACGCCGGCAAGTTCTGTGATGTCAGCATTACCATGACCATTATTGCCCATTTGGACAAGATCGACGCTAATGATCGCCGCTTGCGCAGCTCCGATGCCGAGGCTTGTGACAGCCAGCATTGTAGTTGTTTTTAATTTCATATTATTCTTTGTTTGTTGGGTTTGTTGAGCTTGTTTTCCGTTGGTTGACCAAACTCCAAGCCATCCGGATAATCGGTCGAAGTTGTTAGGTATTTCCTCGATACACTGGAGGACGAAATCGTGTCGTAGAGATGATGCTTACTTACGACGACGCAAGATGAGAGCCAGTCCGCCTAGGCCGAGAAGGGCTGCGGAGGACGGCTCAGGAACGACTGAGATATTGACGCCGCCAGCGCCATCAGAGATGACCTGCAGAAGTGCATCATTTGTATCACCGTTCACACGAACTTTATCTGATGCCAAATAGGCCGCTGTTGCGTCTGCGACATTGATGTTCCCAACGTGAAACACGCCAGTGGATCCTGTGGAGAAATTGATGCTATCGCTTCCTCCTGAGGTGAAAATGCCATTATTTCCGATGGAACCATCCGTGAGGTTAATGGAGCCACTCAGAAGATCGATATTTGATCCACCAAAGTCGCCAATGCTAAAGAATCTTGAGGACAAGGAACCACCATCTACGGTAACGGTATTGCCATTTCGAACTTTGAATTCACCAGCGCCGACGTGATTGAAAGCACCCGAAGTGATGATCAAACTAGCAGAATCCACACTAGATTCACCGAACTGAACATTGGTAGAGCTTGTGGTAAAAATTCCACCGCTGACCATAAAAGTGCCACTTCCTGTAAAACGCGTCCAGTTTGTGACCGTCTGAGTCACTGAGCCCCCAGCAAGCGTGAGGTTAGACCCTCCCCAGTTAAGCCCTAAGTCGCCTCCTGGATTGTAGGTGATGTCTCCTGTTGAGATAACTATGTTATCATCGTTGGCTGTCTGATCAGGTACGTTCTGATTCGCAGCCCCTCCTACGTCCCAATTCGCATTACCGAGCCAATTCCCTGTTCCTCCTTGCCAAGTCACTGTTGCCGCTTGCGCAGCACTGATACCAAGGCTTGCAACAGCGAGTGTTGTTATTGTTTTTAATTTCATGTGTTTGTTTGTTTTTAGGTTCGTTATGTCCAGTCGGTAAATACCCTATGCCTTCCGGAAAATTTGTTTAGTGTGTCAGCTGGTTTTTTGTCATCAGCTGGCGAATTGAGTCTTCATTGATGACTCCCTCAATGATGTAGAGTTCATCAATCTTGGCCTGAAGAAATTGGTTCGGGGCGATGAGTTCCTGACCTTCTCGAGAAAGTGTAGCACCGATCACCAATGGCGTTTTCTCCATGGTATCGATCATGACCTGGCCATCTTCATGCGTGCGGACAGGAGGGTGGGAGGCAGGATGAATTTTGTGGGCTTGGCCATCGATGAAGAGGCGGGTGACCGGGTTTCCAGCATGATCGGATTCACCGGAGTAAGTCACCGCAACGTGATGCCAGGCATTGTCATCAAGCTCTGTTTCACGGGTGTAGTACCAGAATCCCCCGTAGCTCATATTGAGTATCGGCGGTTTGTTCTCAGCGTAGTCGAAGTGGATGGTCCATTTGCTGTTGATGGAAAGGTTGCTGGAATGCCCACTCTGCTGAGTACCCCAGCCGACCACAGTGTGTTGCTGATGAGGCATCAGTTCCGGCGCGCGGCGGTTGGGCATTTTCAGCCAAAATGCTACTGTGCGTGGGCGATCGCCGAGGATACCAGCCCAGTCAGTTTCCAAGTAGTTACTGATACCATCGAGAGCTAGGGCTTTACCGAATGGTCCGCTCGTAAGATCGGCTTGAGATGGCTTACTGCTGCTGTGAAGTTGGTGGTGAAGATTGGCAGCTGTAATAATTGTGTTAGAAGCTAACAGGTCATCGCGACTGTCGAATGACCAGTGCATGTGAGGCAAGGTTTTCGGCAGTGTCTTCTGAAAAACAGGTGGATTGTTATCGACGACCTGAAACCGACCGTATGGACGCACCAGCACGGCTTGGTTGGCAGTCAGGGTAGTTTCTTTTTTAACACCGTGCAACGCCTCCACTCTGACTTTTCCTTTGAAAACATGAACCTCATCGTCTTTTCCAGGATCAGAAATAACACCGAACTCAGTGCCTAGATCGACGATGTTGAGTTCACGAGTCACGACGGTGAAGCCGATGGCTTTCTGGGGAACGTTAAACCACCCAGTGCCAAAACCCATGTATAGCCGATCATGATCATGCAGTGTGATATCTGCCGGGCCTTGAATAATAGCACTCACGCCGGATGCAAAATTCAACTCCACCGTGCCTTGGCTGATTTGCAGCCTGGATTCGATGTCCATCTGCATGGCTTTTGGATTTTCGTTGGCCTCATTGTGAGTGAGGGTGAACAGAGTGCCGGGAGCTGTTTCGAACGAAAGTGAATCATCGACAACTACCTCCGGGGTGAAAAACAGCCGCATCGTGATCAAAGAAATCAAGACAAGTGCGGCTGCGGAAATGAGCGCGACACGTCGAGAACGAGAGCGCTGACGCAGAAGGCGGGATTCAGCTAATCCCAATCCACTCGCGGTCTTCGATGCGCGAGACAGACGGAATTCGAGCCCTTGGTGAAGAGCCGCGTATTCGTAGTAAATCTGGCGCGCTTCAGGATTGGCTGCCAGTTCATCCTCGAGGTGATGGAATTCTGTTTCCGTGATCGTTCCGTCAAGCATCGCCTGAATCCGGCTTTCGAGTGGCTGGTTCATACCGCATCCCCTTTCTGAGCTGATCGAGCGAGTCCGTCATTGATGCATTCCCTCAGTTTTGCACGAACACGGTGCAGTGTGACTGACAGGGATGAGACGCTCCGTCCACTCTGCCGGGCGTAGCTATCAAGTCCGTCTTTCGTTTGGTAGCGGTGGTTGAGTAGCTCGCGGTGGTTTGGGCGTAGTTTTTGCATGCATTCCTCAAGAAGACGCAGGCGGATTGAACTCTCTGGGATGACATCCGGTGATTCAGAGGCGATGGTATCGATCAGGTCGTCATTAAAAACCAGCCAGCCACCGCGTTTGTGTTTTTTGAGGTGGTTAAGCACCTCAAAGCGAGCCACGGCAAAGGCCCATGCTCGGAAATTAGTTCCGTGCTCAAAGTCGGATTGTTTTGTCCACAGGGCGAGATTGGTCTTTTGCAGTATATCCCCGACATCAGGGCTGCCAGGCAACTGGGAGATGATGTATGCCCACAGGTCCGCCTGGTGTTCAGTCAAGAGACTGACAAATTCGGCTGATGGCGGGCTGCTTGTGGGTTCTTCCATGGGGAAAATATATCCTGCTGCTACTTAACAGCCGCTCCTGCCAAATCTTAACCTCCCTGAGGCATATTTCCGAAATAAATTCGAATTGGCTCTAATTTTCATCCGGTCGGGCCGCAGCTTCCGAGATGATCTTCATCCGCGGCGAGGGTGAGCGGGCATCGAGGTAAAAAAAGACCAGCTTCCTCTTACCGGGTGTGCGGAACCAGCGTGAGGAAACCATGCGTTTCCATTCCTTGGTACTGGCATCATGGTAATCGATGTAAATCTGTCGGCCTTCGCGTGCGGGGGCACTGGAATCCAGCGCGGTCAGGATCGTTTTCCCTCCGCCTTCAATCCTGAAATGCTTGTTTTTTGGGGCGTCTGGTTGAAACGGAGTCTCGCCCATGATTCCACGTATGGGGGGTTGGGTGAAATTAAAGAGGTAGCGGCTACCATTCTTGAAGTCAGGAGTAGCGGCATCGATAGCGACGGCTCGGTATGCCAGACCTGATACCGCGTTTTTAACCGGAGGCAAAAGCAGCACAATGGTTTTTTGACTGATAGGAAGTGTTACCTTGGCCAGTGGAGTGTGGCTTTTCCCATCATCATTTGCGCCCACTTTAGCTGCGTGGTTCGGGACACAAAGAGTGATCACTCTGGGTCCGGAGTAGTCGACCGGATGCAGTATGGAAGATGAGGAAATCAGGACTTTGCTATCGGCCCCCTCGTCTAGCTCGCCGTTTGTCTTGAGCCAGCGGAGTTCGCTGAGATCCCCTGTGTTGGCAAAAGAGAGCACACTCAACTTGGTCTTGTGGATCGGCGCTTTTTCCTGGGCGGGAATTTCCCCATGGCTGGAAATCAAAACCAGGAAGATGAGCGAAACAATGCGTATGATGGTGAGGCGGTGTGGCATATTAGATTTCGTCATTTGAAAGCCAGCGGAATGAGGTGATGTGGAATCTACGGCCGAAGGTTTGGTTGGTGGGCTTGAGGGCGGTGCCGGATGCAGCGGATGGCGGATCGCTTGGGTCGACATACTCGGGACTACGCTGGACAATGGCTTCACACCATGCCCGGGCGATGACATCACCGTTTTTATCATGAGCCTCTCCGTATGCACGTATAGTGAAGGTGTCACAGCGCACGGTGAGGGCTGGAGCGATGGACATGAGCACATCGGCCTGAGTGATGTAACCAGGAGCCCCCTTTCCTGTCTGTCCGTCGGAGATGGCTTTCGAATTGGCATAGCTTGCTTGCAAACTCGATGGCTTCAGCGGCACCGAATCTGCTTCGAACCCTGCATTGATGCCGGCATTTTGGATGGCGGTCTGAAGTGCGCCTTCCAGACCCGTGTCATCGTTAACCAGACGACGGTTGATGAACTCGCCGAGGCTCAGAAATGGGCCGCGGAGCTTGACTTGCTGCACGATTTCCCCGGCCAAGGTATCCAGTTCGACATCTGTTAGTTTGCGCGCGCCGAGCCAGCGTTGCTGCCAGTAATTAACCCCAGCGCCATTGGCCTCTGCGGATGAACCATTCGGTAGTGTGAAACGGGAAAAAGCATACCCGTCTGATGCAGGGTCATTTTCCCAAGTAGAGGCTGTTTTATCGAAATACTGCAGCGGCCTGGTGCTGAGGTCTAACCCACCGAGCACGGCCTTCCACGCGTGTTTGGAGGTGGAATTCACATTGAAGGCCCCTTTGCTGCTGATGTAACTCGCCAATTTTTGATACCCGTCAGACGATTGGAGTTCGTTGGCTGCGGTTGTGGAATCCGGGACATTGGCTTGGTATCGTTTGTTAGGAAGCGGTTTGATGCCTGCGGTAAAATCAGTGATGACCTCATTTCGTGTACGCTTATCGGCGACCAAGGGATGGTTCCAGTCGCCTGCACCACTGATAAACCAATCGTCCCAAAGAACTTCGTTAAGCTTCCATGATTTATCGTGAAGCGTCACATTGAAATCAGCTTGGCCACCATTACCTCCTCCCAGCGGAGAGATTCCATTCGCCTCCATGCTTCCCTGAGGAATGAACGGTGAGGCGAAGGAGTTACCAAAAGCCATGTTGATATTCGGGTGTGATCTGAGGTGCCATGGCTTGAGTTTATTCGTATCGTAAGCATCACTCGTATCTGACAGCTCAGCTGCTGTTTTAGGTTCGAAATCGTACTTAATCGCATAATGCCCCAAGCCTGCGTGTTGAAGCTGAGCTAAAGATGTTAGAGGCTGAATGGGGATCTCACGTAGAGGCACATGAGTCTGCCCCTCAGCTCCATGAGATCTCCCTAAGTGGCCGTTGTCATTTTCCAAAGCAACATGCACATCATCGAAGTCTGTAACCCTACGGGCAAAAAAGACATAGGGATTGGTCTCCAATTTGAATGGATCGTTATCCCTAACATCACATTGCCCCAAGGTTAGGGGGCTGAATAGATAGGGTGAGAATCTAGTTGTCTCAGAACTGGTAAGCTCCCCCATTTCCGCTGGATCTGGTATTGAGTGTTCGGTTCTCAAAATGGCTCCAACAATCAGTGAGGGTTGGGGGTTCGTGATACTCGTCCCTGAGAGCGAGAAATATGAATTGTTAGGTTTGAAATGGGATGAGGTAGAGTTCATCGAACGCTGAGTCATCACATCACCTTGATAGGCCCACTCGTTCGCGTAGCCTCCTTGCCCCACGAAATAGTTATCGCTGTAAAACCATTCATTCCGCGGCCCGTAATAAACCTCGATAGCGGAATTCTTTGGCAGGTTCAATTTCCCACTGTTATGATTGATGTTAGAGGAGTAAGTGCCGCCACGAATTTCAAGCCCTCTGCTTAAGGGGATAATTTTAGAGCTAGGTAGGCGAGGACTATTGCTACCGTCTGAGAAAAGCATAGCTTCACCAGGCTGCATAGCAACCGGACTGCCTGACTGATCTTTCAAGTTGATCTCATAACGTACGGTAGGAGCTGCTATGCCTTGATCGCCATGAGATTCGTTTTCCCTAACAGGGTAAAAAATCCCCCTGTTGACCAGAGGTGTTCCTCCACCGGCCACCTTGACAAAGAGGTTCATTGGAAAGCTCCAAAATTTAAAGTCGAAATGAGAGTCCGCAGGCATCTGAAGCGGCAGATTAAAGGGATTCCACACTTCCATGATCGGCTGCACGACCATGCATAGCTGACTTTCAGTGTCCGATACTGGTTTCCCGAAGTAGGAAAGAACCCAGAGCCACTTGCTGACTACAGGCATGCGATGCTGCCAGCCGCGCCGCCGCACAACCTCCAGCCAATTCGGGCCGAGTGTGTAGTGCGGGGTATCGCCTTTCCACTCAATGAGTCCACCCTCATCAAAGGGTTTATACGAACGCATATAAGTGCGTAAATCATGCCAAAATGGCCCTTCAGCAAAAATATTCGCCGATTGATCGGCCGAGAGCTGCATGGAACTGGGTAACTCTTCCTGCTCGGTTAACAGACTGAGGTCCTTGCGGAGGCCGCCCCACTTGGTATTGGTTAGAAGGCCTGCTGAACAAGTGGAAAGATCGTGATAAAAGTATCCTAGCTGACGTGAGGTCACATCTTGAGTAGATGCAAGTGACAACGAGTTCCAAGTGATGGCTTTTCGTAGTGTGGCTGAGAGTCCTCCGTCCGCGCCTAAGAATTTGTCTGACAGGTCTGGGGCATCTGCCGTGTTACCTGGCTTGAGAGCTTTTAGGTTAGTCCCCGGAGATGCACCTCGGTCAACAAGCTGCTGCGCTCGGTCGGATGGATCTGGATGATCGAAATCCACTCTGGCTTTCAAATTTTCGCCACCGATCATCCATGCATACGCACCAGCGGTTTGGGTCGGCTGAAGCGAGTTCATATTTTGAACCAAATTCGCAGATACCAGCATCTGTTGTTGCTCTGCGGTCAAATTGTCATCGTCATCGACACCTAAAGTTCGAGGGCCGATAAGATTGACTGAGTTCTTGGGACTTGTTGGGCTGGATAATGTTCCAGGAAAACTGATCTCCGAAACTTCACGGATATTTCCTGATACAAGCCATCTGAGAAATCTCCCATCGCGATCCTCACTCGAATAGCTATTTTGGTAAGCAGAGGCGAGTGCCGCCAAATCACCGTTGTCGGAGAGACCGTCGCCGATGCTTTTCCAAACGCCTAAAACCTGTTGCTGGCCGCTGTCGTGGGCTAAAACTGAGAAGTTTGCCGTGATGCGTTGATCGGGCCCTACGTTTTTCTGCAGTTCGCCTAATGCGATCATAAGCGCCATGCGGGCATTGGCCTGTGCTTCACCTTCGGCTAGGCTGCCTCGCTGGGAACGAGTCTCGATCGTGCTAAGAGTGAGCATGGCCAGTGCGATCATTACCAGCAATACCATGACGCTGATTGTGGCTATCAGCGCAAAACCAGGGCTACCTTGCCTTTCAACGTGGCCGCTATGGTTCAGTATTCGCGAATCGTAATGATAATGCATGCTCTACTGAGTAACATCATTATACATACCAATCTTAACATTTTACTTTCCAGCAAGGGCACAAAAAGGCCCCGGGAGTTGGAGGACTCCCGGGGCATTGGATTCTTCAGTATATTCCTACACGCTGATAATGTGTTGGAGACTGACAACTGCAACTGTTGTGTTCACCCTTGTTTGGTTGTGAACCCCGCATCTTACGGTGTTCGCTATACATAGACCCCCCACTTCGCTATCCGTTCAAAGAAAGTCAGGTTTTCTTACATTTTCATCGATGATGAATTCCAATCTAGCAGTTAATAACCTCTCTACCCCTTTATTTCCAAGCAATTGAGTGGATTTCAAAAGGTTTGATTTTCATAGATATTTTTCCATCTGAAACATCAATATTGGAGATTTCGACCGGTTTTTCTAAAAAGTTTACTGCTTCAATATCACCTTTCAGCACATCTGAAGTGATTTCAATCTGACCTCGGGAGTTGTAGCCCTCGTAGAACCGGGCCACGGAAGCATCAGATTTCTCAGCCGGTTTGAGGGATTCGAGGAAGACTCCTGGTCGATCGACGCTAAGGAAAGATTTCTCCGATGGTAAATCTCCACCACTCCCGCTGGCCGACACCACGTGTAGGGGCACATTGAAGGCATAGGCTTCTTCGATGACTCCTCCTTCCTGTAAGCTACCGGCGTGAGGTAGGATCGCATAGCTGAAGGTATGCATGCCACGGTCAGCTTGGGGGTCTGGAGCGTTAGCGGCTTTGAGAAGAGTCAGGCGCATGATGTTGCCACGAATATCAGCGGCGTATTTGCAGTCATTGAGCAGTGCCACTCCGTAGTCACTTTCCGAAAGGTCAGCCCACTTGTGGACTGGCACCTCGAATTTTGCGACATCCCAGCTGGTGTTGTCGTGGGTGCTGCGCTCTACGTGACCGTATTGGATTTCGTAGCTCGCTCGCAGACTGCTGATGTCCACTGGGAACGCCACCTTGAGGAGTCGGTCATGCTCCTGCCAGTCGACGTCACAGTGGAAATCGATTCTTCGGCTGCCAGCATTGAGTTCAATTCGCTGAGAAAATCTCGACTCACCGAAGCTGCGAGACACACGCAGAGATACTCGCAACGGTCCTTCTTCAAGAACCTGGATCTCGGCGACGTCATCGAGATTCTCGACTTGGTCTTTGTAGAAAACATCCACGTCCCAGGCATTCCATCGGTTAGGATAGTCTTTGTGAATCTGCAGCAAGTTCCCCCGCCCAGACATCACTTCACGGTTGTTTGCTAGGTCCACCACCGAGGTAAGTGTTCCGCGAGAGTCCAACTCAATCACTAACAGGCCATTGGAGATACGGAATCCGTCACCAGACTCGGCGAGTGTCACCGGCGCGATGTTAGCTGGTAAGTCTGACGATGTTACGGCGCTATAGCCACACTGTGGCACTTCGGCGTAGGCAAGGTTTCCATCTGCGAGTTCGATGACTTCATTACGCTGCTGTGCTAGTGTGTTGAAAACTAGGCTGGTGCCAGCTGGAACATTGATCTTGTCTACGATGCGTTGAACGGCAGCATCACGCACGGTCTTGGCGACCATTTCCACGTTCGGATAATCGATTCTACAGTCCTGATAGACCCAGTGGATCGATGAGCCGGGAATAATGTCATGGAACTGATTCAGAAGAAGCGTTTTCCATGCTCGGTCCATCGCCATCGCAGTGATGTCACCATCTTTCTCTTTGATGTGCGCAGGCACGTCCCAAACAGGTCGGTCAGTAACAGGATCAGACTCTAACAAATCGCCTGGATTTATTTGCGTAGCTATCACCTGGAAGAACTCGGCATCGCGGAGTAACAACTCGCATTTCCGATTCATGTATTTGGTGTATGCCTGACTGGTGAGCGTGCCGCGGTGTAATTCCAGATAAAGTTCTCCACGCCAGACTGGCGGATCGACGGCGTCCTTTTTAGCCATTTTGAAAAAATCTAACACACTGCCCATTTTCACCTTCGGCATTCCCTCGAAATCTTCCCAGCGACGAGCCAACTCGATGTGTTCCAGAGTCGGGCCACCACCACCGTCACCATTACCAAACGGAACCAAGGCTTGCGTGGCGCGATCGTTTTCTTGGAAATTATGTTCCGAGTGTTTCAACTCCTTCGCGGTAAGCTGACAGTTGTAGGTGTCCACCGGTGGAAAATGAGTGAAGACGGCCGTACCATCGAGACCTTCCCAGTTGAAGGTATGGTGGGGAAACTTGTTGGTATCACTCCAGGAAATTTTCTGGGTGAGGAACCAGTCAATATCACACTTGCGCAAGATTTGTGGCAGGGCCGCAGCGTAGCCGAATACGTCAGGCAGCCAGAGATCCTTGACCTCAATGCCAAACTCTTCGTGATAGTAGTTCTTGCCATGAATGAGCTGCCTAACAAGCGACTCTCCGGATGAGATATTACAGTCGGCCTCAATCCACATTCCCCCGACGATCTCCCACTGCCCCCGTTTCACGGCGGTTTGGATATCTGCGTAGATGCTCGGATAGTGCTGCTTCATCCAGGCGTATTGTTGCGGTTGGGAGCAGACAAATTTGAAATCCGGATGCTTCTCCATGTAGCGGAGCATCGTCGTGAACGTGCGCGCGCACTTGCGGATCGTTTCTCGCAGCGGCCAGCACCACGCGGTGTCGATGTGCGCATGTCCCACTGCGGTGATCTGATGATTGGTGTCCCCATTTCGTTTGGACATCACCTCCTTCAGAGCTTCGCGGGCTGGGGCGACACAGTTTGCATCGCCTAAATCGAGCAGGTCACAAGCCTTGTTCAGTGCTCGGAGGAGTTGACCTCTGCGTGGCTCGTTATCGGGTAATTCCATCATCGCCTGCCGACAGACTTCGAAATCCATTTTGAGCTGAAAAGCATCTGGATTATATGTCGCCAGCTTGGCCTCGCGGAGTCGGAACAAAGGCTCTCCTTCGTATTCTGGGAGCAATAAGTCCTCATCCCCCCAGAACATTTGCGCTACCGGGTTGGCGGCTGCTTCGACATAGAAATCAATCATTTCCCCGCCCTTGGCTGAGTCTAACAATGGTATCGCCTGACGATTCCTGTTCACAGCGATGGTGGGTTTGCCATCCTGATAGACTAGACCTTCTCGACCAAACCCCTCACCCTCTTCGAAACTAAGATTCACCAACGCGACGACAGGTTTTCCACCCCAGTCGGCTGGCACCTCGCCGGTGAAATGAAACCATACCGTGTCCCACTTTGAGCCCCAGAAATCGCCCTCTTTGAAGGGAGTAAACTCTCGGTTAATCGCTTGGTCGAAAGTAATCGGTTCACCACCGACCCGCATCGCGGAGATCTTCAACGGGCTTTTCTCAGCATGCAACAAGGGTTCAATAATCCGCCACGATGCAACTAGGATTCTTTCTTCAAAAACGCGAGGTAGCTTTTCCATAAATTCGGCAGGATTCTGGCGAGTTCGCCACCAGATCAACAAGCACCAAATCAAGGAACAATGATCACCCCGATCAATGGGCGGTGGTCTGATGCCACAGCTTCATCCAGCACCAAGCAACTCGCCTTGGCTGTTTCAAAGCCTCGGTAAATGATGTAATCAATTTCCTTTTTGGGATCACCAGCAGGGTAAGTTAGAGCGGCACCGGATTTGGTTGTGATTTTCCATGTGCTCTTGACGTGAGTCATGGTGTCAGAATCTGGAATGGCGTTAAAATCTCCTGCCATGATCACAGGGTGTTGGCGGAGCGACATGACTTTTTCCATCGCTTGCACCTGACCGACCCGAGTCTCGTCCTTTTCCCAATCGAGATGCACACTCGCAAAGGAAAGTTTCTTACCATGTATGTGAATAATGGCCTCCAACACAGCACGAGACTCGCCTGGTCCGGGCAGTTTGTGAACCATGGTGTCTTGGATCGGGTATTTTGAGAGAATCGCGTTGCCGTATTCCCCACCATTGAGGTCGATGCATTTACCGTAGGCGTAATGCATGCCGAGAAGTTTGGCGAGGACAGCAGCCTGGTCCACCTTGCCACTGCGGGGAACGACCTTATCGACTTCTTGCAGAGCCACGAGATCCGGTTTCTGCTTTTTAATCACTTCCGCGATCCTGTTAAGATCCAGTTTGCCGTCCAGACCGACACCATGGTGGATGTTGTAGGAAAAAACACGCAACTCCCCTGCCCAGGCACAGCTGGTGAGGATCATTAGAAATAGAATGCTTCGCACGAGGAACCCTACGACTGAAGGCGCAAAAGTCTTGCGAAAAAACCATGTCACCGCTACATGCAGCAGCCCCACCCCACCAACAGCACCACTTTCATCATGGCAGGATTTTTCAAAAAGCTTCTCAACAAGGTCACTAATACAGCAGAGATCGATTGGGATGAACTCGAGGCCGACCTCATCGGTGCGGACCTTGGTGCGCGCACATCCATGGACATCATTGATGACTTGCAAGCCATGGGGCGGAAAGTCTCTGGAGACGATGTCATCGATGTCTGCAAACAACACATTGCCAAGATTCTGCAAGACGATGTGGCTCCGATCACACCTCGTAGCGATGGAAAACCGACGGTTATTCTCGTAGTCGGCGTCAACGGCACCGGCAAGACCACCTCGTCAGCCAAACTCGCTTATTTACTCAAACAACAAGGTCATTCAGTCATGCTCGCGGCGGCAGACACCTTCCGTGCCGCCGCCGTGGAACAGCTCGGCCGATGGGGTGACCGTCTCGATATCCCCGTGGTCAAAGGCGCGCATAATGCCGATCCAGCGTCGGTCTGTTATACAGCCCACCAGAAAGCCATCACTGATGGTGCCCAGTTTCTGATCTGCGATACCGCTGGCCGCATTCATACCCGTCACAACCTGATGCAAGAACTCGGCAAGATCGAGCGCACCATCAGCAAACAGGACGACAGTGCTCCACATCTGAAACTGTTAGTTGTGGACGCCACTACCGGCGGCAATGCACTGGCCCAAGCGAAGGAGTTTAACAAAGCCATCGAACTTGACGGCATGATCGTCACCAAACTCGACGGCTCTGGAAAAGGCGGCGTCGCGGTGTTGATCCAGAAGGAACTCAACCTCCCCACACGCTTCATCGGCCTCGGCGAAGAGCCGGAGCAATTTAAGGTGTTTAACAAGGAGGAGTTTGTGGACGGGATTTTATAGAGTCATTATTTGGAGTACGGCGTTACCTCGCCGTACTCCAAAGCTGCTAGAACTTCCAATCCCCCCCTGTCCAGATCACAGGTATTTAAGAAATAGATCAGGCCCTTGCCATTTTCCGTGCGAGGTGACTTGGAAAATGCGACCAGCTGCGCAGCGAGTACATACCGCCGCCAAGGACACCAGTGCTGTTAGCAAGTGTCTGGAGAATCGTTGGCGACGGGTCACGTTATAGGCTAAGCAGCGTGGTAACAGCACTCTAGCCGATCAATTTTCTGTGGTCCCACTTGTCGCGGTCCTCTTGATGGATCAGGGCGTTGGCCTTCTCGCTGTTGGTGATCTTCATTGCCTTCGGATCGAAGACGATGTTCTCGTTGGTGCGGTGGGCTATTTTGCCAAGGTTCACCAGAGTGCAGGAAGCGAAGCCGTTGATCTCGTTGAGGGCGAACTTCTTCTTCTCGCGAATGGCCTGGTGGAAGTCTGTAACTTGCTTGGGTGGCTCGGGAAGTTGTTTGACCTTTTCTGCGAAGCCGGTGATGTCCGATTTGAAGCCTTTGAAGATCTTGCCCTCGGAGCCTTCGATGAAGGCGGCTTTTTTGTCCTTGTTGATACCATCTAGCACGATGGTGGTGCCATCAGCATACTTATAGGTGATGCGACGCCACTTGCCCACGGCGTCTTGGTCCTGTGGGTCGGCATCGATTTCCACGGAGACAGGCAGTTCCTCGTCCTTGCCGAGGATATACTGAACTGGATCCAGGTAGTGCTGGCCCATGTCACCGAGGCCACCGCCATCGTAGTCCCAGTAACCTCGGAAGGTTTTGTGGACGCGGTGCGGGTTGTAGGGTTTCATCGGTGCTGGCCCAAGCCAGAAGTCGTAGTCGAGGTTCTCAGGCACCTGCTGGGGTTTGAGTCCGGTTTTACCGACCCAGTTGAATTTCCAGTTGAATCCGGTGATGCCGGAGAGGGTTACTTTGAGCGGGCCGTTACCGAGCAGGCCGCCTGCGACGGCTTTTCTGACTTCGCGAGCGGTCACGCCTGAGCCGTAGAATCTGTCTTTGAAGCGGAACCAGGTGTTGAGACGGAAGGCGACGCCAGCGTCTGCGATGGCTTTTTTCATGGCAATGCCCTCGCCGATGGTGCGCGACATGGGTTTTTCGCCCCAAACGTGCTTGCCAGCTTTGGCGGCGGCGATCGCTTGGTAAGCGTGCCAGTGCGGAGGGGTGGCGGTGTGGATGATGTCGATGTCTTTGCGGGCGAGAATTTCGCGGAAGTCACTGTAGCCTTTGCAGTCTTTGTTGCCCTTGCCATGCACTTGCTTCATTCGGGCAGCGAGGTGCTTACTGTCGACATCACACAGGGCTAGCAATCGGCCCGGCATGGGCAGGTGGTATTTGGAAATGCCGCCGCAGCCGATGATGGCGCGGGTCAGTTGGTTACTTGGGGCGTCCGGCCCGCCGAGTGCGATATTGCGTGGCAGAATCTGGACTGTGGCGAGTGCGGCGAGGCCCTTAAGAGCGGCGCGACGATTGTGTTTGGGAAGCAAGCTTTCAGGCATAAGGTTGTGAATACGATTACAGGCCGATAATATTTCAGATTGGGGCAACTTACACGTCGAATTCCGCTTCTCGTAATTTGGCCATTAGATCTTGCACGCTCATGTTTGCCTTCGTGAGTTGATGATGATGGATCTCCCCATCCTGCATCAGAAGTATCGGTGTGTTTTGTGCGACCGATCGGAAAATACCGGACTTCCTACTCAGATAGGAAAACACGCTTTGCAGCAGCACAATCACAGCGATCGCCAACGCGCCCTTGGTGAGAGACTGCTGGCCGTTCATGACCACTGCCGCTAAGATCGACCCTATGGCAATAGTGCTGGCGAAGTCGAAACTGGACATTTTTGCAAATGTCCGCAGTCCGAAGAATCGTGTCACGCCTATCATCGCAACAAAGATGATCAAACAGGACAACACCATCTTCCAAACCACAGGCCACGCTGCATAGATCCAATTTTCCATCTGTATTCAGTTAAATTATTGTTAGGTTGGCAAATGTTACTGTCCGGAATCATCAACTCTAGTCTGACATCTAACATGTCTCATGGACACCTACTCTTTGATCCTAGATGCATCCCCCTTCTTGAGCACCCAAAAGGTTAAGCCGAAAGACGGAGACCGGTTTTTACTCAGTCACCGACCATCAAATTCACTCGATCCCCCTGAGCTGAAATACAGAAACGCTTAATCCTGAAGATTGTCCACCAGTGCCTCTTGCTGCGATTCCTCATCATAACCAGTGGCAGGGATCTCGGTGTGAGCGATCGCCCTGTTCACTAACAAACGAGCCACGCCACCCATTGCACCAGCTAGAATGCTCCAAGAGATCGCCTCTTTCCAGCCAGTCGATAATGACGCCGGATTCTTAGGTGGAGGCCTGTCAGTAACCGCCTCATAACCTGCACCTAGGACTTTTCTGGAAATACGGGAGGCTGCCATGGGAAGAGCAAAACCAGCTGCAAGAAGTGCGACGCTTTTGAGTTTATTCATGAGATTGATTTTTTATTTACGTTAGAAAACACTATTATGGTGTGATGCCAATATCCGGTAAGATGCTATCGGACCATGGAATCGCAAATTGTTTCTCGGCTCAGGCAGTCCAATCTTTTACCACTGAGTTGGACTGCTCGCACATCCGGGCACTTCTCCAAAAACCTAACTTGGCCAGCCATTCATCTTATCCATCACCATAGCGTGCACCTCATCGGGGAGATGATACTTGGGTGATTTCTTAAACTCAGCGATGCTTTGCTCACCATCGGAGTGCATACCTCCCAGTCCTGACTCATCGCCCTTTTTCGCACAAACACCTTCAGGCAGATGCGGAAAAAAGCTCCACCGGACACAGCCTTCATAGGGGCATGGAGTGACGTAGTAGGTCACGTGGATTCCATCATTCTGTGTCTCGATTTTATAACGAATCTCATCACCACCTCGCGGAAAGCCATCGTAGCGCAGAGGTGGTAATTCGGATGCCGCAGGGCTGTCGCCCACCTGTTTTTGCACATACTTGCGCACAAAGTTCAGTTCCTCAGGCAGCTCACGGAAAGGTTCGCTGAGAAAGTCCTCAAAGCTCTGCGTCTTTTCGTGATGGGTCGAGCCGAGCCCCATTTCATCGCCCTTCTTCCAGTGCATCCCCTCTGGCAGATGCAGGTAGACCGTCCACTCAACCTTACGCTCCTCCGTAATCAGACCGACATAATAAGTCGCCTCCACCCCGAACTTGGCATCGTGCTCGATACGTTCTGGCGAAGGTGGGTAGGAAAAACGCATGCCCATCAGTAAACCTGTTAGTGTCATTTCACCAGCCTGAAACAGTTGCTGTCCCATTGTTTTTACGAATGCAAGAAAGCACGACCGCATTTCCTAACATTCCAAAAACAAGATACCCAATGACTCCCACCTCGCATTTTTACCCGCTCACGGAAAGTGGTAAAAATGATTACCACAATGAAGGGGATGTTTTTGGCGGACACTCTTCCGTAGAGATATAGGTTGAGAAAAACCCTCGATCACACCAATTCAGAACCACCATGATCCGCAATCTGTTAGCGCTTTTTCTCTTATCCGCTCATCCGCTCTTAGCTGCATCGCCTGAGGACACAGCCGCTGCCGGCATCATTGAACGTATGGTTCCCGGACACGCCGACCGGTTCGTCGTCGATACCTCAGCCCCCAAGGTCGATGGCAAGGACAACTTCACGATATCCGACACCGCAGACGGTAAAATTCATCTCCGGGGAAACAATGGCGTTTCCGTAGCCAGCGCCTTCAACTGGTATCTGAAAAACCGCGCGAACTGCCACGTCTCCTGGTGCGACGACCAGCTAAACCTCCCAGCTACACTTCCGAAAGTCGGCGAACCGGTGACCGTCAGCACGCCACTGAAATACCGCGTTTACTTGAACTACTGCACCCTCAGCTACACCGCTGCATGGTGGGACTGGGAACGCTGGCAGCGTGAAATCGATTTCATGGCAATGAACGGCGTGAACATGCCCCTCTCCGTCGTTGGTCTCGAAGCCGCATGGTATGAAACCATGCTCAAGCTCGGCTTCACCGATGAACAGGCACGCGCCGCACTCAGCGGTCCCTCATTTGCCGCATGGCAGTGGATGTGTAACCTCGAAGGCCACGGCGGCCCCTTGCCAAAGAGCTGGATCGACAAGAGCGCAGTGCTTGGAAAGAAAATCACCGAAAGCCAACGCGCACTCGGCATGACACCCATCCAGCAGGGCTTTTCCGGCGTGGTGCCGAGGCTCACTCAGCAAAAGTTTCCCGATGCTAAAATCACCCAAGGTCACTCCTGGTGTGGCTTCGAAGGCGTTGCCCAGCTTGACCCCCTCGATCCCCTGTTTCTGAAAATCGGTTCCACCCTGCTGGCCGAGCAACAAAGGCTCTTCGGCACCTCCCACCTCTACGGCTGCGACCCATTCCACGAAGGACGCCCGCCGAGTTCTAAACCTGAATACCTGAAAAAGGTCGGTGAAGCGGTCCACAAGCTCATCACCAGCCACGATCCCAAAGGCCGGATCGTGATGCAATCGTGGTCGATCCGCGAGGCCATCGCCACCGCCATTCCTAAGGAGCACATGCTCATCCTCGACCTCAAGGGCACCAAACACCCAAAAACCGATAATTTCTGGGGATTTGAATTCGTCACTGGTCGTCTCCACAACTTCGGCAACCGCATCAAGCTCCACGGCGATCTCACAAGATTTTCCAAAGCGCCCTTTGCGACCATGGCCGACACCATCCCCAATTGCGTGGGCGGCGGACTATTCATGGAGGGCATCATGCACAACCCCGTTTACTTCGAGATCGCCTTCGATAACTTCTGGGCCACCGAATCTATGCCCATCGAAGCATGGTTGAACGACTACGCACGCCGCCGTTACGGCGCGGATTCCGAAAGCGCCCGCAAGGCATGGGCCGCTCTATTAGCCGGCCCCTACAAACCCGGCACCGACGGCCAGGAGACCTCGTCCATGGTCTGCGCCCGCCCTGCCATCACACCGAAAAAATCCGGCCCTAACAACGGATTCAGTTTCCCATATCCAAAGCCACTTCTGTTAGGCGCATGGGAAGACCTGCTTAAGGACGCGGACCTCCTCAAGAGCTCCGACGCCTACCTCTACGACCTCGCCGATGTCGGCCGACAAGTGCTCAGCAACCACGCCCACACCATCCAGCCGAAGGTGCGCGAGGCTTGGGAAAAACGCGACCTCGCCGCCTTCGATCAGGCCACCAAGGAATTCGAACAGCTCCTGCTCGACATCGACACCCTCGTCGCGACCCGCAGCGAGTTCAGTTTCGCCAAATGGGTGGACGACGCCCGCTCCCACGGCACCACCGAAGAAGAGAAGAATCTTTTCGAAAAAGACGCCCGCGGCCTGGTCACCATCTGGGGCCCCTTCGATGAATCCAACGGCAAGGTCCGCATCTTCGATTACTCATGGCGCGAGTGGAGCGGCCTGATCCGCAGCTTCTATCTCCCTCGCTGGCAGAAACATCACGCCATGCTGCGCTCGCACCTCGTCGCCGGCACGGAATACTCGGAAGAAGGACTTCCCAAGGAATACGGTCGTGAGGCTTTCCGAGCCAACGACTTCTACGACAAGCTCGCCGATTGGGAAATGCAATGGGTCAAGACCCCCGCCCCTTACGGAGACCCCACACCGAAGGGAGACCCGATCGCGATCTCACAGAAATTGATCGCAAAATATGCCCAGCAGATCCGAGGCGAGGCACACGGCATCCCAAGCGGAGTAGAGATCAAGGACATCGGTAACTGGACTCCGAAAACCTTCGAAACCCGGTTCAAAACAATCTCCATCCCAGTCACCGAATCACTCGATGGCGACGGAACCTATCACGTGACATTCATCTACAAATCCGGTCGCGCCCGGCTCAATATCACCAAGGTGGAACTCCTCGCCAACGGCACCCTGGTCAACGAAGACGCCCACCAAGGTTTTGCAGGCAACAAGCACACCGACAACACCTATAAGCTTGAGCTCCCCGAGCACGCCTTCGGCACCCAATACGAAATCCGCATCACCGCCAAAACCGATCGATCCACCGACTCGAACGGACGCATCACCCTTCATAAATGAGGTGCTGAAAACGACTGGCTCCACTACCGAAACTGGTAAAAACAATTACCAGTTTGGAGCTTTCGTTTTTTTGCGACATGGCGCCTTACAGCTCTTAGGCTCAACTCGTAACGCCTTGAAAATTACCGCCTTCCGCTACAAACAAACTACAAACCACAAACTACAAACTATTATGAAATCAGCACTCTCAATCATTCCACTCGCATTTCTGGCAGTCTCTGCCAATGCCGCAACGCTCAGCCTGAACTTTGTGAATAATAGTGGGGGAACCTCCGAATATACCGGTGCCGGGGTTCTCGATACCACATCCAGAACATGGAGCACCCTGACGGGGGGCACGAGTGCAGCCAACGGCGGCGCAACTACTTCCAATACCTTTGGTGGCGTCACGGTCACAGTAAACGATTATGGCGATTTCAACTCGCAACCGAGTCCAGACATCAATTTGTTTGACGGCTATGTCTTCAGCGGGAACACCAACAACGGCGCCGAAACGATAACCATCAGCGGACTGGCCGCGGGGAATTATGACTTTGCTGTCTATGCCGCATGGGGATTTGCCACGAATACCCAAAACTATTCCGTCACGGATGCGAACGGCACCAGCGGAATCAAGTCGGCTACCGGAAGCAATAAAACCACGTTCGAAGAGAACAACAACTATGTCGTCTTCAGAAACGTGACAGTAGACGGAACAGGGTCTTTTGACTTGAACCTTGATGGGGGTGCTACAGGCACAACGGGATGGTTTGTCAGCGGCCTTGAGCTCCAGGCCGTCCCCGAGCCATCCTCAGCCGCGCTCCTCGGTCTCGCCGGTCTCGGATTCCTCGTCCGTCGACGCCGCTAGGTTCCCGTTCAGGCCAAACCTTTACAATGCCCACTTGCCTATCGGCTGGCGGGCATTTTAGTTTACCACGATTGAACGCTCTCCCAGCTGTCATATCACACGGAACACGACCTCCACTCATCACACACTCTCCCCCTTCACATAAGTCATTTGCAAGGTGCGATTGCCGCTTAGACATTCGCCTGTGGTGAAAAAGTGATCGAGGGCGGAGTATGTAGCCTCCAGCAGAGGCTCCGCATCCGTGGTGTAGTGGTCGACGGGACGATGCATCATCCCGAGGAAGTTGTCGGAGCCAATCTGAATTACCGAAACATCGTCAGGAAAACGGAGCCTCCGTTCCATCAGCCAGCCCTCCACCAGCAAGGCGCTGATGCCCGGAATATACTGGATAATGATGCCGTCAGGCCTCGGAGTCTGGGCAAAGAGCGAATCCAGCAACCGTAAGAAACCCTCACGAGATCCATCGAACATGGGTAGGTGAAAATCCTCCCTGTAGGAAATTCCAAATTCGCTGAGAAGCTTGGCGGTGCGCTCCACTGTATCCGGTAATCTCTTCGCGCCGTATGGACGTATAATGTTCTTCCTGCCTGCGCGCAGCATCACTCCGAGGGCGTGCGCGTTGGCGGAGTCGAGATCGTATTGGATCGCTCCGAAATTCCAACTCACGGCGGTGCAGCCGATCGCGATCAGTTTCTCCCCTCTTTGATGGAGGAGTCCGAATGCACGAATGTTAGCTAAGGGGGCGGCGACCCAGATATCACAGGGTGAGGTTTCCAGAAGTTCATCTAACCGTAGCTCCAGATGCTGCGGTCCCCACTGGTCGATGGGAAACAGCAAACAACGCCAGCCCTTTTCCTCGCAGTATCGCATCAGGCTAGTGACCAGCACCACATCATCGGAGGCAAGTTGGGGCAGTGGCTGCGGAACCAGTATGCCTATTTTCCTAACTTCCTCATTGCGCGGCTCAGGTCGTTTTAACACCACCCTCGCCTTGTTGGGCCCCGGTGCCTGAATCCAGCCTTGGTTTTCCAGAATTTCCAAAGCCGATCGCAATACCGGTCGAGACACCCCCAGTCTCTCCGCGAGCGTGCGCTCACCGGGGAGTTGTTTCAGGTAAATTCCGTCCGCAAGATCTTCCAACAACTGGGAAACCGCTTGATCGAGAAGAGATGTTCGTTTCTTAGGCATTGGAAAGTCTGATCTCATCGCTGGGCACATAAAAATTCCCGCGAGGTCAAGCTGCAAGATATCGCACAGCGATCCGCTGACAATCGTTAAGCTCTGAAAAGTGGTTAGAATAATCAACCCGCGCAGTTTTCGATGGAATTACTCTAAGGGCAGTTCCTTAGCCATCCAGCAGCTCTCTTCTCGGACTCGGTGGCATCGCCCTCCTCGTCCTTCGTCGATAGTATTTTCCTGATGTGTGCGAATTACCCGCACGGAATATTTCGACAAAAGCCGAGAGACAATTTGCTCCAGTGAAATGCCCGTTGATTCAACGGAAGCCTCATGGTTCACATATGGCGCTATAGGAAGATCAGGTAAGCGTAATTACCGTTGATCGGCCTAGAACTTCCAATCGCCTTTGTCCAAGTCACAGGCGCAGGCGGCGAGGAGCTTGATACAGGCCTCGATGTCTTCCTTGTTAGACATCTCAATGCTCTGGTGGATGTGACGGGTGGGAATGGAAATGGCACCGGCGATGGAACCTCCTGGGGTCATGCGCTGAATACCTGCGGTGTCGGTGCCACCGGCTGCCAGAATTTCCGGCTGCCACTTGATTTTTTTCTCTTTGGCCACTTTTTTCATGAAGGCGACCATGCGGTAGTCACAGATGGTAGAGCTGTCCATGATCTTGATGCCGGCACCTTCGCCGAGGCTGGTGCAGCGCTCTTGTGGTTGTGAGCCGGGGGTGTCAAAGGCGATGGTGGTATCGAGGCCGAAGCCGAAGTCCGGCTGGATTTCCATGGCACTGACGTTGGCACCACGGATGCCGACTTCTTCCTGCACGGTGAACACGGCGTAAAAATCATAACATGGCTTACGGCGGCTCTTTTTGATGGCTCTGAGTGCCTCCAGGAGAACGAAAACGGAGACTCGGTTATCGAGAGATTTGACGTTGACGCATTCGCCGAGTTCTAACAATTCGCTGCGGCGGGTGATGGGATCGCCGACGGTGACGATTTTATCCACTTCCTTTTTGCTCATTCCGAGATCAATGAAGTAGTCGCTGAGTTTGAGATTCTTGCCACGCTCTTCTGGAGACATGATGTGGATCGGCTTGCAGCCCAATACTCCGACAACGTCCTTCTTTCCGTGCACGATGACACGCTGAGATGTGAGTGTTTTAGGATCGAAGCCTCCGAGTGGATTGAAGCGGATGAAACCTTTGTCGTCGACATGGGTGACGATGAAACCGATCTCGTCCATGTGCGCGGCGGCCATGGACTTTTTCTTGGACGACTTACCCTTTTTCAGAGCTACGACGTTGCCCATGTTGTCGATGCGGACACTGTCGGCCAGTCCCTTGAGTTCCTTCAGAACCAGTTCGCGGATTTCTTTTTCAAATCCCGGAGCTCCGGGGGCTTCACAGATGCGGGTGAGTAATGCGACGTCGATTGCCATCTACGGAAAGTAACGGTCGCCGTAGTTTTGGCGAGCGAAATTGGCTACTTACGAAAAACGATGGCTACCTACGAAAAAGAACGACTAGGAGCCTAATGGCAGGAGTTCGTTGTAGCGCTCTACTGCCAGTGTTTTCCCCGTTTCCTCATCCACGTCCACGATCACACCACAGAGGCGCACTTGGCCTTTGGCCACGGGAAATCGAGTAGGCATACCTGTCTTAAAACGCCAAACAACCGACTCCACATTGCGCCCGAGCACGGAGACGTCAGGCCCGCACATACCGGCGTCGGTTAGGTGCGCGGTGCCTTTGGGAAGGATTTTCTCATCCGCAGTCTGAACGTGGGTGTGGGTGCCGGCGACGGCGGAGACTTTACCATCGAGATGCCAGCCCATGGCGATCGACTCACTGGTGGTCTCTGCATGGAAATCAACAAAGATGACTTGCACCCCCTCTTCTTCACGGAGCCGTGCAGCCTCGTCCTCAACCCTTGTGAAGGGGTTTTCCAGTGGCGGGTTCATGAAGGTTCGGCCTTGGGCATTGATCACGCCCACCTTGCCTTTGGCTGTTTCCAAAACGACGCTGCCATTTCCTGGGGTTCCATCCGCGTAGTTGAGTGGACGTAAAAGTCGGGGTTCGTTCGGAAGATAGTCGACTATTTCCTTCTGATCCCATATATGATCACCGGAGGTGAGCACGGCGATGCCGCAGCGCAGTAGATCGATGGAAATTTTCGGAGTGATGCCCCGCCCTGCGGCGGAATTTTCACCATTCGCGATGATAAAATCGATCTCCCGCTCACGTTTCAATGATGGAACACGACCAATCACCGCCTTGCGGCCCGGCTCACCTACGATATCTCCTAAAAACAAAATGCGAATCACGCGTCGAGTGAATCACACCCGACGCCCCCCGCCAACTCTTATCACTACCCCACCTGATGTCTCAGAAATCTCATCTTAGCCCGATCGTTGTCATACTTTGCCTATTGCTGGTTGCGGCTGGAACCTACATTTTTACAACTCGGCATCATACGCCGACTGCACCGCCAGAATCACCTGAAGGCAAACAATCTAACACGGCTCCAGCGGAAAAACAGACCACCGAAGACCTGGAGCCGCTGCAGCCAAGCCGCGATACCACGCTGGCAGACCTAGGCACGCGTCCGGACTGGACCGCTCTCGACCTCTGGCAGGACACCATCACCCGGGAGGATTTTGTTCATCTTCTGACCAACGTCTACACAGTTGACGATACATGGAAGCGGTATATCACAATCAACGCTGACCACGCGATCATTCGTACAGACACCCGTGTCCAAGATGCCACTTATCGATTAAACTTCTCTCACGAACTCAGTGCCGCATCACCTGATAGAAACTGGAATAGTGCCGGTGATTTGCCTCCGGGGAATAAAAACAAACCTCTTGCCGGAGTCCACATCGCCATCGATCCCGGCCATATCGGTGGCGAGTTTGCTAAGATGGAAGAACGCTGGTTCAAGATAGGAGACAAACCACCGGTGATGGAGGGCAACATGACTCTGCTAACCGCTCAGATCATCAAAAAACAGCTACGCAAACTCGGAGCTAAGGTTTACCTGATACGCAAAGCCAACGAACCTGTCAGCCTGCGTCGACCAGCCGATTACCACAAGGAAGCTGTCGCCAAAGCTCGCTCGCTCGGGATCCTTGATGATGCAAAAATCAAAGACCTCGAAGAGAAGTTATTTTATCGCACAGGCGAAATCCGCGAACGTGCCAGACGTGTAAACCTCGCCTTCCGCCCCGACGTCGTATTAGCACTGCACTTCAACGCCGAATCTTGGGCTGATCCTTCCAACCCAACGCTGACGGAGAACAATCACTACCACGTGCTCTTACACGGAGCTCTCACTAGCGATGAACTTGCTCACGACGACGAGCGTTTCGAGATGTTGGTCAAAATTCTGACCCGTTCTCACGATGAGGAAAAACCGATCGGTGCCTACATCGCCCAGGGTTTTGCGCAATTCACCGGCCTGCCCGCCTATCGCTACAGCCCGATCCCCCAACGTGCCGTTGAAATCAAAATCAAAGGCGTAGAGGGTTTATGGGCTCGAAATCTGTTAGCCAACCGTCTCTATCAATGCCCTGTGATCTATCTTGAGCCTTATGTGATGAACAATCAGGAGGTATTTGATCGTGTCCAGTTAGGTGACTATGAAGGCACCAAGTTGATTAACGGAGTGGAGAGAAAATCCATCTTCCGTGAATATGCCGAATCGGTAACGGAGGCACTCAATGCCTACTACCTTGATCACCGAATTATTCGTGAGTGAGATCTCATTCTCGTCTCATACGATAGAATACCTGACTCGGAGTTTCAGTAATCGGATATTGCCTGGTGGCTAGCTGTCCTGTGCCTGGAATAGATGTCTCAACATCTTGCCAACTCACAGAGGTAAGCAGGCTCGATTTCTCAATCTTGTAGCTTAGTCCCAGCTTGGTTGCGAAGGTTAGTTCGATTTCCGCGATGCTCGTCTTTCGAATCGCCACTGATCGATCTGGCGTTATTTCATCAGAGAGTGGGCTGGTATGAAAATACACTTCGGCACCATCAAAGTATCCATCGTTATCCGTATCGGGATTCGTAGGTGAAGTCCCATGAATTTCTATTTCGTGATGGTCGTAAAGTCCGTCACCATCGCTGTCCGTTGGAACCACTACAGTCAGAGTATGAGTAGCATGGGCTGCTCTACCCTGCTCGTCCCACACGACTAGCGCTATGGTGTGGGTTCCAGGGGAGCTATACGTCATCACCGAGTTCTCTGCGGTAACAGGCAGACCTGAATCAAGATCCCAGAGCACATCTGTGGCTGCATCCAGTCCGTCGTCTGTGTAGATCATCGAAAAATGGGCTGTTTCCCCCACCCCTACCGTATTCGGTCCAGAAACCTGTACCGTCGGTTTCGCATTAGCAGTAAACCCGGTATTGCTCGGAACGTTGTTATTGCCATTGCCGCTGACAGTATTGCCATGCCATTCGATGTTAGGCATGCCAGCGTAATTCTGAATCACACTTCCACCATTGTTAGTGATGGTATTATTGACAAAACTCAACTGATCGATGCCTGCTGTTTTGAGGTGTCCGAAGAGAGCAATGGCGTTTTGATCATTGTCCGTGATTGAGTTGCCGTCGAAAACAAGCTGTCTGATTCCAGCTCCGTTATTCGCTGCGTTGAAACGGATGCCTACCGTAGGAGCGTCGTATAAGTTGGGCAGTTCACTGTCAGCTTCACTAAATGTATTCTGGTAAAAATACAGCTGTCGAACGACTCCACCATCGTCCTGAAGTTGGGCTCCCCAGGTTTCTGAATCGGTGAACGTATTTCTTGCGATATAGGTCTTCGTTTTTTCGGCGTTTCCAGACAGAGACAAACCGATATGATGACCGACACCGATCATGTTTCCGGTAAAAACATTGCCAGTTCCCCCGGCCATTTCCAAACCTATCAACTGAAGGGAGCCGTCTGCCGCAATTACGGTATTTCGCCTAACAGCCACGAAATCGGAACGGTCAATGCTCAACCAATGGTCGATGACATTGTCTTCGACGATGGTTCTATCAGAATCACCCCAGACTTCGATTCCTAGGCCTGGTCCGGTCTGGCCGCTTCTGATGACTGTATTATTGCGGATGATCGTGTCTGTGGCTCCATTCAGTAAAATACCGCCCCTGCCGACGTGATCAATCAAGTTCCCCCGGACAATATTACCAGAGCACCCAGCTGCCAGCCTGATCCCTGCTCCCCACGTCGAGGCTACGCCAATGTTGACAAACTCATTGTCTTCAAAAATGGAATCCCTCACTGAACCGGAGCAGTAAATTCCGTGCGGACCGAATCCAGAGCCGTCGGTTAAATTACTGACACGTATTCCGTGAATGTAATGACCTTTCGTGCCGGATGCTTCTATTCCCTGCGTCGCCAACGAAGTCCCTAATCCGTCTAGGGTGAATCCTGTTAGTTCAACTCCGTCCAACCCAGAAGACTGAATACGGATCATAGGCTTTGGACTTGTTCCCATGAATTCGACCTTGGTGAGGTCACGGCCGGCACCGACAACGGCAATACCTGCCTTGGGAACGATCGAGTTACTTATCTGGAAATCCCCGGCAGGAATGAGCACACGGTCACCAGGCACAGCATCCGCAATAGCCGCATGAATGGCCGCCAGATCGTCTCCTCCACCAGAAACAGCACCGTAGTCAGTGATGTTGTAGTCGATCGCGTGCACGATCTTAGCCCCAATAATAAGGGCTAGAAAACCGAGTGGACATTGCAAGTAGCGAAAAGTCATTGCACATACTGTTCGCTAAAAATGTTCTGAAGTTACAAATTATTTCACTCCACACACACCCTAACACTTTCACCAGGAGGCACTTCGATGGTATACCGTTGCTGATTGAGCTTTTGACCATCATCGCTGAACTGCCCAGCATAGACTACGCCCTTAGCTTGTAGATGAATCTGAGCAAACATAATCAAATCCTCATATTGATCTGCCATCATTCTCGCGCGCAATCCCATGATTCTGACCTCACCCTGATGTAGATCTGAGTAGAAAGCACAGCTGACTCGCTCCGCGCCCATTTCCTCCAATGTTTGGGCTAATCCAGTATCGATACGACATATGATATATGCAAAAGGCACCTCAAATAGTCGGCATAAGGCACAGGCATACGCCACGGCGGCGGTAGGTTTGAAATCAATATATTCGACACCATGGCTCAACTCGAAAAAGCGGGTGTAACCGTGGCGTTTTACGTAGTCCGTGAGCTGGGCCGCGGCATGATTTCTGATGAACTTCTCACGCCGGAGCCAATTCAGGTGAGATTGATGGTCGTCGGGAATTGTTCCGAAATAGCGCAATTGCATTACCTGATTCTGACCACCTTCACGATGGGCCACCAGGTAGTAGCTTTGCCAATCATGTGAATGGTGCTGATTTTCCCAGGAAACAATCCGATGTTGTGGCACGCCTTGCTCTTGATACTGCTTTCTCCGATTCTTTTGGAAGTATTTTAAATATCCAGCTGGCATGGTATCGCCATCGATAGTTTCAAGTCCACCATGGCTTCCTAGAACTGGGCAAAGCGAGGAGATCGACAACGAGTTAACATCACGAAGGGGCATCTTCTTAAAAAGTTGGGGGTTGAGAGGGTTTGCAGGGAAACCGGTCGAGATAAGTTATGCCTATTACGACCGGTCCCCTGCTTCACACACATATCCATGAGGGGGCTCATGGAGCGAACGTTTGACGGTTCATACAACTGTTCGCAATTTCTAGGCCAGCGTTACACAGAAATGTGCTTTTTTTCATTTTTCGAGAAAATCTCCCGTCTTTGGGGTGCAAACATCCTAGAACAGCTACCAAATATCATTCCTCGAACGCCAATACCGTGCGAAAGCCATACCAAGGTTTTCTCGAATCTTTTGCTTCTTTCTGACGATATGACGAAAGCAACTCTAGTTTGGCAGGGACGGCAGTTTTCACGATTGTATCGACAACTTGTTGATCATCGCCCTCGAGGTCTTTCAATCGAGGACCGCGAGCTAACAGTCTAATTGAGCCACCTCTCAATGTGCCATAATCGCTATCTCCCAACTCATAGGCATCGGCGACCCACTCTTTGGCACCTCCTGCCATGCCTTGAATACCGAACTGGTTTTTGACGCCTAAGTTTGCCGCGCGACTGCGTCTCCTCCATTCATTTTCGTATTCGGGCATAAGATCTCTGTAAAGTTTGGCTGTGACTTTATACCATTTCTCTTGATAGGCCGCATAAGCGTCTTCAGTGACTTTGACTAGATCCTCGTGACTCAAGCGCCCCTCAAAAATGAACATGGGACGATAATATTTTGCAACTGGGGCTGCCAAAAACTCCAGTTTCCCATTGCCAAGAATTCCTGCCACTTGTCCCCCTTCAAAATTGCTAGACTCCTTGGCAAAGTTCTGGCGGGCATACCTTTCGCCTGCTAGGCAATATGCTTGTTTGGCCGAATCCCAGTGGATGCAGGTCCAAACTTTCAGAATATTTTGCTGCCCCCAGTCAGCTTGCAACACAAAATCAATGAATTCCTGATCCGACCAATCGGGAACGTTCCAACCAATTGTTCCAATCAGAGCCGCCGCATGATGCCCCATGCACTCACCTAGAAGAACCACCGTTTTGTTTTTCCAGTAACGCACCACGGCAGTGTCCGTAGCCATGATCATCGCATTGCCCAGCTGTTGGGGAATTTGGACAAAATCCCATGAAGTTTTTTCGACCTTCTCACGCCATGGCCGTTGATATAAACGATGGGTTACCTGAACGATTTTTTCTTGGAGCTCTGGGCGCATTGGTCCGGACAGCCAACCATGCGCAAAACAAATGCTCTCCACAATGTCGAAGGCCTCAGACTGATCCAGTTCCATGGTCATATTCTCAGGAGGTGGCCACTCTAGTCCCCAAGGATAATCGTTCTTAATTTGTCCTGACCGCTGCTTGGGACTGTCGCCCTGCTCGGAATACAGACCGACTGCGCAGCTCCATTCCCAATCAGTTGGTAAGCGATAGTTCATTGTTGGGGCAATGAGACCTGCTGCTCGCTCTTTTTCAGTAAGCCATTCGCAGAACGCGTTGGCGTCTTGCCACGATATATTGAGTGCTGGGTGACCACCGGGTTCATTGAATGTTGGGCCTTCCCAGTCGTATCCAGTTTCTTCAATGAACTGATCCCAGTCGTCCCAACGTGTCTCCCACTGACTGAAAAGCACCGAGGTTCCTCGAACTGGAAGAAACGACATCTCCAGACTGTTAGAATACGGTTGACTAGCATTTGGCAACACAACCTCCGCCTGCTGAGCTACTCCTTCTCCTTTCGGTGATTCACTATTTCTGATGAATGCTGCGGTGGCTAGAGCACTGACCGCAACTAATGCAGCAACCAGTCCCAATTTCATCCATTTTCCAGACTGCTTTTTGTCGACCCTTACAGAGGAAACGGTGATGGCGTCTCTCACATCGATCGCTTGCTGATACCGGTCCTCAGGATTCTTCGAAAGCAATCGCATTACCACCGCATCTAACTGCCCATCCGATTTCGTGATCGCACTAGGTGGGTTGAAATGCCCCAAGGGAAGACTGCCAGTCAGCATCTGATAGTAGATGACTCCCAGAGCATAAATATCTGTCCGATGGTCCACTGGATCGCCGCAGGATTGCTCCGGCGACATATATCCTGGCGTGCCTAAGACCTCGCCTTGCATCGTGAGCGTGAAGTCAGGAGGGGCCGATTGAGTTTCGTCTCTGAGCATTTTCGCGAGTCCGAAATCTGCCACTTTCACGCATCCTTGGTCGTCGAGAATAATATTACCGGGCTTGATGTCGCGGTGCACGAAGCCCATCCGGTGTGCATAATGCAAGGCATCACAAACCTGGAGCACGATGTCGCGAGCGTGGTCTGAATCGACACGCCCCTCTTTCATTAAAACCGAAAGATCCGCTCCTTCGACGTATTCCATGACGTAGTATAGATGGCCATCATCGGTGCGTCCGAAATCGTAGACATGGACGATGTTAGGATGATGCAGGCGAGCCATAGCCCGAGCTTCCTGCATAAACCTTTCTCCAAAGTCCGGCCGAGAGTCGGCAGACACAGGCAGTAGTTTGAGAGCGCAGACACGCTGCAAATCCTCATGAACCACTTTATAAACGGCCCCCATACCGCCTCTGCCGATTAGCGACTCCACTCGATAGCCGTTCACGCTATCAATTTCCGGAGCCTCCCAGTCAGAATTGTCAGCCTGCGTTTCCAGGGATTTCAATACCCGCTGTAGCATTTTAGCTGGATTCACCCCTTTTCCGTCTTCGGTGGGTGATATCTGATCGTCTGACTTCGGCTGGTTCGGGGGGGGCATGATTCCATTTGAAGTTAATTCATCTCGTTACCTATCGCACTGAGCAAGTATCTCAGCTCTTGTTGCACATCATCAGGGTCTTTGGTAGGTAGAGTTTCCGTCACTTCAGTCACCAGAATTTTGCGAAACTGCTGACGTAAGCGGAAAACGGCCACCTTCACGGCTCCGGCTGACATACCAAGTTGATCTGCGATATTTCCGTAATCATCCTGAGACTGGCTATCGTCATTCCACTCCAAAAAGCTTTTTAATCCATCGAATTTTTCGACGAGCCCACGTTCTGCATATTGGCTCCGCAACTTGTCAAAACAACGAGAGATCATCAATAAAGCCCACTGCCGATCATACCATGCTTCGGAAGAAACATTATTGCCGTCTTCTGGTAACCAAATTTCCTGTTGGCAGTTCTCAAATGAGATCAGCTGTTTTCCACTGCCTCTTTTCGCGGCATAGTGTTTGCGCCATTCGCTAGACATGTAACGCTCTAACATCGTCAGCAAAAAGGTCCGCAACTTCCCTTTTTTAGCGTCGACACTTTTGAGCCACTCCCCAGACAGCAAGGCAGCGAAGAATCCCTGCACCAGATCTTTGGCGTCTTCTTCAGCCAGGCCTTTGCGCCTGGAGAAAGCATAGAGTGGTGGCCAGTAATTCGAGCAGATGACATCCAATGCGTCTCGTGCTTCCGCTTCAGAACCACCGCACATCCTTCCCACCAAAGTCCATTGTGTGGTATTGAATTGTGCATTATCGTAAGCCCCACGCATATAATGGCATACTACATCAAATTCAGGCACCCCAACAAGATAAAACCCCTGTTTACAATGCTCCCCGTAACCGACTTAAAAGAAGTTAGATACGAAGAATCAACGAAATATTTCTCGCTACTCTCCGCCAAATAACTGCTGGATTTGATCGAGATACTTTTCCGTAACATCATCTCCTCCAGGTCGTAATGCCTCGCGTTGCAACGCATCGCTAAGTTCACGATATTGTTTAAAATCCCCACCCACTTCATTGGATTGAGTGATGTAAAACCAGTCGAGGTAATCTCGCACCCGCTTGCCAGCTTCCTGAAGTTTCATCCGAATGTCCGTGAGTTTTTCCAGGCGGACAGAGATGTCCTTGTCCTTACCGGTGATCACATCTCTCAAAATCATTTCATACTCGCTTAACAGCGGTCGGTAACTCGGGAAGCAGCGGTAACTGAGCCGCTCAAGTTCAGCCCGTGCTCCGGCTACGGCGGTGAACCGTTCTGCGGGCTCGAGCTTGAGGATATCTTTGTATCCGTCAATGCCGACCGTGGTCACAGATTTCTTATCATCGCGGTATCTAAGTTTGAGAATACTCTCGAGCCGCTTGTCGGTCTCTGCGATCGAATAGACCTCAGTCATGTGGGAAGTTCCGAGTTCGGCCATTTCCAGATCCACCCATTTCTCGAGACTGTTTCGGGATTTATTCATCCCTGGAAAATGCTTCCTCATCAGGTTTTCTACCTCGCCTTTGAATGTGGCGACATCGGCGAGATACTTGCCCATGCTGGGTCGACCGTCGGGCTGCCGTAATAACGCGCTCACCAATGCTCCGGAAATGGCGCGGAATGCCAGAGGCTGTCGTCCCTCGAGATCACGCCATTCGGACTCAGAAGCATCAAACACCTCCTGGAGTGGCAGGATTTTAAAATACGATTGATCTGTCTGGTAAATTTTCTTGTCGGCCTCCCCCTTTTTGATGGCGAGGGCTTCTAACATGCCCACAACAAGCCACGGTTTGACGATCACTCGCTCGCCTTCTGCGACTTTCTGACCGTCGCCCAAGCCTCGTTCATAGAGGAAAAGCTCCATCAAATGATAGCGCAGCAGATCATGGTCAACGCCTTTGGCCAAATGGATGTGCAAGCGTAGCTGATGATGCCCCTGAATTTCAACAATCTCACTAACAACACTGCGCTTTCGTTCCTCCTCCCCTACTTTTCCGTAGAGGCGAATGATGATCGGGAGCTTTTGTCTGCGCCCAGCCTCCCCTGTGATCTTGTTGAGTTCGACTCGCAGGTTCTCTGCGATCGATGCGATACCTCCGCGAATCACCTGGCGGCTACCAACAACAGCGATTTTACCAAAGTGTGTCTCGCCCTCTTTTTCAACTCTACCGTCGTCAGGTACCAAGGGACCGCTCGGTTGGGCTGGCTGGACAGGATTTTTTTTGGGTTCGACCGGATCATCCAACCTAGGCTCACTCTCTTCAGCCGTCGCGCTGGGCGCGACAGCTAACAGCCACAGAATGATGCACGTTTTCTTCATTTCTCACGCTCCTCGGGGCGGCGAGGATCCAGTGTGATTTTTCCGTCCTCCACCTTGATATCGTAGATTTTCAGCTGGCCGCCTTCATCTTTATAAAGTTTCAACTCCTCGGAGAGTTCGTCTGCCAGATTACTGAATGCGGGCATGATCAATCGGGCAAATCCACCGGGAGCTTTGACCTGACCAATGTGTGAGGCATGACGACTGATACTGAAGCCGTTCTTTGCTCGGTCAAAGCGCATGAACAGCGAGGTCATATGCACTTGATTTTGAGGAAGTTCACGCTCGATGATGATTTCCATTTCATCCTGTTTGAAATCCACCCAGACATTTCGGGCGGTGACAAATGGTGCCAAATGTCCGTCCTGTTTCAAAGCCAGGCGTTTGCTCAGCCAAGCGTTAATTTCCTCTTCACGGAGTGTCACTGGGTAGCCGGCTTTAATAGCGCTAGCCAGGCGTGCTTTCAGAAGTGGTGCTTTGATCGATCTGCCCTCGCGAATTTCTGTGCGACCTGCAATCCGACTAGTATCGTATGCTTGGATCGCAGGGAAAATTTTCATCCCCCCGATGTTTGCGTCGATCACTTGCTGATTAAATTCAGCTGGTTTGCCCGCGGGCTGCCAGATGAAGAAAACGTGCAGCCCGAAATAGGCCAACAGGAGTGTCAGGACCAACAGAGTCAGTCTCTTCAAGCATCCTGCCTTTTGCTTCGGTAGTTCTTCTTTGCTCTCTTCTTTCTTTTTCGCCATAGCTTCCCTGTGGATTATCAAATCAAATAGACCATGGGAAGCACGGATTCCTGCCAGAGAGCGATCGTCTGTGCCACGCAGACAAGGAAACCACTTGCATGCCACCGAACAACCATCAAGAATCAATGCAACCTTTACGCTGTTGCTTGGTTTCATTGCTATGTTCATGACCAGCACCGCCAACAAGCAGCTGCAAACCGTCGCCTATATGTCCGATTCAAGCGTTTCGCCCACTGATACATCATCGGACAACGATATCGACGTCGCACTGATGCTTCGCGTAGGCAAACGAGATGAGCAGGCTTTTGAAGAACTCATCCATAGGCACCAGAGTGCCGTGATTGGCACCGTGGCCAAGATGTTGGGAAATGCCTCCGAGGCCGAGGACATAGCACAGCAGGTGTTTATCCGGCTCTGGAAAAGCGCCCCTCGCTACACACCCAAAGCGAAGTTCACCACCTTCATGTTCACCATCGCGCGGAATCTGGTTTTCAATGAAAGCCGCCGTAAGAGCAGGAAAAAAGAATACTCGATGGATGAACGCGAGAGCGAGTTTCACCTCCAGACACCGGACTCACAGACAGCCTCCCCCGATGAGGGAATGCTCCAGAACGAGCTTCAGGCCGCGGTCGACAAGGCAATCCATGATCTGCCAGAAAAACAACGCATGGCCGTCATCCTCCGTCGTTACGAGAATATGCCATACGATGAAATCGGCCGGGTGCTCGAGCTTTCTGTGCCAGCTGTGAAAAGCCAGCTGTTCCGCGCCCGGAATGCACTGCGTGATTCGCTGCAGTCGTATCTGGACGAATAGTCGACTTCTTCACTTCCCTGTTTGCAAGTTCCGAGGAATGGCATAATATCCATTTATGTCACGCTCACTAACAGCACTCTGCCTATCGATCGCCCTCAGTGGATTACCCGTAGTTCACGCTAAAGTCGGCACTGAATTATTAGCCGAAGGTTTTAAACAACCAGTCTGGGCGGAATCACCCAAAGGTGAAAAGGATCACCTCTGGGTGGTGGAAAAAGCGGGCATCATCAAGCTTCTCAACGTCAAGAGCGGCGATAAATCAACATTCCTCGACATCTCCGATCTGATCAAAATCAAGATGAACGAGCAGGGACTGTTAGGGCTCGCCTTTGACAAGGACTACCTAACCAACGGACGGTTCTACGTTTATTACACCAACGTCAAAGGAGACACCGAGATCTGTCGCTTCACAGCCCATGGCGAAGGCAAACGAGAGTGTAAGGCCTCGACACGAGAGCAGCTACTGACCTTCAAACAGGATTTTCGCAATCACAATGGTGGCTGGATCGGTTTCGGCCCTGATGGTTTCCTTTACATTGGCACGGGCGACGGTGGAGCCGCCAACGATCCCAAAAAATACGCTCAAAACCTGTCATCTCATCTCGGCAAACTGCTAAGGATCGATGTCTCCCCGGAAAAAGGATACAAAATACCAAACGACAACCCTTTCAAATCAACAGCCAAAGCCAAACCTGAAATCTACGCCTACGGTCTACGCAATCCATGGCGCTGTTCTTGGGACAGTAAGACCGGTGACTTTTACATTGGTGACGTTGGCCAGAATCACTGGGAAGAAGTCAATTTCATGCCTGCTGGTAAAGGCAGCGGAGCCAACTACGGCTGGCGTATGCGCGAGGGTAACGTTGAAACGCCTAAAAAAGGTGTCGGCGGCGACAAGCCCAAGAATGCCATCGATCCCGTCTACGTTTACAAACATGGCGGAGGCAAAGACGAAGGAGTCTCAGTGACCGGCGGTTATGTCTACCGCGGGCCTATTCAATCGCTCCAGGGCAAGTATTTCTTTGCCGACTACGCCAATCCGCGTATTTGGTCCTTTGAAATGAAGAATGGTAAAATGCAGAATTTCGAAGATTGGACTGATCAATTCAAACCCGACTCCGGAAGCATCTCTGCCATCGCTTCGTTCGGGCAAGATCATGAAGGAAACCTACTCATCGTTTCTCACGGTGGAAAAATCTATCAGGTGGTCGATCAATAATAGACTGTCTGTTTTAGCCTGCGTCTTTGCGGTGCGTGGGTCGTTCGTAGGAGGTGTAGAAATAGACGCCACATCCTAACACCGCCGCAGCGAGCCCGCCCCAGAAGAACACCCATCCATTCACCATGTTGATGGTTTTGGCGTAGTAGAGTCCGCAAATAGCACTGCCTATCAATCCTCCGATGCCATTGGTCAAGGTGCCCAGCAGCGCCTGAGCCTGGCTCCTGATCTCTGGCTCTACGCGTCTGTTGACCAAAATCTGGCCCGTCACATAGTAGAAAGTATAACACGGGCCGTGCATCGCGATGCCCAGCCAGATCCAAGTGAGACTGCCACTCCAACCTGCAAGGGCATATAACAGATAGCGAACCAGCGCAAAACCGATGGCGATGATCAACACCCAGCGCAAGCGCCACTTGGCTAACAGTCCGCTGAGAACCAGCATCGCAACAATTTCCGTCACCTGCCCCAGAGTCATGGAGGCTACAGGATGAGTGTCACCCAACTCCTTCAGGTGGATAGGAGTATACATGTAGAATGCAGCCAGAGGGATCGCAAATAGTATCGAGGTAATCAGAAAAACACGTAAACCACGATCGTTGAAGAGCACGAGCGCATCGAGACCAAAGTATCTCCGCCAGTTCCTAACGGCGACATTGTTTTCACGTTTCCCCAGAGGCAAGGTCTCAGGCATCATGAAACATGCCAATCCTAACAGAACCCTCACTCCCGAAGCAATCATGCCCGACATCGGAGCGCTGTCCAAGGCGAAGAAACTCACTGTCAGACCAGCCAGAATCCAGCCGATGGTTCCCCAGATCCTATACAACGGAAAGGCTCGCTCGGGATTGTCCAAGTTAGCCAAAGCGACAGTGCTGAGCAGGGCCCACATGGGAGCGGATATCAGAGCGTTCATTGTTTGGAACGCGATGTATGCCCACGGCCCCCACCCACTATAAAGTGAGTAAAACGACAGCCCCAAGAATCCAGCACCTAACAAAGAAAGTGTGCCCATGAGCTTCTGAGCTGAAAAGCGGTTGTCCGCCATCGAACCAAAAATCAGTGGAGAAAACAATGAAGCCAGCGGTCCAGCCGCGAACGCGTATGGTAACACCCACTCAGCATCCTGCTCTTTCAGGATGTTTGGTAATGAAGTGAGCCATAACCCAGGAGCGACGGAAATCAGGAAAAAAGCCATGGCAATCCACCACGCTCCTCCTTTTCCTATTCTCGCTTTGAGTCCTGACACGCGGTGCTTTTAATCGCCAATTTTCAAACTCCAACTACGAAATATCGGGAATGTAATTCATTCTGCGAATGAGCTTCGCGAGCCCCTGAAATTAAGGCTTTTCAGAACATGGCACAATATTTGCTAAATTAATCGTGAAACCTCTACAGTTTGCCGTTAAATACAGGCGCGCCGCATTCGCTGCGTCAATCCATGCCACCACCAGCATTCCAACAAGGCCTGAGTCAGAACATGTCTCAGCAGCAGACTTTGTCGCCACAGATGCGTCAGAGCCTCGAGATATTGCAGGCAAACACCATGGAGCTGACACAGCTCATTAGTCAGGTCGCAGAGATGAATCCGACTCTTGAAGTTGGCGAGGAAAATGAACAACTCGATGATACTTTGGCCCCCGACGCCGAACACGATCTGGAAAATCTATCCGAGTTCGATGACACTTGGCGCGAGGATCAGATCCTCATGCACGGCAATCAGCAATCGTCCGGAAGCGATGATGAACTGCGCGACTTCTTGTATAACTCCATCGTTGCTCCCCAGACACTACAGCAACATTTGGTCGATCAGCTGAACCATGCCGCAGTGGACGATGAAAAACATGCCGCTGCGGAGTATCTCATCGGATGCATTAATGACCGAGGATTCCTGGATGACACTTTGGAAAACCTGGTCACCGCATCCCCCTTCGAACTCAAACAGATCCGCTCTGCCCAATCTCTGATCCAAGGGTTTGATCCAGCTGGGGTTTGTGCGGAGAACTTGACCGAGTCACTGCTTCTTCAGCTTCAGCTGTTAGGCCGCGGCAATTCTTTGGAGTCACGCATCATCGACCAGCACCTTGATGATCTGGCACGTCATAAATTTTCAGATATCGCCCGGGCTCAGGGAGTTTCTCAGGAAGCGGTGGTGGAAGCTGCCGACCGTATCGCGCAATTGAATCCCGATCCGGGTGCCGCGTTCGATGCGACATCGAACCCTCATGTCCTCCCCGATCTCCAAATCCTCAAGGACAGCGATGGAAACTACTACGCGAAGCTTACCAACGAGTTCCTCCCTACCCTGCGGATCAGCAATCACTACAAGGATCTGTTAGCCAAACTGAACTCAGATCCTAAAGCTCGAAAATATCTGAAGGACAACATTCACGAAGGTCGCCAGATCATGAGCGCTGTCAGCCAAAGGCAGGAAACTCTGCTAAAGATCGGAAGTGAAATCATACTGCGCCAGCCCGATTTTCTGGAACATGGTCGAGGTAAGTTACGACCAATGACGATGCATGACATTGCTGAAAAAATAGGTGTGCATGCAGCCACGATTTCTCGTGCGGTATCCGGAAAATATATCCAAACGCCCCACGGCCTGATGGATTTACGAGCCTTCTTTGCCTCCGGCTATACCACCCAGCAAGGAACAGAAATTTCTAACACGGGTGTGCGCGAAGCCATCCAGCAACTCGTCGCCGCCGAGAATACCGCCAAGCCGCTTTCGGACACAGCCATCGAGAAACAGCTCAAGGAAAAAGGCATCAAAGTCGCCCGCAGAACCATTGCAAAATACCGCGATCAGTTAGGAATTCTACCGTCGCATTTACGCAAGCGGCATTCGTAGCTCGCCGGTTTATTTCTGAAAGGCCTCTGGAATAAATGAGGCATCGGATGCTTCTTCCACTGCCAACTGAATCTGAGCATTGATGACAGCTGGTGAGATGGGTGGCAGATACCCTTGCAGGCAACCTTCCAAAGCCTCCTGCGCTGAGCATTCCTCGGTGATCATTCGGCGCCGGGCTTTGACCGCAATCGATTCAGCAGCCCCGGGAGTAAGCAGCTCTGGAAGTTTACCTAACAAGCCAGGTTGGGTTTCGGCTCCAAGCGGAATTTCCAAGCCTCGGCGTTTGCATAGGGCTCGTAGTAATTTCCATGCCTCATCTGGGTTGGCGCAGGGAAACAGAGGGATTTTCACGTCGATTCTGCCCGGACGTTTGAGGTCGACTTCGATTAAGTCAGGCCGACTCGATGCCAACACCCAAAGGATTTTTCCACGGTTACGAGTGTCTGACATTTCCTTCGCCATCATTGAGTAGACTCGGCTAGACACGCCAGAGTCACCAGAACCTGAGGCTCGACGACCGAGCGCCTGATCAGCTTCGTCAATGAATACGATGCAGCGTCCGAGAGCGTGCAGTAGAGAAAATATTTTTTCCAAATTTTCCTCGGTGCTTCCTACCCACCTATCACGGAAATTTTTCAAGGTCACCACCGGCACACCGGCCTCACCTGCTAGACATTCAACGAGGTAAGTTTTGCCGGTGCCAACCGGGCCACAGAATAAGTAACCCATCGGCATAGATTCCAAGTCATCCTTTTTCCACAGAGCAATATCTTGGCGCAGCCAGTCCTTTACACCGTCCAGTCCTATGACTCCTTCGAAATTCCGGTCAGGTTCAACGAACTCGATCAGTCCGCCACAGTCACGCTCTACTAATGCTCGTTTCAGCTCGGACAAATCCGACTCCTCAAGCGGCTTCTTGGCATGCTCCCTACGAAGTAGCAGGATCTCCACCGAACTCAGCGTGGAACCTGTTAGTCGGGCAGCTGGCTTAGCGAAATCAGCGCGGAAGTTCAGAAGAGCCGTTGGACAACGCTGATAGAGCATTTCCAGTGCGATGGTCATTTCTTCCTTCGATGGCAAAGGAACCTCCACCGCACTCACCCGTGGACTCCGCGAGACTAGAGGGTGCAAGCCGTTGAGGTTCTCAGATATCAGGAATGCTGCCTGTCCATGCTCCTGTAGCCGCATATCAGCCGCCCAGCTTCTCAAAATGGAAGCCATCGCATTCAGTTCATGGTTGTGGGAATTAGGAATCGCTGGACAAATTAAGTGAGCCTGCCGAATTAACACCGCCACCTTCGGACTCTCGGCACCCACGGCTTGAAGGTTTTTACAATACTTCAGATAATGGGTGAGCACCCGCACCGCCGCAAGAGGCGCATCGGGCAAATTCATTCCGTCTTTCACACTCGGCCATTTGGAAAAGATCTCCCCTCCCCGCTCAATCCGCAGGCCTTGTCCGGGATCGTAGCTGAGGATGACATCGAAGCGCGGCAGAAGTGCGTCCATGATAAAATCCTGAAGTGAACTAAGCCGGGCCGCACTTTTGTCAGGCACTAACAAGCGGTCGTTGACGTTGCCGTGAAGCACAAAACATCCGGCGGCTCCGCTTTCGTAATTACCAACAATTTCAGACGCCCAGTGAGGAATTTTCATACGCATGGGCATCCAACAGCATGTAAGCGCACTTGTCAGGCACAAAGCGGCGACACGAAAAGAAAGCAAACTACTTCCGCTTTCCTGTTGTGACATTCCAAGCCTGTGCGATTCTACCGAATCTAGAGAAACTCCCTACATGCAGAAAAAGATAATTATCATAGGTGCCGGCCCTGGAGGTCTAACCAGCGGCATGATCCTGGCACGACGCGGTTACGATGTGACCATTTTGGAAAAGTCATCCGTGATCGGCGGCAGGAATGCCCCCATCCAGGCAGGCGACTACACCTTCGACACAGGCCCAACATTTCTGCACCAGAAGTTCACTCTCGATGAGGTTTTCGCCGAGTGTGGCAGGAAAGCGGAGGACTACATGGACTTCGTCAAACTCGACCCCATGACCACACTTACCTGGGGTGATGTTTCATTGGAAACCAGCTGCGATCAGAAAACCATGACTCGCAACATCGAAAAGGCATTCCCCGGCGAGTCTGAAAACTACCAACGCTTCATGGCGGATCATGCGGAGAAATTGCGCACGATCTTCCCCTGCCTGCTCAGCCCCTATCACAAGCTCAGCTCATACTTACGGCCGCACATGCTGAAGGCCCTGCCTTATGTGGCTACTAGGAAGTCAGTGATGGACGTGCTCAGCGAGTATTTCACCGATGAACGACTCAAGTTGGCATTCACTTTTCAGGCCAAGTATCTCGGCATGTCTCCATGGAATTGCCCTGCCCTGTTTAGTATTCTTTCCTACATCGAATACGCCCACGGCATCTATCACGTGCAGGGCGGCCTTTCTAACATCTCCGCCGGCATGGCGAAGGTCTTCGAGGAGGAAGGTGGAAAAATCCAGCTGAACACCGAAGTCACCGAGATCACTTACCATGGTAAAAAAGCGGCGACCGTCAAACTCGCCGACGGCTCTTCCGTGAACTGCGATGACCTGATCGTCAATGCCGACTACGCCCATGCGCGCAACACCATTTTCGGAGCGAAGAACGAAAGCCGGGAGTCGCTGAAGAAAAAGAAATACTCCTGTTCCACTTTCATGCTCTATCTGGGACTGGATAAAATCTATCAGGACGAGCCGCACCACCACGTGCTCTTCGCCGAGGACTACCACCAGAACCTGCGCGACATCCAAGGCGAGCGCATTGTCTCTGACGACGCCTCCATTTACATCCGGAACTCCAGCGTCACCGATCCCACCGTCGCCCCTCCAGACCATTCTCAGATTTACATTCTGGTGCCTACCATCAACACCCGGCACGAAAACCCATGGGAAGAAAACCAAGAGGCCTACCGGAACCAAATCCTCGATCGCATCATTGCCAAGACCGGCATGAAGGATCTGCGCGAACACATTGTGGAGGAGCGCTGCATCACGCCGCACGGCTGGGAGCAGGCTAACATTTTCATGGGAGCCACGTTCAATCTGGCACACACGATGGATCAGATGCTTTACCTGCGACCACAGAACAAACTCAAAGGCTTCGAAAACATCTACCTCGTCGGCGGTGGAACCCATCCGGGCAGCGGACTTCCCACCATCTATGAAAGCGGCCGGATTTCCGCCAATTTGATCTGCGAGTCCTACGGCAAGAAACGTGAACGGGTCGACTTCGCCACCGATATTCTCAGCGCCACAGCCGGATAGATCATGATCTACCAACTTCACCGCGAACAACTGCTACCCTGCTCACTGGACGATGCTTGGGAGTTTTTCTCCACTCCACGGAACTTGGACAGGCTGACTCCGGATTCGGTCGGCTTCAAGATCACCCACTGCGAGTCAGAGACGATGCATGAGGGGCAAATCATCGGTTACAAAGTAAAAGTCGCACCGATGATCTGGGTCACTTGGCTGACGGAAATTACTCTGGTGGACGATCGGAAAACGTTCATCGATGACCAACGTGTCGGCCCCTACAAAGTCTGGCATCACACTCATCGATTTGAGGAAAAAGAAGACGGTGTTCTGATGACGGACGATGTCACCTACGTGTTGCCTTTCGGCATTTTTGGTCGGCTGGCCAACGCGCTATTTGTTAGAAGGCAGCTCAATCACATCTTTGATGAGCGGGCGCGGTTGACCGATGCCATTTTCAGCCCATGAAGCGCTTCAGCCATTTGATTTTGTCGCCGTAGGGCGGCATCAGCTCGAAGAAATCCGGCAGCCATGTGCCACGCTTCACCACGGCCCGCTGATAGGTAAAGGCACGAACTCCGGTCTTGCCGCGATACCGACCGTGGCCACTCTCCCCTACACCACCAAACGGCAGATTCAGCTGCGCGCCCTGCTTCATCGTATCGTTGATACAAACGCCACCGGACCGAAGTGACTGCATCATTTTTTCATCAAAGGCAGATTCGTCAGAAAACAAATAAAGCGCCAAGGGCGAACCATACTCATTGAGCTGCGCTAACAAGTCATCCGCATCGGTGAAAGTTAACACCGGTAAAATCGGCCCGAAGATTTCCTCCTTCATCACCTCATCCTGCCAGCCGACATCGGTCATGATTCGCGGTGCCATCTGGAGGGCTTCGGCATGATCCTCACCGCTCTTGATCGGGTCTTTCTCGCTATAGCTGCGGACAAGCTCTTGCAGGCGATCATAGTGCTTCCGGCTCACGATGTTAGACATTTCCTGTGGCCATGGCGTGGACTCCATCACTTTTTGAAACTCAGTGATCAGCTTGGCTTTCACCGATTCATGGACGACCACGAAGTCGGGGGCAAAACACGTCTGGCCACCGTTGAAGAATCTGCCTGCGAGGATTCGCCGAGCGGCCGTTTCAAGATCAGCGGATGGGTGCACGATGCATGGGCACTTACCTCCGAGCTCAAGGATGGTCGGAGTCAGGTGCTGCGCCGCTTTCTTCGCCACCACTTTGCCAATCTGAGTGCTGCCGGTGAAGAAGATGAAGTCGAATTGTTTTTCTAACAATGCCTCAGCCACCTCGGCATCACCGGTGACCACACTGACGAGTTCGGAGTCGAAGGATTCAGCGATGATCTCTACCAAGGTCTGCTCACAGCTGGTGGTGATTTCTGAAGGTTTGAGGATGACCGTGTTTCCTGCAGCAATGGCGGCGATCAATGGGCTTAGCGACAGCTGGATCGGATAATTCCACGGCGCCATGACCAGCACTGCGCCAAACGGTTCGTGTCGTAATTCGCTCGAGCACGGCTGGAAATACACCGGACTTCTAACGCCCTTCGGTTTGAGCCATTTCTTGAGCTTCTTTCTCACCAGCCGCACTTCTTGCAGCAGGAAAAAATACTCAGCTAAGTAGGCCTCCACTTCGGGTTTCCCCAGATCCTTGGCGAGTGCCGCGAGAATTGCGGCGCGTTTGGAAACGAGCACTTTTTCCAAGCCAGCCAGAGCGTCACGCCGAGCCTCGATAGAACGTGTTCTCCCTTCGGCAAAATACCGTTTCTGCGCGCTTAAGATCGAATCGATTGTTGTGTCAGTGGAATCCCCCATAATGTGATAGACTATAAATCTGACGCTAAAGCCGCTGCCATCGTTGACAAGGTGTTATTCACGGGAATGATAGTGTTATGCCAGCCACTAGCGTTTCAATCATCGGTTCAGGCCTAGGTGGCTTGTCCGCCGCCATCTCACTCCGCGCCGCTGGCTATGAGGTCGATGTCTTTGAGAAAAACGCCCAGATCGGAGGCAAGTTGAACGTGATGGAAATGGACGGCTTCACCTTCGATCTCGGCCCGTCGATTTTCACCCTGCCCCAATTTTTCGAACAGCTCTTCGCGCGCGCTGGCAAGAAGATGGCAGACTACGTGCAGCTCGATGCCGTGACTCCGCACTGGCGCAATTTTTTCGAACACAAGGAAACCATCGATCTCTATCAGGAGCCAGATTTGATGCGAGCCGAGCTGAGCAAATTGCCAGGCGATCCGGACAAGCACTGGCAGGAACTGCAAGATTTCCTACAATACGGTAGAGACCAATATGAAATCGTCAACAGCGGTTACTTTGACAAGGGACTCGACAACCTCTGGGAGTTCATCCGCCACTACGGCTTCAGTCTGTTAGGTGGGAAAATTGATTACCGGAATACTATGTCGGAGTCGATCCACGAACGGCTGACCGATCCCCAACTGCGCACCATCTTCGAGTATTTTATCAAATACGTCGGCTCCTCTGCTCTCGATTCTCCAGGTTACATGAACCTGATCCCGATCATCCAGTTCGACTACGGACTGTGGTATGTCCGCGGCGGCATGTATAATCTGGCCAAAGGCTTGGGCAAACTGATGGAAGAAATGGGCGTAAAGGTGCACCTGAACGCTGACGTGGCAGCAATTAAAAAACAGGGCAAAAAAGTCAGCGGCATTCGTCTGGCCGATGGCACCGTACACGCCAGCGACATCGTGGTCAGCAACATGGAGGTCATCCCCACCTACAAAAAACTCCTGCACGAACCGGAGAAGTTCACCAAGAAGTTAGAAAAATTCGCCCCGGCCTGCTCGGGCATCGTCTTGCACCTCGGCACCAACAAAACTTTCCCCCAGCTCGCACACCATAACTTTTTCTACTCCGAGAATCAGCACAAGCACTTCGATACCGTTTTCCAAAAACACCAAATCCCCGAGGACCCCACGCTCTATGTGGTCGCCCCCACACGCTCCGATCCCAGCAAAGCCCCCGAAGGCTGCGACAACATTAAGATCCTGCCCCACATCCCACCGCTACAAGAAGGCTCCGGCATCACTCACGAAGACTACGTGGCCCTGAAAGACCGCTGTATCGATAAGATGGAGCGCAGCGGTATCACCGGCCTGCGCGAGAGCATCGTCACCGAGGACCTGCTCACTCCGCTGGACATCGAACGCATGTATCGCTCGAACCAAGGCTCCATCTACGGCGTGGTCACCGATTGGAAAAAGAACTACGGATTCAAGGCTCCCAAAACCAGCAGCAAGTATCAAAACCTCTACTTCACCGGCGGCAGCACCAACCCAGGCGGAGGCATGCCCATGGTCATCCTATCTGGCCAAAACTGCGCCGACCGCATCATCAAACGCCACCCCATCAGCTGAGTTCCTATTTTCGAACATGCTATTGCTGATCCCCATCATTTCGATTCTTTGCGCCCCCGCCATCTGGGTGATCTTCGGCCGTCCTCGCTACGTGCCCATTTTGGGAAATGCAGCCTCCAGACCCATCTCAGTGATCATCCCAGCGCGAGATGAAGAGGAAAACATTCACACGCTGCTAACATCACTGAACGAACTATCGATCAAAGCGCACGAAGTCATCGTGGTCAATGATGGCTCCACAGACAGAACCGCTGAGATCGCGCGTGAGCTGGGTGCCATCGTATTGGAATCCAAACCTCTGCCTACCGATTGGAAAGGCAAACCGTGGGCATGCCAACAAGGCGCAGAGCATGCCACCGGTGAATGGTTGTTATTTCTCGATGCCGACACTCGGCTAGAACCAGACGCCATCGCCCAGCTCCGCCATCTAACCAATCAAGAAAACCACGTGTTCTCCATCTGCCCATGGCACACCGTCAAACGTCCCTACGAGCAGCTCTCTGCCTTTTTCAATGTCCTCATGGTGGTCGGAATGAACGCCTTTGGCATGAATCAAAAATCCAGCGACGATACCCGACTCGTCGGGCAATGCATGCTAATTCCAAAAAGCGTCTATCAGGACTGCGACGGCCATGCAGCGGTCAAATCCGAGATCCTCGAGAACTTTCATCTATCAAAAGTCCTAAGATCCATGGGCGTCAAGCGCAGCTGCTACCTCGGCAAGCACAGCATCACCATGCGCATGTTCCCCGGCGGTTTTACAGAGCTGTGGAGGAGTTGGAAAAAAGGATTCATCTCAGGTGCCGCTGAGGTGCCACCAGCTACCATGTTCTGGACCTCGGTGTGGATCACGGGCATGATGACGGCGACTGTTGCCCTATGTCACTTTATCGTGACAGGTGCCTCCCCCCTGTTGTTATCACTGTCCATCGCGGCCTACCTCATCCACGCGCTACAATGCCTGATTGTTTTCAAACGTGTGGGATCGTATTCATGGCTCGGTGCCCTGCTGTTTCCGGTCGCCCTGATTTTCTATCACATTCTGTTTTTCACCGCCATCATCGATCAGAAACGTGGCAAACAAACCCAATGGAAAGGACGAGAAGTCAGCTGACATGTGGATCGAACTACCCAACCTCTGGATCGCCATCATCAACACCCTCGGCATCCCCGCCACCCACATGCTCCTCGCATGGGGCAGCACCCGCCTGCCTCAGCCATGGTTTCGAAAGAACCCAGAGGAAACCCAGCAGAAGAGAGCACTTCAGCAGTTTCTGATAGAAAAAGTCTTCCACATCCGCAGCTGGAAAAAACACCTCCCAGATGCCGCACCCATGTTCAAAGGCTTTCCCAAGGCCACCATGCAGTCCAAGGAACCCGCCTACCTGCGCAGCTTCATCGCAGAGACCCGCCGTGGGGAGTTTTCTCACTGGCTGCAAATGTTCGCCATCCCCACTTTCATCATCTGGACACCATGGCCAGGTAACCTGATCGTGATCCTCTGGGCCGTCATCTCCAACCTCCCCTGCATCCTCAACCTCCGCTACACCCGACAGCGCATGTGTCATTTTCTCCACAAACTTTCATCCCCATAAGCTATGTCTAACACCACCATCGTCTGGTTCCGCCGAGACCTCCGCCTGCACGATAACCCCGCCTGGAATCACGCCGTGAACGAAGGCGGCCCCATCGTGCCCGTTTACATCCACTGCCCCAAAGAAGAACGCCCATGGCAGCCAGGCGAAGCTTCTAACTGGTGGCTGCACCATGCCCTAGCCGACCTCGATTCGCAGCTTGCAGAACACGGATTGAAACTAATCATCCGAGATGCAAAAACCACACAGCAAGCCTTGGAAGAAATCATCCACGAAAGCGATGCCCACACCGTCTGCTGGAACCGCTGTTATGAACCCATCATCGTCAAACGCGATAAGCAGGTGAAAAAAATGCTGCAAGAATCCGACATCGAAGCACACAGCTTCAATGGATCGCTACTGTTAGACCCATTAAAAATCGCCAATAAATCCGACAAACCTTACCAAGTTTTCACCCCATTCTGGAAACATTGCCGCGACTTCGAAATCGCCGAACCAGAGACAGCAAACCTGAAAAAATCCAAAGCCAAGAAAGTAGAGAGCAATGCACTAGAGTCCCTGAACCTACTCCCGGAAATCCCATGGGACAAAGGCATGCAGGATTTCTGGAAACCCACTCGAGAAGGCGGCATGAAGCTCTTGAAAAAGACAGCCAAGAAAAGCAAAGACTACGATGCCCAGCGCGATATCCCGATCGAGGACGGCACCAGTCGACTTTCCCCCTACCTCCACTTCGGCCAGATCAGCCCGCGTGAGTTTTTCCACCACATCCGCGACAATGCCCCCAGCAAAGAAAAAGCCGACACCGGCGTCCTCCGCCAGCTCTACTGGCGCGAGTTCTCCGCCCACCTCCTCTTCCACTTCCCCCACAGCCAAGACAGCGCGCTGAAGCCGGAATATGAGCAGTTCCCATGGGACTTTAACGAAAAGTTTCTGCGAGCCTGGCAGAAAGGCGAGACCGGCTTCCCAATCGTCGATGCCGGCATGCGCCAGCTCTGGCACACCGGCTGGATGCACAACCGTGTCCGCATGATCGCCGGCTCCCTGTTAGTCAAACACCTGCTCCAGCCCTGGCAAGAAGGCGCCCGATGGTTCTGGGACACCCTCGTCGATGCCGATCTCCCTAACAACTCCATGGGCTGGCAATGGGTCGGCGGCTGCGGTGCCGATGCCTCCCCCTACTTCCGCATCTTCAACCCCATCACCCAAGGCGAGAAATTCGATCCCGACGGCGACTACGTTAGAAAATGGATCCCCGAACTCGCCGAACTCCCGAAAGAGTTCATCCACATCCCCTGGGGAGCCCCCGCCGAAGCCCTCAAAGCTGCCGGCATAGAGTTAGGAAAAGATTACCCCGAACCAATATTCACCCACAAAGAAGGCCGCCAACGCGCCCTTGACGCCTACGAAAAGTTCAAGGAAATCAAAGAGAGTTAAACTGAAACTCTAAGACTAAATTGAACATTGATGCCGATCAGCGCTATCAACGATTGCCCATGATAGCTGCCTCACACTTGTTATCCCTTGATGGCAACGGTGACTACTGCTAGAAAATCATGTCGGTGCCTCGGATGTACGAAATCCGCCAATCCTAAAAACACAAATCTGCATGCCTGAAACAACTAAGAACGGTGTTATTTCACTGACCGTCGAAAAAGACTTCCTGCAACGAGTTAGCTCTACAGGAGCGATAAAAGCTCTTGCTGAACTAATTTGGAACGGCCTAGATTCAGGCTCGGACTCGGTCCAAGTGGAATTCTCAAAAAACAAGCTTGGAGCGATTGATGAAATCCGAGTCATTGATCAAGGCTCTGGCATTTCTTACGAAGATTCCGAATTATTTTTTGGTAAACTTGGCGACTCTTGGAAGAAGAACCACGGAAAGGTTAACGGCCGAGCATTACACGGTAAAAATGGTCAAGGCCGCCTCCACGCATTTGCATTAGGTAGCCGTGTCGCGTGGAAGACAACTTATAAGGTAAAGGATTCATTCAATAGCTATCAAATCGTAGGTGATGCCAGTTCCCTCAACCGCATGCATGCAACTACCCCCAAGGAAACTAATAAATCCCACCTAGGAACTATAGTTGTTATTTCAGGCATCAGTGAAGGGTTGGGAGCACTGACTTCGGACAAAGCACCAACTGAGTTTGCCAAGCTTTTTGCAGCTTACTTAAGTCAATACCCTCAAGTTTCAATTATACTAGATGGTGAAACTATTGACCCTGCAAGTATTCAAAGGAAAAAAGAGGACCGTTTTATCAAGGGGATAACCCTTGCCAATGGTAATAAAGTGGATGCCATGGTGACTATAATTGAATGGGCTGTTCCAACACCACGTGCAATTCATCTCTGTGACAAAGCAGGGGTCTCTCTCCACACGACGGATGCAGGTATCCAGGCTCCAGGATTCCAATTTACTGCATACGTAAATTGCGACCATTTTCGAGAACTCGACAAGGAGAACCTCCTATCAATGGATGATCTCGTCCCAGACGTTAATTGCATTCTGAATAGCGCTCGAAACGAGTTACGAGGTTACTTTCGAAAGCGAGCGGCAGAACGAGCTAGATCTCTAGTCCAAAGATGGAAAACTGAAAAAATTTACCCCTACGAGGATCAAGGCGCGATTACCGCTGTCGAGGAAACTGAGCGTCAAGTTTTTGATATTCTCGGTGTGACATTGGAAGAATATCTCCCAAAATTCGAAGAAGCTGATCATAACGCCAGAAAATTCACATTTCTTCTTCTCGCGCAAGCTCTTCGAGACAACCCCAGTTCCGTTAGGAAGATTATTACAGACGTATTATCTCTGAAACAAGATGAACAAGACGAATTGGCTGAACTCCTAGAAGAAACCCCTCTATCTAACATTATCAGTTCGGCCAGCATTGTAGCAAACCGTCTAAACTTTCTAGTAGCACTCGAAAACCTACTGTTTGATAAGACAACTAAGAAAAAATTATTAGAACGTGACCAGTTACACAAAATCCTTGAAACTGAGTCGTGGATCTTCGACGACAACTTTACACTGGCTGGTAGTGAAAAAACTCTAGAAGACGTGCTTAAAATCCACCTCAGTGAGCTGGGCAAACGAAAGGATTCGGATGTTGAGGACAAACCGGTGCTACGGGAAGACGACCAACAAGGCAGAGTTGACCTAATGTTAAGTCGAACAATTCAACCGCGAGAAGACGAGTATGACCATTTGGTCGTAGAACTAAAACGACCATCACAAAAAATCTCATCGAAAGTTCTAGGACAAATTGAGAGCTACGCGATCGCCGTCGCTAAAGACCCTAGGTTCCTAACAGAAAAAACGCGTTGGAAGTTCATCGCTATATCCAACGATATGGACGAGCACGCAAAAAGAAAAGCGCGACAGCGTGATAAGCCTCGGGGAATGGTTTTTGATGACGGTGAATTAAATATCGAGGTTTGGGCATTTGAATGGACTGAGATCATCGCTAATGCCCGGACACGGCTTCAATTCATCAACCAATCCCTCGACTACAAAGCGACCAGGGATAGTTCTCGAGCATACCTAGAGAAAGCACATGCCAAATTCCTTCCCGCCACAAATCAAGAAGACCAGAAGGACACTGACGAGGAGTCACCTCAATAACCAAATTTGTATGGTAATGAGTGTCACAAAGGAATCCATTCCATGGCTCACTATACAGCCCTAAAAACACCTGTCGTCCGACACTCAAAGCCCCACTTAGCTAAATAAAGGCATATCGATTAACAATTGATAGTGGATTTTAGCCCACTTATCTCGACTTGCTAATTCGTCACACTCACATATACTCTCTTGAACAGTGAGAGCGATCCCCTTGCTCTCATGTATATGCTAGGACTGCCATGCAACTCTCCTTTTCCCATAAAAAGGCTACCCAAGCGTTGAACTTCTTCGCTCGTGCTGCAGGTGGAAAGATCAACAAAATGAAGGCTCTCAAGCTGATCTATTTTGCAGATCGCTATCACCTCCGCAGTTACGGTCGCCCGATTACCAACGACACTTACTTCGCCATGAAGTTTGGTCCGGTGGCGTCGCAGTGCCTCAACCTTCTCAACGAAAACGAAGACTACACGGCACCGGAGGAAAACAAATACCGCCAAGCATTTCTCGAACGGGAAAACAATGAGCACTACGCATCCAAGGCAGCCGTCAATGAGACGGTGCTCTCTCAGACCGATCTTGAATCTCTGAACTACGCTTGGGAAAATTACAAAGACAAGGACCAGTTCGAACTCGCCGAGGAAACCCACCGGTTTCCTGAATGGCAACAGCACAAAGCTGCCTTGGATTCCGAACTGGCTACCCGGAGATTTATGAGCTATCTTGATTTCCTGGAAAACCCTGAACAGGGAGTGGAAAAACTTCCCCTGCTCACCGAGGAGATCAAAGAAGATTTGGCTGAGGAACTGCATTCTCTCCAAGCTGTGGAAAGTATCTGGAGTTAATTTTTTCTGGAGACGTGCAATTACCCATTGAGCTGAAATTCATTCGTCAAGGGGCGGTTTTTTACATGGTGGATCGGCGGTTGTCGTCTACAGAGCCTCACTACTTCATCGTTCTCAATCGAGATCCATACGGCGACAAGCTACTCCTACTCGCAGTGGCGTCTTCACAAGTCGAGAAGGTGCGCGCACGCCGTAAGCGTAAGAGCTTGCCTCCCGAAACCGTCGTGGAAATCAGCCCAAGCGACTATCAGGACTTCAAGGTAGATAGCTGCGTCAACTGCAACACGGTCTTCACCAAGTCCCTTGTCGAACTAGCAGATCAATGGAAACGCAAAGAGATCCGAGGTCAGGCAGACCTGGGCGACACGATCTTGCAGCAGCTCATTACAGGCATCATGGCGAGTCCTATGATCCCCGAAGAGGAAAAGAAACTGGTTTCAGACTGCTAGATTTCAAAGATCGCTAAACTGAAGCTCGAACTTGGCGAGATACTTTCTCAATCGATCCGAGTCATTGGAGGTCTTCTTTTGTTCACGTGAGACTGCAAACAGCTTTCTCCCTGCCTCGCTGATGTTTTTGGATCTCCTGCATACATCCACGGTGTAGGACAACTGCACGGCATCGAAGGGATCGAGTGATTGCATGACTTGAGGTTTCAGAACTTCTCGTAACTGAGCCGTATCGTCATCGGCACGGTGCCAAGAACTTGTCAGTCGCTCCGCTTCTTCCGTTACATCCTCGGTGCGGATTCTGCCTCTTGGTGCGAGGGTTGCCATGCGAGTGACGGCTGCGTTTAGATCGCGGAAGTTTCCTCGCCATTCAGCTTGTTCGCTTTTGGCGAATTTGAGAAATGACTCGCGAGCTTCCTTATTGAAACTCGCAGCACGTCCGTGGCTGCTGGCGAAGCGGTTCAGCTCGTAGTCCAAATTGGGTTCGATGTCGTCTTTTCGTTCTGCAAGGCCGGGCAACTGGAATGTCCAAATATTGATCCGTGCTAACAGATCTTCGCGGAAGTTTCCGTTCGCCACTTCCTCGCCCAGGTCTCGATTCGTTCCGGCGATCAGCTGGAACTTACTTTTCACCGGCTGATCGGCACCGACGGGTAGATACATGCCCTCCTCCACGGCACGAAGCAGCACGGCTTGTTCATCGCTGCCGAGTTCGCCGATTTCATCGAGGAATAACATGCCTCCGTGGGCCTGTCTCAAAAGACCTGGCCGATCCGACTGAGCTCCTGTGAACGCCCCTTTTTTATGACCAAACAAGGCACTCATTGCGGTATCACCACGCAGCGTTGCACAGTTTACCTCCACAAATGCACCGTCCAGGCCGCCGCGTTGCTGGCGGAGTTCGTAGATGCGCCGTGCCAGCTGGGATTTGCCGGCTCCGGTGGGACCTGTTAGTAAGATCGGTGCTGCCGAGCGCAGGGCGACGACTTCGATTTGCTCGATCAGTTTGTTGAAGGCATCGTCGCGTGTCGCGATGCCTGACTTCAGGAAATCCAGCGCCTCTAACTGCTCGGCATTGAAGCGGGTGGCTAGCTGGTCGTATTTGGAAAGGTCAAGATCGATCAGGGAAACAGACCCCATTCCGCTCTTCGACTTCCGCCCCCTAGGCGGCCCTGTCTGCAGCAGCTTCCCTGGCAGGTGCCGCGACTCTGTTAGCAGGAATAGACAGATCTGCGCCACGTGGGTTCCCGTGGTGATGTGTGCCTCGTATTCCTCAGTGGCCTGATCAAATTCATAGCCCTTGAGGAAGTCGTGTAGGTTACCAAATACATCTTCAAAGTCCCACGGCTTTTTGATCCCCACTACATGTCCGCGCACTTCGGTTTCCGGCGAGACCTGTCGCAGGTCATCCATCACGCGGTCCGCCAATTTCTGGTAGCGCGTTTCATAAAGCAGTTCATACCGTGCCACCGCCGATCCTTCTTGCGAACAGATCGACACCGTAGGACGCCACCGCTCCCAGCGTTCAGGCCCAAATCCCATATCCAGATTGGTGCCTAAAAAGCCAATGACCACACGTTTCTTCATGCGCTCTACATACAGTAATATTGTCTATCTTTATAGATAATTTTCTATTTTTTAACGACTAACATCAAGAACACAAACGCAACTCAAAAAACACAAAACCCCATAACATTCTCTATTTACGACACTTACACAACATCACCACACCCACCCCAAAAACTTGGCACAGCCCATGCAATATAGCTCTCAACCACATCAAAAACGACATGGCTAATAAAAACCTATTCACATCCACTCGCGGAAAAAAATTGCCGCACGCAGACAGCCACAACCTCGCCGGAGGTCGGGCCTACGCATTCACCGCCCAGCACGCCTTGGCCCAATATGTCGCCACCGGCTGCCTCAATGGAACTTTCTATGCCACCGCCGGTGAGCAGTTAGATAAGATCATCGAGCTTGCCGGACAGGTGGACGATCACTTCCTCGCCAAGACTGCGATCTACAGCCGCCGTGAAGCCCACATGAAGGACGCCCCCGCCCTGCTCTGTGCGCTGTTAGCGAATCGCGACGTTGAATTGCTTGCGGAGGTATTCTCCCAGGTCATCGACAACGGCAAGATGCTGCGAAACTTCGTCCAGATCGTTCGCTCCGGAATCACCGGTCGGAAGTCTCTCGGAAGCGCGCCCAAGCGTATGGTGCAGGCATGGTTGAATCGCGCAAGCGATGATGCTCTGCTCGCAGCCTCCATCGGGCAGTCGCCCTCTCTAGCAGACGTGATCAAGATGGTTCACCCGCGCCCTAAAAATGCGCAGCGTGAGGCATTCTACGCCTACTTGATTGGTCGTCCATACGATCTCGAGAAGCTGCCTGCCGTTGTGCGTGAGTTTGAAAATTGGAAAATCAACCGCGAAGGAAACCCGCCCAAGGTTCCCTTCCAGATGCTCACTTCCATGGAACTCGGAAAACGTGAATGGCTGACCATTGCCAAGGACGCTCCCTGGCAGATGACTCGCATGAACCTGAATACCTTTGCCCGCCACGGCGTGTTTAAGGTGTTCGGAATGACTGGGAAAATCGCGAACCGACTGAAAAATGAACGTCTCATCACCAAGTCACGCGCCTTCCCCTATCAGCTCATGGCCGCTTACCTCAACGCCGATGACTCGGTTCCTAACAAGATCAAAAACGCGCTTCAAGATGCGATGGAAATCGCCCTCAAGAATGTGCCTACGATCCCAGGAAACGTGGTGGTCTGCACCGATGTCTCCGGATCCATGCACGGACCGGTCACCGGTTATCGAAAAGGATCTACTTCGAAAATCAGCTGTCTCGATGTCGCGGCACTGACCTCGGCGGCGATCCTGCGGAAAAACCCTGACGCCATCGTGCTGCCATTCGAAAACGACGTTGTGAAAGTGAACCTGAATCCTCGCGACTCCGTCATGACCAATGCCGCCAAGCTGGCCGCCCTCCCATGTGGAGGAACCAACTGCAGCGCGCCACTGGCCTGGCTGAACAAACATCGTCGACCCGTGGACATGATCATCTTTGTTTCCGATAACGAATCATGGATCGATTCATCACGCTACGGAAGCTTCGGTGGAGGTGCTACGCAAACCATGCGCGAGTGGAACCAGATCAAACAACGGAACTGCAAAGCCCGCATGGTATGCATCGATATCACCCCTAACGGAACATCCCAGGCCAAGGAAAGCTCTGACATCTTGAACATCGGCGGATTTTCCGACCAAGTCTTCAAGACCATCGCAGCCTTCGCTTCGAAATCACTCAACCCCGATCACTGGATCGGAGAAATCAACCAAACCATCATCAAAACACCTATGAAGAAAATTGCTAACTGATCCCTGTGTGTGTGATTGCCCGTGCAAACGACAATCCGCTGGCGAATGCAGATCGTGACTACATCTTACCCTATGTTAACTGTCACATCGACTCCCTTGTCGCCAGCCACACACAGCTCAGCAACCTTTTGGAAATATGCGGCAAATGCCTGTGGAACTACATCATTGTAACTGACGAGGTTGTGGGTTCGAATCCCACCCGGGCCCACCATTTTTAAACTGTGGCCCGGTAGCTCAGAGGTAGAGCGCGAAAACGTTTCACTCCCCCTTGTTGCCGCATATTTCCATCACCCTTCACCTGGCGAATGCCGGACGAGACTACATGGTAAAAAACGCTAAACACGTTCATCTGGGTTCGAACCCCGGGACCTTCTAACGAAGTTAAAAAATGTCTCCCCACTTGTTGTCGCCACCCTAACCCGAATTAACCGAAAATCATATTACCCAATCTGGTGAATGCCAGAGGAACTACATTAATCCATTGGTCGCTGATTCAAATCCAGCCTGTCGCAGCATCTGTTTTCTAACAGGACTGCGCAGTAGCTCAGTCTGGTAGAGCAGTAGAATGTTTCTCAACTCCTTGTCACCACTTTTTAATCAACCCATACTCCACTACAAAATCATGAAAATCCATCCTACAGGCGAAGCCACCGGCTTCCTCCCCGCACGCGATAACAAAGGAAAACCGATCACCGTGATCGGCACCGAGGCGATCCGTGAAGGCTTCGGGTCCGAATGTCTCTCTCAAGCTCTCAATGCCCGCTCCGCTCCTGGAGTTTCCGAAGTGGTGCTGAATCCTGATGCCCACGTCGGCTACGGAGCGCCCATCGGCTGTGTCATGGCATCACCTACGCATATCTACCCTGGCCCTGTCGGTGTCGACATCAAGTGCTCGATGAGCCTGATCCAGATGAACGTTCCTCAGGAGGCGATTGCTGACAAAAGCACCCGCCGCGCACTGATCAACGCCATCTGCGAACGCACCCCCACCGGGGCTGGAAAAGGTCAACGCTCGGCGAAAAAATCACGCCGTATCGAGACCGAAACCGGCAAGCTCGCGGTGACGCAAGGTGCGTCCAAAGAAGTCTGCGAAGCCATGGGGATCCCACCCGAGTGGGCAGAGCGCTGCGAAGACAGCTTCCATGTAGGTCACGATCGATCACAAGCCGCGCTGGAAGACCGACTCGACCGTATGCTCTCAGGCGGCTACGCCCAACGCTTCGGCGGAAAGGTGCAGCAGTTTGGATCCTACGGCGGAGGAAATCACTTCGGTGAGGCCGAGGCTGTCAGCATCTCAGACACTGCCGAGGCACGTGCCGCAGCGGAAACCTTTGGCCTGTTAGACGGACACGTTGCTTTCCTCTCGCACTGTGGATCACGCGGTTTCGGTCACGATCTCGCCAGCTCGCAGTTCCGCACCCTGCAGAAGAAGTTTGATCTCTGGGGAACCCCCTTCCCAGCCAACGACAAACACCTCTGCTACGCGCCGCTGGGAACACCCGAAGCGAACGCCTACATCGATGACATGTCGCTGGGGGCGAACTTCGCCACCGTGAACCACCTGCTGATCAACGCGTTGGTGTTAGAGGCTTTCCAAGAAGTGCTCCCCGGCACCACTGGGCAGCTGGTTTACTTCATCAGCCATAACATCGCACGTCAGGAGAAGGTCAACGATCAGTTCCAGTGGGTTCACCGCAAGGGAGCGACCCGTGCCTTCCCTGCTGGCCACTACAGCCTGAAAGACACACCGTTTTCTGAAACCGGACACCCGATCCTGCTGCCAGGAAACCCACGCGATGGCTCGGTCGTCATGGCCGCCCTGCCTGGTGCGGAGAAGTCCTGCTACTCGGTGAACCACGGCGCCGGGCGTAGCTTGGGTCGAGGTCAGGCGTTCCGTTCACTCGATCAGAAAAAGGTCGATAGCGAACTTGATGAGCACGATATCCTAAGCAACTGTCGCGCTTACCCACGCGACGAAGCGCCCGATGCCTACAAGGACTTCAGCGAAGTTCTCAAAAGCGTCGAAAAAGCAGAACTGGCCCACACTGTGGCCAAGCTCGACGCCCGCTTCGTGATCAAAGACGCGAGCAAGGCGGATGATTAACCCTAACATGATCCGTCAGATCAGATCGATCTGACGGATCTAATATTTTTCAAAATGATAACACTCAACGGACAAAACGGCGGAGGCCAAATCCTCCGCACCGCGCTCTCACTCTCCATGGTGACGGGCGAAGCTTTCAAGATCTCCAACATCCGCGGACTTCGCAAAAAGCCAGGTCTCATGCGCCAGCACCTCACCTGTGTGCAGGCAGCAGCTGAGATTTCCAACGGCGCTACAGACGGTGCAGAAATAGGTTCTACGGAACTGATTTTCAAACCAGACGCAGTGCAAGCTGGTGACTATCATTTCAAAATCGGCACCGCCGGCAGCACCACGCTATTAGCCCAGACCTTGATCCCCGCATTACTCCATGCGGACTCCACCAGCAACATCGTGTTAGAAGGAGGCACCCATAATCCACTGGCACCCTCGGCATGTTTTATGAATGAAGTTTTCCTGCCGCAGCTCAAATCAATGGGCGCGGATGTGAACCTGACTTTGAAACGCCACGGCTTTGCTCCAGCAGGCGGAGGAATGATCGAGTGCCAGATCAAGCCTGTCAAAAAATGGAAACCCGTTCACCTAACAGAGCGAGGTGAAGAGCTTTCGCGTCAAGTCACCTGCCATCTGGCTCATGTGTCCGATCAAGTGGCCGAGCGCGAACTGTCGGCAGTTTGTAAATCGCTCGACTGGGATGATGACTGCACCAAAACCGTGGATGCCACCGATTCCTCAGGTCCTGGCAACTGCCTCTCCGTCAGCACAAAATTCGCCAAGGTCACCGAGATGGTCACCTCCCACGGTTCCTACGGAAAGTCCTCAGAACGCGTAGCACGCACAGCGGTGAAATCGTTCCGTAACTACCTGAACTCCGGCGCCGTCGTTGGTCATCACCTCGCAGATCAGCTCCTCCTGCCAATGGCTCTCGGTGGCGGTGGCAGCATGATCACCACCGCTCCCACGAATCACATGCTGACCAATATCAAAGTGATTCAAGCTTTCCTAGACGTGGCTATTTCCATCGAACAGGAAGGCGACCATTTGCATCACATAACCGTAAGCGGTTAGAGCCACGACGGTAGGGAGGATTGGCCGCAATCCTCCGGATCGAAGCGAATCATCTCAGATAGGCTAATAGAGAAGGTTATGGCTTCGGATTGGGGCTTGGGTGGGGACAAGTTAATGGCATTGCCCGGCTGATTGAGGCCAATCAGCCCTACCGCCAAATCAGCCCTGCCGGAATTAGCCCTGCTCGCGCTGGACTACGATGTGGAGGTTCTTGATGCCGTTGCGTGAGAACTCTTCCCAGTATTTTTTACTAACTGGTTCACTGATGCGTTTGCGTTCCTCATCGCTGAGTGAATTGAGATGACGATCGCCGAATTTTTTAACCAGTTCGCGTTCGGCCATGCGGGCGACGAGTTCTTCCCAGAAGGTTTCGTTGCGCATTTCATCGTAGCACTGTGCGTAGAATGACTTTTCCTCCTTGTCCTTGCGGAGCCTGAGCCGTTGGCGCTCGGCATCATGCTCCACCTCACTGCCTTGACCGTTGTGTTGCAGACGGGTGAGAATTTTTTCCAGTAAATCGTCGTAACGGGCCACTCCCTCGTCGGCTCCCGGTTTGTGATTCCAGAACGTTGCCCAGCAGGCCAGGGTCAACATTTCTGACAATGTCAGTAACTCCTCATCTGTGAATCGCATGTGCATCCGAGCTGAGAGCTAGCAGCGAGCCACCAGACTGGCAAACCCAGAATGTGTTGATCACTGCTGAGACTGAGGATCTGTCTCCTCACTCGCTATAATCGGAGCGGCGGGCAAAGGAGCCACCGGCTGCGGTTCTCCCGGAGCGCCCGGTGGAATATTTGGCTGCGGCGGCTGAACCCATTTGGCTGCTGTTGGGGTGACATCGGCAAACCATGCCACGAGCGTCATACCGATCAGACCGACAAACCCACCGTAACCGACCGTCATCGCAGTCGCCATTGCTACAACCAACGGGGTGAAAATCAGTAAACCAATCACCATCCAGCTAGGCTTCACCTCATAGTTATGCACCACAAGACGAATTCGGGATCGGGCCAAAGCAAGGCCAAACAGAGTGTAACACAAACCATAAGCCAAAGCATTGATGTGGTATAATACGCCGCAACTATTGTACTTACTGGCACTCCACATCAGGGGCGCAACACCGGCGATCCCCAGTGAAAAAAGAAACATCAGCATCACAATGATGCGACCCAAGATGGTCTTGAAAGACGATGCTCCGATCGCTCCAGCACAGATCACTGCCGACGCAAATATCACGGTCAGCGACATCACAATATTACGCCAAGCGTCGATGCCCCCGATGAAATAGCGCACGATCATGTAGGGCAACAAAGACACAAAGGTCACCAGACAAAGCCCCCACATGGCCAGAAACTTCCCCCTGACAACACGCCACCGAGTCAGAGGTGTCATCAACAGCAACTCGTGATTCCCCTCCTCCAACTCCTGCCCCATCAGCGCAAGCCCGCCGAGGGGCATGACGATGATGCAGATGATTCCAGCCACCATCCAAAAGGGACCTGAATTGAAAAACAGCGCCGGATTAAAGACACCGGTCATTTTCGAATAGCCTTCAACATCACCCATGTTGAACTCAGCTAACATCGCCAAGACAGCTAGCAACTGAATCACAATAAACGGCACCATGAACATGCCACGGCGTAGACCTTGGCGTAGCTCCTTCACCGTCATCGCGCCAAAGCGCTCAGGAAGGTCGTCCTTTAATAAAATCGACTCGCTCACTGTTTCGAGTGTGTCGTCAGCCACTGGATAAATCCAACAAAAAAGCGAACTTGAGAACGGAGCTGATCAAGGAGCTTGTCGGCGCACTCGATAGAAGCGGTGACCATCGGTAGCTGTTGAGTCAACTACCGTGGCTGAGGCGTCAGAGTATGTCTGGGGCGTTGTCAGATTCTGAAAGCTTTCGTCATCCAGAGAATCCGACCATTGAACCTGATAGATATAACCTGGGATGCAGTTCCATTTGATGGTGCGCTCATTTCCGTCCACTACGACCTCGCATTTGAAATCATCGAGTATCTCTCCGTTTTCATAGAGTAAGGCCTTGGCAACGGCGGCCTTTCCCACTTTGGACCCGACAATGCGGCCTGGGCCATCGTCTGCGGCGACATGAATTCCGCCATACAATCGCGAAATCCCGGCTTGGTCTGCAGCATCATAGTATGTTGCCCACTGCAGGGTGACATCCGTCGCTGGCCCTACTTCAAACTCAAGATCACCGGCCTGCACGGTGTGGGTTCCAAGTCCGCCGGGGAAATAAGCACTTCCGGTGAAAACGGTGAGCACTTCGGCGGCAGCGCGACTAAAGGTGCTATGCCCTGACACATAACCAGCAAAGGCAGGAGTGACAAAGGTGCTGCGTTGATAGGGTTTCCAATTATCTGCAAGCATCCAGCCCACACCACCAGCTTGAGAATCAGGGTGCTCGGGTTCTCCAAGCCATGCTTTAATGACTAACTGTCCAACAGGCAGTCCCTCATGCCTTTCTCCAGGCTGGCTGGAGGCAGCTGTAACCAATTCAACAACTCCTGGCTCCAAAGGCAGCCCACTTGGATGATAGTTAGGCTGATTACTGTCGCTGCTCTGACCGAGAAATCCGAGGTGTCGAATCGCGGTGATAGGACGGACATAATCATAATACGCCTTCACCCCCCAGGTCGCGATTGCGGAATCGTGCAGCGCGGCATTTAACGCCAAATACAATTTTACATCCCACTCAAGTTCACCCAACTCAGGACCCACACCTTGAAGTTTCCTACTGAAGTTTGGGTGGTTTTTAATCTCGTTGGCCAATACATTCCAGTGGCCAGGTGGGGTCTCGGAATGAGGTCCGTCAGCCCAGAATTCAGCGACTACTCGACCGTAATCAGCGTGTTTGACCAAGTTCTGAGCGTAAGGTTGCCCGGTGACAGGATTGTTTGGGTGACCGATTCCATCGTTCGTGCCCAGAGGATTGTTGCCGTGTGCTCCCGGAGAAATATCAATCTGGTCAGGGTTTGTCGGATCCAGAAACGAGCTGTAGCGAATGACCTCCATGGCGTATTGCTTGTAGTCCTCATCTCCGGCACCGCCAAGAAACGGTGGCGGACCTGGATCGATGGAAGTATACACGCCATCGACAACCTCCCCGCTCAAGGCAAAAGGAGTCACGTATCCCCAGTGGGAGCCCACAAAAACCTGAGTGGCCGATGTGGTTTGTCCATTCTGAGTCATGGCCACCTCGAATTTCAGTGGTTGCCAGCGATTTGGATCCGCCAAAGTTCCCGTGCCCGGTCCGGCCAAGTCCAAGGGTTCATTGAATGGCTGGTAACCAGTAAAATCATCAACATACAAATCTGACTCATTTGACTGATCGGAATTTCCAGCAATCAGCACCGCGATCGCCGCACGCGTGCCAACGGCCTGAGGGCTGTTACCAGTCGAAACAGGTGAACCTGTAGGATAACCTAACGAAGCCATCAATGTCTCCAAAGCATCCTCTGTGATTTCAGCATTCGTAGATTCAGAATATCGCGTAATCAGAACCCAATAGGCGGCATAACTGATTGCCTCATGACGAGCGGCTTCGATATCGGCAGCCGTTGCCGTCTCATTATGAAACACCCCCACCGCAGTTGGTGAATAAGCTGCCCACGCGTCATACATGGCAGCCGATAGATGATACAAATTGCGCGCATGGACTGTGGGCGCAGGAAAATCAACACGAATAGCCTCCAAGCATTGTTCATTCCATTCCTGAGCAATAGAACCGGCACGAAGAACAGCTCCGTCACCCATACTAGCCCAAGAAATTAGGCAAACTGCAAGTCCTCTGAGAATACCCCTAGTTGATCGTTTCATAAATATGAGAAAGTAGTGCCGAGACCCTGTTCAATTTCACCGTCATCGTCAAAGATTATTCAACTGTCTGGGTGACTGGCTCCACTCCAATACGAAGATTTATTCACTTACTTGCGTCAAATAAACAGAAGGTTTCAGACCTTTCTCCTGAACAAACGCCTTGGTGAAATGGCTGAGGCTATTGTAACCCACCTCGATAGCAGCTTCGGTCACATTGTGCCGACCCGCATCTAGCAGCTCAGCCGCTCTTTCTATTCTCACAGCTCGTAGATACTGGGAAATAGTATTCCCCGTTTCCCGAGAAAACAGCCTACTAAGATAGTGTGGCGCGCATCCAACGTGATTAGCCAGACGCTTCAAATCCAAGGATTCTTCCATGTGGGAGTCGATCCACTCCATCACCTTATCCACCCGTTCGGTGGTGGTTCTTTTTCTTGTCACACAGAATGGTTCTCTGCCGGTGACACCACTCTCGTCGGCTGGACGGAACAAATGCAGTGCGAGTATTTCAGTGACCTTTGCTGCATACCAGAACGGCAGCGCCGCTTGCTCTACCGGAGGATCGGATAACTGTCTGGCCATATCTTTTTCGGCGAGAGTCATCGAACGCATATGTCCCACTGGCTTTCCTTCCACGGCATCGCCACTCAGTGATGCCCATAGTGCCGGATAAATACTTTGAACACGGTGACCCAGTGTTTTTTTCAACCACTCCGCGGACAAAGACAGCATAATGAACTCGTGGCTCTCACCACCCAATAGCCGAGATGCCAACACCCGACTTCGTGGGAAGCACATCGAAATCGTTGAAGGAGCTATACCCAATCGGGTTCGGTCACCGATGACCACGCCGTGGCCGCTCAAGTTGAACAACAAGTGCAATTGATGCGGAACAAATAGTTCGCTGCAATCAGCCATCCCACTATGAAGACCATACCAATCCAGTGACCAGCCGTTTTCCGACTGCTCACGGCAAAGCCTCTCGTGATCCAATGCGGACACGCGACAGCTTTATTGCGACTGCGTCTCAGTTGCAATTGAAAACTTGCATTCTGCGAAAAATTGATTAGGATATCCGAGGCAAGCCGCCGAGTGGACCCGCAATTCAGCGTCAAACTTAGACAACGGATCGTTAGCAGTTCTGCCAAAAACCACTAATCTGAGGTCATGCAAATCAATAACAATGAACTAAGAGGCAACAAACGGAGTTTACCTGAATCGACGGTGCAACGCATCGCGCGGATCAAAGAGCTCTTCAAAAATGCACGGACAATGGCCGAAAAAGAGGCCGTCGCCAAGATGCTGGCTCAGCAGTCATCGCTGCCAGCTTAATTTTGCTGGATTTCCCTCTGGATTCGACAATGGGAAAATATACCGCTCCCCTATAAGCCGGATTCTGTCCATCCTACTTTCGCAGGACTGTACGGTCATTTATCTTACCCGGCCGAAGCTGGGAACCTTCCTTTCGGAATGGTGCGACTAATACCCGGGGATTCTGATCGGGCGGGCACCCTTCCCCTGTTATGTCTTGCGCCGCGCGGGGTTTACCGTGCCTCCTCGGTTACCCTCGGAGCGGTGGGCTCTTACCCCACCTTTTCACCCTTACCCCCCTTCGCCGAGGCTTCGGGGGGCGGTTTGTTTTCTGCTGCACTTTCCGTCCGGCTGGCTTGAACCAGTCGTCCCTCGTTTTCACGAGGCGCGCTGCCCTGTGGCGTCCGGACTTTCCTCGACCCCATCAGTTGCCTGACGAGACCGCGACCGTCCGGGGAGCGGCGGCCACAAGCTACGCTGGAAGTTTCAAATGCCAAACTCCAAATGTTGGAAAATTTTCTACCAGTGCACTCTGCACTTGGATTTTCATTATTTAAACTTAGAACTTCCCCACCATGTCCTATTTACTACCCACTTACGCCAACTTTCCGCTCACAGCTGTCCGGGGTGAAGGCGCCCGACTGTGGGATGATACGGGGAAATGCTACCTCGATTTCTGTTCTGGCATTGCCACGTGCAGCATCGGTCATTGCCATCCGAAGCTATTCAAAGCAGTCAGCTCCCAAGCATCGACGCTGATGCACTGCTCTAATCTTTATCAGACTCCACAGAAGCAGGAGCTGGCGAAAACGCTGGTAGAGGATTTCGTGCAGACACCGGGTAAAGTTTTCTTCTGTAACTCTGGTGCAGAAGCGAACGATGGGATGATCAAAACCGCGCGGCGCTTCGGCCACGCTCGGCCAAATGAAAATGGCGAGCCTCGCTACGAGGTGATTACTTTCAACAGCTCATTTCACGGCAGAACTCTCGGCTCCATGGCCGCCACTGCCCAAAAAAAGGTGCATGAGGGTTTCGATCCCTTACTACCAGGTTTCCGCTATGTGCCGTTCAACGACTTGGAAGCGTTACGTTCAGCGATCAGCGACATCACAGCAGGTATCATGTTAGAGCCCATTCAGGGTGAAGGTGGAGTCAACCCAGCTCATGCCGATTTTCTTCAGGGAATCGCGGCACTCTGCGAGGAATTTGACCTGCTTCTAATGTTGGATGAAATCCAGTGCGGTCTCGGCCGGACTGGTACGGCCATGGGTTGGCAAGCGCTGTGTCCAGATCTCAAACCTGACACAATCTCTTGGGCCAAGGGGCTCGGAGGCGGTTTTCCGATTGGTGCTTTCTACGTCAGCGATCGTGTCATTGACGCCAAGGGAACTGAGCTTTCATCACTGATGGGCCCTGGTTCACACGGCTCGACCTATGGCGGTAATCCCCTCGCCTGTTCAGCTGCTTTGGCTGTGTTAGAGGAAATACGTAGCGAGGATCTGTTTACCAACATACAAGAGCGAGAACAGCAAATTAGAGACGCTGTGAACGGCTGGAATCATCCAGCGATTTCGGGCATTCGAGGCAAAGGTCTATTGTTAGGCTTTGCTCTCAATGTTGGCGAAATCGTAGTTGCCGACGGGATCACACCAGCTGGACATCTTTGTAAAAACCTCATGTCTAACGGTCTGTTAACAGTGCCTGCGGGAGCTGAAACCTTACGTTGGCTGCCACCGTTGAATGTCACTGCCGAGGAGGTCAACGAGGCGCTAAAAATACTAAAAAACACACTCGATTCGGTTAGCAAATCAGAATACGCTTAATACTAATTATGACTCACTTACTATCCATAGAAGAACTCTCCAAAGAACGCATCTGGAAAATTATCGACGGTGCGGTTTCTCTCAAGACCGAGAGAAAAAATGGAGGCCACAAGAAGCTGCCGCTACAAGGCCAGACTTGGGCAATGATTTTCTCCAAGTCATCCACCCGCACCCGAGTTTCGTTTGAGGTTGGTGTCCGCGAGCTTGGAGGCTCGGTGATGTTCCTTTCATCCAACGACATTCAGTTAGGTCGAGGCGAACCGATCAAGGACACCGCCCGGGTGTTAGGTCGTATGGTTCATGGCGCCATCATCCGGACCTTTGCCCAGCAAGACGTGATTGATTTTGCCAACTACTCTGGCATTCCCACGATCAATGCTCTAACTGACGACGCCCACCCTTGTCAGATCCTCGCTGATCTGCTCACCATCCGTGAGCGCATTGGCACCTGGGAGAAGAAGAAAATCGCCTTTGTCGGTGATGGTTTCAACAACATGTCACGCTCATGGATGTGGGCAGCGAAGGAACTCGACTTCGAACTCGCCATCGCCGCACCGCAAGGCTGCCTTCCCACACAAGGTTATCTTGATCGCTTGAATGCACCTAACGTGAGTATCACCACTGACCCGGTGGAAGCGGTGAAGGATGCCGATGTAATCAATACCGATGTCTGGCTATCGATGGGTCAAGAAGGACAGACAGACAAGGAGGCACATTTTGCCAATTACCAAGTGAACAAAGAGCTGCTCAAGCACGCCCATTCATCACACATCGTGCTGCACTGCTTACCCGCATACCGTGGCAAGGAAATCACATCAGAAGTTCTTGAGGCCCACGCCGACAGTATTTTCCAACAGGCTGAGAACCGCCTGCATGTGCAGAAATCCATCCTCTCACGCCTGGCATCATACGGGCAGACATTCCGTGGGATGTTTGGTTAAAATGGAAACCAGAGATCAGCCCTAAGCATGCACGGTCAACTATTACTACTCGGAGTCCCCGGCACCGAACTCACTGCCGCCGACGCTGCTCGCTACAAAGCCATCCGTCCGGGTGGTTTTGTTTTATTTGGGCGCAACGTTGCTTCACCAGAGCAATTACGGAAGCTTACTGACGACCTGAGGGACATCAGTGACATCACTCCCATCATTGCCATCGATCAGGAAGGTGGTCGTGTCTCACGCACCCGTGAAATCGGCACTGAGCCGCCATCGGCGCAGGAGCTCAGAGAAAAAGGCGACATGGGGTTGGTCGCCCGCCACGGTATTCTCATGGCGGATCTACTTCGTCTGTTAGGGTTCAACATGAACTTCGCCCCTGTGCTCGATATCTCCTATGATGATGAAGCAGACAATGCGATGAAGGGACGTTGTTACGGCACTGATGCCCAAGAGGTCATCACCAATGCCGGCATTTTCAATCGTAACCTGCGCCACAACAGAGTGCTCTCGAGCGGCAAACATTTTCCATCCTGCGGACTTGCCGACACAGACCCCCATCATGACCTGCCACACATCGATAAAAGTGTAGCAGACATGCTGAAAAGCGATCTGCTCCCCTACACCGCCCTGATGCCCGAACTCGACTCACTGATGAGTTGCCACGCACATTTCTCGGCCGTCGATCCCGACAGCCCCGGTCTCCCAGGCTCACTGTCACACAATCTGCTAACCAAGCTCTTACGAAACCAGTTAGGCTATGAAGGTGTCATCATGACCGATGACCTCGATATGGGAGCCATCGTCAATACCTATGGCCGTGGCCCGGATGTCAAACTGGCCGTCGCTGCCGGAAACGATATGGCCATGATTTGCCACCAAGTCGATACAGCGCAAGTGGCACTCGACCATTTAAAAGAACTGCCGATCAGCACTATCGACGATTCGCTGAAGCGTGTTGAGAAAATGAAGAAACGGCTTAGTAATCCTCTGAAATATAGCCAAAAGGAATGGGACTTGATCGACGAGGACATCATGAAACTCCGGGTCGATGTGTTAGGCGAGGAAGCCGCTAAGGAAGTACGCGACTATTCCGGTGAAAAACGTTCACCTGTCGAAGGATACTAACTCTCCATTTTTTTCAGATGAAAACTCTCCTGATCTTAGGTTTGCAGATCCTCCTCACAGTTTGTGTAGCTGCAGAAGAAGTTTCCATCACGGTCGAAAATCATGATTTAAAAGGAACATTGATACCCTCTCCTAAAGGCAAGGATCTAGCAGTCATGATCGTTTCCGGCTCAGGGCCAACCGATCGAGATGGAAACACCACGGGCGTCAAAGGCAAAAACAACTCGTTAAAATATCTGGCCGAAGCCCTGCATACAAACAACATTGCCACACTACGCTGTGACAAGCGCGGTGTTGGCGGCAGCCTAGGAGCAGGAGTTAAAGAGGAAGAGCTCCGATTCGACACCTACATCAATGACGTTGTGGCCTGGGTTCAATTTCTCCACACAAAAGGCTATCGAAAAGTCGTTTTGTTAGGTCATAGCGAGGGTGCGCTCGTAGCGACAGTCGCAGCTCAGAAATCTAATATAGCAGGACTCGTCCTTATCGCCGGTGCAGGTCGCCCTGCTCAAGACATCCTCCGAGCACAGCTCAAACCCCAGCTTTCTGAAAAAGATTACAGCAGAGCAAATCAACTCCTGATAGCCCTGAGCAAAGGGCATCAAGTGCAAAACTCCATACCTGCGCTACACGCTCTGTTCCGGCCCAGCGTTCAGCCCTATCTCATTTCTTGGTTCAAATTCGATCCCGCCAAAGAGCTCGCCAAAATCAAATCCCCAGTCCTGATCATTCAAGGATCGACGGACATTCAGACCTCTACCCAAGACGCCCAAAAGCTGCATACCGAAGCCAAAGGCAGCCAGATTGAGATCATTGAGGGCATGAACCACATCTTGAAAAGACAAGACGGCGATCTGAAGGCACAGATGAAATCCTACACAGACCCCAGCCTGCCATTGCACCCTGATCTTGTTCCCAAGCTGGACACCTTCATCCGGGCTCAAGTGAAAAAATAGAGCTCATCATCGATTCACACGATACCAGATCACCTTAAAATCGATCCCCCGATTTTCGAAATTCGTGCTAAGTTTCCTTCGAACCAAGCCACTTAACTCTGAAAAATCGACACTCCAAACTCCGCCGCCTCGGCGTCCTCCGATTGCCGATGCCGTGGCACCAACCACGCATCCGCCCTGCCGCCGATGGAGATACCGTCATTCTGCTCCACGGACTCTGGCGCAGCATGTGGGCCATGGACCCAATGGCGGAATTTCTCCATCAACAAGGCTACCACACCGTCAACATCCCCTACCCGTCTTTCCGCAAGCCGCTTGAGGAAATCATCAGCCTGGTGCATGACGTCATCGCCGAGCAGGAAAGCGGACGCCCGGTGCACTTTGTCACTCACTCGCTCGGCGGCATCGTTACCCGCCAGCTGCTTGCCGATCTGCCGCCAAAGCTAACAGGCCGCGTGGTCATGCTCGCCCCACCGAACCAAGGAAGTGAGATCATCGACTGGGTATCGCGCAACGGCCCGCTAAGATACACCCTCGGCCCAGCCGGAATGAAACTTGGCAGCGACACCTTGGACGCCCCCATTTTACCCGAACACATCGATTCCGTCGTGATCATGGGCCAGCGCAGCAGCATCCCACTTTTCCGCTGGCTGTTAGACGAGGAGAACGATGGCATCGTCTCCGTCAAACGCGGAAAAATCGCCGGTCTCAATGAGTTCCACGTGATTGACACCGATCACACTTTCATCGCCAGCGAACCGAAAATCATGGAAATGACCTCTGCGTTCCTCAGTTGCGGCAGAACGTCCTTTTAGACTTTCTCTTTTCCACTGAGGCGATTAAAACCCCGCCACACATGAGCAAGGAGAACAAAGCAGACTTCATCCGCGAGATTATCGCCGCGGATCTGAAAAGTGGCAAACACGACACCGTCATCACCCGATTCCCACCGGAGCCAAACGGCTACCTGCACATCGGCCACGCGAAGGCGATCTGTTTTAACTTCGGCATTGCTCAGGAAAACCAAGAAGTTGGTGCACGCTGTCACCTCAGATTCGACGATACCAATCCCGCCAAAGAGGAGGTTGAATACGTCGAAAGCATCAAGAAAGACGTCAGCTGGCTGGGATTCGACTGGGGTGAAAACCTCTACTTTGCCAGTGACTACTTCGATTTTTTCTACGATTGCGCCGTGCATCTGATCAAGGAGGGCAAGGCCTACGTCGATGAGCAGTCGCTGGAAGAAATCCGCACCGCTCGCGGCAATGTCACCACTCCCGGAACCCATTCACCTTTCCGCGATAGACCAGCCGAGGAAAGCCTCGATCTCTTCGCCCGCATGAAGGCCGGTGAATTCGAAAACGGCAAGATGGTGCTACGCGCCAAGATCGACATGTCTTCGTCGAACATGAACATGCGCGATCCTGTGATGTATCGTATCGTCAACACACCGCACCACAACACTGGGGACAAATGGTGCATCTATCCAATGTATGACTTCGCCCATCCGTTAGAAGACGCAAAGGAGAACATCACCCACTCACTCTGCACCTTAGAATTTGAAAATCACCGTCCGCTCTACGAGTGGGCGATTGACAACTGTCCGGTGCCTTCAAAGCCGCGCCAGATCGAGTTCTCCCGCCTGAACCTCAGCTACACGGTGATGAGTAAGCGCAAGCTGCTCCAACTGGTCGAGGAAGGTCTCGTCGATGGCTGGGATGATCCCCGCTTGCCTACACTTTCCGGTATGCGCCGCCGTGGCTACCAGCCTGCTGCGATCCGCAGCTTCTGCCATCGCGTTGGCATCACCAAGGTCAACAGCGTCACCGACATGTCGATTCTCGAGGCCGAAATCCGCAACGAGCTCAATCAAAACGCCGAGCGACGTATGGGGGTGTTAGATCCGCTCAAAGTAGTGATCACCAACTGGCCGTCTGATACGCACAGCGAACAGGTCGAAGTGCCTAATAATCCCGCTAACAAGGAAGCTGGCGTCCGCGAGGTTTCACTCGGAAAGGAAATCTGGATCGAGCGTGATGACTTCATGGAAGATCCGCCTAACAAGTTCTTCCGTCTCGGACCAGAACGCTCCGTGCGTCTACGTGGAGGCTACATCATCACCTGCACTGGTTTCGAGAAAAACGATGCCGGTGAAGTCACAGAAATCCATTGTGAGTTCATTCCCGACACCATCGGCAAGGATGCCCCCGAAGGCATCAAGTGCCGCGCAGCGATTCATTGGGTCGATTCCGCCACCGCCGTGAATGCCGAGGTTCGTTTATACGATCGACTCTTCAGCGAAGAGAATCCGGACGTTGCCGAGGGAGGATTCCTCAGCTGCTTGAACGACGATTCTCTCAGCGTCATCACCGACGCCAAATTGGAAGCCTCACTCACAGATGCCCAGTCCGGCGACGTCTATCAGTTTGAACGTGTCGGCTATTTCTGCGCTGATGAAAAAGACCACGTCGCTGGTGAGAAGCTCGTCTTCAACCGTACCGTGGCGCTGAAAGACTCTTGGGCTAAAGCCAAGTAGTCGCGGAATTATCTTATTCCCCCATCGGGGAAACTCATACCAGCCCCGTGTAGTGAGCGCAGCACACTACGCGGGGTTTGCGTCAGCGAAATACGTCGGCTGTAGGCCGACTTTATAGACCTACCGAAATGTTTGGTTAGATCTATAAAGTTGGCCTTCAGCCAACGCGCTTGCCTACGTGAACCAATCATGGGGATTCTCCGCATGCTGGTATGAAATTCCCCGTTGGGGAATGCCGTTATGGTGTGTGAGTATTTCGGCGAGGTCTGGCAATCTGTAAACATCTCTAGCAGTTCACCGAATGACCAATAACAGAATAACTGCCTCTATGGCTCATCCTGACCTACATTGATCAAAATCTCACGCGGTTTGGCTCCTTCACCTGGTCCGATGATTCCGCGTTCTTCGAGGATATCCATCATGCGGGCTGCGCGGGTGTAGCCCAATCTCAGACGTCGCTGGAGCAAGGAGGTGCTCGCCTTTTTCTCCTGACGGATCACTTCCATGCATTTTTGCACGATCTCTTCATCGGCATCAGAAACATCATTTTCCTCGCCGCCTCCGGAGCCTCCTTTTTCGATGCTTTCTTGCACGGTTTTCTCGAAGACTTGCTCCACTTGGTTCGAGCAGAACTTGACCAGGTCCTCGACTTCTTCGTCCGAAATGAAGGCGCCTTGCGCACGTTCGAGTTTGGCTGAACCTGGTGGCAGATAAAGCATGTCGCCCTTGCCCACCAACTTGTCGGCACCGGAGACATCGAGAATCACACGGCTATCGAGCTTGGATGAAACTTGGAAGGCAATACGGCTGGGAATGTTGGCTTTGATGATACCGGTAACCACATCGGCACGCGGTGTCTGCGTGGCGACAATGAGGTGAATACCGGCGGCACGTGCTTTCTGGGCAATACGCGCGATGTTCATTTCCATGTCGGCTGGAGCCGTTTGCATCAAGTCAGCAAGCTCATCAATAATCACCACGATGTAAGGAATGCGGTCAGGAATTTCTTCATCCTCGTCATCATCATCGTCGGATCCATCCAATGCTGGCGGTCCGAGTTCCCCGTCAGTCAGAGCGCGGGCGATGGAATCGATGTGTTCTGGATCATACTCTTCCTCTTGCTCGGGAGTTTCCCCCTCCACTTCTTCAGGCTCTTCTGGTTCTTCTTTTTCGGGAAGCTCGCGGCTGTTGAAGCTATCGAAGTTGCGCACGCCACACTCGGCGAACATGCGGTAGCGGCGTTCCATTTCATTGACCACCCAGCGCAGGGCGGCGATGACTTTATTAGGATCGGTCACCACTGGCACAGCGAGGTGCGGCAGTGAGTTATACATCTGCATTTCCACCACCTTGGGGTCTACCATGATGAAGCGCAGCTCGTTTGGGCTGAACTTGAACAGGATACTGGAAATGATGGAGTTGATACACACCGACTTACCTGAACCTGTGGCACCGGCCACTAACAGGTGGGGCATGGCAGCGAGATCACCGATGACGGTGTTGCCGTAAACGTCCTTACCGAGTGCGAGTGGTATCTTATTTTTGGCACTGGCAAAGGCGGGGTCCGAAAGTAGTTCGTGCAGAGGCACCGCCACTTTTTCATTGTTAGCGATTTCAATCCCCACGGTGTCGGAGCCAGGAACGGGAGCAAGAATGTTGATGCTCTCTGCCTTGGTAGCACGCGCTAGATCGGCCTCTAACTGGGTAATGCGGCTGACACGCAGACCTAGACTTGGGTAGACCTCGTAACGTGTGATGGTGGGACCGCGGGTGATGTTACCAGCTGTGACCTCGACGCCAAATGCATTGAGAGTATCGATGATGGTTTTCTGCACCGCGACCATTTCATCCTTATCGGCCTCGACTTCCGGTTCCTCGTTGTCGGGAATATTTAGAAGGTCGAATCCGGGCAACTCATAGTTATCGTATTCACCCGCGCTGAGTCCGGCATACTCTGAGGCTTTCTTCTCGAAAGGTCTGGCACCACGATCGGCGTTCGGTTTGCGGCGTTGTGAGGAATCGATAATCTGCGGCACAGGAACTTCCTTGAGAGGTAGTTCTTGCTGAGGATTGGTATCCTTCTCAGGTTCGGGCTCTTCGTTTTTGGCCGCGGGTTTTCTACGAGTCTTGGCAGCTGGTTTAGTCTCCTCAGATGCTGCAGGTGCAGTCGTCTGGGTTGAGCCACCGGCTAAACGGTTGTCGCGCTCGAGTCGGCGTTGCTCGCGTGCCGAAATTTTTTCCGACTCCTCGATTTTACGTTGTTTGCGATTGTGCAGCCAGTTTTTGACGTAAACAAAACCCGCACGGCTGAACTGAACTGGGTGTAATCCGGTAAGTAGAATCAGGCTAACCAAGTAGACGCAGATCAAGACTAAGATGGCACCGGGTTTGTTGAGGAGCCTCTCCAGAAGTAGCGTGCCAAGGCCATAACCGGTCCATCCTCCTGGGCCGACAAGACCATTTGCGTCCGCCCACCCCAAAAGCATTACATTTTGAACCCCCATCAATGCGGCGGCACTCAAAACAAAGACACCACATCCGATCCACGTGCGCATCGATACACGCGCATCAAAAGCCAATTTCGCAACACCCATCCAAATCATCGTCAATGGGATGAGATAGGCGGCCGCGCCGAACCCCATTAGCAAAAGATATCCGAGAAACGCCCCCACCGGGCCAATCCAGTTCACACTGCCGCCTTCAGGAGAGCTTCCTCCACCGAGTCCAGGTAGATTCGGTAAATCATGGGGTGAATAGGAAACCAGCGATAACAACAGCAACACACCCGCCCCGCAGAGTAAAATCCCGAGCACCTCATTTGGCCAAGGTTTACGGTCTTGCTTCTCGTTCTTCAGTTTATTTCGGGGGGAGGCCATCTCGATAGGAAAACGCCGGTGTGGCGGTGCGACCGCTACACGACATTGGGTGGATCGTGATTCACACACCTTCGTGGTGCGTGAGGCGGCTCTATTCCTAGAGAATCCCCCATCCTACAGGCTGTGGCAAGATAAATAACGCTAAATGGATAATCAGGAAAAGTTAATGAATTTAGCATTTGGGTTATTCGAATCTGACATTAAGTAGAGGGATGCGATTGCTGATGGTATTTCTCAAGGAGCCCCTACCCGGAAAAGTGAAAACACGCCTAGCGGCTGACGTTGGAAATGACGAGGCGGCCAGATATTACAAGGCTCTGGTCGAAGTCTTACTCAAGCAATTGCAAGGGCTTGAAAAATGCCGGATTCGCTTTTGCTATGCACCGGACGATGCCGACGACGCCATTCGGTTCTGGTTGTTGCCACTGATGAACGGAAGTCCGAGCGAAACCGAAGGCGTCTATTTAGCACCAACAGCGTTGGGAGAAAAATACCGACAGGAAATTGATTTCCGTCCCCAAGGTGAGGGTGACCTCGGTGATCGGATGCAGCGAGCCTTTGCAGAAGGTTTCGTAGACGGCTTCGAAGAGATTGCCGTGATTGGCACCGATTGCCCCGACTGCGGAGCCAGATGGATCAATGCCGGCTTCTCTCGTATGTCCACGGACCAGCGCGACGGCATGATCGGACCCAGCACGGATGGCGGCTATTACTTGTTAGGATTGAAAACACCCTGTCCTTCCCTATTTACCAGTATCGCATGGAGCGAGGATACAGTTCTTGATAGGACTCTATCAGCGGCTGAAAAGGCTGGCCTCAAGATTGAAAAATTACCACCGCTGACCGACATCGATCATCTTGAGGACTGGAACTCCTTGTTAGAAGGTCCATTGGGAGCATCAATTAAAAAATCACTCGGCGAGGAACTCGACAGTTAGACTGCCCTTACCTCCTCAGCCTGGAGGAAAGAGATCGATTGCCCATCGATATTCACCATCAGCTCGCCCTCGTCACTTATTCCTTCGGCCAATCCGGTGAAAATTTTTCCGTTAGCTTTGAAAGTGATCTGTTTCCCCTCTAAGAAACAAAGCTCACGTAGTCTGCCAACTTGCTGCTCAAATTGATCCGCACAGTCGTTCACCTCATTTGTGAGTGCTGTCAGTAATTCAGCCAATAATGTCTCTCGCGACCCGAGACGTGGAGTTAGCTCTGAGAGAGAGACCGACTCATCACCCTGCGGCGAGCCCGTGACATTCAAACCTACTCCGATCACTGCGTAATCACCCTGAGTTTCGACGAGGATGCCACAGCATTTCCTCGCTTCGATCAGCACATCGTTAGGCCACTTCACCTCAGCTAAGAGTCCGTATTGCTCGCGAAGAACACTACTGATGGCAAGACCGGAAGCTAGCGCCAGTCTACTCCAGTATTTTTTCTCATAGCGTGGTTTTATTACGACGGAGAACAACAGCCCGCCGCCTGGCTCACTCATCCACGCTGCGCCTCGTCTACCGCGGCCGGATGTTTGAAAGTCGGTTAGAACGGCCAAGGGTTCGGCAGGATTACTGCTACACAGACGCAAAGCCTCATCATTCGTGGAGCCAAGCTCTTTGTGGTAGTGCAAACGCCGAGACCAATCAGGTGCGATCCGAGCAAACTCCTCGACATCAAACATCACCTTAAAATCTAACGACGGTTGAAACGTGACATCTCACGTTGAGCCTCACGCAGCTCTGTGCGCTTTTTAAGGTCTTGGCGCTGGTCGGAATGGCTCTTGCCCTTACCGACACCAATTTCGACTTTTACCCGTCCGCTTTTCCAATACATGCGCAGACAGGGTAAGGTGCAGCCTTTCTGCGAAGATTCCTCGGAAAGTTTGAGGATCTCTTTTTTGTGAAGCAGTAGTCGGCGTGGTCGTGTGAGCCCGTGCTGGAACCACTCACCGGCGGTTTGCCATGGCTGGATGTGGCATCCGTAGAGGAAAGCCTGTCCATTTTCGATCCGTGCGTAGGCATCGGCGATATTCGCCTTCCCCTCACGGATCGATTTTACCTCGGTGCCCTTGAGTTCGATTCCGCACTCATAGGTGTCGGAAATATGATAATCGCGGCGGGCTTTCCGGTTGTTGCCAATGTCCGCACTCATGGAGTTGATCAGGGAAGAGTCGTCGGGGCTGGTCAGCCAAGCTGACGCCGAAGCTCCCGTTTACTCACCGTCAGCTTTGGCGATAACCACCTTGCCTTCGATGATTTCAGTCAGAGCAATGTCAGCAGCCCCCATGCTAGGAACAGTATCGATCAGAGGAGAGCGGCCCTGGTTGAGCTGAGCTACACGCTGGGAAACTACATTCACAAGGATTTGAGGATCTTGGATGATCTCGGCGGCTTTGACAACAAGGTTGCTTTTCATAGATTTTTCGGGAAACCTGGAAGCGGGTTTGGACTGTTCAAACGGCACTATGTTTGAAGGTTCCATGGTCGTTTCCGTAGGTATGATTTGGCTGAAGGTGTGGGAGTGTCTGTAGAAGACACAATGCGGGACGGAGTGGAAAGCATTTTTTCCTGCTATAATCAAGTCTAATATGTGTTTTACGCAGTATTTTTTGACACTCGGATTACCGTCTTATGGCATTTTTTTTGCTTTTGAATCATCTTTGTCACTATTTTACACAAGACATCAGCGTAGTCCCCGCACACAATACCTTCACAGCCCGAGCCCCTCGGCCAAAGCAACCCTTTCTCATGACACCCGCCACTCCGCTTTCACTACAAGCCTCCATTCACATCGGCGCCAGCTCCATATCCATGCTGGTAGTTGAAAACCGACCCGATAACGCGGGTGGAACTGAATCTCTACCCGGCGACTTTCTGGAACAAACCATTCCCCTCGCCCGCGATATTTTCCAACGAGGAAGCATCCGACGCAGCACCATCGAGCGCTGTGTCAAAATCCTCAACGGCTATCTCGAAACACTGCGTGAGCTTGGTGCCACCGACGATACGCCGATTCGGGCCGTCGCTACCAATATTCTGATCGAAGCCAGCAATCACGACGCCTTTTTAAACCGAATCCAGATCGGCTGCGGCATGCAGATCGACACACTGGACGACGGCGAGATGACCCGTCTGATCTATCTGAAGACGCGCCGTCGTTTGCGTGACACGCCATCGATGAAAAAGCGCACTACGCTGGTGGTCCATGTCGGGCCTGGGAACACTCGTGCTCTGCTTTTCAAGAACGGGCGAATTTCTGACTACACCAACTACCGTCTTGGAGTTTACCGGACCAACGAAGCTGTGGCCGGGAACGAACTCAGCGGCACGAACCTCAGCAAGACGATCCGGGAGCATATACGCAGCCTGATCAACCAGATCCACCATAACTATAACGAATCGGGAATCGAGGAACTGGTAATCATTGGATACGAAATTCAGCACCTCGCCCATGTTCTGGCGAAGCCGGGTAAAACCAAAAGCAGTCCGCAAGCCCTGACAGAACTCACCACTCAGGTCAGTGCGATGAGTGAGGAGTCGAGGGTTAAAAAATTCCAGCTGGATTACACCACGGCTCAAGCCATCGTGCCGGCACTTGAGATCAACCTCGCCATTGCCAAGATTCTGGGGGTGGAAACATTGCGTCTACCGGGCAGTGACTATGAACGAGGATTACTGCTCGATTTACCCGCTACATTTTCGCTTACCGAGGGGTTTCAGAACGAAGTTTTGAGATCGGCGGAGGGACTTGCCAAGAAATACAAAGTTCACCGCGCCCACTCCATGCAGGTCGCTCGATTGAGCCAGGCGATTTTCGAATTCACTGCGGATTTACACCAGTTAGACGAACACGATGCCTTGCTACTGAGGTGCGCGGCCCTCGTGCATGAGTGCGGAAATTTTGTCAGCGTCCGAGCTCATCACAAACACTCGCACTACATCATCCTGAACAGCGAAATTTTCGGTCTGGGGCAGCGTGATATTTCCATCATAGCACTAATCGCTCGCTACCACCGCAAGTCCGGCCCTAAGTCAAACCACGCCGGCTATCGAAGCCTTAACTCCGAGGACCGGATGCGCGTGTCCAAACTTGCCTCCATCCTGCGGGTGTCGGACGCGCTCGACCGCAGTCATTCGAACCGCATCGGCAACTTGAAAATCAGAATCCAAAAACAAAAGCTGGTCATCGAACTTGAGGGCATCACCGATGCCTCTGCCGAACGTCTGGCAATGGCTCCTAAGGCCAATCTTTTCCACGATATTTTCGGCCTTCGGGTCACCCTTGAAGAGGGTGCCTAAATTCTAGATCACAAAAACAATCATGTCATTTATCAACCGCGAAATCTCCTGGTTGGAGTTCAACCAGAGAGTGTTAGACGAAGCCTTGCGTCCCGACCTGCCACTTCTGGAGCGCCTTAAGTTCCTAGCCATCACTGGCTCTAACATGGACGAGTTTTTCCAAGTTCGGGTGGGAGGCTTGCATCTGATGCGTACGGGAGGATCCCGTAAACGCGGCATCTCAGGCCTGACTCCTTCTCAGCAGCTTGCAGCCATTCGCAAGCGAGCTAGAAAGATGACGGACGATCAATACAAGTTACTGATCGAAGAACTGCTTCCAGCCATGGCTGAAGAGGGATTCGTGCTTTCATCGTCATCCGATCTAACACCCAACCAACAAGACAGCCTAACCAGAAGATTCAAGAATTCCATCTTCCCGCTGCTCACCCCGCTTGCGTGCAGTGAGGAGGATGCTCCGCCATCGCTGCCTTCGATGCGTATTATCGTAGCTTGCGAGTTGATCACTGACGGCAGTAAAGAACCCCGTTTGGTACTTATACCGATCCCTGACACGCTCTCAAGGTTCATCCATATTCCACCCGCCGAAACCGCCAGCCCCAAAAAGCCCGTCGAGAATCTGATTCCCATTGAGGAAGTCATCGCGCTTTACGCCGGTGAACTGTTTCCGGATGAAAAAGTCCGCGCCACCCTGCCCTTCCGAATCACTCGTAACGGAGACATTGCAGTGCAGGAAGAAGACGCCATCGATCTGGCCGGTGAGATGGAGGAGGTTCTGGCAGCTAGAAAAACAAGCAACACGGTGCGCTTGGAATATCCTGAAAAAGGCCCCGTCAGACTGAAAAAAACCATCCGCACCATGCTCAAAGCTGGCACCTCGGAGATCTACACCACAGCCGGACCTCTGGCGCTGACCGATTTCATGTCGCTCGCGTTTTCAGCCGGTTACGATCACCTGCGCGACGAAGCGTGGGAGCCTCAGCCGTCGTCATCCATTGACCCTGGAGTCTCTATTTTTGAAACTCTCGCAGACCGCGACATCATGCTGAATCACCCTTATGAGAGTTTTGAGCCAGTGCTCCGCTTCATCGAAGAAGCTGCCGTTGATCCTGACACTATTGCAATCAAGCAAGTGCTCTACAGAACAGCCGCCGACTCCCGCATTATCAAAGCTCTACTTCGCGCTGCAGAAAATGGTAAACAAGTGACCGTACTCATCGAACTCAAGGCGCGGTTCGACGAAGCTCGAAACCTGATGCGCGCCGATGAACTTCAGCGCGCTGGAGTCCAGATCGTTTACGGTGTCAAAGGCCTGAAAACCCATGCCAAAATCGCTCTGGTGATCCGCAATGAAGACGGCCAGTTGAAACGCTACGTCCATCTCGGCACAGGCAACTACAATGAGTCGACTTCCAAACTCTACACGGACATCTCCTACCTAACAGCTCGACCCGCCTACGGAGCTGATGCCTCGCTTTTCTTCAATGCTGTCACCGGTCGGTCCAAGCTGACTCGGTTCAGCAAACTCGTGCCTGCACCCACCCACATGAAGCCGCGATTGTTAGAATTAATCGCAGCCGAGGGCAAACGCGCCAAAGCCGGAGAACCAGCGTCAATCACCGCCAAGATAAACTCCCTGCAAGATCAGGAAATCATCGAAGCCCTCTACCAGGCTTCGGCCGACGGAGTGGATATCAAGCTCAACGTGCGCGGTATTTGCTGCCTAAAAACCGGGAAACGAAAGCACGCTAAAAACATCCGAGTCGTCTCGGTGATTGATCGTTATCTCGAACACGCCCGCATCATTTCATTCCACCATGGCGGCAGCCCGCTAGTCTTCATCGCCTCTGCCGATTGGATGACACGCAATCTTGATAAACGCGTGGAACTGATGATTCCAATCGAAGACAAGGACAGTCGCAAACGCTTGCTCAATATCCTGGATGCCGCATTCAAGGACAACTGCAACGGATTTGAAATCCTCCCCGATGGAAGTTCGCAGCGAATCGAGCGCAGCAAGGGCAAAAAACGTTTCCGTATGCAAGAGCTTCTACAAGAACAAGCTCGCACTGCAGCGAAGGCCCGAGCGCACGAACGAAGCACCACTTTTGAGCCTCATACCCCAACAGAGTAAAAAAAGATTTGCCAAACCGACAGATTTCGTCCAATAAACGCCCGTCGTCAGCAACAATCCGTTGCCGAACAAAGTGCAGGAATAGCTCAGCGGTAGAGCATCTCGTTTACACCGAGGCGGTCGGGGGTTCAAATCCCTCTTCCTGTACCATCTCTTTCTAAGGCTCAGATTTATTTCTGAGCCTTTTCTTTTTCACTCTTCAGGCTGCTCAGCCGATGGTTCGAGTTCCTCTTCGTAGTATTCGATAAGTTCGCTTTTGGGGAACTCCTGTCTGAATTTTTCAAGGAACCATTTTGTTTCCTCGGTTTTTTCGATCATTATCAAATAGTCCATGACCACCTCATAGCTAAGCTCCGGATCCTTTGACTTTGAAATATATTTGATGACTTGATCAAACTCGGATTGTGGCAGAGCTGCTGCCAAGCTCGCCAAGCAGCCGGTTGCATTCGGATTGTCTTGGAGGCCTTTGCGTGCGTGTTCGGCCGTATTTTCGAGATCCCCTTTGCCGTAGTAGGCGTCCGCGACATCCTCATGTAAGCCTGAGTCCCAGCCTAACACCTTGGAATACTCCGCGTAGGACGCGATGGCATCATCCCAGCGTTCCAAACCCGCAAGACAGACCCCTTTGTTGTATGCCAAAACTGGCAAGTCAGATTTAATCGACTCCAGAACCTCGACCTGATCCAATGCCGCTTGATATTTTTCCTGAGTCACCAAGGAGCTGATGAGCAGGATTCTCGTGTAGGACTCAATTTCCGTAGGTAGGCCTTGATATTCCAAAAACTTCAGCACGGGCTCTTCCAAATCGATGAATGCGCCTATCAAGTCATCCGCGTCTCGTTCTTGAAACTGCCTGACGATCTTCATGAAGTCCTTCGTCCAAAACTCACGTTTTTTTCCTGGGGCTGGAATGAGCGTTCCTAACATAGTGGAGACCCGGATATTGGAATCAAAGTCCTCGTAGTCGTAAATCACCCAGTTATTTCTTTTATCCTTCAGGAGCCACCAACGCATTTTGCTATAGACCTCATATTCATCGTCCCAGAGCTTTGTGTATGCAATGAACTCGTTGTCTTTGACTATCTCGATTCTAACGACATCCACGTCGTCATAGGACATCAAGCCCGCAGACTGACTCAGGCTGTTTAGCACGCCTTTTTTGAAGCCTTTAATAAAAAGTGCTCGGTGACGGTCTGATTCGAATTCCAACGAGCAAGCACGTTCAGCGTAATTGAACATCTCCTCCGCCGATATCAGTCGTCCGATCTCTCCTCCGTGACCACTTTGAAATGCTTTCGCCAGTTTGGTGAAATGATTCTGAGCGATGTTATGAAACTTTAATTCCTCTCCAGGCTCTGGAGCAGAAACCGGCTCGCTAAATGCGGCCTTCATAGAGAGCTCCCGTTCATGCGCTGACTCATCCAAGACCGTCGAGACATTCTTGTCTTTCGTGGCCATGTAAATTCCTCCCAACCCACAAATCACAAGTGGAATGAGTATTAAAAGCAACCAATACCTCAGATTCATATCTGTTACGATGGCAGCTGCTTCATCGGATCGGCGATCAGAAAATGTGATAATTTTAGAGGCTTCATTTTCATCTCAAGGAATTCATTCGCCTCACAGAACGGTCGATTACCACCTCTTGAAAAGCGAAATGTTTTCACCGTCAGAGGACACACTTCATTTCCCGAGAGGAAGCAATGGTTCATCACCAGTATAGGTTCCTTTCACGCGTTGCTCCACCTCGGTAATATCCATGCCATTACCATCTTTTTCTTGGATGAATTTTTCATCATCGGTCAGCCTAACACAGAACCGTTTTTCTAATCTATCTTCATAAATGTCGTAACCGCCTCTGGGAATCAGGACACCTACTAAATAGCTACCCGAAGATGTTCCGTTAGGAAGATAGAGTATCGCATCGTCTGGCAGGCGGCCTTGGATGTTTCTGATGACTTTCGTCCTGCCGTCCTCCTCTCGACGAACTATGAAGACATTGGCAAACACCGACACATATGCCAGATCCAAGGCTTCGTCAAAATCAGGAACTACTTGGCCGCTTGACAATGCCTGTAATCTTCTCAATTGCGCGTTAAGTCTCTCATCCTCTTTCCTTAAATCATCAAGAACGCGCTGTGAATTGATCTCGGGTAGGTGAAAGAAACCGTCATTAGATGCGCTTCCATCTTCACCTGCAGATCCCCCTTTCTCTTCCTCGGTATCGTTTGAAACAATTTTCGTTCGTTCTGGCTCGGTAAACTCTGTGTCTCCGTCTGTTTCGTGACTAGAGTCCGTCTTTTGTCGTTCGCAAGCCGCCAAGCTTAACAAGAGCAACAGCACGGGTAGCATTTTCAAGGGGGCATTTTTCATCATCTTTCTGACTACACGATCACGTAGGAATCAGATTGAGGAGAAACCTCTTCGATTTCTATAAAGAATGTCGATTTTTTACACCATCCCTCCGATCAAACACCCCAAGTGGCATTTCGGCCACGGGTGTCGATGTGGATGAAGCTGTTGTAGAGGCCTACACCACCTTTGAAGAACCCTTCGTCGCGGAGTTTGCAGGCCATGTCGAAGGCATATTTGGGTGGGCAGGCATACATCAAATCCAGCGCGCGATTCTGGGTATGCTGTGAGTATTTGGCGGCTCCCGGACATAACGCGTTGTACTCTGGTGAGCGATATGCTGAGGCCACCGTTTCAAGACGGATACCAAGTCGCTCCCTGATTTCATTGGCAACCTTTGAGGTATGCAGCATATTACGCCAAAGTCGCTTTGGCGGAACACCACTGCAGACGCCGGAGCGGTATTTGAAATGAGGCTGGATAATTTCCTCTGGGCTCAGGTAAGGCAAGTTCTGTTGGGCAAGGTAATTGCTGTATGTTTTCACTTGCGGCAGATCTGGCAGTGGTCTCGGTCGATAGATCCGATCCTGCTCGATGACTGGAGCTTTTCGAGGCGGCATCGCTGGCGATAGACCTTCGCCAACCCCTTGCTGAATATTTGCCCCCAATCGCTCACCTTGGGTGACCAATTGATTCCAGATGTTTGTGAACTGAGTCTTATTTTTCAGTCCCAACCATGATGCCCCAACAGCTCCACTCATAAGCAGGCTGGAATTTTTAAGAAACGATCTTCGCTTAACTGAAGTGCCGCAGGCTGCAGGCAGCTCGCTTGGATATTCTGTATTGATCGTTCGTAACTCGTTGATTGTATGTGGGAGGTCGTTCATCATGGCTCGTTTAAATCTTTACTAAATTTAAGCGCTCCAAAAAGGAGCAGCCCGACAGCATACCATCAAAAACACTGATGCGCCAATTGAAACATCATTGTGCTCATCCGTAACTGTTGATAGGGTAACAAAGATGAATCGTCTTCCCCCCGCTTACAGTCCGGAATTCAAACAGCAGACCGAGGCAACACGTGCGCTCTGGAAATCCGCTTTGATCCCTTTGTTTACCCTCCTGGGCTTCATCATACTTTGGGGAATCATGGCAGCCACGGGCATGGATGATCCGAGCGGGCTGCTGACCACCATGCTCTGGGTTCAGGGAATTACCACGCTGATCTGCTGGGTGAGTTTCAGCGTCGTCATTAAAAAGCGACTTCGTGGCCCATCGATGGTGATCCTGATCATCTTTTTTCCGATCATTCAGATCTGCGTACAGTTCGCGGTATTTTTTGTCGGCTGCTTGGGCGTCATTAATACTACCGGCACCTAAGTGGTGGATGTTTCCCCTGCGATCGTCGTCGGGTCCAGAACGTTTTCGCCTTCGGAGCGAGCGATACAAACGGCGGCGCAGGAATCGCCGAAGACATTGACAGCGGTGCGGCTCATATCGAGCAGACGATCCACCGCTAACAGCGCGACCACAGCCATGTTTGCATTCGGAATCCCAGAGCTGTTCAGGATCAGCAAAATAGCAACCAAGCTGGCCGACGGCACACCGGCTACACCGATGCTGGTGAGCAAGGCGGTAACCACCACGGCTACCTGAGCCCCCATGCCCATTTCAAAGCCCATCACCTGAGCGACGAAGAGGACAGCGACACATTCATAGAGCGCTGTGCCGTCCATATTCACAGTGGCACCCAGTGGCAGGGTGAAACTTGAGACTCGCTTGGAAACTCCGGAGTTTTTCTGCACACAGTGCATGGTCTCCGGCAGTGTGGCAGATGATGATGCCGTTGAAAATGCGGTCAATAGGGCCATACGCATGGCGCTGAAATGAGCCCAGGGATTGACCCGCCCCACCACACGCAAGACTAACGGCATGACGATAAACATGTGAATGCCCAAGGCTAACAGCACGGTTAGAAAGTATTTTCCAAGACTGACGAATATCTCGGGTCCTGTTTTAAAGATTGTGGGTAGCAGCAAACCAAATACCCCGATGGGGGCAAACAGCATGATCCACTGAGTGACTCGTATCATCACATCGTTGATTCCCTGCACGGTGCCTAACAAGGGCCGCATGCTATCCATAGGTAGCCGGGTCATCGCCAACGCGAACAGCACTGAGAAAAAAATCATTCCCAGCAGCTGGCCGTTATCTGACGCTGCGCTGAAAACATTCGGTGGGATCATTTTTTTAAAGAGATCTGCATAGTCACCGGCTTTACGCTGACTGGCCTCTTCGACTTTGGCCTTTTCTGCCTCGCTGGCGCCTTCAGATTGAGTCTGCAGGGCTGCGAGGATTTTTTGATCGGCTTGACCATTGTCGAGACCGGGTTGGATGGTGTTCACCAGAATCAGGCCCGTTACGACTGCCAGAAATGAGGTTCCCATGTAGAAGCCGATAGTTTTCAACCCTAGACGACCAAAACCATCCATGCCACCCAGACCGGCAATGCCTGCGATGATCGAACTCGCGACCAAGGGCACGATGATCATTTTCAATGCCTGAATGAAAAGATTCCCGATGAATCCACAAACAGTGATCGTGTGTTGGATAAAGATAAACGCCTGTGAGTCATCGGCGACCGTCTTGCTGATATTCCGAAATACAATGGCGGTTCCAGTGGCCAGAATGAGAGCCAACAGAATCTGCCAATGAGCAGCTATCTTTTTCTTCGAACGCGTCATGCGCGCGATGCTAGTGGCTCAATCTCAAAAGAGAAACATTCAAAGATCACTTTCTTTCCTCTTTTCCTCGTGAACTTAGGTTCTACGTGAGACCTCAAGCAGAAAAACAATGCGTTGGCGTCCCGACGTCAGAGAGCGCACCCGCCGAAGGGCATGCTTCGGGCTAACATACCTGGCCCATGTGCGAGCAACGCTGTCCTCAGCGTCGCGGCGTAATTCAGCGGAAGATATGGAGAGGATGGATTGCTGTGCGGAGTCGATGTCGCGTTTACTGGCTAGGGTGCGGGCAAGGTTTTTGAACGCATTATCACGTAGTCTGGTGTCATTCATTTTTTCAACGAGTAGCAGAGACCGGCCTGAGTCGGCTCGCTCAGCGTAAGCGACTGCCATGCCTGCACGAATGTTGTCATAGTCACGGGGGGACGAAAGTGCCTGCGCTGCACGACCGGCACTTTCCAACAAGGCTAGACCTTGGCGGCCATTCCCCTGCTGTTGGCTGGCACGAGCCATCGACACTAATGCCATCGCTTTTTCTCTGGGAAAATCAATTTCCTGCAAGGTGTTGAAAGCGGTAACGTGATCGCCGTTTTGAGCCGCAGCCTTAGCGATGTCCATATAGGCTCGGTCTCTCTCGAGGTCTGAATCTATGCGGATGGCAACGTTGTGTGCTCGGCGTGACTCCCCACGCCCTGCGGTGACTCGTGAAACGCTGCGGAGTGCTCGTTCTCTAATGGCATCGACAGGAATGGCGTCCAGCTTTACCAGAGCCACACTTAAATCACCTGACTTCGCTTGCTCCACTGACAGACGCTCCAGAGCATAGGACCGCTCGCGACTATCCTTGATGCGAGTAGTGACAAATGCGCTCGTGGAAAATCGGCCCGTCTTCGCCAACTCATCGGACAAGCTTCGCAAAGAAGCGTCTGCAGTTCTGGGGTCATTGACTGAGAGCAGAGTCAACAGCCCTCCTTTGACGTCTCCGTTACGAGCACGTATCCTGGCGAGAGCGCTGAGTGCTGAATCTTTTACTTTCCCGTCCTCGATATAAACGATGGCGAGTTCGGCTTCGACAAAATCGTTGAGTCCTGCACGCTTCATCGCAATGCGGCGATACGCGTCATTCCGGCGTTTCGTCTCGACGATGAGTTCGGCCGTTCGCATCGCGACAGTTCCGCCTTCGTAAGATGCTTCGCCCTCGGCGATTGAAACCAGTGCTGCGTCACGATTTCCTTTGCTTTTAATCTGCCCTACCAGATTTTTCGCAATGTCCATCCGACCGTCTCGTGCTGCCCATGCTGCGACTTCGGACATCGCCTTTTCACGCTCCGCGGCATTTTGAATATTCTGAAGCGCAGCCATCGCGTCGTCATTATTGCGCTGGGCTAGCATCGCCTTCACAACGCTGCGAACGGCGGCCGACGTGTTGGTTATATCATCCGGATCGGTGGCCAGCTTTTCAGCGACTTGCAGTAACTCGCGTGCAGCTTCTTTATCTCCTCTGCGGAAATATTCGGAAGAAACAGAGATTAAATTCAGCCACGGCTTCTTACTGTGCATCGCGATCTTGAACGCCTCGCTCATGATTTGCTCACGTAGCAGATCATCCGGAGTTGATCGTATGGATTTGATTTTTGTGAGTGATGGTTTTCGAGCAGCGCCCGGAGCTGGAGAACTCTTCATGGCTACGATGCGTCTCGCTGCCTCATAGGAACGAACACGTTCTGCGACTGGAGAACTTGTGGCGGTATCGGAATCATCGGCCTCAGCGAGCGTGGATTCACTTGTCGTTTCGCCGATAGCAGAAGCCGAGCGGCTTGAAGACCTCAGCAGTTCCTTTCCAAAGACATCACAGCGTTTAGCCGAGCGAAGTTCACCATCGGTTAGAGTGTCATCATCACTAACAAACAGAGCCGCAGCTCCGAGATACAAGCCCCAGATGGCGACCAGAGTCACCCCGGCGGGAGCTAACCAGTGTTTCCATTGAAGATGAGGCGCAGTCATGAGGCTTAGTTACTGAGTGCGCAAAGTCCATTTTTCATTTTTGTTTGATTTAGTTAACTTTCTTTTATCATCGGTAGACACTTGCGCTGACCGGCCTGTGAGGCTAAACCCCGCGTGTGAAAGATTCTCAAGTGCGCACCCGATTTGCCCCCTCTCCTACCGGTTACCTTCATGTTGGCGGAGCCAGAACTGCTTTATTCAACTGGCTGTTAGCCAGGAAGCACGGAGGAACATTTATTCTTCGTGTGGAAGATACCGATGAAGCTCGTAACACGGAAGAAGCTCGGCAGGCTATTTTCGACGCCATGCTGTGGCTCGGTCTCGACTGGGATGAAGGCCCTCGCCCAGACGGAACAACTCTCGGAGAATATGGTCCGTATTACCAAAGTCAGCGTCAGGCATCTTATGACAAGTGGTTTGAAAAACTCCGTGAAAGTGATCGAGTCTATGAAGACGACGGAGCGTGGAGATTCAAATTCGAGCGCAAGCCGGTCACTATGCATGATTTGATTTGTGGTGAAGTCACTATCGATTACCGCGATGAATCTAACACACCTGACATGGTCGTGCGCCGTTCAGACGGATCTTACGTGTTCCATTTTGTCAATGTGGTTGACGACCTCGAAATGGATGTTACCCATGCGATCCGTGGGGAAGACCACCTGATGAATACGCCTAAGCACCTCCAGCTTTTTGAAGCATTCGGTGTAGAGCCTCCGCAATACGGCCACATCCCCTTGATCCTGAACATGGATGGATCAAAAATGGGCAAACGCGATCAGGGGGCATCTGTGGACGGCTACATCAAAGACGGCTATCTCCCTGAGGCAGTGTTTAATTTCCTCGCGCTGTTAGGCTGGTCACCAAAGGATGAGTCCGAGATTTTCTCCATCGCTGATATAGTGGATCGGTTTAGTCTCGAAGGCGTTAACCGGTCTCCTGCAAAGTTTGACTCCGAAAAATGCAGTTGGATTAATCAGCAGCACTTGATGCAATTGAGCCCTGCTGAGTTCTCAGACAAAGCCAAACCATATGTCGTCGAGGCTGGCTATGAGCTTCCCGATAACTATGACGCCATCGCTGCATCCGTGCAGGAGAAAGTTAAACTCCTCACCGAAGTTCCTGCGGCGATCGCTTTTTACCTTAACCCTGAATTTGATTACGATGCATCGGCTCTCGAAAAAGTGAGCGGTAACGATGCTGCCGCCGGTCTCTTGGAAAAACTTGCCGATGCATTTGAGTCGCTGAGCGACTGGTCTGCGGCTAAAGAAACCATCGGTGAAACAGCCAAGGCCAATGGAGCCAAACCCGGACAACTGATGTTCCCTACTCGCGTCGCACTTAGTGGACAAGCTGGGGGACCTGACCTCGGTGCTATTCTTGAAGTCCTCGGCAAAGAAGAATGTGTCCGTAGAATCAGACGCACTCTAACTCAACTGTCATGAAAGACGTCTATCAGATTTCCGATTTAGAAAGCCGCGACCTCCTTGACGAGGGCGCGGAAAAACCAGCCCGTCTGGCGGTGATCGGAAATCCGGTAGCTCACTCGGCATCCCCGGCCATGCACCAAGCGGCACTGGATGCCGGTGATATGGACATGCGCTACATACGTCTGGAAGTAGAACCAGGACAGGTAGCCGAGGCATTTTCGCGCATGGCAGAGCTGGGGTTCATCGGCTGCAATGTCACTGTGCCCCACAAACTAGAGGCGATGGAATGCTGCGATGAACATAGTGAAGACGCTCTCGCCATCGGGGTGGTAAACACCGTGCTATTTCCAAGCGAAAACAACTCAAAAACGATTGGTCACAATACAGACGGACCTGGACTCGCACGGGCGATCCGAGAAGAGTTCAGTGTCGATCTCGCCGACCTTCGCGTCATGATCGTTGGTGTAGGTGGTGGAGCTGGACGCGCCATCGCCACCCAGTGTGCCCGCTTGGGCTGCGAACAGCTGTGGCTGGTCAACCGGACATTGGAAAAGGCTGAAACTTTAGCAGAGGAACTTCACCAGTATTATGACCATGATGAGCATCTGCAGGGCCCCGGAGATCAACTCTGTGCCCTTGGTTCCGATGACGACGCATTGATTGAGGCTGCAGGACGCTGCGCTCTGATCATCAACGCCACAAGCTTGGGAATGCGATCCATTGATCCGTTGCCCCTGCCGCGTGCCTGCATCCAACCACACCACATGGTCTATGATGCCATTTACAAACCCGCGGAAACAGGTCTCCTTAAACAAGCGAAGAGTGTCAATGCCAGTGCAGCGAATGGGCTGTCGATGCTTCTCCATCAAGGGGTTTTTGCCTTTGAATTCTGGTTCCCTGGCCAGTCTCCTACAGAAGCAATGCGGCGCGGTCTGAGCAGCACACTGTAGGGTTCTTACTCGTTTTTTTCGGTAGTGGAAATCTCACTATCAGACTCGGTCACACCATCGCCATACCAATGATCGGCGAGGATTTCGAGTAGTTCAAAGGTCTCTTCCTTGTCCTCCTTTTTTAGCCTCAACTTCACCCGCACACGGTGGTAGCGAGGTTTATCGAACAACGATGTGGTGAAACCATAGGCATCCGTTTTCATGTCATCCTCGCGACTCACCATCTCGCGGATTTTAAGACCAAGCTCACTATCGACTGGCAACCTAACAGCAGGAGAAGGAACACTTCGGAATTCACCTTTGACATACATGTCGGGCTTGTAGAACACGATACTGATCTCTCCTTCATCGAACTCTTTGTTAGAATCCCTAACTCGCATGTACAAGCGGAACTCCCCTTCACTGCCATCGCTGGACGCCGGAAACAATGACCATGATCGATCATCGTAGCGGACCAGAGCTTCCCAATCGATTTTCCACTCATTGCCAACGCGGACAAAGATCACTTCAAACGTTTCCTTCTGCTGATTCACACAAATTGTGCCAATCGTCTGATGTTTGGTATTTTTCAGAAGTTCACCGCGGATCAGTTTCACCTGGCTACGGGTCGATGAAAAACTCGGGTTGCTCTGGTAATAGCGATTCATCACCGTCGTAAGTTTCACCCCTTGATAGACAAACTGTGCCTTACTCGCTGCGGAGGTAGCGTTCAGGAAGCTAGTGATGACTTCTTCGCATTCTGGTGCAGCTTGTTGAATGACAGCCTGGGCTTGTTTCATCTCCGCCTCTAGCTGCCGTTTCTTCAGCGCTTCTGTGAGTTCTGGTTTATTGCCAGTCTCATCCTCATCAGGGTTGAAATAATTGACCAAGCCAACCGTGAGCCCCATGAGGAGAACCCATACCCCTAACATGATCAGTAATTTTGAACTGCGCTTTTCTCTGCGCTTGGTTCGCTTGATACGATCGCTATTTTTTCCATCAGCATTGATGGTGGCTTCTCGGATCTTCCGAGCATCCTGAGTTTCACCGCTCTTGACCGGGTTTGAACTATGACCAGTCGCCAAGTTCGCAACGCTGGGCATGCCAGAGACTGACTTCTCGCTTAACGGGGATTCACCTGTGGGGGGCTTACCACACGATGGGCAAAGTTGGTCCTCAGGCTTTCGAATGGGAGCTTCAAATAGCTCATCACAATTCTTACAATGAAAATGTCCTTCGGTGAGTTTAGCCATGAAATTTGATACAGTAGTGATTTATGCAGATACAATCTCGGGGGAAGATTCGATCATGGGCTGACCCATTCCGGATGCACCAATTCCATCAGTTCCAGTTGTGATGGCAAGGCATCTTTTTTTCCACTTCTAACACGAACAGTCACCCGAATGTCTTTTTTAAGATCAACCACAAAGCGTCCGTGATCGAGGAGCTTTCTCAATTCCAGATCAAGCTCAGAGTCTTTGTCCGCATAAGCCCAAAGGTAGCGTGATTTGTCCGGAGCGAGGATCATGAAGGCGGAGTGCTCCTTATCGTTATAGGGTCCTGCGTAAAATTCGTCACGTCGGCGGAGTAGACAGCGAACAAGAGTTGGCTCCTGTATCGCCAAGGCTGGCATTTCTGGCTCAGTGAGAGCTTTGGGTTTGACCGGTTTGACTGGGGCTGCCGTTAGATCAGATGCTCCTCCACCCTTGGTTGGTATTTTGAGCCGTTGTCCAATCTTGAGGAATGAGTCAGTCAGTCCGTTATGGCTCTTGAGATCATGCGCTGTGACTCCGTAGCGCGTAGCTATGGCTGTGACCGTTTCACCTGAAGCCACGACATGTTCTTTGACCTGTTGGCTCTGCGATGCCTTGAGTGCAGCTTCATAAGCTTGCATTTTTCGGGCATAAGCTTCATCCGCCTCCGCCTGCTGGGCGCGCGCATTGGCTTTGATTTCAGCCACTTTTTTCTCTCGCTCAAGAAGCTTCTCGCGCATTGCGGCAATCGATATTTCCGACCAAGCAGTGCTAGCATGCCAATCCAATTTCAGCTGTTCGTTTTGGCGAACGAAATAAGCCCTGAATGGCATGAAATTCTCATCCTCAGTAGATAATGTTAGATAGGCCGTGTCATCTGTATGCGAGATGGCCCATTGCTTTTCAGTGATGTCATTGATCCTGGGCTTCACTGAGACCGACCAATCAGTCACGTTTTTAAGATATGACTCCGGGTTTCTCACCCAATGGCTGCGATTTTGATCGTCGGTCGCGGCCATGTAACTTTGAAGCACAGCCAACCCCTGTTTGCCAATACTGCCAGCACGCTCTTGAAACCATTTCTCTGGACTCCCGGCAAAAGGATCCTCCTCTTCGACGACGGTCAACTCCGGCACTTTTCCGCCATCATCGTCTATGTCTTTCCATTGGCTGCCGATGACTACGACGGCTACCAGAACAGCTAACAAACAAGCTCCACCAATCGCAACCCACCAGCCGGTGGATTTGTTTTCAGCCCACTGTTCTTCCTGCCTGATGTCTTCACTGGGCTGGACCGAGCGCTCTTCAAAGATCGCTGCCTGAGATTTTACCGATGTTTGTTGTTCACGTGAAGGAGGGGCAGCGGACTCAAGCCGAACAACCTCGTCGTCTCCCTGCTGGGTTGCTGAGTCGGCTTCATCTTCGTGCACACTTACCAGGGGTAAAGTAGGCAACTTACGAGGTTCAGGGCGTATTCCCTTCGGCTCACCAGTTTCTGGCTTCCCCTCGCCATCCTTACGAATCACAAGTTTCGCACCCTTCCTGGCGATCGTCTTGTTCGGTTTAGAATCTTCCGAAGAATCGTCCTCGCGATCCGAACCTTTCGATCCGCTCTGTCTCCCATCATTTTGCTTCATGCTAATGATTAAAAAACAGCTGAAATAGCCACCTCTTGCAAGCTTGCTATCGTTCAGATGCGCCTAAAAGCGTAGAAATCCGCTGTCAGCACCTGTATAGAGAGAATGACGACTCTATTTATCCTCTTTAGGGGAACGTCTCTCACCAGGCGACTCTTTGCCGCCCTTCCTGCGGGCTCCATCTGAAGGCCGGTCATGAGGCCGCTCGCGATCGCCACGTGGTGATCCATGATGGCGCTTGTGGGCATCGTGAATCTCCGCTGGAGAGAGTTCACCGTTGCCATCGGAATCGATCCGCTTGAAGTGTTTCTGGCGTCGATCGTCAGGAAAGCGAACAACGAATGGCAGCTTGGAATACTCTTCATAATCGAGCCCACCACTTTGATTGGTATCGAATTTCTTAAAATCCATCTCAGGACGAGGTCGGGATCCCAAATGACTCTTGAGTTCTGAGCGCTGCAGCATTCCATCCTTGTTTCGATCCAGACGTTGAAACGACTTCTCGAGTTCGGCCGCTTCTTTTTTCTCCAGTCCTTTAGCTTTCGAGAATTCATCGAGGGCAAGAGTGCCGTTTTTGTCGGCATCCAGTTCGTTAAAGTCCTTCGCTAAGCCCGTCAACCAGTGGGGAGCCCGAGGCTTGAGTTCCGATTGCTGAACTTTGCCATCTTTGTTCCGATCCAAAAAATTAAACAGTCGACGGCGTTTTTCTTCATCCAGTTGTGCCAACCGCTCCGAGCTTGAAAACTCTTCAAAATTAAGAGCTCCGTCTTGGTCGGCATCCAGTGCCTTGAAATCCGGCCCCCTTCTCTTGTCCTTCCCTTTGCGCCCATCGGACGGGCGGCGGCCATCAGACTCCCCACGCTCATGGGCGCGAGGTTTGACTTTTTCTCCACCACCTTCATTCGCAGGAAGGCTGTCGGGCTTTTCCAATGACATAGCGCTAGGTGCTCCCGTCAAAAGTATCGCGGCAGCACACCACAGGGTGGAAGCTTTGCTCATTTTACTTGGGAAACATTGGTTACGAGAATTTTTCATACAGAGGAAAGTGTGGCAGATGATTGACATCCAGTTCGTGTGTCGAGATTTTACGAAATGAGGGTGATTATACCAGACCTAATTATGAGTCCACCACTGCATGCAAACGCATACAACGCAGAGCTAACAGCGCGTAGAGCCATATCCAGTCACCTGTTTCAACCCCACGGACTGCTGTGAGTTGTGTCTGTAGTAAATTTTTTTGTTTCGTTTCGTTGGTTCATCAAGGATAACTCAGCGCAGCCATGCATATCCAAGATATTTTCAAGCGTCAGCGGCCTACCTTTTCCTTTGAGTTCTTCCCTCCTAAGTCTTCTAGTGCAGCGAATTCTCTCTACGAGACAATCCGCGATCTCGCTTCCTGTGACCCATCATTCGTAAGTGTGACTTACGGTGCGGGAGGATCCACGCGCGAGCTTACTCACGACCTGGTGCTTAAAATCAAGGAAACCACCTCTATTCCTCCTATTCCTCACCTGACATGTGTGGCTCACAGTGCTGATGAAATCACCGTGACCCTCGAACGTTACGCAGAGGCTGGCATCGGCAACATACTGGCACTCCGTGGCGACCCTCCGGCGAACCAGGGCCCCTATGACCGCTCGGGTGATGCATTTCAACACGCCGCCGACTTGGTTGCTCACATCAAAGAATTTAATGCATCGGGCAAACATCCTGACCCGAGAGGTTTTGGTATTGGCGTTGCTGCTTTCCCCGAGGGGCACCCTGACACTCCTAACCGATTGTTGGAAATGGATTATCTAAAGGCTAAAATAGATGCTGGCGCGGATTACATCTGCACTCAGCTCTTTTTCGACAACCATGACTTCCTCGACTTTAGAGACAGGTGCAGATTGGCTGGAATCAACGTGCCTATCTTGGCAGGTATCATGCCGATCACCTCAGCCAAAGGCATTCACCGTATGGCTGAACTGGCTGGAGGGGCGCATTTCCCCGCCCGTCTCCTACGCGCACTCGAGCGGGCTGGCGACAACCAAGAAGCTGTGGAACGCATCGGCATTCATCACGCTGCGGAACAATGCGCAGGATTGTTAGATGCGGATGTGGATGGTATTCACCTCTACACACTTAATCAAAGCCGAGCGACGCGTGAGGTATATGCCTCACTTGGCATGGGCTAATTTTCACCCAAAACTCGCTCCGAGAGAAATCATTCGCGCTTCCGGCCTAGGAGATAAAGCTCCTTGGCTTGACTCAGCGTTAAGGTTTGGAATCGCCCCTTCAGAGGGACTTCGAGCGAGATCCTCCCGGTTTCTGTATCCACGGGATAGGTCTCCTTGAGTTTCGTTGTTTTCTCGAAAGCATCTGGCTTTAACCCCAGCTTCACGGAACCATCAAAACGGCGAACACTCAGCTCGGTAAAAATCGCAGTGGCGAGTACATTTTCGAGAGCTTCCTCGGGAGTAACCTTTGTCCCCCTGACACTTTCTAATTTCACCTCACCTCGCTTCGAAAGTGATTCTCCTGTCTGTGTGTCCTCGATCACATCATCTTGGCGTTGCCAATTTTTCTCGAGAATGTTCCGAATTTTTTCTACATCTCTAATGTTGAGAGCTTTGGCTATCTCAGCGTGAGTAGGAGGCTGAAATTCGAACCCTCCGCTCATGTGAAGCAACTCACCAGCCTTGAGCTTAATCTGACTGACACTCAACTTATCGGCCGCTGTTTTAACATTAAAACTCCCTTCGTTAAAGGACACCTTGCGATAGCTGTTATAGGCATCTAACACACTGAGCGCCGACAATAGCGGAAGAGTATCTCGCATGACTAACACATCCCCCTCCTTGAAAGAGAAATCGATATCCAGCACAACTCCTTCCTGACTGTTAGTAGAACCACTGATCTTGCCTACACCGGATATCGTGCCATCAACGGTGTCAAGATAGGCGGGCGTCAATAGGGATGACACCGGCATTGATTTCAACTCCAACTGACCAGATATGGCGGGCTGCCCACCCGAACCTATCTCGGCGCTAAATGACACCAATCCGGTACCATCATCTGATGTCATTTCGGCCTCTTTGATGATCACTCCTTTTGGGGTACATAACACCACCATTTTATTGATCATCAAATGGGATAGCCAATTTTGCCCAAACGTGCCGCCTCTGAACTCGAGTCGCCAGCCGTCGTCTTCTCGCGCAGCTGTTAGGTGGCTGTTTTGAATAGAGCCTCTGTTCTGAGCAGAGTAACCCCATGTTAAATTCGCACTGTTACTCTCGAATCTTTCGAACTTGAACCCTTCTTGCTCAGGAAATAAGGACTCAAAGGATTTAGCGGCACTGGTGTCATCGTTACCTCCGGCCTTAAGGTTGATATCCAGGCGATCGATAAACACACCTTTGCCATCCCAAGTCCCTATCAGCCCATCGGTCAGTGCCATGCTGGTGCGGATGGTCCTAGCCTCAAGCTGGTGGAAAAAAGAATCCTCCCCTCCCTCAATTTTGGCATACGCTATCGTCAGCTCACCGCGCTTCTTTCGCAAACCACCCAAATCGGTTTCCTTAGCGCGCAGTGTATCCTCAAGGGAAAGTCGGATATTTTCTCGGAGTCCGTCGCTTTCCGCGCGTTTACTCAAGTAGAACCAGAGGCCCAAGGCTGCAATGACTAGCAAAATGGCCAGCCTGCTCAGCAACCGCATCGCACGCCCAACAATGGTCTGACCATCCGCCGCGTGCCGAAGCTGAAACCATAAACCTTGGCGAGAAACCCAAGCGTTCATCTGTTCGTTGAACGCTTCTCGTTTCTCTTCTCTGGCACTCATCTTCTATGGAATCCGATCAATGAGTGATCAGACCGAAATGGATGTAGGGTTGGTTATTGTTTCTGTAACGGATCAGTCGCACCCGCAACCACCGCCGCAGCAACCGCCGCCAGACTGTTCCATATCTTCTGGCTCAGGCACACGTCCGAGTTCCATGGTCATGCCGACGTATTTGCTGATTGTTTGTTGCAAGGTCTGAAGGCTCTGCTGGGCATCCATGAAGTCGCGAGCTACCTCGTTTTCAAGCAACTCCGTGCGGGCTGCTTCGAATTCTTTGATTTCGCGCTCTCCCAGTTCAACACCTGCTTGTTGCTTCTGGTGCAGCTCTTCCCCGCGCTCGTGAACGGACTGATATTGTAGTTTGGCTGCATCGTCTTCAAGAAAGCGTTCGACCTGACCTTGAAGGGTCACGAATTCGATATCCTGAGCAATGGCATTGCAAAGCTCTTTGGTTTTCTCGATGACTGCGGAATCATTGGTAAGCAAGTTCATGCTTCCACTTATCGCGTCTCTGCCACTTTGGCAACATCTACCGCATACTTTTCTGAATTTATGACGAATAGAAACAATCGGTCTTTTTCATGATTCCAAGACAGCTTTGTCTATTGGTCACGCTTCATAAACAGTGTGTAATCATTGAAAGCCCACTCCTTTTCCCACGTATTGCTCACAATAGTCCATCCACTCTGTTCGCCCATGAAATCCAAATCTATCGTTATTTCCGCCGCTTGGCTGCTCAGCCTCACCATTGCATTCATTGTTGGAGCAAAAATGCAGTCGGCTGATCCTGATGACTCAGCGAATATCTCAGAAGAAAATGCCAGAGCATCTCACCGCTCATACTCCAGAGCGACAGCTGCGACATCGCGTATGAGCTCAGGATCACGCACGAGTGCTGCATCTTCAGGCGATTCAAACAAGTCCCTGAATGTCGTCGACATCATTAAGCAAGACGACCCTATCAGCCGGGTCAGCAGTTTGCTTGCTTTGATCAACCGCCTTGGACCTAACGATTTCGAACAAGTCGTCGCCGACTTCCGCGCCTCCGGACTCACCCGTGACCGCATGAGCGAATACAGCATGTTGCTTCACGCCTGGGCGAAAACAGATCCTATCGCCGCCCTCGATTACGCTGAGAAAAACACAGGTAGCCGGTTTGCCAGAGAAACCATCCTCACAAGCTGGGCCAGCGAGAATCCCAGTGCCGCCTTGCAGTGGGCCGAGACCCACCACGAAGGCGACGGCGCCAACCCATGGCTGATAGGAGTTATTCGCGGCGTTGCAAAATCTGATCCCGCACGAGCCACGGAAATCATGGCCACTTTACCCTACAGCAGAGAGCGCGGTGACGCACTTGCAGCCATAATCCCCCACATCACCAGCCAAGGCAGTGAAGAAGCGGTCGCCTGGCTCAATTCCATTTCAGACGATCAACTTCGCAGCGGTGCCACCAGATATATTGCCAGAAACCTGGCCAGCAAAGATCCAGAATCCACCGCTTCATGGGCGACATCCATCACGAACAAAGAAGAGCGTGAGCGTGCGATCGGTGAAGTGGCTGACACTTGGGCCGATAGCGATGTTTCATCCGCCGTAGCTTGGACAGAGACTCTTCACGGCGATGAAAAAATGCGCGCCGCCAGTGAACTCATGGGCGAATACACTCGCGAGGATCCAGAGCAAGCTGCCCGTTGGCTAGACTCTATGGCAGGTTCAGATGGTTATGATCAGGTGGCTAGGAGCTTTATCTGGAGCAGCGCCCGCTCGGACCCAGCAATGGCACTGTCCAAGGTGAACACGATCGCAGACACTGACTCTCAGGGACGTTATTATGACCGGATTCTCAGGGACTGGCACGGTCGGGACGCTACCGCCGCAGAATCCTGGATGAACGCGAACAACGTATCGGACCAGATCCGTCAGCGAGTTGTCCGTCCACGTGACGACAGACGCCGCGGCCGCTAACCTACTAACGTTCTATTTGAGTGAAAAAGCCCCTGCTGATAGTCGCTGCCGTATTTGCGGTCATGGTCGGTATTCTTCTCTGGTGGTTTAGCGACAGCCAAGTCATCAAGCGCAATACCCGTAATCTCGCGGCAACGCTGACGATTAAGCTCGATGACAACAAAAGCACTCGAGCTATGAAAAGCCAAGACTTCTCAGCCTTGCTGGCACCCAGTTTCCGCGGATCTGTGGACACGGACAATCATCAGGGCGTCATCACTAAGGACGAAGCCATCTCCGGTCACCAGTTTCTCGCCTTCAAATGTCAATTTTCCCAAGCCAATGTTTCCGAGATCGAGATCACGAGGATTGAAGATAACCGAGCTACTGTCACCGCCCAGTTCGAGATCAGCCTCACCACCAGCGGAGGTGCTAGCTACAGCGATGAGGCCGATGGCACATTGGTTTGGATGCGCACCAAAGACGAAATTTGGGTGCTTGAATCGGCGAAGTTAGAGCGGAAAAGCCCTTAATTGTGGCATCCCCAGCCCAGTCAGGCTCGCAACCTTGACAAAACACACGCGGACACTAATCTCCGCGCGCCTGCCTTATATAGAGGGCATGGCTGTCACCCTTTTCCCGCCACCGAATCAATCATGAGCATTTACCTAGATTACCTCAAAGAAATCGAAGAACGCAAAGCTGAAGGCTTGCACCCGAAGCCTGTCGATGGAGCTGACCTGATCGCCGAAATCATCGCCCAGATCAAGGACACAGACAATGAGCACCGCAAGGAGTCGCTCAATTTCTTCATCTACAACACCATCCCCGGCACCACTCCCGCCGCCAGCGCCAAAGCGACTTTCCTTGAGGACATCATTCTTGGTAAAGAGTCCGTGGAGGAAATTACTCCCGAGTTCGCCTTCGAACTGCTTTCCCACATGAAGGGCGGCCCGTCCATCGAGGTGCTGCTCGACCTCGCGCTCGGTGACGACTCCACCATCGCGAAACAAGCTGCCGACGTTCTGAAAACCCAAGTCTACCTCTACGAGGCCGATATGGAGCGTCTCGAAAAGGCTTACAAATCCGGCAGTCCTTCCCAGTCGGCTACCGCCAAAGACATCCTCGAGTCCTACGCTGCAGCTGAGTTTTTCACCAGTCTTCCCGAAGTCTCCGAGAAAATCGAGATCGTCACCTACGTCGCTGGCGAAGGCGACATCTCCACCGACCTGCTTTCCCCCGGTGGCGAGGCGCACTCCCGCTCCGACCGCGAGCTGCACGGCAAGTGCATGATCACCCCCGAGGCACAGGATCAGATCAAAGCCCTGCAGAAACTCCACCCCGACAAGAGCGTCATGCTCGTCGCCGAAAAAGGCACCATGGGCGTGGGGTCCTCCCGTATGTCCGGTATCAACAACGTCTCTCTGTGGACCGGTAAGCCCGCCAGCCCTTACGTTCCCTTCGTCAACATCTTCCCCATCGTTGCGGGAACGAACGGTATTTCTCCAATCTTCCTCACCACGGTGTCCGTCACCGGCGGCATCGGCATCGACCTGAAAAACTGGGTCAAGAAGACCGACGCCGAGGGCAACACCGTCACCGATGAAAATGGCGATCCGGTGCTCGAGCAGACCTACTCGGTCGAAACCGGCACCCTGCTCACCATCGATACCAAAGCCAAAAAACTCTATGGCAACGGCGAGGAACTGGTCGACATCTCCGCCGCCCTCACTCCGCAGAAAGTCGAGTTCATCAAGGCTGGCGGTTCCTATGCCATCGTGTTTGGTAAAAAGCTCCAGACCTTCGCAGCCAAGACACTTGGCACGGAAATGCCCACCGTCTACGCACCGGCCAAGGAAATCACCCACACCGGACAAGGCCTCACCGCCGTCGAAAAAATCTTCAACCGCAACGCCGTCGGCACTCTTTCCAAGGACCCGCTTCACGCCGGTTCCGATGTCCGCGTCGAGGTCAACATCGTCGGTTCCCAGGACACCACCGGCCTGATGACCTCTCAGGAGCTCGAGGCGATGGCCGCCACCGTTATCTCCCCCATCGTCGACGCCGCCTACCAGTCCGGCTGCCACACCGCTTCCGTTTGGGATAAAAAAGCCCAAGCGAACATTCCGCGCCTGATGAAGTTCATGAACGACTTCGGCCTCATCACCGCACGCGATCCGAAGGGCGAATACCACGCCATGACCGACGTCATCCACAAGGTGCTCAATGACCTCACCGTGGACGACTGGGACATCATCATCGGCGGCGACTCCCACACCCGCATGTCCAAGGGCGTTGCCTTCGGTGCCGACTCCGGAACCGTCGCCCTCGCGCTCGCCACTGGCGAAGCCACCATGCCTATCCCCGAGTCGGTCAAAGTCACCTTTAAGGGTGAAATGCAACCGCACATGGACTTCCGCGACGTTGTGCACGCCACCCAGCTCCAGATGCTGAAAAAATTCGGCGGCGAAAACGTTTTCCAAGGCCGCATCATCGAGGTCCACATCGGCACCCTGCAGGCCGACAAGGCATTCACCTTCACCGACTGGACTGCCGAAATGAAAGCCAAGGCATCCATCTGCATTTCCCAACCGGAAACCCTCATCGAGTCGCTGGAGATCGCCAAGTCCCGCATCCAGATCATGATCGACAAGGGCATGGACAACCACAATCAAGTCCTCCAAGGCCTCGTCGACAAAGCCAACAGACGCATCGACCAGATCCGCTCCGGTGAAAAACCACCACTCGCTCCCGACAGCGATGCCAAGTATCACGCCGAACTCGTCGTCGACCTCGAGGAAATCGTCGAGCCGATGATTGCCGATCCAGACGTGCACAACGACGACGTTTCAAAACGATACACCCACGACGTCATCCGCGCGCTTTCCTTTTACGGTGGTGAGAAAAAAGTCGACCTCGGCTTTGTCGGATCCTGCATGGTGCACAAGGGCGATCTCAAGATCCTCTCCCACATGCTGCGCAACCTGGAAGCCGCCAACGGCGAGGTGAAATTCAACGCGCCTCTCGTTGTCGCCGCCCCGACCTATAACATCATCGATGAACTTAAGATCGAAGGCGACTGGAACATCCTCCAGAAATACTCCGGCTTCGAGTTCGATGACAACGCACCCAAGCAAGCCGCCCGCACCGAATACGAGAACATGATGTATCTCGAGCGCCCGGGCTGCAACCTCTGCATGGGCAACCAGGAGAAAGCCGAAAAAGGCGACACCGTCATGGCCACCTCCACCCGCCTCTTCCAAGGCCGCGTCGTCGCCGACTCCGACCGCAAAAAAGGCGAGTCCCTGCTGTCATCAACACCAGTAGTAGTTCTCTCCGCCATCCTCGGCCGCACCCCGACCCTCGACGAATACAAAACCGCCGTCGAAGGCATCGACCTAACAACCTTCGCCCCACCAACCCAAGACATGATGGTCGCCATGGCCGGATAACGGCCGATTCAAAAATTGTTTCCCAAGAGCGGCAGGCTAACAACCTGCCGCTCTTTTTGTGTTTAGGCCCCACAAGCCAAGACCCCATAAGCTGTCGGAGTAACGGGTATCACCCCACAAGCCCAACACTTACCTCTGGAACCCTCAGATCTCCATGCTATAGTCTAGCAATATGGACACACTCAGAACTTTCAAAACCGGAACCGGAACCGACGGAAAATTCAACTCTCTGCCTGCTCTCCAAGACCAAGGGTTTTCTAACATCTCACGCCTGCCCGTTTCCATCCGCATCGTGCTCGAGTCTCTGTTGCGGAACATGGACGGGAAAAAGGTCACCGCCGAAGACATCAAAAACCTCGCCAACTGGAACGCCGCGAAGCCGGGCAACTACGAAGTCCCCTTCACCGTCGCCCGTGTCGTTCTGCAGGATTTCACTGGCGTGCCTCTGGTTGTGGACCTCGCTGCCATGCGCAATGCCGCACAGGAAGCTGGGGCTGATCCCTCGGTGGTCGAGCCACTTGTTCCCGTTGATCTCGTCATCGATCACTCCGTGCAGGTCGATTTCGCCGGCTCCCAGCAAGCCCTCGATCGCAACCTCAAGATCGAGTTTATTCGCAACAAGGAACGTTACGAATTTCTCAAATGGGGCCAGCAGGCCTTCGACTCCTTCAAGGTCGTGCCTCCCGGCATCGGCATCGTGCACCAGGTGAACTTGGAATACCTCGCCAAGGGTGTGTTAGAAAAAGACGGCGTTCACTACTTCGATTCCCTTGTCGGCACGGACTCCCACACCACCATGATCAACGGCCTCGGTGTCGTCGGTTGGGGTGTGGGTGGCATTGAGGCGGAGGCCGCGATGTTAGGCCAGCCCGTCACCTTCCTCGTGCCGGAAGTCGTGGGTGTTTACCTGCATGGAAAACTCAACGAAGGAGTCACCGCCACCGATCTAACATTACGCCTCACGGAAATCCTACGCGCTCACGGAGTGGTTGGAAAATTTGTCGAGTTCTATGGCCCGGGAGCCAAGGCGCTCTCGCTGCCCGACCGTGCCACTATCGCCAACATGGCTCCCGAGTATGGCGCCACCATGGGCTTCTTCCCTGTCGATGAAGAATCCGTCAAATACCTCCGTGGCACCGGTCGATCAGAGGAAACCTGCCAGACCGTGGAGAACTACTTCAAGGCTCAGGAAATGTGGGGCATCCCTGACAAAGGAGACATCGATTACACCGATGACCTCACTCTTGATCTCGCCTCCGTGGTCCCAGCTGTTTCCGGACCGAAACGACCACAAGACCGCATCGATGTGCCCGAGCTTGGCTCCAAGTTCAACGAGCTGTTCGAAGCTCCCACCTCCGACGGTGGATTCGGTAGAAATGCCGACAGCCGCAATACCGTCATCGATATCCACATGCCGGAGCCAGCGGGTGTGGCTATCGGGTCGCTGTTAGACAACCCACAACCAGGAGCTGAGAAGGACAAGGCGGAAATGGTCACCAATCGCCCTACCCCTAACGAAGTCGACGCTTCCAAAGCATTTGAACCCATCGACACCAAGCTCACCCACGGCTCGGTGTTGATTGCCGCGATCACTTCTTGCACCAATACTTCGAACCCAAGTGTCATGCTCGCCGCCGCCATGGTGGCGAAAAAGGCAAATAAACTGGGACTCAAAATCGAACCTTATGTCAAAACCTCGCTCGCTCCCGGCTCCCGTGTGGTCACCGACTACCTGAACAAAACCAACCTACAATCGGAGCTAGATCAGTTAGGTTTCCAGACCGTCGGTTACGGCTGCACCACCTGCATCGGCAACTCAGGCCCGCTCCACCCCGCCATTGAAGACGGCATCAAAAAAGGTGACCTCGTTTGCGCCTCCGTGCTTTCCGGTAACCGCAACTTTGAGGCCCGAGTGCACGGCTCCATCCGCGCCAATTTCCTGATGTCGCCGCCACTGGTCGTGGCTTACGCGCTGGCTGGCCGGGTCGATCTCGATCTCGCCAACGACCCCATCGCCACGGACAAGGACGGCAATCTCGTTTACCTCAAAGACATCTGGCCCACGCCCGAGGAACTCCACGAAGTCATCGACTCCGCCCTCGTGCCGGAAGTATTTAACCATCTCTACAGCAACCTCGAAACCGCCAACCAGAACTGGGTGGAGATCCAGTCCGATACCGGCGATGTTTACAGCTGGGATGATCAATCGACCTACATCCAGAACCCACCGTTCTTCGATGGATTCTCCCGCACACCGGACACCGAGGCCAAGGACATCGTCAACGCCCGCGCACTCGGCATTTTTGCCGACTCCGTCACCACCGACCACATTTCCCCCGCCGGCGCCATCGTGCCGACCTCACCAGCTGGCCAGTATCTGCTGGAAAATGGTGTGGAAAAAGCCAGCTTCAACTCCTTCGGCTCGCGCCGCGGGAATGATCGGGTCATGACTCGCGGAACCTTTGCCAACGTGCGCATCAAGAACCTGATGTGCGATGGCATCGAAGGCGGATACACCCAATATTTCGGCCCGCAAGACGTCGCCGCCCCCGATCAGGAGATCAAGGCGATTGGCGAAGGCAAACCTTCCTTCATCTTCGACGCCGCGGAGGCCTATAAAAAAGACGGCACCGACCTCATCGTCATCGGCGGCGAGGACTACGGCATGGGATCCTCCCGCGACTGGGCGGCCAAGGGCACCCGTCTGTTAGGAGTTTCCGCCGTTGTCACCAAATCCTTCGAACGCATTCACCGCTCCAACCTGATCGGCATGGGCGTGCTACCGCTGAATTTCAAGGACAAGGAAGACTACAGCAAAGTGGTCGATCAAGCCGACGCCACCTTCAGCATCACCGGACTCTCAGGAAAACTGACCCCTGCCCAGGACGCCACCCTCACGGTGACCAAGACCGATGGCAGCAGCTTCGATGTGCCGCTGGTGGTGCGCATCGACACCCCCGCCGAGGTCGACTACTACCTCAGCGGCGGTATTCTCCCCTACGTGCTGAACCAGATCCTCGACAACGCTGAGGCGTAATCATCAGACTACGCAATCAAAAGAGCGGCAACCGGTCTCACGGTTGCCGTTTTTTGTTTAACTGCTGACACACATCTAACAAAGGCCCAGCTCATTTTCAACATATGGCACTATGGCTTCGGCCAAGGAAGATGACGCCACCAGATTTCTCCATTGTGGTTCTTCTGGGCAGCTCCGGGAGTGGACCGACCATCCTCGACAAACTTGCGCAGAACAGCGGTCATATTCTTTACGACTTCCGGGTGCTCGGCTAACAGATTTTTACTTTCCTTCGGATCGGACTCGAGATCGTAGAGCTGCCACTTTGGCAGACCTTTTTTCTTAGCGACTGGGTCTACGGGCTCACTCCATCCTCCAGATCCAGGGCAGAACAACAGCTTCCATTTACCATCGCGCACAACAAACTGACCAGTGCTGGAATGACAGATCACGGCACTGTGGAGAGGTTTGGTGATGGAACTGTCTTTCATCACCGCTAAAAGGCTCACACTGTCCTCTGCGGCTGTATCTGGGAGTTCTACTCCTACCACCTCGGCACAGGTGGCCATGATATCGACCAAGGAGATAGTCTGCTTGCTCGATGTTCCAGGTTTGATTACGCCCTTCCAGCTGGCGATGAAAGGTACGCGATGACCTCCTTCAAAGGCATCCGCTTTGTTACCTCGCCAATGCTCCTGCAGTTCAACACCTCTGCTGCGCAATTGGGGGAAATCAGCCTTGGGAGAGGTGCCATTGTCTGTGGTGAAAATGACCAAGGTATTTTCCTCAATGCCGTTGCGATGCACCGCCTCTAACACCTGACCGATACACCAGTCTGTCTCGATCAGAAAATCCGCATAGTCTGAAATGCCGCTCTTGCCTTTGAACTTCTCCGAGGGTGAGATCGGTGTATGTGGTGAAGTCATTGGGAAATATAGGAAAAATGGTTTCTCCCCCTTGGAGTGTTCGTCGATATATTTCACCGAGCGACGGGTGATCTCCGGTAGCACCTCTTCGAATTTCCAGCCCTTCATCCCGATGCCATTGTTAGAATAATAGTGCTTGGCGAATTTTAGAGGGGTATCTGGAACACCGTGCATCTTGCCATTTTCTATCCAGACAAACGGTGGCCAGTTCGGTACATCGTCGCCGAACGAATAGTCGAATCCCGCCTCCATAGGCCCCCCTTGCAGTACTCCGGTGAAATCAATTTCTGCCTGCTTCTCAGTGAATCCATCGCCCTTTTTCGGCCAGTGCCATCCCAAGTGCCACTTACCGATGCATGCGGTATCATAGCCTTGTGCTTTCAACATACTAGCCAGAGTCAGACGATTCTTTTCAATTAGTGGGCGCTCCCATTTTTTCACGATTCCAGCCTTCAGTCTGCTGCGCCAGCTGTAGCGCCCGGTCAACAATCCGTATCGTGTAGGTGAACAGACTGCGGATCCCGAATGGGCATCTCCAAATGAAATCCCCTGCTCGGTTAGCTTGTCGAGATGGGGCGTTTTGATTCCCAGATTATCGTTCAGGGCTGCCACCGAATCCACTCCCATATCGTCGGCAAGAATAACGATGATGTTGGGCTTTTTAGCCAGAGCTATAGTCGGTAGTAATAGCACCGTAGCGATAAGCAGTTTCAAGGGATTTTTAACTCTCATAAGATTGAAAAACATTAGTCACTATTACTCGCCTAGCCACCCCTATTTTTCAGATGTCGTCGGCGTAAAAACTTAGGTTCACATTCATGGCAGAAAGATGACCAGATCCATGCCTCATCAACAAATAAAAACGCCCCCTGCACAAGAATGCAGGAGACGTTTTTGTTGAATTGAGTCTAGCTGTGATACTTAACTTACAACTCTTGTTAGGCGCGTCTTCTCAGAATCAGCGCTATTGCGCCAAGGCCAATGAGAGCGGTGCTGGATGGCTCGGGAACGAGGTTGGACTCCATGCTAAGACCTGTGACTTCAACATAGTTGGAACCTAATCCTAACAGCTCGGCAGAAATGCCTTTTGTCGCGGCGAATTCTAAGTGGATGTCACCAGTTGGCACTGTATCACCTGTGGTGAAGGTGAACGTTACCGGACCAGATGGATTAGAGCCCAAGAGACCTAGCAGATCGATTCCGTTCCCACCGACCAATCCTGCAACAGGATTGCCTGCGTCATCTTTGGCTTCGATACTGAGTGAGTTCCCAAGAGATACGGCATTGGTCAGAAAACCTGATGCCACTTCTAGGTTGAAGTTCACGTCATACTGAGTGTTCGCCTCAAATGCTACGGAAGGAAGACCTAGATTAGCCGTCCATGTCATTCCTACGGGGACCTGAGCAAGACCGCCGACAATTCCTGAGTTATCGAGTTTAAACTGGAGGGAGTCAGCCGTCACATTGGTTTGTGCAGCAGTCGCGAGAATGGTCGCATTCACGAACGTCACTGTGGCTGCTACTGAGGAAGATCCAGAAGCCGTAACATCCCAGTTCCCTGCGGAATCAGTGCCTTGATTGGTACTTGTTAGGTTAACACCAACCCCAAGAGCACCACCTGGCACGTCTGGAAGCGGCGCATTTACAGATCCTTGAGTAGCCCATGGATCGACTGACCCACCAGAACCTATGATAACCGTTCCTGCGCAAACGGTTGAAGCTGCACCCAGCTGGATGACTGTCAGACCAGCCAGCAGAGATTTTGCTTTTCGATTATTTGATACATTGCGTTGTGTTGTTGTTTTGTTGTTTTTTTTCATTTTCATACCCTTTGGGATGTTATTCTTTTCGAATAAGATGGGGGGGACGATAATGAGGTGACAATCTCAGGAAGCGGGTGAACATTTCAATTGATTGACGTTAGAGATAATACCTAACAAATACATATCATCAAAGTATTTTCGTTATTAAGATGTGATTATTTTGCCACATGTTTGAATATTTCAATTATCGTAATCATAAACCTTTTTACTGTTAGTTTTTTGAACCATTTCGCGCAATCATTGAACATTACTGCTATTCCAGAGGGTGATTCCCCTACAAAAAATAGCCGATTATTCTATGTTTTATAAGTATTCCGATACCTAACGAGGTCTGCGATCACATCACATAATAGTTAAGTTTTCTTAATATTCTTATATCTTTAATTATATCTAACTAAGCAATAGAGTCGAAATAATCGAGCTATCAAAAACGCCCATAGCAAGCTGCGGTCCGAGCTTCACCATGGCGGCATCCAATTAACTGGCTGTACGTATCATACCACAATCAGGGTGGAAAACGTAGCTATGCCCTTAGAACGAAATGTGTGTTTCTGTCTGAAAATCCACGGTGGTCTTTCTCTATAGGAATGCTAGCTTCTCCGGCACTGTTTCTTCAATAGCCACACACTATACCATCCAGATGATCCGCGCGTTCACATTAGTCTTATTCATAGTTTGCTCCTCCGCTCTGTCGCTATCCGCCAAACCAGCTCCACGTCCGAATATTCTCTACATTTACGCCGATGACCTTGGTTGGGGATATATTGGAGCCAATGGCCAATCAAAGGTGAAAACCCCCAGTCTCGACTCCTTAGCGGCCTCAGGAGTGAACTTCACTCGTGGCTATGGATGCACCGTATGCTCCCCCGCCCGCTCATCCCAGCAAACCGGATTTCACCAAGGACACACATGGACTGACCGCAATGATCCCGATGCATCCAAAGCGATCCGGGCTGATGACAAAACCATCGGCGATGTGTTGTCCGCCGCTGGCTATCGCACCGCCTATTTTGGAAAATGGGGCTACGGTGCCAGCCAAGATCAAAACAACCCCACAATCAACAACACCCAAACTCTGCCGATCAATCACGGCTACGATGTCGTCATGGCTGAGCTGCACCACGTGCGAGCACATACTTTTTTCCAGCCGACCTTATGGCGCTCGAACACCGCTGATTCCACACCGACCACCGCGCTGGTGCCAAATGCCATTCCTAACAACACTTCACTACCAGAGTATCCCGCCTACCAAAGTGATCCTGCTTACCCCTCGCCAGCATATTGTGACGATACCTACGCCATGAACGCACTGGAGTTTGTTCGCACCGAAGCTCAGGACACATCCAAGCCCTTCTTCTGTCTACTCGCTTTCCAAATCCCCCACACTCCTCTGGGCGAAATCACCGATCTTCCCAAGTGGTTCGATGAATACAGCTCCGTCGATACCTCTGGATGGACAGGAAACAGCAAACAGTTTGCCGCCATGGTCACTCGGATGGACGCACACATCGGCAATATCCTTGCAGCCCTGGAAGATCCTAACAGCGATGGAGATAAATCGGACTCCGTGCTGGATAACACCCTGATTGTTTTTGCATCAGACAATGGTGGGCAGAGCAGCGGGGGCGCAGGTGACGCACTCAATGAGTTCAATGGCAATGGCGTTCTACGAGGGGCCAAGGGTAGCATTTACGAGGGAGCAATCCGCGTGCCCATGCTGATGAAATGGCAAGGCAAACTCGCGTCCAATACTGTATCAAGCCAGATCGTGGACGTCACCGATATGCTGCCTACATTCTGCGAGCTTGCCGGTGTGCCCGCTCCCGCTGGGCTAGACGGTGTCTCTCTAGCCCCTACCCTCACTGGAGAAGGCCACCAGCGTACACGAGAGTTCGTGATTCATGAAGCGGGAGGAAATTCATCGATCATCCGAGGTCAATACAAACTCGTCTCCACATCCTCATCACGTGCGCTCTACGATCTCGATGCCGACCCCTCGGAGTCATCTAACATCGCGGGGGCGGACGCCGCACTCGCTGATGAACTGGAATCGCTTCTCATCGGCGAACGCACCAAGGAAGCGGATAACTTTGCCAACACCTACCACCACTGGACGGGTGCCAATGGAGCAAATACCTCAGACGCTAACAATTGGTCAGACTACGAGTATTCCAATGCCGGCTCCACCTTTCTAAGCGACAACGGAGCACCTCGCGTATCATGGACCGCTACGATGAAAAACACCACCAGCACCGATGCCACCGCCACCGCTGACGCCAGTTTCGAAACTCTCAGCCTCCACATCCTCGGCGATACACATCAGCAAACGCTCGATCTTTCCTCCCACACACTCACTGGCCGAAACGAAATCCGCATCAGCGATCATGGCCGTATCCTCCTCGACAATGGAACGCTTGATACTCTGCGCTGGGTCGACCTTGAAGCTGGAGGCACGCTCACCGGGGCTGGTAACGTCACCGGAACACTCTATCACGCTGGACAACTAAACCTCACCCAGTCGGCCTCCATTTCTACTCCCGGCATGGGACCCGAACTGATCAAAAACGGTGGATTTGAAAATGGCAATGGCACCGGTGATTACAGTTACACAGCCCTGGATGATTGGTTCACCGATGGTCCTTCTCCCGATAATGACGGTGCTAAAAAAAGCTCTCCGAAATCCGGCTCCTACCGCGGCCTTGTCCAAGGCAACGCAACGCCGTCGAATCTTGTGCAAAACACCGGTGCGCTTATTGCCTTGGGCGATTCATTCACGTTCAGTTTCTGGCACCAAGGATTTAGCAACTGGGCTACAGGTGAGCAGATCGAGGCTCGCGTTTACTACCTCAGTGGAACTACCCCTGTCGATATTTTCACGAATACGGTTGCCCTAACAAGTGGAGTCTGGAATCAGTCATCCTTCACGATTCCAGCGATCAATGATACCAATGCCGTGGGCAAGGAGATCCACGTCAGCTTCACTCCCACCAACGGCGCCACCGGCTTCGCCTCTCTGGATGATGTTTCTCTAACCAAAGTCACCGAACCAACTACATTGCCTGGCACTCGCAAGCTTAGTATTGCTAAAAGCTACCACGCTTATGAGTCAGCCAGCACGGATCTTTCTTTAGGAGGAAACACTACAGCCGGCACTGATTACTCCCAGCTGTTAGTCAGCGGCAGTGCCACAGTCGATGGGTCACTGACACTCACGCTTGATGATGGTTATGCACCCTCTGTTGGAGATACCTTTACCATCCTCACCGCCGGCACGGTGCAAGGCCGTTTCAAACATGCCGATGACATCATCACCGTGGGGAACCATCACTTCAAAATTCTCTACAACCCTCAGAGCATCGTTTTGAAAGCCATCGCAGTAACGACCAAAGGAACACCTCACAGCTGGTTGGACGGTCACGAGTTGGATAACGACTACGAAGTCAACGATCTCGACGACATCGACAACGATGGCATGCCCACCTGGCAGGAATTCATCGCCGGAACTGATCCCACTGCATCTAACTCCATTGTGAGAGTCGAAGTAAGCTTGAACCCGGACACAGGAAAATACGAGCTCAGCTGGGAGCTCAAACCAGACCGTCTTTATTACGTGGAAAGTTCTAACACCCTCACTAGCTTCTCTCCCCTAGCCGGTCCGATCACGGGAGACACATTGGCTCATGTCTTCACCATTCCCGACACTGGTGAACCCAGTCGCTTTTACCGTGTCCGTGTGGCACGTCGGTAACCAGCCGTGAGGTATTGGACTACTGGTCTCCCGTCGAATTCCCCTTTTGACAGAATGTATAGCCTCGCTAGAGTGACAGTGATGAAAAAATTAATATTCCTCCTAGCGGCCGCCACTTTCGCATTAGCATCCTGCCATCACCTCCCACCTCCACCGCATGAAGTCTTGGGACTGCCTGAGCCGCCCCACCATCGGCACTAGCGCAGCCAACTTGCGGTTCTTGACTCACGTTCTCCTAAAAAACAACACCCTCCAGCCATTGCGGACCGGAGGGTGTTTTTTGTTAATTGGTTTGATTAAAAAGTCGCCAGATTAGGCATCTTTCTTGGTGGCTTTGTCACCGCTTTCGACTTCTGCCTTAGCTTCTTTCCAGCCGGAGATACCCACCTTCATGTGTTTGATGTTAGTATAGCCCAGCTTCTTGGCTGCCATAGCGGGGCGCATCCATGCACCGCACTTAGGACCACCACAATATGCCACGATCAGGGCGTCTTTGTCCTTGGGAAGTGCAGAAGCGAGGTCGCTCTTCACTGCAGCCCAATGAATGGCACCTGGGACGTGTGCTTTCTTGTAGGAGGCTCCTGCGTTGGCATCAATCACAGTCACTTTGCCTTCCTTCACAGCCGCCTGTAGCTCGGCCACAGAAAGGTCAGCGAACTTGCCGCCTTTGGCTTTTTTCTCCTTGGTGGCACCTTCCGCGAAAGTTTGTTCGGCGGAAACCAAGGCTCCTATACAAGCAACAGCGGCGATCAGTAATGTATTTAATTTCATAGCGTCCTCAATTAAGAACAGTATCAGAAAATTGCTAGCGGAAATGTTGGGAAAAAGGTCATATTTTTGAACCTCTTAAAACACTAACTGGTTGGGAAACATGAGCCTGATTCATAGTGAACTCTTACCCGAAAACCGACACCCAGCACGAACAAACGCCCCCCCGAGCCTCACGGCTCACCAATTTGCCACATAAAAAAACAACCCCCAGATCGTTGATGACCTGAGGGCGTTATTTGCTAAGAGTTAGTTGCTGTTTATGAGATGGAACTTAGTGCGAATGCTCCTTGCCATCTCCGTGATCATGTTTGCCTTTTTCCACATCCGCCTTAGCGGCCTTCCAGCCGGAAATACCGGCCTTCATGTGTTTGATATTCGTATACCCCAGTTTCTTCGCTGCGACCGCAGCTTTCATCCAGGATCCTCACTTAGGGCCACTGCAGTAGGCCAGAATCAAGGCCCCTTTGTCCTCAGGCAGATGCTTGGCCAGATCCTTGCTTACGGAAGCAAAGTGGATTGCCGTTGGGACATGCCCGGCATCGTAAGATTTCTTGCCGTTGACATCGATCACAGTGATCTTGCCATCCTTTAAAGCCTCTTGCACTTCCTTCACAGACATGTCTGCGAAGCTTGCCTTGGCTTTCTTATCTTTGGTCGCCGCCTGGGCCATAGCCCGGTCGGCAGGTGCCACCACAGCCAAACAGGCCACGGCAGCAATTAATAACGTATGTATTTTCATAGCCTTACCAATAAAGGGCAATCTCAGAGAATAGCGAGTGAAAATCGGTGACAATAACCTGACTTGGGAAGCACTCTGATCGAAAACCCATCACAAAAAGGAACTCACCCCTTCCCACAGTCATCATATTTCCATTGCTGGCTACTCAGATTTCAGTGACTATTTCCCCCGATCTAACGCTCTATTACATTCACCACTCCTAATTCCTAATTCTAAATTCCACCATGCGCAGCCTCATCATCCTCCCCACCCTTCTCATTCTCGTTTCCTGCTCATCCGTTTATTATGGTGCGATGGAAAAAGTCGGCGTTCACAAGCGCGACATCATGGTATCCCGGGTCAAAAAGGCCCGAAGTAGCGAGCAAGAGGCCAAGAAGGTCTTTAACTCCGCCCTCGATGAATTCATCGCCGTCACTGGCTACAAGGGCGGCGATCTGGAGAAGCAATACAACCGCGTCAACAAAGCCTACCTCTCTGCCGAGAAACAAGCCGCCGAGGTGAAGTCCCGCCACGACGATGTCGAAAACGTCTCCAAAGCCCTCTTCCGCGAATGGAAGAAGGAAATCAAACAATACGAAAACCCCGAGTTCAAAGCCGAGTCTTCCCGACAGCTCAAGGCCGCGCAATCCCGCTACACCACGCTCATGGCCGCCATGCGTCGCGCCGAGAAATCGCTCGATCCCGTGCTACGCAAATTCCGCGACCACTCCCTGTTCCTGAAGCACAACCTGAACTCCCGCGCCATCGCCTCCCTAGAAGGACAGGTGAAAACCACCCGCATCGAAGTCAGCCGACTGATCAAGGAAATGGAAGCCGCCATCGCGGAAGCCGATCAGTTCATCAAGCAACTGGAGAATCCATAACTGAACCGCAAATCTTGCGAATTTGGCGAATCTTGCAGGGCTTGTGAATTCGTTTCTTTGACCGCGAAATCGAACTCTCAAGCCATCTCTTCATTCGCGAAAATCAGCGTCCATTCGCGGTTAAAATTGAATTGACCACGCCGCCAAAACCGCCGCATACCTGCCGATAGCAAACCACTCATGATCAATCTCTTCAGCACCCTCGTCGAGTTCTCTGCGCCAAGCTTCCCTCTGGATGAGCTGGCCGATCAAATCGCAGCCCCCGGCTACGCCCATTTCCCAAACATCATGCCCGCCTCCGCCATCGTGGAGCTGATTGATATCCTTGAAGAAAAGGAAGCCGCTGACGCCCTGCACCTCGCCGGCGTCGGCCAAGGTGCCGCGCTCGATCGCAAACCGGAAATCCGCTCGGACTCGATCTTCTGGCTCGAAGACGTCGATCCCTCACCGGCCGTCATCCACTGGCTCTCCGCCATGCGCCAGATCCGCGAACACCTGCGTCGCTCCCTGTTTCTTCCCTTAGAATCCTACGAGGGACATCTGGCGCGGTATCCGGTAGGCGGCTTCTACAAACCCCACCTCGATCAACACCAGGCCTGTCCCACCCGCCAGATCACCATCATCGCCTACCTGAATACCGACTGGCAGCCAGGCGACGGCGGCGAGCTCCGCCTCTACACCTCCCCAGAGCAAGGCATCCAAGGCCCCCACATCGACTTCGCCCCCACCGCCGGCACCATCATCGCCTTCCGCAGCGCCGACTTCTGGCACGAAGTCCTCCCCGCCAAAGTCCCAAGGCTTTCCCTAACAGGCTGGCTGAGAGGTCGGGAGATTGATCCGACGAAAGTGTAAGTTAGGGCTCTGGTAAGAGAGGTTTTTTAACCGCGAAAGAACGCGAATTTACGCGAAAGCGAGAGTTGATCTCTCACGTGAGTGCTCACATCGTGTTATTGGTTCACGCGTAAAATGGCTATCTACCCGCCACTAACTGGCTTCCACAATCTTCATTGATTTAGATACCACCGTTGTTACAATAACTCTGTGGCCACTCCAACAAAAGATCGCTCGCATTGGGTTGTTAAGAAATTTACGAGCCATGACGATTTACGAACGTATGGAATCAAGGAGTGGCAGAAACTTTCAGGTGCTGCTCGCCGACAAGCCGCTTGGGAACTCGTTTATGATTATTGTGTTGGCGTGAAAGGAATGAATCCGGATGAACTCAGGCTTCAAAAAACCGTCACACGTATTCGGCGTAATGTTGGCTAGAGTGTCGGCCATTAGCAAAAGAGGATAGACACGAGCATGTTAATGCTTCCTTGCCGATCTTGGTAGCAAGGTATAGAATGCGGCAGAAATCATGAGCGATATCGGCACCATCCGCAAAACCGTCGGCAGACCTTTGGAAACGCTTTCCCCATTCCAAAGGCTCGAACGTCTGCGCCAGAATGCCCGCCCATTCAGTCAGAACCAAAAACATCATGACGACTCCGATCGAATCATCATTCGAAAAACTGTTGGTGCTCCTCGTCCAGAATGACGTTGAGTTTACCACCGTCGGGGGAATTGCTGTGTGTCTAAACGGCTATGTGCGCCTGACCGAAGATGTCGACATTCTCGTCGCTCCGGCAAAGGACAACATCCTCCGGTTGATCGATGTACTATCAGGTTTTGGTGAAGGTTTTGCCGCCGGCCTGACACCTGACGATTTTTCTGATGAGGAGGGAGCGATACGTGTCATTGAGGCCACGGAAAACTGTCACGTAGATATCTTCACTCGCATGCAGGGCCTTTATTTGGAAGACTTCCGCGATGATATTCAGCATTTTGAAACCTCGGACGGCGCACTCGTGCCTTATCTGGGTTCAAAAAGTCTCGTCCGCCTGAAATCTACCTCCCTACGCGAAAAGGACCGTGTCGATGTCAGCGTGCTTAAGGGCATACTAGGTTCCGAGTGACGCGATTCTTCATAAAGGGCTTTTACACAAGACCGCAAATAAGGAGGGTGGATCATTCCTATCCACCGGCAACCCTAGAGCCTAACCTTGGAGTCTTTTAAACCGCGAAATACGCCAACTACGCGAAAGCCGAATCTCGTCATCCGCATGAGCGGATATCTTGATCTGTGTCCATCCGTGTTCATCTGCGTTAAAAGGAAAAGATCATGCTCTCCAGTGTCTGAAAACCCATCGAGTTCAGCGTCACAGGAAAAGTTGCTGCTGTCTTACCGTCGATATAAACTCTTCCAAAGTAAGTATTTTTCTTCGCCAATCTCTTGGAAAAGATTTTCGGTTTGGTTCAGGAACGACCAATTGGAGTCCACCACGATCCATTTCTGTAAGTTGATTAGTGCTAACACCTTCTTGAAGAGTAAATAAATGCTTGATTTCAATTTTGTTAGCCTCAGAGAGAACTTGGCGCCACCTATCTTTACAGCAAGTTTTGGCTGCTAGCATTTTTAACTTTGATCGTTCAAATTCAGGGTCGTGATATGCACTAGCAGAAGGAAATAAGAAATCTGGTTTTTTACGTGTTTCCGTCATTGCTTGGGTTTCAAATATCAAACGCTCCTCTTTGAATATAGATTCTAAATTTAATTCAAGTGACATGCCAGATCTGGATTTTCTTCGATTGGCCACGGACAGAGCTAATGACAAAAACTTATCTAGTGTCTCAAATCCCTCTTTTAAGTGTGGCTGAACATGAAATTTTTCGATTATTTCAAATAATTCAAATTCCTTAGCTCTACGCTGAAGTAGTAAACGGTCTAATGATCCGGATCTCTCGGCATGAGGTAATAACTCAACAATGTGTTCATATATTTTACGGCCAGTAGGAAACTCATCTAACCATTCACGAGGGATTTCAGCGTGCTGATCCTCAGAGCTGTGATTAAATGTGAGGTGTCTATCAGAATCATAAAAAGAGCCCGGATCCACAGGTTCTCCCAACCATTCTTCAAAAAATTTATCTTCTTCTTTAGACTCGGCCACTAGGGCAACAGCTTGATAGCCTGCCTCCCTTTTCTTGACTGCAAATATTAATATGCATCCAGTATTTTCTGAGTTCTGGGCCGGAGCTTCAGCACCACCCCAACCTGTAAGACGGAATTCGTCGTATTTTTTCTTTAAGCCTTTTTCAGGGAAATGCTTCGAATTGTAATAGATAGCTCGGAGGTCAGTTTTTATATCACATTGTGGCATGTAGCACGGAAAATTGACTCTCGGATTATGGCACTCAGTTGTATTTACCTCAGGAATGAATTTTTCGAAAAACATTCTAGGGAAGTAAACTCCAGCTTGATGACCTCCTGTAAGGCCGGTGTCGTTACCAGATAGCCGCTTAGCAATCCACTTGTAGCCCTCGGTATTAAGAATCTCCAAATACTCAGTAAATGATTTACCTTTGAGTTCATGCATAACGTTTAGATGCTCCTCGTGTTAAGAATTTCAGCAATTTGCATAGCAGTCGCCTGAACAGCAGGAACGGCGACACTGTTTCCTATTTGTCGGTATGCTTGCGTATTTGAAACAGGAAAAACAAACTTCTTTGGATCGTATCCCTGTAGCTGCATGGCTTCTTTAACGGTTAAGCGACGTGGTCGATCGCCATTCTGCTCCACAAGTATTTCAGCTCCGTCCTTGTGGTAGCGGGCGGATATGGTACGGGTCACCTCGCCTTGCCCTATTGGGAAAGTGTGAATGCCATAGCCAAATCCGTTACCTTTTTTGGCATGGTTTGCTTTGTGCCGTATGAGGGTGTCCCAAGTTCCCGGTCCCAAAGTATGACCTTCAACGTTTTTACTTATAATCTTACTCAATTCTGGGTATTTATAATTTGCGGGAGGATCAGTAGGAATAATTATATCATCTATCTCAATGGTCACCTGGTCAGGATCATAGCCTACTATAAATATACGCTGCCGATTCTGAGGGACCCAATTAGCACCATTAACTATTTTCCAGCGAATTACATAACCCAATTCATCGACCAGTGTTTTCCTGATTACTTCAAATGTCTTTCCTTTGTCATGAGATAGTAAATTTTTCACATTCTCGAGCATGAATGCTTTTGGCCGGCAATGTTTGATGATTCGTTTAATATCGAAGAACAGGGTTCCTTGTGTTTCGTCATCAAACCCATGCTTTTTACCTAACGAATTTTTCTTGGAGACTCCCGCGAGAGAGAATGGCTGACAAGGAAATCCAGCACAAAGAACATCGTGCATGGGTATTTCTTTCTCGGAAATTTGTGTAATGTCGCCGTATGGAACTTCTCCAAAGTTTCGTTCGTAAGTTTGCTTTGCGAACCTATCCCATTCGCTAGTAAACACGCATTCTCCACCAGCCTGTTGAAAAGCTAGGCGAAAGCCGCCGATACCGGCGAAAAGATCTATGAATTTAAACGCTGGGGTTTCTGGGGGCTGAAAATTTGACGGACGATCCCCAAAATCTAGGGCAATCTGTCCATCCCCGCTGCAAAGCCGACCCTCGAACTCTGCTAAATAACCTTGGATTACAGATATCAGCCCTTTGTAGTTGGGTTTCTTCAGCTTGGGGGGGCAAGTGTTTGGCTCTCGAAGTAAGTGACAGACAATTGCTCCAGCATCCTCATTTGATTTCAAATGATCTGATTCGAGCAGCAGGCTTTTCAGTTCTTCATATGAAGGAGCTTTAATCATTTCCGACTCCTTCCGTAATAACGCTCAAGGTTGTGTTCAGAGCCTTCGCGATCTTCAAAGCCGAAGTAATTGTAGGATTCCGTTCGCCTCTCTCAACGCCACCTACGTATGTTCGATCAAGACCAGCCTCTAGTGCCAGGTCCTCTTGCGACAACCCTTTCGATTCCCTAATTCTACGTATATTCTTACCTAGCTTTACTAGGCTGGCTTCTTTGATATTCACAAAGGTAGCATGGCGCAGATGATACTTTACAGTCCACGGACTATAAGTATCACCTTTGTGTAATATCGAATGCCATCACCCCCTACACTAATCCACCTACAACGGGCAAACCAGAGAGGGGCATCCTGTCAGAGTTAGACCGCCCCTGTGGGGCTTGATTCGGTGGCGGACGGAGACCTAGGGCGATGGCCCTAGGCTGCGTTGGATTGCCCCCTTGGGGCGGAAGAATACGAATCACGGTTATGGGTCATTCACATACGAGCCTTTCCCCTTCAGCCACCTTGCTGGAGTTTTTTGCTGTCAGTCAGGACAACGTTAGCCTTCATCCGAAGGGCAGTTTCGAGGGCTGAAAACTCATCACCTTGGCAACTGTCAAGGAATCCTTGACAGCTCAACCCGAAGGTAAACGCGAGGTTTAAAGTAGATTCAAGTGATTTCATGCACGTGGCATGAGATTATCTAGACGCAGTGCTGGTCTTCAGACCTTCTGCCACTGCCGATTGTTAGGCCGCCCCCGTGGGGCTTGACTCAGTGGTGACGGTCGGAGACCTAGGGCGATGCCCTATGCTGCGTTAGCTTGCCCCTTTGGGGCGGAAGATTCTGACTCTCGAAGTTCTGAATTCATGCTGGGAATTTACCCGTTCAAACTCTAGAATCTCAGTTCGGATCTTTGTTCTGTTTAATATGAACTCACAGTAAGACCTCTACTTTTCACTTTGATTTTTCCGCCATAAAACGTAATGTCATCCCATGGACCAAGCGATTCTGATTCGGGAGTCACGTTCTCAACACTTGTTACGTAGTTCAGAGGACGCTGCAAAGCAGCTTCGCGCCTTCAAGCAGGTTCTACCAATTACTTCGAAGAACTCGCCATCTTCCGTGAGTTCGCCAAAGCCGGAGGACTCATCCTCGAAGAAACGCCGCGAGAGTTAGCCACGGCACCAGATGACGAGGGTAATGAACACCAAGTTTGGTTTCAGCCTTCTGTAGCATGTTTTCTCAAGACCACTTGGCCCGATCATTTTGGCATGCTCGAAGTGCACCGGCATGACGAGGAGCCACAAGCGTCTCCCATTGATTATTTGGAACGCTGGATGCTACACAACGAACTGTTCGGTGACTCTGTGGAATTTGTCGGAGCGTTAGACACGGTCGCTGGTTTGAGGATGGTGATTCGACAACCTGCGATCAAAGGACAACCTGCCAGCGATGAGCAAATTCATCAGTTTTTTGCAGAATCAGGATGGAAACGTTTCAAAATCGAAGGTGATATCGCCTATTTCGATCCCACACGAGAGCTGGTGGTATCCGATACTCACCGAGGAAATATTATTCTGATGGAGAACGGTGTTTTTGCCCCCATCGATCTGCGTGTTCAACCGCTGAACAGTGCCTTGCTCGACGCTGTGAAACGATTGACGTCATGAATTCAGGTAAGGAATTGGCCCGTGTCAGACCACAATGATTCGGCATGTTAGACCGCCCCTGTGGGGCTCGATTCGGTGGCGGGCGGAGACCTAGGGCGATGCCCTAGGCTGCGTTAGATGGCCTCTTTGGGGCGGAAGATTCTGACCACTAATAACCGACTACTGCCCACTGTCTACCGATCCCCCTCATACCACCCTTCCTCCTCAGCCACCATCGGGAGTTCACAGGTGTTTTCTGTGAAGCGGTATTCCATCGGTTTTTGTTCGATTAGGTATGGGAGTCGGCGGTTGAGAGTTTGGATTTTTTCCAGGTTTCTGAGTTCGCATTCCCAGATGGTGACTACGTTCCATCCGGCTTTGCGGAGCTGCGTGGCGGCGGTTTGGTCTCGGTCGCGGTTTTTGGTGATTTTTTCCTGCCAGAAATCGGGTCGGGTCTTGGGGATTCGGAAGCTTGGGCAATCGGGGTGGCCGTGCCAGAAGCAGCCGTGGACGAAGATCACGGTGTGGTATTTCGGCAGCACGATGTCGGGTTTTCCGGGGAGCTTTTTGTTGTTGGTGGCGTTGATGGTGAAGCGGTAGCCTTGCCGGTGTAGTAAGGAGCGAACGAGTCGTTCCGGCTTGGTGTTCTTGCCGCGAATTTGCGACATCACCCAGCTGCGTTTCTCTTTGGAAAAGATATCGGCCACTGATCTATTTTAGCCGCTAATGTTTAAACTCCAAATGGCAATTGAGGGCTTGGGATGACTATTCAATTTTGACCGCGAATTTGGCTAATTGGGCGAATTATTGCTTGGGTTGATTACTCATTTTTAACCACCGAAGGGACGGAATACACGGAAGTTGCTTGGGTTGCTTACTCGATTTAGACCGCTAGATACGCTAATGACGCGAAAGTTTGCTTGGGGCTGTGGGTCGGTTTGGGGATTAGATTTCCGGGAGTGTGGAGACTGGATAATATTTGAGGTTCGGCGTTGCTTGTTTCGTTTTTGAAAGCTGCTATGAAATGCGCATTCATGGATGGGAAGTTGAGTATGATGGGGATGCTGCCGGAGAAGAGGAGTTCTCTGGTGCTTATTTTTGTTTCCAACCTGATTCCGTTGTTCGGGGTGCTGTGGTGGGAGTGGGATTTGGCGAATGTGGTGCTGCTTTATTGGACGGAGAATCTGGTGATCGGTTTCTGGACCTTGGTGAAGATGATTACGGCTGGCGGTGGCGCGGGTGGCGGCACTCTGGATGCTCAAGGAAGTCCGCTGAATGTGCAGTCTAACAATGGATGTGGAGATGCATTCGGTAAGGTGTTTCTCTGTGGATTTTTCACGGTTCATTACGGCATGTTCTGCATGGGCCACGCCGCATTTATTCTGATGATTTTGGGCGCGGGGAATGGTACGGGTTTCTTTCCTTTCAAAACCATGATGGATCACGGACTGATTACCAGTGGCGTGCTGACGGGCACTGCTGTGATGCTAGTGACTCACGGCATTGATTTCGTGAAAAACTATCTGATGAGCGAAAACAGGAAAACGGCCACCGCCCATGCGATGATGTTCACGCCATACGGGCATATCGTGGTCGTGCACATCGCGATCCTTGCAGGTGCGGCGATCTCTATGGCGCAGGACTCCCCTTTCATTCTGCTGTTTTTGATCGTGGTGGGTAAGATGATCTTGGAAATCGTGACCCTCAAGGTGAAGGAGAAATTGATGGCGAAGGCTGGTTAGTTTTTTTGAACCACGGAATAATCGGAATTCACGGAAGTTGCTTGGGTTGATTATTCTTTTTAAACCGCTAAATACGCGAAAGTTTTCTTGGCTGATGAAGCCTGGGGATGCTGATTCGCATAACGATGCTGAGCTATTTATATTCTTCTGTTCTTTGCTCGGTTTTTATCCCAAATTCCTTTCGCGTATTTAGCGTATTTCGCGGTTACCCAATGTTTCATCAGCTTGGCAACTTTCCGTGATTGCCGCCGTCTCCGTGGTTCAATTTATGAAAAACATCTTTATCCTAACAGGTGCCGGTATTTCGGCGGAGTCTGGGCTGAAGACGTTTCGCGATGCGGGTGGATTATGGGAGGGGCACAAGGTGGAGGATGTAGCGACGCCGGGGGCTTTTGCGGTGGATCCGGAGCTGGTGCATCATTTTTACAATATGCGGCGCGAGCAGCTGGCTACGGTGGAGCCTAATGCGGCGCATGCGGCGCTGGCGAGGCTGCAGGAACACTTCGGGGAACATCTGACGCTGGTGACGCAGAATGTGGATGATCTCCATGAGCGGGCCGGATGCCGTGATGTGATTCACATGCATGGAGAGTTATTGAAAAAACGCTGTGCGTCTTGTGAAGTGGTGAGTCCGTGCACGGGGAGCCTGACGTATGATTGTGTCTGTGCCAACTGCGGCAGTGAGGGTCGGATGCGGCCGCACATTGTCTGGTTCGGTGAGATTCCGTTTTTTATGGATGAGATTCAGGAAAAACTCATTGAGGCGGATGTGTTTATTGCCATTGGCACGTCGGGTGTGGTTTATCCGGCAGCCGGATTTGCGGAGGTGGCGAAACACCACGGGGCAAAGACCATAGAGGTGAATCTCGATGGCACTGAGCAGTCTCCTCTTTTTGATGAGCATATCATCGGTAAGGCGAGTGAGACGGTGCCTATGTTGGTGGAACGGTTGCGTTGAGCGAGTGGTGAGGTGGCGATGTTTTCAGGTAACTCGAGGCCACGGACTCCGGTCTATGAACTTGGCCTTCAGCCAAGGATGCTCGATATGTGTCTGTTTCTTGGGGATTCTCCCCAAGCTGGTATGAATTTCCCCGTTGGGGAAAGGCGAGTCCTGTCTCCTGTCTCCTGTCTCCTGTCTCCTGACACCCGACTCCTGACCAACCCCACATCTCACTGTAGATGAACAACTAACACAGCCACCCACCCTGATCTACACGCTTGTGTAACTTGCTGCCCGAGAAATGTTCGCATCAGAGCTCGTTCCGTCGCCTATTTGGGGTTCACCTAGCTACAATATTGATGACGAAATATACATTTCGCCATCGTTGACAGTTTACCAATTCGGAGGCAAGTGGCACGTGCATTGCTTGCTCGCACTCGCAGGACGCATGCTGCTAACCAACCCAATTTATACCAATGCCAAAAAAACCATCCAAAACTACAACCAAGAAGGTTGCCAAAAAATCGGCTGTTAAAAAGACAGCTAAAAAAGCCGTGACCAAAGCAGCTAAAAAAACTGCCAAGAAGGCCACCAAAAAAGTTGCCAAGAAAGCCGTGAAAAAAGCGGCTAAGAAAACTACGAAAACAGCCACCACCAAAAAAACAGCGAAGAAGGCAGCTGTGAAAAAAGTGGCGAAGAAGGCAGCCAAGAAGGTTAGCAAGGCTAAAGCCGCTACCACCAGCACTATTAAAGAAACTCCCGCAGTGTCAGCTCCTCAGCCGAGCACTGAGGAAGTCCGCTTGACCGCATACCTCAATTATAAGGAGCGTGTCGAAAAAGGCATCTACGGCGATGCTGTTGGCGATTGGCACCATGCCGAGACTAAGCTGTTACAGGCAGCCAGCTAATCCCAAACCCGCAAATCAACTTATCAGCCGTCCTTTCACCAGAAAGGGCGGCTTTTTCGTGTTGCCCTCCTGTGTGGCGAGCATCAATCCAGGAAACCTGTCAGTGGGCTCGTGGCTGATGCGTGATCGATAATTTCAGGAAGCCCCATTTCATAGGCGGCGCGACCAGCTTCTACAGCCAATTTGAATGCCTCACCCATGCGCATAGGATCAGAGGCAATGGCCATGGCCGTATTCACAAGAACCGCATCGGCACCTAATTCCATGGCTTCGGCAGCATGGCTGGGAACGCCTAGGCCAGCATCTACTACGACGGGGACGATGGCCTGATCGATGATAATACGGATTTGATCACGGGTGACGACACCTTTGTTAGATCCAATTGGAGCTCCAAGCGGCATCACTGCCGCAGTGCCGACCTCTTGTAAACGTTTCGCCAGAACCGGATCGGCATTGATGTAGGGCAGGACGGTGAATCCTTCTTTGACGAGAATTTCGGCAGCTTTGAGAGTTTCGATCGGATCGGGTAGCAAGTAGGTGGGGTCGGGGTGGATTTCCAGCTTCACCCACTTTGGCAATCCAGCCGTCACTGCCAATCTCGCCAGCCTGACTGCTTCATCGGCATCCATCGCTCCGCTGGTGTTAGGCAGCAGAAGGTATTTATCCGGATCGATGAATTTCAGAATGTTCGCCTGGGGATCATCTCCGCCAGTGAGATCGGCACGGCGTAATGCCACCGTGACGATTTCCGTTCCACTTGAGGCCAAAGTGGCACTCATCAGCTCGCCAGAAGCAAACTTTCCGGTGCCTGCCATCAGTCGAGAGGAGAAAGTTCGGTCGGCGATTTTCAGCGGCTGGTTATTCATCGGGCGAGACATTAGCGTGCCGGATAGCCCATGCAAGCGCAAGGATGCGCCAAATTAGCTGAGTTCACCTCTGTGACCTTCATGTTTCTTGAAGTTTATTGCATAATCTTTGAAATATCTTCAGAATTATACGTCGTATCCATTAGAGAATAGCCATGGGCTTTTTCTCTCAAGGAGGTTGCTCCCGAGTAAAAAAAGAGCCCAGAGACGAACCTCCGCACTCCAATTTAACCTCAACATTCAACTCCAATGAAACATCCCCTACGCGCCTTGTTTGCGCTCACATTGCTGATCCCATTTTTCACAACGGGAATCAAAGCAGACACCACGATGCGAGTCTCCACCACACGACTCGTTCCGGAATCGAAAATTCAAATCATCTTTGATCGTGCCGTGATCCCGGATGACCAAGTCAATCAAGTCGCTGAGAACACCATTCTGGAGATCACTCCTCCATTGGAGGGTAAGATTCACTGGAAATCCGCCAACGTCGCAGATTTTGTAGCCAGTTCACCTCCGACCATGGGTGTCACCTACACCTTTTCATTGAACAAGGGCCTGGTTGATCGTGATGGCAAAGAAGTTCCAGCCATCAAACTGAAAACCATCGCCTCCGAACCATTCCGAGTCCAAGGCTCAAGCCGCCGATCCAAGTCCACTGACTACACCCGGCAACCAAGCTATTACGTTTACTTCAATGATGCTGTTAGCGCCGAAAACGCTGCCAGGTATTTTGTTTTTAAAAACAAAGCCGGCTTGATGGTGGCTGCGAATGTTCGCCGAGCAACATGGGATGATATCAAGTCGCGCTACTACCGCGGCTCAACATGGCAAGATCGATTCAAGGCGGCCCAATCGGGGAAAAAGATCGAACACAGCGAGGAACCCAACACGGAAATCCCCAACGCGCTGATGGTCACACCTGCCAATGCCCTCCCTGTGGGAGACGGCTGGTATCTCTTTGCCCTCCAAACCTTACCCAATGCCTCGAACACCACCACCGCACCACAAGGTCGGAGCATTTACATTGGAAACATCGAACCGTTTGAGTTGAAAACCGTGACCCCATATGTAGCCGCTAACAAGCCGCGAGAAATCCACGTACATTTCAGCTCACAGATGCCAGACGACCTCACTCAGGCTCAGTTAGCCGCATTGATCCGGACTTCCCCTGAACTCAAAAACGCCCACTACAAACAGCTGGGAAAAACCATCATCGTCAGTGGTGATCTCAGAGCTCAAAACAAATGGAAGGTGACGGTGAACCCCACCATTCCATCCTCCAATGGCTTGGTCATGGACAAGGCCATTTCCAAGGATATTGAATTCAAAACTCTGCACAGTGGTCTCGCCCTCCCCGCGTATGACTCAGCACAATATGCCAATGGTAACCGACTCTATGCACTGGAAACAGTCAATATCGCCTCGGTTAGAATCCGGGTGAAAAAGCTAACGCCAGACGATGCCATCCGCACCATGCAGGGATACCGTCACTATACAGGCAATGGACACAACAACAGCGACATCAGCCCTGAGCATCCCCTGCCCTACTCGATGATCTACGGCCAGACTGTTTATGACCGAACCATTTTCCTCGATAACAAAATCGATACCTCACGTGATCTCTCGCTCGACTGGAATGAGATTCTTCCTAAGGGCGAACGGACCACTACTTTCTTCGTCTCCGTCGAGGGTGTCGCTAAGGAAGAAGCCCGAGGCGGCAATCGCATCGCCCAATCACTAGTGCAGCTAACAGACATCGGCATGTGCTGGAAATTGAATGAGGAAGAAGCTGTGATCTATGCCTTCTCTTGCCTAACAGGTAAACCACTGGCCAATGTCCAGCTGCAAGTTTTCAACGAAGACGCTCAAGCTGCTGATACAGCGGTCACAAACGAAAATGGCATCGCACGCATTCCTCGCAATGCTGCGGCTCGACATCTGCGTGCCACATTGGAGAAGGATTGTTACATCATTCCATTTGATAACACCCTCGATACACTCGCACTTTGGAGATTTCCGGTGAACATCGATTGGAACCATCTCAAAGGCTGGAAACGCACAGCCACGATGTTTACCGATCGGAATCTCTATCGTCCTGGAGAAACTGTCCAGCTCAAGGGAGTCGCCCGCCGTTACCTCGACAACCAGATCGAACTCAACCCCGGAAAAACAGCGCAGTTAGTTATCAGTGACAGTGCTTCTCGGGTGTTAGTCGATCAGGAAATTACTCTATCGGCCAACGGCACCTTCGACTACACCCTCAAACTTCCTGCAGAAACTGTTGGGAATTTTACTGCCAAGCTCGTCTTCCCTGAAGATCCTGCTCATGCCAAAGAAGATAGCTGGATTACCGACCAACACCGTATTTTCAGCCACCGTTTCAATGTGCAGGAATTCCGTCGTAACGCTTATGAAGTCAGTTCTAACATCACGGAGCCAGAGATTGGCGCAGAAAACATCACCTTGAACCTCGAGGCCAACTACTACCAAGGACAACCGGTCAAGAATGGCACCGTTGCTTGGTATTTCGATGCCACCCAGACGGGTTTCTATCCGGAAAAATTCCGCAACTACTACTTTGGCGATCATCGCCGCTATGACCCGTGGTATTGGAGCCACTATTTTGGATACAATGACGACAGCACTCACCGAGGCAGCTCGGATAAAAATGGTAAAAGTCAGCTCGACGACAACGGCAAGGGCAACATTTCCTTCGACTTGCCAAAGCTGACCTTCCCCACCCCACTCGTCGTTGACCTTCACTCTGAAATCACCGACTCACGTGACCAGACTCTAACCACCAAAACAAAAACCACCGTCCACCCAGCTGACACCTACGTCGGAATTTCCCGCATCGATCGGCTGATCCGGGTAGGAGAAGCTCCAGCTCTAGAGTTGATCGCCGTCGATACCAAAGGAGAGCCTCGTAAGGATGCTCTGAAGATAACCGCGGTCATCGAACGTGAGTATAACGAGGCAGTGAAGATCAAATCAACCGACGGCAAAGTATCGGTCAAAAACACCAAAAAGACCGAAGTCGTCAGCGAACAGGAAATCACCATCGATCCCGACAAAGCCAACACCCTACCCTTCATCCCTGAGCACGCAGGTAAACATCTCGTCACCCTCAAAGGTACAGACAAAGACGGCCATACATTTTCCACCGCCAGCACTCTCTGGATTTACGGCAGTAAGGAATACCCATGGGCAGTGCAAGACGGTATGAAAATCAAACTCGTGCCCGAAAAAAAACGTTACCTGCCAGGCGACACAGCCCGATTATTGGTAATGACACCTATCGAGGGCACAGCTCTCGTTACCGTGGAGCGCGCTGGCGTCCACCGCGAATACCGTCGTGAACTCAAAGCGGATAATCCAGTGATTGAATTACCTCTCACAGACATGGATGCGCCCAATGCCTACGTCTCTGTAGTCGTCATTCGCGGAGCCGCTGCCAGCCCACGTAAACATAAAGAGCCCGTGCTCAAGTTAGGCTATTGCACCCTCAATGTCACCAATGTTAAAGACCGACTCAAAGTCGGCCTCGAAGTCGTCGGCAGTCAACACCGCCCGGGAGAAAAAACTGAGGTTACCGGCACCGTCATGATGTCAGACGGATCACCAGCTGCAGGTGCCGAAGTTGTGTTCTACGCCGAAGACGAGGGCACACTGGCTGTTGCTGGCTATAAGACGCCTAACCTGATGGACTTTTTCCATGCGCCCCGGCCTCTGTTAGTTCAATGCGGCACATCCTTCTCAACTTTCCTTGCGGAGAATCCTGATGATCGTAATTTTGGCAACAAAGGCTTCACCATCGGAGGTGGTGATGCAGATCCGTTTTCCGCTGGTGGCATTGCAGATGACGTCAAAGTCCGTAGCGACTTCAATCCATGTGCTGCATGGGTTCCAACAGTCACCACTGATGATGATGGCAAATTCAAAGTCACCATCGCCAACCCCGACACCCTCACGCGCTACCGTGTGATGGCAATCGCGATGCATGGGGCGAAGAAATTTGGTCACCAAACTACCGACTACACAGTCAATAAACCGCTGATGTTAGAACCGGGAACGCCGCGTTATGCCAGCGAAGGTGATCGGCTTTCACCCAAGGTTTTAGTGCAGAACAATTCCAAGTTTGAAGGAACTTGGGAGATCTCCCTCGAAACCGGTAGCATCACCCAGCCCACGACTGGCACACTGACTAGCACAGGGGGCAATACGATGTCGAAAACCATCAGTCTCAAACCTGGCGATGCCTCCACGGTTTACTTCGACGTCCAATTTGCCAATACCGGAACCGCACGCTGGGTCTGGTCAGCGGTGCCAGTGAAACTCGAAGGAGGCGAACAACTGACTCCGGTATTAGCCAAGGATCTTTCTGATAAAGCTGAGAGCAAATTTGAAGTCACCTACCCTGTGCCTACGATGCGCCAGGTGCAGTTCATCACGATGAATAGCAATCACCGCAGTGATCTACTCAAAGGAATGGATCCCGAACTACTTGGAGGCAGAGGTCACCTTGAGCTGGAGTTTTCAAATTCCTTGCTACTCGAAGCCGCAGGCGCTGCTGATTTCCTGCTGCACTATCCATATGGATGCGTTGAACAAACCACATCATCCCTGATGCCGTGGTTTGCCGTGCGTGATCTGAAAGCCGTCGTTCCAGGGTTCACCGGCAAAGCTGAGGGCGATATTTCCAAGGCGATACAAATCGGTGCTGACCGACTACTCACCATGCAAACTCGCGACGGAGGCCTCGCCTACTGGCCCGGTGGCAAAGAAGCCACTGACTGGGCAACCGCATACGGAGGAATGGGCCTGATCTTCGCCAAACGGAACGGTGCCAACGTCCCTGACTCCGCACTCGAAAAGCTTACCGCATGGATGGCCACGACGGTTAAAAAAGACCTCGACTCCCGCAGCAGATATCGCAGCTGGAATGAGGAAACTCGTGCTCGCACTCTCTATGTCCTGGCTCTGGCTGGAAAACCCGAGGTCGCCTTGCAGAACAAAATGTTAGACGATCGTGATAAACTCACTCCAACGGCCCGTTGCTTCCTGGCACTCGCCATTCATAGCTCCGGTGACACCGATGCCAACAAAGCAACCGCGCTATCGTTGCTCGAAAATATCCAACCCCGTGAGGAAACGAAACACTGGATGCGATACCATTCAGACGAAGCGATGCAAGTGCTCGCATGGTCTGAAATTGAGCCGACAGATCAGCGCGTTCATACCTCGATGAAGGCAATGTTAGGAAATAGAAACCCCTATGGTCACTGGCGCACCACATGGGGTAACTCATGGGCACTCCAGGCCATGGCCTCCTATGCCCGCAACGTGGAAAAAGATCGCAAGCCTTCGACCATACAGATCGTCAACAATGGAGAAACTCAAACCATTACTCTGAACAAACAGACACCTACGAAGTCAATCCGCCTGCCCTTGCAGGAAGGGCTTAAGCTGATCGCCAGCAGCGACAATACCGCGCACACCAATATCAAACTCAGTGCAAAACCTGAGTTGGCACCAACTGGGCCACGCGGATACAGCGGCATGTCTATCATCCGCCGCTACGAGCGCTTACTGCCCGATGGAAAAACCCAGCCGTTAGGAGAACCACAAGTAGGAGATCTGGTCAAGATCAGTCTCGATATCACATTCTCCACAGCTTTGGAGTATGTCGTGATTGAGGATCGTCTGCCTTCACTGTTCGAAGCCGTAAACAACGATTTCGCCAGCCAGAGTTCCAAGTTCAAAGGTAACTCTGATTACCAATGGAGCATCAACCACAAGGAACTGCGTTCGGATCGAGCATCCTTCTTTGTGAATCGCTCATGGAGTGGTGGCACCCGCACTGTTTCCTATCTGGCACGAGTCACAACAGCGGGCACAGCCACGGCACCAGCCGCTAAGGTTGAGTGCATGTATGACCCCATTCAGCTCGCACTCAGTGATAGTAAAAAATTAACCACCCTCAAAAAAGAAGCCGTGGTTGGGAAATAGCCATCAGGTCAATATCTCTCTAACTGAACCAACGAACAAATCGTCCTCGCATCAAATAACCAACCTTGAAAATCCAATTACCAAGCTGGCTTAGGAAGCGCCCGGAACGATTGAGGCGTAAGTGTGGCCTGCTATTGCTCTCAGGCCTGACCGCAGCCTTGGCTGGTTATTTCATCCTACCTTTTGCATTCCCGGTTCCAGACAGCATCGCTTCTGGGCCGAGAAGCTCACTGGTATTGTTAGATAGATATGGTGAACCTCTGGATCACTGGGTAAGAAAAGACTACTACCGCCACCGGACTACCTCGCTAGACGATCTGCCAGATGACTTGGTAAAGGCAACATTGGCGGCTGAGGACAAGCGTTTTTACCAGCACGGGGGTGTCGATGTCAGGGCCACCGCACGTGCGTTACGAGACTCTTGGGAATCGAAACGTTTCGTCTCGGGGGCATCGACAGTTACTCAACAGACGGTCAAATTAAGCTCTCAGAAAGCAAGCCGCACCCTACCGACCAAACTGCGTGAATGCCTCACGGCCCGACACGTGGAAATGATCTATGACAAAGATCACATCCTCACGGCCTATTTCAATCACCTCGATTATGGCAACAGGAGTCAGGGACCACTGCAAGCTGCACGACACTATTTTGGCAAACCGCTGAGTCAGCTATCTCTCGCCGAGTGCGCCTTGTTAGCGGGATTACCACAAGCTCCTAGCCGCCTCAATCCAAGGCGAAACCCCGAGGCTGCCATCAAGAGGCGCAACTGGATTCTTGATAGGATGAGTATCGTTTATCAGATTCCGCCCGAGCGAATTGAAGTGGCCAAAGCCGAACCTCTGAAACTGAATCAAGGTCGCTATGAAACAACAGCCCCGCACTTGGCTCAACTGATGCAGCGGAGTCGCCAAGCAGCAAGGTCACCGGATGAGACACAGGAGATTCGCACCAGCATCTCAGCCACTTTACAGCGCGATGTTACGGCGATCATTCAAGAGCAGATCAAACATTTGCGCGATAAGCATATCCAGCATGCGGCTGTGGTCGTCATTGACAACGCATCTGGTGAGGTGCTTGTGCATGTGGGATCTGCCTTCTACGCACAGCAGAATGGAGGTCAGATCGATGCCGCCCGCACGCCTCGATCCCCCGGCTCGGCTCTGAAGCCATTCACCTATTTACTCGCCTTTGAAAATGGAGGCATGACTCCAGCGACTATCATCGAAGACATTCCCACCCGTTATTCAGACACCCGCGGGGAAAAGCATTTTGTGAACTACAATCGCCATCACCAAGGTCCGGTGACGATTCATCATGCTCTAGCCAACTCACTTAACGTGCCCGCGGTGCGCACACTGAATGCCGTGGGTGGCGCCGACTCTTTGAAAAGTTTATTAGAGAAATTAGGCATCAGCACCTTGGATCAGGATCCGGTCTATTATGGTCTCGGACTGACTCTTGGATCTGGTGAAGTTACCTTGTTAGAACTAACAAATGCCTATGCCTCGTTGGCACGCATGGGTATTTACAAACCCGTGAGCTATCTCGCTGGAACCGATGAGAAACCGCAGCATGTGGCCAGCTACCAATCGTGCTGGATGCTTGCTCAAACCATGACCGACAACTCAGCGCGCTCCGCCGCCTTCGGCCCGAACTCACCTCTCCGGTTCCCCTTTCCTTGCGCAGTCAAAACCGGAACCTCGACTGACTTCCGTGATAACTGGTGTCTCGGATTTACCAAGGATTTCACCGTAGGGGTATGGGCTGGCAATCTGGACAATAGCCCTATGCGTGGCATCTCGGGTGTGAGTGGAGCGGGTCCCATTTTCCATGAAACGATGATGCGATTACACCGTGATCATCGGCCTAAGTGGTTCGCCCGCCCCACCGACATGACGAAATGCATGGTGCATATTCATACCGGCAAGAGAATGACTCAGCAAACTGGAGACACCATCACACTAGACCTGCCAAATGATCGGTTACCACTTGCGTCACAACGGCAGGATTTCGACATCAGAGGAAGAACACTCCTCGATATTCGCTATGCCGACTGGATGACTGAAGAAGGAGATAAAAACAGCTTCGCCATCTCAGAACAAAACACGCAGATGGTGATCAACAGAGAGCCTCTACGTATACTGTCCCCATCACGCGAAGCTCGCTATTTATTAGATCCAGACCTCCCTGGAAATGGTCGATTTCTAAAGCTGGCCACAGATTTCCCAGGAGCGGTCAGCTGGACATGCCCGACGTTGAAAATTGAAAGCATCGAAGGCATTTTCACAGCACAATTAGAACCTGGCGAGCATCTGATTACCATCACCGATGACTCAGGACGAAGTGCGAGCCGCAAAATTATCGTCGAACAGCTCTAAAGAACTTGGCAATACCTGTACAAAGAAAAACAGTCCGACCGGACTAGATCACCAGGAAACCCCCTAACCTGTATGAACTGATGCCAATCGGACTGTCTCGCTCCATTGCTGGAACGACTTGAAATTACCACGATATACATATTCGTAAAGTTTTTATCCGTAATTGAACAAACAATCGAAAAACACGCGTTTTAAGCGATTTCAGGGCAAATTTCGTCTCTAGGGGTCAATTCTATTAGATCCTCTAAAATCACATCCGTGTCAGGTAGTCTGGCACTTGATCTCGCTGGCTCGAAGGTGACCCCTGCTTGTTATGAAATGCGATGACAGCCCCTACTCCGGCACCATAGTCAGCTCCGAGACGGCGCGGTATTTCAAGCACAGGAAAATGGTATTTTCGACTGCGGCGCCAAAGGAAAATAGCCGCTGCGAGAGCCACACAGGAAACTGTAACTCCGCTACCACCGATGACAATGTACGGTAGATAGGGTTTGATCTCCGTGAATGCGCCCGTAGCTGCAGGAGTTTCGGCCTGTGATTTTTTCTCGGCCTCAGTCGTGACTCCCATGGTGTTTCCCTGCGCGACTTGTTCTTTAGCAATGGCACGCTCCATCCAATACAGCTTAATAGACAACTGAACGACAAATGCCTCCACCTGACCAGCTGGTTCTGATTTCTCCATGGCTTTTAGGATAGAGACCTCCAGCATTTTCCGCACTTCCTCGCTGTCTAGCGAGTCTGCACCTTTACCGCCAAAGGCCAGCATGTTCCGTGATGGATTGCCGAGGAAACAAAACACAACAGCCGTCAAATTCGAGTTCGCATAACGCTCCTCAGCCAATGCCTGAAGTGTGTACCCCGCTGGAATTTTTTGCTCAGCATCAAATAGGTAAAGCCTAATATCTACGGCGGAATCCGCGGCATGATATTCGAGGAATCCCTCGCGATCCATTGCCTCTTGCCGACTGAGCAGCTGCTGGGGATCGATCAAATAGGTCTTAGGTGTGGCCGAAAAATAAGCGCTGAGGAATTCCTCGGGAATGACTTCAGGATCATACACTGGCTCGGGCTCTTCTGGAGGAAGTGATGGAACCTCCGGATCTGGTGCCACTTCTGGTAATTCGCTGGCGGCCGAGTCATCAACGAGCAGCCCGGCACCCGCAATGAGCTCACCTTTGCTTAATTTTGCCCGATCCTCTGCAGACCACACGGGTAGTGCCTGCGCCAAGGAAGTTTGTGGAGCCAGCGCAACTAGAAAACATATTGCCACCAGCCATACCAAAGTCGTTTGCTGGGTAAATGGTGGCTTGTCCATTCTCGGGATCATTGCACGTGCTGCTGAAGATGGTTCTCATCGACCGCTGGTCGACGACTCAAGTCCTTGGTGGCCTCATCTTTGCCTGAACGAATACGCTGGAGGATATCCCCCATGTCTTGTTGAGACTGGCCTATGAGACGTTGGTATTTTTCAGGATTCCGATTCGCCTGACGCGAGCGCTTGCGAAGTGATCCTGAAATATTCCCCATGATCGATTTCAAAGCGCGGAAATAATTGCCCTGCAAAAAATGGGGGTGGGCTTTGGACAAGGCGCGAAAAGTGTCCTCCTCTTTAAGATACACGTCGAGCAAGTAACCACTGGCAATGAATGCGGCCTTGGAATTCACATCGACGACTAACAGCACCCCTCCGTCATTCGGTCGGGATAAATCAACGTCCTCAAATGCACCACGGTTCAATAGCCATAGGCCAAACTGGCGGATGTTCGAACGTTCATCGAGGGCGCCGAAATAAACACTGAAAAACAGCTCCGGAAATGTGGCCTCGAATTGATCAAACCACTTCTCCACTTTCTTGCGTTCCTTAAGCCGCAGAACTCCTGCTGAATCACTGAGGCGACGCATGCGCACCTCGCCGGCACCGTAATGGGCATCGAGATCCTGCATCGCAAATCCACAGTGCGGGCACTGTGGAGCACTACGATGGATTCGCTGCACACATCGGGGACATTTCATCTCGCCACTAAGACTAGTGGAAAGCCCCCTATTTTCCAAGCGTAGAAAGTAAAGAAATGTTAATAAAACATAACCTCACAATAGACGCTGCGATTCCAGAGAATCCAGAGATGTTTTACCCCGTCAATTGAGGCCAATTTCCGGAGGAAACGGACTACTCCCACTCGATGCTCGCCGGTGGCTTGGTCGAGATGTCGTAGAGCACTCGGTTGATTCCGTCGACTTCGTTAAGGATACGATTACTGGTCTCACGAAGCAATGCCGGTGGCAGTTCCACCCAGTCAGCCGTCATCGCATCTTCACTGATCACGGCGCGCAGGCTGATTGCCCACTCGTAGCTTCGTTCGTCACCTTTAACACCGACAGTTTTCACAGGAATCAGACCGGCGTATGCCTGCCAGACTTTATCATACCAACCGTGATCCTTCAGACGCGTGATGAAAATATGATCACACTCGCGGATAATGCGGAGTTTCTCTTCGGTGATATCTCCGGGGCACCTGACAGCGAGACCTGGTCCAGGGAACGGATGGCGCTGGAGGATGTCGATGGCGATTCCGAGAGAGGTTCCAAGCTCGCGGACTTCATCTTTGAAAAGCTCGGCGAGAGGTTCTAACACTTTCCCTTGAGCTTGCAGTTCAAGAATTCGGTCGACCCGATTGTGGTGAGTCTTGATCTTGGATGCTTTGGATTTCGCATTGGAAGCCGACTCAATTACGTCTGGGTATAGCGTGCCCTGAGCCAGAAGGTCAGCGTTTCCGACGGTTTCCCAGAAGACATCGATGAACAACCCTCCGATAATCTTGCGTTTTTCCTCTGGATCGGAGACCCCAGCAAGCTTGCTCAGGAAAAGATCAGAGCACTCGACGGTTTCAATTTCCACACCCATGCGGTGGAAGTTGTTACGGACTTCATCGCCTTCATCGAGTCGCATCAGGCCGTGATCAACAAAGATCGCGCGGACGTTGACGCCAGCTTCTTTCAGCAAGACTGCGAGCACAGTGCTATCGACACCACCGCTGACTCCGCAGACGACTTGTTTGTCGCCGACTTTCTTGCGAATCCCTTCTAACATTTCACGTTTGAAATCCTCGATACGGAATTCTGCCAGTTTCCCAGCAGTGAGTAGGAAGTTGTGCAAAATACGGAGACCCTCGTGACTGTGAGTCACCTCAGGGTGGAATTGAATACCGTAGAAGCGTTCGCCCCACTGGAGAGAAACAGGTGTCCCCTCTTTATTGGCTGCAAGCACCTTACAGTCTGCAGGCAGATCACTAACAGTATCAGAGTGGCTCATCCAGACTTGTGATTCGTGGGAAATTCCCTCGTATAATCCTTCGCTGGCAGTGGGCTTCAGTGCAGCCGGACCGTATTCGCGGCGGTTGCTCGATTTCACGGAGCCACCGAACTTGATGTTCAGAAGCTGCATACCGTAGCAAACACCTAACACAGGAACACCGAACGCCTGAAGTTTTTCAAAGTCGATATCCGGAGCATCATCATCGCTGGTGCTCTTGGGGCCACCTGACAAAATGATAGCACCGGGAGTTCCGATGTTAGAGATATCCTCTGGCTCGTAAAGTTTGGCAAAAAATCCAAGTTCGCGCACCCGGCGAACGATGAGTTGGGTATACTGAGAGCCGAAGTCGAAGACGGCTACGTGATTGTTTTCAGTCATGATAAATTTGATAGTTTGGCTAAAAAAAGGAACTGCGTGGCCTATGACGACCACGCAGCTGGATCGTTAGAAAAATAAGTTAGAGGCTAGGTTGGTAATTGACCGGCTCCTCGGTGATGACGATGTCGTGAGCGTGGCTCTCTTTCAAGCCACCGGATGTAATCTGGGTGAATTCAGCTCTTTCACGGAGTTCAGTTAGATTGGAAGCACCGACGTAGCCCATACCTGAACGAAGCCCTCCCATGAGCTGGAACACAACATCGGCGAGAGGTCCCTTATATGGCACCCGGCCTTCGACCCCTTCAGCCACTAATTTCCCAGAACTATTCTGACCATAGCGGTCGCCTGAGCCCTTGCGCATGGCACCGAGCGATCCCATACCGCGGTATGTTTTGAATCGGCGTCCTTGGTAGTGGACGGTAGCGCCCGGACTTTCGCGAGTGCCTGCAAGGATGGAACCTAACATGACAATATCCGCACCAGCTGCGAGCGCTTTGACAATGTCTCCTGAGTAGCGAATTCCACCATCGGCAATGACTGCCACTCCTTTGTCGCGGCAGTAAGACGCCACGTTCTGGATCGCGGTGAACTGCGGCATACCAACGCCCGAGATCACTCGTGTGGTGCAGATGGAGCCTGGGCCAACACCCACTTTGACAGCGGAAACACCGGCATCACAAAGATCCTTAGCTCCTTCTGCGGTGACGACATTACCCGCAATGACAGGCACGTTTCCGAGTTCGCGAAGCTTGCTGATGACCTCCATTACGCGACTGGTGTGGCCGGTGGCGGCATCAATAAAAAGTGCATCTGCGCCTGCCTTGATAAGAGCCTGAGCACGCTCAACGCAATCAGGTCCCACACCCACGGCAGCGCCGCAGCGGAGTTGGCCATTAGGATCTTTGGCGGAGTTGGTGAAAGTAATCCGCTTTTCAATATCAGCTCCAGTGATCAGACCGACCAGTTTCCCAGACGAATCAACAAGTGGCAGTTTCTCGATGCGGTTTTTGTAGAGAATGCTGCGTGCCTCGCGCATGCTGGTTTTTTCAGGCGATGTGACCACACGTTCAAGGGGGGTCATCACCTCGGAAATTCTGGCGGAGTCATCGGCCATGTGGCGGACGTCGCGACCGGTCACCATCCCTTCAAGCTTACCTTCGGCATCAACCACAGGGAATCCGGAGAACCCCTGCTGGTCCATGATGAAGCGGAGTTCACCGACACTTTGCTCTTTTCGCACCGTGTATGGCTCGTGGATGATCGCACTCTCAGATCGCTTGACCTTGGAAACCATCGCAGCCTGATCTTCGATCAAGTTGTTGCGGTGAATCACACCGATGCCGCCTTCGCGGGCCAAAGCGATCGCGAGTTCGGTTTCGGAAACCGTATCCATCGCCGCTGAAACAACGGGAATGTTAAGGCCAATTTTATCAGTGAGAGCCGATGAAAGATCAGCTTCACCAGGAAGCACGCTGCTCATACGAGGGGTGAGCAATACGTCGTCGAAAGAAAGTCCTAGGGAGATCTGCGCCATGAGAGAGTCAATAGACGCGAACGAGCAATGACAAGTGCGAAATACACACTCGATGTGTTTTTTCAGTCACTGGACCAAGAGATGCCTCAACTCCATGAGGCGGTCTCCCCTTTCGAACTATTCCTCCCTGCCGTAGCGATCGCGGAACTGGCGCAGAAGATCTTCCACTTTCTCCTGATCGCCCGAAGTGACGACATGCGGTTTGGGCGGATTCTCGTGAGCCTGACCAAAGGTGCTAGCTGGTGGTTCTGGCTGCGGACTTGCCGCAGGCTGAGCTTGCGGCGGTTGCACCTGATTGGCAACCGGCTGAACTGGCTGTACCGGATGCGCCGGTTGAACAGGAGTCACAGGCTGGAATGGCGACACTGGGTTCGCATCGGTATCAATGCTGAATGGAGAAGCCGCTGGCTGAGAAGACTTTGCGCTGTCTCGCTGTGGGGCCGATGGTTCGACCGGAGTAAAAGGACTGTCCTCAACAGCTTGGATTGGCTCCTGTGGTGGAGTTATTGGCGCGGGCGCCTCGTGCTGTTCACGATTATCAGCGTAGGTGAATGGGGAATCCTGTTGGGCTGGTTCCTCGGTCTTGCTCTCATCGGCAAATGCCCTTGGCTCGGTTACCTGAGCTGCCACTGGTTCACTTGCAGGCTGAACTGGTTCGAACACTCCTGTGGATTGGGGCGCTGTAGGTTCGGGCTGATAATTAAACTGAGCTTCTTCTACATTTTCGAAATATGGCAAACCTTCTGAATCGTCATCCTCATCAGTTTCCTGAGAATCAGCTTCTTGGAACGGAGACATGATCCCCTGCGAGTGATCAGAAGCTACTGGATTAGTCGGAGCTGGTTTATAATCTGCCACCGGCTCAAAAGGACTGGCCATATCCGTAGCCATGTGCCCCGCAGGTTGTTGACTATAAGTTTCGAGTTCCGAAGTCTCAATGGCAGCGGCTGCCGCTGCGGCTGCGGAAATCACATCACTGGTGATTCTTGGCTTAACCTCAGCAGCTGGTTCAGGACTTTTCTGCTCTGCTACTACTTGGGTAAACGGCTCAGTCGGTGCAGGCTCGGGAGCCGTTGATTCAGGCTGCGGACTTGGAGCAGGTTGAGCCTCGGTAGGAGCGGCGGGCGCGACAGGTTCTTGAGCTGTGGTTGGCTGCGGGCTGGTTTCAGCCTGCTGAACCGGTTCTGGTGCAGGTGTTGGCTCCGGAGTAGGTGTTGGGTCAGGCGCTGGCTCGGGCGTTGGCTCCGGAGTGGGTGTTGCAAGAGAGATTGGAGTTTGTGCAGCAGTGGCAAAATCAGAAGTTTGAGATGTCTGACTACCTGTGGCGGGTGCAGATGCCTGCATTTCCAGCTCAGCCCACATATTTGAAGCTTCACGAATCAGACCTCTAGCATAGATGACACCTGTATCGAGATCCATCCGGTCAAGAATCTGATCAGCATGGTCACCAGCACGATCTCTCAGTAATTTGGCAGCCTGCTCTTTGGTCATTGGCTTCAGATCGATCACAATATCGCTTAAACGATCTTTCAGTCCGCAGGGCATGCGCGGCAAGAAAGCGGTCTCCCATACGTCACCATTCACGCTGATGATCAGAGCCAGCTCATTGCAAGATTGATGGAGAGCATTGAGAAATGTTGCGACTTGCAATGCTGCCTCGGGGTTGCTCGAAAAACCTTCAACTTCATCGAGGACTAATACTGGCGATGTTACCAGGCCGGTCAGGTTAAGTAGAGTCACCAGCTTTTCATGCATGTCAGTTTCAACTGCATCGGCACCAAAAACTGTCTCAACTAAAGAACTGTTTCTCGTTGTTTGATCGAGCGGTGCCGAGCTGTAGCGGAACAACAGCTCAACCCACCATGCTACCGGACGGAATCCTGCCTGAGTTCGCTCGGCAAGTTCAGCGGTAAGGCGCGGCCCTAACAGACCGAAGTTGGCTTGAGCCCAAAGGGCAGTCACAGCCTCCTCATTATGAAAATCGAATGTCTCGACCGGGCGCTCCTGCAGAGCTTGCAAGGCACTTTCACGGTCCTGGCTAGGCACCTCACCGGAGCAAACCAGCGGCTCAAGACCAGTGGCTAGAATACGTCGCGCCAATAAATCCAACACGGTCAACCCACCACCGCCCGGAAGGATCCGAGAAAATCTGCGCAACACAGCATCAAGCACGGCTGACGCATCCAAGTATCTGCCCTTGCTCGGCTCGAGTGGAATGAACTCATGGGTGTGGGCCACCCGTTGGTGCAATCTCATCAACAAATGAGTCTTGCCAAATCCTGCGCGTGGCGACCGGAGCAGAACCATACGGCCTCTGTCGCCTGCTCGCGAAGTAAGGGCCTGAGTGAGTAATTCTAGGGCTTCCGAGTTGATGCAGTCAGTGGCTACATCAGGGGCGTGGCCCAGCATTTCAAAAGCGTGATCAAAAGGGTTTCCTGCGGTTTTTGCCATGGTTGGGTGTAATTTTTTAAAGACTGCCAGAATACTAGCAGATGCCAAGCAAGATATTCGCACGGACAAAGGTATCAGTCACTTGTAAAATCGACATTTTACTCCCTCGACAAAATAAATCCCGACCATAGCTTCGCTAAGGTATCAGCAGCGAGACGAAGTTTGCTGACACGAGTTTAACCACGCCGAATCGTGACCCTCTAACAAACAATACATTAGCACACAGCTGACATTCCGAGAACCATTCAATTTCAATCATCGATCAACCAACTGTATTTATGGACACACCGACCACACCTCCCGAAGACACCACCGCCGAGGCTTCCGCACCAGTAGACAGCACCTCTCCAGCCACCACATTACCAGCTGATGACGTTGCGGCCATCGATCATCTGGGCACTGTTTACCAAGCATTCAAAGATGAAATCGGCAAAGTGATTATCGGTCAGGAAGATGTCGTTGAGCAGCTAGCCATTTGTTTGTTCGCTCGTGGTCATGCATTGCTCATGGGGGTGCCCGGACTGGCCAAGACCTTGCTGGTGTCATCCGTTGCAGAGACCATGGATCTGAGTTTCAACAGAATCCAGTTCACTCCGGACCTCATGCCAGCGGACATCACCGGAACCGACATCATTCAGGAAACCGACGCCGGCCACCGTGAGTTCGAATTCATCAAAGGACCTGTGTTTGCCAATCTTGTTCTCGCTGATGAAATCAACCGTGCGCCTGCTAAGACCCAGTCCGCCATGTTGGAGGCCATGCAGGAAAATATGGTGACCGTTCTCGGAAAAACCTATCAACTCGATAAACCCTTCTTCGTATTGGCGACACAGAACCCCGTCGAGCAGGAAGGCACCTACCCTCTCCCCGAAGCGCAGCTCGACCGCTTTATGTTCCTCATCAACGTTGAATACCCATCGCACGAGGAGGAACTTCGTATCGCCCGCGAAACCACGGGCACAGCCAAGAATGCTCTTAATCATATTCTCAACGGAGACCAAGTTCTCGAGTTTCAACAGTTGGTTCGCCGAGTGCCCGTTCCTGATCATATCTACGACTACGCTGTAGAGATTGTGCGCAAGACCCGTCCAGGAACAGAGGCCTCCCCTGACTGGATCGGCGAATACGTCGGTTGGGGTGCAGGTCCACGTGCTGTCCAGTATCTCATTCTCGGAGCAAAAGCTCGCGCTGCACTGAACGGCTCCTACATGGCTCGCCTAGAAGACATCGAAGCGGTCGCGCGCCCTGTTCTCACCCACCGTGTGTTGACTAACTTCGCTGCCGAATCCCAAGGCATGACCGCCGCCAAGGTAGTAGATCGCCTCGTCGCTGAAATGCAGGAAGCGTAGGTCTTATAATGAAATACGATTTCCTAGATCCGGAAGCTCTTTCTCGGCTTGGTGCCATTCCTCTGGAGGCGCGACAAGCGATGACGGGCAATGTCGCGGGCCGACACCGCTCACCTCACCGGGGTTCCTCGGTGGAGTTTGCGGAGTACCGGAAATATGTCCAAGGTGACGATACCCGAAGGCTGGACTGGAAAGCTTACGCTCGTTCTGACCGCTATTATATTAAGGAGTTTGAGGCCGACACGAACCTACGTGCCTACTTTGTGTTAGACGCTAGTGGCTCGATGGGCTTTAGCGCGGAGAACGATGCTCGCATTCAGTTTGCCCGCAAGCTTGCAGCTACTCTCTCCTATTTAATCATCGATCAGGGTGATGCCGCAGGCCTGTCAGTTTGTCAGGAAAAAATTCATATTGAAATCCCGCCAACACGGCGCCCGGCTCACCTCAACCATATGTTTGAGGTGCTTGCAAAGACTCAACCATCCGGGGAAACCGGTCTCGTTGATGCCCTGCACACGATTGCAGAAAAAGTGGCACAGCGGGCTCTCGTGATCATCATGTCTGATCTCTTCTGCGATACCAATGCCCTAGGCGATGCCTTACAGCACCTTCGCTATCGGAAGCATGATGTTGCGGTTTTCCACATGTTGGACAAACAGGAAATTGCATTCGACTTCGAACGACCGCACCGGTTTGTTGACATGGAGGATAAAACTTCCATCGTCGCCGAGCCTACCTTGGTCGCGGATGAATATCGCGCCGCCATGCGAGAATTCATGAAAACCGTGAAGATGAAATGTCACGATATTCATGCTGATTACCATCTCATCACCACCGATCAGGACTACGAGGAAATCGTCCACAATTTCCTAACCAACCGACTTTCCAAAAAAGGCAAAGCCTGACCTGATTTCTTCTGACCTACTTCCTTTCCATCCGTGTCATTCCTTCAACAATCTCTGCTCTGGGGTCTACTCGCTGCGAGTATCCCGATCATTATTCACCTGCTCAACCGCAGGCGTCACCGCACTGTACAATGGGCGGCGATGGAGTTCCTGCTTAAGGCCACTCGTGAGTCTCGTGGTAAGAAGAAACTCAAATATCTGATCATCCTTGCCTGCCGAACCCTAGCGATCGCAGCACTCATCTTCGCCATTGCTCGTCCTTTGGTGGGAGGTTTCCTTGGCTGGGGTGGAGGTAAAGTCGATACCGTCATCCTCATACTCGACCGCTCTTCCAGCATGGAGCAGCAGTCGCCCGGAAGTCGTGAAAGCAAGAGAGCCAGTGCTATAGCCAGTGTTAGGAAATCCCTAACTGAACTCAACTCACCTCGCTTGGTGCTGATTGATAGTGCCAGTGGCAAGGCTCAAGACGTTCCTTCTCCAGATGCTCTGGAAGAACTCAGTTCCACATCGGCGACCGATACCAAGGCATCGATTCCCGCACTAATCTCTACCGCCATTGACTATGTGTTAGAGCGCTCCCCTGGTCGCACGGAAATCTGGGTGGCATCGGATTTACAGCTATCGGATTGGGCTCCGGAAGAAGGACGATGGGAGGCAATTCGCACCGGGTTAAATGACCTTCCCCAGAACACCACGCTGCGCGTTCTGTCGTTAGCTTCCTCACCCACAGACAACTACTCGATCCGCGTTCTTTCCTCCAGACGCAGCGAGGATGAACTTGTGCTCGATCTCGAAATCACACGAACCGATTCAGAGGGCCCAGCTGCAGTTCCAATTACTTATAGTCTGAATGGCACACGCAGTGCAGACAAGGTCACCATCAATGGACAGACCTATCAGTTCCAAAAACGGTTACCTTTGGGAACGCGTGAAGGCACCGGTCATGGGTTTGTTTCCATCCCCGCTGATACCAACCTGCGTGATAACGTTTCCTACTTTGCCTATGGTGAAGATGCTCCATCGAAAACGTTTCTAGTCACCGAGGGTGGCGAGTCACCTGATTGGCTAGAGCTCGCTGCCGCTCCACCGGGATTTGATCGCAGTGTCGCCACTCGCGTCGCAGCTAACAGCGCACACCAAATCGACTGGGCTAGCGCCACTCTTGTCATCTGGCAGGCTCCCCTCCCCGAGGGAACCATCGCGGAAGAATTCACCCGCTACCTGGAGTCCGGAGGCGCGGCTATCATGTTCCCTCCTCGCGGTGAATCCACCACCAATTTCCTTGGCCTTACCTGGGGAGAGCAAACGGTCGCGCCCAAGGGCCAGTATTTCATTATCCCTGAGTGGGATCAAACAGACGGACCTCTACGAAATGGGCTTGAGGGAACACAAATTCCTGTGCCCAAACTAAAAGCCATCAAACGGCGCGAAATTGTAGGTGACGCAACGACGCTGGCTAGTTGGGACGATGAAAAAACCTTCCTCGCGCGAAAAGTAATTGGTGATGGAAGTGCCATTTTCGCCGCCACGCTTCCCGACTATACTTGGTCTAACCTCGGCGATGCGGATGTTTTGCTACCTGTCGTTCAACGCATGATCGAACTGGGAGACAAACGTTTCGGCTCGGCTTTTGCCGCCATCACAGGCAGTCAGAAATCGTTAGTGGCCGATGGTGAAACGCGCACACGTCTCGACACACATTCCAAATCCACAAGTAGCAATGCGCCTTATGAAGCCGGTGTATGGAAGCTGGGAGATCGCCTTCTCGCCGTTAACCGTCCGAAATCCGAAGACCAATGGCAAATTCTCACCAACGCCAAATTAGACACCGTTCTAGAAGGAGTTCCCTACAAGCTCTTTGAAGATACCGGTGAATCGGAATCACTTGCGCGCGAAATCTGGCGAGCTTTCCTCATCGCCATGCTAGTATTCCTCATCACCGAGGCGATCCTTTGTTTGCAACCCAAACTGAAAAAAACTCAGTAACTCAGCCACCTTGAATTTTTCCATTTCCAACCTCATTTTTTCTCCGACTCCACTCACGCTGTGGATTGGGATTATTGCGCTGTTAGCAGTAGGCACGCTGTGTGTCATGGCCATCAGGCGATCCACGCGTCCTAAGCGCACCGGAGCCTTAGAAGCACTGCGTTTTCTTTGTGCTCTAATTTGTGTGCTGATGCTCTGGCAGCCAGAATGGCGAGTCATCACTGAGCCTAACAGCAAACCTGAAGTAGCGATTCTCTTTGATGCTTCGCGCTCGTCTACGACAGCAGATGCGATTCTCCCCGTGGAGTTAAGTGCCAGCCAAGAAGTTGTCACGCGTTCCGAATGGATGGAAAAAATCCTTGGCAGCGATCTATTCAAGCCGCTTAAAAGTGATGAACGGAACCGTGTTTTTGAAGAAGGTTTTTCCGCACCTCCGGAAGATGCTGATCCAGCGACGCTGGCGTTAGCAGGCACCGATATCTACAGTGCCATCGACAACATTCTCGAAGAACACAACAACCTACGCGCCATGATCCTCCTCACGGATGGCGATTGGAACACCGGCATTGGGCCAGTAGCCGCTGCGCAGAAAATGCGCCGCCGCAACATTCCTCTCTTCGCGATTCCCGTGGGCAGCGACAACCGGCTTCCAGACCTGGACATTTCCAATGTTACCGCGCCCACATACGGTATCGTAGGCGAAAACGTACAGATCCCCTTCACGATTGTATCCTCGCTCGATCGCGATGTGCGCACCATCGTAAGACTTCGTGATATTAAATCTGGCAAAGAACGCACCAAGAACATCGTGATCCCTGCTGGAGAGGAATACCATGATTCCATTCTATGGCGTCTCACTGCGGAAGGATCCTCCACCCTGGAGTTATCCATTCCCGTCGCCACCGGAGAGATGGTTGCCAAAAACAATAAACGCCAATTCACCATCGCCGGACGCAAGGAATCACTCAACGTGCTGGTTATCGAGTCGACTCCACGTTGGGAATATCGATTCATTCGTAACGCCCTTTACCGAGATCCAGGTGTCACTGTCAGTTGTTTACTACTCCATCCACAGTTGGGCGAAGGTGACGGCCCAGGATACATCACCAAGTTTCCTGAAAAACTCGAAGATCTACAAAAATACGATGTCGTTTTCATCGGTGATGTTGGCATTGGAAATGGTGGCTTGACCAAAGAACAGGCAGAACTCCTCAAGGGACTGGTGGAAGACCAGGCCAGTGGTATTGTGTTCATTCCAGGCCGCCAGGGCAACGAACATTCATTGGTCGACAGCCCATTAGGAGATCTCATTCCAGTCATTCTCGATGACAAGCGTAAGGAAGGATATAGTGAAACCACCGCATCTCAGCTAAATCTAACATCAGAAGGCAAGGGCTCGCTGCTAACCATGCTTGGTGATACCGAGGACGATAACCCTGTGATTTGGAAAAGCCTGCCGGGCTTCTACTGGCACGCTCCTGTCATTAAAGCCAAGGGGGGCACGGATGTTCTGGCTGTGCACGCTAACCGGTCTAACGAGTTTGGTCGCATCCCCATGCTGGTCACCAAGACCGCAGGCAATGGCAAAGTCCTCTTCCTCGGCCATGATTCTGCATGGCGCTGGCGTCGTGGTGTCGAAGACCTTTACCACTACCGTTTCTGGGGACAAGTCGCGCGTTGGATGTCCTATCAGCGCAATATGGCCGCTGGCGAACGTATCCGCCTTTACTTCACACCGGATCGCCCCAAACCCGGTGATACCGTCACTCTCAACGCCAACGCCTTCGACCAATACGGAGCCCCGCTAAAAGAAGGTGACGTGTTAGTTGATATCACCTCTCCCGACGGAAAAACCCGTCGCATCAGTCTGGACAAGGCGAAAGGCGCTTGGGGTAGTTACACTGGTAGATTCAAAATCGCTCAACCCGGTGCGTGGAAAATTGAAGCCGTTGTTGGTGAGGACAAAGCACACGGCATCAAGACCACTCTGTTAGCTCAAGGTAGCGAAATTGAAAAAACAGGGATGCCCGCTCGCCCCGACGTGTTGGAGGAAATGACTCGTGTCGCACGTGGTCGCATGATTAACGGGGAAAAAATCGCAGCCTTAATCAAGGAGATCCAAGCATTGCCTGACCCTCAAGCAATGGAGACTCGCACCCCCCTATGGTCCAGCTGGATCATTGCAGCATGTTTGGTTCTCCTGCTTGCTATCTTCTGGGTGGGCCGCAAGCTCAACGGAACATTCTAAGCAAACTACTCCGCACCATGCTCTCTCGTTTTTCTCTGCCTGCAATTATTACATTAGTTTCTGTCGCTGGACTTGTTTCAGCTCCGCCCACACTGGCTCAAACTAAGGTTAAACCTAATATTCTCTTCATCTGCGTAGACGACCTGCGGCCCGAACTGGGCTGCTACGGCAAGTCACACATGCACACGCCGAACATCGATCAACTCGCCGCGCAGGGCCGTGTTTTCAGCAGGCATTACGTCCAGGTTCCTACTTGCGGTGCCTCGCGTCATTCGCTTGTTTCAGGCCGATACCCACGGGCTGGATCCGATCGGGGCAATGGAGCTATTTCCGCACGGGCCAAAAATGACAAACTCACTCCGACATTCCCCCAAGTCTTCAAAAACAACGGTTACAGCACGGTCGCTGTCGGTAAGGTCACCCACTATCCGGGAGGACTGATGGGGTCGGAATGGAACGATCCGAAACAGGTGGAAATGCCCGGAGCATGGGATCGAAACCTGATGCCAAGCGGCGAGTGGAAAACACCTCGCAATGCCATGCACGGCATCGCCAACGGTGTGCCTCGGACACGGGGAAAGACTCCCGCATTGGAAATCAAAGAAGGTCCGGACACCCTCTATCCGGACGGTCTTATAACCAACACTGCAATCCAACAACTGGGCGAGCTTACTAAATCGGAGCAACCGTGGCTGCTGGCTGTAGGTATTATCAAGCCGCACCTCCCCTTCACTGCTCCAAAGAAATACTGGGACCTTTACGAAGGCCAGAAACTCCCGGAGGTCACCGATCCAGAGAAACCCAAGCGCTTCCTCACGTGGAACGGCAGCGGTGAATTTTTCGGAGGTTATAATCACCAAGGGAAAGATCCACGCAAAGACGCAGAATACGCTGCCTTGGTGCGCCGTTACTACTACGCGTCGGTGAGTTATGCCGATGCTCAAGTAGGCAAGATCCTCACATCACTGGAAAAATCCGGACAAAAGAACAATACTATCGTTGTGCTCTGGGGAGATCACGGCTGGAACCTTGGAGAAAAAGCGATCTGGGGCAAACACAGCCTTTACGAGGAATCCCTGCAAGTGCCTCTCATCATCAGCACACCAGGAATTTCAAAAGCGGGCACACCAGCTCAAGCGATCACCGAGACCATCGATATCTTTCCAACGCTTTGTGACCTCACCGGGGTTCCAGCTCCTGACGGCTTAGACGGAGTTTCGCTAAAAGCTCAACTCGATAACCCTGCCGCGGATAGTGACGGTCTGGCTCGCTCGTTTTGGGGCGGCTCGCAGTCAATACGCACAGACAAATACCGACTGACACGCGGAGGGAAAAAAGATCAGACAAACTATAACCTTTTTCTTTTCCCCGAAACGGAAGCTCCCGACCAAGCTAAGGTCGACTCCGTGAGTAGCGAACTTGCTCCAAAGTTTTTCAAGCCATAGCCGCTAACTTCGCTTGTAACTGCGGCATATAGAATGACTCCGGAATGTCATTCAAACAAGGCACCACGAGATCAGGGTGATAGGCGAATTTCTTCAAGTCGTCTTCATTGGTATGACCACTGAGCACCAGCACGGACTGGTAACCTAACTGAACTGCCCCTAACACATCAGTGTACATGGTATCTCCTACCATGATCGTCTCCGCGGTACGCAGGCCCAGTGATGCACGAGCCATTCGCATCATGACTGGGCTGGGCTTCCCTACTGAAAATGCCTTCATTCCAGTAGCGCTTTCAATCATCGCAACGATCGCCCCACAGCCTGGTCGGATCCCCTCATCCGTTGGACAAGTGGTATCTAAATTTGTGGCGACCAGAGCAGAGCCCTTCGAAACCAAACGCACCGCTTTTTCAATCATTTCAAAGTTGATGGTACGCCCCTCCCCAACCACCACGTAGTCGGCGTCATCATCAACCACAGTGTAACCGTTCTGATGCAGGGCCGCTGCCAGACCGTTCTCGCCAATAACGAAGGCCGTGCCGTTAGGCTTTCGCATGGAGAGATAGCGCGCAGTCGCCATGGCGCATGTGAAAATATCCTCTGGTTCGGCCGGAACGCCGAGTCGATTCAATTTTAGAGCAACGTCTCTGCGGGTACGCTGGCTATTGTTAGTCAGGAAAAGATAAGGGATGTTGTTGCTTCGTAATTTTTCTAAAAACTCAGCAGAGCCTTCGATCATTTTCTTCCCCTTGTAAATCACGCCATCCATGTCCAAAAGAAAGCCGACGCGTTTTGATTGTTGGTTGTTCATCATGCTGCCGAGGCGAGCAGATTACATGCCAATGCAGGTGTGTAAGAACAACATATTCGCCACTTTACGGCTCAACTTTGGCGATTTCTGATGACAATGAAATCAGCTAATGCAAGCTGTGGATCGAACACATGAAAGTGATGAATCCTACCGCGAGTTCCTACACTGCCATCGGTGCCATATTTATAGCTTATGCACTAACTGGCAGCGTCGTAGCCTCCGTAGGGAGCAAGCTGGCTACAACAATCGAGAACAGTGACATCATATTGCCACTGATCTCACAAGTCGTGATGGAAATTGTCAGCACGGGTCTGCTGCTCCCTCTCACGATAGCAGCGGGAGGCATCATCTCAGTAATCTTGGCTGTTCTCAGTAAATCAGATGAACGCAGAGGTCAGTTCATCACACTCCTAACAACGTCTTGGCTCCTGCTTCTGGCCGGAACCTTATTAACGCTGTTAGGCTTTACACTGCCTTTTGTATACCTCCTACAGTCGATATAAGGCGGACTACTTCTTCAGTTCAGTCAGCCAGATATTGCGGAACTCGATCGGGTCTCCGTGCCACTGAATACGCAATGGCGCTTTTTCCGGATGTGTCTTGGGGTATTTCGCCACTTTTTTGTGGGTGGTCGGTCCGTAGATCACCTGTTGATCATGAATTTTCACACCATTGTGAACGACGGTAACGTGTGCTGATTTCATAACTCCATCTTCACCATAGACCGGGGCCTGGAAAGTGATGTCGAAGCTTTGCCATTCACCTTGTGGGGCAGACGGATTTACCTTAGGTGGAGTTTGGCCGTAGATCGCACCGGCTTGGCCATCGGCGTAGGTGACATTGGTATGACTTTCCTGAACCTGGATTTCGTAGCGGTCCATGAGAAAAATCCCGCTATTACCACCACCTTGACCGCTGACCTTACGTCCGGCTGGAATTCTCCATTCAACGTGAAGCTGAATGCTCCCGAATGATTGTTTTGTTCTGATGTCTCCTGGAGAAGCTATCAGAATACCATCTTGGACTTTCCAGTTCTTGGTGAAGGCATCGGTATTTTTACCGTCGAAAAGAACGATGGCGCCTTCCGGAGCTTTGGTCGTGACCGCCGTCTTGCCAGCAACTTTTTCAGGATGGGGACGAGTCATATCGTGCACCGTGTACTCGCTCCATGGTTGCTTGGGCGTATCGTATTTCTTCTTTTTCGTCTCTTGGGCTAAAACCGTAGAGAGACTGGAACTCACCCCCGCCAACACGAGAGCACACGAAATTTTTTTCAGATGATTAGCATTCATTACAAATCCCATACTGCTGCGTAGAGAAAGATCTGTCAGGATAAATCAACGTCATCCTCTCTTAAAGCCAGCTTTCAGTTCGGCCAAGCTGGTTGCTTTGGTGAACAAGACCAAAACAGCGTAAGCGGACATGCCAAGGCCGATGAGAAGAAGCAGTGCGATGCAACGTTTCCAGAAGCCGTCGTCAAACCAAGAGCCTAGCACCTGATAACCAATCCACACTAGCAGCCCCATCGCCACACTCGCGATGGTGATACGTAATGTCTTGGTCCAAAAATCCTTACCGGGAGTAACAAGCCCCTTGAGGCCCTTCGCCAAGAGGAACACATTGACCCAAGCAGCAACGGTGGTGGCGATGGCGATTCCGACATGACCGAGCGGCCCGAAAAGAATCAGGCTCACCACGATATTTACAATCACGGTGATGCCAGCCATCATCATCGGAGCTTTAGTATTTTCGCGTGCAAAATAACCAGGCTGGAGAACTTTGATCAGCACGTATCCCGGCAGGCCTAGTGCAAAACCTTGCAGCGCCCTGCCTGATTGCAAGGCATCGTCAGCCGTAAATTCTCCACGCTGAAAGAGCACGCTGATAATGGGAACCGGAATGACTAACATCGCCACCGCCGCAGGAAGCGTGATGAGCAAGCCAAGCTCCATGCCTTTGACCATACTATTGGAGGCACCTAACATATCATCACGACGAACCAAACGAGTGACTTCGGGAAGCAACACGACACCCAGAGCAATGCCTATCATACCAAGTGGCAGCTGATAAACGCGATCCGAGTAATATAGCCATGAAATCGCACCAGCTTTGAACGATGCGATCACACCACCTACGAGCAAGTTAATCTGTTGAATCCCAGCAGCCAGTATCCCCGGCCCCATCAGCAGGAAAAGGCGTTTCATCGAACCATCGATCACTGGCTTCTGAAGACGCACTCGGTAGCCGTTTTTTCTACAGGCTCCGTAAAGCATCATGAACTGCAACAGGCCAGCAACAGCGACACACCATGCCAACACATGCGCCGGAACATCCGAGTGCATCCACTGCACAAATACTCCCAGTCCGACCAAAAACACCAAGTTCAAGAGAATCGGAGCCGCAGCCGGCACGGCGAAGATTTTGAAAGTATTCAACACTCCACTGAGGTGGGCGACTAACGCCATGAACAATAGATAACAAAAAGTGATCTGCGAGAGCTTCACAGTCAGGCTGAATGTATCAGGATGGTTACGATAGATTTTCAGCGCAGGCGGGTTTCCATTTTCATCGGGGGCTATCACTGAGCCGGAGGTAGCCACGAGGGCCATTTCACCCTCAAACCAGCCGTAGTTGTGTTTTTTAGGTAAACGGATGCGTGCTTGGCCATCACCAGAAATGATCCATTTCATCGACCCGGACCCCGTTGTCGGACCAGAGAACGGCAGTGCCACCAAATTTACCATGGGCGGATTAGGTGTCCGTTTCGCTTTTTCGGCCCGGACTTTCTCTTGGGCGGAGTATGCCTCGCTGACCTGTTCGACAGTAAACGAACCTCCCCGCTCCCCCGCTCCCCAGAACTTTGGAAAGACAAGTGGCTGCTCCTCCACAAAGCGGAGGTTTCGGAGTTCATATACACCGGTCAGTGCCTCGACATTATTTTCTGGAACGGTCAGGTAAACATCGCGCATGCCATCCACTCTAACCGAAAAGTCCTTGGCTATATTTGGACTCCCCTGCATTTGCAGAGGCATTTCTACTTTGGCTTTAAATCCTGGCACCACCGCACTCATCACCCAGTGCATGCAGGGAATGGCCACGATGCTGATTGCGATGAGAACAGCTGCTAAAGTAGAGAAGGCATTCGATGCAAACCTCATCGCACTCTCTTCACCGTCATTTTCCAATCGCCGCCCAAACATGGGAACAAAAGCGGCATTGAATGCACCCTCGCCGAAGATCCGTCTGAACAAATTAGGAAATCGGAACGCAGAGAAAAAGGCATCGCCTAACAACCCAGACCCGAGATACCGAGCGATCAGAATATCTCTCAAAAATCCTAATACCCGACTGATGGCCGTGAAGCCGGATACTTGCATGAGGGACTTAAGCATCAGTGGTAGGTAGTAAGTGGATAGTAGATGGAAACTACTTTCTCGAGGAGGCGCGACGGAGCTTGTCCATGATGGCTACCCCCAAACCGGTCTCAGAGACTGGCTCTGCGATGATTTCATCAACCCCGCTTTCATCAAGTAAGCGCAAGACAAAGAAAAAGCGCACAGCGGCCTCGGCGAGCTTGCCATTGCCTGGAGAAAGCTCTTCCACATGGTCCCACTCGTAGGCGTTGATGAATCCGGTTTTTTCCGAACCACAATAGCTGAGCAATCCATACTTTTTACCAGCTTCGGGTTTGAAATCCTCAGGTTTCCTCAGCAACCGAAGTGGGGTGACTGGTGCGTAGTGACTGTCGAGTTGCCCCGGAGCCTCGGGAGCCTCGTTTGAACGGTTGCGTTTGGGACGCTCCACTTTTCCAAACCTCTGAAGCATTTCTTTGGTCACCGGACCAGAGCGAAGCATGTGAAGGACCGGTCGTTTCTCCCCAGCTTCTGGACGAATAATGGTGCTCTCTAATCCCTCACGACAGGCACCTCCATCCACGATGGCAGGTATGCGCCCGGAGAGCTCTTTCTCCACAGCGGATGCAGATGTCGGGCTGATCCGGCCAAAGCGGTTAGCGCTCGGGGCAGCGACAGGATGACCAAGCCCTCTAACAACAGCCTTCATAATCGGATGAGCACTCATCCTAACAGCTACGGTAGGCAGACCGCTGGTAACAATATCCGGCACGCAGTCTTTTTTGGGTAATACTAATGTCAACGGTCCTGGCCAATGGGCTTTCATGAGCTTAGCCACCACTTCCTTAAGTTCCTCCGGTACTTCAGCCACTTCATCGACTTGTTCGAACGAGCCGACATGGACAATCAAAGGATCAAATGCAGGTCTTTCTTTCGCAGCAAACACCTTGGCCACAGCCTCGGGATTGAGGGCGTCAGCACCGAGACCGTAAACGGTTTCCGTAGGCAGAGCCACGACTTCACCTGCAGCTAGCAAGGCTACAACATCCAAGACAACTTTATTTTGTGCCGCCGGATCGGAGGCATCGATGATTCGCGTTTCGCTCACGTGGTTGGAAGTAGCTTATGAAAGCCGTGGAACCAAGGAAATTGACTGCAAATGCGTCATCAGATCCGAGGCAGGATCGATGAGTGTGACACATTTATCCATCTTCCCTATCGCCATGCACGGTTCCGTTCCGTTACAGTCCGGTCATGGACCACGGACCCGACGAATGCAATCCCCTGCGCAATATTGTGCTGGTGGGGTTCATGGGTTGCGGCAAGTCCACCTTGGGTCGGGTTCTTAACCAGAAGCTATCCTACCCTATGACTGACACCGATCAGGTCATTGAAGAACAGACCGGAAGAAGCGTGGCCGAAATTTTCGAAAGTGATGGCGAGGAAGGTTTCAGAGAATTGGAAACACGGCTCCTGAAAAGCATGCTGAGTAGCGAGTGTAACCACCACATCATTTCCACGGGAGGAGGCATGATCCTGCGTCCGGAAAATCGCCAACTGTTACGCCAACTCGGATTTGTTGTTTGGCTCTACTGCTCTCCCGAAGAGACATATTCACGCACCTCGCGAAACAGCAATCGTCCTCTGCTTCAATGCGAAGACCCGATGGCAGTCATCAACAAGATGCTCACCGAAAGAAGCCCGATGTATGAAGAAACTGCTCATCTGAAAATCAGCACATCTGGCTTGGAATTCGATGAAATTTCTTGTGGAATTCTCGAAAGTGCCCGCTATCACTTCGGCACCCATCCGGAATCCGAGAACGCCTCCTGAATCCCCCATCCATTACAATTCAAACAGCTGACGCTAAACCGCTATTGCCAAACAGCCCGCTCTATGCTCACAATCTGAGCACCTTTTCTGACATGTCTTTGATCAAACCCAGCACACTTCCCAAAATCCCCTTCAAACTTGTAAAGAAGGAACTCAAGGAAGTGGAAGCGCAAATACGCGATCAAGTTCGCGCCTTTGATCCTTCGGTTGAGCCCTACATCGATTACATCTGCAACACCAGTGGCAAGCGGATCCGTCCTGTACTCTCAATCCTCGCTGGTGGCGCTACAGGAGGCGTCAATGCAGGTCATATTAAAATCGGCGTCATCCTCGAGCTGATCCACATGTCTACACTGGTGCACGATGACATCATCGATGGTGCCGATACCCGCCGGAACGTGCCTACCGCCAATGCCAAATGGGGCAATGGCATGGCTGTACTCCTCGGCGATGCTCTCTTTTCTCACTCCCTACTGCTTGCCACCGAATTCGACAGTATCGACATCTGCCGCAAGGTGGGCAAAGCCTCCCGAGAAGTCTGCCAAGGTGAAGTCATGCAGACTCAACGTCGCTTCGATCTCACGCTCACGAAGAAAGATTACTTCCACATCATCGAGATGAAAACCGGCGCTCTCTTTGCCGCCGCAACCGGCATCGCCGCATCCCTGTCTGGCGTCTCTGAAGAAGTCGAACAGCGACTTTACGACTACGGTCTTAAGCTCGGCACCGCCTATCAGATTTATGACGACTGTTTGGATCTGGTCGGTTCTGAGGATGAAGTCGGCAAGACCCTGCGGACCGATCTGGAAAAAGGAAAACTCACTCTGCCTCTGCTCAACTTGATCGAGAAAGCGGATCCGGCTCAGCGAGAAAAACTTAATAAGCGCATTATCGAGCAACAGCCTCTCGATCTTCCCGTGCTGATAGGCATCGCCGAATACGAAGGCTCAGTGGAAAGCTCATTGAACACAGCCTCCGCTATGCTTTTAGAGGCCCGCGAGGACCTCGAAGTTCTTGAACCAGGTGAATGGCGTGACGGTCTCACTGAAATCACCCACTATCTCGAGGGACTACTCAACGAGTGCCGTCGTTAGAGAATCCGCGCCACGTTGGCGGGATTAAATTTTACCCCTAAATTGGGGCTTTTGGGGTCTTTTCACCTCGCATAGGGCATTTTTCCAAAAACTATACTTTCGAGAAGCTTAATATCATTCTGCTCGACTAAATATAGTATGATTTTTGCTTTGATACCCCCATATCTGCTGTTCTAGCCTCCGCGTCAACAGTCGGAGATACCTATGCGTTGTATTCAGTGCGGATCATTAAAAGATAAAGTCATCGACTCCAGAATGTCGAAGGACGGCACCACTACGCGTAGACGGCGAGTTTGTCTCGCATGTGACTACCGTTACACCACCTACGAACAGATCGAACGAACTGAGCTTCAGGTCGTTAAACGTGACGGAACAAGAGAGTCGATCAATCGGGAGAAAATTTTCCGTGGCTTGGTCAAAGCCTGTGAGAAACGCCCAGTATCGATGGATCGGTTAGATCGTGCAGTTGAGGAAATTCTAGCAGAATTGCACAAAGACCACCTGACCGAAGTGCCCTCTAGCAGCATTGGCCCGAAGGTCATGAGCAAGCTGCATGAAATCGATCCGGTTGCCTATGTTCGCTACGTCTCGGTTTACAGACAATTCGATGATGTCGGCGAGTTCATCCGTGAGATTCAGGCACTCGAAACGCGTGCGTCACGCGATCCTCACCAACGCAAACTTTTTAAAGAGTAACCCTTACCTGAAAAACCTAACCCACAGCCCTTCCATGAAATAACCCCCCGCCCAGCACCAAACCTCCCCCCCTCTCTACCGCATGATTTGCATCGTCGGAAATCGTCCAGTTCTTCAGATCGGCCGTCATCAAGTGACCGGCTATGACACCAGCTGGCTGCGTGAGGCAATCCAACGTGGAGCGGAGGCTGCGGAACGAGAGGACTTCCCTTTCATTGATGACCTGTTAGCTGGGATTCTTCATTACCTTGAACACAAATGTCCACTGCGGGTTCTAACTATCGAAGAGCTGCACTCCCGTGTCCGGAGGATGTTAGAACGGATTGGTTGCGAAGCGATTGCCCGCACTCTCCCCCTGCTAGCCCCGCCCGTTACCCTGAGTCTAGCCCGGGCAGCTCGCGAAGCTGGCAATGGTTTCGAGCTCGCATTTTTCAATAAAATCCACGACGAAATTGAAGACCTCAAGATGCACGGCGTGGAAGAGCTGAACTTCACAGGCACCCGCGACTGCGTCAAACTCCTGCGCGGAGTCAATCGATGGACCGTTCCCTGCGAACGTCTACATGAGGAAATCATCACATTCCTCAAAACCCACGGACACTCAACGCTACCAAACCCACGTGAGATCAGACTCAGTCTAGTAAAATCTTAACCGCCTAACAATCATGTCTGAAAAAACCTTGTTTCAAAAAATCGCCGATCGCGAAATTCCCGCCGACATCGTTTACGAAGACGACGACGCACTCTGCTTCCGCGATATCAATCCACAGGCACCTATCCATCTGCTAATCGTTCCTAAAAAGCCCATCGTCCGGATCGCAGAAGCCTCACCGGAAGATCAATCGACACTTGGGCACCTTCTACTCACCGCACGCAAGGTTGCGGAACAGGAAGGCTTTGCTGAGGACGGTTTTCGCACGGTGATCAACAATGGACGGAATGGCGGAGAGGAAGTCCCACATTTACATCTTCACATACTTGCCGGTCGCCAGATGAAATGGCCTCCAGGCTAAAATCACTCTATCAACTATGAAAATCATCTCATGGAACGTGAACGGCATTCGTGCCGTCATTAAGAAAAATTTTGCCGAGTTCTTCTCCGAACATCAGCCAGACATTCTGTGCCTTCAGGAAACCAAAGCACGTGCCGAGCAAGTGGACCTACCATTGGAAATGGCGGGCTACCACAGCTACTGGAACTCTGCTGATAAGCCTGGTTACTCAGGTGTTGCCATTTTCACCAAACATGAGCCGATCAGCGTGACCAACGGAATCGGCATTGATGAGCATGACACCGAGGGACGTGTGATCACCGCGGAGTTTGAGGATTTCTACCTGGTCACCGTTTACACTCCGAACTCGAAAAACGAACTTCTCCGTCTACCCTATCGCCAGCGCTGGGACGCCGATTTTCTGGATTACTGCAAAATGTTGGAAAAAACCAAACCCGTCATTTTCTGCGGCGATCTCAACGTGGCTCATCAGGAAATCGATTTGGCCCGGCCTAAACAAAACCGTCGGAACGCCGGCTTCTCAGACGAAGAGCGCGCTGGTTTTGATAATATCGTCACCGCTGGTTTCACCGACACCTTCCGCCATTTTTACCCCGATACCACCGAGGCTTATTCCTGGTGGAGCTACCGCGCTGGAGCACGCGGCAAAAACATCGGCTGGAGAATCGACTACTTCTGCGTCAGCCATTGCTACACGGACAAAGTCTCCAAGGCTGAGATCTTGGCTGATGTATTGGGATCTGATCACTGCCCTGTGCTGATTGAGCTGAAGGCATAAATGGATAGTACTATCCATTTGTCATCATTGAAAGGTTTGAAAGGTGGGGTTGGGAAAAAAAAGCTTTCGGCCCTCCTGATATCTCAACGAGTCATGAGATTCCTACAAAACAGGAAAACTATTTCCCGTTCTTGATTTCTATCAGGCTCACGGCATGATTTGTCCGTGCCGGACGACTTCATATCCCTCGAGACGGGAAAACCCTTCACCCACTGCTGCTCATGTGACTGTTTGCTTTCAGACGCGAGCATGCACATCGTCAATAAGTCTTACGTCGCCAACGAGTGCGTCTTCGAACTGGCTATGTGTTTCGAATGCCGGGAGGAAATGAATGCCAAACTCTCTGAGCAATCACGTGTGGCGATGTTCGATTTCATGCATGACCATGCAGATTTGGAACAGAGGGAAGAAGAGCTAGGCAGGGATTCTGAGACTGCTGCCTATCTCGCCTCATGTCTCACCTGTGGAGTGGAAGCACAGGGCCTAACAAACTACACGATCGGTGGTATGTTCAGTGGTGATTACCTGATCAAAGGTCCATTTCCCATGCTCATTTGTGGCCAATGTGAGGAAAAACTCGGTGAAACAATTTCTGATGAGACTAGAGACGTCTGGGACAAATTCATTGGCGAGAATTTCCCCGGCCCGCCCTCCGAGGTGAAACTCCCCACCGGAAGTAAACCGGTCTTTTTCTAAAGCTGAACCCAGTCGTCCTCACCCTTGCCACCCGCAACTATGACCACCGTCCTCGACATCATCGAAAAAGGAACCCTCTATCTGGAAAAAAAAGGTATCGAGGACGCTCGCCGCAATATGCAATTGCTGGTGAACCATCAGCTCGGTTGCTCCAGAGTGGAGCTATATATGCAGTTCGATCGCCCGATGAGTGAGGAAGAACTAATCCCCCTTCGAGCCAATCTCAAACGCCGCGGCGAAGGAGAACCTCTGCAACATATCCTAGGCACCGTTGAGTTCTACCGCCGGGAATATAAAACCGATGCTCGAGCACTGATCCCCCGTCCCGAAACCGAAGAACTCGCTAGCTTGATCCTCAAAGCTGTCTTTGGAGACGATCTTCGAGTGCTCGATATGGGAACCGGCTCAGGCGTGCTAGGTCTGACGCTAGCGGCAGAACTCGGAGGCCGTTGTGAAGAGATTGTGCTCGCCGATATCTCCAGTGACGCTCTCGCACTGGCTGAGGAAAATGCCACCCTGCTCGGCATCGCGAGATACCGCATTTGCGAGACAGACTTGTTCTCGGAACTTCAGGAAGAAAAATTCAATCTACTGGCCGCAAACTTACCCTACATCGCAGAGACGGATCGTTCATCACTATCCACCGAAGTCTTGCGCGACCCGGATAATGCTCTCTTTGGAGGTAAAGATGGGCTGGACATCTTACGTGATTTCATTCAGCAAGCCCCCTCGCATTTGCATCCAGGCGGCATGATTGCCTTGGAAATTGGTCACGATCAAGCAGAGGCGGTAGAAGCTCTCCTCCAAGAGGCAGGCTTTATCAACATCATTACTCATAAGGATCTCAACGGCATCGCACGCTTCCCTATCGCCACATTACCAGGCTCACCAGAGCCCAATGACTCAAACACACAGCCTTCTGATGCCTCGGCCGACGAGGCTTGTTAATACCACTTACCACCCACCTCCTCATGGACAAACTTCTCGTACACGGCGGCAAAAAGCTGCAAGGCACAGTGCATATCTCAGGCTCTAAAAATGCCTCACTTCCCATCCTTGCTGCCACGCTGTTAACAGGCGAAACCTGTATCATTCGCCGGGTGCCCGATGTATCTGACACCAACTACATGATCCAGATTCTCACCGCTCTTGGAGCTGAGGTCGAACGATCCAGTGGCACTGTTAGAATCACCGCCGGAACCATCAGCCACGATGCACCCTACGAAATCGTGCGTAAGATGCGCGCATCCATCTGTATCATGGGGCCATTGGTAGCCAGACTTCACAAAGCCAGCGTCTCGCTTCCAGGCGGTTGCGTTATCGGTGATCGACCTGTGGACCTTCACCTCAAAGGCCTCGAAGCCCTGGGTGCGACCATCGATATGGAAGGTGGTAATATGCACATCGAGGCCAAAGACGGCTTGCACGGCCAAGAATGTGACCTTCGTGGTAAGCACGGTCCTACCGTGTTAGGCACCGATAACATGATGATGGCCGCTGTTCTGGCGAAGGGTAAAACAGTCATCGAGTCCGCCGCCTGCGAGCCCGAGGTGGTAGATCTTGCGAATTTCCTCAATAAAATGGGGGCTAAAATCACCGGTGCCGGCACACGGAGAATCGAGATTGAAGGCGTGGAAAAACTCCACGGAGTCGACTACACTGTCATCCCAGACCGTATCGAGGCTGGCACATTCATGGTCGCAGCGGCCATGGCTGGCTGCCCTGAAAAAGGCGTCACGCTAAACCGTGTCTGTCAGGAAGACCTCAAGCCATCGACAGCCAAACTCATCGAGGCGGGACACAGCGTCGAGTTCAATGCCAAAGGCACCTCCTGCACAGTCAAACCCGGACAAAACCCGAAAGGAGTAAACATCGTCACAGCCCCCTTCCCTGGCTTCCCCACGGACATGCAGGCCCAGTTCACCTCGTTGCTGGCAGTGACACCTGGTATTTCAGTGGTAGAAGACACAATTTTCCCACAGCGATTCATGCACTGTGCGGAAATGAGCCGCATGGGAGCTAACATCAAAGTAGACAACGGCACGGCTGTGATCCAAGGCGGTAAAAAATTGTCAGGAGCGCCAGTGATGGCCTCTGATCTACGTGCTTCAGCCGCCCTCGTCCTGTCAGGGCTGTGTTCTGAGGGCACTACCGAAATCAACCGCCTCTATCACATTGATCGTGGCTACGAAAACATTGACGATAAACTTGTCATGCTCGGAGCCGACATCGAACGTGTTAGAGAGTGATCCGGTCGTGACTTCCATTGTAGACACAGGAGCCATTCTAGCCTTGATCTGCAAGCTTTCGCGATAAACGTCATCAATTCCTCCTGCGCAAGTTTTCCCTTGACCTGAGCGTATCTCTCGCAGAGATTCACGCCCCGTTGGTTTTACGACCTCTGGGCCCTATAATAGGTGAAGTGTATCTAAGCGGAAAACGCACCGTATTTTTTGCACCCTTCAGCTCTCAATCTGACACATTCCTCCAACACTCATATGGCAACTAAAAAAGCAGCCGCTAAAAAATCCACGGCAAAAAAGACTCCAGCAAAAGCAGCGAGTAAAAAGGCCACCAAGGCCCCGGCAAAGAAAACAGTGAAAAAAGCTGCTGCTAAAAAGGCTCCCGCGAAAAAGGCTCCTACGAAAAAAGCTGCCACAAAGAAAGCCGTAGCCAAAAAAACACCTGCTAAGAAGGAGGCGAAAACGACTACTGCCGCCGCACCTAAAAAGCCTGCTGCGAAAAAAGCTCCCAAGAGCCGCATCGATACTCCGGAAATTCAGGAGAAAATCCGTGAACTGATCAAGCTCGCCAAAGAGCAGGAATACCTCACCTATGACGATGTCAACGAGGTCCTGCCAAACGACATGGTGGATCCCGGCGATGTTGAGGCCATTCTCGATCGTCTCCGCAAAATGGAGTTCGACATCATCGACGCCTCCGAAGTCGATTCCTATCGCGATCGCAAAAAAGACGACGCTGATGAAGCCACCGGCCCGAAGACCGACCAGAAACTCGATATCCTCGACGATCCGGTAAGAATGTATCTCAAGCAGATGGGCCAAGTGCCACTGCTGACCCGTGAGCAGGAAGTGGAAATCTCCAAGCGCATTGAAGACGCCGAGATCGCCGCCAATGCGGAGCTTCACAAGTTTGGCTTCATTGCTAACTGCTACCTTGATCTGGCCGACCGTCTTACCCGCGGCAAGGAGCGCTTCGACCGCGTCATCCAGGACAAGAAAATCGAAAGCCGTGAGCGCTACATGCGCGCTCTTCCGAAACTCTGCGAACAAGTTCGTAACCTGCACGAAGACAACGATCAGATTTTCCGCAAGCTTCAGGCCAAGAACCCACGTGGCAAAAAGAAACTTCTCGAGACCTTTGACAAGAATCTCACCTCCGTCACCCGCCTCTACAACCGTTTCTACTACAAACAGAAAGTGGTTGAGGACTTCAACGTGCATGTGGAGGAGCACCAGAAGAAACTCTGGAAATACGACCGCAAACTCACTGCCAAACCAGGCGACAAGGAATTTGAAACCAAGGTCCGCGAGATCCAGCAGTTAGCCTGGCACAAGACCGATGAATTCGTAGCCACCCGCAAGGGCCTGCGTCACCGCACCCGCGAAGCCTATCAAGCCAAGACAGAAATGGTTGAGGCCAACCTCCGTCTTGTTATTTCGATCGCCAAGAAATACACCAACCGTGGTCTCTCATTCCTCGATCTTATTCAGGAGGGTAACATGGGCCTGATGAAGGCTGTGGAGAAATTCGAATACCGCCGCGGTTACAAATTCTCAACTTACGCCACATGGTGGATTCGTCAGGCAATCACCCGCTCCATCGCTGACCAGGCACGGACCATCCGTATCCCTGTGCACATGATCGAAACCATCAACAAGCTGATGCGCGTGCAGAAGCAGCTGGTGCAAGAATACGGTCGTGAGCCTAGCCCAGACGAAATTGCGGAGGAAATTCACCTTCCCGTCGAGCGTGTTCGCGCCGTTCTCAAGATGGCTCAGCAGCCGATCTCCCTTCAGGCACCTGTCGGTGATTCAGACGACACTTCCTTCGGTGACTTCATCGAAGACAAAGCCGCTGAGAACCCGATGGAAGAAGCTGGTTTTGCCATGCTGAAAGAAAAAATCGGTGATGTGTTAGACACACTCACTGAGCGTGAACGTGAAGTTCTCGAGCAGCGTTTCGGCCTCAAGGACGGATATTCCCGCACGCTTGAGGAAGTCGGTCGCCAGTTCCAAGTCACCCGTGAGCGCATTCGCCAGATCGAGGCCAAGGCACTGCGGAAAATGCGTCACCCCACACGTATCCGCAAACTGGAGGGCTTCATCGAACTCCCCAACCTGCCGTAACCAGCAGCGACAATCATTCAAAAAGGCGTCAGGTTCTCCTGCCGCCTTTTTTATACAATAGGTATCTAGCAATCAGCTGCGAAATAAATCATTGCCAAAGCAGCATAGATACTACATATTGCACGTGTCTGGACGATGTGGCGGTGAGAAATTTGTCTTCCGCCAACCAGGACTCAACTCCAAGGGCTCGCGATCTTGAACGCCCCAGATGGAGATGACTTCCACCCGACTCACATTCCGTGACCGGCGTCATCCAAGCAAGTCATCCGTGACCTCACCTTCATTTTTGGAGGATTTCCTTTTTCCCATATTACATTTCAGAATTCACGATTACCTCGGTTTTCCTCACCCCACTGCATGCGTCCTGTCAATGGTCCTGCCTACCATTTCTTAACTGAATCATTCTCCTATTTCTTCATTTCACATGAGCGATCCATCCACACAGGACCACCATCCTGAAACTCCCGAGGCTACGACCAAGGACTCTAACGAGACCGCCGCCAAAAAGGCGCCAGCCAAAAAGAAGACCGCTAAAAAAACGGTAAAAAAGGCAGCCAAAAAAGCGACCAAAGCCGTTAAAAAGACCGCTAAGAAAGCAGCGAAAAAAGCTGCTAAAAAGCCGACTGCCACTCAGGAGGAACTTCCGCTCGACTCCCCCACTCCAAAGAAAGCCAAAGAACCAAAGGCAGAAAAGCCTGCGAAAACGATCAAAGCAGCCAAGGAAACAAAACCTGAGCCGTCCAACGAACCACAAGCTTCTACCAGTGACGAGACGGAGCAACCGAGAATGGGTCGTGTCAAGGGACTTGGACCGGTCAAGCGCGACAATCAAGATTCACAATCGTCTAACTATCAATCTGACCGCGAGGAACGCGACGACAACCGTCAGAACCGCAGAGATGATCGCAATGACCGCCAAGACAATCGCCAGCAACAAGGAGACCGAAATAAAAACGGTCGCCAGCGCAATGACCGCCGGAACAATAAGCGTAACAAAGGACGCAGAGACGATGGCAACGGCGGTGGTAATCAGAGAAATCAAGGCAATCACCCAAACCAGAAACGCGAACACCAAAAGCGTGAACGTCCGCCGAAACGTGAGATCGTCCTCACCGGTGATCCAGTAGATGTCAATGGGATGTTAGAGATCGCTCCGAAAGGATTTGGTTTCCTACGAGTGCCTGAGAAAAATTACGAGCAGTGTAAGAAGGACGTCTTTGTGCCACCTGATTTCATCCGCACCCATGGCCTGCGCGCCGGTGTCTGGATTCACGGCACTAGCCAAGACGGACCACGCGGACCACAGCTTACCAAGATCGATACTGTCAATGATCTCAAGCCGGAGGAAGCTTTCAGACTCCCCCACTTTGAGGAACTGAAAGCGATAAACCCGAATCGTCGGATTGCATTTGAAACAACCCCCGAGCGATTTACTACGCGAGTGTTAGACATCGTTTCTCCTGTCGGTCGCGGTCAGCGCGGACTCATCGTCTCGCCCCCACGTTCTGGTAAAACAACTCTGATGCTGCACATGGCAGAAGCGATCAGAGAAAAATACGATGAATCGATCCATCTGATTATTCTGTTAGTCGATGAGCGTCCGGAGGAAGTCACCGAGTTCAGACGTTGCCTGCCTGGTGTGGAAATCTATGCCAGCTCAAACGATGATCCATCCCGCAATCACGCGCGCATTGCCGAAATGTGTATCGAGCGTGCCAAGCGTTTAGTCGAAGGAGACAAAGATGTGCTTATCCTGATGGACTCGATCACTCGCCTTGCCCGTGCTTACAACACCGGAGGAGGTGGAGGAGGACGCGGTGGCAATAAAAACCGCGGTTACCAGTCAGGCGGTATTGTCGCAGGAGCGCTTGAACTTCCACGTAAACTCTTCGCCGCAGCGAGAAATACTCGCCAAGCAGGATCACTCACCATTCTTGCCACCGCTCTCATCCAGACGAACTCGCGTGCTGACGAAGCCATTTTCCAAGAGTTCAAAGGCACCGGCAACATGGAACTTGTGTTAGACCGCCGCATTGCCGAGCAGTATATCTACCCAGCCGTGGATATCTTCAAGTCTGGCACCCGCCGTGAAGAACTGATCATGGCAGAGCACCTGCTGCACAAGATCCACCTCATCCGCCGTGGCCTCTCCGGTCACCGTCCGGAGGAAGCCATGGAACGCCTGCTTTTCTTCCTGAAGAAATTCCCTAACAATGCCCAGATGCTCATGGAGATCAAAGGATGATTCCAGTAGTTAGTTATAAGTATTCGGTAGTCAGTAATCAACTTCGCCGCGCTGCGGCATCACCTTCAAACTTTAGCGTATTTCGCGGTTTAAAATAATGAGCACAGAACTCACACGTAACTTCTCGATCATCGCCCACATCGATCACGGCAAGACCACCCTGTCGGATCGACTTCTGGAATACACCCAGACGATTACCGAGCGTCAGAAGCAGGATCAACTGCTCGACGCCATGGATCTTGAGCGAGAGAAAGGTATCACCATCAAGTCCCACCCAGTCGCCATGAAATACAAGGCGAAGGATGGTAAAATCTACAGCCTGAACTTGCTGGACACACCTGGTCACGTCGATTTTTCCTACGAGGTCGCCCGTTCCCTCGCAGCCTGTGAGGGAGCCATTCTGATGATCGATGCCGCACAAGGCGTGGAGGCTCAGACGATGGCTAACCTGCACTTGGCGATGGACCAGAACCTCGTCATTATTCCCGTGCTGAACAAAATCGACCTGCCAGCCGCAGACGTCGAGAAAAGTAAACAGCAGCTCGAAGACATCCTCGCCATTCCTGCCGAGGAAGCGATCCCCGCATCTGCAAAAAACGGCATCGGCATCGAGGACATCCTTGAGGCCGTGGTCGCCCGCGTCCCACCACCGGTGGAGAACGAGGACAAACTTCTGCGCGCCACCGTGTTCGATTCCATCTACGATCCGTTCCGAGGTGTAATTTCCTACGTCCGTGTGTTTAGCGGCACCATCAAGCCGCGCCAACGCATCAAACTTTTTGCCACCGATAAGACATACGAGGTGAAGGAATGTGGCGTCTTCACACCGAAGATGACCAAACGCGATGGACTCATCGCCGGTGATGTGGGTTACGTTATTGCCAACATGAAATCCGCTGACGAGGCGAAGATTGGCGATACCCTAACAGACTCCACCCACCCCTGCGCCGAAGCGCTTCCGGGTTACAAAGAAATCCAGCCGATGGTTTTCTCCGGCATCTATCCGGTCGATAGCTCAGACTACGAGAACTTGAAAACCGCCATGGGCAAGCTGCAGATCAACGATGCGGCATTCACCTTCATGTCCGAGAGTTCATCCGCCCTCGGTTTCGGTTTCCGCTGTGGCTTCCTCGGACTGCTGCACATGGAAATCATTCAAGAGCGCCTCCGCCGCGAGTTCAACATGGACGTCATTTCCACCTACCCGTCGGTGATTTACGAAGTGACCAAAACCAACGGCGAAGAGATGATCATCGATAACCCCTCCTTCCTCCCAGAGGCACAGGAAATCGAGTCAATCCGCGAGCCCATGGTCCGCACCTTCATCATGGTGCCCAGCGAATACATCGGCGATATCATGTCGCTGGTGATGGAAAAACGTGGCGAACTCACCCACACCGAGACCATCGATGACACCCGCGTGATGCTCACCTGTGAGCTGCCGTTGGCTGAGATCTTGGTAGACTTTAACGACCGCATGAAATCAATGACCCGCGGCTACGGTTCCATGGACTACGAGCACTGCGGTTACCGCGCTGCGAAAATGGTTAAAATGGACATGCTCATCGCCGGTGAACCGGTGGAAGCTTTCTCCACCATCGTGCACCGCGACAAGGCAGAAACCTATGGTCGTCAGCTTGCGGTAAAGCTTAAGGAAGTTATTCCACAGCAGCTTTTTGTGGTAGCGATCCAAGCCTGCATCGGTGGCAAAATCGTTGCTGCCGAACGCATTTCCGCGATGCGCAAAAACGTGACCGCCAAGTGTTACGGCGGTGATATTTCACGGAAGCGCAAGCTGCTGGAGAAACAGAAGAAAGGTAAAGAAAAGATGAAGGCCTTTGGTAAGGTCAGCATCCCCCAGGAAGCCTTCATCAAGGTTCTGAAAAACGATTAGAGCTTAATAATCGGCAGGATTTTAACAAGTCCCGGTGAACATTCTTCGTCTAACATATTGGGTGTAGCTCGCCCTACACATGGGACAGAAACCTACGACCTATGTACATTCGAATCTAGGATAATGGCCAAAGGATGATCAAGAACTCATGAATATCTTGTTGACCTGACTAACAAATTCAGTTAGATGCATGGCTGACAACCAACGCACTCATGAAACTAAACACAAAATTATCAAGTCTCGCCGTATCCAGCATACTCACGATAGTATCCCTCACTGGCGTAGCTAATGCTGCCGTGCTAATCACTATCGACCTTAGCGTCGTTAATAAAGTGACGATGACTGCCACCACAGGCTTGTCTGATGTAACGGCTTCTGGTAGTGACACTACAGGAATATACTTTGAAAATTTCTACAGCACGCCCGGCAACTCCCTATCAGCAATATTTGATACCGGAAATATCACTAACGTAGAAAACCCTTCGGACGGAACTCCGGCGTTATTTAGAGCCGGCGGCGGAGCAGACCCAGGACTCAACTTATGGAGCTGGTCTTCAGATGCGACTGTAACTTTCACGGCTGGTTCTCAAGCATTTACGGGATCGGCGACATGGAATCTAACACCTGCCGCATACTTAGACATGGTGAATGGAAATACAACCGGCAATATTTATTTTCCGGCAGACAGTGTCGACGATATCAGTGGATTAGCAGTTCTAGGCACTTATTCTGTAGCCGCTGTTGCAGTGCCTGAGCCATCAAGTACCTTTTTACCCAGCTGTGGTGTTCTCGGTCTGGTCTTCAAACGGTCTCGCCGTTAATATAGCGAGACTCGGCACTATCGATATCGAGGAGACTAATCACGAGCTTTGACAAATAAGCTGAAGCAGGAAACGGTAACCAGCTTAGTGTTATCGACTTATCGTTTTGATCTCAAATGGTCAGTCGGGATTTTCGTGGTCACGAGTTCCCGATATAAAGTCCATGATCACGTCACATCAGCACCGCCTCGTTTACGCAGTACTGTTAGTTACAACTATTATAGTGGGCTTATTGTCTCGCTCATCCTATGTACCAGAGCATACTTTCTTCGCTAAATATGCTGGAGACACGCTCTGGTCGCTCGCCGTTTTCTGGACTCTGGCTATCATCGCCCCGCTCACGAAAACGCAGTGGCTGTTAGTCGCCACGCTGCTCATTTCCCTAGCCGTCGAACTCAGCCAGCTTTACCACGCCGAATGGATCGACCGCATCCGCGCCAATAAACTCGCCGCGCTGTTCCTAGGGAATACATTCATCTGGAGCGATCTGGCCTGCTACACAGCTGGCGCGTTCATAGGAGCGATCATCGATCGCCGTCTAAGGTAGGACGGCTTTTTAAGCTGTCGGCAAACTTAGTGAACACATTATGCTTGGCTTGATTAAACCTTGGGTTGCCGACGGCTTGCAAAGCCGTCCTACTTTCCGCATTGCGCAGTCTCATCCTTGGGCTATCTCTATATCCATCATGACCAAACTCTCCATCTCCGTTCTTTCATTCCTTGCTACTACTTTCATGGCCCACGCTGAACCTACAGATCTTCAGAAGATCGAACTCAAAGACATCGAAGGCAAAAAGACCTCACTGCAAGCTTACGAGGGTAAAGTCGTTCTTGTTGTCAATGTGGCATCGAAGTGTGGACTAACACCTCAGTATTCCGCACTGGAAGCTCTCTACCAGAAATACAAAGACAAAGGCCTCGTGGTCATCGGTTTCCCTTGCAACGACTTCGGTGGACAGGAGCCCGGCACTTTGGAGGAAATCAAAGAGTTCTGTTCGACCAAATATCAGGTTACTTTTCCGATGATGGACAAGCTTCACGTCAAAGGAGACGAACAACACCCACTCTACACCGCCCTCACCGGTAAAGACTCCCCTTTCCCAGGTGTGGTGAAGTGGAACTTTGGAAAATTCCTCATCAGCAAAGACGGCAAGCTCGTCGCTCGTTTTGGCCCCCGCACTACTCCGAACGATGCGAAAGTCACTGAGGCTGTTGAAAAGGCACTGAAGTAACGTTCCATATCTGCTAGTGATGGAGCAAATCCAACAAGCACTTGAAGCCTCGCTCGAGGACTATGCCATTTCAAGATCCGAGCGAAAGGAGCTGAAGACGCTGTTCGCTAGACTGCAAGGCGATAAAACCGGACAAGCCAAAGTTCGCCAAATGGCATTCCGCATGACCGCATCTGCGATCGAGGAAATGGGAGAAGTCACGGCACTCGATTGGCTACAGGGAGTCATCAAGCTGCTCTACTCGAATGAAATGAATATCAAGGCCAGCGCTTACTTCAGCCCTGGCGATGATTGCTTGCACCGTATTCGTCGGTTGATCGGCGAAGCCCGCAAGTCGCTAGATATTTGTGTGTTCACCATCACCGACAATCGTATCGTTAAACGACTCGAAGAAGCCGCGGCACTTGGGATCAAAATCCGCATCATCTCCGATGATTTGAAGTCCGAAGATCTGGGCTCGGATCTCGAGCATCTGAAAAGCATTGGGATCGCATGCCTTTACGATCGCACGATTGCTCACATGCATCACAAGTTCGCCATCGCAGACGGATCGCTTGTCCTAACAGGTAGCTATAACTGGACTCGATCTGCCAGCACAGCCAACAACGAGAATATCGTGGTCAGTAACAACGGCCGCGTGGTCGCATCATTCCAGCGAGAATTCGATCGGCTCTGGGCCTTGCTGTCTTGAGTTCCAAGGCGAGATATATTGCCTACTCCTCCTCAGCTAAGTTCAGCGTGAGCCATTCTTTGTCTTTTGGCGTGGTGATCATTTTACGCACCACTTTTCCTGTTTCCGGATCTTTCCACGCCACGGTATAGAGCTGACCTTTGCGTGCTTTGACCGTGAAATAGCGGTTCATGTCGTCGGTGGCTTTGGGGCTATTCCCCTCGCCTAACATCGCATCACCCTGTGCTACACCCACTGGAACCTCGATGCGCTTTCCGTCTTTCATCAGATGGATTCGTAATTCACAGACATCCTCACCGTCTTTGACTCCGCCGAGCTTGATATACCGATCAGTCACATTGACGGCATGCACGTATTTGATCTTCATGTCCCAAACCAGTGGAAAGTATTTCCCAGTTGGCTTCCATGAGCTGGCGTAAATGCTGTGGTAGAGACTCTGAGCATTACCGCGTGCTGCATCGGCTAACAACCAGCCGTGGTCGATTCCTTTTTTATCCAAATAATACTCGGTGAAGTGCCACTGCTTGTCGTCCGTCGTCCAGACCTCCACCCAATTGTGATTACCTCGCTTCGTGGTCCATGCGGGTGTGCCTGCAACGCGTGAGGGAATTCCAACCGCACGGAAAGCATTGTTGAGGAGAATTGAAAGGCCGGTGCAACTGGCCAGTCCTTGCTCCATGGATTCGTAAGGACTCTGGTCCGCTTTTTTCCGTTTGGTGCTGTATTTCACCTTCACCTCATCGATGATGTGTTTGTTTACGGCCATCAATGCCTCGTGTTGAGTCTTGGCGTCTTTGACGTATTTGCTGAAGCGATTGAAAAAGTCCTCGCGCCAGTCGTCGCGGCGTTCGTTCAGGCTGGCATAGGGAAGGACATCATTGAAAAATACATCCTCTGGGACTTTTTTTGCCCATGGAAATGTCTCACGCGCCTTGTAGGCCCATGCGACATTCTTCAGCAGATAATCCGCCTTCAGTGACTTGAGGTCTCGCTCAGGCATGTGGCTGATGAGGAACTGCATCGCTTTTTTCTGACCAGCAGGTGCCTCAGAGAGAGCCTTTTCAAGTTCCACCTTATTGTCACCGGCTTGAGCCAGTGCCTGCTCCAGAGCCGCCTCCTTGGCTGTCGCAACCAGAGTCATGATCGCGAGGCACATTCCACTTACTATTCTCTTCATATCTTCCAGAGCGATACCCTTACAGGACTTTGTTTTTACACCAACGAGTAAATCGATATTGATCCCCTGCCATTTCACGCTAAAACCCCAGCGCCATGAATAAGGTTCCAGTAGAAATTTTTGAGTCCCCCGAAGACGCCGTCGCCAAACTCGCTGCAGAAACAGCTGAACTTATCCGCGAAAATGATGCTGCAGAGAGACCCACCGTGTTGGGTCTTGCCACCGGCGGCACCCCTATCCGTTATTATCAGGAACTCATCCGACTGCACAACGAGCTGGATCTCTCATTCGCCAATGTCATCACCTTCAACCTCGATGAGTATGCAGGTCTCCCACGGGAACACAAAGAAAGCTACTGGCAGTTCATGCACGACAATCTTTTCGACCACATCGACATCAAAGAAGAAAACATTCATATTCCATCGGGCACAGTCGCTGAGGAGGATATTCCTGCCCACTGTGAAGAGTATGAGCAGGCCATCATCGACGCAGGTGGTATCGACCAGCAAATTCTTGGAATTGGTCGCACTGGTCACATTGGATTTAATGAACCCGGCTCTCCTCAGGACTCACTCACGCGTGCGATTCACCTCGACTCTATCACCCGTGAAGATGCCGCTCCAGCGTTTGGCGGCATCGAAAACGTTCCCACCTCAGCCATTACCATGGGCTGCGGCACCATTCTCAGCGCTCGTCGTCTCGTGCTGCTAGCCTGGGGTGAAGCGAAGGCATCTATTGTGAAAGAAGCCGTGCAAGGGCCGATCTCGGATCAGGTCAGTGCTTCATTTTTACAGAACCACCCGAATGCTGTATTCTATTTAGACGAGGCTGCAGCATCAGCGCTGTAGGAAATAGCATCCTCTTCATAAAGTGACCTTGCACATTATGGTGCTTGGTTTCACTCCCGTGAGCTACTGTTTGAGCAACTAAGCTCATCGATTTCTACACCCCTGTTTGGGAGTGTGGCTTATGCTGGTATGGGTTTGAACAGTTAGCAGTCGTGAGTTCATCAACATCACGTCGGGCAAATGCCCCGATGAGATTGCAGAGACGTTCTATGCCTACTGCAGTGGCAGCGTTTAATCCGACTGGTTCTCGTCCCTAAGTTTCGCTAGGTCTTAAAAGCATTTCACCTCAGCCCTGATAATCAGAGCTGAGGTGAAATGGCAACCTGTACGGCATTGACTGCGTTCCTCTCCGTCTACGCAGAATCCAATTGGCTCCTCCGCCAATTGATTATATAGATTCGCCGCATACGCTGCGCTAGTGCGGCTTGCGTTCAAACCCTACGGGCTCTCGTCCCTACCGAACGCACCTCCCATAAAGCATTTCACCTCAGCCCTGAAAAATCAGAGCTGAGGTGAAATGGCAACCTGTACGGGACTCGAACCCGTGTTGCCGCCGTGAAAGGGCGGAGTCCTAACCACTAGACGAACAGGTCGCTTTCTTGTGGTGCGCTGGGCGCGGGCGGAAATTGCCATAACTTTGAATATTCGCAAGAAAAAATGATACTAAATTTTCATTTAGTTGAAAAACCTTTCGGATTTTTGCCCTTTAAGCATCCCTCAACAGTAGATAAACCTAGGGCCGCAATGGAAATCAACTACGTGGAAAAAGGCCGCCGAATCTTCGAACTGGAGATCGAGGAACTGCATCGAGTTTCCGCATCTCTCGACGAATCCTTCAACCAAGCGATCGCTCTGCTGAAACGTGCCCTCGATAACAAAGGAAAAATTGTCGTCGTCGGCATTGGAAAGTCTGGAAATATCGGCCATAAGATTGCCGCCACACTTAACTCGACCGGAGCCACGTCTGTCGTGCTCAATTCCCAGAACGCTTTGCACGGTGATTTGGGGATCGTTTCGGACGGTGATGCCGTCATTGCCCTCTCCTACTCCGGCGAAACCAGCGAACTGCTTGACCTGCTCCCGTTTATCAAACGTTCCAATGTGCAAGTCATTGGCGTCACAGGGAAGCCTGACTCAACACTGGGAAAACATAGCGACGTCACCCTGCTCACCACAATCAGCCGTGAAGCATGTCCTCTGAACCTCGCACCTACTTCATCATCGACCGCGATGTTGGTCATGGGTGACGCATTGGCAATGGCTCTACTGGAATCACGGGGTTTCACTGAGGAAGACTTTTCACGCTTTCACCCCGGTGGCTCGTTGGGTCGGGCCCTGTTGACAAAAGTTTCCGATATCATGCGCTCTGGCACCTCACTGGCCTGTGTGGGCTTGGACGCGACCGTTCACGATGCGCTTTCGGCCATGTCCATGGCTCGCACCGGGGCCTGTATTATCACAGCAGAAGATGGAACGCTTGCTGGTATTTTCACCCACGGCGACTTCGCCCGCTCATTTCAAGAGAATGCCAATATCGGCGCGAGTTCGATCAGTGACCTGATGACGGTCAATCCGATCACCCTTAACTCGGATTCGCTAGCGGCAGAAGCCGTCAACACCATCGGCACTCACCGTATTGATGACATTGTCGTGTTAGACTCCAACAAAATCCCGGTGGGACTCATCGACACTCAGGATTTCGCCCGTCTCAAACTTATTTAAAACATACTATGAAACTGATGTTCCGCTGCAAACTACTCGCGTTCTCGCCTGCTATTTTAGCTTTGGTCTTTTCATCCTGTGGTGAGCCCGATCCAGCCAATCTTCCTGTGATCAATACCCCAGCTAACGCCAAGGTGGATCTTTCCAAAGTCACTCTGTCGATCAGCAATGCCAAGATCACTCGCATCAATGAAAACAAATACACGCTGAACTTCGACTACACCGTAACCAATCATTCAGGCGCCCATCTGGCCTTCCCTTGTCTTTACGACAGCACTGACGATTTGATCGAGGTTGGCTTGACTGACAACACAGACCAGAAACTCGTGCCCGGAAAACGTCCGATGGAAGGACTTACCCTGACTGAGCCCAGACCGCTCAAGATTGCCAACGGACCAGTCACCCGCAGCTATAGCGTTCCCATCATGCCTGAGGTTCGAGATTCTGGCGACCTGATCACACTCAGAGTCCGGCTGCACGCGCCCTCGCGATACGATGAGCTCCGCAGCACCGTTGCGGCCCCTCTGGTTCAAGTCCCTTGGCCATAGAATCGGCCAATTTCACTCTTGCAACTTGAGGCTCCATCAGCACACTGCGCGCCCAAGCGAATATCAATTTATTCGATTTCCAATCATTCATTCATCCAGTTAAAAAATCATGGCATCCATCGTAGCAACCCAAATTAAAAAAGGTCAGTGCATCAAGTATGAGGGAGAAACCGGCATCGTCCTGAACCTCGACCACCGCACCCCAGGCAAAGGCAACGCCCTCATCGCCGCCACAATCCGTTCGTTCCAAAGTGGCAAGACAAAGACGATCCGTTTCGCGTCCAGCGACAAAGTCGACATCGTTGAGACCGATCGCCAGAAGCTTGAGTTTTCCTACGAGGACCCGACAGGTTTCCACTTCATGGACATGAATACCTATGAAACCATCACTCTCACCCCCGAACTCATCGGCGACAATAAAGACTACCTAGCCGAGGGAATGACAGCCGAGATCTTATTCATTGAAGGCAATGCCGTCACGGTCGATGTGCCAGCCGTTGTCGAACTAACTGTGACCGAATCATCCGAGAGCATCAAAGGTGACACGGCTAACAACCCCACCAAACCAGCCACACTGGAAACGGGCAAAGTTGTGCAAGTTCCACTGTTCGTCAAACAAGGTGACAAGCTCAAGATCAACACTGCGGACGGTTCCTACTCCGGTCGTGCCAACTAAGTTCTGAGCATCATTTTCCAACAGCGGTCGGCATGTCTATGTCGGCCGCTGTTTTTATTTGCGCACCCAGCGATGCCCTCATAAGCTCCACCCACAATGACTTGGAACGATCAATTTCTCAAACTCTTCCGTAGCTGTGTTGAAAAATACCGCGGCGGCAATGATGACTTTCACTCCCACTACGAGCCTGACGACATCTCTTTCCTAGCTTCGATAGGTTACAAACCTCGTGAGCTTTTCGACTTTGTCGAGGACCTCGTTGATGGTGGTGAACCAAGCGAGTCCACTGCCCTGCTGGTAGCGGCGGTTCGACGCGATTATTTCCTCACGGTTCAAAACGGAAAACACAGTGATGTAGAAATTTCCTCAGACGATATCCCTGCCCGCGATGCAACTCTGGATGATGTTCCATACTTCCCACGCATCCTAGCAAAGGCCCGGGCGAAGCTGGCTGGAGAACTACACCCGAATCTGATGTTCGGCTGCGGTGGTGACCGTGGTTTCCTCCGCAAACATGGAAACATCAATCCTGCGGACTTCCTTCGCCATGTTTGGGCCTCTGGCGATGATGACACTCACATGGTCGAATTCCTCCGCTCACAATCTTCTCAGTAAACTCTTCACTAACAGAATCTGATGAAAGATTACAAAGGAGAAGAAATCCTCGTCGTCACGCGCGCGCTGTTTGACTCGCTTGGCGATTTCCAAGGCATCAATACTGATGTTGATCACTACCTGCCATCTCTACTGAACCCTGAGAATAATTTCTTCATGGACCGCGGAGCGGCAGAAGACGATCCCAGCCACAAACAGCTGATCCCCTACTGCATTTTCCGGGTTAAGGATGAAAATGGCACTCGTTACCTCCACTACACCCGTGGAAAATCAGGCGGCGAGTCTCGTCTTCACGCCCAAGTCTCCATCGGTATCGGTGGCCACATTAACCCGGTGGATACTCGCGAAGATCATCTAGGCAGAAAAACCTACATGGCCGGCGTGGAACGAGAGATCGATGAAGAACTCAACATCGTGGGCGGACATACTAACAAAATTGTCGCCCTACTTAACGACGACTCGAATCCCGTGGGACAAGTCCACCTCGGAGTCGTGCACATGATCGATCTCGAAAACGACAATACCGCTGCCAACGAGGACTCCATCGCCAACCTAGCGTTCACTACGCTGGAAGAACTCAGAGGCGACCTCTATGATAGGCTGGAAACATGGACCCGCTGCTGCGTGGATGTGATCGAAGAGCTGTGATCTTACAGCTGCAAACAGCTCATCGGCCTGCCCCTCATTTCTTGGAAAGACGGTAAAGTGGTCGAAATACCATTGTAGACCGCCTTTCAACCGTGCTACAGGGCGCATTTTCATGACGTTCATGGCAAAGACCATGTCTTGCTTCATTGCCAACTCCATGGTAAACCGCGCGCGTCATGCCAGTAGCAACACCTGAACAATACGCCGCCATGCTCGACGCTGCCCAAGAAGGCGGCTACGCATACCCAGCCATCAACATCACCTCTCTGACCACCATCAACGGTGCGCTCAAGGCATTTGCCGAGGCCGGATCTGATGGTATCATCCAAGTTTCAACCGGCGGCGGCAGCTTCGCTTCCGGCACTGCGGTTGGCGACGAAGCATTCGGTGCAATCGTGCTCGCCGAAGCCACGCATCTGCTGGCCGAAAAATACGACATCCTCGTAGGCCTGCACACCGACCACTGTCACCCGCAAAAAGTCGACAGCTTCCTCCGCCCGCTTCTCGATGCATCACGCAAGCGCATCGCTGAAGGCAAAGGTCCCCTTTTCAATTCCCACATGTTTGACGGCTCGGTCGTCGAACTCGATGAAAACCTGGAGATCTCCAAGGAACTTCTCAAGGAGTGCACCGAACTCAACATCATCCTCGAAATCGAAGCCGGCTGCGTCGGTGGCGAAGAGGACGGTCACGATACATCCGGTCTGCCCGCAGAAAAGCTCTACACCTCCCCTGAAGACATGATGCAGGTTTACGAGACCCTCAATGGAATCGGCCGCTTCATGTTCGCTGCCACCTTCGGTAACGTTCACGGCGCCTACAAGCCCGGCTCGGTCAAGCTCAAGCCCACCATCCTCCGCGACGGCCAGAAAGTCGTCACTGACAAGTACGGTGCCGAGGCCGAAATGGACCTCGTTTTCCACGGTGGTTCCGGTTCTACACTCGAAGACATCCGCGAGACCCTCGACTACGGTGTGGTTAAGATGAACATCGACACCGACACCCAGTATGCCTTCACCCGCCCGATCGTCACTCACATGTGTGAAAACATCGAAGGCGTTCTCAAGATCGACGGTGAAGTCGGAAACAAAAAAGTTTACGATCCACGTGGCTACCTCAAAAAAGGTGAGCAAGGTCTCTGTGACCGCCTCAAGGTAGCTTGCGATGACTTGCTCTCATCGGGCAAGACGATCTTCGGCAAAGTCTAACGAATACTCTAACTCAAGAACGGCGGTCAATATTCCCATTGGCCGCCGTTCCTTTACCAACGTCTCACAATCATCCCGATGTCCAATAAACAACAAGAGAACCCCCTTTCCAACATCATGTGGAACGTGCTCATCCCCGTGGTGGCACTGAGCTTTCTGAGCAAGGGTGACAATGACCCGTTGACGCAGGCCTCCGGGGAGAAGCTGTGGCACATTGGACCGATGTGGGGCATGATTCTGGCTGTTTCACTGCCTCTAGTTTACGGCATCCATCACTTGATCAAAACCAAGAAGCCTAACTTCTTCTCCATCCTCGGTGTGATCAGCATCCTACTCACCGGTGGTATTGCGATCATGGCGTTTCGTGATAACGGCAGCGTCGATGAACAAGCTCCGTTTTGGTTTGCGCTCAAGGAGGCCGCCATCCCCCTCGTCTTTGGTGTTACCATCCTTCTTTCCCACTGGACTAAAACACCACTTGTTAGAGTCTTTCTCTACAACCCTGACTTTTTCAACATTCCTGCCATCGAAAAACGTGTGCAGGAAAACTCCATGACGGAGAAATACAAGAAGCTGATTTTCTCCGGAACCTTGCTCCTCTCGGGTTCTTTTTTCCTGAGTATGATCATGAACTACTTCCTCGCCATCTACCTGTTAGTCGGCAACACCGACAGCCAGGCGCAGTTCAATGAAGCCGTGGGTAAACTCACCGGTTGGGGATTTGCTGTGATTGGTGTGCCCATGCTGGTGATCCTGATGATCACTATGTGGCGTTTTGTTTCCGGTCTGCGCAACCTCACAGGCATGGACAACGAGGAGATTCTACTGCCTCGTTAGAGAGGCTCTGCTGATAGCCTCTAGCAATGGGCACAAAAAATCAGCGGAGCAACTTTGCGCACCGCTGATGGCTTTTGGTTTCGTTTGTTAGAACGACTCGATTAGTCGACCAAGTTATCAATGCGTGAGGCAAGCTCTACATCGATATCTGTCACGCCTCCGACATCTTCGGTTTTCAGGCGCAAGGTCACTTTGCAATCGCGGATATCGATTTCTGGGAAGTGTTGAGCTTCATCGACAATCTCTGCGAGGTCGTTCACAAAATCAATCCCCTCCATGTATTCTTCGAATTCGATGGTGCGGGTGATGGAATCGCCTTCGGCTTCCCACTCAGGGCAGCGTTTGAGGGCGTCGTCTAGTTCTTCGGCTGGTATCAGTTCTTCTGACATAAAAGTATATTGTGTGTCGCGGTTGGCATTACGAGATTGATTCCTTTCTCTCTGTTTTGGCAAGCACGTTTCTCCAACTTTTTTCATTTTGTTGAGAACAATCGCCGTTTGCATCCATCTATAAGGTCGGTTAACCTACTCATATCATGAAAACAGTCCTATTTCTCAGCCTTCCGTTGTTCGCGTTGCTAGCCAGTTGCAGCAGTACGCCCACCTCTCGTATTCAGAAGAACCCCGCCTTATACAGCGCACTCAGTTCTAAACACCAAAGTTTGGTGAGCGAGGGCAAAATCGACCGAGGTATGACCAAACCGGCTGTTTTCCTAGCCATGGGTCATCCTGACGGAAAAACTGATGGCAACAAAGATGGCAAGCCGTATGAGCGCTGGGATTACACAGTGACCGTGCCAACCTATCACAATAGCTTCAGTCCATATTACGGCTTTGGAGGAGGACGTTACGGTCGATACACTCGGTATGGAGTCGATTTCATTCCCTCAGTGCATTACGAACAACGCCGAGGCTCCACAGTCTATTTCAATAGCGGCAAGGTGACCGGATGGGACTTCGTCCGCCATAACTTCTAACAATCCCGATCGTTGGCAGAGAATGCCTTTTGCTACAGCTGAGGGGTCAGACTTGCATTACCCCGTTTTTGAGTCAACTGGCTAAAAACACATAGCTCCATAAACAAATGAGACCGGCTGCACAGGGCAACCGGTCTCATCTAAAAATCTATTAAAGACGTTGGATTACTCCTCGTCTTTTTTGGTTTCTTCTTTAGCTGCTGCCTTCTTGGCCGCTTTTTTGGCGGTCTTTTTTGCCGCTGTTTTCTTGGTAGCCGCTTTCTTCGTAGCAGTCTTCTTCACAGCTGCTTTCTTGGCTGCGGTCTTTTTGGCGGCTGCTTTTTTCACAGTCTTCTTCGCTGGCGATGACTCCTTGCGAACGACGCTGGATTTAGCCTGCTCTGACTTGCGCTTAAGATATTGCTTACGGCGGCTGCGTTTGATGATTTTTTTATGTTGCTTACCCATAGGAAATGATTGATCTGCAGGGGGATTAACGTCTGGGAGGACTGCTAGCAAGCTCAAATTCACATCCATTACGGCTAAATCACGCTTGTTTCAGCCATCAGCTGTTGGAATCCGGCATTTCCTACACTGTGTCTACCGCATCATAAGGCGCCGCTTTGAAATATCCTCGCCATGGCTCCTGACTGCTCGCTAGAATGTCACAACTTGAGCCGACCCATTCAGAAAATCCGATTATCGGTCCAAGTGGCCGACTGCATCGAGCAAGACATCTCTGCCGGAGTATGGATCCATCACCTCCCAGGCCGGAGACCTTTGGCGGACCGATACGAAGTGAGTGTGAAGACCTGTGTGGCGGCACTGACTTTGCTAGAAGACCGTGGGGTCATCGCGGCTGCCGAACCGGGTAAAGCACGAGCCATCATTCGCCGGGCTGTTTCAAAATCTCGAAAGCGACATCTAAACCTACTCGTCCTGCAGCAAATCCATTCCGAACTCTCTCACGAAGATGCCTATCAGCTATCTTCTACGCAAGCGATTTGGGAGAACGCCGGCGGACATGTCATCCGCCGTGGTGTCGATTTTCCTTATCATAAGAATCCGGCCAAGCTTATCGATAAACTTATCGAAAATCACTCGGCTGACGCGATCTTCCTGCTGTCCCCCACTGCACCATGGGGACTCGAAGCCTCTCGCCGTATCCCTACATTCCAGATTGGCGGGCACGTTTACGATACACTCAAGATCTCATTTTTCGGGTTTCGTTTAAGAACGGAAATTCCCAAGGTCGTCCGCTACCTACGCGATCAGGGACACCGTAAAATCTTTATTGCCGCTACGGACGAGACCCTACATCCATTCACCCTTAGCGGATTGAAAAGTGGATACGACGATGAAGTTCCCAACATCCGATTAGAGGATTACTGCCAAGTTTGCCCGAGTTCAGATCCCGACGGGTGGGCGGAATTTTGGAAAAAAAATCTTTTCTGGCTAAAACCCAGTGCCGTTGTTGTGCACAGTGAAACCCAACTGCTTTCGCTTTACGGCCACTGCTCAAGAAACGGTTTAAAAATCCCCGATGACCTATCCGTGATCTCAATGCGACACCACCCATTGCTCAACTGGATTTACCCAAAACCTACCATGATGCAGTTTCCCGCCGATCATGTGATCCGCGAGTTTAAAAAATGGATGGATAACAACTTGCATGAACAAGGTAATCATTTCCTGCCTCTGACCCGTCTCGATGGCGAAAGTGTGACCACCCACAGCGACTGACTCCCCCCAGACCACGCTTCTAACAACGCCACCTGATGACGACAAATATTCCCACACTTTGATAACACGGACCTCTTCACCGTCGTGCTGTTATTTCATCCGACCTTTGCGGTGTGGTGCGGTTTTCTCAGTTTCGAGCCCTTTGTCTTTCTGCTGACGCATCCAAGAATCGAGTTCCTTGGCCAGCCGAGTCTGAACCTCCGCCAGCTCGGGGCTACCGGCGAGATTGTTCAATGAGTATGGGTCTTTCCGCACATCATAGAGTTCTTCTTGAGGACGGTGCTGGAAAAACTTGAGGCGTTTTTTGATTTTGGACGATGTTTCCGCAGCTGCGGCGAGTGGCTGATAGAAGTCCTTGTAATACGCTCCGCCAAGGACATAGGCGTTACTGAAGACTCCTTCGTGGTTGAGGTTACGGATGTAGAGGTAGTTGTCATCACGCGCGGAACGGATCGGATAATCTTTTCCGTTGAAGATACCGCGCGTTGTTTGGGCACCGTAGACAAACTTGCGGAAGATCTTGGTATCCCCTTTCAGCACGGGAAGAAAGCTGCGGCCGTCGAACCCACGTTTACCGTCAGCATTGGCACAGCCAGTGTCGATTTGGCTAGGGTCACCACCAGCAATAGTCACCAGTGTGGGAACAACATCAACATACTGGACCAGCGCATTATTTGAGCTTCCAGGCTTCACGACTCCTGGCCAGCGAACGATGAAGCTGGTTTTCAGGCCAGTGTCGTAACATGTCCATTTGCCCCCAAAAGGAAGAGTCATGCCCTGCTCACTGGTGAAGATGAGGATGGTATTGTCCGCTACCTTTGCCTTCGCAAGCGACTCCATAATGCCTCCCAGTTTCTTATCAAGATGGGAGATCTCGGCGTAGTATTTGCAGAGCTGGCGGCGGGTGTGCGGAGTATCAATCAGGTTCGGCGGCACAATGATCTTTTCCGGATCATAGACCTTAGCATCGCCCGTGCTCCATGGCTTGTGAGGATCACTTGAGGCAACAATGTGGCAAAAGGGACCTTCGGTATTTTTCAAAGTCTTCGCCAAATTGCGTGATTTGAATGGGAACGATTCCTTCGGACCAAAATGCTGCTTCCCCTCTAGCGACACCTCATAACCCAGCTCCCCAAGATGATGCACTATGCTCTTAACCCCTTTGCGAACTTTACTGTGGTTTGGGAACGCACCACTGCGGATCGGAAACAGTCCGGTGTAGAGCTGCTGCCGCGTAGGAGCGCACATCGCGGTGGCAGTGAACATACCGTCAAAACGCATCCCCTGCTCAGCCAGTGCCTGCATGTTGGGCGTTTTGACATTTGGCGAGCCGTAGGGTTCACAGTCGCTCCAAGTCATGTCATCGGCCAGCAGAATGACGATGTTAGGTTGTTCTGCAGCATTCACCGCCAAGGCGGCACAAAGACTGCACCAACTCAGTAGCAGGATGCGAATGAGAATTTTCATAACCACACTACGCCAGACGGAACTCCTTCTTTCCAGTCAGAAAAAAGCTGTCCAACTAATCCTTACAGCGTTGATGCCCGGTCAGACGATAGAACGTTTCATTGCTCACCTCCCGAGCGGCGCGGATGCACTTACCTTGCATACCGAGGATACGCTGCAGGCAGGTTGCTTGGGCTTCGGCACTGGCAAATTCCATGCCAACCAAAGCACGACCAACTCGTTCTCCAGAGTAGGCGTAGTTAAAGTAACATAGGCTCGCGAGATCCTTGACCTCGTTCATGAACTGCAGGAATGCGCCAGCGCGTTCTGGGAACTCGATGTTGATGAACAGAGGATGTCGAAAAAGCTCAGGCGAGTAGTTAATGATGCGATAATCGACGTCTTCATCAGTTGAAACATCGCTGGCATTGGCCCCTCTTTGATCGAGCACAGTATCTAGCTGATTGTAATCCTCCTTTGATCCGATTAATCCGAGAACAGGATACTGAACATCGGAATCGGTGCGACCATATTGCAGATCAATGATACTGATGTTCTCAGGTAGTTGTTCAAGAAACTGAACCAGTGAACCCTTCCCTTCTGGGATGGGAACCCGTAGGAAACGACGGTGTTTGGAGCCGATTCCAGCTCTGTGAGAAATACCACTCAGCTGGGCGAAATCCATGTTAGCGCCGCTGATGATGGTCAGGACTTTTTCGCCTGCAGCCACTTCACCGGCTTGGTGATGTTTATGAAATCCAGCCAAGCCCATCGCGCCACTCGGCTCGGGAATGACTCGCAACGTTTCCCAGAGGGTGCGAATGGAGTGGCATACTTCGTCGTTTGTGACCGTGACAATGCCATCTAACAAATCACGGCAATACCCGTAAGTCACAGCACCGGCTTTCCTAACAGCAGTGCCATCGCAGAAGACATCGACGTATTCGAGTTCTACAGGTCCTCCGTTTTCAATGGCAGCCTTCATGGATGCCTGTTCGACGCCCTCAACTCCGTAAACTTTAACATTGGGCCAATAGCGCTTCAGCCAGCATGCAACTGCGGCAGCGAGGCCACCACCTCCGATAGCCACGTAGACTCTGTCAAACGGCCCCTCGCCGCTCATCACCACCTCATCGGCGAGTGTCCCCTGCCCACCCATCGTGACTACGTCATCATAAGGGTGGATGTAGACGCCGGAGGTGGCCTCACAAAATTCACGGGCCGCGATACCAGCATCGTCATAAGTATCACCGGTCAGACGAATCTCGATGTTCTCCCCGCCAAATCGGAGCACCTCACTTTGTTTCACCTCGGGAGTGGAGCGCGGCATAAAGATAATCGCCCGGCAGTCGAGCGCCTTCGCTGCCAGTGCCACACCTTGAGCGTGATTCCCTGCTGATGCTGCGACGATACCTTTAGCCCGCTGTTCTGGGCTTAGAGCAGCCATGGCATTGTATGAGCCGCGCCATTTGTAAGCTTTGATTGGACCGAGGTCCTCGCGTTTCACCCACACATCGGCATCTAGCTCTGGTAGCGGCAGCTGCTGTAGCGGCGTAGCGTCACCGACACAATAGACCCGCTCCCGCGCCGAGAGAATCTCCTCAAACAGACGGTCGGTGTCTGAGGGAGTTTGTGCGGCGTTTTCTGTGTTAGCTTGAGCGGAATTCATCGCCGTGGAGATAGACCAATTCCCCTGAATAGTCCACGGCCAATGCCGTCATGGATAGGAAAACCCACGCGCGATTTGTTCATCGGACCACATGAAACAGGGTCCATTTTTCACTCTATATGGCTTTGGTAATCTCCACCGTTGAGACTTCTGATGACCGATTCCTGCCAAGATTTCAGGCTCAACTTAAGTCGATCGAAATCCTCGGGATTTTGAGCTGCAATGTTGCTCTTCTCCATTGGATCCTTTTCCAAATTGTAGAGTTCATAGCCCACTTTCCCTTTTTGGTTTTCATTCCGGTGTAACTTCAAAGGCCATTCAAGCCAGGCTGCATGGCCTGGAAAAGAGTTCAAGGGGTGCTGCTTGATGTTTTGATCACCTTTGATTCGCTCTGGATATGGCGTCGCTTTACCAGCCTGCTGAGCTTTCATGATTTGTTTGAGAATCCGGTCGCTGTGGGTGGCATTCCCGCCGGCAGAGTGGCGCCAGAACCCAATGCCTGTTTTTCTAACATGCATGTCGCCCACGATGGCTTCTCGCAGGTCGATACCATCGAGTGGACGTTTTGGTTTCTGCTTTGATCCAATGAGTGAGAGCAACGTGGGGTAGATATCCGAGGTCACAGCGGGAATCTCGGTCGTGCCAGGCTTGATCGCCGCCGGCCATTCGATCAGTGCTGGAACACGGAGTCCACCCTCGTAGATGTCACCTTTTTTACCCCTGCCGCCCGAGCTTTCAGTCATCAATCCGCCGTTGTCACTGCAGTACCATAGGATGGTGTTTTGGTGCAGATCCATTTCTCGCAATTGTTTGCGGAGGCGGCCTAGTGTTTCATCCAGCGCTGTGATTTCATTGAAAAACGGTGCGCCTTTTACGCCTTGATACATCTTGCCTGATGATGGTTTCTCCTGGTGCGGGGAGTGCGGAGACGAATACCAAGCAACTGCAAACATCGGTTTCCCAGAGTCCTTGTGTTGCTTTAAGAACTTGATTGTCTCATCGATGACAATCGTGGAGCTGTCACCTTTCATCTGCTCGACTTTACCTTGGCGCGACAGATACGGGTTGGTGTCGAAAAAGTTAGGCGCAGACAGCCATTGATCAAATCCTCTCGCGCTCGGATTCGAGCCACTACCTGCCTGGACTGATCCGACATGCCATTTTCCAAAGTGACCAGTGACATAGCCTTCGGCCTTTAATGCTTGGGCGATGGTGTATTCCTGATCGCGCATGAACCATCCGTGGTCGAGAATGTTGATGCGGTTGTTGTTTCTTCCGGTCAGCACTGTGCCCCGCGTTGGCGAGCAGACTGGAGCTCCGGCATAGAAGCGATTGAATACCATCGCATTTTTAGCCATCGCGTCGAGGTTCGGAGTCTTGACGACCGGATGACCGTTATAGCCAGTATCCCCCCACCCTTGGTCATCGGCCATGACCAAGATGATATTCGGCTTCGAGGCGGCTTGCGCACCTACGCTCAGAATAACGAGCCATGTAACCGACAAAAGAGCTTGGATAGAAGTCATTGTGTAATTTGGATTTGTAAGCACCTATGGATAAGCTAAAGCTGCCTTCATGTCGACGAAACGAGCCATCGCCCTACTGGCCATCATTCTATTACTTGCCTTGGTGTTGAAACTTTCAAACAAGGACACTGATCGGTCTATGGATGAGCGGGATGATGGAAGCAAGCTTCAGAATACCTCCGAGCTCAAATTGAACGATAGCAAAAGATCGGCCAGAAGAAATCAAGCTGCTAATACAAGCACGGCCGAGCCAACGCACAGCTATGGAGAACTCAAAGACTTCATCATCCCGATACTTGTGCTGGAAAATGCTACGTTTACTGAGGCGCTAAAGCAGCTCAGGGAGAGATATATGGATATTTGTCTGAGAACTGGGGAGAAACCTATCCCATTCGAATTCCATGTTGAAGCGGAGTCGGAGCGCAGGATCAACGTCACGCTGAAGCAACTACCATTTACCTCCATGCTCAAGACCTTGGCGGCTATCGAGGGCGTGACCATGGAGATGGAGGGGCTGGATATTACATTTTCACCGAAGAAAAAGTCAGGCATGTTGATGACGAAAAACTTTAGCCTGCCAGCCAGACTGTTGGGGAAACTGGATAACGCTACGGACGCGAAGAGCATCATGGCTTTACTCAATATAGAGAATGCCAAAATGAGCTATCTGGCAGCTAACGGAAGTCTTGAGATCAACGCCGACTCCACCGATCTGGAACGAATCAGTCAGTTGATCGATCACTATTTAGCCGTGCCTATCAACAGCGTGAAGTCGTCCTCGGAAATTATAACGGTCGATAAAGGTGTCGATTTTGACCCTAGTAAATTGAATGACCCTGGGTATATGGAGCAGATCAAGAGCACCCAAGGTATCAGTCTATCAGCCAGCCCAAGTGTGATTTCACGCAGCGGCAGCCCTACCACCATATCTATCGGGACTGAGGTTCAGACTGATCAGGGAGCTAATCAATTGAAAGGCTTTGAGATCAGCAGCCAGGCCAGCTTTACTGGATTTGTGGTAAGAAATGTTGCGCAGTTCAATCATGGTGCTGAGACAGGTAATGAGAGGTCACCCGTAGTTCAGAACAAGATTACGCAGGACGATTATATCCCCCGTGGTGGCCATCAAGTTATTCGTTTGAACTCGTCTAACGGCACTACTCGTTATCTCATCGTCAGGCACACCGAGGTGGATGCTACAGGGAAAACAGTGCCGCGATCACGATAGATCAAGATCGGCCCCAAGAAGGCTTTGAGGCACGCTAAACAAAATCCGTCCTCTCTTACTTCAGTGTTTTGATGTAAGCGAGAAGGTCTGCCATCAGTTGATCCGGGAGTTCGCCAAAAGTTCTCGGCATGAACGATCGGCCATTAACGCTGCCCTGAGCGAGCAAGGCGGATTTGGCAATGAATGTTTCCTGCCCACCAATAGTGGCAACCACGATACCGTTGTCATCGCTTTTTGCCAGATAGCCTTCCACAGCCAGCCCGTCTTTTCTAACAGCGTAGTAGAGACCGAAGGCTGACTCCATGGCTTCGTCTGGATTCACGATCGCAGTCAAGAGGTGACCGGTATCACGTGCCGCTGAGCCATCGAGTGGCGGGGCAATGGCTTGCCCTTGGCCACCCACGGCATGGCATGCCAAACAGGATGCGAAAAACCCTTGGCCTACTGCAGGATTCCCTTTGAGCTTTGGCACAGCCTCTTCATAATGCTTCACCTTTGCACTCAGTTTTTTTCTCTCTGCAACCTCCTGTTTTTGTAATTGTCCATAAATCGCTCTGGCAACTTTGTTTTTCTTCAGGAGTTGTTGCGCTCTAGCAGCTGATGGGAAGTCCCAGTGGCTGGCATTGATCTGCTTGCCAGACCAAAGAGCAATCAGCACCGCGTTACCTTGGCGGCTGAAACTAAGTCGTCTCACCAGCTGTGACTTCTGATCGTCCTTCAGCGTTCGCACGATCTTGCCGACCAGCCCTCTTGCAGACTTGGCGTCAGTGATGCATAGGGCTGCGATCGCATGCAGTCTAACATCAAAGCCATAACTTTGATCCGCTGCGATGGCTTGATAGAGAGCCGAGTGGTTTCCTTTGCTATGAATGACCGCCTCAATTGCCTGCTGGTGCAGACTGGCTTTATCTTTTGACCCGAGAATCTTGGTAATCGCCCCCAAGTGCTGGGGCGCGCGCAAGTCGTTGACCAAGCTGAGAGCCTGACTTTGTTTTTGAGTGTCACCGGAGTTGAACAGTTCTGCGATTTCCTTTTGGTAAAATTGCGACACGGCAGGACCATCAATCATTGACTTGTTGGCAACGGCCATTGGCAGCAACTCTTCAGATCTTTGCTCAAATGTTTTTTGAACCGCGGCTAACACCTTGGGATTACTGAGCATCTTAGTCACCGCGATGAAGGTGTTTTTATCAATCTCTCCCTTCGTAGCTTGATCCCATACTTTGACAAACACCTCAACTCTCTGCTCGGGCGGAAGGGCTTGGATAGCCCACAGCACATTTCCTGCAGGCTGCTTCTTGGCAGCTGGGGTCGCCAAATACTTGCTGAGTTCAGCTGGATAGTTCTCGAGAGCTTTGCGGGCTAGGAATCTTTCGAAATTGCGCTCGTATGATCCGCCGAATTCGTTGCCTGCGACTGAAGATTTACAGGCCCTGACGAGTAGATCGATCGTGTTGTCATCGGCTTTGCCTATTTCCTCGAGTGTTCGGATGCTCTGGGAGCGAACCATGGCATTCTCGGACTCAATGTGGTCGCCAATGAGTTCAGCCACCTTGGCAGGAGCCAGGCTTGAATTCGAGAGCGTGCGGATCGTCTCCCTAACAATGTTACCATTCTTGTCAGCAAGGAGCGGCTTCAGGACAGACTCGTCATACTGCTTCAATCCTTCGAGACTCCAGATGGCGAGAATTCTGACGCTTTCATCAATGGATGTATCGAGGGCCATTTTTTTCAACTCCGGAGCAAGATCGGCAGCCTGACGATCGACAATTTGCTGCCACGCCGCCCGCTTTTCCCAAAGTGTTCTGCCATTGAGGTGTTTGATCAGATCTTTGTTGGCTGCCTTGGCGATGTTAGGGATTTCAAATGTCTTCTGGTCCTTGTGGCGGATTCTCCAGATACGGCCATGAGTGCGGTCCCTGTCCGGGTGATCGGTGCTGATCTCATTATGCGAAACCACTTTGTTATACCAATCTGCGATATAGAGGCAGCCGTCCGGTCCGAACTCGATGTTCACGGGGCGGAACCAGTCATCTTCGCACTTGAGAAAATCAGGCAGCAGCTCGGCCTTGATTTCGCCGGAGGGTAAGCGCTCGATTCTAACGGAGCTGATGGCATTGGTGATAGGGTTCGCTAGGAAAGCGACATTTTTCCACTCGCTGGGAAACCCATATTCACCATCTTCAGAAAATGCCAATCCTGAGATCCCGGTGCCGCCAACACGAAACTTGTGCACCCCGTCTATCAAAGGCTGGTAACTACGGATCGAATCACCGCCGATACCACTGATACCAGTTTGCTCTTCAGTCGGCAGCACTGAAAGTCCGTTGTCGTTAGCGGAGGTAGAATACCATTGTCCATTCGAGCGCACTTGGTAGCCCCAGACGTTGTCTCTTGCCGTTCCAATGATCTCAAGCTTGCTGCCATCGATCTTGGCACGAAGGTTTTTCGCGTAGGTTACCTCTAACTCCTGTCCGGTTTTAAGAACTTTGACCTTACCGGAGTTCAATGCCCCGTGGGTGAAATAGAGCCAGCCACCCGGCCCTCTAACTATGGAGTGAGCCATCGTATGGGTATCGAAAAATCCGAAACCACTCATGATGGTCTCTACTTTGTCTTGTTTGCCATCGTTATTGGCATCCTCCATGAAGAAAAATTCAGAACCGTGAGCCACGAAGCAGCCATTCTTGTAGGGGTAGATGCTCTGGGGAATTGAAAGTCCGTCTGCCCATACGTGCAGAGGTCCTTTGCTACGTTTCGTTGGGTCATCAACGATCAGAATTTGATCTCTGCCTTTCTTTTCCAGTTTGTAGAGCTGTTGTATCTCAGCCACTCTGGGGTATTTCTTGGCCAAATTCGGATCTTTCATCATCTGAAGAGCCTGACCAAATCTGATACCAGTCACTGGATCGAGAGGATACATCCGTGCCGTTTGTGTCCAGAGACGACCAGCATCGTCAAAGGTAAGGTCGATGGGATTGATGAGTCCGTTCTCTTCAGAGGCAACCAACTCAATGACAAAACCTTCGGGCAGTTTGAACTTCTTGAGCTGCTCCTCGACTGAATATGCCGTTTTACGCTCAGAAAGCATTTTTTTCTGAGCAAGCGCCGCAGGACTTGATGCGATTGTGAGGGTAAGTCCGAGAATTAAAACGTTTTTGGGAGCAATCATCTTAAGGGAAGTATTGGTGCGCTTCATATACGGAGCAACCAAATTCATACCTCCAAAATACACATGAACATTCGCAAAACACACATCCCAGCATGTAGATGACAAAATCGCTTTAACACGATTTATCAGCTATTTTTGACAAATGGGGGCACGGAACAGCCGATCGCGTCTGCCGTTGCACGTAGCAGCTCAGCCTCGCGGCTTTCGATGCTCCCGTCATGCATCACCGCCATTCCGAGCATCCGTAGCAGTTGTTTTTTCACCAGGGGCGTGGCGGCATCGAATTTCTCCAAAGCCTGCTCAACGTTCTTCAATCCACATTCCGAAGGCGGAAGCATTGTCATTGTAGCACCGGATTCTTCCAAAGCGGATCGATACGCACTTTCCATCTGATCTTCGCCACCTAGTGCTGCCATCGTGGTAAGTAGAACGTTGGACTCCGTTTCCAATTGTTCGATGCGCCGGTAGCGGATCTTATCATGGCCGGTGCGGCGGAAGTGAGAGTCCAGATGACGCTGCACAATGTGCTGTAACATGAACTCAAAAAGGTCCACTTGCCCGTCACTGGCGATCAGCCACTGGGTGATTTCGACAAAACGTTCGTATTCGGGAAGACTGAGGCGGCGGAGAGTTGGGATTGCGAGATCGACAAGGGCGATTTTCACCGATGAGTGTAAATCGGTCAGCTTGTGGTTCCATTCCACGGATAATTCTCCGGCGTCGTGACCGGCGCCTTTTTGAACAAAGAGAACCTCCTCTTCGCGCAATTGATTGTCCTCGGCTAACAAGAGACCAAAAATAAGCGCTTGGGCTTCCTCTCGGTCATGGCATGCGTGAATCCACTCAGCATCCAGACCGGCATGCAGATGGCGACCTACCGCGGCATCAATGCGCGAAGGCTCGCCTAACTGGTTCATTTCACTACGTGCTACACGTGTCTGACCAGGCAGCGGCGGGGGCGTGGAGGTGTCTCCGGAAAAACCACTGAGTCGGGCATCACGTTGGGCGGCCCTGCCAAGAGCAACATCGGGTAGCTGGGTGCTGATGAATTTACCATCCCAGCTTTTCTCCAAGGCTTTGATCCGCCGGTCCAGTGGCGGGTGGGTCGCTAGTCCGTAACTGAACATGCCGCCGTCGGCAAAAAAGAGATGGCTGGCCTCAGCTGCTTTGGCGGCATTGATTTTAGATCCATACTCTTGCCCGCCGATTTTCATCAAGGCTCCGGCGATACCGTTAGTGTCACGAGTGAACTGCACGGCTGAAGCATCGGCCAGATATTCTCGTTGACGCGAAATGGCGGCCTGAATGAGTCGACCAAAAAAAACTCCGATGCTGCCGACGATCATTAAGCCGACCCCAGCTAACAGAATTGCAATGACAACACCTCCCCCCCCCTTGTTATCACGTGAGGAGCTGCGCACGTTCATAAATCTTAAGGCGTGAAACAAGGTCCGACCGATCATCGAAATCATCAGGATTCCGAAAAGCAAACCCATCAGCCGCATGTTAAGCCGCATGTCACCATTAAGAATATGGCTAAATTCATGAGCCACGACCCCTTGCAGTTCATCGCGTGTTAGACGCTGTAAACAACCTCGGGTTACAGCAACCACAGCATTTCCAGGTTCGGTTCCGGCGGCAAAGGCATTGATGCCGAGCTCCTCATCCATGATCCAAATTTCAGGGACCGGAACACCTGAGGCGATAGCCATTTCCTCGACCACATTGACAAGTCGGCGTTCATCCGTATCGGTCGTGTGTGCATCGACCTGCCGTGCTCCCATATCACGAGCGACCACAGAGCCGCCGCCGTTGAGCTGCATTGATTTGAATAAACTCCCTGTGCCCATCACTCCACCGGTAATCACAGCGGTGACCAGAAAGACACTGGGCATGAATGGGCTACCAGTGCCAAGATAAGTCATCGCGATCGCTACCACGCCGTAGACGGAGATGATCACTCCGATCACTGCGAGGATGAAGTAGACCACCAGCCACTTGGTACGGCGGCGGGCATCGTCCTGAGCTTGGAAGAAGTTCATTGTTTATTTTCTAACCACGAATCTGACAAATAATACGAATCTTTGCTGGGGTTGAGCGTTCAATTTTGATCACTAAAACGTGCTGTTTCAGCAAAAGGTTGTGTTGCTAGTTCATTTTGAACCAAAGAGTAGACTGAATTGGCAGAAGTCATTCCTGACTACCCATTTCTGACTAGAACTCAACTTTGACTGACTCGCGTTCGCTTTCCTCAGCGACCTCGAACAACGTAGCTTGGCGGAAGTTGAACATTCCGGCGATCATGCTGGCAGGAAAGACTTCGGTGCTGGTGTTATATTCGGTGACAGCGTCGTTGTAAGCTTGGCGTGAGAACGCGACTTTGTTTTCGGTCGATGTCAGCTCTTCGCTGAGCTGCATCATGTTGGCGTTGCTCTTCAGATCCGGGTAAGCTTCGGAAAGGGCAAAAAGACGACCCAAGGCATTACCAAGTCCCCCTTCGGCGGTCATCAACGCTCCCATGGAAGCTGCATCTTCAGTGCTGGCATCCTTTCGGGCGGAGCTGGCCATGTTCCGAGCTTCGATCACGGCCTCCAGCGTTTCACGCTCGTGTTTCATGTAACCTTTGGCGGTTTCCACCAAGTTAGGGATCAAATCGTGACGGCGTTTCAGCTGTACGTCGATTTGGGAAAATGCGTTGCGGTATCTGTTACGTAGCTTGACCAGACCGTTGTAGGTTCCCATCACCCAAAAGGCGGCGATAAGAGCGACTCCGACGAGGACAGCTAGGATGATTAATAGGGTGGTCATGGCTTATGATGTTTATTGGAATAATCCATCGAGTGGATGCTCGTATAGTATGAGAATATTGTTTCTTTGCCATTACAAAACTATCAGATATTTATCATAAGCATACGCCACATGTCCGAATCATTCCAACAAGCCATCGCCCGCTCCAACAAGCCTCTCACCCGCTCGAAACCTGAGATCCTGCAACTCAATACTGGGAAACTCTGCAACCTTACCTGCGTCCACTGCCATGTGAATGCCGGACCGGGGCGCAAGGAAATCATGACCGATGAAACCATCGATCACATCATTGAGTGGTTTGCAAAGACCGATATTCCCACCCTTGACCTTACTGGTGGCACCCCTGAGATGGTTCCTGGCTTTAAACACTTAGTCGATACCGTGCGTGCATTCCCTCAGCCTCGTGAGGTCATGACCCGCCTAAACGCCACCATCATCAATGAGCCGGGCTACGAGTGGATCCCCGAATACCATGCGAGTCACAAGATCACCATCATTGCGTCGATGCCGTGTTACTCCCACGAAAACGTGAATGAACAGCGGGGCGACGGTGTTTTCGACTCATCAATCTCCGCATTTCAAAAACTCAACGAGCTGGGATATGGTCGGGATCCGGAACTTCCGATGCACTTTGTCTACAACCCGAACGGAGCCTTCCTGCCTCCGGAACAGGAGGCGCTGAAGAGGGATTACAAACGGGAGATGAAAGCGCATTTCGATATCGACTTCAATGATCTCTACGCGATCACTAACATGCCCATCGCCCGATTTGCCTCGTATTTAAAACGGAACAAAAAGCTGGATGAATACATGCAAACTCTGCGTGACGCATTCAACCCGTCCACCATCGACGGACTCATGTGCCGGAACACGATCAATGCATCATGGACGGGAGAAGTTTTCGACTGTGACTTCAACCAGATGCTGAAGATGGGCCTCAAGAACGGCGCAACTCAAGAACCGCTCATGGTATGGGACATCAATCCTGAAACATTCGGTGAGATCCCCATTAAAATAGGCAACCACTGCTTCGGCTGCACTGCCGGGCATGGCTCTTCTTGTGGTGGCAGCTTGGAGTAGACTGGTTTTTCTTCAGCTCCCCCCTAACCAAGATCCGCTTATGCCGGAGGAGCCTCAGAACCCTCAGATTTTCTCCCCACCAACTTCTTGATATCCTCTAACATCATGTAGACGGAGGGCACTAGCAGTAGCGTGATGAAAGTGGCAAAGAGGATACCGAATCCTAGCGAAACTGCCATAGGGATCAGGAACCGGGCTTGCATATCAGTCTCTACCAGCATTGGCATCAGACCAGCGAAGGTCGTCAGAGACGTCAACAGGATAGGTCTGAAACGTGCCGCCCCCGCATTGTGGACAGCATCGATAATCGTGCCTCCGTCTTTTCGATGACGGTTCACATATTCGACCAGGACTAGGCTATCGTTCACCACCACACCAGAGAGTGCGATAAGTCCGCACATCGACATGATGCTGAGATCCATACCCATGATGATGTGCCCTATCACAGCACCCACAATGCCGAACGGTATGACAGTCATCACAATGATGGGCTGGATGTAGGATTTTAATGGGATGGCCATGAGCACATAGATCCCCAACAATGCGAAGATGAACTTGGTACTCATCTCGGTGACACTATCCTTCTGGTCTTTTTGCTCTCCTAGGTAGTCCCACTTGACTCCAGGGAAGTTGACTGAGAGATCATCGAGAACCTCTGAGTTGAATCGGTCGACCACTTCGTTCGCATTGGCACGGGCTCGATCGATATCGGCACTGATCTTGATGGAGCGTTTCCGGTCGACCCGATGGATCGATGCCGGGCCGCGGGCTGGTCGGGCTTTGGCTACGATGCCGAGAGGAACCTCGTCTCCTGAAGCTGTCCTGAGTCGGACGTCTTCTAAATTCTCAACTGATCTCCGCTCACTTTCCGGGTAACGAACCATGACCTTGAGTTCATCGCGACCTCGTTGGATGCGCTGAACTTCTTCACCGTAGAACGACTGCCGGACTTGATTTGAGACGGAGGCCAGATCGAAACCTAGAGCTTTTCCAGCAGGGGTGATTTCATCGAAGACCATCTCGCGTTTACCCTTTCGACTGTTAGTAGCAATGTCCTTCACGCCAGCATAGCCCGCTAATTCGTCCGTGATATGATCAGCGGCTTTTTGCAGCATGGTTAGATCACGTCCTGATATTTCAATATCGATGGCATTACCACCGGCACCGGTTTCCTGCCTGAAGCTAAGCTCGACTACGCCGGCAATGGTTCCGATTTCCTGGCGCCACTCGGTGATGAATTCATCGGCAGAAATTGAACGGTCTGCAGCCGGTGACAGCTGAACTGTGACTTCCCCAATATTGCTGCCCAATGGCACACGCATACCACCAAAGCCTGTCTGGAATGGCTGGGTGCCTGCGGATGCGAGGATATGCACAGAAATAGGATCGCCATTGACGTCCTTGTGTCTATTCCCCACTCGCTGAGCGGCTTGTTCCATTTTCTGGATCTCTGCCTCAGTGGTCTTAAATGCAATCCCTACAGGCATCTCTAACTTCGCAGTGACGACATCACCTTCCACCTTTGGCATGAACTCGAACGGCACCCATTTGCCGGCTACTAGCCCCACGACTAACAGCAACAGAGCAATGAATACAGTCCATACAACGTAGCGGAATCGCAGACATGACATCAACAGTGGCCGATAAATTTTTTCCACGAAAACCTCAAGTGCCTTGGCGATGCGACGTTGAATTTTAAAGATGAAATTAACATCCTGACTATCGCTGTGAGGCTTCAATAATGCGAGGTGTGATGGCAGCACTAGTTTCGACTGCAGCAATGAAAACAGCAGCACTGGGATGACGATCAGCGGAATGTTAGGCCATATTTTACCACTGACACCGCTTAATCCCAACATCGGAGTAAATGCCGCCATGGTGGTCAAGATACCGAAAATCACAACCGTTCCCACTTCGTGAGTCCCCTTCCAACTCGCCTCCCGAGGATGCTCTCCTCCCTGAATTCGGCTGTAGACATTTTCCCCTACTACGATCGCATCATCGACCACAATTCCGAGCACCAGAATGAAGGCAAAGAGAGAGATCATGTTGATCGAAATATCCATTTGCGGCATCATCCAGATTCCTCCAGCGAATGAAACGGGGATACCCAGTGCCACAAGGAAAGCCAGGCTTGGACGCAAGAACAGAGCCAGTACGATAAACACCAGGATCAGACCAGAGGTGCCGTTTCGGATCAAAAGACTCAGGCGTCCATCGAGCAAAATACTGGCGTCATTCCAAAGCTCCAACTCGACTCCCTCGGGTAGATTGGCAGGAGCGACATTTTCGATATAATCACGCACCCCTTGCGCCATCAGCAAAGTATCTTGGTCACCTGTTCGGTAAACGTTGATCAGCACGGTTCGTCTGCCATCGAAACGAGAGCTAATATCCACATCTTCGAAACCATCAACCACCGTTGCAATATCACGCAGCAACAATTGTGATCCATCGGGCTTGGTGGTAACCACCACGTCCTCAAACTCCTTGGCCGTGTAACGCTTCCCTTTCGCCCGAATCACCACTTCCCCTGCGGCCGTCCTAACGGAACCGCTGGGCAGATCGAGTGAGCTGCGCCGAACAGCATCGGCAACTTGCCCAAGAGTCAGTTTGTAGCTGCGGAGAGTCTGCTCAGATACCTCGATTGAGAGCTCGTAGGGTCTGACCGCTGATAGATTCGCCTTGGTGATTTTAGGGACCCCACGAAGCATTCGCATGACGCCATCTTTCGCCCCTGCCCAGTCTTTGGTAGGTGGAGCCGGTTGATAATCTAACAATCCGTCGCGCACTTGCTCACCAATTTCGCGAAGCGTCTTTTCATCGACATCTGCAGACACGGCGACACTCATGACCTGAACATCGAGACGAGCCTCCTCGATCGTCGCTTTCTCGGCTTTTTCGGGGAGATTGGTAATGGCGTCGACTTTGGTTTTGATGTCCGTCATCACCTCGCGGACGTTATATCCGTTTTCCACCTCAACGGTGACAGCCCCCATCGATTCCATCGCGGTGGACGTGACACGCTTCACGCCATCAACATCCGCGATAGCGTCCTCCACAGGCAGAAGAATCCCATCCTCCACTTCCTCTGGAGTTGCATTAGGAAACGGCACCTGAATCAGCACCGCATCGAGTGATATGTTAGGAAACACCTCCTTCTTCAGCTTAAACCAAGTGGTAAACCCTGCCAGCAGTACAAGCAGCATCACAAAGTTGGCCGCGACGTGGTTCTTGCTGAACCAATGGATCATTTTCTCCATGTTACTTAGTCCTTACCTGGCTGCTCTGTTGTCAGCTCCATACCAGGAACTGGGGTTTCCATAGCGCTGGTGATGATTTTCACCCCCGGAGTAATTCCAGATGTAATCAGAACGGTATCTTCCATTGTCCTGGCCACGTCCACAGATACGATTTTCAGTTGGCTATTCTCATCGAGTGTTAACACCGTGTTATCATCCCGCAGAGCGCTGCGAGGCATCTCCACCAAATTTTTCATCATGCGGCCTTTGATCGCGGCATTGACAAAAAGCCCGGGCGGAGGGAGGTCTTCCATGGATTGGTTAGGGCCCGAAGCAATTTCTACCACCAGATAAATCATCATCGTGCTACGGTCCACCTTACCTTCACTGCGGATGATCTTGCCTGTCCACTGGTGTGTTTTTCCGGCTAGATCAGCTTCTACTTTCACTTCCGAGCCGATAAGGCCGTTTCCTTGTTCCGGAAGATAAGCCAAATCGTCTAACGGCACCGGCACGCGAACCTCGCGCACTTGGATGGAATAAATATCTGCCACTGGTGCACCAGGAGAAATGTAAGCGCCAAAATCAATGTAGGATTTATCAATTTTACAAAGGTAGGGTGCCCGGATCTTGGTGCGTTCGAGGTCACGGGTGGCTTTACCCACATCAGCTTCGGCGGCCTTCACACGAGCTCTGGCACTGGCAATCTGAGGCTTGCGAGCAACGAGATCGGGGGCATCGCCCTTACCGAGTTTTCGCCAGTCGCGCATCGATTGCTCCGCTCTTGCCTCCTCCTGCTGAAGCGCGAGTTTGGCATCGGCCAGTGCCGACTGAACACGAGCCTGCGCTGACACATAGTCGGAGTTATCAATTTCTAACATCAGCTCATTTTTCTCAAACGATCCCCCTGCCTTTAGCTTCGGCGAGACCATCGTTACACGTCCCATTACTTCAGACGCAAGCTGGGTAGACATCCGTGCCTCTACCTCTCCCTGAGTTGTCACTTCTAATTGTTTATCGGTAACAACAGCAGTGATGGTATTAACAACAGGGATGACTTTAGGAGGGGCTGTCTTATCGGCCTTCGGCCCAGTCTTCTTCAAGACTGACATCCCTATCACACCTGCGACAAGCACACCTATGGAAATTACGATAATGGTGATGGTCCGCGCCGATCCGGGACACATCCACTGCTTGCGAAGCGACAGCTTGTCGGTTTGATGAAATTGCATGATCAGAAAATCAGTTTAGTTAGACACAGTGAAACCACCTCCAAGTGCAAGGTGAAGATCCACTCTGTTCGTCAATCGCAGCCTCCTTAAAGACGCGTATTGGGATTCGATTTGTATACGTCGGGTCTGGGCGTTGAAGAGGGTCAAGACATCGCCATTGCCATCGCGAAAGTCATCCTCCGAGGCTTTGGCAGCATCCTTTGCCAAAGTCAAAGCCTCTCTCATTTCTGCCTCGCGGCGTTGTAACCAGCGCTCGGTAGCAAGTGATTGCTCAACCTCGCCAAAGGCATTCAACACCGTTTTATGCAGTGTAGCCATTGCTTCACGCTGATTTGATTTACGTACTCGGATCTCACTCTTCACCCGGCCACCGGTCAATAGCGGTTGAGCAATATTGCCGCCTAGAGACCAAACGCCAAAGTCACTGTTGAGAATTTGTCCTAGAGAGTCGGTGGTGGTTCCTGCAGTGCCAGTGATCTTGAAGCTTGGAAATATTGAGAGTTTTGCCTCTTTGATTCGTTTCACCGTTGAAGAATAGCGGCGTTCGGCTGCGATGATGTCGGGTCGACGCAGAAGCAATTCCGAGGGCAAACCAGCAGGCGGGCTGGACATTACGCGTGGCAGTCTTGCTCTACCTGATAATTTTCCAGCCGGGTATCTGCCTACTAACAGCTCAAGCTGTCTCCGGGCATTTTCCAGGTCGCCCTGCTTGGCTGATAGATCAGCCTTGGCGGATGCCACATCGGTTTGAGCTAGGCGCAGCTGTGAGGCTGAGCCGCCCTCCTCTCTCAGAGAACGTTCAAAACGTTCTTGCACGGCAACCTCCGTTTTTTTTCGTATTTCCAACGCTTGCTTTGCGAGAGTCACTTGCTCATTGGCTTCTGCGAGGGCGAACCATGCCTTGGAGACCTGACCTGCCAGTGAGGCACGTGCAGCGCGGTAATCCTGACCACCGGCCTGCCATTCCGCTAGAGCAGCAGATTTACCAGCTCGAGCCATGCCCCAGAGTTCGGGCTCCCAGTCGACCTTCATCTCCACGCCATATGTGTTAGAGAGTTGGGAACCGCCAAAAGGAAACCCAACAAAGATCGTCTTTCTCCGTGTGCCGTTGGCACTAAGGCCGACTTGGGGTCTAGAAGTTGCGTCCGAGATACGAGCGGCTTCTGCTGCGCGAACCACACGCTCTGCAGCGATTTTCATGTCTTGGTTTTGCGAGAGTGCTTCTTTGACGAGTGCGTTCAGGCTACTATCACCAAATCGAGCCACCCAATTCCCATCTACGCCGGCCTTCGCTTGTTTGGTGGCCGACCATGAACTAGGAGCCAAACCGGAAACTTCGCTCATGGAGGACTCTGGAGGTTTTCCAACGCAGGCGAACAAAGCAACCGTCACCAGCCCCAGAGCCGACACACGAGTAATAGTATTTATCTGTTCCACTTTCATGCCGTCTCGCCTTCCACCCTAACAAACCCTGCGTAGCAAAAATCGATCATCCAGGCCAGCTGTGTTTCCATATCCGGATCACCACAGGCTCCATTGGTTAACTGGCGCACGGTATCGGCATGAATCAAAGTCTGCGCCATCACCCCGAAGGAATAGTGTAACCGCCACAAGAGCTGATCCATCGGCATGTCAGGAAGAGCCGCGGTCATTGCAGATGTGTAAGCTTCCATCATTTCCTGGATCAATGGGATGGCCGCCTCGGGCAGATCGCCTTGCTGATCACTCATGCAGCGTCCCATCAGTTTCAAAAACATGCGCTCGTTCATCTCGCTGCGTTTTACCATGGTGATGAAAGGCCGCATGAAAGCATCGAGGATTTCGCGAACCTCGGCGACTCTTCCATTTTTGGTTACCTTTTCTAACAATCGAAGGCGCTCTTCATTCACCGGATTAATGTGACGACATTGCACCGCTTCAAAAAGTTTATCCTTGCTACCGAAATGATAATTGACCGCCGCCACATTGACATCAGCAGACGTTGTAATGTCACGCAGCGATACCGCATCAAAGCCGTGCTCCGCCAGGAGGTGTTCAGTCGCAGTCAGGATCTTTTCCTTGGTTGAAAGCTTTGCTGTCGCCATGAAGCAAATGATTCAATCAATCGCTTTAAATTGCAAGATCATTTCTCAATCAATTGTTTGAATCGATCCTTTGATTTGGGAAAAGACGTTCTCAGCTCTTGCAATATCAGCACACTCCCTCATAGATCGCGGCATGAAGATTGGATTGATTGGATGTGGACGCATGGGGGGAGCCTTAATCGAGGGTGCCATTCAGGCAGGTGTAGTATCGCCTTCTGATGTATTATTGCACAGTCGCAGTAAGGAATCGGCAGAATCACTGGCTAAAAAATGTGGAGCCAAGGTAGCAGAGAGCAATTCGCAGGTCGCCGAAGAGTGTGATTTTGTACTGCTCGGATGCAAACCCTACCAAATCATCGATATTCTCACCGAAATCAGTGACGTTCTTCCTGGAAACACGGCCCTCGTCTCTGTAGCCGCCGGCATCACCCTCGAACGCATGGAAAGTGCCTGCCCAGAGGGAACCAGAGTCATCCGTGCAATGCCAAACACCCCTTCCCTCATCGGAATGGGAGCTACCGGCCTGACCAAGGGAACACATGCGACTAACTCTGATATCTCAGCGGCCAAAGAAATGCTGGAGTCGGTGGGCATGGTTGTAGAAACGACCGAAAGCCAGCTCGATGCAGTGACCGGTCTTTCAGGTAGTGGACCAGCTTACGTTTACACCTTCATCGAAGAATTGGCGGCTCAGGCAGAAAAAGAAGGCCTGAGTGCGGAGGACTCTGTTCGTCTCGCCACTCAAACCGTCCTTGGCGCAGCCAGAATGGTGGAGCAGTCGACGATGACTCCAGCGGAGTTACGCAATCAAGTCACATCCCCCGGAGGAACCACCGTCGCAGGTCTCGAAGCTCTGACCGCAACCGGTTTTGAAACCAGTATCGCTGCAGGTGTTCACGCAGCAGCAGAGCGCTCACGAGAAATTGCTGCAGAATCCTGAAAGGTCCTGATCGACCAGCCGTAACAAGCGTGGGCGATTCCGTTTGCCAAATCATCAAGCGGGCATTACCGTAAAGCCAGCCCCTGCTGTGGGGAATCTAATCAATCACAACCAACTCTATCTAAACATGGGACCTCTCGGATATCCAGAAATGGTGGTCATTTTCCTGATCATCCTCCTCCTTTTCGGAGCTAAAAAGCTTCCTCAGCTCGCTCGCGGACTGGGAAAAAGTATGGGCGAATTTAAAAAAGCCAAAGAAGAATTTGAGCATGAAATCACCCGTGGCGAAGACGAAGCCACGGCGAAACCCAAGGAGACCAAGCCTCACACTGAGGAAACACAAGGGTAAGTCCCCCAATGAGCCGTCATCCAATTTCAATCAAAAGTGCCTCGATCTTACTCGGGGCATTTTTCTGTCTGTTCGTCTCTGCCTGCGATGAGAAGAAATCAGTAACGACCACGACTGAGTGGGAAAATGAATCCAGAACAGCAGTAACCGAGCAATCTGTTGCGGCCTCAACGGCTAAAGCGGATACTAAGACCGCTACTAAAGCAAACGCCCCAGACACTGACATCTCAGGCGAAAGTGTCAGATTCCTGTCCTACAACCTTCGCAATTACCTCACCATGCGCCGGTACATCGATGGAAAATCGAGTGAGGAGGGAAAGCCCGAAGAAGAAATTGCCGCGCTGCTGAAAGTCATTGTCGAAGGCCAGCCCGATGTCTTGGGCGTGTGTGAAATCGGCAGCAAGGAGGACTTGGCCGGTTTCCAGAAACGACTTGCCGCCGAAGGTATCGATCTCCCCAATCTGCATCATGTGCAAGGCGCAGACACGGTGCGCTCCCTAGCGATTCTCTCCAAGTATCCCCTCGTATCCACCGCAACCCCGAAGGAAGATAGCTATCAACTCTCCGGCAAACCCTTCCGTATCAGCCGTGGAATTCTGGACGCCACCGTTAAACTGCCTAGCAGGTCGGTCAGATTTCTTGGAGTTCATTTAAAATCCAAACGCCCAGTCAAGGACGCCGATGAAGAAATGATCCGCCGCAACGAAGCCTATCTGCTACGCAAACATATCGATGAAATTCTCACCGCTGACCCAAAAGCCAACCTCATGGTCTACGGCGATTTCAATGATACCAAACGGACTAAAACTGTCTACGCGGTGAAGGGTCGTAGCAATAGCTCCAAACGTCTGGAAATGCTCGAAGTCCCCGACTCACGCGGCGAACTTTGGACGCATCACTGGACACGCGAGGACATCTACTCACGCATCGATTTCTGCATGGTCAGCCTGGCTCTCTCCCCACACATTGAGCGCGAGGAATGCAAGCTGCTAGACCCAAGCTACTGGGACGTCGGCAGCGACCACCGTGCTTTATTGGTGCTGATCAAGTAGCACAGCAACTATTTCTGAGCAAGAGCCTTGTCCAGCCAAGCGAGCATCTTCTTGCGGTATTCGCCGTGGTTGCAGCCTAGTGCATCGGTGTGTCTGCCGTTTTTGACGCGGAAAAATGTCTTGGGATGTTTGGCTTTGGCGAAGAGTTTTTCTCCTTGGGAAATCGGCACCATGGTGTCCTTTTCACCGTGAACGATGAGCAGCGGCACCGGAGTAAGCTTCTCGACGTAGTCAATCGCTGAGAACTCATCCGTGGTTAGATTCGCACCCAGTTCACCGGCTTTCTCACGTGCCATGTCGCGGTAGGAAGCAAATCCTCCGTCGACGATAACCGCGCGCAGTCCCTTGATCGGTTTCATGCCAATGGCGGTGACTGATTTCGCACCACCAAGGCTATGAGAGAATGACACCAGCTTGTCAGGATTCACGTCCTTGCGCGTCACGATGTAATCAAACGCCGCTTGCACATCCTCAATGACGCCCTTGCGGGTGATTGAACCCTTGGATCTACCGAAGGCTCTGTAATCGTAAAGCAGAACATTGTAATTCGCGCGAACAAGCCAATCGACAAATCCCAAATGGTGGGCCACTGAGCCGGCATTCCCGTGTGAGAAAACCACCGTTGCCTTGGCCTTTTTGGCACCTACTTTCGCCGGCATGAACCAGCCGTGGAGTTCAGTCCCGTCCGCCGACTTGAAAGTTACGTCCTCAAATTTGTATCCGTATTTCTCAGGCGTGTATGGTTGGTCTCTGGAGGGAAAATAAAACAAACGGTCTCCCCCGTTTTTACCCAGAACCATCTGGGCAAGCTTGGACAGATTACCGTCCTTATCATCAAGAATACTGGCTACACCGCTTTTAGCATCTTTGTTCTCGGCAGGTGCATCAGCTTGGGGGGGCGCGGCACCCGCCTCTGCCATCGTCCGAGTGGTGGCGAGAGTCAGAGAAAAAGTCGAAACGCATACAGCGAGAGACAAGCTATGCTTAGGAAAGGAGCGAAAGAGGGAATTCATCATCAAGTTGTCGTTTTCCAAAGCATGCCCCTTGTTGAGGAATTCGCAACCACGAACTTTTTGCTAATTTCTTTCATATTATTCTCAAAAAGTTTTCATCCCTGAAAACAAAGGCCGCCATCCCAAGTCGGGAATGGCGGCTTTGATCGGCCAAGGTAGTTGGCTGGAATGATTTTGGTTGCTTGCGTCAGGCGTCCAACTCGAGAGCAGCTTTCTGCGCTGCGGTTTTGGCCTCGCCTTTGTTGGCGGAGTCGGAATCGGTAAGGCGCATGCCTACAGGCTTGGAAACCCCGAAGTCCTCCATGGTAACACCGTAAATGACGTCGGCTCGAGCCATGGTCCGTTTACTGTGGGTAACGATGATGAACTGTGAGTTGTCGATGAATTTGTCCAGCACCTTGAGGAAACGGTTGATGTTTGCTTCGTCGAGTGGTGCGTCCAGTTCGTCCAGCACACAGAATGGGCTCGGTTTGATTTGGTAGATCGAGAACAACAAGGCCACAGCAGTCATCGAGCGCTCTCCACCAGAGAGCAGGCTGATGGACTGGAGCTTTTTACCAGGAGGCTTGGCGATGATGTCGATACCACATTCGAGCGGGTCATCCTCATCCACCAACACAAGGTTGGCGGTGGCTTTGTCGCCAAACAGCACCTTGAACATACCTTTGAAGTTCTCCGCGACCTGGGTGAAGGTTTCAGTGAAGCGTTTCTTGGTCTCGATGTTGATACGATCGATCACCTCGATGAGTTCGGTCTTGGAATTGACCAAATCGTCGTGCTGGTTACGCAGGTTGTTGTGCAGGTCTTCGAGTTCATCGTATTCCTCAATCGCATCAACATTGACCGGTCCCATCGAGTCGACCTTGCGTTTCAGATCCGTGACGATGGCTTCGACCAGCGACCAGTCCGGGCCGGAGTCACCAGGAAGGTTCTGCATATCCGCTTCATCGGAATCAGCAGTGGACGTGACAGTATTTTCATCCTCGTCCGGTTCGTTGTTCATGCGGCGCTGAGCTTGGCGTTCGTGCTGCTTGGCTCGTTCTTGCAGACAGGAAAGCAGAGCGTGTGAGTCAGGACGGAAATGTTTCAGTTCCAGCTGATGACGCTCCATCACCATTTCATTGAGGTTTTCCAGACGTAGACCGATCTTGGTGGCGGCGACTTCCTCGCGTCCTTTTTGTTCGGTGATCTTGGAACACTCGCGGCGTAGCGCGGAGAGTTCTTTCTCACTGCTTTCGATGGCCTTGTGCAGATCACCCCGGCTGGCTGAAGTCTCTTCTAACAATTGTTCAAGATCTCTGGCCTCGGCACGGTGAGTCTCGATGGTTTCGCTGAGTTCTGCGTTTTCTGCAACGGCAGCTTGCATGCGCTCATTAAAGGTCGCGATTTCCTCGTCTCGGCGGGTGCTGATCTGGCGGAGTTCGTCAAGACGGGCTGCCATCGGAGAACGCTGCTGCTCGGCAGCTTCCAGCGCCTGACGTTCGACAGCAAGGCTGGTGCGGAATTCCTGAAGCTGAGCGACGGCCTCGTTTTCACGGCGGCTAGCTTCCTCGAGTTCTCCGGCGAGTTTAACTTGATCAGCTTCTAACTGCTCCTGACGGGCTCGTGCTGAAGCAAGGTCGCTTTCCAAGGCTTCTCTGCCGGTGAACGCATTGTCTTCACGCTCGCGGATGTCATTACGCTCCCACTCTACGCTGGCAATTTTACTTTCCAACGATTCCACTTCGCGATTCGCGAGGGTGAGCTGGCCTTGCAGCGTGGACTCTTCAACGCGGGCTTTCTGGAGGCGATCGCGGGCAGCCTCAGAAGCTTCGCGCTGTTCGGTGACCTGAAGCTCAAGTTCAGCGAGGTGAGCGCGTGCTTCCTCATCAGCTGTTTCCAGTTCGGCGACTTCAATTTCCAGAGCACGAACTTCATTTTGACGTTCTAACACCGAGTTTTGATCACCCGTGCTAACGCCACCTTTGACTGTTCCCTCAGGAGAGCAGACATCGCCGCGGAGGGTCACAAGGGTGACATCCGGCAGATCCTTGCGCATTTCCAAGGCGGTGGTGAGATCGCTGACAATGAGCACCTTGCCTAACAAGTTTTCTACCACCGATGCGACTTTTGAATCAGCTTTCACCCGGTCCATGGCCCAGGTCTCGGCACCGTCCGGCACCGTCATCATCTGACCAGATGAGGTTGGCGCCACGAAGTCGGCTGGAATGATAGCAGCCTCACCAAGTTTCTTTTCAGTGAGGCGATCGATGATGGCTTGGGCGTAGTTGGAATCAGTAACCAGCACTGACTGCAGGTTATTACCGAGAGCGGCTTCCACAGCGACGGTGTATTCAGGCTGAACTTCGATCAGACCGGCCAGCACACCTCGCACGCCATTGTTGAAAAATTCAGGTTCGTCGAGACCTTTAAGCACAGACTGGGTGCCTTTTTGGAAACCTTCTCCGCTGTCGACGAGTTGTTTAAGAACATCGAGACGAGAAGAAGTTTTTGCCAACTCCTTGTGAGCGGTCGATGCGCTTTCGCGAGCGGCATCCAAGTCGCCACGAGAATGCTGGAAAGTGCGTTCGGCGACCTCTTTATCTTCTTCCAAAGCGGCTAGCTTGTCGCGGCGGCCGTCGAGTTCGGATGAAATTTCTTCCTGCTCCATCACCGCCTGCTCGTGCTCAGCCTGAAGGCGCTCGTTTTCCTCGGTGAGTTTGCGAGAACGCTCGCGGCTGTTCTCCATCTGGGACAGTGCGCTTTCGATTTTTGCCTGGCTGGCTGCGATCACGGCCTGAGTGCTGTTCGCCTCATTGCGCAGACTGCGGAGGATTCCTTCTTTCTCCTCGCGTTCGGCGCGCTGGGTTGCGGCGCGAGACTCGTGCTCCGAGAGCATGGTTTGCTGAGACTCAATACGACCGGAGAGTTCGGTAAGCGTTTTTTCTGCCTCTTGGTAATCAAACTGTTGTTGTTCGAGTTTGCTCTGGGCTTCGAGAATGTCGCTTTGGTTCTGACTGACCCGTGCCTCGAGTTCGCTCTGGCGTTCTTTGTTAAAGGCAATACGGCTTTCGGCCGCGCTGGCAGAGTTGGTGTGATGGTTCAGTTGCTGACGGATCTCAGAGAGTTCAGACTCCAGACTCTGGGCGGCGTCACGGGCATTGACTACGGCTTCCTCTTTTTCAGGCAAGCCGACTTCCAGTTCTGTCTCACGCACTTCGAGTGAGTGGATGGATGTCTCCAGTTCGGAAAGCTCAGCGCTGTATTCAGTGAACTTGCGGTGACTGAGGTGAGTATCAAGAATTCTAACATCCTTCGCTAACTCCTGATAGCGACGGGCCTTGGCAACCTGACGTTTCAGTGAGTTCATCCGGCGCTCCTGCTCGGCGAGCACGTCGGATACACGCAGTAAGTTTGCCTCAGTGTATTCGAGTTTGCGCAGGGCTTCTTTCTTTTCCTTCTTAAACTTGGTGATGCCCGCAGCCTCCTCGAAAACGGTGCGGCGGTCTTCTGGCTTGGATGACAGAAGCATGTCAATTTTCCCCTGCTCCATGATCGAGTAAGAGGTACGGCCAATGCCAGTGTCCATGAATAGCTCATGAATATCACGCAAGCGGCAGAGAGTGTTGTTGATTCGATACTCCGACTTGCCATCGCGAAATACACGACGGGTGATAGCGACTTCGTTGTAGTCCACTTTCAGAGTCTCCTCACAGTCGGCCAAGGTCATGGTCACCTCAGCCATGCCGAGAGCAGCCCGTGCGCGGCTGGTGCCACTTTTATCCGTGCCGTTGAAAATGACGTCGGACATTTCCCCACCACGCAGTGCCTTCGCTGATGTCTCACCAAGTACCCAGCGGATGGCGTCTACGACGTTGGATTTACCACAGCCGTTAGGACCAACAATACCAGTGACACCTTTCGGGTGAAATTCAAACTTGGTCTTGTCCGCGAAGGATTTGAAGCCGTGGAGATCGAGTGATTTGAGATACATGGTTTTAGAGTGAACGGGGTTAGTCGTGAGTAAGGGTACTCCGGAGAAAAGCGGCTCCGGCGAGTTCTTGCCAATATAGTAGTGATCTGGGGCTCTCCAAGTGAATTTGACCAACAATTGCTTATATGGTGTATTTTCTTAGAAATGCGGCCACATATTGTGCCGATCGGTAGTTAAGTGATCCGAAACAATTAGCGGGTGACGATCGGTAGGGTCGATTAAATGGGCATTTGGAGCGATCGTGAATCGTGCGATTTCGTACCGATTGCCACTTGTTTCCCATCCAGTCAGGCACTAGCACTACGCCATGCAGTTACAGCATCGCTGGATCGGACAAGGTGTGGATTTCCAACAAGGATTGGAAATGCAGCAATCGATCGTGCAGGACATATTGGATGGCAAAGCTGATGATCAAATCCTCTCGCTCGAACATGCACCAGTCTACACCATCGGTCGTACCCGCGATCAGAGTTCCTTAGGCACAAACACCAAGATGCTCCCCCACCCTGTGGTAGAAATCAATCGTGGCGGTCAGGCCACTTATCACGGACCTGGGCAACTAACAGGCTACCCTATCCTAAATCTGCAACCACTCGGTAGAGACCTGCACGCCTACATCCGGGCGATTGAAGAAGCTCTGATCAGGACTTGTCTGGAGTATGACGTCACCGCCGGCCGACGTGACGGACTTACCGGAGTCTGGGTGGAGAACCGTAAGTTGGCGTCCATCGGTGTGGGTGTTAGAAAATGGATCAGCATGCACGGATTCGCGATTAACATCACCAAGGAATCTCTGACTGGCTTTCTCTCGATCACTCCCTGCGGTATCGACGGTGTCTCAATGACCAGTCTGGAAAGTGAATGTGGGCGGCATGTTTCCGTCGAAGAATTTGCATCTGCCAATGCACGACATCTCACCAACACCCTCTCAGCGCTATCTCAGAAAACTTAGTGTCTTTACAGCCCCTCGGGACTGATCACGACGGGTTTGGTAACATCGGAAGTGTCCTGGGGATGCTCGTTTTCTTGTGAAGACTTCGCATCCGAGGGTTTCTTCGCCTTAGCGGATTCCTTGATGATCCGACGTTCCTGCTCGTGATTGACTGTTTTGCCCTGGCTGATGGCGACACCAAGCCAGCGGAGTTCGTAGCTATTATCCATGGCTACCTTCACCATCATGGTTAACGGCACCGCAAGCAGCATTCCCACAGGCCCCCAAACAAAGCCCCAGAAGAGAACCGAAATAACAATCACCACGGTGGAGAGACCGAAGCGTCGACCTAACAACGCGGGCTCCATGAAGTTCCCAAGGAAACCATTGATCACCAAGTAACCACAGGCCACCGCAATGGCGTGTCTAACATCGTGCATGAGAAGAGCCAGAATCACCGGCGGGATACCCGCAATGATTGAGCCGACCGCTGGCACATAGTTCAACCCAAAGGCTAGAATTCCCCACAACAAAGGAAAGTCGATTCCCGCAGCCCAGCACAACAAACCCGCCAGTCCGCCAGTGGCAATGCTGATCATGGTTTTGATACCGAGATACTTTTGGATGTCACGAGTGGCACTGAGCATACGCTGAAGGTTGGGTCCTTTTGCCTCAACGATTGCCTCGAATCGGCGACTGAACAAACGCGCCTCACTCAGCATAAAGACCAGCAAGATGAGAACGATGAATGATATCTTAAGGGTATCAATCACACGACCAAGTAGGGATGCCACATTCTCCGTGAAGAAATCTCGGATTTTCTCAACAGTCAGAAATTTTTTGATGTCCTCTTGAGCCCCCTCGATTTGCCACTCCTCGAGCTGGGCTCCGGTATTCAATGCCACCTCATACATTTTATTTCCGTAGAGCTCGAGTTTACCACCTTCGGCCAAGTCATTGATGAGCAAAGCCCCCACCACCATAATGCCAGAGAGGAAAGCGAACACAACCATCACGGTGATGAACACAGCCAGAAAACGAGGCACCTTGTGTTCACGAAGCCAGTTGGTGATCGGGAAACTCACCGCGGCGATGAAAAAGGCGAGGAAGACCGGGATGAAAAACGTCTGTGCCAATTTCAAACCAGCCACTACCAATACCGCCGAGGCTAGTAGCAGTAATACTTTGTAGGCTTCTACGGGTTTGGGTGTCACAGTGGAGTTCGTTACGGGATGAAGGAAAATTGTTTGTGTTGACCTAGGTCGAGAACAACGCCTTGCTAGGCGCACAGCAGCATACTCTTCCTGAGACGTGCAGGCAATGGAATCATTCGATTATTATTAAAAAAATGCCCTCACCTTCAACATTTCCAAAACTGAGTATTATTATACCAGTTCTTAATGAAGGCGTTGTGCTGCGTTCATGCCTGGAGAAGCTCCCCCTAACAGCTGATCCCTCATCAGAAATAGAGGTGATCATCAGCGATGGAGGAAGCCAAGATGACACCGTGGAAATCGCCAGAGATTTCCCTGTGACCATTATCTATTCGCCAGCTGGCCGAGCCGAACAGATGAACGCCGGTGCCAATGCGGCCAGAGGAAAGACACTGCTATTTCTACACGCAGACACCATCCTCCCCGCCTCCGGATGTGAGAGTGTCATCGCGAGTATCGAGTCCGGTTTTTCCATGGGCTGCTTCGACCGAAAATTCTCCGGTACCAGCAGTATCCTGAAAAAAACAAGCGTCTGGGCCGGGTGGCGAGTGCGGAAAGCTTTCTGGGCCTACGGAGATCAGGCCATGTTTATCCGGCACGATGTTTTTGTGCACGTTGGCGGTTTTAAACCTCTCCCCCGATTCGAAGACCTCGATCTCGCGATCCGCGCCAAGCGACACGGAACATGGACTGTTTTGCCAGGCCCTGTAATCAGTGACGGCCGACGTTTCAAAAATGGCACCCTACGGCGCGTGATTGGAGATTTTTTACTCACCGTCGGCTGGCTGACTGGAATTGTCAGGAAATGAGCCTTTTAGATCCGAAGCTTGATGCAGCTGGGGCTTGCCAGTTTCACGAAAGCCCCCTAGCGTACTCGATATGAAATCCCACGAGGTTCTCAAAAAAGCTTTTGATAAAAGTAGCCCAAAGGCGATCGCCGCAGAACTCGGTGTCTCACTGTCACTGGTTTACAAATGGGCACAAGAGCAGTCGGAGGTCGGATCCGGCAGCCGGAATCCTCTGGACCGGGTGCTTGAAATCCACAATCACACCCAAGACCACGGTCTGGTCGAGTGGCTCTGCGAGCAAAGTGGTGGCTACTTCGTGCGAAATCCAGAAAGTCACTGTGAGCAAGGATACGAGGTCCTCCCCGCTACGAATGAAATCGTCGGTCAGTTCTCAGGTCTCCTTACCCGAATTTCCCAAGCGGCATTGGATAACTCCATCACATCCGACGAAGCCGCCGAGATCCGCCAGTGCTGGGACAAGCTGAAAAGCTTTGCCGAAGGGTTCGTCCGCTGCTGTGAGGAAGGTGACTTCGAGCTTATGAAGGAAGAGGAAGAAGAAACAGATAGCAAACCTCGCTCCACACTCTACTAATTTCCCACCCGCTTTCGAATCTCAGATGTCTCCCAGTCAGTACCGCTTCGCCCGCAATCTTCTCTTCCGTCTCGATGCCGAAAAGGCACACCACGTTTCACTCGACAGCCTTAGATGGCTGGAAAAACTTCATCTGTTAGGAACTCTCAGCGGTAAAGCTCCCCAAGCCCGACCCGTCGAATGCATGGGCATCACTTTTCCTAACTGCGTGGGACTCGCTGCCGGCTTGGACAAGGAGGGCAACTGTATCGATGCTCTCGGTCGACTAGGATTCGGCTCGGTGGAAATAGGAACGATCACTCCGAAACCCCAAGAAGGAAATCCTCAGCCCCGCCTGTTCCGTATCGTCAACAAAGAGGCGATCATTAATCGCATGGGTTTCAATAACCCGGGTATCGACACCGGAGTGGCCAACGTAGCGGCTTCCCACAGCTTTCGCAAACAAGGCGGCGTGGTTGGTTTCAACATTGGTAAAAACAAGGTGACCCCTAACGAAAATGCCGTGGACGACTACCTCGCCTGTCTTCGTGGCGCATGGGACGTGGCCGACTACATCACAGTCAACCTATCCTCTCCTAACACCCCTGGTCTTCGCGACCTTCAAGCAGCTGATGAGACAGCTAAATTGTTAGGAACCCTCAAACAAGAACAAGAAAAACTTGCCCTTTCCAGTGGGCGGAGAGTTCCCATCGCATTGAAAGTCGCACCCGATCTTGAGCCTCAACACATCGCGGATCTGGCTAAGGTCTTTCTCGACGGTGGACTCGATGGACTGATTGCCACCAACACCACCATCAGTCGGGCTGAAGTGGCTGGTTGTGATTACGAATCCCAAGCTGGCGGGCTATCAGGCGCGCCTCTGACACCGCGTGCGACCGATGTGATAGCAGACTTCTACAGTCACTTGGGCGACAAAGTCCCGATCATCGGTGTAGGTGGCATCATGACCGCCGAAGACGCACAGGCGAAACTGAAAGCGGGCGCCAAACTGGTGCAACTATACACCGGTTTCATCTATCACGGCCCTCCGCTTGTTAGGGCGATCTTGAAGAAGATTGGGTAAGGCATCGCTATTCATTCACTAAAATGGAAAATGGAGCCTCCTAGTTATTGTCTAGTGTGTGATTCTCCATACCTATTGCCCCATAAATAGAGCACACCGAAGCGAAAACATGCCGAGTTGAAAACACAAGAAGCGGATACAGTATGTTTACCAAGTGTGATCCATGTTAAACATCCCAGTAGAACGTGACCGCATAATCCTATTATATTTATATAATAAACACAGCCTACTCATAATTGATCTTGCCTTGCTCTGGGCTCACAAATTAAATTCTATTTAGTAGATCACGCTATGAACACTCGGTTTAAAATATCATGAAACATCAATTAAGAAAACAATGCGCTATCGCTTCTGTCAGTGTCATTGTGGGACTTGCAGCCATGGCCAATGGGGCAACGATTGTAAATGGCGGTTTGAATTTATTGAATCCAGATGCGGGAACTACCGTATCAGTATTGGGAGGTAATAGCTATAATGGTTGGACGAACGATGGAGGTGTCGATATCGAGTTTGTCGGTATTCAATCGGGGATTAGCCCAAGCGACGAAGGAAATGGTTTCATCGATTTGAATGGAGTTTCAGGAGCTGGGCGGCTATCTCAGACGATTGCTACGTCGATTGGGCAGCAATACCGAATTGATTTTGCTCTGAGTGGAAATGCAGGCAGTGGAAACAGACTGGGAGATAAACCAATGTCTTTTCTTTGGAATAATTCAGTTGTAGATAGCTTTGTCCACACCCATTTGCCCTCAGACACGAATGCCAATATTCGCTGGGAAAACCAGTCCGTGTTTGTGACTGGAACAGGTTCAGACACACTGACTTTTCAAAGCACTGGTGGAACATCTGATGCTGGTGCATTCATTGACGATGTCGTCATCACTTTAGTTCCTGAGCCCTCTTCCTCATTGCTTATAGGCATTAGTGCTCTGAGTTTGATTTTGCGCCGTCGTAGAACCAAATGAAAAGAACATAACGCTACATCCCCATAACATTCAGCGATGTATTAGCATTCTGACGGAACTCCTGCCTGACGGTTTCTGGCAGATTCTTCTCTCAAGCTCATTTCGTCAGAACCTTCCCTGCTGCTCTTGAGACTAGGCATTGCTGAATACGTTTTTCGAGTTCGATTCGGAACGGCTTGATATCTTTGCCTCTCGTTTGAGTCAACATGATGCCGATGATGTCGTGTTTGAAATCGATCCAGCAATTCGTACCTGAAGACCCAGAATGCCCGACGACAAGGACCTTACCGTTAGTGTCTTTTTTACGGATAAAGAGGCCACCTTGCGCGTTGGAACTCCGAGGGGCTTTAGTGAGCATTTTGGCCATAACTTCGGGTTTAAGAAACACCCCTCCTTCATGTTTACCATCGTTCCGTATCATCAGTAACCACTTTGCGAGATCCGGAGCCGTCGATATGATGGTGCCCCCAGATGAACTATAATCACCCTGTTTGGGCATGTAACGTTTCCGAGAAACCTGAAGCGTTTTATCTTTGCCTAGGTAATAGCGAGTGGGCATTTGACCGATGGATTTAACACTTTCGGCATCACGATAAAACGTCTGAGTCATGCCGAGCGGTTTCGCAACCTCAGCCACGAAAAGCGCGTTGCGTGACTGCCTGGAAGTCACCTCTAGAACGCGAGCAGCCACGTCTGTGCCGATGCCACTGTATGCGTAACGTGTGCCAGGCGGGGCATAGAAGGGAAATTCGAGGGCGTAGTGATACACGACCGCAGGCAGCTTTTTTCCCTTGGTAAAGTCCGAGAACCAAGGGCGACCACCAGGTGCTTCAGCTGGCCTGAGCCCCGAGGTATGAGAAAGCAGCTCGATCATACTTGGTGATCGTTGAAGCTTGGCTCCAGACACGAGCTTCGCATTCTCAAATTCTGGCAGATACGTTGAAACTGGTTCGGATAGGTCCAACTTACCTTTTTGGGTGAGTCGGAATGCCGCCGTCCCAAGCAGAGGTTTACTGATCGAGGCGACCACCACAGGTGTATTGACTTGGAAGGCGGTTTTGGACTTTCGGTCAGCAAAACCGAAACCTTCCGCGAAGACCACCTTGCCGCCATGCAGCACCAGCACAGATCCACCCGCCACTTTTCCTTCAGCGACAACTCGCTTTAGCAATCCACGAACAGGCGTAAAATCGGGTTCAGCAGCCGAGGCCGAAAAGCTAGCAAGCCAGCCGACCAAAACAGCCACGTTGATCATCATTTTCATATTATTGCGTGGCTGGCGTGGATCATTGTCAGGAGTTTAAAATCTGGAACTCACCCCCACTGACATCTCGCCACTGAATCGAGTGTCTTTTTTACGGTTGCCCCCCCGCTCTTCCCAACCATGCAAGGCACGGCGTTCGATACCTTGTGAATCTGACGAGTAATATCGTGGGTTTGAAATATCACTCGCGATCGTGGCTCCATCATTCGGATCGTGCATATGCCAATCGTTTGGATTCTGAGCACATGAGGCAAAGCCCAATACGGTAAGCAAAGATAGGAGAAAGGAAGCACACTTCATAACGAGCTAAATATCCCTGCGATGCGGGTATGGCGCAAGGGTGAATCTTGTGGTGACGCTGAGAGGTTACAACCCTCCCAAAAAAAAGCGGCCCCTCCCGAACAACGAGAAGAGCCGTCTGAAACTAGTAGCAATCTGCTAGAATGCCTTCTGCCAGCCAAGTGTGAAGGTGTAGTCACGGTCCATGCCGACACCATTCGCATCTTGGTAGACGGGAACCAACACCTCAGCAGCAAGACGGTGACCTTTCAGGAATCCTTGCTGAAACTGCAAGTTCACTCCGAGTCCGGCCTCGATCACATGGCCGCCGTAGTTCTCTTGGAAATGAGGCGGAGCGCTGTGGTTATGGCCACCATCGTAGTGACCATCGATGGCGTCTTGATAGATATAGTTTAGTCTGGCCGAAATGGAAACCGATTGAGTCAGCTGACGAGCCAACCAAGTGGTTACGTTTGCAGAGTCACCATAAGCAAAACCACTATCGTTGGTTTCCTCTAGCGCTACTCGACCAGTTGCCTGGGCACCCCATGACCAATGGTCAGATTGACCAAGGTAAGTCAGTCCGAAAACAGCATCCCAAGTGCCGCTTCCCAGTTGCATGCCATAGGGCTGATAGACTCCCGCGTCTTTTTCATCCACCTTAGCAGTTGGCAGTACCACTCCGAGGTTAAGATGGATGCGGTGGTTAGCCTGCTCATAAACTTTCAGCAGTGCCCCCACAGAAACATCACCGATGCCCTCACTGGAGTGACTATGTGATCCGCCCATGTGCATCATGTGGCCACCCATCGCATGCGGGTTCATTTCCATGGTCATGTCCTTACGCACATAGTTGGCCATCGCCATCAGCGTGAGACGATCGGACGGAGCATACATCAGCCCGAACATGTGCATTTCCATGTCCATGTCAGTAGCTGCAGAGCCAAAGCCACGATTGAAAACATCCTGAGTAGAAAGGCTGTCGGTGCCAGCGCGGTGACCATCCATGTGCATGAACATGTAGCGGTAGGACAGCATCCACTCGCCAGCGTCATGGGTGTGGTCGGCCATCACTCCAATGGGCGCGTGGGCGTCTACACGGTGGGTATCGAATCCTCCGCTGGACGGAGCTGCTGACATTGGGATTTCTCCTGCAGTGAGCAGGCTGGAGTTCAGTCCAAAGGCTGTGCCGAGGACCATCAATTTGTTAATAGAATTCATTTAATAAGTTTTTTGTTAGTTACTTCTCCGTATCTGAGACTCGCGCACGGAGCACACGCGAATTGTCCAGCCACCTCCTTGGGTGACATCGGTCATCGTGTCTTTATGAGCGGCTAACAAGCTGCCGCGAAGCGATGGGACTAAACAAAAAACTCCGGGGGCGGAGTGGAAGGCGCGAGCGCAAGACGGTCGGGCACTATTTCATTTCCTGCCGACCGCCAAACTCGCGAATCGGAGGATGAAAAACTTCTGGCCTTAAACAAATCATGACCATGATGAACGGCGTAAACCTTGACCGTTTCAACGCGGTCTTTTCCAGGCGTATTTTCATGACTTGGTTCAGATTTCTGCTGCATCTCCTGAGCGGCGCGGCAGAATTCACAGGCTGGAGCTTCGGTCACGGCTTCGACTATTTTATCCATCCCGCCAGCCTTTAGGGCCATGTCATACCAGCCGTAGGTCTGAATCAACATCGGCACCAGCCCGCTTACGAGAATGGCCAGGAACAGGATAAAGCCGACACGAATACCTTCAGCCAACATGCGGCTGAGGCGACTCGTAGACCCTGTCAATAAGGCAGCCATTCCAGTTGCAGGGGGCAATAGTGTCTGAGCTAACCAAGGTCAACGTATTTCAGATTAATGTTTTGGCATTCACGATGTTGGCACGATTGGCCCCACCGATCACTCGTCGTGCTTCATCAGGCTCTGGGCTAGTTTGTAGCCTTCAGCGTCTGGGGCTTTGCCAGCTTCTTTGAACAGACCTGCGATGCGACGACGGCCTCGGCGGCAGATGTAGTCGGTGGTCTGCAAGGCGTTGTTTCCTAGAACATCCGTCGCTTTGCTATTCATCTCAGCCTGAGCACGAGAACAGGCGCAGGACATGGCGAAGAGTTCGGTGGCTATATCAACGTAGCGGCCTAACAAGAGCTGGAGTTTTTCTAACTTGGGTCCGTTGGTAACCATCGCCATAAACAGCGTCCGTGCGAGTTTAGCACTGAGGCGATTGATGGCGCCCATGTGCTTTTTCAGGGTTGGGTGCATATCGCTGGGGATGCCGGATCCGCGTGGCAAAAATCTGGCAGGATACCAGAAGGCATAGTGCATTCCGGCTTTGGCTCCGGCAGAAAGTCGTTTGCCCATAGGCAGACGGGTATCGATGGCGGCAGCGCCACGGCGCAGATGGGGGTCGAGCGCTTCGCGGGCGATGAACAGACGCATGATTTCACTAGAGCCTTCGAAGATGGTATTGATGCGGCAGTCGCGGAACATGCGCTCGACCGGATCAGGCGATTCTCCACGAGCGCGGAGCGAGTCGGCCGTTTCGTAACCACGACCACTGCGGATCTGCATCGTTTCATCAACAGTATGCCATCCGGCCTCTGTGCCCCAAAGTTTGGCCATCGCGGCCTCAATGCGGATGTCGGCTTTTTTATCGGCATCAACCAACGCAGAGACGTAGTAAACCATGGCCTCGGTGGCAAAGGCATCGGCGGCCATGTCCGCCAGTTTTCCGGCGATGGCTGCGTGTTTCCCGATTGGTGCTCCCCACTGTTCACGCTCGCGGCACCAACGCAGGCAGATATCGATGCACTCGCGCATCAAGCCACTGCAGGCAGCAGGCAATGTCAGGCGCCCTGTGTTCAAAGTTGTTAGAGCCACTTTTAGTCCCTTGCCTTCCTCGTGCACCACATCCTCTACAGGAATTCTAACATTGGTGAATTTCACCACTCCGTTATACAGTGCCTTGAGTCCCATAAAATGACAACGGCGCACGATCTCAACACCCTCGGCCTCGGTATCGACCAAGAAGGCGGTGGTAGAGTGTGGCTTAGCCTCCGTGGGAGTCTTCGCCATCACGATGATGTAGCGGGACTTCAGCAAGTTCGTGCACCAAAGTTTTTCCCCAGTGAGCAGGAAATGAGAACCATCTTCGCTCTTGGTCGCAGTAGTAACCATACGTGCGGGATCAGAGCCCACGCCTACCTCAGTGAGCGCGAAAGCAGAGACACCGCCGGCGGCGCAGTGCGGCAGGTATTTTTTCTTCTGCTGTTCTGTTCCAAAAACGATGAGAGGCTGAGGCACACCGATGGACTGATGCGCGGAAAGTAATGCGGTTAAGTTTCCGCACCAGGTTCCTAACAACATGGCTGCGCGTGAGTAATTCGTCTGGGACAATCCGAGACCACCATATTCTTTGGGAATTTTGATCCCGAAAGCACCCAATTCAGCGAGACCTTTGAATACTTCATCGGGGATCTCGCCTTCGCGATCGATGGCATCGGCATCGGTGTGGTTTTTCAAAAATTCATCGAGCTTGGCGACAAATTCATCCCCAGCCTGCTGATCCTCTTTGCTCTGCCTGGTGAATGGTGTGATCTTGCCGAAATCGGGCACGCCCATAAACAAACTGGAGGCAAAACCAGAGGCTGCGCGGGTATCACGTGACTCCTCAGCCATTTCCAAGGCAGCGCGCTGACCTTCGGACATCGTTGAGGTATCGATGGTTGATTTGTATTCTTCGCTCATGTTATTTGGGTGCTTGTTAGATTATTAAAATTACTCGGTGTAGAATTTACGATCGTTCAGATTGTTATCGTCGCTGTAACGCAACGGACCACCTCGGAAAGGAGCATAGCCAGTGCCCATGACCATGGCGAAATCGACATCCTCCGGAGCTCCGGCTACGCCTTCATCAAGACAAAGGATGGCTTCATCGGTCATCATGCCTGCTAGCTTCTCCGCGATATTGTCTGGCGATTCTGTGCCCTCGCGCATCGCTAACACCTCAGGGTTCGGCACTGGATCACCGCCGCCATTGTAGAGATAAAATCCTTTACCCGACTTCCGGCCCAAGAAACCCTTCTCAATCATTTTGGAGAGAATCTCAGGCACCTCCATACGGTCTGGGAATGCCGCCGCGAGAGTTTCGGCCACGTGAATACCAACATCGAGACCTACTTCATCAAGCAAGCGGATCGGCCCCATTGGCATACCAAAGTCCAGCATCGCATTATCGATCGCACGTGGGTCAGCGCCCTTCGAAAACATGTTTCCAGCCTCCACTAAATACGGCAGTAAAATACGGTTCACGAGGAATCCCGGACGATCTTTAACCACCACAGGAAGCTTGCCAATTTTTTGCACGAAGGCAACGGCCGTAGCGAGGGTCTCCGGTGACGTTGTTTCCGTCTCCACAACTTCCACCAATTTCATCCGATGCACAGGGTTGAAGAAATGCAGCCCGACGAGTCGTTCCGGATGTGTGATCACAGGTGCCAATTCATGGATCGGCAATGCTGATGTATTGGTTGCCAATATCGTATCAGGTCCAGTCCGTTCGCTGAGGTCGGCGAAAATTTTCTTTTTGATCCCTAGATCCTCAGACGCCGCTTCGATTACCATATCGCAGTTTTGCAATGGCACTCGTTGCGCTGAAGCATGGATGTTATCGTAGCCAATGGTGGCTTCGATTTTGGACATGACCCGTTTTTTAACCGATGTGACGTAGAGCTTTTCAATCCCTGCCAACCCCTTGGCAATAGCTTCATCGTTGATGTCCTGGAGTATTACCCTCTTGCCTCGGGTGCTCAACCAATAGGCGATGCCTGAGCCCATGACACCGGCCCCGATCGTCGCTACGGTGTCAATGGTTCCGGCTTCCGCATCGTTTGGCTTAAGCTTCTTGAAGCGTTCGTTGAGGAAAAATAGGCCGATCATGCGTTTGGTCTGCGGCAATGCGGCCAATTCCAGAAACGCCTCACGTTCGCGGCCAAGGCTCTCACTGTGTGAGCCACTAACAGACTCACAGGCTACATCAAGAGCCTTCAGTGCAGCGGGATACAAACCTCTCGTTTTCTCCATGACATTGGCTGTCGCTTTTTTCCGTATCACCGAGACGCTGAGAGGATTGTGCAGTAGGAAATGTGAGTCGTATTTGCGCTTACCTCGTTTCAGGAAAGTCTTGGCATATTCTTTCAAGTCTTCCGGAGGACAGACACCATCGGCCAGGCCTTTGTGTTTAGCGGCGCCGGCCTTGAGGAGTTTGCCGGCTAAAATAAGATCCAGTGCATTCGGCAAACCTATCATGTTAGGCAGTCGGGTAGATCCGCCCCACGCGGGTAGAATTCCCAGCTGAGTTTCTGGCAAACCTATGCGAGTAGCTGACGCGTCAGAGAGCACACGCCAATCACATGCCAGCGCCAACTCACAGCCCCCCCCAGCGCATGCTCCGTTGATTGCGGCCACGGTGGTGATTTTCAATGCTGCTACGCGATCAAAGACACGTTGTCCCAATTCCAACAGCTGAGCCAACTCATCCTTCGGTGCACTGAACAGAGTTTTAATATCAGCCCCTGCTATGAAAATGGATCGTTTAGCCGAATCAATAAGCAATCCACGCAGATCGCTAGCCTGCTCAATCGCGGCGATGTGGTCATCGAGTTCCAACAATACGTCGCGATCAAAAATATTAGCACCGCTGTTCTCACGATCGAAAGTGAGAATTGCGATATTGTCTTCTGTAGATCTTTTTATGTTAGACATGATGATGAATGATTAATTGGTTTCCAACCAGAGTGCAGCCCCCTGCCCTCCGCCAACGCAGAGAGAGGTAAGAGCACGTTTGCCTCCGGTCTTGTGAAGTTGATGCAGCGCGGTGTAAACGAGACGAGAGCCAGTCGCTCCAACCGGGTGACCGAGCGCAATCGAGCCGCCATGCGGATTGAGTTTTTCAGTCGGAATCTCGCCGATCGAATCTTCCAGCCCGGCGATCTTGGCATAAGCAGGATCGTTGAGAGCCTTGCAACAGGCTAACACCTGAGCGGCGAAGGCTTCGTTGATCTCAATCGTATCCGCATCACCTAGATTGAGTCCGGTTAGACGGTTTGCCTCAGCGATGGCTTTTACGGGGCCGAGGCCCATCCGCTTGGGATCACAACCGGTGTATGCGTAACCGGTCAGACGCCCTAAGGGCTCGATCCCCAGCTCCGCAGCTTTTGCATCGGTGGCCACGAGCATCATCACTGCCCCATCGGTGATCTGGGAGGAATTTCCTGCGGTGACAGTGCCCGTCGTGCGGTTGAACACCGGCTTGAGCTTGGCGAGCTTTTCCGGCGAACTGTCCTCGCGGATTCCGTCGTCAGTATTGATCACCTCACCCCGAAGATGCACAGGGGAAATTTCCTCGTTTAAAAACTCTCTGCCTGCTGCCGCTTTCTGTTGGGAGGCTGCGGCAAAGGCGTCCTGCTCTTCACGACTGATATTAAATTCACGCGCCAAAACCTCTGCCGTCTCTCCCATGTTCAATCCGGAAACCGGATCACTCAGGCCGAGTTTCAATCCGATGACCGGTGAGAAATCCGCGGGACGGAAGGAAGAAAATACACTGAGTCGCTGCGAGAGATTTTTCGCTTTGGAAAGCATGGTGAATTTTTTCACTGCCGAGTTCCGATACAACAGAGGCACGTTACTCATGCTATCGACTCCGCCGACCAGATACAAACCGCCCCGTCCTGCAGCAATGCGTTCGGCTGCTGTGGTGATCGATTCCATTCCCGATGCGCAATTTCGGTGCACTGTGACGGCGGGCACGGAGATAGGTATGCCTGACTTCAGAGCAATCACACGTGCGATGTTAGCAGCGTCGACCGGCTGGCAAACACAACCGATAATCACCTCGTCCAGCATCGCAGGATCAACCCCCGTTTCAGTGAGCAGTGACGACACGGCGTGACGCCCTAACTCTGCGGCACTCAATGCGGAGAGACTTGACCCCATTCTGGTGAAAGGAGTACGTGTGGCTGCTAGAATTTGCATAATATTTGATTTGTTAGGTTAATCTTTCGGACGATTATCGATGACCTTCTTCTCCTTCAGTTCCTTACCGACACCTTGCATTTTCCGCATCGTGTCCCAATCGTGGAAAAGAATCTTGTTCGGGCTGAGTTCGGTCGAATTCTTCAGTTTACGACGAATGTTTTCCTCCAGTGTGGGTTCATCACAGTTTAGAGGAACGGCGTGGATGATAATTTCATCGAGATCGAGCGGATCGTCGTTTTCCTTTTTCAACTCCAGCTGCCAGGCTCCGAGGCCTTCGGTATCGTCGAGAAGGTTTTCCAGCTGGTTAAAATCAACCAAGGTTCCTTTGAGTTTACCGATGTTGAGGCGGTGGATGTCTGAGACGCGAGAAATTTTTCCTACCAACCGCGGACATGTTCGACCGCAAATTGGGCATGGCTCGCGCACGATCCCCCCTTCGATCAGGTCACCGGTGCGGTAACGCAAAACAACCGATCCGCGACTTTGCAGTGGCGTGTAAACAATCTCACCAGCATGGCCGTCGGGAACACGTTCACCCGTTTCGGGATCAACAATCTCTATAAATGAAAGGTCAGGATAGAGGTGGAAACCGGCGGATTCTTGACCTTGCGAGACGGCACATTCTGCCCAAGCCATTTTAGCTTCGGTGAACGCGTAGGTGGATAAGATGTCGACTTTATCAGCACCCAGTTCGGCACAGAATGCACGAAGTTTGCGGCGCATTCCTTCCGGTACTTTCTCCCCGCCTAACACGAGACGTTTTAAGTTAGGCCATTGCTTTTTATCTTCGGCTGCCTTTTGCAACAGGTGGTAGAGGAAAGTCGGCATCGCGATCACTGCGTCGGGCTGAATCTTGGTAATCACCTCGACGTTGCCAGATGTACCCATGACTTTTCCTCCACCGGTGGAAAGCATAAACTTGGTGTCCGCAGTGCCAGCATAATGGGCCTGCCAAAATGCGAGGTGAGGTGCGAAGGGAAAGGCGTTGATGATTTTAAAATCTGGCGTGGCATTACACATGTCCATTAAACGCCGGCCGCCCTCTTCCAGAATGGCGATATCATGTTTGGTATATAAGAATGGGACGGGAGCCGATGAGCGGCCGGTCGTGCTGGTCATGAAAACTGGACGCAACTCGTCCTGAAGCACTGCCTTCACTCCTTTAGGTCCATATCGAAGAACCTTGAGTAAAGTGCCGGGCTGTTTTTTCAGCACCGCCTCATCGGGCAGGATCACGAAGTCCTTGGTTTCACCGAGATCACGCTTCGAGGTGAATGGCAGCCTAACAAGGTCATCTGTGGATTTGATAGACGCAGGGTCGATGCCCTCGCGCTCAAACATTTCGCGATAGTGCTTCGAAAACGGAGCCACGCGAGTGGTGATCAGTTTCTGAAGTAACTTCGACTGATGATTCTTCACTTCATCTGGGGATGCTTTATCCCACCAGTTTTTGAATTTTACGCTCATGGTTAGTTTTTCCTGATTTGTGATTTTCGATCAATTCCCGGATGAGTGGCAATTGGGCTTCGGCGGCTTTTCTTCCCACTTCAACGAAGTGTTCAAAATTGTGATAATCGTGCCAGCGACTCTCTTGGTGAGTGTGCGCACGCATGACGACATCGGCATGTTTGCAGGCATCGTGCGCGATCCGAATCTGTCCGATGCGGATACTACGTCGCAGGGTATCGATGGTATTTCCCTCCGCTGTCAGGCTGATGCTGTTAGTGATGGTCTTGGTCATGCGGCCCCAGAGCCCGCTGGAAATTTCCTGCTGCACCGCCTCGTCCTCGCTTTCGCGTTTGCAGTTGAGCTGCGTGAAGTCAGGCAATGTGCTTACGGCGATGATAAGGTCCACGTCACAGAATTTCCGCATCGACGATACCGGGACTGGCTCAACGACTCCGCCATCAGTGCAACGTTTGCCATCGACCATCACTGGCACCACCACACCAGGCATTGCACAGCTGGCGTGGACGGCTTCGAGCACAGAGCCTTCGCGGAAGACGATGCGCTCGTAGCTGTCTAAATCCGCAGCGATCACGATCAGTTTCTTTTTCAGTTCAGAAAATGATACATCCCCAATGCTCAGACCGAGATGATCCCTGGCTTTGAATCCTTTTAGAAAGCCCTTGGTGAATGGAGGGGCCGGATCTGCCAGTTGTTTCAACACCTTGCGATCCTGCATTTCAGCGGCCAGCTCGAACAGTTTCTCCCCGTTACACCCCGATGCCCACAACGCGCCAACGTAGGCGCCCATGCTGGATCCTGAAACGGCATGTATGGGAATGTTATTCTCCTCCAACACTTGGATCACTCCAACGTGGGCCAAACTTTTTGCCCCTCCCGATGACAGAGCTAATCCGATTTTAGGTGCCGGCAGTTGGTCGGGTTCAGAGGTCGACGGAGAGAAGAGTTTCTGCCAAGCGCGTTTAAAAAAGTTGAAGCCTCCGCCTCGCACATCCTCGTGTGCGTGAACGGCTTCGGCTACTTTCTGTGTTATATTCATTTCCCTGCAGGGTGAGAGTTTCTGAATACGGCAGTTCTTCTAATATATTCTACATCACTCACATTGCACTATACGCCTAACACGAGCGTTAAGCAATATGTTCTGAAGGATTTGGCAAGAAATCCTCAAACGAGCGTCTGCCCCCAACATTCAGGCAGATCGTCTAACAGCCTGTAGGGTCCGATTATCCAACAAGATCGCCAATCGATCCGAAATCGGGAATAAACAGACGCTTGTAAAGACGGGCGGCCGAGCTGTCCGTCATGCCTGCTAGAAAGTCACAAACCAATCTGGCACGATCATTCACATCCTCCATGGACTCGATTTCCTCGGCGTCTTCTTTGGGAAGGATTTGGAAGTTTTGCCCACCTATATTTTGGCCGTCGATGTATCGGGTTTTCAAAACTGCCCACAACCGCTCCAGCATGTAATTGCCTTTATGCTCAAGCTGCTTGAGCTCTGGCGACAAGAACACCACTTCGAAAGCCAGCTTCTTGAAAACCTCGGACTCACGGCAAATTTCCTCATCCACTACCAGCTTATAGCGATAGCGGTTGGTGGTCGCGCTCATGCAGTTCGTGTCTTCCTGCAGATGGGCGGACTGGATATATTTTCCGATCCGTTTACCGGCGAAAGGTTCCACGCGATTACCTCGGATGGCTTTGATCAAATCACCTAACGGTGTGCCTTCACCGCAGGGTTCCTCTGTCTCTTCCGCCCATTGTTCAATGCGATGAATGGAGAGAAATCCAGCCCTAACACTATCGGCAAGATCGTTCAATGAATAGGCCGTATCGTCCGCCCAGTCCATCACTTGGCACTCGATGGATTTAAATTGATCGCGGGCTTTGCCAGGGGTGTATTCCACAGGGAAATCGTTACCGCCCATGGCCCAGTCCAAATACTTTGCCTGCTTGTCATAGACAAAATGGTTTTCAGGCGCCTCGCCTTCGCGACGCAATTCGCTCCAGAGAGTTTTGTATTTAAGCACTCCGTCCAAGAAAGCACGCGTGGGATCCATGCCTGCACGTTTGACTGAAAAAATTCGTTCCGTGAGAAGCCTGAGTGTTTGAGCATTTCCCTCGAAACCACCGTAGTCCTTCATCAGAAAATTCAGACTCCGCTCTCCAGCGTGGCCGAATGGAGGGTGGCCGAGATCATGGGAAAGACAGACTACCTCTACCAGTTCAGGGTCGATGTAATAATCGGGCCGTAAAAGGTCGGAGTCAGCACGCAGCCAGTGACAGATCGAACGACCAATTTGAGCCACTTCCAATGAGTGTGTCAGGCGAGTGCGATAGAAATCATACTCACCACTCCAAAAAACCTGAGTTTTGCTCTGCAAGCGACGGAATGCGGGTGTGTGTAACACTCTGTCTCGGTCCATTTGGAACGGCGTGCGGAAGTCACCGGTCGCTTCCCAGTTAGAAAGTCGCTCAGTATCGAATGCGTTGTAAAATTGATTGTCCATGCCTGCCTGTGCCGCGATTGTTCTACCATGCAGATCTCTCGTCGGCTTGCTTTTTTTTCCTGCGTAGAATTTCATCGCGAATCACTCGTCGAGGCGGGTTGAGCTTGAGGAATGATTCCCACACTCGACCGATCAAATTATCGGCACCGCTGCGCAGATAGATGTAGATGAAAATGTTCAGCACCAATGCCGATCCACTTTCTAAAATGATGTCGTGCATTGTGTCGTCCACCCCGCGGCCGACCTCGACTCTCTGCATATTTCCTCCCGTAATTTGATCGTAAGTAAATTCGTAAATCTCCCACATCGCACCAAAGGTGACCGAGAAGCAGAATGAGAATAAGCAGACGATAAGCACCTCATTTTCAATGCCTCGTTTATAAGAAAGGTATTGGATGAAGAGAAATCCGATCAGGGCAAATGCAGCACCGTAGAACCCGTGTAACATGTCGTCCCACCAGCTGAACTTCTCATAAAAATCGTAGTAACTCCCCAACACCAAGGAGCAAATGCAGAAGACCATGAACGTCACTGCCATGCCTCTGGGGATATGTATGTTCAGACGTTTCTGAAAGCTGAGCAGAAAAAGAAAACTCGCGGAGATGATGATGCCGGGCTCAGATTTCACCAAGATCGAGAGGACCAGAGCCGCCAGTGTGACGGTTAGTTTCGACCAGTGAAATGTTCTGAGTAAATTCATTCGGATGGAGAGCTCTATTTTGGGTCTATATACATCAATAAAATTCTAAACCATCTCGCGCGCCCCCAAGTAGGCATTGGCCAAGGCGATGGGCAACTCCTTCGCCAGACTATCGACTGTAAATATTCCGTGCGCCCGAAGTTCACCGAGCACTTTGGCTCTTTCCTCCAGATAAATAGCGGTGGCTCCGACTTCGAGAGCATCATCAAGAGCTGCCGCGGGTGTCTCAATGCGTTTCGTCACTGACTCCTCCTGGAGGTTCGCAAGAATTGTCACATGCCGGCGCCGGATCATGCGTAATGGCTCAATCAACTGATGGCCGTCTTCTCCACGGATATTGCTGAGCATGACTACCAAAGCCCTGCGGCGTTGCCGTGTCATCAAGCGCTCGGCTGCTTCTGAGAAGTCGCTCGGTGATGTGGACGTTTCATAATCGTAGAGATGATTAAGAATAGTGGTCATCGATTGCACGCCCTTCACCGGCGGCAGCCAGCGATCCGATCCGCCAATGCCGATGATCCCAACATGATCGCCCTGACGTAGAGCGGTGTAGGCCAACAGCAGCATCGCATTCAGACAGTGATCGAACTGCGGAACCCCACCGTCAAGAGCTCGCATGCGCCGCCCACAATCGACTGCGAGAATCACCGTCTGATCACGCTGTTCTTGGTAGTCCCTGCTAATCAGGGAAAGTCGTTTGGAGGTCGATTTCCAATCAATTTTAGAAAGCTGATCACCTAACTGGTAATCGCGGAGCTGGTGAAACTCACGGCTCATGCCAGTGCGGTTTTTTTTCACGATGCCCATCTGTTCGGCTCTGTTTGCCATGGCTAACAGAGCGTAGCGGAGAACAGGCTCGTAGTTTGGATAGACACGCGTGGTCTGATTTTCACCACTGCGACAATTGCGTGTCCATAGCCTGAGCGGAGAAAAGATCCGCAGGTGAGCTGGAGCAAAATCCTTCAGTCCCCGTTCGGAAATCGTAACCGGATATTTCACGGCCGCATGTCCTCTGGCCGGGAGCCTACCCGTCCAAGGAAGTTCGCCACTTACAGCATCGCCAGGTAAACCATCGTAACACTGAACGCGCAGACTCATGGCACCTGGGTTGTGCAGCTTGACTGGCACCATTTGCTCGATGCCGATGGCAAACCTTCCGGGAAGAGTGCGCTCAACCGTTGGTAATTTTTGTAAGAATCCTGCGACGATATCGACCAGTATAAACACCGCCGCTACGCCACCGCCCCACAGCCAGATCGGAGCCAGTGGCTCCCAAAGACTGGCAGCAAAACCAACCATAGCCCAGATGATGGCGATGGTGATCAGATGTCGGGTAGGCTGCATGCTCAATGAATAGTTGGCGAAAACCAGTCAGTCGTTAGATGCGTGGAGCCTCTACGGAGTTGACGATGTTACTAAGAGCATCATCAATATTCTGTCCGCTGATCGCCAGTTCAGGTGCCAACTGAACACGGTGACGAAGCACGGGCAGAGCGGCAGACTTGATATCGTCAGGCGTAACAAAATCGCGGTTATTCATCAGGGCGTAGGCCTTTCCTACCTGCACCAGACTGATCGCTCCACGTGTTCCAGCTCCGAGGCTGATACCTTGGGCTTCGCGAGTAGCACGGCAGATATTGACCGCATACCGAATCACCTCAGGCACCGCGCGGATCGCCGCGCATTCGCGCTGAGCCAAAATGATGTCATCTTGCGCGCAAACTTGACTGACGGCGCGTGCATCGAGCCCCTTGGCTGAGGCCACAGCTGTGACCTGGCCGACCACCTGCTCTTCGCTCGCTTGATCCGGGTAATCGATCACGATTTTCATCAGGAATCGGTCCAGTTGAGCTTCGGGTAATGGATAGGTTCCCTCTTGTTCGATTGGGTTTTGTGTCGCCAAAGTCATGAACGGCGGCTCGAGTTTGATACTCTCGCCATCAATCGTCACCTGCTGTTCTTGCATCACCTCCAATAGTGACGCCTGCGTTTTAGCTGGCGCTCGGTTAATTTCATCCGCGAGCAAGAGATTGGTAAATACTGGACCTCGACGCATTTGGAAGGTCTGGCTTTTCATATCGAAAAGAGTGAAGCCCGTTACATCCGTCGGCATCAGATCCGGTGTGAACTGAATCCGCCCAAAGCCACCGCCAAAAGTGTTGGCCAGAGCAAGAACAAGGTGGGTTTTCCCCAAGCCCGGCTTACCCTCTAACAAAACATGACCACCTGCTAAGAGAGCTGCCAAGACCTGGCTAACAACGTGGTCCTGTCCGATGAACACTTTCCTAAGCTCACCGTAAATTTGCTGACATAGATGTGCAGCTTGCTTCGGGCTTTGAGCGGGCTGACTTGCCTGCTCTTGCGGGGCAGTGTCCTGCGCCGACGGGAACTCTGATGATGATTGATGCTCGTTCATGATGGTGTTGATTTATGGATGTTTTTAAGAATGATTTGCAGGTTCTTGGTGACTCGCACCATGACTCCCGGCTCATTGATGTGCTCACGCGTCATCGCCTCGATGATGGACTCAACTGGTAAACTGGTGCTGTCCGCGAGCTGTTCGAAGATTCCCTCATGACCGATGCCCGGCTGGAGTGAAAGCTTGCGGTTCACATTTGCACGGAGAGCGCCCAGCAAAGCATCGTCTCGTTTGTGGTGCCATAGGAACCGACCGATACCACGGACTTGCTCTGAAAACTCACGAGTTCCCCCTCCTACGATATCTTGCTCTGGCCCAAAGCGCGGCAGATGACGCCACAGCCAAAATACCACGACCACCAAAATACCGATCACCGCCATCTTGAAGTGGCGCCACACCATCGTGAAAAAACCGTCCCCCTCACCACTCGAGAAAATTACCTTTCCGGGACGGGAGAGATTGACCAAGGCGACGAGGAATTCGGCATGATCCGCGTAAGCTAAGTATCGGTTACGGAGAGGTCGTGCGTCCGCCATCAGTGACAAGCGGCCAGTGCCATGCGTGATGCTGACGAACCGATGTTGGTCGTCCTCACCGTGTTCATCTTTACTGGCATAATTTCCCAGATAGTGGGACTTGAACTCCATTGCCTTTTCCGACCAATAGCGCAACTCCATCTCACCAGCTCCGATATTGATTTTGCTTTCTCCAGATCCTAACAGAACACGATCCTTCTCCTCCATCGCTTCCCAGTCATCGAGATCGAGAGTGCTGCTGCTTCCGGCAGAACTGAGTGACTGGGTTCGATAGCTGATGCGCAATTCGTCAAACATGTAATCCACGCCGTCGGACAGCTCCTCTTGCCAGAAGAGAGTCGAAGGCTCCATGCTGAAATCATTGCCACCCATCTCGCCCCCTTCCAGCATCAGAACCAGATGTCCCCCCTCGTCGATCCACTTGAGAATTCGTTTCGCACGCCCGACTGTATTGATTGATGACGGGGGCAGGAACAGCGTCGAAGTATTATAGTCCAGTTGGGCCAATCCGTATTCGGAACTCACATCTTTGCCTTGCTTGGCTAGAAATCGTTCCGCAGCCAGAAAAGGATTCGATTTCGCTTTTCCTTTGTAGCCCACCGTACGGCGTTTGACTTCCTTTTCCCCACATGAACTCAGCAGGAGACTAAGACTGAGACCGATCAAGATCATCCGGACTAACTTCATCTCGCTCCCCTTCCATTTTTACTAGCCACAGCCGAGTCAAACGGCCAGCTATCACAGAGTTCGATCATGTGATTACCATCGGGATCCTTTTTCCCATAAGCTACATTCACCCACGCTCCTGTTAGCTCAGAAAAATACGGACCATAGGCGGTATTCCCCACGGTTTGCACCCGCCGCAGGCAGTCGCCCTCGGTGTCGCTTTCTTCGATCGGTAACATCTCCCGATTGACCAGCCATGCTATCGCGCCGCGGTAGAGCAGACTCAGAGCTAAATGGCTATTACCATCGCGCCAAGCCTTCCGAGCGGCATCGGCGATATCAGCGGGTAACGACTCGGGGCGGACATCCATGCCCATGATCTCCTCCGTTTTGATCCGCTGTTCACCGGATTTAGCCAAGCTCCCACCACCGCTGAAGATATGACGATTGCGGATGATCAAATAAACCAAGCCACCTATCACAGCCGCGAGAATAATATAAAAGAGAAGTTTTCCTACCAGCCCCATGAACGTCGGCATTCCCGAACCGCTGAGTAATTCACTCAGCCAACTGGGAGATGAGCTACTGCTTCTGTCCACAGGCACTTTGACGTTACGGTGATGGATCGTGAAGTCTTCATGTGAGAGAACCTCTTCTGCTGATTCACGATAACCCTCCTCTGCGGCTCGTGCCGTGGGAACTGCCAGGAAACCAGTCAGCAGAATGGCCAGCAATGCCACGCCACTTTTCCCAGCCAAGTTTCTGAGGCGGATCCCCAGACGCTTAAAGGCCAACTCAATATCCCATCCCTCCGTCAGGGTTCGGCTGTTAATGTATAAGGCAAAACCAGCACTCACGTAAAAAGGCTCCATCACCGTGATCGCAAACATCTGCACTCCCGCCGCGAGCCAGAAGAACCCTACCGAAAAATCAGAATAGCTGCTGTGGACAAAAAACTCACTCACTCCATCCCACCAATTGGAACTGACATGTTCGGGCACCATCATCATTACCAGCATGATGAGACCTAGCCCGGTGACGCCCTCAAGCACCATGCCTGCCAACGTCGCCATTGTGGCTCCCTCGCCGCCATTTCTCTCGAGAAGGTTCACGCGCTGACGATAAGTAGCCCCACGCAAGCCCTCGAGTTCAGCAACTGGTAGACTCAGGCTGCGGGCGGGAGAAAACCGACCCACGACCAGTGCGAACCAAATCCGCCTAACAATCAATTTCGGCCAAGCGGCCAGTACCTCTTTGACATTGGGTGCAGCTCCAAAAAGCGCACGACTCACCACCATCAGTGGCACGCGATCGTAAATCGGCTTTAACCACCAGATACAGAGAATCAGTAAAAAAGGATGGTTTCGCAACAAGAGTGCGAGCAATAGCCACAAAGGAAAAACAGTTAGAGCCCAAGCTTTCCAGATGTCACCGATGTGTTTACGCGCCAGCGAACAACCTAGATCGATCGATTCCCATGGTGCCCGAGGCCGGATCTCTGCAGTCACCTCCTCAAGCTTCATTCAGATCCCCTTCCATTTTCTTTCCGAACATGGCTCGGTTACTTTGCTTGGCTCCACGACCAGCCAAACCAAGATAGAGGAAACAGACGATCCAGAGCGCAATGCCCACCGAATATTTCAACATCGGCGGCAGTGGCTGAGCGGACCAGAATCCCTCGATCGCGGCCGCGACAAATGTCATCAAAGCCGCGCCCAAGATCAGAGGCAGCGATTTCTTACCCGCATCCATCAACGATTTCCGGCGCGTTTTCCGGCCCGGATGCAGAAGGCCCAAACCAATACGAAGTCCTGCCATGCCTGCGATTACCATCGCAATCAGCTCAAATGAAGAGTGCCCGGCGACGAAGGTATAAAATGCCTTCGTGCTACATGCGGTATGGATGTAAGCAATGACAGCACCAAAAAACACACCGTTATAAACCAAGAAAAAGAGACTACCCAGGCAGGCCAAAATACCACCGGCGTAGATTCTGAAATCGATGCCTATGTTATTCCAGATGTAGTGGCAGAACATCATGAAGTTGGAGCCATATTGCCCGCGTAAATTGGCAATCTGGTCATCGCTGCTGCCATACATGGTGTCTAGTTGACCCATCATATCCGGACCTAACACCGCTTGAATCCATGAGAAATCCGGCCAGTAAAACCCGGCCAAGGCTACGCCCACCAAGGGGAGGATAAAACTCAAAGTAGCCACAATGAGCAATCTCCATTCCGTCCTAACAGACACGGGAAAATCGACCGCGACAAAACGGAGTAACATCTCCCAGGTCCCTCCAGCTCTGCGATGAATTATTTTATGCCCGCGGATCACCAGACCGTTGAGATGCTCGTTCATCGGCATGCCATACATGCGGTGGCGGGCAAGAGCCAGGTCGGTGCAAACCTGACGAAACCTGCTGGGCAGGGTGGAGACGTCCAATGCCTGATGTTTTCCCTTCTCGAGAGTCGTCAGCGTTTGCTCGTATTCCGACCAGCGCTGTGCGTTTTTTTCTTCAAATTCCTGTCCCTGCATCTATCCGATCCCCCGTTAATGTTTCTCTCCCAGCCACTGAGCCACTCCTAACAGCTTAGTCATTCCCCTCACTCCACCCGACCCTGTTAGTTCACTGGCGTGATCCGCAAGTTCGACTCGACGGGCCTCCGACCACATACCGCCTCGTTCTTTGAATCCCAAAATGGCCGCCTGTTCCTCGCGTGTCAGCGGAACATTGGGTGCCACACTAGTCATCGCTGGCGGCAGAGACGACAGATGCATTTTCGGCAAGCGGTCATAGACCACCACAGTATTGGCTAACAAGTCACCCAATCGCTGGAAACGTTTCGTCATCAGTGTAGTCATCAGGCCAAAGCCATAGCTGAACAACGGCATACCATCGGCGAAACGCAGCATGTTCCGGATGAATGCCTGTCCCCATGAAATCGGTGCGCCGGAAGTGTCTACCACCCGCAGGCCCATCGCACGCTTCCCTGGCGACGCTCCTCTTTTCCCTGCTTCAAAAACGATGTAGTAGAAAAAGGTCAGGAAAAACATCAGCAGCATGCTTAAGCCGCCAGCCACATTAAATCCGGCCACCACCCCCACCAGCATAATCACCAAATACGCGGCGATGCAGATACCGATGCGAATGAGAAAATCCAACAGATAGGCAAGCACCCTGACATAAGGCCCAGCGATGCGCAGCTGGATCTCCACCCCTTCGGCAAGCTCGATGCTTTGCAGGGTGTCCAGTCTGTCGGCTGGGCGTCCGTTGGATCCGTAAGTATTGGGCATCAGGAAATCAGGCCGTGTCAGCGGCAGGGTGAATCAATTGTCGCGCCCACTCTAGTCCTCGAAGCAGAGAGGTAAAGAGGGAATACGCAGGAATCAGGTCAATATCCGGACGTAAAAAACCGCCCTGTCACCACAAGGGCAACAGGGCGGTCAACAAACAATGAAACGAGAATTAATTAGGCACGCTTGCGGCGGAAAAGCATTCCGGCGAAACCGATACCAAGAAGAGCAATGGATGTAGGCTCAGGAACTACCTCGCAGTAGTGAAGACTGTCTACGGCACCACTTTCGATGTTGAAATCGATCGACTGGATATTAGCGAGATCGAGGTCTTTTGCTTTGATCCCGTTGAATTCGTTACCGAAATGGTTACCGAAGGCAACGTTGCTACCGTGTGCAATGAGTTCAGGAGCTCTCCATGTGACAGATTTACCGGTGGAATCTTTGAAAACAATGCTGACATCGCTGTCGTCGTTTTCCGGAGTATCGTAAAGATTGAAACCGACTGATGCGACGCGGTCATTACCGAAGACAACTCCAATAGTGCCTCCGCGGGCTTCGTCATCAGGACGATCCACCAGACCGTCGCCGTTGTTGTCGATCGTGTTCTCAGCGATGATCAGAGCATTTCCGAGACCTCTGACGCCTTTAAGGTTACCTCCGATGAACGGATTCTCCAGATCGTCGTCGCGGGTTCCTGATTCATCAGTATCAAAAATGAGCAACTGATTGTGGTCACCTTTCGAGTTCACTGTAAAAGTGACTCCTCCACCTACTCCGGCGTATTCATTACCGGAGAAGAGTGTTCCGTGGGAAAGGCCCATCGCAGTCTCATCGAACGAGATCTCGTAGCGCTTCTGTGGAGCTGCTGTTTGGGCTTGAGCACTCATGGGGAGTGCTGTGAGTGAGATGGCTGCCAGAGCAATGAATTGACCGGCACGGACTGGGCTTTTTGTTGTAGTATTCATTTAAGGGTGGGGTGAATTTCGACCTCACCTTAACTATTTAGCTCTCTTGTTAAGCTCTAATCCTATTGGTCATAAACAGCTGAAATTAAGGGTTTTTATAAGTGTAACTACTCCTTATATTCAATTTTTATGTAATATAAAATATATGTTATTAGATACATATTACACAATACATTGAAAAATGGAGCTTTGCGGCTCTTTAATCGTAATTGCCGAAAGCCCTTGTAAAATCGATATATTCAGACCTTTAACCTCTATTAATATTTCACAGAGTCCTCCTACCGTTTAAAAAAAATGCATGATTCGGATTTCTTAATAACTAAGTTTGCATGATCATACTGCAAATACGGTTATCCAGACGGCCAGCCAGCTTATATTTGACATGAAGCTGACCAGAAAATGCCGCCCAGTTCTGTGCCCCCCTCAGAGTGGGCAATGTGAGATTGCCCGAATGCATGCGGTTTAGCCCAAGGTGCTGACTCGGTAGACGGTGCACTTCACCCCCTGGCTCCCCTTTTTCTCCGTGCGCTCAACTCGTGTGCCCAGGGCCTGCTCGATCATCCGTGTTTCCATCAACACCAGCTTTGGGTAAGCTTGGAATATCTTATGCAGGGGATGGTGATATTCCTCGATCACGAATCCATCCTCCGCTGAATATCGACAGTGGCAGAAATGTCCTGATTTGACCCGGGCATCGGCAAACCGGGTGGCCTTTTCCACCAAGGACTTTCCTGGTCGGACGACGTTCAACCACTCATCACGCTCTTTTTCAAAATAGTGATAGAGTAATTTTTCCGGTGCCACTTCACCGAAGGAGGATTTAACCCCCTCTAATAAATCCAGAATGAGCGCCCCACCACCGTCGGGGAAAAGCGGATCACATTGAACTGTAAGCTTATAGAGCTTTTGGGGCCGGCCCACTTGGACTCGGGGCACCCGCCAGACTTTGAGATAGCCTAACTTCTCCAAGTTAACGCAATGCTGCTTCACCCCCATGTAGCTCATTTCCAATATCTTGGCCAATTCCGGAATAGCCAAACCACCGGAGCGCTTGAGCTCGCCGATGATGCCAAGGTAACTTGGCTTACAGACGTCCGTGAAGGCCTTGGAAAACACGAGTTGAATGATAGCCCTTGGAAAAAGGCCATGGCAATGACCAATCGTTGGTGGCCGATGATTTCCCTTAACCGCTAGTCCAAGCACTGTTAATTCACCGAAAGACTAACATAAAGTCTCTAACGTCGTCCACTTGACCACAATCGTTCATTATTTTATACTAACATACACGTTATGAAACTTCATACAATCACCCTGACTTCACTCATCGCGGCCACGGCCATCATCAGTACTAGCTCCCTCCACGCCGATGATTCATCGACGGCCATACCCTACTCGGCTGTTCCCAAAGATTTTGGCTGGCAGTTCGACTCCTATGGACTTCGCGCAGGTGTCGATGCGGAGGATGATCTCCAGCTGCATACCTACGAACTGTTCGCCACCGTAAACACTCCCTACTCATGGAAGATCGGCGACAAGAGTCGGCTTCAGCTGAATCTGGAAGGGGCCGTGGGAGGATTGGTCGAGGACGATGACAGCGGATACTATGTCAGATTTGGCCCGCAACTCGTGCTCAATCTCGGCGATTCCCCATTCAGCCTGGTGGCAGCATCCGGCCCAGCCTATCTGAGCGAAGATGTTTTTAATAATATGGATCTCGGTGGAAAATTGCAATTTTTCAGCTCGCTCGGGGTCGACTGGAAGCTGTCTGACTGTTGCACGATCGGCTACCGCTGGCATCACATCTCCAATGCCGGTATCCATGATAAAAACCCAGGTCTCAACATGCATACTCTGGGTATCACGTGGAAATTCTAACACGACATTACTGGCTAGTGCACCCACCATTATCACGGTGATACTGTCAGATAAGGTCGTCGCATTTTGACAAACAGAAAATCCCCCTTACACTCGTCGCGAGATGTCCGACATCAATTTTAAATCACACGCGCCCGGTTTCTGGCCTGATACGCCTCAGGAGGACTGGGACAACCACGTATGGCAACTTAAGAATCGAGTCACAACACTTGAGGGGCTTGAGAAACACCTTAACCTCTCGGAGGAGGAGCGATCCGGGGTATTACTCTCTGGGAAAAAACTGGCGATGTCCATCACGCCGCACTTTTTCAACTTGATCGATAAAGACGACCCTTCCTGCCCAATCCGCCGCCAGGTGATCCCTCGTATTGAGGAAACGCTCACGGATCCGGCGGAAATGTCGGACCCCTGCGGTGAAGACTCCCACATGCCTGTTCCAGGTCTGGTTCACCGCTATCCTGATCGAGTTTTGTTTTTAGTCACCGATCGCTGTGCGTCCTACTGTCGTTACTGCACCAGAAGCCGTGTGGTTTCCGGCGTCTCCGAGCAGAAGTTAGAGACCCAGTGGGAAGCTGCTTTTGAATATCTGGAAAAAACGTCCGAAGTCCGCGATGTTCTGATTTCCGGTGGTGACGCGCTTCTATTCTCTGATGCTCGCCTAGAAAGACTGCTTTCTCGACTGCACGCGATTCCCCATATCCAGTTCATCCGCATCGGCTCACGTATTCCTATTTTCCTACCACAGCGCATCACCCCTGCCCTGTGTGATATGCTGAAGAAATACCATCCTCTGTTTATTTCCATCCACACCAATCACCCGAAGGAGTTGACCACCGAGGTGAGAGATGCGCTAGGTCGTCTGGCCGATGCTGGGGTGCCGATGGGTAATCAGTCGGTTCTTCTCAACGGTGTCAACGATACAGTGGAAGTGCAGAAAGAACTCTGCCAGAAGTTGCTGATGTGTCGTGCCCGTCCGTATTACCTCTATCAGTGCGACCTGATCGAAGGCTCCGCGCACTTGCGCACCAGCATCCAAAAAGGCATCAACATCATCGAAGGCCTGCGCGGTCACACCTCAGGCTATGCCATCCCCCAGTACGTCATCGACGGCCCAGGCGGAGGAGGGAAAATCCCGATCAACCCCGACTACGTGGTGAAACACGACGACGGAGGTATTACACTGCGCAATTACGAGGGGAAAAAGTTCCACTACCCAGCCGTCAGTCATTCACCGATCGATCACTAAATCGACAACGATTAGTAAGGTGCAAGGTTGTGCAACTATAGGAGTCATTGAGAGTCAAAAAAGGGCACTCATACGAGCGCCCCTTTTGAATTCTGCAAGTATCGACTGTCTCGCAGCCTACGAACCACCTATCAGTATCGGGTGGTTTCTTTTTTAGTTGTCGTTGAAGTGCCCGTATGAGGGTCATACGTGGTCGAACGACTCGTTGTTGTAGCGGAACCTGTTAACGGATCAACGGTTGTAGATCTGGAAGTGTGCGTCGTTGAGTCGACATGAGGGTGTGGATCTTCGACCCTCACCGTGCAACTCCCTAGCATCATTGCCACGGATCCGCATATACAGACGATTCCTTTACTCGATGTTTTCATGGTTCTGTGTTGTTTGTTTTTGACTGTTCATGTGGATCTCAAATCAGCGATCACACATAAACTGTAAGGATAATTTTGCCTACATCATCCACTTGTCCAGTAACACTCTTACATTTGCATGTAAGCAAACTGGATAATTACCAATTCGAAACAACCATAACAATCTCAATTAGAAACGATTACCACCATCGTTTCGCTTATGGCAAAATCGTAAAATAATTATTGGTAAAACCGACCTGTAACTCTGATTGAGACCGGTGACGAAGACTGCACAGATGCGAGATAAAAACATATCATTTCCCAGCTGTCAACTCCGTCACTGCTGAGACCCGCTCTCAGTCCAGCGATTCTTCCAGTCCGTGATCCTCATGCGTCAGTAAGGCATAGAGGCAGGGAATGATCACCAGCGAGAGCACGGTGGAGGCGATGAGGCCAAAAATCACCGCGAGACAGAGTGGCCGCCACATCGGATTGGTGATCGCCATGGGAATGAGACCGACAATCGTGGTCACCGAGGTACTGATGATGGGGCGTAGTCGGTCAGAAGCTCCGTGGGCAGCGGCCTCATGCACACCCATGCCGTTACGTAGGTGCATGTTCATGGTATCGACCATGACGATGGCATCGTTAGCGACGATGCCGATCAGCGCGATGATCCCCACCATCGCAAAGAATGATAACGCGGTGCCGGTGAGGTAGAAACCGATAAAGGTTCCTACCAAGGCCAATGGAATGGTCAGAATCAAGATAAACGCCTGAGTGAACGAACCGAACATCAGAACCAGCACACCAAAGACGAGAATGATGGCGACGACTAACATGTAACCCGCCGAGGCAAAGGTTTCCGCCGTTTCCTGCGCCTCGCCGCCGATGGAGTAACTGTATCCGCTCGGCCAGTCTGCTTTCATTTCATCTAACAAGGGCGTGAGTTCCGCCATGATCTCATTGACCGGTCGGTCGGGAGCTTTACCAATCACGCTGATTGCACGCCGACCGTCGCTGTGGGTGATAGAAACGGGAGCCTCGCCATTGACAGGATCTAATAGCGATAAAAGGGAAACGGTTTCCCCTTCTGGCGTGTAGGCACGGATCATGGCGAGTTCTTCGACTCGGGTCGGGCTGCCGCTTTTGCCTTCGCGGCTCGGCCATGCGATGCCCATTTCGATTGGCAGGTCTTCTTTGACTCCGGACAGGGCGAATTTCCCAATCTCGCCTGTGCTCATGGCAAAACGCACTTGGGCGGCGAGGTCTCCAGGCTGAATGCCATAGAAATCGAGCATTTCTCGCTTTGGTGTTAGAGTGATTTCGGGTCGGATCGGTCCCAAGTTATCGCGCACGTCAGCAGTGCCGGTGACACCTCGTACCAGCGTCTGCACTTGCGTGGAAATTTCACGCAGCTTGCCGAGATCATCGCCGGTGAGCTGCACTTCGATCGGATCGCTGGCGTCTGGTTGTCCGGTTTCAGGAACGACTTGGATTTTGGCGCCCGCGTAGTTTTTGTTGATCACTTTGCTGAGTTCGGCGCGAAGATCGTCGGCAATTTCGTAGCCGTCTTTATCGCGTTCTTCGCGTTCAAGGAAAACACACGAAAACCCAATGTAGTTGTCACCGGTGGACGGCTGTAGAGCATCGGCAAGTCCACCTCCGGAAAACGGGCTCTTCTTTCCAACCAGTTTTACCACACTTTCGAAGTAAGGTTTTTCCTGCAAAATCTTGCCCAAGCGATCCGCCACCGCCTGTGAGTGTTCCAAGGTCGTGGCAGGTGGCAGCTCGATGCTGATGCCTAGTTTACGACCGTCACTCTTGGGATACATGATCACTGAGACCTGGCTGACGGCGAAGAGTGAAAGGATGAAAATACCGAACGCACCTGCGGTCCAGATATAGGATGTCCGACGACTGCGCAGAGGTTTTTTCAAACTCCAAAGCCGCATTTTCTCCGAAAGCTTCTCGGTGATTCGGTCGGCGCGTGTCTTGCGTGATTCCGTCTGCTTCTTCGCGGCACCACCTAACAAAAATCGAGCCAGTGGAATATCGACTAACAATGCGATGACAAACGCTGTGAGCAAACAAGCAATTGCGGTGACTGGAAGCACGCGGATGAATTTTCCAGGTAAACCACCAATTGCCATCAGCGGAGCCATCGCCAAGATCGTGGTCGCCTGCCCTGCTGCCGCTGGAATGGCGTAGCGTTTCACCGTTTTCAACGCCGCCTGACCGAAGCTGAGTTTCTCGACGAAAATCCCTTCGTGAAGTCCCTCCATCATCAGAATAAATACGTCCACCATCAGCCCGAGTGCGAGCACCATGCCGATGATGACCAACTCGTTGAGCGTATACCCCAGAGCCCAGATGATGATCAGTGCACCGAGAAATGTTAGAGGGATGGAAAGGCCGGCAATAATTCCCTCACGCCATGTGAGCAGCAAGAAGAGGATGATGAAAACCGCCACCATCGCCTGCCAGCCATTGTTAAAGGCATCGGTCAGCGAGTCCCAGATGGTTTCGGTTTCGTCCTGCGTGACCTGATAGCTCACGCCCGCTGGCCAGATATTGCCTTCTTGCATTTCCTTGAGCTCGGCCCGCACGGACTCAATCACCGCGATGGTGTCGGCACCGGGAGATTTCTTCACCGACACCTCGATGGAGGAGGCGTATTCACTACCCTTCCAGCTGTATGATGCACGGCTTTCCTCCGTTTTTAGGTCGCGTCTCACGGAGGCGATCTCGCTGAGACGCACGGGTCGGTCACTGCCGCTGCCGCCGAGTCGAGTGACTGGTAAATTGCGCAGGCTTTCCAAATCACGGAACCGACCTGTTAGCCGGAGAGTCTGTCCCATTTTATCGTTCTCGATCTCACCCCATGGCATATCGATGTTAGCAGCCTGAACCGAATCGCGCACTTTGGTGGGGGAAATACCGAGTGATAGAAGTTTGTTAGGATCGAGCAAGATCTGAACGATCTCTCCGCGAGCACCACCGAGCACGATTTCGTTGACTCCTTTGACGCGCTCGAGCCGGTCTTCAAGGTCCTCGGCGAGACGGCTGAGAATGGTATCTCCTACCTCGCCATAGACGACAAAACTGAGAATCGGTCGATCATCCACCGACACCTGATTGATCTGTGGCTTCTCTGCATCACGCGGCAGTTCTGCCGATGCGTCATCGACGGCGGTTCGTAAAAGCGCAGCGGACTCCTGGGATTTAGCGCTGGCATCAAACTCCACCGCGATCATGGAAAACGAGTTAAACGAAGCGCTGGTGATTTTTTTCACCCCTTTGGTGGCTTTGATTTCCTTTTCCAGCTTTTCAGTGACCTCTTGCTCGATCGTTTGGGGATCGGCACCCGGCCAACTCGTGACCACCGTGGCCTGCGGAATGTCCAGATCTGGCAACGATTCCTTGACCAGCGACATGTAGGCGATCACGCCACCTACGCTGAACAGCATGGCTAACAGCGTGCCAAAAATCGGGCGCAGGAATAGGAAACGTGCAGCCGCGGAAGCGTTTTTAACTTCCTCGCTCATCTTAAGAGTATCTTTATTCATTCGACTCCTCGCTACTTGCTTTGAGAGTCTTGACCGGTGCTCCATCGCTCAACTGGTAGCGTCCGGTGGTCACTAACAGCTCACCTTGTTTCACTCCGGATGTGATTTCCTGACCGTCGAGACCTCGCAATCCGAGTTCTACAGCGCGCATTTTCGCTTGGTCACCTTCGACGACAAAGACGTGCGGTTTGTTATCGCGGTAAACGAAAGCATCGATTGGCGCGATGACCACATTTTCACTTTTATCTGTAGCAATCCACACAGTGCAAAATGTACCGTCTTGCAGTTTCTCCGCGCCGGCTGTGGTTCGGATTTTCACTTGGATGGTTCGTTTGCCGGGACTCACCGAGGGAGTTACGGAGTAAACCTCACCACGGGCAGGAAATTGATCCGGTGCCTTGTCCGGCCCATCCCCTCCTCCACCGCCACCTGGCTGGATGAAAACTAATTGCTTCGGTGCCACTGTGCCCCGTAATGCGGGTGGTATATCGACGGTGATTTCCAGACTTTCGCGATCGATGATCAAGATGGGCACCGTCTGAAGAAAGGACTCTTCGCTATCGGTCCGCACTAGATTCGGCATCATGTAAAATCCTTCGACGACATTCAGCCTCGCGATTACGCCGCTGATCGGAGCACGTAATTCGGTGGTCTCCAAGCCGACTTCCGCCTGCTTCAGTTTCGCCTCGGCGGCAAATACTTGGGATGCGGCGGCTTCGACCTGTGATTTCGCACGGGCAACGGAGGATGCTGCGTTGTCGGCCTTAGCTTTTGCTTCGTCATACTCTTGGCGCGATGCGGATTTCTTTTCTAACAAAGTTTTGAAGCGTTGGAACGTTGTCTTCGCCAGCTTCTGCTCGGTTTCCGCCTGATTGAGTTCGGCCGCGGCGACCTGGCTTCTAGTTTTCGCTTCAGCCACAGACGCTTTAGAAGAATCGACTTCAGCGGATGGGCGGCGCTGATCTTGCCTAACCAGAACCTCGCCTTCCTTGACCTCGGAGCCCTCGCGCAAATCTGGCTTGATGTAGGTAATGCGGCCCGCATTCTCGAAGTTGAGATACTCACGTCGAGTAGCTCGTGCGGTGCCTTCTCCGAAGGTCCACGTCTGCACGTTGCCCCGACTGGCAGGCACCACTTCCACCGTGATAGCGGTTGATTTTTTCTCCGGCTCGTCCTCTTTCCCAGAGCAAGCGGCAAGAGTGACACAAGTAGCCAGAAGCGGAAGGCGGTTGAGTTGTTTGATGAAATCCATGTTATAAAAATGTGTGTGTGTTAGAAGCCACCGCCAAGAGCGAGGTGCAGATCCACGCGATTGTTGAGTCTGGCGCGGCGAGCTGAGATGACGGATGACTGGGCGTCGAGCGCTCGGCGCTGGCTTTCGAGAACGTTGAGCAGTGGATCCACGCCTTGATCGTAACGATTGCTACTGACACGCGATGCTTGGCGGGCGGCGTCGGCTGCTTTTCTGAACTTGGCTTCGCGATTGGCCAAGATTTGCTCCACAGAAAGTGCGGTTTCCACTTCTCCGAATGCTGTCAGTGCGGCCTGGGCAAAACTTTCCTCGGCCTCGCGCTGACGACCTTTGGCAGAAATGATCTGGGCGCGAAGTTGGCCACCTTGGAAGATGGGCTGCACGACGTTTCCAGCAATCGACCAGACTCCGAAGTCACCCTTCAGCAAATTTCTAACTTCACTGCTGGAACTACCGCCACTCCCGGTCAGGCTGATGCGTGGGTAGAGCGCGGCTCTGGCGGCTCCGACATTTTTATCCGCTGCGGCCGCACGACGTTCGGCGGCGATGAGATCGGGGCGACGTCGAATGAGATCAGCTGGCAATCCGGCACGGACAGCACTAGGTGCAGAGGGCAAAGTGGCGGCGCCCTTGGTATTTCCAGAGGGGTATCGCCCCACTAACACCTCAAGCTGACGCGAGGCGCGCTGCACGTTTTCCTTGCGTTGTTCTACCAGAGCTTCTGCGGAGGCGTAGTTTGAGACGGCGAGGTGTTTGTCAGTGGGCGACTGAATACCTGCGTCTGCGCGGTCGGTGGCCTGCTTACCGGTTTTGCGAAAACTCTCACGTGTGGAAACGGCGAGTGCCAGCTGCTGCCGTGCTTCCGTTAGAGCAAACCACGCCTTGGCGGTCTGGCCTGCCAACGACAGTGCGCGGGCCGCGTAGTCAGCCTCGGCAGCTTGCAGATTAGCGTATGAGGCTGAGGAGCTTTTTCTAACACGCCCCCAGATATCGAGTTCCCAGCTGGTGTTCAATGAGACTCCAAAGGTATCAGTGCGGGTGCTTCCGACTCCGGCAATGGAAGCATTCTGTCGGCGTGATGCATCGATTCCAGCGCTCAAAGTGGGATAAAGAGCTGCGGCGGTGATGCGGGCTTCACCTGCGGCGGTCTGGATCCGACCCGCGGCGGCTTTTAAATCGTGGTTGTGCGCAATCGATTCGTGGATCAGAGCATTGAGCTGTCGGTCTCCAAACTCGGTCCACCACGCGGATGAGCTTGGGATTTTTGCGGAGCTGCTGCCAGCCACCCAGTTCGCCGGCACACCGACTCCGAGAACGGGATCATGTTTCGCCGGAGGCTTGACCATGCAACTGGAGACGAGCCATGAAGTAACAACAAGGCTATAGAAAGAGAGCGATTTGAAGGTCATGATCTTGGTTCGACTATTTTTTAGATTCTGCGCTGTAGCTATCGCTGATATCCCTCAGGCCATCCAAAGCCACCTGATAGAATCGAGCCATCTGTGCGATGTTCTTGGCGGCTCCTTTGTTAGTTTTAGGAATATCCGACTTTGCGGTGAGCACCACATTCCGGGCCTTTTCCAATCGGTCAATCGCCCCACGCAAGACACGCGCATAGGGATCGGCACCGAGTCGGTAAAATTGCTGCCGCTCCCCTGCCTTAGCGACCCGGATGATCATGCCCAGCTGTTCGAGCAATCGAGTATTTGTGCTGACACTGGCACGGCTCACTTGAAGTGCTTCCGCCAGCCCTTGCAGACTGCATGGTGTATCGACGATGATGAGATAACCGATGATTCGGCCAGCAATGCGTGGTAAGCCATCGCCCTGATAGACTAATCCCATGTCCTCGATGAACTCCTCCGAAGCTGTGCCGAGCTGAACTGATGGGTCGGATTGCTGAATGGGTGATTTGGAAACGGGCATAATCTGATGAGTTGGGGTTTTGGGTTGCAGTTGCCCATTGTTTAGTTCGTTCAGTCCGTTCAGTCAACACTGAACAAACATTGTTTGAATATTTCGTAAAACGATCAATTACACGAGAAAATAGAACTTTTTTGTCGTGATAGCTTGACCTTGTCGTTGGTTTGTGGCTTTTTGCGCCCGCGCCATTAAGACGCAAACAGTGCACCCGTAGCTCAGCTGGATAGAGCGCCTGACTACGAATCAGGAGGCCAGGGGTTCGAATCCCTTCGGGTGTACCATTTAATTTCCAAGGGCTCATGCAAAAATGTATGAGTCCTTATTTTTTGCTTTTGTTATGTGTGGCCCATCGACCTCAATTCCGTGCCAGCTATCGTTATCCAAGCATCCGTGCCCAGCATTTCCACAAGAAGGCGAATAAACCCACCCAATTAGTCGATGACCAAAAAACACACCAAGCTGAGAGGACCGACGAAAGCTGAAACTGCCAAGCTACCTCCCTTCCAAGGCATTACACCTGAACAAATCGTCGTGCCCAAAACTCAGGCGGAGTGCCAGAACGCGGTGGATGAAATCGTTAGCGCAGGGGTCACCGGCTTTGATACCGAGGCCAGGCCAACGTTTCAAGCAGGACAGAAAAGCAATGGCCCCCACGTGGTACAATTTGCGCTCACTGACAAGGCATTCATTTTCCAACTACATCGGAGCGAGTGCCAGAAAGCCGCTGCAGATTTAATCTCTTCGAACACCCTCCTCAAAGTGGGGTTCGGACTGCGAAATGATCACAAGCAAATAAGACATCGGCTGGCAATCGCGCTCAACCATGTAGTCGACCTCGATCAGGTGTTTCGCAAGCTAGGCTACGGGGGGCAGATCGGCATCCGAGGAGCTGTGGGTGTTTTATTCAAACAGCGCTTCAAGAAATCAAAATCCACCACGACAAGCAATTGGGCCCGCCCCGAACTAACACCACGGCAAATCCTATACGCAGCCAATGATGCCTATGCTGCCTTGAAAATCAGGGAAGCACTTGAGAAGGAAGGGCATCTCTAGGCATCGAACGCGGAAAGGTTGAATCGGCCACAATCATACGAACCGAAGTTCATCTACGGCATGAGGTCATGCCCTACTCTATCAGAGGTCTAACCACCGGCAAAAACCGGATTGAAACCGGCATCTGTTAGGATACGCTTCATCTCGTCTCGTTTGTCGCCCTGAATCTCGATGTTGCCGTCTTTCACAGTCCCGCCGACACCGCAGGCTTTCTGAATTTTCTTCGCGAGTTCCTGTTTTTCAGCCAGCCCGATGCCGCTAAAGTTTTTTGCGATGGTGACGGCCTTGCCTCCGCGATGCGCGGTTTGACGGATGATATCGACTCGACCTCGACTGGTGTTCTGCTGACCGCGTTTGGAAGTTTTTACAGAAACAACTGGTAGAGAGCCTTCTGGGCCTACAGGCAGACCTTCAAGCGCATCCAAGGCGCCAAACGCGTTTGGAGTTTGTGAATCTTCATCAGAACCTGCAGCCTTTCTCTTTTTTCGACTCATCGAGCTCATTTAATGAGGAATCTCAAAAAATCACACGCCTATTTCTCATCTTTCGCGCTTCGCTAGCGTTATGGAAAGAGTCCGTCAGGCCTTGGGGCTTGCGTATATTGAGCCCTCAACTGGAAAATACGGAAAATCTTTATTGATAGACAGCATCCAGTTCATCGGTAACAGTTAACAGAGATGGATACGCAATCTCCCATATGGACATTTTTGCCCGGGCTGCACGGTACTCCGGAACTGTTCGGTGGCGTCAAACAGGCGTTGCCAAATACCATTGAGTCAGAATTTGTGGAACTGCCTACCAAGGGGAGCCAACGTTACACCACTCTATCAACCTGGCTTGACGAACATCTCCCGAGAGGCGTAGAACGCGTGCTGATTGCAGAATCATTCAGCGGGCCGATTGCTTTACGCCTAGCGGCTCTTCGTCCTGATGAGGTCTGCGGTGTAGTGCTGGTTGCTTCTTTCTGCGATGCTCCCATTAACCCAGGGATCGCGCTACTCCCCTTGCGACCACTTTTCATGGTGAAACCACCCAAGGCGGCACTTCGACATTTCCTCATTGGTGATGATGCGGAAGATGCCGAGGTAGCGGATCTCAGTAATGTCATCCAGACCATTCCCTCCAGAACATTAGCAAACCGTGTGCGGGCTGTGTTAGAACTGCAGGAACAGGATAATCCTACGCTAGCAGATGTTCCAATGATGATTCTCCAGGCACAAAGCGACAACCTCGTCCCATGGGATGCCCAACAACGTCTGGAAGCCTGTTACCCAGAGGCCCGCGTTCACTGGATTGAAGCTCCTCACTTAGCGATGCAGCGTTACCCAGAAAAATGCGTCCAAATGATTCAATCATTTGTTGAGAACCTGCCCGTAAAACAGATTCTGGTGGGAGCCTCTAGCAAAGCAGATCCGACGGAGTGAAAAATCACGCGAGGACCCGGGCCGACTCTTGCCGCGCCTCGACCTCCCAGTCTGCATCGTAATATCCATGCATCAGACACTGGTGGATGTATTCAATCATAAATGCCCAGATCGACCCTACCCGCTGATACTGCTGAATATGAACAAGCTCATGAGCCATCAGTGCTGCCGATCCAGCACAATCGGCTGAAAGGTATATCCCCCTCCCCAATGTGATTCCCGCAGCATCTATCACACAGGATGCGCCACATCTGTTCAGCAAAGAAAAAAGAAAATGGAGAGGATTGGGAACCCGATCGACCACACTCACATAGATTTCCTCTGGTTGAGTCACGCCCAAATCCATAGCATACGTCAACTCTTGCTCGGTCAGTTTACGCCCGTGTTTTTGAATACGTCCCTGATGCCAGAAAGCCCATGGCGTGGCACAACAGGCAGCTAAAAATGCCAGTATCCAGTAGAGACCTCGTTTCATCTCACCGGAACTTTGGTCTAGGAGGGATTCTCCCAGTTCCAATCAATTGGCACTTCAATCTCGGGATTGATGCTCTGAAAGACAGGACAGCTCAGAGCCGAGCCTTCTAACATTTTTCGATCTGGATGATTCGAAGGCAGAGGCACATCAATGACTACCGCCAGTTTTGAAATCCTGCGCGGCTGGTCGGATGACATGTGTTTTTCAACCTTTAATTTGAGGCCCTCGAGCGGAATTTTTTTGCGTTGCCCCACGATTCCCATGATCGTTGCCATACAACTAACCAGAGCCGTGGCTATTAGGTCTGTTGGAGAAAAAGTCTCACCTCGCCCGTTGTTATCGACGGGCGCATCGGTGGAAACAGTGCTTCCCGATGGGCCGTGGGTGCTAGTGCAATGAAGACCGCCTTCGTAGTGGGTGGTTATTTCGATCATATGGATGTATTGGGGTTGGTTGTTTTAAGGAGATTCGTCTTCAGAGATCTGTGAGGTCATCAGCTTGACCTTCTTTGCCAAGGCGACCCGGAATCCGTAGAGATTACTCGCCTTGGTGGACCTAACAGTGTAGCGCTGACTAACGTAGAGGTGCTCCTTCTGGTAGCTGTTCCAGCCGCCGCCGCGAAGCACTCCGTATTTCCCATTCTCATCATAATCATCGGATACCCACTCGTGCGCATTACCAGCCAAGTCATAGATGCCTAGGTTGTTAGGAGGGAAGGAGCCCACAGGAGATGTTTTTTCGAAGCCATCCTCGTAATTCATCAGAGTGCGGTCTCGGCGCACGTTGGCGGCTTGAGCCGCACTTTTATCGGCAAGATTCCCCACCTTGAATTCGGCATCCTCGGGTGGCCAGACAGTGCCCCATGGGAATATTTTCTCAGGTCTAAATTCCCTGACAGAAGGCAACTGGTCTGGGCGTTCCTCCAGGCCGGCGAGATGACTCCATTCCAAATCAGTGAGCAAGCGATACTCAACATCCGATGAAATACGCTCGTCTTTTTGCTCGCGAGCGGTCAGCCATTTACAGAATGCCATGGCATCGGCTCTGGTGACCTGAAGCACCGGATGGTTGGGCCCTTGATTAAAACCGGGCGATGGTGGAGCGGTCGCTTTCGATTCCTTGACGTATGTGTTGTAATCAGAAACTCGGGTCTCCCAAGCCGAAACCATCAAATCCTCACCAATGGGCACGAATTGCATGCCCAAACTGTTAGACCATTTTTTACCGAACACGACGCTGTTGTTCCGCTGAAGATTAATCACCACTTTCTCGTTACCTCCGTCTTTTAAGTCCATGGTTTTGGTCACTCTCCTGTAGCCTTCCAGACTCAAGGTGAGCTGCAATGACCCCGGCTTGACGCGAACGCGAGGACGTGGAGTAACTCCACGGTATTCTCCATCGATCTGGAGAATGGCCCCTTCTGGCACGCTGTGGATTTCCAAATGCGCAAAGGGAATGTTTTTCACCAAACACTGGAACGGCCGCAGCCCCTGCTTAATAGCACGAGGACTCATCGCGGGTGATTTGAAACTCTTGTCCACCTTCGCTGAGATATACTGAACCTCGGTGAGATAACCTTCTGTAGATGCTTTCTCACTCTGCCAGCGACAATACATATCGGCCTGCTCCGGTGTCACCAGAACAATACTCCGGTTGACTCCACTTTCGCTGTGTTCGATCACCTCGGCGTTGTATTTCTTATTGGTGTCCTGCTCAAACCTACGCCACTGGTAGAGCCTAACAAATCCCGCGCTGATGTGGTAACCATCCATGGGTTGATAGCGGATCCCCATGTTATCCACCCACTCCTGTCCTGAAACAGGCGGCGAGTAAATCGACAAAACATGCTCGACAATCTGAGTCTCATTCGCCACGACGACACCTTCTGCAGGTTCTGTGCGGTATCCCTCCAGACGAAACTCAAACCAGTATCGTTCACCTGCCACCATGCGAATATTTTTCAGTGGCGTTACATCGAGGAAATTTCCGTCACGATCATAAACCTCGGCCCCTTCCGGATCGCTGATCACTTTCACAAAGCCATACTCGATTTTCTTTTCCACGGGTGGCGGTGGAGGATCGGCCTTTGCCTGTGTCGGCCAAGGAATATGACCGCGGAAAACCCAGCCAACCAGCGCCAGACAGGCGACCAATGGAATCATCGCCAGCAAAGCACCACGGCGGCGGCGCTTGACTCGCTTCCCGCGTTGTAACCGCCTGAGAGCAATAGCGAGTGACGCCGCAGTTTTGATGGTGCGCTTCGACACCCTTGGCTCACAGATATCACAGATAATCTGATTGAGGTTTAACCAGCGTTTTCTGTTAGCATCCTCCGGCAACTCATCAGGCAGTTCAGGAAATTGCAGACGGTCTTTTCCCGTTGCCATTTCATACATCACCTTACCGAGCCCATAGACATCAGCCTGGGCTGAGCCCGGCCCCTCGGGGGGGACAAAGCCCTCTGTGCCTACAAATGTCCGCTGCCCACGAGTCGCCACCAGACCGATATCAGCGAGCTTGGCTTTACCATCCACAAAGATGATGTTAGAAGGCTTGATGTCGCGGTGCGCCAACCCCTTTTCGTGAAGGTGCTCGAGAGCATCGGCAAGACACAATCCAACCTCGATCACAAAATCCGGATTCAGCGGCGTGCCTGCGGCTTTCTTTAAATCAGTCCGCAAGTTACGCGGCTCATATTCCACGGGATTGATCTCGTTCCCCGTGCGAATATCGTCGCCGAGTTCCATCACGTAGTAATAGAACTCCCCTTCTTGGTGACTCCTGCCAACGTGTAGAATATTGACCAATCCCGCGTGATCTCGGGACATTGGTTCGTATTTTAAAATGCCCTCGAATTCGCGTTCGAAGCCGCGTTCGTCCTCAAAGTCTTCACGTCTAACGACTTTGACAGCGCGCATGGCTCCAGTGACGCCACGCGCCAGCCACACCTCACCATATGAGCCGCCGCCTATTTTGCGCAGCACCTCATGATCCGGTATCACCGGCTCTGGACTCACCCTACCCCGCATCCTCGTTTAATTTCGACAATTCTTTTTTAAGGATTTTTCCTACCCGATGCTTCGCCAAATAGACCTGTGACATGCTCACTCCGAGTTGCTCCTGCACCCTACCTGCATCCCATTCACGAATGACATAACAGTCGAAAATTTGATATTGCTTGGGAGACACCTGCGCCTTGACCTTTGCTAGAGCAGCATCGGCGAGGTTTTTTTTCCATTCCACATCCCAGAGTCTTTCCAAGGTTCCGCTCTTAGGATCTTCCAAGCGTTCGATGACCGAAGTTTTACGCCCCTCATCATCCCACTCGCCAATGCTCATGGCGGTGTCTTTTTTGCGTTTGCGAAACTGATCGTTGATCCTCCACCGAGTCATGTTCATCAGCCAGGACTTGAACGATCCTTTCTCCGGATCATACATGTTCTTTTTGCTCTGTTTCGCGATGGATAGAATCGTTTCCTGAACGACATCAAAGGCTTCGTCCGAGCGCAGTCCGGCTTTCAAACCTACGGCGTAGATCAGCTTCCAGTAGGTTTTGTAGAACTCATCCCACGTGCGCTGATCCTCCCAGTTATCCAGTCTCGCGATCAAACTCTTCCGCGTGTGAGCGTATGCCGCCTCCATCTTTACCGCCTCGCTGTCTTTCGCGTCGTCTGGTTTATCTGCCATTGTGCTTTTTCTATAACATATGTTTTTCATCGTTCCATCAGCAAATACTCCAGCTTTACCTCAATTTTACATTATTTCCAATAATCAGGGAAAGCGAAGCACGTGAAAATCCATTTACAAGAACCTCATATGCACTCTACACTCAGTGGAATTATTTCAGTAAATGAGTGAGTTTTCATACTTATTTATAATTATTGAGGTATTTCAGCCATCTTCCCCGATGGTTCCCCACCCTTACCACCCCACCCTTATACCACTTAGACACTATGAATTCTGCTGATCAGATCAACCCTGCCGAGCAGGTTGAACGGATACGGGAAATTCTCGTAGGCCGCGATATCGAGCTTGTGAACAATCGGATCGAATCCCTCGAGAAAAACCTCCAATCGCAATCGAGCGAGGCGAATCGAGAGGTTACCGCCAAGCTAGCTAAAGCCGAGGAGCAATATGCGGCGTCGCAACAAAATATCCAGTCGATTACCAATCACATCCGGCAGCAGTTGCAGCAGGAGGCATCGACACGAGGCCAGCAAATTAACGACCTTGCCAGCAAGATCGATGCAGCGGCCAAACGGATGGAGCAAACCTCCCAGCAGCTGGTTAATATCGAAAACAAGCACAACGAGGGCATTTCAAAAAAGTTGGAAAGCCTCAGCTCGGAAATGGCTTCCCGCATCGACGCGCACTCGCGCCAGATCATGGAGCATATGCACCGCGAAATCCAGCAGTGGAAAAACCGTATGGACGGGCAGATCACCACGCTCGCTGAGGAAAAATTGGATCGGCAGGAACTCACCACCCGTCTGGCTCGAATTGCCAGTGCAGCAATGGGCGATGCCGTTCCTCCCAGCACACCGCGGCCAAAACCCAGTGGCATGGGTGGAACACTTGGCACAGCCATGGGAAATCTAGGCAGCCCGTTGGAAAGCTCCAGCGAAGGTAACTACACTCCCCCTGCCCAAGAACCGCCCAACTTGAGCAGTCTCGATGTTTTTGCCATGCCCACCGATGACTTTACATCCTAACAGCCCTCCTCCCTGCATTTTTTCACCCTTCTAACTCCGGAGCCCTCCCCGTGTCCCTCGAGTCCATCACCCCGCTTCCGGCTACATCCGGAAAACCCGTCCCCGCGCCCAGCCTCGCATCTCTGAGGCAGGGCTGGAGTAGCCACGGCGCTGCTCCCAGCACACCTCGGCAACAGCCTCCACTACCGACCTTTCCGGTCAAATCCGAGGTTCCGGGAAATAAAAAAACCACCCCTGAGCCACTACCCCAGCTCCCCGAGTTGGGCTCCATGGCCAGCGATGCCGTGTTTAGCATGGAGGGTCTTGATGAACTGTTAGCCAGTGTTTATCCAGGAAGAGTCAAAGAGACCACTCAACAAAAACCATCTCTTTTCGAAGAGCCCATACCTGCGGTCCCTACCCAGCAGCCAGCGGCACAACAAACACAAAAAAAGCCAACCATCCCCTCGATAGAACTGCCACCGTCCGGGCAGCGCAGTGCCAGAAGCTCAAGCGAGCAGTCTGCAGCCAAACACGCTAGCATGTCAGCCATGCCAAGTGTAGCAGCCCCCAATGTGTCCCTTCCATTGGTGCGAGACCAATTCCTCAAGCCGACCAGCACTACACCCGAGGAAGAGACTACGGAAAAAACCACACCCACTCCGTCATTTGCTGCCAAGCCAGCCGCAGAGTCGAAACCGGAACCCGTTGCAGCTAAAAAAGCTGAGCCGCAGTCAGCGGATCCAGCACCGAAACAAGAAGCACCGACTCCTCAAGCTCGGCCGGAACCGCAACCCAAGACGTTCACTAGAAAAATAATCGCCCCCTCCAGCACCCCCCCAGAGAGCGACCAACCATTTGCAGAGCGGACGAGCACTCCTAACAAGGTGGATCAAACTAAACCGGCTCGACCTGACTACACGGATGACGATCTGAGGGATGCCATGCAGCCGATTGTCGATCAAAGTGTCGATAAATTCCTCTACACTCCTAGCCACGGCATCCACACCTACTTGGAGCCGATGCTTCGCAGCACCGTGCGTAGAGCCATCGCCGAACAAATGGACGACGCCAGCCCGTTCCATGATGTAGCAGGCTGGGACAAATTCGCGTGGAAAATGCGCGCCCTGTTTAGTAGCAGAACTTACGACGAGATTGTCTTCGACCGCACCAAACGCTATCAGGTGGAAGAAGTCTTCTTGCTCCGTCGCCACACCCGTTCGATGATTTCCTATGCCAGCAATGATCCTTCACGGCACTCGAAAACAAACAAAGTACTGAGCACAGTGAAGAAAGTCGCGTCCAAGTGCGGCTCTAGCTCATCACCTGCTGACACCGAGAGCTGCATCTCATGGGAGGATGGCCGGAATCTCATGATTCGACGTGGGAAACATTGTATCCTGGCTGCTATTGTGCACGGCTCTTCCAATGCCATTCTTCGCTCGGACCTCGACTACGCATTGCGCCAGGCTGAGGAGCGTTTTGGAATTTCCCTCGAAGAGGAAAACGATATCCATCTCCAAATCCTGCAACCGCTCCTCGAAGGTTGCCTGCTGATTCAGTCCCCAGCGATCCCGAACTAGGACGCGCTTTAGCCCCGCATTAACCTTTACACACAGGGGCTAAGCAACTAACTCCGCTGCATGTCTTTTTCCGATCTCGGACTTTCCGAAGCCGTTCTCACCGCCGTAACAGAGTCCGGCTACGAGAACCCCACACCTATTCAAGCCCAAGCCATCCCCCTCATTTTGCAGGGCAAGGATGTCATCGGTGCATCCCAGACCGGAACCGGTAAGACCGCCGCCTTCGCTCTCCCCTCCCTTTCCCAAATTAAACCTCTCGGCAAACCTCAGATCCTCGTCCTGGAGCCGACCCGAGAACTCGCCCATCAGGTGGCTGAGCAGTTTGAACACTACGGCAAACACACCGGCTGCAAGGTCGCTCTGATCTACGGTGGCATGGGCTACGGCAAGCAGGACGAGCAAATGGCTCAGGCGGATATCGTCGTCGCCACCCCAGGCCGACTGGTCGATCACTTCTACCGCGCTACCATGCGCTTCGGAAATATCAAAATTCTCATCCTTGACGAAGTCGATCGCATGCTCGACATGGGATTCCTTCCAATTGTTAGGAAAATCGTCAGCCTCTGCCCGTGGAACACCGAGGACAGCTCACGCCAGACACTTTTCTTTTCCGCCACCATGCCACCAGCCATCCAAGGCTTCGCCCAGTGGTGTCTGCACGAACCTGAATCCGTGGAAATCGCCCGCGCCGCTGTGCCGGACACCGTGAATCACGCCTTTTACCCAGTCTCCATGGACCAGCGTGACGAACTTCTGTTAGCCCTACTTGAAAAAACAGATTTCCACTCGGTGATGATCTTCACCCGCACTCGCAAAGAAGCTGACGCCGTCACAGGCATGATCAAAGCCACCGGTCACGATGAAGTGGTCGCGATGCACTCCGATGTCAAACAGTCCGACCGCCTCAAGGCTCTCGCCGGATTCAAAGACGGCACTTACAACATCTTTGTCGCCACAGACGTCGCCGCCCGCGGCATTGACATCTCTACGGTCACCCACGTGATCAACTATCGCGTGCCTGAGAACTCAGAAGACTACGTTCACCGCATCGGACGTACAGGTCGTGCCGAAGCCGAAGGTGACGCGTTCACCATCCTCACCGCGGATGAGCTCGACTTCGCAACGTCAGTGGAAAACTTCATCGAGAAGAAAATCGAGCGCCGCAAGCTGGAGAATTTCAACTACACCTACACCGCGCTACTCGACGACTCCCCAGCCAAGCCAGTGCGCAAAAAACGCCGTCCCGCGCCACGCCGCAGGCGTAAGTGATTCACTTCACACTGATCACTGCACACGGATCACTTTGAAATGAAAGTCATCGCCATTGACCCCGCCATCCGGAATACCGGCTACGCGGTGTTAGAAGGCGATCACCTGAAACAGAAGGTCCTCGATTTTGGAGTTATCTCGATTCCCCCCAAAATCCCCCAGTCGGGTGCCCTAGCCGCCATTCATACCGGCATCGCCAATCTCATTAAAAAATGGGAACCTGATGAAGCCGCCGTAGAGGGTATCATCTACGTGCAATCGCACAAGACGGCCATCACCATGGGTGCAGCCCGTGCCGCAACCTTGATCGCGGCGGCAGAGACTGGACTTAAAATTTACGAATACGCACCTCGTAAAGTGAAACAAGTGGTTACTGGCAACGGATCGGCCGACAAGCAACAGGTCGCCTTCATGATACGCGCTCTCTTAGGTTTGGCAGAAACTCCCCCTCATGATGCTGCGGATGCTCTGGCCATCGCCATTGCGCACCTTACAAGTGCCGATCCCCTCAAGGCTTCAATTCTGAAGCGGCAGCAGGTTTAGACCCACTGGCTGTAAAAAGCGGCACGCCTAACAAGCCCTCAGACTTGAAGCGATGAAAGCTAAAGTCACTGCTGCGAGATTCTAATTCTTCCCAAATTTTGCGGCGACAATCCCCCGCCCCCACGCCATTGAGCAAACGCGCTCTGACATTCAGTTTGCGGGTATAGAGATCAAACATGGAAACCCTCGTGCCAATTTCCAGCGCCTCAAAAACATAGGAGAAAAACGGCTTCCACTCGGCCATGCAGTTCATACCCATGGAAATGAGCAGCCTATCTGGTCTAACCTCACGGATGATCTCACAGAGTTTTGCTACATCATCAGACTTAGAAAAATCCGCCTGCACGAATTTGATTTGATCGTTAGATAACTCCAATCTCCTACTCCGCTTCTGCGCACGCTTCAACATCCCTGCTGCGCCGTCCACGGCATAGATCATTCCTGTCTCTCCGATGCTTTCTATAATGAGTCCAAAATCGAACCCTGTGCCACAAAAGAGCACCATCACTCGGGATCCGAGTGTTAGATTCAGTCGGTCAATCGCCTCGCGCCGGGCTGCACGGTAAAACAAATCCCCCACAATCCCCACGTCATAAATCGGCGCGAGTTGGTTATAGCGAAGCGTTGCTGACATGGCACTAACAGATCATGTAATCTCCGCACCAGCATAGTTTTCAGTAAATAAGTTTCAAGAGTGGAGGCATGCGAGAAAACACGACTCCACTCTTGAATGCGATCCGAGTTAAATCCGGCGACGGAGCAAACATAATGCTCCCAATGCCCCTACTAACATTGATGCTGTTCCTGGTTCTGGTACGGCGTCAGGCAACAACTCAACATCACCAAAATCAGACAAATCTCCACCCAGCATACTCAGGTCTCCGTCAAAAGCCGTGAAAACACCATTGGGCGTGTTTCCCGCAGTCGTATTTGCGAACATTTCCAAGCGGATACTATCCGTATTTTCAAAATGTAAAATCATGGCTCCAGAGGTGTCCGTTTCACTCTTATTTGTACCGGGCCCAGTGAAAGTTACGTGGTCGGAAGACACCGAACTAGGTCGAGGTGAAGCATCCGCAGATGCCAACTGGTACCCCACCAAACCATCCTCTGCATAAAATGTAGCACCTTCACTTTGGTTGGCCTCGCCATCCACGTCGTACATCATCATGCGAAAACGCGCAATCTCGATCCGCTCACTGAAATTGGTGCCACTTTTATAAAAATCCAAAGTGGATGTGATTGTCGCGTAGTTATAGCTGGACGCTTCATAACGAAATCCCAAATCACCATTCGGTTCATTGGTGTTGTTGCTTTTATAATTGGCAAAAATACCATCCACTGAAAGACCTGTGCCGATCCCCGACATCGTCATCTTCATATCCACACCAGGTGCAACGTTGGTGAAACTTATCGAGTTGCCTGTCCAACTAGGACCGTAAGTAGGATGAGAGGAGTCTGAAGCTTCTACCGGATTGCCAAAATCTAAATCGCTGAAGCTCTGAGCAGTGATCGCGGACGACATCGCCATAAATCCAATGGCGATCAATTGACTAACAGGGTGGTTGTGTGTGTTCATATTTATAAGGATTAATGTGTCTGTTTAGGTCGAAACCAGAAATCCATTTTTAAATTAACATAACTTTACCATCAACATTCTTTTTATAAAACCGCGTTACAAACGATCGTTTTTTAATAAATACCAGGATTAATTCCTTACAAAAAAAGCCCACATCCAAGTATGGATGTGGGCCTAGATGGTTTAGATGAGGAGTATTCCCTCAGAGCGATTAGTTGCCGTAGACGGCTTGGTCGCCAAGGACTCCTTCGATGCGGAGGAGCTGGTTGTATTTGGCAATACGGTCGGAGCGGCTCATGGAACCGGTCTTGATCTGGCCAGCGTTCGTTGCCACTGCGATGTGGGCGATGGTGCTGTCCTCGGTCTCGCCGGAACGGTGGGAGATCACGGAGTTGTAGCCGTTGACTTTACCCAGCTCGATGGCGTCGAGAGTTTCGGTGAGTGTACCGATTTGGTTGACCTTGATCAGGATGGAGTTACCCACGCCGAGATCGATGCCCTTCTGGAGGAAGTCTACGTTGGTGACAAAGAGATCGTCGCCGACGAGTTGGACCTTGTCGCCGATTTTGTCGGTGAGGACTTTCCAGCCGTCCCAGTCGTTTTCGTCGCAGCCGTCTTCGATGGAGTCGATCGGGTATTTCTCGCAGAGTTCGGCGAGGTAAGCGGCCTGCTCTTCGGAGTTGCGCTTGGCGCCACCTTCGCCCTCGAACTTGGTGTAATCGTAAACACCGTTCTCGAAGAACTCGGAGGCTGCACAGTCGAGCGCGAAGGTGATGTCTTCGCCCACCTTGTAGCCTGCTTTTTCAACAGCCTGACAAACGGTATCGAGAGCGTCCTCGGTGCCGTCGAACTTAGGAGCGAATCCACCCTCGTCACCCACAGCTGTGCTGAGGCCACGGTCATGGAGAACTTTCTTGAGGTTGTGGAAGACCTCGGCACCCATGCGAACGGCTTCGCTGAATGTTGGTGCGCCAACAGGACGGATCATGAACTCCTGGAACGCGATTGGGGCGTCGGAGTGGGAGCCGCCGTTGATGATGTTCATCATGGGCACAGGAAGCACCTTGGCGTTAGGGCCGCCGAGGTATTTGTAAAGTGGCAGACCGGCTGCAGCGGCAGCGGCACGGGCGCAGGCCAGAGAAACACCGAGGATGGCGTTGGCTCCGAGGTTGCGCTTGTTAGGTGTGCCGTCGAGCTCGATCATGGCTTTATCGATGCCGGTCTGGTCAGCGGCGCACTTGCCGATGAGGGCCGGAGCGATCTGGTCGTTGACGTTGGCTACGGCCTTGAGCACACCTTTTCCAAGGTAGCGTGATTTGTCTTCGTCGCGAAGTTCGCAGGCTTCATGTTCGCCTGTGGATGCTCCGGATGGAACAGCGGCACGACCGAAGGCACCGCCCTCGAGGGTGACGTCAACTTCGACGGTAGGATTTCCACGGGAGTCGATGATCTCGCGGCCTATGATGCATTTAATACTAGTTTCTGACATATTGAATTAGTGTGATTGGTGATTAGTAATTACTGAGTGCAGCGGACACGGTGATTCGCGCCGCGCTGCGGGATTTTTCTTTCGATCTGAAACCTTGAGTTATTAACCTTTGTTGTAGGCTTCAATGCTGACAACTGTCAGTTTGCGGTTTTTCTCGGTCTCGAGATCGCGCACGTCCAGAGTATCGCCAGGCTTGGCACCGATCAGGGTCATTCCGACGTCTGAAAGGTAAGAGACGACATTTTCTTCAGCGATGGAGTCCCATGCACCAAGGATGGTGTAGGTAACTTCTTCGCCTGAATCGCTCTCCATATTGACGATGGTTCCGATGTTCACCTCGCTGGTATCGACACCTTTGAAATCGGTGGCTTGCACGTGGCGAAGCTCCTTTTCCATCGATGACTTACGGCGCATGAGCACGGCCTGCATGTCTTTTGCAGCCTTGTATTCGAAGTTCTCGCGAAGGTCTCCGTAAGAGCGGGCGACGGAGATTTCCTTGGTGTTCTCTGGGATGCGCACCTTGACGATTTCATCGAGTTCTTTCTTACGGCGCTCAATGCTCTCGCGGGAGGAGGTGACCCCTTCGATTTTCTTCTCAAACTCACCGGTGACGAGGTCTTGTGTCTCGGGGCGGGCCTTGATGACGCGGGCCATCAGTGACTTGCGGTCGAGATCGGTGAAGACGGGGCTCTGGTAGAGCTTACGGCCGAACTGGCGAGCTTCCGCTTCATCAGCATCGGCAAGGATGTCGGAAATAAGGGTCTTATCGCTCATCAGCATGGTGCGCAGACGCACACTCTTGCTTGGGCCATCGGCCACGTGATCGCGGTCGAGGAGATTGAGGATCGAGTTTCCTGTTTCAAAAGTGAATACTTGGGCTGCTGACTTTTCGCGCTCGCGGCAAATCCAGATTAAGGCGTCTGGCCCCAGACTGCGGTTGGCGATCGACTTAGAAAGGTGATCGGCAAAGACTTCGTCCTGACCGTTTTCCTGCATGTAACGAGCAATCTCGGTAACACCACGTGAGCCGACTTCATCAAAGATTTTCAGCATTTCCTCCTGCCAAGTATCGCCAAATGCTTCAGGGAAGCTTTCGAAGATCTTACGCTGAGTAGCAGCGGAGCGGCCTTTGAGGCTGTCTACCAAACGCTCGTGCTCGGTGGTGAGCACATTGGCAAGGCGCAGATCACTATCATCGAGTTCAAGTGAGTCAAAGTGGTTGATGATTTCATCGCGAGCGACGAGAAACTCAAGAACGGTGCTGAGGTGCAGCTTGCGTCCTTTTTGACAGAACTTGTTCAGGGCTTCGATGAGTCCTTTGACCTCCTTGCCACCTTCCTCGAATACGTCGAGGTTCTTGCGGATATTCTCAAGAGCTTTGATTTTCACCTTAGGATCACGCGTCTCGGTGAACTCGATGATCAGGGTGTCAGCGGGGCTGAGGGAGTCGCCACGTAAAACGAGCGGGTCTGTGCGTTTGCTAGGAACAGAGAAGATATGGCTCTCACGTAGGGCTTTCTTGGCTTTTTCCCACCATTTTTTGTATCCATCCTCAGGGACTACACTGCCGCAAAGCTCGCGATCCAGTTGGTCCAGCATCATGCTGCCATCGTGACTCTCAAGCGTGCGCTTCACCAGCTCCACGGGATCTTTGTCCACGAGCTCGCGAAGTTCGCCGATGTTATCGAGCTTTCGGGCGCTGAAATGCTCCGCTGGAAGCGGCTCTGTTTTTTGAATGGCGAACTGCAGTGCCATCTCTTGATTGGACTGCTTTTCAAAATTGATAATGACTTTACCGGTGGGTAAATCCCAACTCTCCACTTTCCCTGCCCCCCAATTTTTATGGGAGCAAAAATTTCCGGGAGCAATTTCTGATAATCGTTCCCCGACGGCCTGCGGGATTCTCCCCGCCTCTACGAGCTTCGCTACGTCTGGATGCATGGAGCAGAGCATGAAAAAACCAGAGCCGAATAGCAACCCTATTCTATCATTCTCTTACGGCAAGCATTTTCCTCCGTGATCACTCACCGCCAGCGATGCGGTGTTTGGGTGTGGGAACACGACGGATACGAGGTAATTTGCGTAGGCTGAGGGATTCCTCAAGCGAACGCCGCAAGATCGGCAAGCGGCTACGCCACACGGTGGGCACATGTGCGAGCTCTGAGGCATTTTCTATGGTGCCATTAAATGTCTCCACACCTTTATCAGATTCCACGTGAAGCCATAGTTTCCCCTCGCGATAGGTCAGCGTGGCGGTGCCGGTTTTGTCGCTAATGGATGCCGAGCGGTCTTCGTAGCTGATCACCCGCATAGGCTGGGCTGGAAGACCGGGAATAGGAGGAGCGATCACCAAGGCCTCTGGGTTGGCAGGGGCACTAGTGCCGGGTTGAAGAGTGAGGGTGGTGACTTGAGCTTTACCTGACCGAAAATAGCTGACTTTCACGTGATCACCGGGTTTACGAAGCCCCAGCAAGGTCATCATCTGCCCTTCATTGATTAAAATCTGATCATCCAATTTCCAGATGACATCCATCACTTTCAATCCCGACTTTTCCGCAGAACTGCCAGGAGCTATCGACTGAAGCAGGAAACCGCAGCCGCGCGGCAGCTTCGGCAACTGAGAATAGAGGGCATCACTTGGCTTCACCACTCCGACCCCCATGCTTACGTTGGCTTGTTTCGCTGGCACCGGCATTCCTGGGATTGGAGGCTCCGCCTGTGCGCTGGCGATGACGATAGATCCCATTATGACCGCGTAGGCTGAGACGATTTTAAACATGGGAGATTTCATTGTAATGATTGAATTGTTAGGACATTTAAAATTGGGTAACCGGAACGGTGACAATCTCCTCGCGAGGCTGGCGGAGCGTCACAATCGTCCCAGTCTTTGGATCGCGAACCCGTGCCTCATCGGTCACGTGGTAACGATATCTGTAATGAGGAGCACTACCGTCCTCTGGCACGATCAAGCCATCATCCTGCCGAATATCGATCCGGTTAGTCGAGGTCAACAGAACCATTTCCGAACGAGGTTCAGGGATGGATGCAGCTAGGCTAGGATCAAAAGTCGATATGTGATGATGACTATAAACAGTCCACGCCAAGGTGCCGGTCAAAGTAATCGCCGCCGCCACCTGCCATGGCCGTCTCATAAAAAACGCTGGCTCCGAAACCTCATCATTTTCAGCACTCAAACCAGCGAGCTGGTCGACTGTATCTTCAAGACGTTGCTGTCCCTCCTGACTAACAGCGGGGGGAACCAAGTTACGCAATCTGTCTTCCAACGCGGAAAATCGTTGTTCTGAATCAGGAACCATATCGAATTTGTTTGAGGGTTTCCAATTTGCGTTCGAGCTGTTCCAACGCGTAACGATATCGTGAGGCTGCGGTGTTTGCTGAGATCGCCATACTCTCGGCGATTTGTTTAAATGTCAGATCTCCCCAGATTTTCAAAGTCACCACTTCGCGGAGTTTTTCGCCCAAACTATCGACAGCTTCACGTAATAGTTCCGATTCCTCATCTTCTTCAGCGCTAGTATCCAGCCAATGGTCGTCCTGATCATGGAGGAAAATGATCGCCTCTTCCTTGCGTTTTTTCCGCCCCTGTTTTTTACCATAATCCATGGCAACGAAGCGAAGCACGGAATACGCCAATGGCAGATCCGGCGGCACATGATCTCGCTCCTCCTGATAGTGCCACAGCCGGACCAAGGCATTTTGAATCATGTCTTCTGCATCCTCCCGGCTTGCACTTCGCTGGCGAGCATAGAGCAGCAATCGTGGACCATGCTCCCTGAGCCAGCCTTTCCATGCCTCCGATTGTTGACGTGCGAGATCTGCCATCACTTTAATAATGCCATATCGAACCGCATTTGTCTCTGCGGTTTCTTTTATTTTGGCCGCCCTAAGCCATTGCGCCACATCAGTTCTTGATGAGTGATATCAGAAAATCATGAACGCCCTCCGCAGCGGACACGTTCTCAGCGTCCTTACAAATCAGAACTGGTTGCTCACCCTCAGGAACCTTATCCCGACCGTGCGAGCCCTTGACCAGGCTGTCATCGAGCGGAATGACATCAAGCAGCGCTCTGAACCCGAGTTTCTTCTTGAGCAAAAATGCAGCAATCTTCGCCTTTGGCAGCGACAACTCAGGATCGATGAATAGTTCTACAGGGTCGTAGCCCGGTTTGCGATGGATGTCGACACAGCGTGCAAAATCAGGAGCCTTGGAATCATCTTCCCAGTAGTAGTATGTGAACCAGGCATCCTCTTCAGCCACAGCAACGAAGTCCCCCGCCCTTTCAGTAGCAACTCCTGTGAACCACACTTCTGACGAAGTCCGGACTTCTTCGACACCTTCAATGCTTTCTAACAACGCCTTTACCTCCTCACGGATCGAGGCATCGTTGACGTAAACGTGAGCAACTTGATGATCAGCGACCGCAAAAACTCGGCAACCTCCACAATCAAGAGTCTCCAGACCGAGTTCATCTTTCACCTGAATCCATCCTCGTTTGCGAAACTCGCGATTCAGGTGCACGGCTCGATTGACTTTTGAGATGCCATACTCGGATAACAAAACGACTTCGATATTTCGCTTTTGATAGAAAGCGATCAGGTCCCCGACCACTTCATCGATGGCTTGAAGCTCAGGGGCAATTTCAGGTGCATCAGGACCGTATTTTTGCAGACAGTAGTCGAGGTGAGGCAAATAGACGAGATTCAGTGTCGGCTTCTCTTTTTCCTCAATCCATTTCGCTGAATTGGCAATCCATTGAGACGATCCGATGCCTGCCGCAGGCCCCCAGAAAGCGGGGAATGGAAACGGCCCCAAATCTGCTTTCAGTGCCTCGCGCAGATCCATCGGCTGAGTGTGGACATCAAAAACCTTCCGACCATCCGCCGGATACATCGGCCTTGGTGTCACCGACCAATCGGCAGAAGAATACATGTTGTACCACCAAAACATCTTGGCGCAGGTGAACCCCGGCAGATCTCTACGGAGCCTGTCCCAAATCTTTTCCCCGTGTACGATGTGATTGCTCTGCTTCCAGAACTTCACCTCGGCGGTTTCTCGGTCATACCAACCGTTGGCCACGATCCCGTGACCTCCTGCATCTTCACCTGTTAGGTAAACAGACTGCGCCGTGCAGGTCACCGCCGGAAAAGCCGGAGGAAACGAACTAACTGCAACTGAGTTGGCAAAGGCCTGGATCGACGGCGTATGCTCTCCGATCAGGCCTTTTGTTAGGCCAACTACATTAATAACGGCTGTTCTCTGCATAACACAAAAAATAGGACAAGTTAGAAACTCGCCCTATCTTCTGGTAGGGTACTGGATTCCCGGGCGCTTAGTCGCAGCCGGAACTGCAGACTTGGCACTAGGAGCAGCTTGACGCGGAGCTACGACTTTGGACTTCGGCTTACTTGGCAGCACACCATCGGCGAATTCACGGGTCGAGGGAGCTACACTGTAGCGAGACTCCATATCGGACTGTGCTTCGTATTGGTCGGACTCGCCATTAACGATCTTAGGCTGGATGAAGATCAGAAGTTCACGACGATCGATTTCCTTGAGGTCCCTGCGGAACAGACGCCCTAGTCCAGGGATGCTGCTCAGCACAGGAACTCCGGTGCGGGTGTTCTTGGATGTTTCCGTAACCAATCCGCCCAACACGACGGTTGAATGGTTTGGAACAGTGACTGTAGTGGAAAGAGACTCGGTAACGATGGTTGGAATCTGATTACCATCAATGGTTTGAACGCCTTGAGTGTCCTCATTGAGCAGCGAAATCCGCAGTGTCACTTCTTCCTCAGAGTTGATCAGCGGCACCACTTCAAAACGGAGCAGAACATCGCGATACTCAATGTTGGTACTCTGTGTGGTTCCTGTCGTAGCACCACTGGTAAAGGTATTGGTGGGCACCGCGATACGGCGACCTGATGATATAATCGCCTTACGGTTATTCGCGGTGTAGACGGTTGGTCTTGATAAGATTTTGAAGTCTGAACGAGTTTCCAACGCACGGATCATGCCGGTGAAATCCTTGATACTACCGTAAACATTCAATCCATTCGCGCTGGCTGCATTGAGACCAGTTAGATCACCGAGGGTTCCGAGACCAATGAGGTCACCGATTCCAGTATCGATATTACCGGCTCCATCGCGACTCCCGCCACGGGCTGTTTTTCCGATGCTGATGCCGACGTCGACATCATTGTCTAAAGTCACTTCACCGAAGACAGTTGAGATCATCACCTGCTGTGGACGACCATCCAATTGATCAATCAACTCGGAAACGATGCGGATGCTTTCAGGTGGGCCTTGGACAAGAATACTGTTGGCCAAGTTATCGGCAACTAACAGAGTTTTTCCGATTACCAAAGACTCAGGAATATCGCTGACATTGAATTCCTGCACTGACTCGGCAGCCGTGCCGTTGTTTCCACCAGTTTGAGTACCAGTGTTGCGGTTCTGGTTTTGGTTCTGGTTGCGAGTTGTTTGCTGACGCCCTCCTCCGGCGCCACCGGCATTCTGCTGACCTCCGCCGATTGTACCACCGACACTCTCTAATGCATCCGCGGCCACGGTTAGGAAGTCACTGGCGATCATGAAACGCAGACGACGTTTGACATAGTTATTTTTGTTAGGCGGCGCATCAAACTCACGAGCGAGCCCTTCGACGAACACAATATCGACCGGCCGTCCCATGATGAAAATTTTATTGAGTCGTGAGTTTGCCACGATCTGCACTGGAATATCTTCTCCAGCGGCGGCACCACCTGCAGCACTGCCATTGGATGCTGTATTGGTGACACCCGGCACAGGAGGAGTCGGAGTACGGCCCGCATTCCTGTTTCCAGTATTTCCAGTCGCGCCAGTGGTCACACCCGCAGTGGTCTTACGCTGCTGCTGGGAGTTCATGATTTCGTTCAGGGTAGTAGCGACTACCTCGGCGTCGGCATACTTCATAGGAACCCAGACAGTGCTGACATTCCCTGCTGCGACATCAATGAAGTGCTTTTGATTAACCAACTTGCGGATGAATGAAGATTTACCGGTAACGATTACTGCTGAGGCATTTGGAACGGGTGCGATTTTGGCTCCAGGTCCGAGGCCGTGGATGCTTTGAGTGAATGTCCTGACAGCGTCCTCGGGCTTGATGAAATTGAGCTTCATGAAGTAGGAAATGTAGGCATCACCATCGGGGATGTCATTAGGATCATCAATCATGATCTCGGTATCACCTGGAGCATCAGCACCTGATCCTTGTGCCTTGGGAAGGAGTTTCACCTCATTGACACCGCTGGGAACGAAGGCAAATCCCTCCATGTTCAGAATTTTATCTAACAAAGTAGCAGCTTCTGCATTGGTCAATGGACCACGCTGATAAAAACGAATCTCCAAGTTTTGGGTCGCCGAGCTCAACAGCACGCGCTTGCCGGTGTATTTGGTATATTCATCGGCGACATCTTGGTCGTCCCAATTGCTACCGTCGATCACCCCGTTTGCGGGCACAGCGAGGGCGTTTGGATCCACTTGTCTGTTAGCCCCCTGTGGTGCTACACCTTGATTGACGGGCTGGACGCCTTGAGGGGCCGCTGGGTTCGCGCCGGGAACGGGTGGCCGTGCCGGAGCTGCGGGTACTTTTGGCACTGGTGGATTCACATTAGGAGCGGGAACGGCACCAGGCTGGCCTGCCGGCTTTACCGCTTCACCTGGCTTGGTTGGTGTCTGGGCTTGTGCGACTGCACAAAGCGTTAGAGAGAGAAAAACAGAAGTGACAGATTTCATGAATATTGTGAGAGTGAGGATAACCTAGAGGTGTTTAGAGGAATCGAGATGGTTTTGGAACTACTTTCTTCTCGGCACAGAGCGCACACGCGGTGTGTTCGACGAGCTACTACTGCTTGAACGACCGGGGATTGGTGGGCGCGCGCCGCTTTTTGAACTCACTTGGGGATTCGTTTTCCCTGTAGGCTTGGCTGCAGCCGTAGGACGAATTTTGATCAATTTTTCATCGTAACTGATCCATGCGGTCTGGCTGCCTTTGCGGATCTGCACTCTCGACTTCTCATTATCCTTCACATCCTGTTGGACTTGGATCAGCTGCCAGTCACCCGTGGTAAATCCAGGCAAAAAGCGGACTCTCTCCTTGCGGTCTTTTTTACTAATCAATGTCACCGAGTATCCTTTGCCACTGGGGCGAATGCTGCCCAGCATCCAGTCACGCTCCAAAGGAGACTCCACTGTGGTAGGTTCCACGACTGGCTTGATGGTAAATGGTGAATTCGTCCACAAATTCGAATATTGCATCAATCGTGGTTTCGTAGGCGGATCAGCGGAGGCTGTTCCGATCGTAGCCAAAAGCACGATGGCTGTGGCGGCCTTGATGATAGATGAATGGAAGCTCATGGTAAGTGATTTGGTTTGGATTCAGGGCTAGGTTATTCTCTAGCTAATGAAACGCCAGTGAGAGGCTGAATTGTCTGTTTTCGTGGTAATCTTCTGAACTTGTGGACTTCACTGAGCTGACTTAATTGGCGGTGACATTGTCATCCAGCAAGTCGTCAGCAGCAGGCGCAAACCACTGGGTGATTTCGAGTTCGCAGTCGATACGAGTGGGATCATCACGCTGTGGGGAAATTCGCAACATGGTGACTGAACGGCTTTTTTCGGGATTTTGCAATTCTGTGATCCATCGGTAAAACTCAGGATCGCGAGCATTGACCAAGACTTTCACCCGGGCAATGTGATAAGCACCAGTGGGTTCAGCTTCTTCACGGACTGGCACCGGCCGTTTTTTCATGGTAATTCCGTTCCGTTGAGCGCTTTGCTCCGCAAAGGTGACCAGATCAGCCCTGACTGCGGCGTGAGTCCCCTCCTTGGGCGCATAATCAATCAACCAATTCATCTCGGCGATCCGCTCGTCAGCCTCAAGAAGCTGTTTTTCTTTCAAAGCTATCTCTTTGGCTCCTTTATCGAGTGCGATTTCCTTTTTCTGCTTAGCCGCCGTGTAGGAGGTATACAGAAACAGGTTCACAATGATGAACGCAGCCCCAAAGAGAAGGAAGATCAGTTTTTTCTCGCGATCATTCATTGTTCGATCTCACTTCCTTTGAGGATTCCTTCGAAGGTGAAGTTCCATCGGTTGGTCTTGGTATCGGATCCTATTACCGGCGGTTTCCAATCGTAATCTGACATGTTTCGTTTGAGTTTTTCACCAAAGGCACTGGCGTGCTTGATCTCGGTAGCCTCGCCACTGATGTAAACGCGCTCGCTGTTCGCTTCGAAAACTTTGAATCGCAGCGACTGGCTTTGGTTAGGCGGAATAATTTCAGCACTGCGATGAAGTGCCGTCAGCGGCCAGTGACGGTTATCCACCAGTGGCGAAAGGTCATTCCAATCTGTGTAGAATAAACCCACATCGCCATGGGCCAAGTTGATCTGTTGAAGTTCTTTTTCCTGTTTAGCCAGTTTCTTATCGAGCTTGTAGTAGCCGAATCCGAGATAACCGATAATGCCCAGATAGACTAACAGCGCAGCGGCAATCATCAGGTTCCGCTGCTGGCGCTCAGCTTTCAGCTTCTGTTCAGCACGCACATCGGCGGGAACGAGGCGGCTTAGTGTTGCGGGTAAAATCGGATGAGGTTTGGGCTCGGCTATGATCTCGGCATTGAGTGATTTCCCCAAGGCCTGAATGACTTCATCCGATGGATCAGAGCTCGTGCCGGTGGTCCACACGGTGGCGTTTTCCATTTCCAAACTCACGCCCTGAATGCTGAGCTGGGAAAGAGCGAGACGAATGTCGCGCACGGCATCCGCACCGAGGGATGAACCAGGTAACGATTGGAAATAAGTAAGATGTCCACCACTGGAAACGGCGAAAACCCAGCGACCTAATTCCCGCCAGAGTGTCACAGCATTCCCCGGTAATGGGAAAAATCTCGGTGAGATATCAAACATGTTAGGAGCACTAGATGGCATCGTGCCTTCTTCCGGAGCTGCTAACACAACATTGAGTAAGGTGCTTTGCCCGTCCTCTCGACCGGCTGGAAAAACGTCTGTCAATCGACCAGCACCCAGATCTGGCCGGACTCCGATTTTTTCCAGATGCATCGCTGCAAGATCATCATACATGCTGACATCCTCAGTCTGGACTTTAAATGGAACAGCCAAAGCCTCGCGAACAGGGAAGCCCATGATCAATCGACCTTTGGGAATTTTGTCCAAATCTGAAGCTTGCGCTGGCCCGTTTTCGAGCGTTCGGCGGAATCCTTGCTCTCGCGTGCCCTGCCATATCTCCCATCCTTCTGGACCGGGTATCAGCAGTGTGTTTTCTGTTTTGCTACTCAAGGGAAAATAATGTCGTTGGTTCGTCTCTAATATGCAAGTCCCGCATTCGCAATACAGCGTCACCGGGAATAAATTTTTTCTACGGAATGATCTCTTCTTTTCGTTCGAGAATGGCCGGCTGACCAGTGCGACTCCGTAATACCAAGGTGATCCGCCGCTTGACCGTGCCGGCACGTCCGTCGCTGACAATCCGTGTCGTGGTATCATTGACTGTCAAACGGGGCTCTATTATCGGCTGCTGGAATTCCGAGACACCCAGAAGGCTGAGCGCTTCGGCTAGATTCTGGAATCTTTGGTCGTCTTCAGTATCGCGTTCACGGTCGGGTCCGAGAATGTGATCAATTAAATCTTGTGCCTCCTCAATGGTTACCTCCGCCGCGGCTGCAATGAGCTCTGCTGATGCCTCATTGACGTCTAACTTGCCATTACTCCAAATGGTAAACCAATTGCGCCAGTTCGGACGCAAGGCCTCTAACTGATCCATGCCTTTGACTAGGCGCATTTCATCAAGATTGTAAAATGGTCGGTTGAACGGATGGTTAGGCCGCCCCTGACTTTCATACCAGTCAACTTCAGCACCATTGAGTTCGGCAAGGTCACCTTCATCGATCCAATCGCTCAAGTTATCAATGAGCGTCTGTGCATCTTGAAGCTCCATTCCCCAATCGGTGAATATATCTGTTAGCAGCTGTTTGTCTTTTCGAATCAAGATCACGTTGATGTTAAACCTCGCTGCTTCCGATGTGATGCGCGCTTTGTAAGAAATATCCTGTTCTTCATCAGTCCAATCGAGAACCGGGTCCATTTTTTCAACGGCGGGGTTTACCGCCACTGCGATACCGCGTTCTGCCACCTGCAGCGCCTCAAAACCATTGAGCTGTGATCCGGCCACATCGGAATCGTAATAAACCACCCTCACCGCGGCAAATACGGCCAAGGCAAGCACAGCCATAATCCAAAACACAGCAATCAAGGCACTACCGCGACGGTGTGCCTGAGACTGTGAACTGTGAACGATCATATTTACTAACAAAAAATTAACTACCCACCTGGAGGTCCACCTCTGCCGCCATCACCACCATTACCACGACCGCCTTGGCCACCTTGACCTCGGCCACCGCCTCCGCCGCCACCACCGTTCCCTCCTGGTATTTGCACTCCCCCGGGAATATCGATACCACCACCCTGCCCGGCACCAGGCTGAGCCTGCGGACCACCGGGATTCTGCTGAATGATCTGGCGCATGATGACTTCAGGGTTCTGCTTCGGCACCACCCAGAATGTTTGCTGCACAATGTCTGCCGTTGATGAGAAACGGCAATAAAACTTCACCTGCAAAGGTAACTGCCCATTGTTATCCCACACCGTGGTTGGCTCCATCGTTCTGCCATCGACCACTTCACAGTCACACATCCACATGTTCTCGACCAAGGTGATTTCAGCGACAGGTTCGGCGTCAGCATCCCCTGTAGAATCTGAGTCTTCCAAAATCTCCACATCATAAAAGCGCAGCACAATATCGACAAATCCGTCACGTTGCTCAACCGTCGCTAGCTGCACAGCTTCAGCGGTCATCGGAACATCCCCCCAGTTGAACGACATGGGGACGTTTTGAAATGTTAGAGTGAACAGAGTCCGGTTCCTAGCCTCGTAACTCTCCAGTCTCATCACGGCATTGCCTGGAATTTGCTCAAAATGATTCTTCAACAAGTTGAAAAAGGAGTTTTGCTCCATCGTTTCATTCTGGGTCTCCACCACCGCCTGGCTGAGTTTCATGGACGACTGGGCAACTCGGAAAATCATTCCCACTAACATCCCCATGAGTCCCAACGCGATGACGATTTCCAGCAAAGTGAAACCACCACGCTGCAATCGGTTCGCACTTACGTTTGGACGCTTCCTAATCATGGTTTATAAAGGTTGGCGTAGCGCCAGGTCTCAGCACTCTGTTGCTGCCAGTCTCCATCCGCGAACCAGTGGAAAGTCACTCTGATCCGGAACATGTTCTGCAACAACTGGCCGTCTTCGTTTTCCATTTCCATCGGCTCGATCACGGTTTCAATATCGCCGCGCAGAAATGGAAGCTGCTCGCCACCGTCTCCGGTGATATCCATCAAGTCGACGGTATCATTGCGCTCTTCGAGATTCGGATTACTCAGAGCATCGATCATCGCACTTTTGAGCACGCGCTGAATACGCATCTCGTCTTGGATACCTGATGCAGTTTTGCTGGTCATGTGCAGCGCCTTGACCAGGGAAACCGCCACAGCTGCGAACAAACCCATGGCGATGACAATCTCCAACAACACGTAGCCGGCACGTTTGCCGGTTACGCCTTCAGACCGGTTTGCGGTCGATGTTGCAGATATTTTCATTGGATAATATGAGCTATTCTTTTTCGATGCTCATTTCCTCGTCTCTAACGCTCGCAGTCAAAGGATGCAACTCCTGCATCAACCAGCTTTTGCCGACGCTGCACCGAATGGAGATAGGCTCCACCAGACCGACGGGATCCAAAGTAAGGACGACTTTGCGATCGTCCTCAATCACTTCCCAAACATCCGATCGCCAGCGTTTAATTTCATACTTTACCGTTTCATCGGTCTCTTCGCTGGCTGTGACATCCTCGAAGTCGACGCGCGGTGTATCACCGTCACCATCCTCAGTTTCATCCTGAAAATGATCGACCTCACTCTGGGCAAACTGTGGAGCTATGGAAATACTGCCCTCGGAAATAGTCAACTGGTATGGCCTCTGCTGGCGAATGGCAACATTGCGCGCCCTTTTGGCCATGACTTCCACCTCACTTGTCGCTCGTCGCAGACGCTCCTCAGTTTCCACCGTAGTGACACTGAGAGTGAGCCATGTCACAAGCACGGCGATCATGCCGAGGACAAACACCATCTCCAAGAGGGTGAAACCACCGACTTGTTTCGACCTCGGATGTCCAATACCACAATTCATTCCTGATTAGACAAATCGTCCTCAGTGCCCTCCAGTCCGTCTTTACCAACGCTGATGATCTCTGGGCGTGAGCGGTCTTTGCTACCAGGGAATTTGTATTTATACTCGTTGTTCCAAGGATCGCTAGGCACCTCATCCATAATTTGGATCCAACGTCTTGGGCGCGGTGCTGAGGTAGGTTTTTCAACCAAGGCCTTCAGTCCCTGTTGTTCTGAGGGGTAATGACCGGCATTTGTTTTGTAGGATTGCAGGGCGTTTTCGATGGAGGAAAAGTCACCACCTACTACGGTCACAGCACCACTGTCTGAAATGCGTTTCATGGTGAAAATAGCTCCCCCCATGATCATGGCAATGATTCCCAGAACAATCACCATTTCAAGCAAGGTGAAACCTGATTTGAGAACTCTGGTGGACGTATTTAAGCGGACTGACGATGATGTTGTTTTCATAGTTAAGTATTTAAGAAGTAAAGATCTGTTGATGCTGCCTTGAATAATGGAGCAAGAATTTTGGGCTTATTACTTACTAGAGTAAACGCCGATAATCCAAAAAGTTGTCTGGTTTTTTCGTTCTTTCGTTTTTATCCGACGATAAGAGCCCCTCTTGCCCTAGAATGAGTCCCACAGGTGGGATTCACGCTCCACCCACCACGGCTCCAATGTGGGAGCTCTTTTCTTTGATCTTGTTTTTGAAAAAATCAATTCCCCCATTGTTTTTAATCTCAACGCCCTGATCACGACATGGTGATTGGCGGCGAACCCTATAACCTTTCAAGGAGTTCATTGTTCCCCAATCCACGTGTATTCCGGCTTTCCCAGGACTGACAAAATCCGGATTCTCGGTAACAGCTTTGGAATCAGACGGATGCGGAGCAATTCCGTAGTAGAGGTTATTGTTAAAGCGTGTATTCACCGCCTTATCAGCCCCCTTCCCCCAGCTTGCCTCGCCTTCGAAGTAGAAAATATTGTTTTCAAACAGAGTATTTCGAGGAGTTCTCCCTTCCGGAAAAACAGCCACCTTTAATCCTATTTTCGTGTAGTGGGTGTTGTTGTAAATATGCACATTTTTCACCGCCTTGGATGAATCGAAACCATAGAAATACAGCCCCTGTTTTTCGTTCTGAGTGATATTGTAGCGGATCACGATATTGCGGTTTGGCTTTTTCATAATCCCACAGAACCACATATTATCGTGGCTGTAGTTATACTGAATGTAGGTGTTCACGCAGTTGTAGTCGGCGTCAAATCCACCTCGGTCTTTTCCACCCTTGCCGACGTTTCCATAGGCTTCGTTGTATTGGATTTTGATCCCGTCAGTTTTGAAACAAAAGATGCTATGCCCCGTGTCGTATCGACTGCTGTTAGCCAGAACGTTGTGTTCATAGATGGCGTCTTTACTGCACCGGGCAATGATATTGTTCCGGCCAGTATGATCAACATGATTTCCAGCCACGTAGACGTTGGTCCACAAATACTCAGTTTGGGTTTCATCTCCCAAAAACTCAACTTTACTGCTGGATGATGTATTTCCAATTCCGACTCCGCCTACATTTACGATGCGATTCTTCGTGATGCGTAGATCGTCAAAAATACTCTTCTTCAGTTTCTTGATATGCACATGGATTCCCCCGCGCATTTTCCCTGCCACCTTGCCGTTCACATCGTGGATATAGCAATCACCAATGTAAACATGACGGTAAACCTTCTCTTCACCTTGAGCTAACACATAAATCCCAAACAGTGTGCCCTGATCTTTATCACTGCCATCGGTGTTGGTGATTTCCAGCCCGCTGACTTCCCAATAAGAGGGATCTTTGAGCATCAGCCCGGCAATGTGTTTGCCTTGCGCATGAATTTTGGGACGTGGGCCTTTTCCGTAGGTACTGATTCGGATCACTGCGTTCTCATCGCCATTTCCTTTGGGCGCTAACATACCGGTAAAACTCTGACCACGCTTGAGTAGGATGGCATCCCCCGGTTCCAAGGTGACTTCATTGATCGCGTCGAAGGCTCGTTGCGAATCGATACGATAATCTTTCGCCTCTAACATCCAAGGCACTAGCGCCAATGAGGATGAGAGAAGACAGATCTTAATTTTAGCCAAATTCATTGCAGATAAACTCTTGAGTAAATGCGAATCAGTAACGGTAATCTGCGCCGTCTCGGCTTAGCTGGCAGCTCTTGTCAATTTGCATCAAGCGCTCGTTCAGCTCCCTGACCTTTTCCGGCATTTTTTGCGCCAGATCGTTTTTTTCATATGGATCACGGCTCAGGTCGTAGAGTCGAATCCGGCCTTCGGCCTTGGCTTCCTTCATCAGCTTGAAGTCACCATGAATAATGCTCTTACCATCAATCCCCTTAACCAACCTGCGATATCCAAAAAACAGGTCTTTTCCACGTGTCTTCATCTTGCCTTCAATCACAGGCAGCAGGTCAATTCCGTCGATGGGCCGCTTGTCTTTGGAGGGAAATTTGAAACCTACGAGATTGGCAACGGTCGGGAAATAATCGACCGTTGAGCAGCGCACTGAAATTTTTGTGTTCGGTTTGATTTTCCCGGGCCATTCCACACAGGCTGGGACAAGCACTCCGCCTTCATACATTTGATGCTTATGCCCTTTAAACAGGCCAGACGAAGCTACTCCTTTTTTTACCATTGGGTCAGCCGGACCATTGTCGCTGCAGAAAAACAAGATGGTGTCTTTTTCCAGACCTAACTCACGGAGCCGTTTTCTCAACCGACCGATCTGCTCGTCCATCGCGGTGATACACCCGTAGTAATTCTGCCTGGTCTTCCCATGCTTCTCATAAAGCTTCTTGTATTCAGGCCCAGCAACAACCGGCTCGTGAGGCGCGTGGAACCATACTGTGGCAAAAAAGCGCACGTTCTTGTTCGCCTCGATAAAAGGAATCACCCTGTCCATGATGACTCTGCTATCATCACCTGATATGTTTTCTTTGACCTCCTTGCCATCTTGAACGTAGGGAAACCCACCTTTCCACGGCTGGCCTTCTTCCGCTCCCCATTTCGTCCAGCCCTCGGGCGTTACGCCAGGATCCCACGTGGGAACAGCACTCGTTGTGGCAAAATATTGATCAAAGCCGTGATGCGATGGTGGCGAATAAAAACCCCGTGAACTTACTTCCTCGGGTTTCACCCAGCCGATGTGCCACTTTCCAAAAAATCCGGTCGCATAACCTTTCTTTTTGAGCGCTTCGGCAATCGTCGTTTCCCCCACCCGCATACCACCGGTGTGAGCCGCAAGTATACCGAAACGAAATGGATACCGACCCGTCAGACAACTTCCACGTGTTGGCGAACAAAGTGGCGCTGCTGCATAAAACCGATCAAACTTGGCCCCACCCGCAGCCATTGCATCGAGATGAGGAGTTTTAATGTCCTTATTTCCATTGAAACCCACATCCCCCCAGCCTTGGTCATCGCTCATGATCATGATGACATTGGGAGTTTTCCCATCAGCGGCTAACACTCCTGCTGGTAATAGCACGAACAAGTATCCTGTAATCAGCCAAGAAGCTAACACAAACGCTCTGAGCCCTTTAAAAGCAAATCGATGATCAAGCTTAAATATGAAATTCATGATACGGCAGTGAGTGTTGTCATAGCCCGCAAACTAATGGCCCCACTGAGAGAGACAACCTCATTCTGAGGCATGCAATCTTCCATCACCAAGCCTAAACACGTGAGCACAAAAAAGCCCGGCTTCATCGGTTACGATGAAGCCGGGCATAGACCTGGCAACGACCTACTCTCACAGGGCCTATCGCCCCACTACCATCGGCGCAACAGCGTTTCACTTCCGGGTTCGGGATGGGACCGGGTGGTTCCACCGTGCTATGGTCACCAGAATCCTGACGATGTCAGATTCTGGAGTGGGCAGTGATCAGTGTGCAGTGATCAGTGCCTCTGCTGGAATGCCGCGCATTCGTCAGACTTCCGGTGACTTAAGCTTGGTGTGCTTTTGGTAAGTTCTTGTTTAGAGTGTTTGTTGTCGGTCTTGGGAAAGAGCTGGATTATCGGTCTGATCCGACGGATCGGTCCGATCAGTCAGATCTGATAAACGCACGCCGCATTGGCATTTTCAGCGTTTGTTCGCTGACATCCGTAGAGTGATATTTCTTGATTTGAATGGTTAAAACAATGTGTTGTCCGCACTTTGCCTTGTCTTATTGTCCTTGGTTTACTCGTTTTCATATGGCTTTTACCATACCAAACTCGAATTTTGAATGTTTTGAATCTTCAAAAATGTGCTTTCTCAGAGCTCGGAAGCTGAAAAAAAGAATTTCGAAGAAATCAAGCCAGACAGACGATTAGTACTGGTGAGCTGCATACATTGCTGCACTTCCACCCCCAGCCTATCAACGTGGTGGTCTTCCACGGTCTTTCAGGGAAAATTAATCTTGAGAACTGCTTGGCGCTTAGATGCTTTCAGCGCTTATCAGGACCGTACTTAGCTACCCGGCAATGCCCTTGACAGAACAACCGGAACACCAGAGGTACGTCAAACCCGGTCCTCTCGTACTAGGGTTTGAACCTCTCAATTTTCCTGCGCCCACAGAGGATAGAGGACCGAACTGTCTCGCGACGTTCTGAACCCAGCTCGCGTGCCGCTTTAATGGGCGAACAGCCCAACCCTTGGGACCTGCTCCAGCCCCAGGATGCGACGAGCCGACATCGAGGTGCCAAACCGCGCCGTCGATATGAACTCTTGGGCGCGATCAGCCTGTTATCCCTAAGGTACCTTTTATCCGTTGAGCGACGGCAATTCCACTTTCTACCGCCGGATCACTATGGCCTACTTTCGTATCTGCTCGACTTGTGGGTCTCACAGTTAGGCTGGTTTGTGCCATTACACTCGACACACGGTTGCAGACCGTGCTGAACCAACCTTCGCGCTCCTCCGTTACTCTTTGGGAGGATACCGCCCCAGTAAAACTGACCGGCTGCCACGGTCCCCCGGCCGGATGACGGCTCGGGGTTAGATTATCCAATGTCAAAGGGTGGTATCTCACTGGCGACTCCACGCACCCCTAAAGATGCGTTTCAAAGTCTCCCACTTATGCTGAGCATTAAAATCGAATAAACAGTAACAGCTTACAGTTAAGGTCTATAGGGTCTTTCCGTCCTTCTGCGGGTAGCCGGCATCTTCACCGGCACTACAATTTCACTGAGCTCCTGGTCGAGACAGTGGTCAACTCGTTGCACGATTCGTGCAGGTCGGAACTTACCCGACAAGGAATTTCGCTACCTTAGGACCGTTATAGTTACGGCCGACATTCACCAGGACTTGGACTCGAAGCTTCGGAAAAAAATCCTAACATCTCATCGTAATCTTTTGGCATTGGTCACGTGTCACATCGTATACTTCGACTTGCGTCTTTGCACAATGCTGTGTTTTTGCTAAACAGTCGGTTGACCCATTTCACTGCGGCCCCCCGAAGGGGGCACTCCTTATCCCGAAGTTACGGAGCTATTTTGCCGAGTTCCTTGACCAGGTTTCACTCTTGCGCCTTGGTATACTCTACCCACCCACCTGTGTCGGTTTACGGTACGGGCTGCTTTTAGTCGTGGTGGCTTTTCTTGGCCCTCCTTCATGCAATACGCTTCGGCACAAGGCCTCCGCTCGGAATTCAATAACCTGGTTGCAATCCAGAAAGCGTCCCCATCCACTTTGCAGGTGCCGGAATATTAACCGGCTTACCATCCCCTACGCCTGTCGGCCTCGGGTTAGGTCCCGACTAACCCCGGGACGAAAAACGTTGCCCGGGAAACCTTGGGTTTACGGCGGCCGGGGATTTCACCCGGCTTATCGTTACTAATGTCTACATACTCTCTTCCCGGCAGTCCACGGTCGGTCACCCTTCCGCTTCAATCCAGCCGGGAATGCTCCTCTACCACGCCGTGCTCCCGCAGGAACACGACATCCAGAGCTTCGGTATCATGCTTATCGCCAATCATTTTCGGCGCAGGGTCTCTCGATGAGTAAGCTATTACGCATTTTTTAAATGGTGGCTGCTTCTAAGCCAACATCCTCACTGTCTAAGAAACCCCACCTCCTTTCCACTTAGCATGATTTTGGCACCTTAGCTGCTGATCTGGGCTGTTTCCCTTTCGACAATGAAGCTTATCCCCCACTGTCTCACTGCTGCGCTCCATTGAATGGTATTCGGAGTTTGATAGGGGTTGGTAGGCGGGTATGCCCCCTAGCCCTTTCAGTGCTCTACCCCCACTCATCAGCACGCAACGCTGCACCTAAATGCATTTCGAGGAGAACCAGCTATCACGGGGCTTGAATAGCCTTTCACTCCGACCCACAGCTCATCCGAGCGTTTTTCAACACACATCGGTTCGGTCCTCCACGTCGTTTTACCGACGCTTCAACCTGGCCATGGGTAGGTCGCCTCCGCTTCGGGTCTAGCGCCTGCAACTTATGTCGCCCTGTTCGGACTCGCTTTCGCTACGCCTGCGTCCCAGAAGGACTTAAGCTTGCCACAGACACTAACTCGTAGACTCATTAAGCAAAAGGCACGCAATCACAAGGACAAGTCCTTGCTCTTACACCTTGTAGGCACATGGTTTCAGGTTCTGTTTCACTCCCCTCACAGGGGTACTTTTCACCTTTCCCTCACGGTACTGGTTCACTATCGGTCGCTAGTTAGTATTTAGCCTTACGCAGTGGTCTGCGCAGATTCACACGGGGTTTCACGTGTCCCGTGCTACTCAGGAACTCCCTAGGGCCTTCGAGGATTTCGGTTACGGGGATGTCACCCTCTATGTCGTCTCTTTCCAAAGACTTCACCTATCCTCTCGGGTCCCACAGCGGGGTCCTACAACCCCGGGGAATAAATCCCCCGGTTTGGGCTCTTCCGTTTTCGCTCGCCACTACTCACGGAATCGATTTCTCTTTCTTTTCCTCCGGTTACTGAGATGTTTCACTTCACCGGGTCTCGCGTATGCTTCCTTATTTTATTCGGGAAGCAACGATACCATATTAATGGCATCAGGTTACCCCATTCGGAAATCAGCGGGTCAAAGCCTGTTTGCGGCTCACCGCTGCTTATCGCAGCTTATCACGTCCTTCATCGCCTTCTAGCACCAAGGCATCCACTATGTGCCCTTTAAAGCTTGATCTCTTATTCGAAATTCAGCTTCTGTCATCACCGGCCTAAACCGGTGGTAACGAAATTTATTGCCATAAATTTTTGGTTCTTTCTCTCTTCACGTCTTGCGACGTTCAGATCGTTAGTTTTTGTTTGTTCAAATCAATGTTACTTGATTTAAGTTTGGTTGGTTTCGAGTATTTCCAAGGACTGCAAGACTAAAGCTCATGTGGAACAATTGTATTGTTTTATATTGAACCGTCCGGTTTGCACCGAACAGCCATTACAGAACAGGAAATATCAATTGCTTCAGACTTTCACCACGAATGGTGAGGCTCGCCCGAAACAATTTCTCTACAGATGTCAAAGAACCGCTTGCGTTTCTTTTTACAGTGCCTTTTGCGTTACAACCTTCTGCCATTCAAAATCAAATGGTGGGCCAGGCAAGACTTGAACTTGCGACCCCACGCTTATCAAGCGTGTGCTCTAACCAACTGAGCTACAGGCCCTTTTAGTTTTTGATGGTGGAGGTAACCGGATTCGAACCGATGACATCCTGCTTGCAAAGCAGGCGCTCTACCAACTGAGCTATACCCCCTTGTTACAGAGGGCGGTTGTCTTTGAAGAGTCGTCTCACCTCACGGCTTGACGGTTGAAAGATTGAATTGCGCGCTGCGGCCATGTCTTAACACACGGTGCGCCATAATAATTAATAAGTCGTGGTTGAGTTTCCTCAGTCCACTTAGACACCCTGCCGAGCAAGCTCGGGTTAGGCGTCGACCTTTTGCAGGGACAGTGAGACTGTTTGCAAATTACTCCATAGAAAGGAGATGATCCAGCCGCAGGTTCCCCTACGGCTACCTTGTTACGACTTCATCCCAGTTACCAACTACACCTTAGGACCTTGCTTCAATAAAGTTAGCGCAGATACTTCGGGTGCGATCGGCTTCCATGATGTGACGGGCGGTGTGTACAAGACCCGGGAACGTATTCACGGCACCGTAGCTGATGTGCCATTACTAGCGATTCCAACTTCATGGAGGCGAGTTGCAGCCTCCAATCCGAACTGGGCCCAGTTTTGCAGATTTCCTCCACCTCACGGTATCGGTTCTCATTGTGCTGGGCATTGTAGTACGTGTGCAGCCCTAGGCGTAAGGGCCATACTGACCTGACGTCATCCCCACCTTCCTCCCGGTTGACCCGGGCGGTCTGAATAGAGTCCCCACCATTACGTGCTGGCAACTATTCACAGGGGTTGCGCTCGTTGCTGGACTTAACCAAACATCTCACGACACGAGCTGACGACGGCCATGCAGCACCTGTGTAAGGTCCCCGAAGGGTCACACGCTTTCACGTGCTTAGCAATACATGTCAAGCCTAGGTAAGGTTCTTCGCGTTGCATCGAATTAAGCCACATACTCCACCGCTTGTGCGGGTCCCCGTCAATTTCTTTGAGTTTTAGTCTTGCGACCGTACTCCCCAGGCGGCGCGCTTAACGCGTTAGCTCCGGCACGGAAGGGGTCGAGTCCTCCCACACCAAGCGCGCACCGTTTACTGCCGGGACTACAGGGGTATCTAATCCCTTTCGCTACCCCGGCCTTCGTACCTCAGCGTCAGTAAATGTCCAGCAGGCTGCCTTCGCCATTGGTCTTCCTCTTGATATCCACGCATTTCACTGCTACACCAAGAATTCCACCTGCCCCTCCATTACTCCAGTCTGGCAGTATCGGATGCAGTTCCGGAGTTGAGCTCCGGGATTTCACACCTGACTTACCAAACCGCCTACGTACTCTTTACGCCCAGTGATTCCGAATAACGCTCGGGACCTTCGTATTACCGCGGCTGCTGGCACGAAGTTAGCCGTCCCTTCCTCTTGTGATACTATCAAACATGTCTGGCTCTTAACCTAACATGCCTTACTCTCACATGACAGGAGTTTACGACCCTAGGGCCTTCATCCTCCACGCGGCGTTGCACCATCAGACTTTCGTCCATTGTGAATGATTCTCGACTGCTGCCACCCGTAGGTGTCTGGACCGTGTCTCAGTTCCAGTGTTGCTGATCATCCTCTCAGACCAGCTACCCGTCGTTGCCTTGGTGAGCCGTTACCTCACCAACAAGCTGATAGGCCGCGAGCCAATCTCAAAGCGACACCCGAAGGCATCTTTGATCCGAAGACCACATGCGGTATTAATCTTCCTTTCGGAAGGCTATCCCCCGCTTTGAGGCATGTTGCTCACGTGTTACTAACCCGTCCGCCACTAAAATACTCATTAGCAAGCTATTGAGTATCTTCGTTCGACTTGCATGTCTTATCCACGCCGCCAGCGTTCATTCTGAGCCAGAATCAAACTCTCCGTATAAATGCCATCCGAAGATGGTCTTTTAAACAGTTATAGGCTTTGTATTCATTTTCCTGCATTCCTAAAAACACAGGCGTAGTTTACGTTTACCAAATTGACAGTAGTAAAAACCAAAAGCCGAAGCCCTTGAGATTCCTACATATCTGCGCACCGTTTCTCAACAGGCGCAGCGCACAATTCAATCTTTCCTCTTCCATCCTGACCACACCGTCCGGACAACGCTCCAATACAGCCGTGGTGGCCATACCTTCATCACCTTGTCCGCCTTGCAGGCAGGACCGCACTGTAAAAGATCCGTCGGAAGGCACCTTGCGATGCTTCCGTCGCGGAGATAAAAAAACCGACCGTGGACCGACTGTTTCCAGCTTGCTGTCCCCGATCGACTGAGTGTCTCTCGCGTGCCCTCCGTTGGAGCGGCGGGCGGAACCTACTCGAAATTCATTTCAGGTCAACACCTTTCGACACTAATTTTCGATCTTTTTCACCACTCCTCCGCAACCCCCTTATTTTAAGGGGATACGTATTCAAAAATTCTAATCACCAAGTGATGAGTGAAATATTTAAGATCTATTTATTTTCTAACTAACTTCAATTCTGTGTCGGTTTAGTCACTCATTGGTGGCGATTTGAGGTTCTATGTTGAAAAACATCATGCTCCAGAGATTGATAGCCTCTGCAGTTACCATGCCATAATGTTGGAAACGTTCATATGACGCTCAAAAATAGAGGATACTGCACGGACGGCTGACTCCTGTGATTGTCGCCTTATTTTCCTAGACAGCAGGCTCGTTCCCATATGGTTTAAAGGCGGTTTAAGAACCATCTATAAATAATATGAAACGAGAACGTATCCTTAAAAGTGCCGGTCTGGCATCTATCATCGTCGGAGCAGTAGCATTCAGCAGCTGTGGTAAGAAAGAAGAAGCAAACAACAATGCAGGGGATGCCAGCGCCAAGGTGCTGCGATTCTCTGCCATTCCAGATCAGGACACCACGGCTCAGTCCGAGCGTTATGCTCCTGCTGCCAAATGGCTCTCTGAGCAGTTAGGCATCCAAGTCGAGTTTGTCCCATCTAGCGACTACGATGCTTCGGTCACTAAATTCGAAAATGGCGACATTCAGCTGGCTTGGTTCGGAGGTGTTTCCGGTGTCAAAGCGCGCGATGCCGTCGAAGGCTCCCGTGCCCTCGTTTCTGGAGAAAAAGATCTCGAGTTCAAATCCTATTTCGTGGCCAACTCCTCCACCGGTTTGACCAAGTCCGCTGATTTCCCAACAGCAATCAAAGGAAAGACTTTCACCTTCGGTAGCGCAGGATCGACATCCGGCTGCATCATGCCGGCTCATTTCATTGTTCAAAACACCAAGACCGGCCCGATCGAATACTTCAGCAAGGTTGGATTCTCCGGTGCCCACGACAAAACAGCCCTGCAAGTCCAGGCTGGCACTTTCGAAGTTGGCGCTCTGAATTTCAGCACCTATGACCGCATGGTCAAAGAAGGCACCATTGATCCAGCCAAGTGCCCTGTGATTTGGGAAACTCCTACCTACGCCGATTACAACTTCACCGCCAGTGGTGAACTCGACAAGACCTTTGGCGAGGGTTTCACCGACAAACTCCAGACCTTGTTAATCAACTGCGAAGACCCTGCCGTGCTCAAAGCATTTGATCGCAATAAGTTTGTCAAAGTCGACAACGCCACCTTCCAAGGCATTGCCGACGTTATGAAAAGCGTGAAGCTGAAATAAGATCACGTCTCGAGACTCACACGAAGACCGGGGCGGCTTGCTGCACCGGTCTTCCTTTTCTCTCACCCTAACAAAAACCGGCACTTTATTATGTCCGTCCACCTCACTCAGCTTGGCCATAGTTACGGCGAACAGCGTGCGCTATCTGATATCTCGCTAGATATCCAAGCTGGTGAACAAGTCGCACTGATCGGCCCCTCTGGTTGTGGAAAAACCACCCTGCTTCGGCTGATCGGCACGCAGATGATTCCTACGGAAGGAAAAGTCCAAGTCCTCGAAGAGGATCCGAGCCAACTGGACACGGCTGCCTTGCGCGATCTGCGGCAACGCATTGCCACCATCCCCCAGCATCTTGGGTTGGTGCCAAACGTGCGCGTCATTCGCAACGTGCTCAACGGTGGCCTCGGCAAGCAGGGACTTATTAGCACACTTCGTCAGGCGATCTTTCCTACGCGTCAAGAGCGCAGCAGAGCCTACGAACTGTTAGATCGAGCTGGTATTGGTGAGAAACTTTACGATCGCACCGACAGCCTTTCTGGCGGCCAACAGCAGCGTGTCGCTGTCGCCCGAGCGCTCTACCAACAGCCATCAATCATCCTTGCCGACGAACCTGTATCAGCGGTCGACCCCACACGTGCACGCGACATGATCAAGCTCCTCATTGAATTGTCAAAGCAGGAAGAACTCACCTTGATTGTATCGATTCATAATCTTGAGCTCGCACGTGAATTTTTCCCACGACTGATCGGCCTACGTGCCGGAGAACTGGCCTTTGACTCCTCAGTTAGTGAGTTAAGTGACCAACAATGCAAGGAACTCTATCAACTAGACGATGATGCTTGAGCCCCACCGTCCTCTGGGCGCGATCGTCAGTGGGCGGAAGCTCACTCTGGTCGGGCTGCTCGCCACGCTACTTTTCTGTAGCTGGTGGCTGGGTCCCATGCAGGATATGAGCACGGGAAAAAGCGACGGTTTGTTAGAAGCCGCGCTACACCCAGGATTTGTTGACCAAAGTCGCAGCCTACCAGATGACGCCACTCCGTTCATGGAACGCATTCTGGGCGAATTAGGCAGCACCATCCGCTACGCCCTGATCGCCATGAGTCTGGCGGTGCCCACGGGCTTCCTGTTAGGTCTCGCAGCCTCGACGTCTTGGTGGCCCGACCGTGGCCGCATCCGACTCTTTCTGCGCCCGATTCACCTAGCCACCCGCACATTGATCACGCTGATGCGCTCAATTCACGAGCTCATCTGGGCGCTGTTGTTTGTTTCAGCCATCGGCAGCGAGCCCATCACTGCCTGCGTGGCACTCACCCTCCCCTTTGGCGGCACTTTGGCCAAAGTTTTTTCCGAGATCATCGATGAGCAAACAAAATCTGCACGTGATCACCTCATCAACTCCGGCGCCAGTCCGCTGCAGGCGTTCTTTACCAGTGTGCTGCCGCAAGCGGTGCCGGACATGGCAACCTACACACTCTATCGCTTCGAGTGTGCCCTACGTTCCTCAGCCGTGCTTGGGTTCATTGGCATCGAAACCATTGGTCTGTCAATCAAGCGGTCTTTTGAAAACAACTTCTACAACGAGCTTTGGACGGAACTCTATCTGCTGATCATTGTCATCATCGCTGTTGATCTGTTAGGATCACTGCTACGCCGTCGGCTCAACACGATTGCACCACGGACCAAAACCCTCACCAGCTCTCCTAAGATCGATGAGCTGAGAAAAAAATCCCCACGCTGGAAACTCACACGTATCCTCGGCTGGGCCACCCTGCTGCTGGTGTTAATATCTTGGTTTCCACAACTTGCAGGCATCCAAGCTGACCCGCTGACCAAAGCTCCGATTGGCAAGTCACGGGCTGAACGTTTGGAAAGCTTCAGCGAGCGACTCACCCCCGCTCCGGTGCGAGAGAGTAACAACTGGAGTGACGCCCTACCATGGGCACAGGACTTGTGGGAAAAAAGCGGCAAACTGGCTCTTCTCAATACCGTGGCCATGGCGACCGCCGCCATCATCATCTCCGCTATTTTCGCATGGATCATGATTCCATGGGCCAGTAGGTCATTGGCAACTGCGCGGCCTCTCGATTTGTTCACTGGCAAATTCAATCTGCTCAAATCCGCTTTCTGGAAAACCACAGGATTCCTAACAAGGGCCCTCTTCATCGTCAGCCGCGCCATACCGGAATACATCTACGCCTACCTGCTGATCGGCATTCTCGGTATCAATGCCTGGCCGCTAGTCATCGCACTCGCGGTGCACAACTTCGGTATTCTTGGTCGACTCTGGGGTGAAGTGATGGAAAACCAGCGCCCCACACGCGCGCAGCAGATCATAAGCCATGGCGGCAGTCGATGGCAGAGTTTTCTAGCCAGCTACATGCCGGAAAGCTTCAACCGTTTTCTGATGTATCTCTTCTACCGATGGGAAACCTGCGTGCGGGAAGCCACCATTCTCGGCATGTTAGGCGTGGCGTCTTTGGGTTACGAAATTGAAATCGCCCGGAACTTCTCGCGCTCCTACGACGAGATGTTTTTCTTCGTCCTGTTAGGAGCCGCCGTTGTCTTTATCGGCGACTTTGTATCCATGGCACTGAGACACAAACTACGCAGCGCCTAATGCGATGAGCGTCACCCTGTGGCATCAGCGCCACTCAGGATTATCCTCTTTTTCCAAATCGATGCGATCAGCAAGGTTGCGGGCCTTGACCCGGTGATCACGTTTGGCCCGACGCTCGGACAGCTGGCGTAATTTCTTCTGACGCTTCTCGAGTTTTTCAATTTCCTCGTCGAGCTTGAGATAACTTTCGTAGCGCCCCATATCGAGTTCGCCGGACTCCACCGCATCACGGATTGCGCAGCCTTTGTCGTTGCCGTGTTTACAATCGTGAAACTTGCACTGACTGGCGAGTTCCTCGACATCGGAAAAGCTTTCACGCAGCGTCTGCTCATCCGTCCACATTTGGATTTCGCGCATGCCTGGGTTATCGATGAGAATGCCACCATCATCTAACAATATCAACTCACGCGCGGTGGTTGTGTGGCGGCCTTTTCCAGTGAGTTCGTTGACGTCACTGGTCCACTGAAAGTCTTCGCCTAACAGCTGGTTGACCAAAGTCGATTTCCCCACCCCACTGGAGCCCACCATGGTGATGGAAACGCCGGGTTGGAGGTAATTTTTTAACACCTCGAGCCCCTCATTTTTGGCCGCTGAGGTGACAAAGACATCCACATCCTCACTGAGGTCACGGATCATTTGTGCGGCCTCTTCATTTTGCTCAAAGGGAAAGAGATCGGATTTATTCACCAGCACTACGGCTTTGGAACCACTGCGGCGGATCAGCATGAAGTAGCGCTCCATGCGTCGTGGACTGAAATCGGAACCCGCATCGGTGACAACAACCACGACACTGACATTCGCAGCGATCACCTGCTCCATGGTGCTTTTGCCGGGGAGTTTGCGGGAGAAACAGGTCTGGCGTGGCAGTCGGGCGCGGATCATGTTTTCACCGTCCTCGTCCTTCGCGAGTTCGAGAGCCACCCAATCTCCCACAGCAGGCAGTTCAGCATCGCTGGAAGCATCGTGGTAGACTTTCCCACTCATCACCACCTCGCGCTCACAGACATCGCCCTCGTCATCAACGAAGAGGGCTCCGTAGGTTATTTTGTTATCACGAATGAGGCGGGCGGGCACACAGCTCTTCGGAGAAAGCTTATCAAAGTCTTTCTGAAATTCCGCGTTCCAGCCGAGGTCGTTTAAAGAAGTCATAGAGGAAGCAGATTTAACGCTCAGAAGGCTAATTGCAGGCCTGTCGATTGTCACAACTCAAATCAGATTTTTTTATCTTGGCTGCCACTCATGAGTAAAATTGACGATGTTCTGTCAATTGACGCAACACTGTCACTTTGGGTATAATTCATTTGTAGTACGTTGTATAAAGCAAGCACACACACAACATTACCCAAAAGTTACAATTATGAGCAAAAAACTATTCTTAAAAATTCTCTACGGGCCACTAGGACTGGCGATCATGGCCTCCCAGAGCTTTGGGGCCATTACGATTATCGACGAAGATTTCACCGGACTCTCCGGAGCTTTGCCTAACGACGCGGGCAATCCGGTTGACAATCAAGATGAATGGTTCCGTATTGGAGGTCACAGCTCGGTAGATTTCGGCGGCACCGTTGACGGTTCAGCCATCCATATGGGTTTCCGATACCAAAACACCAACGCCAATTTTGTGTCCGCTAGTGTATGGGACACATCTACCACTTACGCATTCAGCTTCGACTATGTCACTTCCAATACTCAGCTTGGCGGCACCCTGCCATCGTGGATCATCGGCGCTGGTAGCGGAACCGACCGTTTCGCGGCCAACACTATTGCCGGAGGGGATCTCAATAGCACAGCGGGTTCACACAATGTTTCCATCACCATCAATCAAGCCGACCTTCTTTCGGCAGGCGTGACATCAGGAGACAATATTTATATCCGAATCGAAAAACCAGGCTCCGGCGGAAACGGCCGGTCAGCCATTTATGAAATCGACAATGTCTTGCTTGTCGACAACGTGCCTGAGCCGAGCAGCACAGCACTGCTTGGGCTGGGAGCGATTGGCTTCCTGCTAAGGCGCAGGCGATAGCCTCTTAAGTGAGGTCACACCTTACTCAATCATAATTCAACTTTTCGAGCCATGGATCGAGGTCTTCGAGGACCTGACCGATCCATGGCTCGTAATTTTTCCACTTTGCCAGTGCAGCGGAGTGGGGAGCTTGAACGACCTCTTCATAACTGGGTGAATGGACGGTTTTTTTCTGAGCGTGGAGTTCGGGAGAGAACTGCGCATCATCCGGATCCAAGCCCATGAATCGGGTCAATCGTTGGGTTTCAGACACTCGGTCTGTGATTAGCTGCTCGTAACGGCACTCGGTGAAGAACTGCTCCGGCAACAAAGTCTGCATCTTTTCCCAGACTTGCATGGTATGTGAGTAGATTTCTAACAAATCCTTGGTATCCGTCCAAAAGCAGGAGATTTCCGTTGGTTGGCTCACATAAACCTGCCAAGTGGACCAATACACGGCTCTGGGATCACGTACAGGAACTATCAGCTTAACCCTGGGCAAGTATTTGGGAATCAGCATCGCTGACTCCATGAGACCTGGGTTTTTATCGAGTAACACTTTGCCTCGTATCGGCTGATCCATCTGCAGCTGTAGTTCGCTGAGATAAACAACATGGGAATCGGCTACTTGGGCTGAAGACACAGCTTCCATGTTTTTCAGAAACTGCTCGGCTTCGGAATACTCGGGGGAATCGGAATATTGGCTACAGTGTGCCGCGGCAGGCTCAAGAACAACAGAAGCCAGTGCGTCTCTCTCATCCGTGGCCACTACGTCAGGATGGGATTCTAGAATATTTTCCAGCATGGTGGTGCCTGAACGAGGCATTCCCAACATTAAGAACCATGGTTCTACCTGCAGATCCGAGTTCTCAGAAATCCATCGTTCTATCTGCCCGGAATCCATTCGGTCAAGAATGTCATTAACTTTGGTAAAACTCTCCCGCCTCACTGACAGCCATTTACTCAAACGACTTTCACCTATTGCCTGCCTGGTCGCTAACTTGGACCTTTGCAGAGATTCCCACGCCTTGGCGTAGTCGCCCAAGGATTCAAAGGCTTGAAACCTTGCATGCCAAGCTTCAGCTGCCATCGCGGGCGGTAGCTCTGTTTCGATATCGGTCAGAGTCTTGGTAAGATCCACGGCAGACTCAGCATCTCCCGAACGTCGCAGTAATCTGGCTTTTAGAGCCCACGTGGAAGGATTATTCTTCAGTCTAGGTATCAAAGCCAAGGCTTCATTCACACGATTCATGCGTTCGAGCATACTCGCATATCCTTCGACCGCTTGGTCAGAGACCGTATCAACTCGCGATACAAGTTGCCAATGCCTTCGAGCCTCAGTGTATTTCCAAGCCTGAGTCAGCAGACGGGCGGCAAGCAGGTGAAACTTGGCAGCATCTTTTTTATGGATCAACTTCGCCGTTTTAAGAAGAACCCGTTGCAGCTCTTTGCCATGGTGTCGGGCAGCAAGCCGTTTGGCGTATGCCATCCACAGGTTTGCATTTTTTCGCTGAGGGCCTGCCAGCAGTCGTAGAAGTTCTTCGTCTGTCATGCCCAACATTCTAGCGCTATTTTGATGATCAATCCTAGGAATGATCATGAAACAGCATGGATTTTACTCGATTCTGTTTTCGTCGACATCGATGAAATCAAAGAAGGTAACGATGTCATCACGGTCGCCCCAATTGGCCTCCTCTTTTCGGAAGGCTAATCGATCGGCCATGTCATCGCGGAAGCCGCGGGTCTGCATGTATTGATTCCACCAAGCCAGCTCGTTTTCGTCGCGCGGGGTTCCGTTTTCCTTGGCCCATGTCAGAGCTGCTTCGTCGCTCAGTCCTGATAGAACTTTCACACGGAGTTCATTGTAGTCGACTCCTAGAAATTGGCAGGTCCAGAGGTCCATACCACCACCTAGGTTCTCGATGTAGTCTTTGTCTAACTTCCCTTCGGAATGAATACGGATTTTATCGCAGAGCCGTGGGAAGTAGAGCATACCGTCGATTTCATCGCGTGGGCTTCTGGGTGCTTGGTAGCTGCTCATTTTTTCTTGGGTTGGTGGATCCTTCCCCCCTCGCCGAGGCTACGGAGGACACGTGGGTTGTCGATAACTTACATAGCTGTCCTACTCGGAATAGGCTTCCATGCCTGCGCAGGAGCAGACGAGGTTGCGATCACCGTGAACGTTATCGATGCGACCGACGGCTGGCCAGAATTTATGGTCGCGTTGTGACGCCATTGGGTAAGCGGCTTGCTCACGACCGTAGGCGTGCTTCCATTCATCACTAATAACCATCTCTGCCGTGTGCGGGGCATTTTTCAGAACGTTATCATCTTTATCGGCACGACCATCGATGACGGACTGGATTTCTTCACGGATGGAAATCATCGCGTCACAGAACTTATCCAGCTCCGCTTTCGATTCCGACTCGGTCGGTTCAATCATCAAAGTGCCGCCGACCGGCCAACTCATCGTGGGTGAGTGATAGCCGTAGTCCATCAGGCGCTTGGCGACGTCTTCGACTGTAATCCCGCTGGCCTCGGTGACCGGGCGGAGATCGATGATGCACTCGTGCGCTACCAAGCCTTTGTTTCCGGTGTAAAGCACAGGGAACGAATCGTTGAGACGTTTGGCGACGTAGTTGGCATTGAGGATGGCCATCTTGGTGGCTTCGGTGAGCCCTTCAGCACCCATCATGGCGATGTACATCCATGAGATGGTGTTAATACTGGCACTACCGTAGGCTGCAGAGCATACTGGTGCGTCACCATTTTCCATCATCTCGTGACCGGGAAGATAAGGAACGAGTTGTTCGGCAACACCAATAGGTCCAACTCCAGGTCCCCCGCCCCCGTGTGGGATACAGAAGGTTTTGTGCAGGTTCAGGTGGCAAACATCGGCGCCAATCAGGCCGGGGCTTGTTAGGCCGACTTGTGCATTCATGTTAGCACCGTCCATATAAACCTGACCACCATTCGCGTGAATGGCTTCACAGATTTCGACGATGGTTTCCTCGTAAACACCGTGGGTGGATGGATAGGTGATCATCAGCGCACCCAAGTTATCGGCATACTTCTCCGCCTTGGCTTTGAGATCGGCGACATCGATGTTGCCGGCTTCGTCACAGGCCACAGGCACGACCTTGAATCCAACCATCACGGCAGAGGCTGGGTTGGTTCCGTGGGCGGATGTGGGGATGATGCAGATATTGCGATCGTTATCACCATTGGCCAAGTGATAACGGCGGATGGCTAACAGACCGGCGTATTCGCCCTGGGAGCCAGCGTTAGGCTGGAGTGACACAGCGGCAAAACCGGTGATGCGTGCGAGCCAATCGGAAAGCTCGTCCAACATGGCGCGGTATCCCACGGTTTGGGCATCGGGTGCGAATGGGTGGATATTTCCAACCTCCGGCCAGCTCAGCGGCATCATTTCTGCGGTGGCGTTGAGCTTCATGGTGCAGGAACCAAGCGCGATCATGGACTCGTTCAGAGCCAGGTCTTTTTTCTCGAGACGAGCGACGTAGCGCAGCATCTCGGTCTCCGAGTGGTAGCTGTTGAATACGGCTGCGGTGCAGAAATCAGATTCACGATCATGAACTTCATCCCAATCAGGATTCTGATTCTCAGAGTTTTCAGCTTTTTCGATACCGAAGACTTTGAGCAAATTCTTGCCATCCTCGCAGACGAAAGTTTCATCACAAGCGATACCCACCAAGTCGCTATCGACACGGCGCAGGTTGTAACCCAACTCTACCGCAGCGGCGATGTAGTCATCGGCTTTGCCCGGAGTTTTGACGGTAATGGTGTCGAAAAACTGGTCACTGACGAGCTCGAAGCCATTCTGCTTCAATGAATCTGCCAGAATTCGGGCGCAGCGGTGAGCTTTATTCGCGATAGCTTTGAGACCTTCAGGACCGTGGTAAACGGCATACATGGATGCCATCACAGCCAAGAGAACTTGGGCCGTGCAAATGTTAGATGTCGCTTTATCGCGGCGGATGTGTTGTTCGCGAGTCTGAAGAGCGAGACGGTAGCCAGGCTTGCCTTGCGAATCGACCGAGACACCGATCAGACGGCCGGGCATCTTGCGTTTAAGTTTGTCCGTGCAGGACATGAAAGCGGCGTGTGGACCGCCAAAGCCGAATGGCACACCAAAGCGCTGGCTGTTTCCGACGCAAATATCAGCACCAAACTCGCCTGGTGCACGAAGCACGGTGAGGGCTAACAGATCGGCTGCTACGATGGCAAGCGCACCTGCCGCATGGGATTTTTCGATAAACTCACTGTAGTCTGCTACTGAGCCTAGGGTATCTGGGTATTGCAAAAGAACAGCAAAGAGACCATCACAGGTGGAGGGATCAAATGTTTTCCAATCCCCAACTATGATTTCAAGGTCAAGAGGCTCGGCCCGAGTTTTGACCACATCAATGGTCTGTGGGTGGCATGAATCAGCGACAAACATGGTCGTGCCTGTGCGGTGACCGGATTTCGCCAATGCCATGGCCTCAGCAGCAGCAGTGCCTTCATCTAACAAAGAAGCTCCAGCAACATCGAGACCAGTTAGCTCTGAGATCATGGTCTGGAAATTCAGCAGTGCCTCGAGACGGCCTTGGGCGATCTCAGCCTGATACGGTGTGTAAGCCGTGTACCAACCTGGATTTTCAAGAATGTTCCGCTGAATGACAGGGGGCACGATGGTGCCGCTGTATCCTTGGCCAATGAAACTCTTGAGGACTTTGTTCTGCCCCATGATACCACGCAGCCGGTTCAGAGCTCCGGTCTCGCTGAGCGCTTCAGGGAGTTCGAGTGGATCGCCACCGCGGATATTCGCTGGCACAGCGTCTTCGATGAGGTCGACAATACGGTCATAGCCGAGCTCCTTGATCATCGACTCGCGCGTATCACCGACGCTGCCTACGTGGCGGCTGCAGAAATTGTTATACATGGGAAAATAAGTTAGATTGAGGTGGTGTAAATGAATACAGGCGTGCCGAGGCACGCCTGAAAAGTGTGATTAGTAAGCCATAAGCATCATCAGCCAATGAGGCCCTTGTAGCCGTCTGCGTCCATCTGAGCTTCGACGTCAGCGACATCCTTGACGCGAACTTTGAAAATCCAACCAGCTCCGTAAGGATCGGTGTTCACTAGGGATGGATCTGCTTCCAGATCAGTATTGCCGGAGACAATTTCACCTGCGATCGGGCAATAGATGTCACTGGCAGCCTTGACGGACTCAACCACCGCGACCGGGTCACCGGCATCGCAGCTGCGACCATCGTCAGGTAGTTCGACAAAAACAACATCGGTGAGTTCCTCCTGTGCATGGTCAGTGATACCGACTGTGGCGACATCGCCTTCAAGGAGGATCCACTCGTGATCAGAGGTGTAACGAAGATTTTCTGGGACGTTCATAAAGTAAAGATGACTGATTTATTTCTTGCTCTGTTTTGCACAGGATCAGCCCTTTTTGTAAAAGGGTTTTTTTACGACTTTGGCCTCAAATTTTCGGCCTCTCACATCGATGTCTACCAGCGTGCCTAATTTAGCGTATGAAACCGGCAGATAGGTCATGGCGATGCCCTCGCGCAGGCTGGGAGAAAGCACCCCGCTGGTGAGCTCGGACAGTCGCTCGCCGTCTTTGGAAAAGACCTCATAGTGGGCACGTGGCGGAGCCCCCTTGCCAGTGTATTTGATGGCAACAAGCCGCTCTTTCAGTCCGTCCTCCTTCTGTTTGACCAACACATCACGACCGATGAAGTCCCCTTTTTCAAGCGCACAGAAGAAACCGAGTCCAGCCTCGATGGGAGTGCGTGTGGAAGAAAGGTCCGAGCCGTTGAGCGGATAGCAGACTTCGAGACGAAGTGTATCGCGTGCTCCAAGGCCGCAAGGCTTGGCTCCAGCATCGATAAACTTTTGGAACCATGCACTGCCATTTCCGGCGGAGCTGAAAAATTCAAAACCATCTTCACCAGTATAACCTGTACGGCAGACAACGAGAGACTCACCATCCTGTTCCCACATTTCCATGCCGTTGCGGGCTGGCAGTTCACGACCTGGGAAAAGTTTAGCAAAAGTCGCTGAAGCGTTAGGTCCCTGCACTGCCATGCCGGCCCATGCCTCACTTTCGTTGGTCAGGGTCAGGCCTTCTGTGAGATGTTTTTCGAGCCATGCGTAATCCACATCAATCATGGAAGCATTGACCACGAGGAAAATGCGGCCCTCGGCCTGACGGTAAATAATTAAGTCGTCAATCACACCGCCGTTTTCATTGAGCATGAAAGTATACTGCCCCTCGCCTAGGCCAAGTTTTGTCACGTCATTGGCTAAAATCGTATTCAGCCACGCTTCTGCGCCCTCTCCTTCGAGGAAAAACTGGCCCATATGTGAGATGTCAAAAATACCTACATCCTCGCGCACCGCAGTATGTTCATCGATGATGTTAGTGTATTGCACAGGCATATTCCAGCCGGCAAATGGGATCATTTTCCCGCCTAACTCTACGTGTAAGGCGGCCAATGGTGTTTCTTGAATATTTTCGCTCACGCTGCGGACATTGTGTGTCATACCTTCGCTTGTCAAACCAAGACGACACGCTAATTTCGCTTTATGCCGAATCCACAGCAAGCTCTGCGCGAACTGCCATCCGTCGAAATTCTCGTCAAAGTTCTAACCGAACAATGTCCCCTGCCGCGCGCCTTGATCACTTCCTTTGTGCAACGTGAAATCAATCGGCACCGTCAGGAGATTCTCGCAGGAGCCACATTAAGCCGCGTGGAGATTGAAAAAGACATCACCGAGCAGTTGAAAACTTTCGCAGCCAGTCGGCTTCAACCGGTCATCAATGCGACTGGCGTGATCATTCACACAAACCTAGGCAGATCCCCTCTCGGAGAAGCGGCAGCCCAGACTCTCACTGAGATTGCGACAGGATACTGCAATTTGGAATTCAACCTTCCGGACGGAAATAGGGGTAAACGCGCCGGCTATCTGGAAACAGCACTCGCCTCACTGCTGGAAGCCGAAAGCGCCACGGCGGTGAACAACTGCGCGGCCGCACTCGTGCTCACGTTACGCCATCTCTGTGTGGGCGAGAAAAACGAAGTCATCGTCTCGCGAAGCGAACTGGTAGAAATCGGTGGAGGATTCAGAATTCCAGAAATCCTCGAAACCTCCGGAGCCAAACTCGTGGAAGTGGGAGCCACTAACAAAACCAACCTCAACGATTACGCCAAAGCGATCACTCCACGGACCGCGATGATTTTGAAAGTTCACCGGTCTAACTTCTACATCGGTGGCTTTACCGAAGAACCTGACGTCACGGATATTGCCAAACTTGCACATGAAAATGGGCTACCACTGGTAGAAGACATTGGATCAGGTGCGATGATGAACACGGACGAACTCGCCCCTATTGATCACGAACCTACTCCTCAACAAGCACTGCGCAATGGCATTGATCTTGTATGTTTCTCTGGGGACAAATTGTTAGGAGGCCCGCAGTCGGGCATCATCGCGGGCAAGAAGGAACTCGTGGAAGGCATCAAAAAAGAGCCATTTTTTCGCGCTGTCAGATGCGACAAACTCATCCTTACGGTCTTGCAGGAATGTATTGATACCTACCTCGCCAATAAATCCGGCGGAGGTACCTTTGGTGTGCCTGCATTGGAATTTATCTCCGAGAACATTGAAAATCTGAGGGAGCGGGCCGAAAAAATCATTGCAGCTCTGCCTGAACAGCTTCGTTCACATTGTGAGATTTCTAATTCTACTGCCCGCACCGGAGGAGGCACCATGCCGAAGTCCGAGATTCCGTCGATCGCCATTTCGATCACTCCTGAGAACATCTCAGTCAACAAGCTAGCTACTCAGCTTAGAACCGGTAAGCGTGCTATCGTCGGGGTGGTAGATGATGGGAAGCTACACTTGGATCTACGCACAGTCTTCAATCACCAAGATTCCGCTTTGGTCGAGGCCTTGATCGGGATTTGTTAGCCCACGTCTGGGGCTACGACGAAAAAAGCGGAATGACCATTGGCCATTCCGCTTGATAAATTGATGGGTATACCGGTGAAACCAAATCCGATTAACCAGCCGTGTCTTCCTTGGGCTTATTATACTTCAGGAACACCTTATACTCGGCACTGAGTGGTTTAACGGCTGAGAAACCAGCTTGGTTATAGAGCTTGGCCAAAGCATTAGCCTCCATCAGGCGTTGGTAGCCACCACTGTTCTGGTTTTCATCTTCAGTTTTCCAAAGCTTAATCGCAAGTTTGACCTCTGGATCAGCATCATAGATGCGCAGGGCATTGTTAGCCGCACCCACAACAAGCTCCATGGAAGCTGTGAAATCCGCACTGAGGGTGATGTTATAGGCATTCAGAGCCTTGGTCATCAGCTTGGGGTTCTTCTTTGCGAGTTCCTCAAGCGCGAGACCGTGACAGTAGGAAATCTGGGCACGCTGGCTGCCAGTTACCTTGCGGGTGCGCCAGTCTTGTGCGAGACGATCCAAACGATCCCAGTCCTTGAGCCTCACAGCTTCCCAGAATGCGTTCACTTCCAACTGCTGGATGTGATTCTCACGAGTGAGACCTTCCTTACGGAATTTCTCCATCTCGCTGCTGAGCGATTCCAGATCCATCATGCGGCGGCTGCATTCCATGGCGTAAAAACCACCGAGTGTTCCATAGTTATTTGGCGCAGTATCGATCGTCTTGTAAGCTTCCTGACACTCCTGGAACTTGGTTTTGGCCTCGGCATATTTGCGGCCCTGATAAAGGCTCATGGCTTCAGCAAAGATCGGTGACTGATAAAAGTAAATGGACTCGATCTGCTCCGGCCCTTTGCGGGTGCGGTTCAGGTCTCGCTCATTCAGTTTATAGGTCACGTATCCCCGTTTGTAATCGACGATGAGCACATCATCATGTGAACCGTCTTTGAACATCAGGCGAGCGGGAGCATCGAGCGCAGAAGCGATCGGACCCGTTGCCAGAAGTAGCACGGCGGTGGTTAGAGAACGAATATTCATAGTTTCTTAGTTGTTTGGCGTTTAATCGAGTCGCGGTTAGTATTTTCTATGGAGTTACGTGATTAGTCATCACTTCTGCCGCGGCGGCGGTTTTCCTCGCGCTCCTTCTTGACCTCTTCCATGGTTTTCACCTGCCCGGAAGACTCATACTCTTTGACCAGTGAGGCCACTTCGTCCCAAGCGTTTTTCTCTTGGTCCGTGATATTTTGGTTAGTCTCGCGAATGCGACGCGTGGAATTCAGATACTTGGATCCGATGGTTTCGTAGGCGGCCTGACGGTCACCCTTGGTGAGTGTGATCGCTTTATCGCCATCACCCACAGTCGAGCCTTCAGGCTGATTCCGCTCCCACATGATTTCCATCACACGCTTCACAGATGGAGCCGAAATAGCGATGTAACCTGTGTAGCGAGAGTAAACCATACCATACTGGAATAAGGCATCGTTCGTCATGTTGCGCTTATCAAACGACTGCGCGTAGAGGAAACTGACTTCTGCCACTTTCTTGGTGTGTTTCTCTTCGAGGTAGAGGCGGGCTTTATCACCCACAGCAGCCCAGTCACCCATCTTGGCATTGATCTCAACCATACGGAAGAGAGCCTTCTCTTGGGTCTCTGGGTCATCTTTAGCTGCCGTGTGAACACGCTCGAGACTTTCGAGTGCCTTACGGTTGTCGGCTTCTACGTCTGACGATCCAAGCACATCGGCAATACCAAGCAGAGCTTTGAACTCCATACCGGTCTTGTCTTTACGGCCAAGCAGCTCTTCGTAGTATGGGACGGACTGCTTAGGCGCGGATGTTTTCTCACGCAAGTAGTCACCCACACGGATCAGAACAAAGTTGGTCAGATCCTTTGGCTGGAACTCACTCTTGAGATCGGTGAACAGAGCTTTGATGCCTGCTTCATAGCGGAGCACGAGGTCGTTTTTCTTCTCTTTGGTAGCGGTACTGAGCTGCTCTTCGAAGACACCGATGAGGGCGATACGAAGGAGGGCCAAGGTGCGCTTATCACTCAGGTCAATTCCTGGGAAGTTATAGTATTTCTCCTTCAGTTTTTCAGGAGTGTTGCCTTCGACTTCAAGGAATGCATCCGAGTAGGCGTTAACAACTTCTTCGAGGAACGCCTGATTCTGGCGGCCTGCAAGCTCTGTGATCATGGCCTGGAGGTTATCCAATCCCTCTTTCTCGCGGCCAACGGCACGCATGGCTGGCATACCGTGAACGACGATCTGAGGTTTGTAAGGAGATGACGAATACTCCTTCATGAACTTGTCGTAGTAAGGAATCGCTTCCTTGATGCGTGGGTTGGGCTCCTTCTCGATTTTTTCTGCACCGAGCATGCCGACGATGTAGCTGAGTGCTTCACCTGCAACGATACGGTTCTCACGCTTCTCAGCGGTCTCGAGGGCGAGGAGGTAATACTTCTCAGCTTCGTCACGTTTGCCTGTGCTCTCGAAAATATTGCCCTTCATGTTGTAGGCCATATCGACGACGATTGTTTGTGGAAATTCCTCCTCGATACGGTTGAGCAACGTCATGGCTGGCTCATACTCACTCTCAGAGAAGTGGCAGTTGGCGCGGTCATAAAGTGCGTTAGGCAGGTAGATGTTTGTGTTGGGATCTTTGTATTTGCCGAGAAATTCGTCCAAGAGCTTGGCTGCTTTCTCCCAGTATTGCAGTCGGGTCAGGTTTGATCCTTGGAAATACTCAGAGTGCATGATCAGCTTGCTCTTGGGGTATTCCTTAACGTGCTGCTCCAGGAACGGCTGAGCTTTGTCGAAGTTACCGAGGTAAAAGTGGCTACCTCCGAGAACGAAGAGACAGATGTCGTGTTGCTCGGATGGTTTGGGAACCGTGTCGATGAGGATTTCAGCGACTTCAAGGCTCTTCTTGTATTCCCCGCCAAAGAACAGGCTGGAAAGCATCAGGCGGCGCACACTGTCGACTTTTTCACTTTCAGGGAAATCCTTGAGGAAAATGCTACCGTAGTGCTCAGTGGCGAGAATCTCACCGATGAGGGAAGAAACGCGAACGAGGCTGAAGAGGTTGTCTTCACGCTTGGTGCTCTTTTTGTAGTATAGCTCAAGTTGCTCGAGGGCTCCGTAGACACCGCGCTGGTTGTCAGCCTGATCTTGCAAGTAGGTCATTGCGCTAAGCACTTTGACATCGTCAGGGTCGCCAGAGCGTTGTTTTTCACGGAGTTTGGCCATGCCTTTTTTGAGGCGGTCAAGCTCCAGAGTATTCAGGCCGTCTCGGATACCACGGCGGTCGCCAAGTTGTTCGATACGAACTTTGATGTCCTGAATCGCTTCATCGGTGCCGGGAACAAGTGCGTAGAGGTTGAATGCGGCGACATACATGTCGGCTTCGAGAGCATTACCTGCAAGCTTGAGGAACACAGGTGTGAACTCATACATTTGATAAGGCGCCAGAGTGATGTCTGCGCGGTTTTTATTGAGGAAGTCGACCATTGCCTGCTCATTCTTTTCCTGAATGACGGCTTGGGAGAGCGCGAGGAATGCGGCAACGATACCACCGTCCTGAGTTCTCATCTGGGTCTTGTTTTTGAGAGCTGTCTCAAAGTGAGTGATGCCCTGTGGAATCTGGGGTTTCTCCATCAGGAAGTGACAGATGGCGAGGTTGATGTAAAAGCCGCCAGGTGTGGGGAGAAGTTTGTCACGGCTCTTATCGCGCTCATTGAGGAACTTCTGATAGAGCTTGATCGCTTCCTTATAGTCAGTCTTGCCCATGCTAGCTTCTGCCCAACGTTGGAGCGATGCTTTGTGCACTGAGTTTGTGGAATCAGCCATGCCGGCTGCTCCGTTAGGGAACTTTTTGTAACATGATTCGAAAGACTTGGCGGCTTCTTCAAACCATTTAGTGGATTCGTCTCTTTTGTTAGCACGCTTTGCAATGTCAGCGAGCTTCAACTCACAGAGACCTTTGCGGTAGTAGATCACACCGAACTTGGGACCGTAAAGCATTGGAGCTCGGGCCGAATAGGCTGAGACAATCCGCGCAAAAATCGCCTGACACTTATCGTATTCCCGATCCTCCCATGCTTTGTTAGCTTGAGACATCTGGGTGTTAAGATCCTGCGCTTTGACAGCTCCTAGCATCGATACCCACGCGAGTGAGCAGAGCACCAGGAATCGGCTGAAAGAGTTTTTGTTAAACATCGTATTCATGTGATTGATTCGTTGAGTTTTGGGATAGTTATATTTTGAAAGGTCCGCTTGTCGTTCTCCGTTGAAGAACCTGTATTATTGATTCGGCCAGTGGTGACGTATCTCCTTTAAAAAAGCAAGATCCGGCAATCGCCTAGTGTATGTCGTCTCGCCAGTCGATATAGCAACAGGCAAAACTAAATGGCATCTTTCGTTGTAGGTTACAACGCACTGACTTGGCAAACCATTAGGTTGGATAATAAAAACTCTCCACCGCGTTGGCGCAAGTGGAGAGTTTATCAGCTGTCTAGGGGTTATCGACCAAGTCAGTAAAGGTCACACTCGAGACTTGGGCACTGGCGAGGCAGTTAAGCACATCCACCACCCGCTGCTGCATAGCTTCTGGATCCGCCCAGATCTGAACGATCGGTTGGTTACCACCAGCTTTGGCCGCAGCTGCGTAGGAATCGAGACGTTCTTTAAGCAGTGGCAGCTTGCGAACATTGACATCTGAGTCCAGCGCCTCTTGAGAAGGGCCGGTGTTGATGTAGATCGATCCACTTTTGTCCACTTTGATGAACATCGGGGCAAGCGTTGGAGGAGTATCTGTCGGTGCCGCTGCAGGCAGCGTCATGTTCAGATCCTGCTCACGCGGCTGAATCGTGGTAGTGACCAAGAAGTAAATGAGGAGGAGGAAACAAACATCAATCAAAGATGAAATGTCCAATCCTGGTTCGTCTTCCTCGAGATTATCGGCAGTTTTTTTACGGGCCATGGGAAATTAGGTGTGTAGTTTGGGTGTTGCGGGTTACTAGTTTTTCTCGAATCCGTAGACTGAGAACACCACATTATCGACACCCGCCTTGGCGGATGCACGGATCACGGTGCGCACATACTTGAAGGCAACGCCTTGGTCACCACGAAGGTGAATGATGGGCTTCAGGCCCTTGGCGTCTTCAACAAGCTTCTTCTCTTTCACATATTTCTCAATCGCATCGGCATCAGCGAAAGTGATGTTTGTGTTTTCGGCATAGAAGCTTCCGTCCTTGCGTACGTTGATTACTATACGGCCTTTTCCGTCTTTTGCTTTTTTAGATTTGTCAGCAACCGGCGGCTCGACCTTCGGGTCTTGCTTCACCACGATGACTGTGGATGCCACAATGAAGAAAATAAGAAGCAAGAAAACCATGTCGATCATTGGCGACATATCGACTTGCAACTCATCGTCTGAGCCTTGTGCGGCTCTGCGTAATTTGTTTGATGCCATAAAATTAGATTCCTTTCGTGTTGGGCTGTTTGTTTCTCCGTCAGATGGTCAGGTAGTGATGCCCGCTGATGGAGAGGTTGAATAACCCACGCGCAATGTGTGTATCACGCGTGGATGGATGGGTTGGGAATCGGCAAAGCGACCCCCTTCCCTCATTAAACGGCTACACCTTCAGGAATCTTAGCCAGATGTGCGTCGCCATTGACGGTCTGGATGGAAGCGTTGAGCAACTCCTCTGCTGTGTGGTGGCACTCAGCGACAAGGTTGTTCAGTTTGTTTTTAAAGAAGAAGTAAGCGGTCAGTGATGGGATGGCAGTTACCAAGCCCCACAGGGTGGTCAAGAGAGCCACGGAAATGTCACCAGCGAGTGAAGCTGGGTCAGCTGAACCGTCGCCACTAGCAAGAGTGCCGAACGCGCCCACCATACCAAGAACGGTTCCGAACAGTCCCATCATGGGAGCTGCCTGAGCGATCAGAGAGATGTAGTTGATCAGAGTCATGCTCTTGCGGTTTTCGTTGATGGTGAAGTCAGCAATAGCGTCTTCAACATAGTCACGACCAAGGTCCTCAGGACGACGGGCGTCAACGTTAGGAAGAGCGTATGCCATCATGCGACCAAGGTAGCTCGGGTGAGATGCACCGAGTTCGATAGCAGAGCGCACACGGCAGTTAAGCATGTGATCCATGAGTCCCGCCTTGAGATCATCCGGGCAGAACTTGGATTTGGTGAGGTTCATAAAGTTGAACACACAGAGAGCGATGAGAGCAAGAATCAGGAGACCGATCAAAATCATCGGCCAACCACCGTCGGTGACGTATTTAGTCAGAAGGCTAGTGTCTTCGGCCGCGAAAAGTGAAGAAGAGGAAAGCAAAACCGTGGAAGTTGAAATTGCCACAGTTTTGATGGATCGGTAGGATGTTGTGTTCATTCTAATGGTGTATAGGTTGTGTTGGTAGAGGTTTCAAGGCAGCCTTCAATGGCAACCAATCATTGGGACGATTCTGCGAATCCATATCTTAGAGTAAAGGAGGAAATTGGAAAAATCATCATTTGTCTGACAATGGTCACTCACTGCTTGACTCAATATGGACGTGGCATTAGGGATCTCACGCGCTGCTGGCGAAGCTGTCCGCCATGCGCATTTCTATTGGGTCCATAGTTCAATGGATAGAATAGCGGCCTCCGAAGCCGTAGATCCAGGTTCGACTCCTGGTGGACCTACCATAGCATTTCACCATCCCTAACTATTTTGTTATTTGTGGATGAATCCCTGTCACTCGGTCTACTGCCTCAACGTTACTGTTAGAGGCTTTGATGCCGCACTTCCGGTCCAGACTTTCTTCTGCTCAGCCTCAGGTGTTTTTTTGATTTCGTAAGTGACTGTTAATTTGAAAGGTGTCTTGGGTAACTTATCAACACCTTTCCATATAGCACCCGCCAAATGAACTTCGATGACATAAGGCTGGCCAGCCGGGACTAGAAAAGCATCCGGATAGTTTTTATCCCAATCTTTAGGAGCCTTGGTTAAGGTAACCTTGGTTCCGTCCTCAAGCTCGGCGGTGAGCCTAACATTGTCATAACCCCACGAGCACCATTCCCGCCATACTCGCTGGTCTTTTCCTGAAACATTTCTGAGCACGATGTAGAACCGATCCAAAGGTTTGGTGGCGTAGAGCACGGCTCCTTTTCCCTCGGAACTTCTACTTGGAACCAGCTCTACCTCCCATACTTTGGAAGTTTTTTTTTGTTTCTCAGCGAATACTTGGACCGAACTCAATATCAGCGAACAGCATAACAACAGGGATTTCATTCTGGCAAAATACCACTGATCCCCCGCTACTGGCCATTCCAAATTCTAAGCAGTCTTCTCGTCAATTTTTTGCACAAATGCATTCCAGCACTCGATAAATCCACTGGCAAAGTCTTGAGGTCGCAGTTTCACCCACTCGCGGATTTCATCCATCGGGAACCACTCCCCTGTCTCGATTTCGCTGCACGGGAATCGCATTGCACCATCATGTCTGGAAACATAAAGACGCACGTGCTCCCAGCCGGTGTTCTCACTTGGCGCCACCTTAGCAACTTCTTGAACCTCGGCATTTTTAATCCCTAACTCCTCTTCGATCTCACGGATGGCGGTGGACTCATATCCCTCGCCGGCATTGAGATGACCCGCAGCACTGGAATCCCAAACTCCAGGGTGAGTATCCTTCAGCCGTGAACGTTTTTGCAGGAACAGCTCTTTGCGTTTGTTGAAAACAAACATGTGCACGGCTCGGTGCAGGAGATTTTCACGGTGGACAACGTCACGTGTTTCTTGACGCAGCACCTGATCATTTTCATCGACCACGTCGAAGAGTTCGTCGCCTTTTTGAGGATTATTTTTCAGTGGATGGTCGTCGTAAATGCGCGTTAGTTCGACCCATTGTTCGAGAGCGATTTCCTCAGCACGCGCTGTGACCTCCACGCCAATTTGCTCGGCGGCCTCCGTCCAATCTGCAGTCTCCGGCAGCTGTTTCTTGATCTGCTTTCGCCGCTGGGCAAAGCCACGTCTGACAATTTCATCAAACAAGCGTGCATCGTAGACAGGCAGATCATCAGGCCGTGGCTCACAGACCATGACTGTGGAGTCGATCAGAGGACGCGGAAAAAAGGCTTGTGGCGGAATGGTTTTCACCGGCTTGCTCACCCACTCGCTCTGCATGCGCAGGGAGAGCACTCCGTAGGCTTTGGTGTGTGGTTCCGCGATGATCCGGTCGATGAACTCCTTTTGCAACATCAACACCGCCTTGCAGACAGGTGAAGGACGCTTCATAAAATTGCGCATGATGGCACCTCCGGCCGAATATGGCAGGTTCCCTAACAGCTTCACCGGTTGGTATTTAAAAAGTTGGCGGGTATCAAAGCGCGCACCGTCGAAGTGATGCACGGTGACTTTGTCATTGCCCTCGAATCGATGTTTCAGCCCTTCGGCAAGCCGGGCATCAAATTCGACCAAGATCACTCGATCAGCAATCTCAACGACATGCTCTGTTAGCGCGCCCGTGCCAGGTCCGACTTCAACGACCGTATCGCCTGGCTGAATATCAAGCTGGTCAACGATCCAGCGCGCGACATTTTCATCGATGAGAAAATTCTGCCCGAGCTTCTTCGAGGGCATCACACCCATGGCATCGAGCCGGGCTTTGATTTCGGTCTGATTCATGATTTTTTCAGCGCTTCGAGGAGCTGGTCGAGGTGCGCACCGGGTTTTACTTTTTCCAGCACAGCCGCGATCTTGCCATCAGCTCCGATAATGAAACTGCTGCGTTCGATCCCCATGTATTTTTTCCCAAACATGCTTTTCTCCACCCAGACTCCGTAGTCCTGAACGATTTTTTGCTCCGTATCTGCCAGCAGAGGATAGGGTAAGTTCTTTTTATCGATAAATTTGCGGTGACTCTTGGTGTCATCGACGCTGACTCCGAAGACATATGCGATGCTTTCCAGCGCATCCCAGTTGTCGCGGATCGCGCAGGCCTGAATAGTGCAGCCGGGTGTGTTATCTTTCGGATAAAAGACCAGAACGACAGGCTTTCCTTTCAACTGGGAGAAAGAGATTTCGGCTCCGTCCTGATAGGCTCCACCCACTACTTTTGCTGTAAATTCGGGCGCTTGATCGCCAACCTTTGGTTTCATGGCCGGTATCCAATCGCCCACCGAGATAAATAGCAACTCTTGACAGTGAAAACTTGAGGCAAGAAGCTTAGTTGCGATGACCCTTGCATCCAAGATCACCCTGACCCGACTCCTCATGGCGCCGGTGTTTGCTGTGTTAGCGGTGTATTATGGAGAGACTGTCAAGGCCGGCAGCCCGGATGAATCGCTGCGCTGGTGGGCGGTGGGTGTGTTTATTTTCGCCTCCCTGAGTGATGCCGTCGATGGCTACGTTGCCCGACATTACAATCAACGCTCAAAGTTCGGAGCCTTCATGGATCCCTTTGCCGACAAGACACTGCTGCTCACAGGCATTGTATTTCTAACCTTCATTCCCTGGGGGGAAGGCTGGAGTATTCCGATCTGGTTCACAGCACTAATGATCCTCCGCGACATCATTATTATTGGCGGCATCTGGATTCTGCACTATTTCAACTCCCACGTGCCGATCCGTCCACACTGGAGCGGAAAAGTCTGCACCGTCACTCAAATGATCCTACTCGGCTGGGTGATGTTAAAAATCATTCCCCTCTCCCCGATCTATCCCACCATTGTCGCCGCCATATTCACCGTCTGGTCCGGCATCGAATACTTCCGCGAAGGACTCCGTCAGCTCCACCAGCATGACGTCGTGGAATAAGTCATTCAAAATTCACCATTTAAAAATCACCATTCTCCCATGCCATCCGTAGCCATCGTCGGCCGACCCAATGTCGGCAAATCCGCCCTGTTCAATCGCCTCGCCGGTCGGAGGATCGCCATCGTACACGACCAACCAGGGGTGACGCGTGATCGCATTGCCGCCCCCTGCCACATCACTCAGCAGCCCTGCACCCTGATCGATACGGGTGGTATCGGAGCCACTCTCGATGATGGATTTGGCACCGCTGTTACCACTGAGGCAGATATTGCGATGCAGACAGCTGATCTGATTTTGTTCGTCGTTGATGCCAAAGACGGAATCACCTCCATTGATGAAGCCCTCGCCCAAAGACTCCGTAAGTCCAAGGCTCCTGTGCAGCTGGTAATCAATAAAGCCGACAACGAAAAACAAGACCTTCTTAGCGGTGACTTCGCCACACTTGGTTATGGCGAAGGCATCCCCGTGTCAGCCGAGCTTGGAAAAAACATGCACATGATCGCCGACGCCATCGACAAGGTGGTGGAGCCGCTCAATCGCAACATCGAAGAAGCCGAGGAAGTGGTGAAAAAGGAAGGCCTTAAAATCGCCATCGTGGGTAAACCCAATGCCGGAAAATCCTCGCTGATCAACGCCATTCTCAAGGATGACCGCACGATCGTTTCCGACATCTCTGGAACCACTCGAGACGCTGTTGACGTGCCATACGAATTTATGGGCGAACTGCATACCTTGATCGATACAGCAGGTATTCGGCGCCGTACCAAAATGGATTCCTCCGTGGAAATTTTCTCATCGATGCGTGCCGAGCGCTCGATCCGTCGCGCCGACATTTGCCTGTTAGTGATCGACTGCGCCGAGGGAGTCTCGGCCCAGGACCGCAAGATCGCCCGTATCATTCAGGACGAGAAAAAACCATGCCTGATCGTGCTCAACAAGTTCGACCTCTATCATCCGAATGCTCAAAAAAGCGCCCGACTGGAAGAGATCACCGAACACGTACGCACTGAGCTTTTCTTCCTATCCTACGCCCCTTACGTCTGCGTTTCCGCTCTGAAGAAACAGTCCATCGGCCTCGTCTTCAGTAAACTCGCTGAAATCCGCAAAGCTGCTCAGGAACCGATCACGACAGGAAAGCTAAATCGTTTCCTAGGTGAAGCATTCGAGAAAAAACCACCACAAGCGAAAAAAGGAACGAAGCGCCTGAAACTACTCTACGCCACCGCCGCGGTGAACGATCGCTATACAGCCATCCCCGTCCCCACCTACATTCTCTTTGTTAACGACAAGCGTCTGATGCAAGAGCACTATGAGCAATACCTGACTAACAGACTGCGTGAAGACCATCCGTCACCAGGTATCCCCATCACCTTCTCAGTGAGATCACGGAATGCGAGTGATGATAAAAAACGAAAAAAATAACAGTATCTAATTACCCCATGAAAACACACCTCACTCTCATCTATCTGGCGCTCGTAGCCGGATGCGCCGGATTGGTTTCCTGTTCATCCAGCGGAACTTCTGCATCGTCACCTGCTGCTGATATTTCCAGTGGCATCGGCTCGTCCGCGATCTACAAGGAATACAACGCTGCGGGAAATTCCGTTCTCAACAAAGGCTGGCCATATAAACTGGACGCGTCCGGTATTGCTCTGGATGACAAACACACCTGCACTCTAATCACCAGAAGACACGTTGTGATGGCGAAACACTATAAGCGTGGCGTGGGCAAACAAGTCGTCTTTCACAACCGTCAGGGTCAAAGAGTCGCCCGCAAAATCACAGCCATCAAAGGTGGCTCCGGAGATTATGCGGTGGGCCTGCTCGATGAACCAGTGCCAGCAGGTATTCGCGTTTACCCCCTGCCCACACCCACGCCCGATCTGAAAACGAGACTCATCGACGTTCCTGTCATCGTCACCGATCAGCACCGCAGGCTATACGTGCACCGTATCAAACGATTCCAAAGCTATTTGGTTTTCTTCAAATACAGCAATCACATCAGAAAAAAAATCTTGGTGAGCGGAGACAGTGGCAACCCAAGCTTCCTCATGGTTCGAGGACAGCCAGTGTTAGTGGAAACCCACTACGGCGGAGGCCCGGGCATTGGTCCGTTTTATGGCGATGCCAGAGTTCAAATGGAGCTTAAATTCCTCATCAGTGAGCTCGACCCGAACTATTCCTTCAAAACCGTCAGCTACTAACAAGTGTAATCAGCAGTTTGCCTATGTCCTTTGAACTTAACCCACGACTCGCTGCAGGATCCTTTGATTTTGGCACGCATGGGAGGTGTCGAGTGCTGCTGAAAGACAATACTGTTTTCCCTTGGTTGATACTCGTTCCTGAAGTGGATGAGTCCATTACTGAACTCCATCAGTTAGAGGCTACCGACTACGCCTCGGTGATGTTCACCATCCGCCAGATTTCTGAATTTGTGGAAAATCATTTTGGTCCGGACAAACTCAACGTCGCTGCGATTGGCAACATTGTCAGCCAGCTTCACATACACATTGTTGCGCGCCACGAAACCGACCCTGCTTGGCCGGGTGTTGTCTGGGGCTGTGATGCCACAGAACCTTACGACAAAGAAACAGCCTTGGATATCCACGCCGCGTTTCAACGCCAGATTGTTTAGGCCCAAGCCTTGGAGCGCTCGACGGCTTTATCCCAGAGCTTGCGTTTCTCGATCAACTCACCGGCATCGATCTGAGGGCTATATCGTTTCTCCTCGCGCCACGTATGCGCCAGCTCATCACGGGACTCCCAGAACCCGACGCCGAGACCGGCTAAGGCAGCTGCTCCGAAGGCAGTAGTCTCGATAATTTCCGGCCTGACAATATCGCGCTGTATAATATCTGCCTGCGATTGCATCAGCACATCACTTACCACGGCACCGCCATCGACCCGCAGCTCTGAGATGTCAAGGCCCGTGTCTTTTTCCATACATTCGAGCAACTCCAGCGATTGAAAACAAACGGCATCAATCGCCGCTCGGCAGATGTGCTTTTTCTCCGTGCCCCGACTGATCCCCACCAGAACTCCTCGAGCATTCGGATCCCAGTGCGGAGCGCCAAGACCGGCAAAGGCGGGAACTAACACCACGCCATCGCTGTGCGTGCATTCGCTCGCTAACTGATCAATTTCCTGCACCTTGTTCACCAGCCCAAGCCCATCGCGCAACCATTGGAAAAGAGCCCCCGCGATGAATACACCACCTTCCAAGGCGTATTCCAGTTTTCCTCTAATCCTCCATGCCACAGTCGATAACAAATCATTCTCCGAGTCCACCACCTGATCCCCCGTGTGCGTCAACATGAAGCATCCGGTGCCATAAGTGTTCTTCGCCCTGCCTGGTTCATAACACGCCTGACCAAACAGCGCCGCTTGCTGATCGCCCGCCACCCCCGCGATGGCAACGTCTTGCCAACGACCAATTTCACCGCTGGAGTCGACGACTTCGGGCAGCATCGATTTCGGAACATTGAACAGGGCTAACAAATCGTCGTCCCAATCACCTTCATGAATATTGAACAACAGCGTCCTGCTGGCGTTGCTCGCATCGGTGACGTGTTTCTCTCCGTCGGTTAGATTCCAGACCAGCCAGCTGTCGATGGTTCCGAAACATAGCTCGCCCTGCTCTGCTCGATTTCTCGCCCCATCCACGTGGTCGAGGATCCACGCGACCTTGGTGGCGCTGAAATACGGATCGATCCGCAGACCGGTCTTTGCAGAAACAACAGCCTCTTCGCTCTTCATCTGCTGACAAACATCAGCCGTCCGCCGATCCTGCCAGACGATGGCATTGCAGATCGGCTTTCCGGTCGAGCGCTCCCACACCACCACAGTCTCCCGCTGATTGGTGATACCGATGCCTGCGAGGTCGCTAACTTCGGCACCGGCTTTTTTCATCACCGCCTCCATTGTCTTCAACTGCGACTGCCAGATCTCCTCGGCATCATGCTCTACCCATCCGGATTTGGGAAAATACTGGGTAAACTCCTGCTGACTCACTGCCACGATTTCCCCGTTGTGATCGAACAGAATGCTGCGGGAACTTGTCGTCCCCTGGTCGAGCGCCATGATGAACTTTGCCATGTCCTTTATCTAACCATCGGAACGGCTGTGATGCGATCTCTAAAGTAGGACAAGATTGCATCTTGTCGGTAAACTTGGTGAATAATCACCCCAAGCACGATGGGTTCACATAGCCTGCCGACAGCTTGCAAAGCTGTCCTACTTTAACCACTGCTCCACTGCGATGGGATCGTTTACAAATGCCCCATCACAGCCGATTTCGACCACACTCTCCAAATCCTCTTTTGTCTTCACGGTAAATGGGTAAACCTTGCCACCCAAGTCATGGATTTCATCAACAACGGCCTTTGTCGAAGCATCGTCAAACAACGCCAAACCAGGATTCCACGAAACCGCGCCAAGCTCTTCAAAAATCCCCACAGAATCACACACTAACTCTGGAGCATCCACCAGCACCGCCAGCGGCAAATCAGCCGCCAGTTCACGACACTCACGCAACTGCTTCCAGTCAAAACTCGAAACCACCACCTGCTGTAGAGGGTAACGTTCTAACACCTCCAACATCGGCCCGACCACACCAGCTCCCTTGATTTCCAAATTCAGCACCACCTCCTTGCCATCACACAAATCCAACAGCTCGGTTAAAAGCGGAACTTGCTCTCCTTTCCCAGCATCTAACTTGCGCAGATCCTCCAGCGAAATATCCGCCAGCCCCCCCGTTCCATTGGTCGTTCGATCCAACCTAACATCGTGCAGTAGGATGAGTTCCCCATCCACCAAATGCAAATCCGTTTCGATCATCTTGCACCCCAGCTCCAGCGCCCGACGGAATCCACGCATGGTATTTTCCGGCTCCAGCCCCATGCAGCCACGGTGGCCGATGGCGAGGAATTCCGATGTGTCTTGCTTGCATATCACGATGGACTATTCTGCTAGCAGATCAGCCAATATTCAAGCCCTCCATGGATCCTCGCAGCCCACTACTCGATCAAGCCCAGTCCGATGGCCCGTGGGATGTGTTGGTCATCGGTGGCGGCGCCAGCGGCCTAGCCACCGCATGGGACGCGGCAAGCCGTGGCTACCACACCGCCTTGATCGAGAAACACGACTTCGCCGAAGCCACCTCCAGCCGATCTACCAAGCTGATCCACGGCGGTGTCCGGTATTTGCAAAAAGGAGAAATCTCCCTCGTCCGCGAGGCACTGGCCGAGCGCAGTCGGCTACTGAAAAATGCCCCCGAGTTTTGCCACCCGCTCCGATTCGTCCTGCCGACCGATGCTCCATTGGCCCGCTACTACTACCGATTCGGCCTCTGGCTCTACGATCTCATGGCCGGAGACCAGAGCGTCCAACCCGCTGAACTCCTCAGCTCAGACGATGTTAGAAAAACGCTAGCCGGCTACAACGCCACCGACAATCGTGGCGGCGTGAGTTACACCGATGCCCAGTTCGACGACGCCGCTCTCGCCATCGCCATGGCCCAGTGTATCAACGCCTCCAGCAATGGTTTGGCGATTAACCACACCGAGGCGACCCGTTTCATCACCGAGAACGATCAAGTGCGTGGTGTCGAAGCACGTTGCACAGAAAGCGGTAAATCATGGTCGATGCTCGCCAAGGTCGTGATTAATGCCACCGGTATTTTCTCCGACGAAGTCCGCAAGGCCAACAGCACCTCCATCCAGTGGAAAATGCAAACCAGCCGCGGCTCTCACATTGTCTGCCCGGGCCATTTGTTAGAATCCGACCACGGCCTGATCATCCCAAAAACATCCGACGGCCGCATCCTCTTCGCCATCCCATGGCTCGGCCACACCCTCATCGGCACCACTGACGAACCAACTGATCAACCAGAGCTCGACCCGCAACCAAGCGAAGCCGAGTTAGATTTCCTCTTCAAAGAAGCCGGTCAAGCCTTCCATCTCGATCCCAACACCGTCACCAGCCAGTGGGCCGGCCTGCGCCCCCTAGTCAGTAAGGCCGGAGTCAGTAACACCGCCAAGCTCTCGCGTAAGCACATCGTCGAAATAGCACCCAACGGCTTGATCTCACTGTTAGGCGGTAAATGGACCACCTCCCGAGCCATGGCCGAGGACACCATCGATGCGGCGATCAAGCAGCAGATGCTCCCGCCAAAACCCTGCCGCACTGCCGACCTTAAACTCACCGATCACGGCGCACTCCCTCCGTTTCTCCAGCCGGACAAATCAGCCACTCCCGAGGAACTCGCCGCGATCGCTCGCAATGCTATCGAGACCACCTACGCCCGCAAGCCAGACGACGTTCTCAAGCGCCGACTCCGCATCGGCATGCTCAATGACCAGCTCGCCCAGCAATGGCAGCCTCACATCACCTCAGGCTTCGCCAGTCTCGAAAAATAATCCTGTTCATCCGTCTAATCCTGTCTAAAAAACCAGCACCATGGCCGTTCTCGATGTCACCAATCTCACCACCCGATTTCACACCCGCAACGGTATCGTGCGCGCGGTGGAAGACGTTTCCTTTTCTGTGGAAAAAGGCCAGACGGTTGGGATCGTCGGCGAGTCTGGGTCAGGCAAGTCGGTCACCTGCTACTCCTTGATCGGTCTGATCCCACAGCCTCCCGGAAAAATCCACGCCGGCAAGGCGATGTTCGGCGACATTGACCTGCTCCACACTCCAGAGAAAATGCTGCGCTCGATCCGTGGCAAACGCATCTCGATGATTTTCCAGGACCCCATGACCTCGCTGAATCCCTATCTCAAGATTGCCGACCAGCTCACCGAGCCCTTGACGATCCATGAAGGCATGAAAGGAAAACCCGCCCTGCACCGCGCCATCGATGCGCTTGCAGAAGTCGGCATCCCAGATCCTGAAAAACGCATCCAGTCCTACCCTCACGAATTTTCCGGCGGCATGCGCCAGCGTGTGATGATCGCCATGGCGCTGATCACCCGCCCCGAGCTGCTGATCTGCGACGAACCTACCACAGCCCTCGATGTCACCGTTCAGAAGCAGGTATTAGATTTGATTAAAGATCGTCAGGAAAAACTCGGCACCGCCGTGATTCTCATCACCCATGACCTCGCCGTGGTTCACCAGACCTGCGATGACGTCAACGTTATGTATGCCGGTAGAATCGTCGAGCGCGCTGAGACCAAAGACCTGTTCGCGAATCCCAAGCACGCCTACACCCGCGCGCTGATGAAGAGCATCCCCGCCACCCACGCCAAAGGCGAAACGCTTTACACCATCCCCGGCATTCCGCCCGATCTATCAGATCCACCTCCAGGCTGCGCCTTCCACGCCCGCAACACCCTCGGAAAAGCAGAACTCTGCAACACAGAAACGCCGCCCCCTCTGGTCGAAGTGGCACCCGCGCATTACGCGCAAAATTGTCCAGGCTGCTTGGCTTAACTGGCCGCCACAACAGAGGGATTATTTTTGGCCATAAGTATTGGGGCTGATTATTTCAGTCTCAAAATTCTCACTTCATTCCAGCCTTAGCTGTGCTATCAGTGTTATGAGCTTTGCTCGTAACATCATGAAAAATATTTCCAATGCTTTCATTGCCAGCACGGTCGTGCTTGGTGCCGTTGTTCTGTTTCAGTTCAAACAGAGCTCGGATTTGAAACAGCAGAACGAGGAACTCCAGTCAGCAGCGAACAGCCGATCCGCCAGTATCCATCTTCCCAACAGAGACGCGGAGACAAGATTCTCGAAACGCTCGAATAATTCAGACTCAGCGGCAGGTCAGACTCACAGCATCAGGCACCTGCTAGCCATCAGAAATCCCACCGAGCGTACCCAGGCACTGTTAGACTACGTGAAAAACCTCCCTGCCTCTGAAATTCCCGAAGCCATCGCGGAACTACGTCGCAGCACGCCGCACTGGGATCAGGAAGGAAAATTCTTCGCCCATATGCTGATTTCCAAGTGGGCTCGCCTGGATCCTGACGCCGCGCTCGCCAGCCTCAAAGAGATCGATATGAAACGCTACGGTGACGCGCCCTTCAGCGTCATCTCCTCCATCGCCTCACAAGATCCCCAACGCGCCATCACTTGGCTCAATGACGACCAAAACCCCTTCGCCAGCAACAAGTGGATGGGACAATTCCTCGCCGGCACCATTTCCAAGGAATGGGTAAAACAAGATCCGGAAGCAGCCCTCGAGTGGGCGCGTAATGTACCCAGCGATCAACGTATCGGTGCCCTAACAGGTGTTCTTGGCAGCATCGCCATGACCGATCCCCAAAGAGCCGCCAAGCTCGCCATGGAGATAGAAGGAGACGGTCGTGAACACGTGCTCGCCGACATCGCCCAGTCATGGGCAGCCAAAGACCCACGCGGCGCACTGGCATGGGTCGAGTCACTTTCTGATGATGAGCGTCCACGCGCACTCAATAACACCCTCGCCATCTGGGCTCGCACCGAGCCGAACGCCGCCGCTGAGTATGTTGCAATGAACCTCGACGCGGACAAGTCACACAAGCTCGTCAAATCCGTCACCGAAGCATGGGTGGCAAAAGCGCCCGACGAAGCCGCCAAATGGATTGCCACTCTACCTGTCGATGAAAAAGGGGCCAAAGCCATGAGCGACGCCATGTGGCACTGGACCAATAAAAACCCCAAAGACGCCGCCACCTGGCTCGCCGACCAGCCAGCCGGCCCGGTTCGAGACCAAGGCATCACCGGACTCGCCAAAGCCTCCTTCGAGTTCGACAAAGCCGCAGCCCTGTCATGGACGCGAGAAATTTCCGATCAGAAAACACGCAACTTCTCCACCGACATCGGCCTCAAAGCTTGGATCAAAGAAGACCCCCAAGCCGCCACCGCATGGGCCCGGGCAAATGGAGTCGCGATACCTGAAGAAAAGTAGGGCCAGTTTGCAACTTGCCGGCAAGCCGAGGAATAATCAATCCAAGCACGATGCACTCACCAAGTTTGCCGGCAAGTTACAAACTCGCCCTACTTTGAATAGCATTGCACATCGCTGCCTCCTCATTTATCAGCAGCCGTGTCCATTTTCATCACCGTCGTTCACATCGTCTCATGGATCGCATTTCTGGGATTGATCCCGCTGATCATCGCCGCGTTGTGGATTAAAAACCGGAGCTCTGTCCAGTGCTGGGTTCGGACCGTCAAGCAACCCGAGCGCTGGCTGCTCACCACCGTCATTGACGGCGATAGCGAAGACAATGCTCAACGCACGGCTCTGCAATTGCTTGTCGAGGACGCCAGGAACTGCGAATGGGATGCCGCCTGCGCCTACCGCAGACGCGATCAGAAAAACGGCCAATGGATCATCGGCCTCATATCTAACAACGAACCGGGAATCACCAATGGTGACACTGCATTCACTCGGCTCCCTGCCGGCACCTACCTGCGCGCATCCGGCACACCTCGCGATGAAGGTGTCACCGTCAAAGACAAAGTGAATGCATGGAGCCAGGCGAATGCGATCCCACTGGGCTCCGAAGTCTTCTCCCTGACAGCACAATCATTCCAATGTTGGGAATGGCCCATCACCGGCGAAGCAGAAACACCTAGCTGGATCACCCGCCTGATTGAAAAGATCTTCGAACTCCGCGACATCGCCTTTTACCCGCTCATTGTCACCCCGCTGACTATCGCCATGTTAGGCACTGGCAGCAGCTGGCTGTTCGGCATCGGTATCTTCACCGTGATCCTGCTATCCGGTGCGCACAAGTTCGTCTTCCTGCACCAGCGTGAGGACGCTACCCAAGAGCGTCATCTGCAGAATTATTGAGACAGAAATCTCGGTATTCCATCACCACAGCGGAATGATCGCAGCATCATATTCAGCCGCACTGGATCACCCTTGATTTCGTAATCTGAGAGTAGGAGTTGCACCATATCCCTCTCTGATTTCGCCACACGTCCATCCACCACAATCGCCATTGCCAAGACCTCTAACAGAATCCCTTGTTCGTCTTTCGTGTGACTGTCGAAATTCTTAAAAAACTCACGTCTATCATCCGCCAGAGTAGAAACCTCTACTCCTGTCTCCTGACGCATCCATTGCAACATTTTCAGATGATTTGGGTGCAGATCACGGCTTGCTGTAACACAGCTACCTACCGCCCGTTGAGCACTCGTGGCTAACGACTCGTTGGCACCACCTAACAATTCCGGAAGAGTCTCCAAAATTGCCGACGGCCCGATAGCCCTGACCCTTGCCTCGCGCAGCACCCAGAAACAGACCACCGCATTCCAAATCGCCGTCACCGGAATCGCGACGAACTCCAGCCACGCACGGGCAGCGCCGCGTAGAAAAATTTTCCTGATCAGCACCTTCGCCAAGGCATTGGTTACCAGGATTTTTCCTTTGTAGAGCAGCACCCCGGCTAACAGTTTCAGTTTGGACGCCTCACGGAACGGATTCACATAAGGATCTCGATCGGGAGGATTCGGCAACTCCATCGCCGCCCGCACCATGACTCCGGCCATGGCTGATCGCTCGTCGCCCTCAGGAAACAACTCCACGTCACATGCATTGGAAATTCGGTGCACCGCCCGCAGGGAATCGTAATACAAGAATCCCACCTCGATCACCGCTGCCAGACCAGACACCCCACCGAACAGCAGCCAGTAATTAATTTGATCGTCGGGAAACAACTGCTCGGCAAATACCGCCGCCACCGCCGCAGCGAGAGCCGAGAGCGCTCCCGCCAACCCCGCGCGAAACACCGTCCAGCGTACAATGTTTTTTAACTGTAACTGCTCCTCATCCGTCAGCACCCGCTGATCTTCCCAGCAGGCACCATCCGGACAGGTCGGTCCCATCCGACGCAAAATCGCATGACCCGCTTTCTCAAGCGGCCCGGTTTTACTTTCTACGATCTTGCTATCTTCAGACATTGATGATGACCGCGAAATACACTAACCACGTTAAAGGTTATTCGCTCCGTAATCGCGCGGAAGTCATCTCCCTTCTCGTGTAGTTAGCGTATTTCGCGGTAATTAATTTCCTCGCTTAGTTAATTGAAAACTCAGCCCCCAGCCAGCCCATAGTATCAATAAAACACATCCGCAATGCAAAGGCTTCCATGCCTGTGATATCAGATTTTTACTTGATAATAATCACAACGGCCTCAACTTGGGAAGTAATCCAACTCCAAACAACTATGAAATCCATACTTAAAATTACCCTCGCCGCAATCTTCAGTCTGTCCGCTATCAACGTCTACGCTGAAGACGACGCTAAGCCCGACGCTCCGGCCAAAGAGAAAGCTGACAAGCCGATGAAAACCGAACTAACCGGCACCTTCATGATGAAGAATGACAAGGTGAAGTTCAAAGGTGAAGACGGCAAAATGTATACTATCCTCAAAGCCGCAACGGAAGACGCCAAGAAGCACGTCGACAAGAAAGTCAAAGTCTCCTGCAAAGTGAAAACTAAAAAAGGCAAAGACGACAAGGACATGCACATCATCACCAAGATTCTCTCTGTCGAAGCTGCCGCTGCAGCCACTGAGTAGTTTTACTCATACTGACTAACATTTTAACAATCATACCGGAGCGTTTCGTGCGCTTCGGTATTTTTTTGTCAAAGTAGGACAGCTTTGCAAGCTGTCGGCAACCAAAGGAACCCTCTAGCCAAGGAAACACCAATACATACCCCCAACTTTACTTCACCTCCATCAGTTCCACATCAAACACCAAGGTTGCATTAGGAGGGATCGAAGAGCCAGCGCCCCTCGTCCCGTAACCCAGATCCGGAGGAATGGTAAATCGGTATTTCGCACCCACTCTCATCAGCTGCACGCCCTCCTGCCATCCTTTGATCACCATATTCAACGGAAACTCACTAGGCTTACCTTCAGGGGATTGATCAAATACATCACCTCCCTGAATCCAGCCACGGTAGGCCACTTTGACCGTATCCTTCGGCCCTGGTTTTTGCCCACTCCCCTCACGTAGCACTTGGTAAGTAAGACCACTCTCTGTGGTGACTGTGTCGGGCCTTTTGTTAGCTTGGTTGGAGCGTCTGCTAGAACGCGCCTCATGACGTGCACTTGAGTTTAGAGTGCCGGTCCGCTCAGCCTCGGCGATTCCACTTTTTTTATTCTTATCTACCTCTGATCCCTCTGGATCGGTGACGCGAGCTACTAGAAAAAAGCAGAGGGCAACTAGCCCCACAACGATCAGGGTCATCAAGATTTTGCGCGACACATTCAAAGCCGTTGATTGGTTTACTCTTTCTTATTTCGAGTTTGTGATTTCCTCCATATTGATCACCGCAAAGTCATCATGCATCCAGTCCACATTGGTTGTCGTAATCAGCTTCTGCGCCTGCTTTGGTAAAGCCGCCATCAGGGCATTCCTTCTGTTAGGGTCAAGCTCACCAAAAATATCATCCAGCAGATAAACCGGCAACCGCCCTCCTCGCTTTTGTAACATCTCGCCTTGAGCAAGTTTCAACGCCAGCGCCAATGTCCGCTGTTGTCCCTCACTGGCAAAATCATTCGCCGCCATGCCATTGATCGTCAGTCGCAACTCATCGCGATGCGGCCCCGCCACCGTCTGCCCCAGCCTGCGCTCACGCTCACGCGTCATTTCCAGACTCGCTGCTAGGTCATCACCAGAGCCGGCAATGTATTCCATCCCCACACGCTCATTGCAGGAACTCACCGCCGCCTGCGAAACTGAGGCCTCAGGCTCAAGTAGCGCAACCAATCTAACCCGCGACTCCGTAAGATAGTTTCCATGCTGCACTAACAGTCCACTGTAAGCCGCAATCTCAGCCTCCCGAGGCGACCGATCTTTCAACAGCAAATTCCGAGCCTTCAGCACCCGTTGGTAACGGTGCAAATGATCCCGATATGCCGGATCTAACTGACAGCCAAGAAAGTCAAGATAACGCTGCCGCACCTTCGCCGAGCCGCGCACTAGTTCCAGATCATCATTCCCCATCCACACCACCAGCCCACCACCACGCAGGTAATCCGACTGCTTCACCACCGCCTCATCATCCACCTTCATCGTCAGCCCCTTCCTCCCCGCAAAACGCACCTGCCGCTCAGACTCCCAGCATTCCCCCGCAATGCCAAATCCAGGTGTCTCCACCTTCACCATCCGCCCCATGCGCGAGCTACGCGGCGACTGCAACCGCACCAGCACACAAACCGCCTCCAGGATGGACGTCTTCCCCATCGCATTCGCCCCCACAAAAACAGCCCCCGCCCCCGGCACCTCCAGCGCCAAGGCATCAAAACACCGGAAATTTTGCAGTCGGAGCGAGGTGAGCACAAGCCGATGTTAAGTTTCAAAACCCAAACGCCAAATACCAAATTGAGGGAATGTTCAACCCTGCTTTTGAGGTTGATCCCTGTGGATCATGACATCAGCTAAGAAATTACGCGCGCTCCCCCCTCATAACACAATTGTTGCGGAAAGGCACAATGCAACACGCACGAAAACGGACACCTGCATCCGGTTTCTAATAACTCTCGTCTGCCCTTAGTCCATTTCCTCCTCGATGAAGTCCATGAGTAGGTCGATGAGTTCGTCCATGCCGGCTTCGAGCTCTTCTTCGATGGTCGCCAGGTGGTCGGCTTCGGTTTCGGTGTAGTCGTTGCGGTGCTCACTACGGGTGCCGCACCAGCGGCTGGCGTTCATGGCATCGACGACGATAGTGGAGCCGATGAGCTCAAAGGAGTTGATGATGCGCTGGTGCTCGATGCCGCTCTGCCAGAACTCGTGCAGGCAGTCCTCGCTCTGAAGAATTGGGACAGTTTCATAAATGTCCATCACTGCGCGTTCCTCACGGCTGAGGTCTCGTTCAGGGGCTTCGCTTTCGAGCTGATCGATGAGCACTTCAACTTCGTCCGGCCATTCAATGGGTTCCTGTGAAAACATGTTGAGTGGGGCATAGAATACGAAGGTTGGTTTTGCCAAGGAAAACCGTTGTGAGATTTTGATTTTTGAGTTTGGAGACGATGAGATGCCCCTTGATCAAGGGGGCTTGTGCGCTAGAATCCGATGCCATGACAGCACGTCGCCCGTCTCGTAAACCTATCTGCTGCCCTCTCTGGCTGTTGATTTCCTGCATTTTCGCGGTCTTCACGATCTCTCATACTGAGGCGCAGCAGTTTCAGGTGGGTTATGTCACCTACGTTGACAGGGGTGATCACATGGAGGTGGTTTCCGGTTATTACAATGTTAGTGGCCCCATCGTTATTCCATCAATTGTCCGTGGAAAACCGGTCACCAAAATTGGTGAAAACGCATTCAGGTTTTGGTCGCGCATGACATCAATTTCGATTCCCAACAGCGTTACAAGTATTGGTGAAGATGCCTTTGCTTCTTGTTCCAGTCTGGCCAGTATCACATTACCTTCTAGCTTGGAAACCATCGGCGACAGAGCCTTCTCCGGTTGCGTCATAATACCGACAGTTACCATTCCGGCGGCCACAGTAAACATTGGAGAGAGTGCCTTCGCATACTGCCTGCAACTATCCTCTATCACGGTAGATGCTGGAAACCCTGCCTACACAAGCGCCTCCGGTGTGTTATACAACTCCGATCTTTCCAGCTTGATCCTATACCCTCCGAGGAAGACCGGCTCCTTCATCATTCCCGGAACTGTCACCGAGATTGGCCCTCAGGCATTCTATGGGAATGAATCGCTTATCACAATCAACATCCCTGCTGGCATCACCAGTATCGGCACTGAAGCCTTTGGAAACTGTGACAATCTTACCTCGATTTCAGTGAATGCCGCCAATTCGAACTACGAAAGTATCGATGGAGTTCTCTTTAACGAAGCGCAAACGGAACTGGTTATCTACCCTGCTGGAAAGTCAGGCAACTACACGGTTCCTTCTAGTGTGACTCAAATCAACGCATCTGCATTCAGAGCATGCGAGAACCTCACATCTGTTACCCTGCCAGCCGGCCTTGATGTCATTGGCGACAGGGCCTTTTACACCTGCGAGCTCTTATCGAGCATCAACTTTCCAAGCGGACTTACAACAATCGGTCGATATGCCTTTTACTCGTGTTCAGCTCTGGGGAGCGTTGTTCTTCCCAGCTCTGTTACTACCGTTGATGACCGTGCCTTTTCAGACTGCACCGCTCTCACAGCTGTTACCATTCCTGCAACTGTGTCGATCTGGGGAGATGGTGTCTTTGCGTCCTGCACAGGCATCTCCAATCTAACGATAGGTGCTGGTGTAACTGAGATCCCCGAATCCATGTTCGAACATTGTTCAGGACTGACCAGCATCACCCTACCTGAGGGGCTCATCAGAATCAAAGCCAATGCATTTCGATACTGCACAGGTATCTCCACCGTCACTCTGCCTAGTAGTCTCGGTGTGATAGAGAGCTATGCCTTTTACCAATGCTATGGCCTCGGAAGCATCAATATCCCAAATGGTCTTGTCGGTATCGGTGATGGCGCGTTCTCATCATGCACGGGGCTTTCATCCATTGTCATTCCAGGGTCAGTCAGTAACCTTGGTCGAGAGGTATTCAAAAACTGCAGTAGTCTCAGCAGCGTAACCTTACCGAGCAATATTACCTCGCTCGCAGAAGGAACATTCGCAGACTGTACTGTTCTGACCGGCATCACACTCCCTCCAAACCTGACGAGCATAGGTGGTAATGCCTTTGACGACTGTTCGTCGCTCACAAGCATTGTCATTCCAAACGGAGTCACAAGTATCGGTGCTTATGCCTTCCAAGACTGTGATGAACTCACCAGCATCACACTTCCAGCCTCTCTTACTAAAATCGAGGGCTATCTATTTCATCGATGTGGCAAGCTGGCGAGCATCACTATCCCCGGTAATGTCACCAGCATCGGCAATCATTCTTTTTATAAGTGCACGAGCCTGACTAGCGTTTCCATTCCAGCCGGGGTCACTAGTATCGATACCAATGCTTTCTCTTACTGCGAATCTTTATCAAGCATCACCATTCCTTCTACCGTCACAAGTCTAGGCACATCCGTGTTTGAACGCTGTAGCGCCCTGACAACAGCTACCATATCAGCCAACATCACTACTCTTTCTGAGAGCACTTTCGAGAACTGTGGCAACCTCACAAACGTCACCTTACCGACAAGCCTCAACACCATCGATAACGAAGCTTTTAAAGGATGTTCGTCGCTTCAAAACATCACCCTACCTAACAGCATAACACAGATCAACCGATACGCTTTTTACGGTTGTATATCATTAGGTAGCATTGTCATCCCTGAGGGAGTCAGTGTCATTGCAGAATATTTATTTTACAACTGCAGCAGCCTGGCAAACGTCACGATACCGACCACGGTTACTAAAATCGAGCAATACGCATTTTACGGATGCTCCAGCCTCGTGAATATCGATATTCCGGAAGGTGTCGACACCATCGAACGGTCAGCGTTTTACAAATGTAATAATCTAGCCAGCATCACGCTACCCAACAGTCTCACCACACTTGGCGATGATGTGTTTCGAGACTGTACAAGCTTAACTAGTATCACTATTCCAGGTGGGGTCACCAGCTTGGGTGGTGGCATATTCAATGGCACCACAAGCCTGGGCACGATCACCCTCTCCGAAGGCATTACCAGCATCCCTGATTACGCATTTCAGAGCAACACGACTTTAACCACAGTCAATATAGCATCCACGGTCACATCAATAGGACAAAGAGCATTTAACGGATGCAGTAGCTTGGAAACGATCAACCTGCCCACCAACCTAACAAATATTGGTGAGTATGCGCTTGCGAATTGCACCTCACTAACAAGCATTTCGATACCCTCCAGGGTGCTTATCATCAGCAATGGTCTTCTATCTGGCTGCACAGCATTGACCAGTATGACCATCAATCAAGGTGTCACCAACATCGGCAACAGGGCATTCTATAATTGCAACGGCTTAACAACGATCGATATCCCCTCCAGCGTGACAACTGTTGATTACGAAGCTTTTTATTCATGCAGTAACCTAGACACGGTCACCCTCCAGGAAGGCATCACCAGCCTAGGAAACAGCGTGTTCAAGTACTGCACCAAACTTACAGCCATTGCGTTCCCGAGTTCACTCACCAGCCTTGGCCATTCATGTTTCCAATATTGTGATGCCTTGACCGCTATCAGTATTCCAGGCTCCATCAAAGATCTACCAAACAATGTTTTCAACAATTGTAATGCCCTAACACAGGTCACGCTGCAGGCAGGTGTTAAAAATATTGGGAACGGGGCATTCGCCTATTGCGATGAACTCGTTACCGTCACAACGCAGCCAGGCTTGGAAACGATCGGTGAGGACGCTTTTTATTCCTGTCAGATGCTTAGTTCGGTCACTTTGTCAGCTGGTTTGATCAGCATCGGTGAAGAGGCATTTTATAACTGCCGTGCATTAACCTCCATAACGATACCCGCTGGTACAACTAGCCTCGGTTCTGAGTGTTTTGAAAGTTGTGTAGAACTAGTGAGCATCACCCTACCTGATGGCATTTCATTGAATGGCAGCTCACATTTCAGATATTGCAGTAAACTGGCAAACGTCATTACATCCTCGGGCCTGAATAGTATTCCCGACTTTCTATTTTACAACTGCACCAGCTTGACTTCGGTGACCTTGGCCTCTGGTTTGACCACCATAGGCAGTGCTGCATTTCAAGGATGTTCCGCATTAGCCTCTATCACATTCCCCGACACTCTGACAACAATTGGCAACAGTGCGTTTTATAATTGCACCATGCTAACTAGTCTTGAGTTCCCTGCATCCCTACGGGAAATAGGAAACGGTGCTTTCTACTACTGCACAGGTCTGAGTTCGGTCACTTTATCGCCGGGAGTCACCAGCATCGAAACTAACGCCTTTAGGAATTGCAGCTCACTAACTGCCATCACATTACCCTCAAGCGTCACTCATCTGGGAAACAATGTTTTCAATAGCTGCACCAGTCTGACTAGCGCCACCTTGTCGGGAACAATCACATCGATGGGCTCTGGACTGTTCGAAGGATGTAGCAAATTGGCATCCATTACCTTCGGAGAAGGTATTACCGCGATACCCGCTAACATCTGCACAAGCTGCGTTTCTATCACTACAATCAATCTCCCAAGCACCCTCACAAGCATTGGTGATTACGCCTTCCAAAACAACACCAGCCTGACCACGATCAACCTTGCCTCTACTGTGGAAAGTATAGGTTATGCCGCGTTCTCTGGCTGCAGTTCGCTTACAGACGTAACCTTGCCTGAGAATCTCACCGTTCTGGGGAAATATGCTTTTTTCGGCTGCACAGAAATTACGACGATCCATATACCAGCGGGGCTCGAAACAATTGATTCCTATACCTTTTATGGCTGTAGTAAGCTCGATTCGCTCACGTTCGAGGAGGGTTTGATTTCGATCAAGGACAATGCATTTAGAGATTGTACATCGATCACCAACCTCTCCCTCCCCTCTACGGTCGCCGAATTAGGACACTCAACATTTTCCAGATGCACGAGCCTAACAACGATCGCCATCCCAGAAGCCGTGACTGTCATCAGCAATTCTCTGTTTTCCTATTGCTCCGCATTAACCTCCGTAACAATGGGTAGCAATGTCTCAGAAATCCAGGCAGATGCATTTTCAGATTGCACCAGTTTAGCCGGTATTTCGCTGCCTAGTACAATCACATCCATTGGAGAAGACGCATTTCATAGCTGCAGCTCACTACTTACCATCACCATCCCCGAAGGCGTTAGCTCCATCAGCAAACGTATGTTTGGAGAATGTGCAAAACTGACTAGCATAACACTTCCGGGGCAACTCGTCAGTATTGAAGACTTCGCGCTCAGTGGCTGCGCGGCACTCACCAGTATAGACCTCCCCGACACTCTGGAAACCATATCTCGAGACGCTTTCACCAGATGCACAAGTCTAACCAGCGTCGCTCTGCCACCACTACTAACTAAAATCGAATCCTATACTTTTTCCGGCTGCAGTTCACTAACTCAGATCACCTTGCCTGATAATCTGACGATGATTGATTTCTATGCATTTTCAGGCTGCTCGTCGTTAACACAGATCGCACTACCAGAAGGCCTTACATCGTTAGGCTCAAATGCATTTGCTTACTGCAGTTCATTAGCGAATATCAGCCTGCCTAACAGCTTGGAAACGATTGGCCCAAACGCGTTTTCAGGTTGCTCTTCATTAGCGAACATTCACCTTCCAGAAGGAGTGAACAGCATTGGATATTCTGCTTTCACGTATTGTACTTCTCTAACAAACATCGTGATACCAAACGCTGTAACAATCATTGAATATGGCACTTTTTCAGGGTGCTCCGCGTTACAAAGTGTTCAGTTACCTTCACATGTTAACAAAATAGAATCACAGGCTTTTTCGAATTGCACTGTGCTACAGGAGATCGTCTTCCCAGCGTCGCTGAGTTCCCTAGACTGGTCATTCTGGCAGTGCACCTCATTGACCAGCGCCACGTTTCTGGGTGATGCGCCAACGGCTAGCACTTACACATTTTCTAATCCCCATGAAGATTTCACCATCTATTTCCTAGCCAGTAAAACGGGGTACAGCGAGCCCACATGGATCGGGCATCCGTCACAGAGTATTGATGATACCACCTATCCGGCTGCGCCGTGGTTACTGACACATCAATTTGATTACACCACCGATCTCAATCAAGATCTCAATGGAGATGGCATCACTCTTCTGATGGCCTATGCCTTGAATCTGGACCCTAGCAAACAGCTCGGAGATGCTATGCCGCAGGCGAAAATTGACGGTTCGTCCTTGAAGATGGACTTCCATGCTGTCAGCGCTGGTGTGACTTATTTGGTGCAAACCAGTAAGGATCTCGTCCAATGGGAATCCACTGGCGTGACCATTTCAGCTGCCGATGCTGACGGTATCAAAACCGCCTCGATCGACGCGACCGATGAATGCGGCTTCTTGCGCTTGGTTGTGACTGAGGATTAGATTGATTCTGCCCAGAATGACTATGGTCGCTGCCCGCCGTGGAAGACTCTATTTGCTTTTCTAGCCTTTCGTCACCTTGGTGATTTTACCTTTTTCGACGGCGAAGTTATAGCGGTCGGGACGAAGGTCGGTGGTGGCTGGGCGCGGTTGACCATCGACCATGATCACGCGGAAGTCGATTTTATGCTGCTCGGCGAGGGTCTTGGCTTTTTCCAAAGTAAGACCCACGAAGTCATCGGGCTTGGGAGCTTCGTCAGATGGCGCGGTGTATACCAATTTGCTGTCCTTAGTGACTGTTTCCACGTCCTTCTCATCGATGGCGGTGTATCCCTCGCCCCAACTCCAGCTGCGTCCTACCAAGTAGATTTTCCGAGGTAGGTCAGCGAGGCTTTTTTTGATCGTCGCCTTTGCGGTGACATCAGTAATAGCAGCGGCATGAATACCGGAGCCATGGGCAGCATGACAGATGACGAGGAGCTTCCCGTCTTTTTCGTGCATGCTGGCAATGTGGACTTTCCAACCCGGATCAGGCACTTTGATTTTGACGCTGACTTCAGCTTTGGCTTCTTCGTCTGCACTGGCCGCGTGAAGGCCAAACAGCATGATAGATAGGGCGACGGCGGAGGTAATGATTTTTTTCATACCTCCAATATGGCATCGAAATGCTCGGTGCGTTAGTAAAAATTTGGGATCTGTTTCTAGCCTACGCACAGGTAGGGTAGATTGGCCTCGATCTTCCTTGTTCGGCTGGTTGCTACATCGACAGGGTGGATGATATCGATGCTGTTGGATCGGATTTTTGGTGGGCCCAAGCTGTTCGCTTCGATCCGGCAGATTGAGGCCAATCTGCCCTACCGAGCTACGTGCGATCCGCTCTGTCTTTGGCTCGCCTTACTTTTTCTTGAGCAAGCTTTTGCCGGTCATCTCTGCGGACGGTTTGACTTTCATTATGTCTAACAAGGTCGGGGCGATGTCGGCTAGGATACCGTCGTTGACAGTGTATTTTTCGTGATCGTCAGCGACATAAATCGCGTGCACCAGATTGGTGGTGTGAGCGGTGTGCGGGGATCCGTCCGGGTTGATCATTTTTTCGCAGTTACCGTGGTCGGCGGTGATGATGAGTTTTCCTCCGAGACGCAGAGTTTCTTCGACGACGCGACGGACGCCTTCATCGATAGTTTCGCAGGCTTTGACGGCGGCCTCGACGATACCGGTATGACCAACCATGTCAGGGTTTGCGAAGTTGAGGATAACCATATCGTAGTTCTTCAGCTGCTCCACAACCTTGTCCATGACTTCGGGTGCACTCATCTCAGGTTGGAGATCGTAAGTGGCGACTTTTGGCGATGGTACGATGTAGCGGTCTTCGCCTTTGTTCGGCTTTTCTTTTCCGCCGTTGAAGAAGTAAGTGACGTGCGGATATTTCTCGGTCTCAGCGATACGCATTTGCGTTTTGCCGGCCTTGGCAACGACCTCGCCTAAGACATTCTTGAGGTTCTCAGGTTTGAAAACGACGGGCACTTTGTAGGTTTCATCATACTCAGTGAGAGTGACGTAGTGAACATTCGGACGGCGGCCGGTTTTGAATCCGGTGAAGCGCGGCTTGGTGAGGAAAGCTTCGGAAAGCTGACGTGCGCGGTCGGCGCGGAAGTTAAACCAGAGCACAACATCGCCATCGTTGACGCGTTTGGTGTTGTGTTTGAAAAAGGTCATGGGCAGCAGGAACTCATCGGTCTTTTCCTGCTCATACATTTCTGCCACGGCTTCGCTGGCGAGGATATCCTTGCTGACGCCTTTGCCGTAAACAATCGCGTCCCATGCGATCTTGGTGCGGTCCCAGCGTTTGTCGCGGTCCATGGCATAGTAGCGACCAATGACGGTGACGATGCGTGCTCCATACTTGGCGAGTTCATCCTCGACATAGCTGAGGTAGCCAGCTCCGGCAGTAGGTGAGGTGTCGCGTCCATCGGTGATGGCGTGCACGTAAATCTCTTCAACGCCGCTCTCACGAGCCATTCTAGCCATGGCAATGAGCTGATCCTGATGCGAGTGCACGCCGCCGTCTGAAACGAGGCCGATGAAGTGCAGCACTTTGCCTTTTTTCGCCTTATTGAAAGCGGTCTTCAGCACGCGGTTCTGAGCGATGTCGCCGTCCTCGATGGATTTGTTGATTCTGGTGAGATCTTGATAGACCACGCGTCCAGCACCCAGATTCAGGTGACCGACTTCCGAGTTACCCATTTGTCCGTTAGGCAGACCCACATCAAGGCCGGATGCGCTGACGAATCCCTTGGGATAGGTTTTTAAAAGCTGATCATGAAAAGGAGTCTTCGCTAGTAGAGTGGAGTTCCCCTCTTTTTTAGCGGTTTTCTTACCTCCGGGATTTACACCCCAGCCGTCGCGAATGATGAGCACTGTCGGTTTTTTGTCTGCCATGGCGGGCTTGTTTTAGCTCAGCGCGGCCAAATTCCAATGACGAATCCTTGAAAAGTAATGCATGATCTGCCCACCTTCCGCCATGCCAGCTCTGATCACGGACAACCCCACGGTGTGGATGCTGGCAGCTGTGGCTGCATTTTGCATCGGGGTTTCGAAGGCGGGGTTCTCCGGCATCTCGCTGATCTCAGTCTTCATCCTCGCGGATGTGTTTGGGGCCAAGGAATCCCTGGGCTTTGCTCTCCCGATGTTAATCATCGCTGATTTACTGGTTTACCCGGCATTTCGCAAATACGCCTCATGGAAATCCGTCTGGTTACTCACTTGGCCGGCACTGATCGGTATGGGCCTGGGTGTCTGGGTGCTGGACAGCGTGGATAATGACGCGATGCGAAAGATCATCGGTGCGATCATTCTGTTGATGGTATCGCTTCAGTTGTTAGGTCGATTCAATCCGGACGGATTTTACAAACTGGCGTTAACGCGAAAATTTGGGTTCTTCTTCGGCGCGACGGGTGGCATCGCCACTGTGTTAGCCAATGCGGCGGGACCGATCATGCAAATTTACATGCTCTCCAGACGCATGGACAAGATGGAGCTAATCGGTGTGGGTGCGCGGTTTTTCCTAGCGATCAATTTCCTGAAACTGCCTCTCGGTGCAGGGCTGAATCTGATCACACCCTCCACTTTGTTAGCCAACCTGATGCTCGCCCCCGCGATTGCCTTGGGAGTATTTGGCGGCAAGAAAGTGCTAGTGAAAATCCCTCAGCGCGCATTCGAGGCCACTGTGGTGGTGTTCGCGGTGATCGCGGGGATCAAGCTGTGCTTTTTCTAACAATAAAACCCAAGCAAACATTCGCAGGGTTCACGGTCAGTCTTGAATCACCTCGAACTTATCAAAGAAGCGGGTGAAGGCATCTGGAAATCTTTCTCTCAGCTCGGCTTCGTAGGCAGAAGGGTCTGACAAAATGACTGGACCGTCGGGGCCTTCGAGACGCTCTAACACGACATCGTCGGGCACCGTCGCCTCCCAGTAATGAGGCCAAGAAAAGGTGGCGACATAGCCATCTCTCCGAAGCACCATCGTCTCACCGCTTTTTCCTGCATAGGCAGTGGTGGAGATTACTGTATGAGCGTCTCTGGTTTCCAGAAGGTTTCGGCCTGCCATTTTCGACTGTCCCTCGCTCGAGACTCCTAACAGGTGGAGAATGGTCGGCATGACATCGAGGTGGCTGGCTTGTTGATGCTCTGGTCCCCGGCCCATCGACTTCGGCCACTTGATCAGCAGTGGCACGTGGGTTTGCTCCGGCTGCAACGAGGAACAATGGCACCAACTCCCCTGCTCCTGAAATTCCTCACCATGGTCACCGGTGATTATGATGACAGCATTGTCGTAGCGTCCTTCTTTTTTAAGAAACTCGCAGAACTCTTTGATCTGATGATCGACCCAAGCGACCGAGTTCCAATAGCGGTGCACATATCGCTGCACCTGATCTTCGGTGGGGTTAAAGGGAAATCGGATATCGTGTTCGTAATCGTCGAAGGGTGGCTTGAAATCTTCGTGCCAGTAGTAGTTGTAGTGTGGTGAGTCGAGGGCGGTGAAATAGAAGCCGGATCCCTCAGATCGAGATTGCACCGCTCCACGCAATTGCGCGAATGTCTCCACTTCTCGCTCTGGGATATTCATGTCGCCGAAGTCGGTGCCGCGCTCGGTATCCTCCCAGATATTTGCCAACGAGTGCCCTCCACCAAAGTTCAACAGACCAAAGTCCTTGTAACCGAGATCACAGACAGCACGGACCTGAATCTCGTAACCCGACTTTTTCATCCACTGCAGGGCGGGTGCTCCCATATAATTCATCCGATCGTCAACATCCTCTAACGCACCACGCCAAAACACCGGCACCTGGCTGTGGAAGAAACCATACCATGAAAGGTGGGTGGCATTGGACGTCGACCATGTTTGGCCCAGTGGCTGGCACTCCTCCTGAAGCATCTTCCAGAGATACGGGGTGACTTTTTCGCTCATGGCATCGGCGCGAGCGCTCTCGATCATGAAGATGTAGACATCCGGCTTTACTGCTGCGGGGCTAGCCGATTCGTTTTCCAGACCGGTTTCTGGCTTGTAAAAACTAACAGCATAATGCCCCACCCCTTTCGGAGGGCTGAAGATTCCGAGATTGAGATCGAAGAGCTTGTGCTCGGCTTGCCAGGTGGCCGTGCTTTTCCACTTCGATCCGATGCCCTGTTCGGCAACCACCCCACCCCAGCAGAGTAGCGAAATCAAGAGAGCCGCACCGACGGAAATTTTCATATCCCAGCGTTTGGAAAGGGCCCACGCCGCCCAAGACAAACCCAAGGCCGAGGCAACAAGCCCCACCAAGAGCAAAATAGCCCCCACCGGACCAACATCAAGGCCGCTCGCAGCCAGTTCCACCGCTGGATTAAAGTCACCCGAGGCCGTGAGGCCGTTGACAAACTCGATAAAACGACGCCCTAAAGCCACACCCATCCATTGGTCAGAAATTACGATCAACGGAGCCAAGCTCAGTGCCACCCATGGGGCCCAGCGGAAATACTTCGGAGCAGCACGCATGGTCAGTTCGCTCAGCAGGTAGAGCACCCCCGCAATGGTGCCGCTCATCAGGAGCCGACCAATCATCGCGCTGACTTTCGCCCCCATACTGACATCAAGGCCGAGAATAAGAATCACGTTATTGGCTGCAATAACGAGAAAAAGAAGGATGAAAAAGACTGCATTCAGGCGGCTGCGTTCGCGAAGCCATGCGATAAAATCAGCAAAATCCGGCCAATCACGATTTGTTTTATCCTTGAGAGCAAAGGCGAGGATCAAACCCAGCAGCAGAATACCGCCGACGAGATAGATAAAATAATCGTGCAGAGCTTCGCTTACTACTGCGTGTAAACCGGCGGCACACAACAAAACAGTCACCAAGGTCAGAGCTGTGTCCCTATTTCCCAGCAGCCACTTACAAAAACGCCACCAGTAACCACCTATAATCCCCCCCAAGGTGCAAAGTCCGGTGGCGATCAGCAGATTGAACCCGAAGTTGCCGGGGCCGTGGCGCATGGGGATCTGCATGGCACCTATTTCCCAGGAACCGAAAAACGGCACCATGGCACACAGAATCCCACCCAACCAAGCCAGCAGGTGCTGCCAGTGGAAGCGTTGTTCTTTCTTTCGTGAGTTACCTAGGTGCATTGCGGATTCGCCTTAGCAAGAGTCAGTCAGCTTGGCAAGTCTGTCATGACTGACTAAAATACACGCCCTGCTTTTTACAAACGATTTACACAATTCCCTCTCGGCATCAGCTACTAATAACTTCATGGTAGCTGTGATCTTGTTAACCAGCCCCTGACCCACCACCATGAGAACATTCAAATTCGGAATCTGCCTCTTTTTCGCACATTTAATAGCGGGAACCGCACTCATCCATGCGCAGGAAAACCCTTCTCAAGCCGCCCAAGCTGCCGAGTTGATCCGGGCAAAACAATATCCGGAAGCGTTGAAAATCCTCTCCGGTGATTTGGCTGCGCTGGCTGAAAAGGATGCAGCCACCTCCGAAGACCAGCTCATGCTGCTGAAAGCGCGGGCTCTGTATTTCAACAAGCAACATGCGGAATCAGAAAACACCTGCGACGCGCTTACTCAACAATTTCCAGCAAGCGAGTGGAGACATAAGGCGAATTTCCTCAAGGCACATAGCTTGGCAGCACGGGGTGATTACCAGGCAGCCCTCAAGATTTACGAAGACGAATCGAATCGACTGTTTTCAGAAAATCGCAAGGACGAGGTGGCCAATAGCCTGCTGGGATTTGCCGACATTTTTGCGAAGATCCCTGCACCCGAAGATCTTGATGCGCCCAAGCCGGATTTCCAAAAAGCGTATAACCTCTACAAGGAAGTGCTCGACCTGCAGTGCTCTGCCAAACTCAGAGAACTAGCTCATTTTAAAATGGTTCGCATGTCCGGGCATCTCGGGAACTGGCCTCAGGTCATCCAGGATTCTGCAAGCTACCTCTCACTCCACGATCCTACTTGGCGCGGAGAAATGCAGAGCCAGCAGCGGCTCACATTTCAAAAAAACACCACCGCCACGGCGGCTGGAGAACACCGCAGCGAGGTGAGGTTTCGCATGGCTGAAGCACTCCACCGCAGTAATCAGCGCCCACTCGCTGTCCGCTATCTGGATGAGCTAACAGAGCTTATGGAAGCTGGAAAACTGGAATCTCCACCCGCTCTCCCAGCTGCTACGGCCTGGCTGAAACTCATGGCCATGCGTCTGCAGGGTGGCCGCAGTAACGACGTAGCTCTTTGGGTTGAAACAGCCAAAGCCTACCTGAAAAAGTTCCCCAAACACATCCACGCAGAGCAAACCGCCTTCATGATTCCAGACATGCTGGCCAGTCATGGAGAGGAGGAAAAAGCCATCACCGCTTATCAGGAGTTTCTGAACAATCCTCTTCCTGTGGAAGAAAACCCAGTTGCCTTGAAAAAGGAAACTCGTGGGGAATTTGCCAAACGGCAGGAAAAGGCGGCCCGTCATCGTGAAGAAGCGAGTTACCAAATCGGGGCAATCCATTTGCAACTCAACCAATTTGAAAAAGCTCGGGTGGCGTGGAACCAAACTGCGAAAGACTTTCCTAACGGAACTCGCTGGGCCGACAGCCAGAAGGGATTGGTCGATATCGACTACCAAGAAGCGATCCACTCCATCCGCGAGATTCACAGCGGTGATAAGGAAAACAGAACAGCAGCCGCCGAAAAGTCTGCCAACCTACTGACCCAATTCCTGAAAGCACACCCAATTTCACAACAGGTCCCAGAAATCTTATTCTTGTTAGGTCGCATACCCCACCAGCTAGCGCTCGATCTGGATGAAATCAAAAGTCCGACTGATGCCCAGATTGCCGAACAAAAAGCTCTATTCAAAAAATCGATCACTGTCTGGGACGAACTGCTTTCCAAATATCCCAAGTCAGGTCAGGCAACTCGTGCCAGAGAACACATCGGTATCATTTACGAGCAACGTCTCGGAGAACTTGAGAAGGCTCTATCGATTTACAAACAAACCAACAGCCCGTTGGCCCGGGCTCAGCAGAGCTTACTAACTTCGAAACGTCTGATCGCCTCCAGCCCAAAGGTTTTCCGAAGCGATGAAAAACCAGTCGTCACACTCAACCTTCGCAACATCGAGAAAGTCACCATCCGTCAGTACTGGCTCGATCTCGAATCTTATTTCCGCAAGGCCCGCAAACTAGGCAACATCAGCGAGCTCGATGTCGATCTGGTGGAACCCGATAAACAGTGGGATGTCGCCATCGAAGGATATCAACAATACCTGCCACTTGAGAAAAAAATAAGTATCCCATTTGCCGGGAACAAACCCGGTGTTTGTGTGGTCAAGGTCGAAGGTGGAGGCTTCATTTCCACCACGGTGATCGTCCGCAGTGACATTGACATTGCGGTGCGCTCCAGCAGAGATGAGCTGTTAGCTTTTGCCACCGACTGGCTGCAGGGCGGAGCCCCGGCGAGTGATGTCAAACTCTTGATCGCGGACGGCGGTAAGATCGTAGCCACCGGCAGCACTGGCAAAGATGGTGTGCTGCACCTGAAGTCAGAAAAGCTGGCTGAAATCAATGACCTCCGCGTGCTTGCACTCTCGCAATCGGGAGCCGCCACCTGTGATCTCGACCTGAGCCGCTTAGTCGCTCCTCCCATGCTGCTCGATAAGGCGTGGTTCAATACCCCACAGCAGTGGTATCGCCCTGGAGACACGGTGCAGCTCTCAGGCCTGCTTCGCACGCCTAACAATGGAGTCTATCAAATCCCTCCGGAAGAACACCGGCAGTGGAAGTTACGTTGCGTCGACATGAACGGAGGCAAACTAATCCACGAAACGGATATCACCCTCAACGATCATGGTAGTTTCACCACCCAATTCCCCATCCCACGTGGCATGAGCAACGGCACGATCACCGCCACCCTCTTGCGCACAGAGAAGGATAAACCGATCGAATTCAACACCACGATCGTTATCAAGACTCAACAACGCAACCGCGTTATTCTGACACTCGATTTCCCAAAAACATGGACTACCCCGAACGAAAAAGTCACCGGCAAGATCACCGCCCGCTACCATTGGGGAGCTCCGGTAAGCGATCGGCGGGTTGAGGTCATTCTACCTAACAAGACACAACTGGATGTCACCACCGATGCCGAGGGCAAGGCCACATTTGACTTCGACACCAGCATGCTAGCATCTGGCAGCGTCGCAGCTTTCCAAGTCACCATGCCATCAGAATCGGCAAACAAGGTTCAGCAAATATTGGACATCGATCCTCTAGGTTTCAGCATTGAGGCGGAACTCTCGCACGGCACCATTGCATCAGGCGAAGCATTTGAAATCATCGCCAAAACCCTGCTCCCCGATGGCAAGCCAACATCTCGCGAACTGACCTTGGAAGTGGTCAAACAGCACGTCAGGAAAAGCGACCCCATTCTGGACAATGATAATATTCCGGAACTCCCGAACAGCGTGAACAACCCTGCTCAAACAACCACCTTCCCCGTTTCCAATCTCCAGGAAACTATTGTGCAAACTCACAACTTGAAAACGGATGCTGGAACTGGTCTTGCGAAACAATCGATCACTTTGGAGCAAGGCGGCCGGTTCATCCTCAGAATTCGTGGCACGGATGCTCGTGGCCGATTGGTCTTAGCCGAATCGTTTATTGAGATCTACGGCAGTGAAAGCCGACAAAAACTTCGCCTGTTAGTCGATAAAAACAAACTTCGCGAAGGAGGGGAAGCAAAGATCGATGCTTGGTCGCGACTCGACTCTCCCAGCCACGCCCTGCTCAGCATTGAAGCTGATTCATTGGTGGAATACCGCGTGGTGAAACTTGCACCAGGCAAGAACCCTATCACGCTTCAGCTCAGTCAGCGCCATGCACCGGTTTTCAGAGCCGCCTTGATGACGATGCACAACCGCAAGTTCTACTCCAGCGATGAGATCTTGCCCGTTGAGCGCACCTTGAAAGTCGTGACAAAAATCGACGACCTCGATGAAAACAAGGAAATCAAACCCGGTGGCAAGCTCAAAGTGAACGTGAAAGTGTTAGACGGTAACGATCAGCCGCAGGAGGCGGAGGTATCGCTCGCGCTGATTGATAACCGCGACGAGCACAGCGTCATCGAAGATCATCACTTCATCCGCAGTCACCGACTGGCCAGCTTTGCAATGGGAACCAGTTGTGGCCTGCGCCACCAAGGAACACAATCTGCGGTAAACCTTGCGCTGCGAGCCGAAGAAGAGCGTCTGATTGATGCCCCGAACCAGCCTGCCCGACGTGCGCAAAATGACATCAATGCTGCCATTGGCCTGATGGCTCAGCGAGTCGATCAAATCCGCAAACATCTCTACATGGGCGAAGGTTATTTCAACCTCGGTAAATATGACCTCGCCACCAATGAGTTCCAAAAGGTTCTGCAAGCGGACAAGTATAACAAGGCTGCGCGTCGCTGGCTGGAGCGAGTCTCGGCGGTTCAGTCTGACTACTACCGCGCCGCGTATGATCACACCAGAGCCCGGCTATTGAGCGAGGTCGATCGTGCCTGGGAACAACAAGGAGGAAATGGCGATCCCTTTGCCGGCGGCAACGGTGGTGGCGGGGATCCATTCGGCAACGACGCCAGCCAGCAAGGGTTCACGACGATCCCAGGTATACCCGCTGGCTCGAATAGAAACGTATCCAACACAGCAACAGGAGGTTTACGATCCGGCGATTTTGCAACTAGCCGAAACAGCATCGACGCCATCCTCAACAACCCAAACAGAAACAGCATCGATGCGGTGTTAGATAATAGGAATGGTCGAGGTTTCCTCAACAACTCAAGCAATGCCAACTGGTATACCTACAATATGCGCATAGCCGGTGAGAAACGCGACAGCTCCCTACAAGATGGCCGCATCGACCGCTTCAAAAGTCGCTCACTGGTGAGCAACACTCTTCATACTCACGAGCCAACACTCATCTGGTCGCTCAGTCAGCAGTTCGTAAGCAAGCAAGGCAACGATTTGGAAATCCCTCTGCCCGATGAATCCGGCAGCTGGAAACTTCTCACTCATGCATCCACCGATAGCGGAATCCTCGGACAACAGGTTGATCTCATTCACACCCGCCGACCTTACGATCTACATGTCCATACGCCGACGATAGTCATCGAAGGAGACCAGTTAGCTCCTGTGATTTTGCTCACTCGCAACAACACCGATGAAGCTGAAACCATTTCACTCAATCTCACCGCCAAAGCTGGAGGGCAAGCAGTTACCGAGTCCAAACACAGTCTTGAATTTGCGGTTGGGGAATCGACGAAATCAATCACCACGAAAGCCTTTGCCGTACCCACCACAAACTCGCTGATCTTGGAAGTCACTGGTGACAAAGATCTCAAACTCACTAACACCCTACCCATCCGCCCTTGGGGACTACCAGTGGCAGATCGTGGCAGCGTGGTTCTAACACCAGGAAAACATAGTATCTCTGTCGAATTTCCAGCTGCAGTCAGACAAAAAGAAATGAAGCTTCAGATCATGCCCAGCATGCCATCCGCCCTGCGCAATCTGGCACTCGCTCCTCAAGCGCCATGGTGCGGAACGCGCATCCCCTTCCGTCAGGCACACGCCGCTGGAAAGCTGTTAGCCGTAGCCGCTGTCATCGATCACAACCGTCGCATCGGCCTTGGTGATGAAGATATGACCGACTTGATTAGCAGAGCCAATCAACTGGCGGCTGAATTGACCGTGACGCGCAACAAAGACGGCAGCTGGCCGTCGGTTCGTGGTCGCAGCGCCGGAGACCTCAGTATCAGTGCCATGGCATTCGAAGCTCTAACGCTTGCTGAAAAGCTCAACCTGACTGTGGATAAGCCTACCTTGCACATCGCCCACACATGGCTGGAGAAGCAGCAATCAGGGATCGCTTCGAATGACGTCGACGCCAGATCGCTGGTTCAGTACACGCTTTCCTGCGCGGATGCGGCTGACTTCTCAACCTGCAATCGGCTGTTCCGCGAACGTGGTAAGCTGGGAGATGCAGGCAAAGCCCTCTTGGCCGCAGCCTTCGTGAATTTGAAACGCCCCGACCACGCCAAAACTCTGTTAGCTGCGATGGTAGAACCAGAGAAATGGGAAAATAAAAGCAACCGCATCCTCTGCACTCGGACCTACATTGCCGGGCGCGCCCTGACTGCAGCAGCTACAGTGATGCCGGAAGATAAAATGACTGGGGTTCTGCTCGATGAGGTATTCATCAATGCTGGTGCGGGTGGATTCACCTCGGATTTGGATCGTGGAGCCGCATTGGTCGGGCTGGCCCGCCATGAGGAAAAGGCAGATGCTGCTGATGCGCGTATCGCGGTCAGCCTGAATGGTAAAGCTATCGGGGAATTCACCACCGACCAACCTAAACTGATGGCTGACATCAGTATCGACCCCAAGCTGTTAGTAGACGGAAAGAACACACTCACTTTCAGCACAGAAGGAAAAGGTCGTCTTCTCGCCGCCGCCACGATCAACGGCTTTGCGCCCTTACCTGAAAAACACATCATCGATGAGAAATTCAGCATCACCAACCACCGCTACTACCGCGAGGGACTCAGCTTCCAAGGCAAGCGCCTGAGTTCCTGGGGCACATCTCCTGCCAAAACCGTGAACAAAGGTGAACGTGTGCGCGTGCAGTTCACAGTCAATCACCAGCGCAGCAACGAGCGTGAAGTGGTGTTAATCGAGCGTATTCCAGCTGGCTTTGTTTACGAGACCGGCACTCTGAAAGGAAACCACAGCGGTGCTAGAATCGAAAACAATCACCTGGTGATCACCTTCGATGGCTGGTTCAAGCATCGTAGCTTTTCTTACAACATCATCGCCCGCCATCCTGGAACTTGGCGACAGCCCCCTACCCTGCTGTTACCACTTCGGACACCCGCCGACTCCGTTCATGGAGAGCCTGGCTCGCTCACCGTGATCGGAGCCGAGGAGAAAAATCCAGATGCTTACGTCAAAAACATTTCCGAACGCAGCGAGTTAGCTGGCTTGTATTTCAAACAAGGCGAGCTCGAAAAGGCCCGAGTCGAAATCATGGCGATCCGGAAGGAACGACCTGACTGGGAAAACGTCAACAACTCGCGTATTCTACTATGGGTGGAAACCGCCAGCGATCAGCCTGACGCAAAGCTGTTAGTGGAGTCGTTCGAGATCCTCAACGAACGTTCTCCTGACTTGGTGATTCCTTTCGACAAGATCCTCAAAGTGGGTAAAGCCTATCAAACTCTCAAGGAATACGAACGTGGCCTTGAGGTCTACACAGCCACGATTGAAGCTGGTTATGCCAAGGACACCTACATCGGTGTGGCGCTTGAAGATCAGGGACGCTTTCTCGATGCTGTCGACTATCAGAAATCACTCTGGCTGCTCTACCCTGACGAAGGCGCTATCGCCAACGCTTGGTTCGCTCTTGCCCAACAGGTCTACCAGAAGTCCCCCGAGGCCAAAAAAATGCAACCTCGCCAAGGTAAGAAAGACAGCCCCACAGAGATCCAACTCATCGGCGAATCGGCCACACTGTTAGAATCCTTCCTCCTTGCCACACCGGAGAGTCCCTTGGCAGACGATGCCGCCTTCACCTTGGCCAACGTGCTTTTCTCACTTAAAAAATTCCAGCAAGTGGTGAAGCACGCGAACGCCTGTGTCACACGCTACCCTGAGAGCAAGCACGCCGGCAGCTTTCGCTACATGGAGGCACTCGGCAGTTTCTGGCTACGCGATTACGACGCCGCTCTCAAGGCAGCCTCGGAAGTTGCCCAAGGTTCGTCTGAGGATAAAAACCTAGCCGCCTACATCACCGCCCAAATTTACCACGCGAAAGGTCAACCTCTGAAAGCCACACCTTGGTATGATCGGGTGAAGGAAATCTATCCGGATGCTAGAGAATCGATCGCCTACTTCGAGCAGAAGATGGTCAGGCTCGATGAAGCCAAGGTCCTCAAGTCTGGCGAAAAAGCTGAGTTAAAATTGCATTTCCGTAACATCAAGGAAGCACACCTGCAGATCTACCGCGTCGATCTGATGAAACTCTACCTCCGTGAAAAGAGCCTCAGTAATGTGGCCAATGTCAACCTCGCAGGCATCGCCCCCAAACACGAACTCACTGTCGAACTCGGCAATGGTCAGGATTTCCAAGACCGTGAAAAATCAGTCACCCTGCCGGTGAAGAACGATGGCGCCTACCTCGTAATTTGTCGCGGCGACTATCTCTACACCTCTGGGCTGGTATTAATCACCCCCTTGAAAATGGAGGTGCAGGAGGATCTCTCTGCCAGATCTCTGCGAGTCAACATCAGCGATCAAGGCACGGGCAAATACCTCGACAATGTGCATGTCAAAGCCATCGGTGTTAGAGACAGCAAGTTCAAGTCCGGCGAGACTGATCTGCGCGGTGTCTGGAAAGCCGAGAACATCACCAGTCGACCCACGGTCATCGCCCGCGACGACAAGGGACGCTATGCCTTCTACCGCAGCCAGAGTGAATTCACCTCATCCCCTGCTGAACCACAGGCAGCGCAGCAGGAAAAAGCCAAGCCTGACTTCAAAGGCAACCTGCAAAAGAAACAGCTTCAGCTGAATGAAGACAATGCCAAAGCCTACGATCAATTGCGCCGCAGCAAGGGCAAGGGGGTTAAGGCCAAAGAAGCGATCAAGAAATGAGGAGCAAGGGAGCCATTGTAAATTGCATGTAAATTCGGTCCTCCCCGCCCCACAAACCGGCCTTATTATGCTAAGGTTCATTTCCTGAATCAAACTCCATACCATCATGAAAAATACCATTCCAACCATTGTCACGGCACTCGGTGTCAGCTGCCTCTCAGCCTCTGCCTACGAACTCCATGAGTGGGGAACATTCACTAGCGTTTCTGGATCTGACGGGGTGCTACTAAACGGCCTGCATCACGAAGAGGAAAGACTGCCATTTTTCGTGCGAGCTCTCGACGGAATGCAGAACCGCGGCCCTGGCATGGTCAAGGGCCTGATCCGACCGCTCAAGAACGTCACTATCAAGATGGAAACACCGGTGATCTATTTCTACTCAGATGAGCCTTTCACGGCAGAGGTAAAAGTCGGCTTCAACGGCGGCTCGATCAGTCAGTGGTATCCCGAGCGAAGCGCCGGAGAAACAGTGCCCAAGATCGCAAAGCCCCTCGGTTTCGACAGCTCGCTGATTCCCCCATTCGCCGCCCTGAAATCTGATGTGTTTAAACTCGCAGGTGGGATTGATTTCTCCGAGAGCAGATCGGGATCGATCGAGTGGAAGGTTGATGTGTTAGACCTCAAAGCCGATCGAGGCCTTGTTTTCAAACCAGGTGAAACCCTCAACTGGCTGCGACCACGTAATCCCAAGGCAAATGTATTAAAGGTCGGTGAGCAATATGAGGACTATCTGTTTTACCGAGGTGTAGGCAACTTTCCGCTACCGATCAAATTCACCGTGGACACGAATGAGACACTGACCATTTCCAATCTCAGCAGCGACAAGGTGCCTTTCATGTTTGTGCATGAGGTCACCAATGAGGGCGTTACACGTTTTCACTCCATCCCTAACGGACTCGCGGCGTCTGGCGTTATGAAAGTCACAACAAGTGATCTGCGCGAGCACACAGACTGGCATCGCCCTGTCTATCAGGAAATGTTCAAAGGTCTGACTGGAACTGGACTAACAGCAGAGGAGTCACACGGAATGATCCAGACATGGTGGGACAGCTACTTCAGCCGCCCCGGACTCCGCGTGTTCTGGGTGATGCCTGGCAGCGACACAGAAAACATCCTTCCTTTATCCGTGAAACCGGCTCCTGAAAAAATCGTGCGCACGATCGTCGGTAGAAGTGAAATCATCCGTCCATCCATGGAACAGAAAATGGTGAAGGAGTTTCTGATCAAAGACCCCAAGAAAAGCAAATGGGGGCAATACCTGCACGATCGTTTTGGCCATGCCTATCAACAGCGGGTCAAACAACTCCTGCCAAAAGAAACAGCAGGAAAATGATCCGGTGACATTCCAATCTTGCCGAACCCAACGCTGCGCATAGGATGTGAGACACGTCTATGCGCATCGTTTTCACAACCACTCTGCTAGCTGCCGCACTCTGCATTTCATCCAGAGCTGATACCGAGGCTGTATTAAGAACTGATCAATTACCTGAGGCGGGCAAGACGCTGGTCTGGTCGCCATTGTTTCAGGCGTCATGGGACGTGCTCAACAGTCGGCGTCAGGGGAAATTGGTGAAAGTGGCACCAGCGAATGACTTGATGACCCACCTTGATTCATTCAGCTGGAAAGAAGCCGAGGTCATGCCGGAGGGCGGTTACGCTGTCTTCGCAGGCCCAGCTACTGCAGAATTTGCCAATGATGTTAGAAATCGTGTGATGAAGCAGTTTAAGTTCGCGATGGCGGAGAGCGAATTACCCAACAGCGCCAGAGGTGATGCCGCCTTCGGTGTGATGATTCGTGACCTGAATTTCAAACAGAACTTCTACCGGTCGCGGAAAAGTCCTCTCGATTTTAAGGACAACACCGGAAAAGTTCACAAGGTGGCATTTTTCGGCACTGCCGGAAATCACAGTAGCCGCTTCGGTAACAACGTCAAAGTTCTGAGCTACGAGGAGCGGGGCAAATCATTCATCCTGAGCATTGCCACCGACAAAGACGGAGAGCGACTGATCATTTACCGGCCAGACCGAGCTCTATCATTCGACATGGCAATCGAACACGTCACCGAGGCTATCAAAGCACCACTCTCAGGACCGACTGGCAGCCTCAGTGACGGTCAATTGCATCAAAAAGACACACTGAAAATCCCCCATCTGAACATCAACTCTAACACTGACTTCACCGATCAACTGCAAGGACTTCGATATTATTCAGGGGAACCCGAGCCATGGTTCATCGCCAAGGCATGTCAGATCACCAACTTCGAACTGTTTGAAAAAGGCGCCAAGGTGCGTGTGCAGACACAAAGTCAGATGGATCCATTCGGTGGCGAACCACCGAAGCCGAAGAAAATCATCTACCTACCGCGCCAGTTCATCTGCGACCAAGCGTTTTTCGTATTCACTTGGAAAGACAAGTCTCCCCTGCCCTACTTCGCCACTTGGGTCGACTCCGGCGATGTCATGGAAAAATTTGCGAAGTAGTCGGATACTTACTTGAGCAGATCTTTGACGCCTTCCGGCATTTTACCAGTGCGCTTATCTCCCTGCATGGTGCTCCAGAGCTTGTTGGTCTTCATTTCAGTATCGCCGCCTGTCTGTAGGAAGAACCCGTCACCCTCTTTACCGGCATCGACATTGGTGGCCGGGTTTCGATCGCCCGTGAAGCGCGCTGTGGTGAGAGGAGTCCAGGTGCCGTCATTCATTTTCGCCCATGTGTTCTGGAAACGGGCACGACGCATGATCTTGGCTGATTTGTAATTGCGGCGGAAGTCCTCGACGAAAGAATAGCCGCCACGGAGTTTAATACCGGTCGTCGGCGTGCGCAGAGTTGTCATATGCTGCCATTGCTTGCGCTGGTTGTCGTAAAACCACCCCTTGAAATCGGTGAATGTCGTTCCATCGACGACGGACTGCTTGGCCTGCACGAGGAAGCGCACGGTTTCGCCGTTTTTCCAATCGTAGTCATAGAAGCTTTGTGCTCCGGTGCCCTCACCTCCAAAACGACCGGTCCTGACTCCTTCGCCTGTTTCGAGGACACGGGCTCTCTTGGACTCCTCGACGGCGTGTTTATCGTTGGTCTGGCTCTTGTCCCACACGGAGAAAATGATCAGTTTTTTGCCATTGGCCAGCTCTTGCATGCCAAAATAGCCTCGATTGAAGCCCAAAGCGCAGAAATACGTGCCCGGAGCGGAGTTCGCGACCACTATTTCGTTATACAGAGCGGTAGACTCCTTCATTTGGTAGCCCAAATGGATGGATCTACATTGACGTTTGGCCTCGTCAGCCAGTTTAGCTGCATCCACTTTTGGCGCCGCGTGCAACAGAGAGGCTACACAAGGGATCAATAAGGCGGATGCAAATACAGGATTGAAAAGTTTCATGGACACAATACTCTCAGGTGCATCTCGATATTTCCACGAATTATTTTCAAATGGATCGAAAACTGACGAAAAAACAGTTGCATTCCCGTGATTCATGAGATAGTTCTCCCGCCCGCGCAGCACCGGACTAGGTGGCTGACACCCATTTCAATTCAATTTTCAACTCAACGCCAGTTATGAACATCATCGATAAAATCGAAAAGGAGCAGATCAAAGACGTCGCAGACTTTAACGTCGGTGACAGCCTGAAAGTCCACTGCCGTGTGGTCGAGGCAGGTAAAGAGCGTCTCCAGATCTTCGCTGGCCTCTGCATCGGCAGAAAAGGCAGCGGCATCAACGCTTCCTACACCGTGCGTAAGATTTCATCCGGTGAGGGTGTCGAGCGTGTCTTCCCTCTGCACACACCACGTGTTGCCAAGATCGAGGTTACCCGCCGTGGCAAAGTACGTCGTGCCAAGCTGAACTACCTCCGCGACCGCGTTGGTAAGCGTGCGCTTCTTGTGAAGTCCGCTGAGTCTGAGTAAATCGACAAAGCTCTCATTGAGCTTCAATTTTTATTTTCAAAAGCCTCCTGTCATGGGAGGCTTTTTTTGTGCAAGCGAAGCAGCAATTGCGCAGTAGAACTCAAAGCAACCTGCTCTAATCTCTGCCAGCCTCTGTGCCATCCACTACCAACATGCGTGTTCCTATTTACTTCACCATTCCAGCCGTCATCCTAGTCACGGCCATTGTTTGGCTTGTCGGGGCAAGGGACAAGGAGTTTATGAAACCGCCTACTCCGGAGCGTCTTGTCGAAATATCTGAAGAATGGGAAAATAGCCGACCGAACATAGCTCCGCCAAAGCCCATCAATGCTGCACTGCTGGCTGACCCCACCCCCATCGTTCCTAAATCACCGGAAGGTCCTCAGGATAAAAAAGACGAAATACTGCCCACTGGTGACCTGAATTTGTCGCCGGCATTATCCGAGTATGGAACACATGGTGATCAAGGCGCTGAGGCCATGATCAAGCTGGCCACTTTTCTGGAAACAAGAGCGGAGTTCCAGCGTGCTTTGTTAGCCTGGGAGCGGGTCATCGATACTACAAATCCTAACGAAGACCAGCGCAAGCAAGCCATCACCGCGATCCAGCGACTACGCGATGCCATGCCACCATGGAATCCGGATCCTACGGCTGATATAACTCTAACACTCCATGCGGGTGCCACGCTGCAGGATAAGAAAATGCTGGAAGACGCTCTACAGACTGTGGCGACATTGATTTCCCAAGCGTCAGGGAATGTCATTAAAGTCGAAACTAAAGCATCCATCGGGAAAAGTCGCGGTATCAAAACACCTCGTATCCCTATAGCTATCTGGTTTTCACGTCCTAGTTCCACAGCCGAGGGAACCACTGCAGAAACTCCGCCAATTTCCTTCATGGCCGACCCCAAACAGCCGGAGGTGCTCGCCAACCAAATAGAAGCCGGAGTCTATGCCCTGCTCCGCACGCATCTTGCTGCGGAAACCAGCTTTTCACCCCTCCCCGAATACCCATCAGGCGTGCAGCCTGAAGAACTCATCAAATACTACATCACCCGGCTGATGTGGCGCGAGTTTGTCAGGAGTATGAAAGAATAGTCCGGTAATTTGGCACAGGCATTAAAAAGCCCCGTTGCCAGCTTGGCAACGAGGCTTGGGTGATTGATTTAAGGGAATCTAGCCGCCGTAGGATTGCTCCACACGCTGGGCGACGTCGCGATATCCGTAATCGACTTCGTAGATTTGTTTGAAGCTGTCTAGTGCCGAGACCTTGTCGTCCATTTCCTCGTGGATCAGGCCTTTTTCATACAGCACCTCTTTCTTGGTTCCGTCCATGCCATGCAGATCGGCCAAGGCATCGGAGAGCTGTTTGATAGCAAGGTCATACATACCCTTCGCTTTGAATGTACGACCTAACAGAAGCAATACACGTGTGCGAATGTGCGGGTTACGCGTCGCCTGCTGAAGGTGAGGAATGGCGGAACTGTGATCGCCGGATTTATAGAGAGCCAAGCCAAGTTCGTAGCGGAGCTGAGGATCGGTCGGGTTTCTGTCGACACGCTCCTGAGCTTCCTTCACCTGCTCGGATGTGCGGTCAGAGATGACCAGCTCATACTGAGCCTTGAGCTCTGCATTGTCAGGGTCAGCTTCCAGGCCTTTGCGGAGTTCTTCGATCTGGAAGTCAGCGGCTTTGTCCTTCATGTAGGTAGCCTTATTCTGGAGGGCCACGTCTTTGTTGGACAGTTCATAGGCATACTGGAAAAATGAGTAAGCATTTGGCCAATCTTCAAGTTGTTCGTAGAGACTGCCGATATCCTTAACCAGCTTGAGGTTCTCATTGTCCGAGGCGTATGCCTCCGAAAGCTTGGCAAGCTTCTCGAGCATCTGATCACGGGTCATTGCCGCACGGTTCGCAGCCTCCTGCTCTGCGGCATCATCCGAACTCTTCATGACATCGCGGAAACTCTGGGCCTCTTCCCACTTCTGCTTCTTCATCGAGGCACGAGCAGTGGCGTCTTTGGCGCCTTTCACAGCATCAATGTCTGCGCTGTCTTGCTTGACGATATCGTTATAAACGTCCGCAGCTTTGTCCGGCATATCGCGAGCGAGGTAGTGCTCAGCGAGTTTATGCAGAAGTTTGGTGTTTTCGGGAGATCCACTGCGTACGGTTTCCAGTGAGAAAGCTGCTGTATCAAGTAGGTTCATGCGCAGAGCGCAGTCGAAAAGCATATCATTGGCCTGCCCATCGAATGGAGCCTTCGCAAGCTCCACTTCAAGTGCCATCATGGCAGCAACAGGATCTTTTTTGCCTAACGAAGGAATCTTCATCAGTGAAAGGCCACTGCCTCCGAACAGACCTTTTTTCTTTTTCTTGCCTGCATTCTCGGAAGCCGCTGCGTTCCGTGCCAAGCGCCGTGCGTCTAGAAAGCCTGGGGCCTCCTTCAGCACAGCATGACAAAGGCTGATCGAATAGGTGTAGTTTTTCAGCTCAAAGGCACTCTGAGCCTTGAGCCAGAGAGCTTTGATGTTTGCGGGTAATTCGGCTTCGGTAACTTCTCTGAGTTCGTCGGACATGGTCATTGATTGGGTTCGCTGATACGCGGCATGTGTGAATGCCTAGGATGTATCACTACGCTACGAATCATGTCCAAATGTGCCTCCTTGGCAAGCCCCCTCGCAGACTTTTCTCATTCCTGATAGCCGACCTTAATTAATAGTGAGTAAATCAGGTCAATCCAGCTGGTTATTGGATCCCTATTTCTTGGCAACTTCCTTACAAAATGTGCCCGATGACCTGTGATAGTTGGTATCATTGTCTAGGTGCTCAGCTTAGTGAGGCAGACCTCGCATGTAGTATCCGTCTTCCGCGCCGACATTGACGACCTGTCAAACATACACTGCGCCGTTCCCAAGCACGGTGAGACTGGATGCAACAGCGCCTAAAAAACCCGCAGCTGCTGACGGCAACTGCGGGTTGGGAAAGAGTGTTGTGCGAGATTACTTTTTACGACGTAAGATCAGTGCCAATCCACCGAGGCCGAGCAGCGCTGTGGAGGATGGCTCGGGAACCGCAGCAGCTCGAATCTGGGAAATACTAAGCACCTCGTCGTAGATCTTTAGTTCGTCCATTTCGCCGATAAATTGCTCCTGACCGTTGCTCGTGGAGCCGAATCGGTAATTATTGGCAGTTTCTTCATTGAACCCACCTGCGTCTGCGTCAATCCCGAGTGAATTACCATTTAGGAAGAACTCAACGATGTTGTTGTTATAGGTCATTGCGATGTGGGCCCATGTTCCAACAGTCAGACCTGCTGCGGTGGGGGAGTTGTTGTCTTGCCGTCCATTGGTGGTAAATCGCAAGGTGCTGCCGTTTGTGCCAAACGCCCAACCACTGACGCCTCCGACTCCGGTTCCGAAGATGCGTTGGGTACCCGTAGTCGAATCTGGATTGATCCATGCCATGAGTGTGAACGTACCTGTGCCACCACCCGCTGCAGATACGAGATCGCCGATGAGAGCAGGAGTTCCTAGGTTATAGTTACTCCGGTTATTGGTGGTGTTCACCGCGAAATCAATGGATTTGTCAAAATGAGAGGTGACAGATGAGGAAACTGTGAGAGCTCCATAAGTTCCCGGAGTGACAGTGGCTTGACCGTAAACCGAACCTGGCCCGGCAGTCTGTTTGATTCCGGTGAGATTGTTGCCCGAGGAGTCGGCCAGATTCCCTCCAGTTTCATTCATGTTCCAGTAGCCAACGAGGGCTGCTTGGGAGATGGTGCAGGTCGATGCGATGGCGAGGAAAAAAGTAATTTGGGATTTCATATCGTTAAACAGGGAGATCTACTAAACGTGAAACATATTACGAAGTCGATGGTCATTGTTCAACGAAAAATTCTGAGATAAAGTATCCGATTTCACGGTGTGATTCTCATTAGCTTAGCCGCCCTAGCCTCGCTTCCCCATAGAATTGCGTTGACTTCCAAAAACTTTGGGGGATTTTAAAACGCAGATGCAGAAACTTGGATCGATCCTTGTCATTACTCTCCTACTCATCGCCTATGGCCGATGCGTATCGGATCAGTATGGCATCTTGCATACTACCAAGGCTTCTTGCTGTCAGACCATCTGCACTGCATTGAGCCATTGCAATGATCATGCTGAGGACTCGTGCACAGCTGACCACGACTCAGACCAGCAGGACGGTGAACACAACAACGAGGAAAACCCTGCTCCCTGCCAGCTTTGCTTTATTCTCAGCAATGACAGTATGGTCGTTGAAAACGGGGTGAAAATCCCCTGCCCTGCATTGTCTGATTTCAATCCGGCTTTTGATTTTGGCACCGATCTGGATTCTCTAATAGGTAGAATTTCCAGCCTGTTAGCCACCGATCTGCACTTCGTAGATCTCCCCGACCCACCAGCTGAGCTAAGCTCGTTATACCGCTGTATGGTTATGAAAACGACGCCCGTTAGAGGTCCGTCGATTGCTTGATTATAGCTCATCACACAGTGTGATGGCTCCCCGTTGAACGCGCGTTCGTATGGCTCATTGTCATCGTTGCGTCTCTTTCTATTCATCGGTTTCCGGCCCCGTATCTTGACCGGATTTCAAGCAATCAATCATCATGAAAATATTTCTATTGTCAGCGCCAGCCCGTTTTCCGAGCCGGCTACGAATGACCATAATCGCTGCCATCATGTGCCTGGCACCTTCGCTCAGCCACGGTGCCGAAGCTCTTGTGGTCTCACTCAACTCAATTCCTGACCGAGTAAAAAAACAGAACCCCGACCTCGCAGCCGCGCGATTTCGCATAGCAGAAGCTTATGGCAGACTCAGGCAATCGGGTCGCCCCAGCAATCCGGAACTCGAAATTGGAGCCGCTCATAACCGGGACTTTCGCGAACGGGCACTGAGCATCGGTGTGGCTCGTAAGTTTCCTGTCACCAATCGGCTGATCTTGGAAAAAGCCGTGTCACTTGCAGCTGTAAAAAAAGCAGAAGCAGAAGTGCGTGAAGTCGAACGTCAACTCGTCGGTGAGTCGCAACAGGTGATGATCAAAATCCTCGCCTTGCGCAAACGCAAGGAACTGTTGGTCAAACAGAGTAAAATCGCCAAGCAACTCGCTGAGTATATCGATGCTGCCGCAAAAAAAGGAGAAGGTTCCATTCTCGATGCCGGCCAAGCTAAACTCGAAGCGGCACAATTCAGTAACGAGATGCGCAGACTCGATGCTGAGTCCGCCGCCCTCACTGGAACACTGAAGCCTTTGTTAGGAATGACGGTTACTGAAGCGTTGGTCGTCAGTGGCACACTCCCGGAAGTCAGCACTCCTGCACGCTCAACCAACCCAGATCGACGTCCCGATTTACAAGCTGCCAGATATGCTATCAAGGAGGCCGAACAAGCGGCGGCTTTGGAAAGAGCCAATAGTCGTGATGATATCGAGGTTTCCATCACAGGCAGTGTCGAGCGCAGTGAAGACGCTCCGGATGGCTATGATACCGAAGCCACCGTTGGCATCGGCGTCAAAATCCCGCTTCCGCTTTATAATAAAAACGAGGGCGCCATCGAGGAAGCTGATGCGCGAAAGAAACGTCGGGAAAAAGAAGCTGAGGCGTTAGCCCACAACATCAGACACCAAGCCGCAGGAGCTCACGGGGAGATGGTGGAATGGGCGAAGCTGACAAGCGAGATAACCGACACCCTGCTGCCACTGGCTCAGCAGCAAGCTGATCTGGCCGATCAAGCATTCCGCAATGGCCAAGGTAATCTGCAAGCATATCTCCGCACTCGCGAACAGCTTCTGAAGCTGGCGTCGTCTCGTCTCGATGCTGTGCGCGAGTTCCACCTTGCTCGTATCCGGTATCAGTCATCACTGGCTCGATAATGTTATTCGAATTCAATCTGTGGTCGTCTTCAGACACTCAAGATCACGCTCTCTAATTTAGTTAGAACCAACCCAACTTTCATCATGACTCATTTATTTTCCATCAAGGCATCACAAAGCGCTGTGGTATTTGCCTGCATCCTAACCGCAGTCCTCTCACCTCTCCATGCCGCAGAAAAAGCACCTGACAACAGCGATGGCTTCATTGCCCTCGAACCGGAAGGCATCAAGAACCTTGGCATCCAATACGCCTTGGCCGAAATCAAGGACTTCGAACGCACAGTTTTCGCCATCGGTCACATCCGCGAGGATCCAAAAAACCATTCCGTTCTCAGTAGCCGCATTGCAGGCCGCATTATCGAAGTCAACGCCTTCGAGGGTGACCGTGTGAAAAAAGGCGACGTTCTGGTGAAGGTGGAAAGTCGTCAACCCGGCAGCCCCCCTCCCGTCATTGAGCTACGCGCTCCGCGCGATGGCTTGGTTGTGGCCAGCCACATCCGTCTGGGAGAACCCGTAGAACCTGAAAATGAACTACTGGATATCATGGATCTCAGCGAGGTCTGGGCAACCGCTCAAGTTCCGGAAGACTCTATCAGTAAAATCAAAGCAGGCAGCAAAGCCCACATCCGCATCCCTGCTTTGGGCGGAGAAATCATCGATGGTGAATTGCTCAGACTGGACACCAAAGCCGATCGCGCTGGTGGAACCATTGGCGCTATTTTCCGAGTCCCTAACAAGAACTCACGTCTCCGCCCCGGCATGCGTGCTGAGTTCTCCATCGTGACATCATCTCGGACGAAGGTCATGGCCGTGCCTCGTGAAGCGCTTCAGGGCGATGCGGCCAATCGTGTGGTTTACGTCAAACATGTGGACATCGAGAACGCCTTCACGCGTCTGCCTGTCGAGACAGGTGAAAGCAATGATCGCTACGTGGAAATCGTGAGAGGACTTTTCCCTGGTGATGAAGTCGTCACAACCGGATCTTACGCACTCAGCTTTTCCAGCGGGAGTGGTATTTCTCTCAAGGAAGCGCTCGATGCTGCTCACGGTCATGAGCACAACGAGGACGGTAGCGAACTAACACCTGCTCAAAAACAAGCCAAAGCAAAAGAATCAGCTCCTGCCGAAACCGAAAAAACCAGTCCCACAGTCATCTTTCTCGCATGCTCCACGGGTCTGTTATTGGTGCTGCTGATTATCAGCGGCATTCGTAATGGCCGTGCTCTGAAACAAGCACGCGGGGAAACTGCATCAGCCTGAATCTGATTTTCTAATCAATAACGCAGCAAAGCTATGTTAAATAAATTAATCAGATTCTCGTTAGCCCAACGAGGCTTGATTTTAATCGTCGCCATTGCACTTCTAGCAATGGGCTACTACCGGTCCACGCAGCTTCCTGTGGAAGTGTTACCCGACCTAACAAAACCTACGGTAACTATTCTCACCGAGTCACCCGGACTAGCTCCGGAAGAGGTGGAAACTTTGGTCACCGTTCCTTTGGAAAACAGTCTGATGGGGGTCACAGGGGTCACCCGGCTGCGCGCTACCAGCGACGTAGGACTCTCCCTCATTTTCGTGGAGTTCGATTGGGGAACCGATATCTATCAAGCTCGACAATTTGTCCAAGAACGCCTCATCGGCACAACTGACGATCTGCCTAAAGACGTCGTCCCATACATGACTCCCGTCGCTTCACTAATGGGGAACATCATGCTGTTAGGCGTTACCGATCCATCCGGTTCGATGGAGCAGCGTGACCTTCGGACACTGGCCGACTGGACCATCGCACGACGACTCCAAGGCATACGCGGCATCGCCGAAGTCCTCTCGATGGGTGGAGGAATCAAACAGCTCCAGATCCAGCCTGATCCCAATAGGATGCTCGCCCACGATGTCACATTCGATGAACTGCGTGAGGCCTCCAAGCACGTGGTGAGCAATACCACCGGAGGATTTCTAACCGAAAGCGCTCAGGAAATCATGGTTCGAAATCTCGCCATGACCACCGACCTGGATGCCATAGGAAACACCGTGGTCAAACAAGTGAATGATCGCTCAATCCGGATCAAAGACGTTGCCAATGTGGCATGGGACACCGAGCCCATGCGTGGTGATGCTTCGGCCAATGGAGATCGTGGTGTTGTCATCAGTATCACCAAGTCCCCCGGGTTTGACACACTGGCCCTGACCAAGGAGGTCGATGCCGCTATTGAAGACATCAAAAAAAATCTCCCTTCAGGCATTGTGCTGACTCCGATTTACAAACAATCCGAGTTCATCAACCTATCATTTCACAATCTGGTCGAAGCCCTCTGGCTCGGTGGCGTGATGGTCTGCCTGATCCTGTTTCTCTTTCTAATGAACTTCAGAGTGACGTTGATCACCCTAACATCCATCCCCCTATCTCTGGGCATTGCTGTTCTCGTGTTCGATCTGTTTGGACTCAGTGTCAACTCCATGACGCTCGGTGGGCTGGCCGTCGCGATCGGAATGGTCGTGGATGATGCCATTGTGGATGTGGAAAACGTTTTCCGAAGGCTCAAGGAAAACGCCAGCCGCAATGTGCCGCTGCCCAAGTTAGAAGTGATCGCCTCAGCTTCATCAGAGGTTCGAAGCTCCATCCTCTATGCCACCGCATTGATCATTCTCGTGTTCGTGCCACTCCTAGCACTGAGTGGCGTGGAAGGTCGTTTGTTTACACCGATTGCGATTGCCACCATTGTTAGCATGGCTGCTTCCTTCGTGGTATCGCTGACGGTGATCCCCGTGCTTTCCTCCCTGCTACTAAACCCTTCACCGGGTGAAAAGCATGGCGACAGTTCCTTAGTCAAAGGAATGAAATGGATCTTGAAAAACACCTGGTTGCGTATCGCTCTGGCCCAACCGTTTGCTGTCATTGGAACCGCTGCTATTTTGCTCATCGCCGCAGCTCTGATCTATCCACAGATGGGAAACAACTTCCTGCCCTCGTTCCGCGAACCCACGGCTGTGATTGCCACCACGACCGCTCCCGGAACATCTCTGAAGCAGACCACTGAACTAGCCGATACCGCGAGCAAGATGTTGATGGCTGTCGACGGCGTAAAAACGGTCGGTTACCGCGCTGGTCGAGCCGAACGTGGTGATCATGTTGTCCCCGTATCAACTGTGGAATTTGAAGTCGATTTTGATCCGGACTCTTCTCGCAGCCGAACCGAAATCTTCCAAGAAATACGAGACATCATGAGTGCTAAAAACCTTCCCGGCACATTCTCTGCGATGAGCAGTCCGTTAGAAGACCGCATCGGCCACATGCTCAGTGGTGTGTCCGCCCAGATCGCTGTCAAGATCAAGGGCGACGACCTCGATGAGCTGCGCCGTATCGGCACTGAAATCCAGAATATCGCCCGTGCCATCCCTGGCTTGGAAGAAGCTCGGGTGGAACAGCAGGCTCCCATTCCCCAACTCCGAATCGAAGTCGACCGTGAGCGAGCTCAAGCCTACGGCATCACTCCAGGTGAACTCAACGACCGACTCGCCACTTTGTTAGGTGGCGAGACCGTATCGGAAATCTACGAGGGGCAGCGTATTTTTGATGTCGTGGTCAAGCTCCCGCTGGAATGGCGTGAATCTCCGGAACGATTGGCAAACATGTATATCGATACTACCAGTGGACGCCGGATCCCGCTCAAGAACCTCGCTGACATTCGTCAGGCTAAAGGGCCTAACACCATCATGCGGGAAAACACTCAACGCCGGTTTGTGGTCAGCATCAACCCAACCACCAAGGACCTCGTTTCGTTGGTGGAAGAGCTGCAAAACCAGGTCGCGGCCAAGGTCAATCTGCCCGAAGGATACTTCATCAGCTACGAGGGGCAGTACGTCGCACAGCAAGAGGCCTCCAAGCGGATCGCACTAATGTCAGTGCTGGTGTTAGTGATCATTGCGCTACTGCTCTATTCCTATTTCGGCACTGCCGTGTTCACCCTGCAGGTGCTAGCCGACATCCCCATCGCATTAATTGGGGGTATTGTTCTGACGTTCCTGACTTTGAATAACATCAGCATTGCCACTCTCGTGGGCTTCATTGCTGTGGCCGGTATTGCGGCACGAAATAGTATCATGATGATTTCCCACTACCTACACCTGATGAAACATGAAGGTGAAGGGTTTACTCGGGAGATGATCGAGCGAGGTACCTTAGAACGCCTGGTGCCAGTATTGATGACCGCACTTTCAGCAGGCATCGCCCTGCTGCCACTGGTCGCTAATATGGGATTCCTCCCCTTCCTTCCAGACTCCAATCCATCTGAAGCGCCAGGAAAAGAAATCCTGAATCCTGTGGCCATTGTGATCGTCGGAGGTCTGGTGACTTCCACTCTTCTCGGCTTGGGAGTGACCCCTGCGGTGTTCTGGGCATTTGGCCGCAAAGCCGCCCAACGTGCTCTCGACAATGACGCCCCTGCGGCACAGTAATTTCCCAACGAATCAGAATGACAAATCTTCCTCCAAGCGTAGGATACACAAAACGCTTTATTGAAAAAACAACCATCCATACCTAACTATGAAACTGACATATACCATAGCTGCATTCACAGCCCTGACTTTCGCACTTGTTAGCTGCGACGACAAAAAAACCACAGAAACCGATCCTCACGCCGGCCATAACCATGGCACTGGTGTTCCCCATGACCACGATGGCGACGGAATCCCTGACCATGGCCCTGGAGCTCACGATCACGGTGACGATCATGATGGACATGAAGGCCACGATCACGCCAAGAAAGTCGCCGGGCCTAACGGTGGCCGCATTTTCTCAGGTCCGGATTTCCGCGCTGAGTTCTTTGTTACCGATGACAAGAAAGTGCAGATCACTTTCCTCAACGAGGATAACAAAGCCATCGCTCCTGCAGCCCAGACTGTTAGTGTGATTTGTGGTGACCGCAGCAACCCAACAACACTGAACCCAACCAAGAATGCCGACGGCTCGGCCTTGGTTTCCAGCGCCACCTTGCCCGATGGTAATAACTTCCCCACGATTGTTACCGTGCAAACCACACCAGATGCCGCACCAGCCCGAGCCAAGTTCACCTTGAACATGACTCAGTGCTCATCCTGTGACTACAAGGAATACGCATGCACCTGCGACCACGGACACTAAACCTTCGTTCAGCCAGTCATCGGCCGATTCACTCGGCCGCTGACTGCTCTGCCTAAACCCTCGCTATGAAAACCATTCTATCTGCCATTATTGCTCTATGTTGCCTTTGCTCGCAGTCTATTGCGGGTGGATCTGTCGACCTCGGGCAAATCACCAAGGTTCTGAAAACCGACCCTGGTCTCTGGAAACATCTTGATTCCACATTAAATTTCGACGCTGGCGGTAGCGCCACACGACTGGGACGTCACTGGCCACACCTCGGTGGCGCCCGCATCGGCCCATACGTTATCCGAGTCACCAGTAAGAGTGCTGATAAAACACCCTTCGAACTCACTGTGCACTGCGAGCAAGTCTTCTACGACAAAGACGGAAAAGTGCTGCCGATGAAGAACGGTGAGGTTACCGATGAAATTATCAAGAACACCGTTCGTGTTGGCGAAAAAGTTATCTCCGTTTCACTGGCTCCTTGGAAAGAAGAAGCCGAAGAATAACCGCCCACCCGAAACTCCCAAATAACATGAAAGCCCTACTCGTCATTGCCAGTCTGGTCGCCTCAATCATGATGACCTATGCGGCATCACCGTCCTTGGAAAAGCTGCAGGAGGGAGAGAAGATCAAGGTTCGCTACACCTCACAAGGGTGCTTTCATTCCTCCAACTACCTCATGGATTTTTCACCTAACAAGGTATCCATCTATGAATTTCTGGATAAGAAAAACAAAAATCCCACGAAAATAGGAGAACTCACACTCTCCGACGGCGACACGGCCGGACTCGACAAGCTCTTCGCTTTCTACGGCAATGGCAAAGAAAAGATCGGCTGCACCACGGTCGACAACATCTCAATCACTGTCATCGACAAGGATGGCAATACCAAGGCAACCTATCACTACAACGATGGCTCAGGACAAGCCCATCGTCTGGAAGGCGTCATCACCTTGGGCGAAATTGTCCACAGACTCAGACCATAACCATACATCATGAAAACCTCCCCTCTCATCCTACTCCTGTTAGTTCTTCCCTGCATCAGTCTACAAGCCAAGGAACCCGCGCGAGTATTAGATCCTATCGAGAAATCCGCCAAACATCCCAAAGGCGTGGATCTTAAGTTGATGTCGACTGATAAGACGTACGGATACAGCGATCAGAATGCCATCAAAGTTGGAAGCAAGGAAGAATTCGGAGGACCAGGCGCAGAACGAGAATACCTCAGCAGTCTGCTGGACTCCAAAGGCAAACCCATCACGTTCAAACGTCTAGCCAGTGGTGGCAACAGCCCGGACGGAAAGCCTCTCGACATTTACGAGGTCACCCTCTCTGACGGCAGCAAAGTCATCCTCTGGCTGAACATGTATTACCCGAAAAACAAGCCCGCCAAACAGCCGGCCCCCGTTGGCTTTTACAAAAAGAAAAGCTAAGCACTCCTGCCTCTCATGCTCCGCAAGCTAGCCAGCCTCTTCAGCTCAACTGAATGGGAAGTCGTGATCAATGGCGGTCAGGCTGACGTGATCAAGGGAAAGGTCCCAGGACAATTCACCCATGATTGTTGCCGGATTCTCGCGCAGGAAAATATCGATACTGCTCATATCTCCGGAGTGAACCGTGGCGGCTACACAGGGCTTCAATTTTCAGCCAATATTCCTGAAACCCTCCATCAAAGTTTGCGCAACGCTTGGTCTTTGCATAGTTCAAAATAGGGGTTAGGTTAACCTCGTCTAACGATAACCAATCAATACACACATGAAACCACTACTCATCTTACCTGCCGCTGCGCTAATGATCATGCCTCTTACCAGCTGCAAAGACAGCCACACCGCTTCATCAGGTGCGGACCACGGCAAACATCATCTGGCCACTTATGAAGTCGCCGGCCTGAAGTTGGAGTTACCGTCCAGCCCAGCCATTGGCGATGTGACTCTACCAGAATCCGCCAAGCCACTGCTCGAGTCATTTCAGACATATAAGTCCACCGACGGAACAACTCGCGTGGATATCGTGCATGCTAAATACAAATCTCAAGACGCCAGCGTCGATGGAGCGGCCGATGGAGCCGTCGCACAGCTTCGGGCATTTCCGGATGTGCAGTCTCTCAGCGTGAACAAAAATCCTGTCACCGTGGCCGGGCTGGCAGGACGCGAGTTAGAGCTCAATTACGTCAAAGGTGGCCATCCCATCCATCACCACGTGCTTGTTTTTGTGCGGGGCAATGAGATGTGGCAAATTCAGGTCATCAGCGAAGCCGAGGGATCAGCCGCTGCGGCGAAGATGCTCAAGGATCACGTCTTTGGCAGCGTCAACCTCCTCGACTAACAACGGATACGCATACCTCGAGCTACCACGCGGAAACTTTCCACTCTTCGGTCATTTCCGTGGGGATGGCATCGAGAAAACGGGACGGGCGTGTCATGTAGTCGCCGGTGTAACTCTTGGGATTTGTCATTGGGTAGGTCAGGTAGAGCTGGTCTTTGGCGCGGGTGACCGCGACATAAAACAGCCGCCTTTCCTCCTCTAACATTTCCTCATCGCCACTTTCCAGAACTCGTCCATTCGGGAACATACCATCCGCGAGCCAGACGAGAAAGACAACCTTCCACTCCAGGCCCTTGGCTTGGTGGATGGATGAAAGCATGACCCCCTCTTCCTTTTTACCATCTTTATCAGGATCACCATCCACTGAGGACATCAGTGACAGTTGAGCGAGGAACTCGAGAACATCATCGTAGGTTTCACCATACTGCATGAGCTGCTCAATGTCATTGCGGCGATGTTCATGGTTGTCGAAACTGACGCTCATGTATTCCTGATAGACGCCCTCGAGGATACTGAAAATCATGTTCGAGGGCCGCTCGAACTTTCCGCCCGGCGCAAGTTCATCGAGTGTATGGCATAGCTGTTCCCACGTATCTTTGGCTTTGGCCGGAACTTTGAATGTTAGAAGAGTTTCAGAAAACGATGTCGGAACCTCGACGCTATGGCCTGCTGCCGAGTTCAGCCAGGCGGTCCATAAGTTGTCGGCTGTTTTGGCCCCAATCCCCGGCAGCAGCAAGGTCATACGCTTGAAGCTTACTTCGTCCCGACTGTTGACCACAAAGCGGATCATCGCCGAGACATCCTTGATGTGTGCCTGCTCGAAAAAGCGCAGACCACTGGTGATCTGGAATGGCAAGTCGCGCCGAGTCAGCTCCATCTGAATTTCCATACTATGGTAGTGAGCCCGATACAGCACCGCAATTTCCTCTGGCTCAACTCCTTCGCCAATCAGTTCGTCAATGCGCTCGCCAATGAACTCGGCTTGGATCGAAGGATCGTCCAAAGCGACCAACGCAGGTGTCATTCCCTGCTCGCGGACGGCACGAAGCTCTTTGGCATACTGCTGCCTGTTAGGTTTGATGGCTGCATTCGAGAGTTCGAGCACTTCGGGAATGGAGCGGTAATTTGTCTCTATCTTAAAGATCTGCGCTTCAGGGTATTTTTCCTGAAAGCTGAGGATGTTCGACATATCCGCCCCGCGCCACGAGTAAATCGACTGAGCATCGTCCCCTACCACCATCAGGTATTGTTTTTCCCCTACCAATAGATCGATGAGGTCGCACTGGACCTTGTTCGTATCCTGATACTCATCCACTAACACGTGGCGAAATTTTTTCTGATAGAGACGCCGCAGATCTTCATCGTCCTGCAGGAGTTTCAAGGTAAGAATTAGCAAGTCATCGAAGTCCATCGAGTTCGTGGCCTTCTTCTTCTTTCGGTATCCTTTTTGCACCTGATGAATTTCGTCCTGCCACTCCTCCAGATGAGGGTAACGATATTCGAGAATCTCATCGAGACTTTCACCTGTGTTCTCGGCGAGGCTGAAAATTGAGGCTAAAAGGTCTGCCTTGGGGAAACGCCGACCACCGGTATCGATGTTGCAGCTTTTCACCACCTCGTTCATCAGCGACTTCTGATCATCGCGGTCAAGGATGGAAAAGGACTTGGTAAAACCGAGTTCATCGGCGTGGCGTCGGAGAATACGATTTCCGATCGAGTGGAATGTTCCACTCCAGAGCGCGCTGATGTCGCTGGGAATGAGATGCTGGACACGTTCCAACATTTCTCGGGCTGCCTTATTGGTAAAGGTCAGCAGCAGAATGTTACCTGGATCAACATTCTGATCTAATAAATACGCAACCCTGTGAGTCAGAGTCCGTGTTTTGCCTGAGCCCGCGCCGGCGATTACCAGTGCTGGGCCGGGCGTGGAAGCTACAGCGGCATACTGTTGCTCATTCAGCTCGGCAGCATAATCGATGCCCGAGCTGGTTTTGCTCTGCTTGCCGGATTCTATTCTATACTCACGCGCCATGGCGGTGGAATTTAGCAAGGCATCCGGCGATGAGAAGCGGCAATATCAGGATTATTCTCCTGACACACCATCATCCCTATGCAGCGACCTCATAGTGCTCAGCGATGTCGCGAAGGATACGATCACGACGATCACGGGCGCTATCCAGATCACGAGTCTTGAGAGAGAATCTCAGGCGCTCTGAAGTTGCGTCGTTTTTGTGCACCGTGAGGTGACACCACCATACACCGCGGTTATTCCACAGATGATGGTTCGGGTTCTCATCGTTCACTCGTAATGCTAATCTTGTTTTGGTTCTAGCCATGGTGATATTTTGGTCTGGGGCGTTGTTGTCCAAATACGAACAGGTGTCAATTTTATTTTAGGGGGGTCAATTCAAGCGCGCTTTAGAGAAATTTGACTTTTTGGTCACAAAGCCCGATTGGCATGCTTGTTTACGTTCGCAAATATGTATTATTTCTGACAAATTGACGAATCCCCCCGTCAGGTCGGATCGACAGCAGGCCTTTAATCCACAAAAAGCCGACTTGCAAGACTTAAATACAATGTTTATAAATATACTAATGTTTGTGATTTAGAGTAATCCTCCCTCTAGGTCATTATATCTGATGCTTACGGATCAGCTATCCGTTATTAAGCCTCCTCCAATGCCGAGGCCAGTGCATCCAAGAGGGCTTGCGTTTCCTCTCTGCCAACAGAAATACGAATCAGGTTTCTTTCCAGTCCGCATCCTTCCGCCCACTCCAGTTCATCATAGTGAGCTAGTAAGGTATAGGGGCAAGCGAGACTGAAATCAGTTCCGAGACTTGGCCCCTTAGACATCCTCAGAGCATCAAAAACCTTCGGAGACTTCTTCCGGTTCTTGAGAACAAACGAGATCAGTCCACCGTATCCCCCGTCTTTCCGCCGTAACGATTCATATAATTCCGGAGTCGTGAACTTAGGATACCAAATAGTTTCGACCGCCGGATGCGCCATCAGGAAATCGGCAACAGCTTCACCATTGATATTGCACTCACGGATACGGCGTAAGAATCCGCTAACGTTTCGAGACAACACCCGGGCATCGGATGCAAAAAGTCTGGATCCCCCCGGACAGTCCTCTTCCAGGAACTCTAGAAAATCTGAATGGAATGGGGAATTAGGACAGGCGGTGACTTGGCCGGCCATGACATCACCTTTGCCGGAAACCCATTTGGTCAGACTTGAAAGAATGACGTCTGCATATTTCGAAACATCGATATTTGCCACCGAGCAGATGGTGTCATCGACAACCAATGGCACTCCGCCCTCGCGGCAGGCACTGGAGACTCGCGCAAGGTCAACTGTGCGCAGTAAAGGATTACTTGGGGCTTCGCAGAAGACGGCTGCGAATTCACCTTTGCTGATGCGTCGCAGTGCCAGCTCGAACGACTCACCTTCGGCCTCGTTCAAGAACACCACGCCATTGCCGAAGTGTTTTTGCACCCGCATCGCATCGACGTAAGGAAATTCCAGCTGTAGTGTTTTCCTCCCCGGCAGCAACTTATTGACCAGCCGATAAACGGCAAACAAACCCGCCATGCCATTCTCGTAGAGGAACACATCGTTGGCAGAAGCATTGCCAAAGTTCGCAATTCTTTTACGAAGGCGCTTAGGATTGAACTCCGCTGTCGTGCGGCCTTGGAGGACTTTTTCCGCTTGTCGGCTACTGACGATCTCGCCCGTATAACGCCAGTATTCCATCGCTACGCTAAAGTCAGCTTCTGAAACAACCAGAGCCTGAAGCCCTTCGTAACTGGAGATGCGGGAAGCAGAGCCAGTCCGCTTTTCTACGAATCGCTGTGCCCGCTGAGCAGCATCCCTGTTAGGAAACACCACGGCCTTCGATCCGTTGTCAGCCAGAGCAGTGGTCGCCTCACTGAATAGCCTGGAAATCGCAGGATGACGGAAAAAGCGTGGGTATCCACTTTGCAATTTTCGTATCACCTTCTCACGGCCTTCTTCGTAACCTAACACCGAATCCCAAGTGGGCAGACACACCGAGCATGCGTGTTGCGTCTTAGGCAACGGCATTCCAAGGTCCTCCTCACTCCAGGCAGGTTCTGTTTTCAGATCACGCAAAATTCAGCGCAGGGAATAGTCCAGCCCTCCAATTTTGCAAGCCTATATCTACGCGCCAGAACCCATTCCCTATCATTTGGATGCAAAAAACTCCTGCCAAACGCAGATTTACAAACACTGCACCGATCAACGGAAACCTTTCATCAATCATTCGACAGTACCAACCCTCGTGAAAACAGCGAAATAATGGCATCTTTTGTCAAAAAAACACCTCCCTGCGCCGTTACATTTATGAGAAATCCACTGGCATCAAGACGTAGTCCATGAAAGCCTATCATGCGAGCGCCCTCCCATACCGCACGCCCTTCTCAGCCATCGCCTGAACACACATTGAACAAGCCACTGAATACTATTTGCCAGCCGAGACCATTTCGGCCACATTGCCAATAAGGAAAACCCACACTGGCTTCCAGTTTCAGCCATTCCCAGCCTCTCACCATGTCCGAAAATTCATCCTCACCTCAACCTCCGCATCAGGCACCTATTCCTGAAGGACTGCGCATTCAGCTGGAGCAGTTCAAAAAACGTCTCTGGCAGATCAAGATTGCAGAGGCTGTATTGGCTGGATTCTTCGGTCTGTTATTCTCGTTCCTGTTAGTTTTCGGACTCGACCGTTTCATCGAGACACCCAACAGCGTGCGACTGATCATTCTGGTCGTAGGTGTTTCACTGTTCGCACTGTTCGCGCCATACTGGATTCGCCGCTGGGTCTTCGGCCATCGCCAAGAGAACCAACTCGCCCGACTTATTTCCCGCCGATACCCCAAGCTCGGTGACCGTCTTTTGGGTGCCGTTGAGCTGCAGGATCAGACCGAAGGCAAAGATTCTCTTTCCCCAGCTCTCCGTGCCGCCGCTATGCGCACGGTAGCTGCCGATGCCGCCGGCCGCGATCTCTTCCAAGCTTTGCCAGCCGCACGTCACAAAAAATGGTCGCTGGCTGTGATGGCACTCTTTGTTCTGATGGTAGCGGCTCTCGTCACTGTCCCAGAAGCCAGTGTCAACGCCCTCAAACGCTGGTTGATGCCACTCTCTGACACCCAACGTTTCACATTCACCCAGCTCGATCTCAGTGGAATCGACAGCCCGCACCATGTCCCATATGGCGAGACGTTCACGATGACCATTCCGCTCAGTTCGGAAACCAACCGTCGTCCGGAAACCGCCCGGGCGCGTTACGGCAACGGTGAGTGGGTAGAAGCCCCGTTAGTGAATGGTGCCTACGCATTCAACTTTCCAGCCCAGCGTGCGGCCGATGACATTCACATCGAAGCCGATGATGCCCGCCACAGTCTGTCGATCGAGCCCGTCATCAGACCCGCCGTGGAAAACATCCGTGCCGTGGTCAAATTACCCTCATACCTGGAGCGCCCGGATGTGAATGCCGACCTCCGTTCCGGCTTCATCTCCATCCTTGAAGGTAGTGAAATTAAAATCCAAGCCGTGGCCAGTCGCGCTCTTTCATCCGCCAGTGCAACCATCGTAACGGTGCCCAAGGAAGAGATCCCCGATGCCAATGCCCCCGTGCCCCCCGTTGAGGAGCCAAAGGAAAGCACAGATACTGCGGAGGAAAAAACCACGCCCAAGGACGCTCAACCAGAGAAAGCTGAGGTCGCAGCAGCCCCCAAGCAAGCTCCGGAACCTCCCAAAAAGATATCCCTCACGCTGCAAGATCGTAAAATGACAACAGCCCCTATCAAGGTGGGCGAGAACACATTGATCATCCCCATGCAGTGGACCGACATCTACGGCCTTCGGGCTGACAAACCCCTCAAGCTCCGCCTTGAGAGCGCTCAGGATCAAGCTCCATCGACATACATCCAAGGAATCGAACGCCAACACATCATGCTGGCAGAGGAGACTGTCGATTTTGAAATCCTCGCCGAAGACGACTACGGCTTGAAAGCCTGTGGCATTTCCTGGCAAGGCGAATTCACCAAACCCACAGGAGGAACACCTGCCAAAGGTGAACTGACTTTGGAAACCGGTGGTCCTACCCGCACCAATCTCAACCAGCCATTTGCCTTTTCTCCGGCTAATCTTTCCATCGCCCCGCAGAAGCTGGTCATCCGCTCTTGGACCGAGGATTACAAACCTGGCCGCGGTCGGGTTTATTCTGAGCCATTGGTGCTCTACATTCTTACCCGCGACGAGCATGCCCAGGTGCTGAAAAATCAGTTCGATCGCGCCATCGGCGAGTTGGAAGACATCGCCCGCAAGGAGCAGAATTTGAACGATGAGAACCAGCGCCTCGAACGCAAGGATGCGAAGGAACTGCAGACCGATGAGGGCCGCAAGAAACTCCAGAAACAGCAGGACGCCGAACGTGAAAACAAAGAGCGCATGCAGGAACTCACCAAGAAAATGGAGGACCTGTTCAAGGATGCCGTCCGCAACGGCGAGATCGACAAAGAGGCATTGAAAAAAATGTCCAAGGCCCTGCAGTCGATGCGCGAACTCTCGAAAGAGGATTTGCCCAAAGTAGAGAAAAAACTTCAGGACGCCCAAAGCCAGCGTAACACCGAGGAAAAATCCAAGAAGGATCTGGAGGAAGCCGTGGAAGAGCAGAAGGAGGCGCTGAAAAAAATGAAGCAGGCTCTCAAAGACGCCAACGAGGCGAACCAGAATTTTGAGGCCAGCACTTTCGTAAACCGACTCAAGCGTGCCGCTGGCGAGCAGGACGGAATCGCCTCTGCATTCATCGATGCGATCGATAAAATTATCGGCAGTGAATTCAGCGAACTCGATCCCGTCGAGCAGCGTGCCATCAAAGGAGCCTCGGATCAGCAGCGCCAGACAGCAGCCGATGTGCGTTGGATCCAAGAGGACCTCGCCCACTATTACGCCCGCACCCAAAAAGACGAGCACAAGAAACTGGTGGACGCGATGAAGGAATCACGCATCGATGAGGCCATGGAAATCTTGTCCTCTCGCGTATCAGCGAACCTATCATTTGCATCCATCGCCCAATCCAAACAATGGGCCGCTCAACTCAGAAAATGGGCCAAGGAACTGGAAGGCTCCAATAAAAAAGACGGCGGTGAAGGCGGTGAAGGTGGCGGCGAGCAGCAACAACAGGAAGACAAGGATTTCGAGTTCATGCTTAAGGTCATGCGCATGATCCAGAAAGAACAAGACATCCGCTCACGCACCCGCGCTCTGGAAAATCTGAAGCGAAGCCTCAGTCCTTCTGATGCCGCACCTAACCAACCCGCACTGCCAAAACCAGCTGCACCCAAGCCCGCTCAACCATCCGCTCTGCCGGATGCCGCCTAACCCTCTAACAACTCCGCAATCATCATGAAAATCACACGTATTTCACTGCTCTGCACCGCATTGGCTATGCCCGCGCTCATCGCGGACCCCGCTGCGGAGAAGGCCAAACCAATGGATCGTAAGGAAACCATCGCCGAAGGTCTGGAAAAACATGGCACCGGTGCCAAGAAACTGGCCACCGAACAGGACGAGTTATCTGCCGATGTGCAGGACCTGATCGACGAGCAAACCAATCCCAAAGTCGTCGAGCTACTTCGCGAAATCGAAGTCATCATGGCCGATGCCACTGACCAGCTGGAACAGAAGGACACCGGCGGTAAAACCATCGCCACCCAAACTGAGGTCATCGAAAAAATCTTCGAAGCTGCGAAAAAGAAACAACAGCAGCAGGGCAAAGGTGAAGGCCAGCCGCAAAGTCAGGAAGGCATGATGGAAATGCTGAAAAGAATGATGGACGGCGGCCAAGACGCAGGTGAAGGCAAAGAACCCGGTGAGGGTAAAAAGCCAGGTGAAGGCGAAGGCAAAGGCGGAGATCAACCTGGCAACGGCAAAGGCTCTGGCGGCGAGGCCGGAGGCCAGACCGGTGATCCTGATAACACCGCAGAAAACAGCGAGCGCCGTGTTCCAAAGAACTCTGGCAGCTCCGGCAGCACCCTGCCCCGCGAATTTCAAAAAGCCATGGACGCCTATAACAAAGGCGCCGCTAAAAAATCCAATCAACGCTAGTCTCTAGTATCTTCCAATCATTACAATTAACGAACCTACCACGACCCACCGTCCGTTCTGCGGATTCAAGGTCGGCCTCCCGTTCATGAAAAAATTTCTACCTACCGCCCTCCTCCTGGCCTCTGTTCTCATCACCGATGTGGCGCAGGCACAGTCGCTGCCACGTCGACAGAACGATGTGATCCCGGCTCAGGTGGAAACAATGTATACTCGCGGACTTCGCTACCTTTCTAACAGCCAAGATGCTGCTGGTTCATGGGGTGGCGGCAGCGGATCGCGCCCCGGCGTTGTCGCTCTCTGTACCTTGGCATTCCTGGCCCACGGCGAGGACCCAAACAACGGCCCTTACGCTCAGAAAATTCGCAAGGGGCTCGATTTCCTCTTGGAAAAACAAAAAGAGAACTCCGAGGGATATATGGGACCTCAAATGTATGACCACGGTTTTGCTACTCTCGCGCTTGCGGAGTGCTACGGTATGGTCGAGGACAAACGCATCGCCCCTGCTCTGAAAAAAGCGGTGGATCTCATTCTCAAGGCACAGAAGATCAACCCTCGCCACGGTTGGCGCTATGATCCCACCACACGTCATGCGGACACTACCGTTTCCGGCTGCCAGATCGTGGCCCTGCTCGCCGCACGCAATGCTGGCATTCCGGTTCCAGACGAAGCGATCGACAAAGGCCTCGCTTACATGCGCAGTTGTCGCAGCACGAATGGTGCTTACGGATACACCAGCAAAGGTGGCGGAAGACTCACCCTGACAGCGATCGGTTCGTTGTGCTACTCACTGGCCAAGAAAAAGGACGAGGCAGGTTACAAGAAATCCCTCGAGTTTTTGAAACAGAATATCCGCACCCAGGACAGCAGCTATCCATTCTATTTCCGTTACTACATGTCACAGGCACTTTTCCAGGCCGATGAAGAACTTTGGAATGCCTGGAACAAGGATAACATCCGCCTGCTCTCGGTCACTCAGATGCCCGACGGCTCATGGGCTGGCAACCACGGAAATGCCTTCAGTACCGCAGGTGCCCTGCTCTCTCTCGCTCTCAACTACCGCTTTCTTCCTATTTACGAAAAATGATTTCTCTACCACGTATTTTTGCCCTGAGCCTTATCGCAGGAGTCCATACCGGTTTCGCCGCCCCTACTGAGGATGCGTCGTCCGCCGGTCCGGATCTGCTTCGCTTTGCTAACGACGATACCCTGCATGGCAACTTCTTCTCGTTCGGCCCGTCCGAGACGATGATCTGGAAAACACCCGAGGCCGCAGAGCCAATCCGTTTTTCCACATCAAAGCTCCACCGCATCGTGCTCAATCGTGGTCGAGCGCACAAGACGGTCACGCACAAATCAAGTGTCAAACTCGCCAATGGCGACGTCATCCCCGGCACCATCATTTCCGTCGATGAAAAAACCGTGGTGCTGGATACCGATCACATCGGACGCGTCGAGCTGCCACGTCAAGCGGTCGCCCGCATCTCCCCCAGCCCGTTCGGAGGCAAACTTCTCTACTACGGGCCTCTCAACAACGATGGTTGGAAAACGGTGCCTACCTACCAACTCGATCCCAACCAAAAATCCGATAAGAAAGATGATGACGAAAACGCCCCTACCGACTGGAAACAAGTGGGCACTGCATGGTACGCCGGAACGGATAAAAACCGCTACCTGCTCAAAGACGACGCAATGCCGGACAAGTGCCGGGTAGCATTTAAGTTAGCTTGGCGCGGCTCTCTCTATGCTAAGATTGCCCTTCACGCCGATTTCTCACCTCCCAAGTATGAAAACAAATCCAACAGCCAGCTGGATATGGGAGCCACTGTTGGAAACGCTTACATTCTGAGCTTATCCAGCCACAACGCCACTCTCTACGCATGCACCTTCGATGAGGATGGCAAACCTCAGAACACCCGCCTCCAAGGAAGCCAGTCCAGCCTAGGCCTCTCCGGCGAGGAAAGCGTCGACATCGAACTGCGCATGGACCGGACGAAGAAAAACATCCTCCTCTTCGCCAACGGCAGCTTCAAAGCAAAATGGAACCTCGGCAACGAATACGCCGGAAAAGGCAATAAGCTCGCTTTCCTCAACCTCCGCTATAGCAATTCGGAAATCCGCGTTAGTGACATCGTTATTTCCCGCTGGAATGGATTGAAAGACTCCGCCACCAGCATGCAGACACCGGATCGCGATGTCATCCTGCTGAACAATGGCGTTGACCGCTTCTCTGGAAAATTCAAAAGCATCCGCGATGGCAAAGTGCTGTTCCATGGTTCGTTCGACAATGAATTAAGCATCCCTCTGGACGAAGTCGGCGAGATTCATCTCGCCACGGACAAGGTGAAGTCCAAGGGAGAGACCAGCCCGAAAGCCGTCTACTTCTTCATCCACCCCTACGGTCGCATCACCGGAATCCCCACCCAGGGTGAAGGCGGAAAAACAAAACTCCTCACCAACTCGATCGGTGACGTTACCTTGGACACACGCTTCATCAACATCATCGATTTCTCACATAAGAACAGCCTCCTCGACGTCTGGGATGATAATTTTTAATCTAACTAACAAAAAAACAATCATGACCGGCCCACTCACCAAAGCCCGCACCTTCGCGAAGTCGTGTTTTCTCTGCACGCTGTTAGGCGGCTTGCCTGCTGCTCAGGCTGACGTCATCGAGCTATTGAATGATGATGTGCTCACCGGAACGATTCAGTCTCTGGACAAGGACGGCGCCACCATTTCTTCGGATGTTTCCGCTGCGCCACTCGCGGTGCGAGCGTCTGCTATCAAGCGCATGACATTCCCCGGAGAAGTGCAAAATACCAACTCCCACTCCGAGCGCATCATTCTGGCCAACGGCGATTCCCTTCCCTGCCAAGTGCTCTCGATGGATCAGAATAACTTGGAGATTTCAACCTGGTATGCCGGCAAGTTCACCATTCCTCGCAAAGATATCCGCTCGGTTCGTTTCGGACTTTCTGAGGAACGCGATATCTACACCGGCAACGATGCACCATCTCGCTGGGGCACGACCGAAGGCCTCTGGTCATTGTCCGATGGCACCTACACCAGCAAGGGGTCCGGTATTCTCGCCCGTGAGTTGAAACTTCCTGAGAATGTTAGATTCCGCTTTTCACTTGCTTGGAAAGACACCCCTAACTTTGTCTTCCGCTTCTGCGCCGAATCAGACTCCGCCAATACCAAGCAGGATACCTACGAGTTTCTTTTTAACAGCGCCGGCATGCAGATCAGACGCTACGAGGGCAACCAACAATACGCCCCACTGGCAAACATCGAGCTCAAGCCGCACGAAGTCAGCGATAGGAAAATCAACGTCGATCTTCGTGTCAACCGCAGCCAAGGCAATGTCACCCTCTATCTCGATGGTAAAAAAATCGACACCTGGCCTGACACCTTCTCCACGCCTAAAGGGAACTACATCATCTTTAGCAACCGAGCTAGCCGTGGCACTGGGTGCATCCTCAGCGATATCCGTGTTACCGACTGGAACGACGGCACCCCTGCCCGCCACCAGGCAGAACTTGCCCGTAGCAAGTCCGACATCTTAATGGACAGCGAGGGACAGAAAATCTCCGGTCAGATCACAGCCATCACGGCAGACAAAGCAGATGAGCGCACGATCCAGTTTGACGTGAAACATTCCACCAAACCGCTCATGGTTCCAGACCGTCGGGTCAGCATTCTTTATTTTGCCCAGCCCGAGGAAGAAACGAAGTTTCCGACCGCCACCTTCACCGCTCATCTCAGCGGCTTTGGGACACTCCAGTTGGATCATCCACAGCTGAAAGACGGCAAGGTCAGCACCCGCCACGCCATCTTAGGACCCTGCACACTGGATCCCAAGGCCATCGCCAGCATCGCGCAGAGCGAAACTGCCACCGAAAAGACAGAGAAGTCTGAGAAATAACCGATTTCTCCCTCATCACATCGAGACCATTTGACCCGAATGAAAGCCACATCCTACCTCGCCACCCGCCGGTGCTTCAACAGCTCTGGTAAGCAACTGTTCACGACCTTGCTGTCTGCGACTTGTGCCAGTCTGCTCGCCATCGGAGGATTGGCACACGCCGATTTGATCATCGAGGAAGCTCCCGCCGAAGAGCAGGAAGCCGCGCCGGCAGAAGCAGTCGCCAAGGACGGGGAAAAACCTAAGGAGAAATCCGAACCTGAAAAAGATGCCGCAGTCAAATCACGCATCTTCCTAACAAACGGCGACAAACTCAGCGGTATGCCACATGGAGTCGATGGCCAGGGTAACTTGGAATTCACCTCGGAAAGCCTCCGCCAGAAGGCTGGTTTCCCCATTGATAAAGTGCTTTCATTGGAACTGGACACGTGGAAATACCGCCCTCGTCCTGAGACCATTGCCCGTATTCAGCTATACCCCAGCTTTGGTGAAGCCAGCGGTGATACACTGTTAGGCGCTCTCCATGAGCTGACACCTGACAGCATTAAGTTAGACACATGGTATGGCGGAGTCATCAGCCTGAAGCGCTCGATGGTAAAGTCGCTGCAAATCATCAGCAACGGCCCAGGCAGTTACTACGGCCCTAACAACCTCAATGAGTGGACACTCACCCACGGCAATGGATCATGGAATTTTCAAAATGGTGCATTGCACTCAGTCTCTGACGGTGGTGCAGGTCGCGACGTCGGTCTGACAGAAAAAACTCACATCAGCTTTGATACCCAGTGGAAGACGTCCATGCGTTTCCGTATCCAGCTCTATTCCAGCGATGTGAAGGACTCCAGCCCTGACGCCTATTACGATGTCAACTTCAACCGCTCCTACGCATACCTTCGCACCCGTGGGAAAGTTGCTAACGGCGGCAACATCGCCCGTGGTGGACGCTGGAAACAGCTCAATCTTCCGCGCGACCAGACACAGGCGCATTTCGATATTTTTGTCGACCGTAAGACCGGCACTCTCACGATCTACATCGATGGACTTCGCGCCTGCGTGCTGCAGTCTCAGTCGCCGGATCCTGAAAATCTTGGCACAGGTCTCGCGTTTGTTGCCGAGGAGCGTTACCCCATTGAAATCTCCGGCATCACCGTGACTCCGTGGAACGGCACTACTTTCCCGAACCAAAAATTCGACCTCAAACCAGGCGGTGTCCCGGAAGCTCCAGCTGATGACACCGAGAAAAAAGAAGATGAAAAGCCCCCGCACCGCATCATTTTGAAAAACGGTGATGAAGTACCCGGCACTGTCGGCAAAGTTCAGGACGGTCGTATGATCATCGAAACCGAATACACTCCTATCCGGATCCCCATCAAACGCATCAAGTCACTCAGCCTCGGCGACGATGGTGAACAGCCAAGGAAATACCGTGAGGATGTTCGGGCCTGGTTCCACGATGGCGGTCACGTCACCCTCAAGCTGGCATCCTTCGAAGATGGAAAGATTAGCGGCACCAGCCAAGCATTTGGCGATGTGACTTTTGACCTCAAGGCCTTTAGCCGGATCGACTTTCACATCTATGACAAAAAGCATAACGAGCTAAGAAACGATATGCGTTAGACGTCTTAGATCACATGCCCCCACACCCCCATCGCACATCGGCTGGTCATCTTTTACATGGCCTCCTGATGGGGACGCTCTGTTTGTCACCTTGCTCAGCCACTGCGGCTGAGGAGGTTAAGAAGCCACCCTTGGCCAGTGCTCTACTATCCAACGGTAATAAGCTCAGCGGTAATCGTATATCTGTTGAGAACGGTCATCTAACCGTCGAGTCCGATCAATTACAGAAACCTGCCAAACTGAAACTTGATCAGGTTCTGTCCCTACAGTTTGTCCACCCGCCGCTCGAAAGGCCGGAAGGACTTGAAGCCCTGCTGAACTTCCAGCCTGGCTTCAGGATGAGAACAGCCGATTCATTGGCCGGGGAACTTCTTTCGATTAACAAGGACTCCGTGGTATTTAAAACCAACGACACCGGCACCAAGACGATCAAGCGAACCTTTATTAGTTCGATCGAAACCCTGCAGACAGGAGAAAACTACTACCGTGGACCTAACAGCGCCTTAGAATGGGGCATCAATGCGGACAACACCTCATGGATGTTTACGCGCAACCATCTGAACTCCCTGAGCAACGGTGGCATCGGCCGCGATATCAAACTGGCTGAAAAATCACACGTCAGCTTCCAAGCCAGATGGGAAACATCAATGAGGTTCAGACTCCACCTCTACTCCAGTGACCACAACGATGATTCTCCAGATGCGAATTACGATTTAAACTTTAACAGAAGCTACGTTTACTTGCGGACACGGGGCAAGATCGACGCGAACGGTGGCAGCATCGCCAGCGGAGGTAGGTGGACACAACTGAATCTGCCAAGAGAAATCACCAAGGCTAAATTTGATATCTACACTGATCGCAAAACCGGCAAAATCATTCTCTATATCGATAATCTGAAAACTGCTGAACTTGATTCCCAATCGCCCGACCCCAGAAACCTTGGCACAGGTATCCGCTTCATCGCCGAGGAGCGCTATCCGATTAAAATCTCAGACATCACCATACGCCCTTGGGACGGCGTCAGCATCCCCACACAGCCCGCTCCCGGCGCAGCCCCAAAGCAACAGCACCCATTTTTATTCAGCACCGATGGCAAAATCCACGCCTTCACTGCCCTGAAAAAGGAAAACAAGGATTACGTCATCACATCTCCGGACAAAACAACCAACCGCTTCCAAGCCGTAGATGTCATTAAAATGGTTCTCCCGCCTACCGAAGCAGAGCAGCCCAAAAAATTCATCAATGACATCCGCGTTCAATTTCAGCACGGCGGCCAGATGACTCTCCAGCTCAATAACATCTCCGACGGCAAACTCCACGGTCACTCCAAATTACTAGGCGACCTCACCTACGACCTCAGAGCCTTCTCACTGATCGATTTCAATATCTACGACCACAAATACGATAAACTGCGAGAAAACAAACAATAGCCCGCAGTCTATCTCGTCCAGTCATTCAAGATTCGGTAATTCCAAAAAACGAATCCCCCCACCCAACTCCACTTTCGCGTATTTCGCGGTCAAATTTGAATAATCAACCCCAGAAAAAATTCGCCCAATTCGCAAGATTGGCGGTCAAAAAAATTCAGCAGAGAATCCGCTTCCCTAACCACCCCTCATCGCTGATTCTAGTTCCAGCATGAGCAGCTATCTTGTCCTAGGCACCGCAGGCCACATCGACCATGGGAAATCATCTCTGGTCAAATGTCTAACCGGCTCTGATCCAGACCGCTTACCGGAGGAAAAAAAGCGCGGAGTCACCATCGAACTGGGTTTCGCCCACATGTCTCTGGAAGATGGCGACAGCAGTTACGAAATCGGAATCGTCGATGTCCCCGGCCACGCCGACTTCGTCAACAACATGGTCGCTGGTGTCGGTGCGCTCGATCTCGCGATCTTCATCATCGCTGCCGACGATGGCTGGATGCCCCAGTCCGAAGAACACCTGCACATCCTCTCTTATCTCGGCATCAAGAACATCGTCATCGCCCTGACAAAATCCGACCTCTGCGAGGACGTCCCATTCTCCATCGAAGTCCTGCGCGACGAACTCATCGGCACATCCATTGCAGATGCCCCCATCGTTCCCGTGTCGTCCATCACCGGCGAAGGCGTCGATGAGCTAAAAAAGGTATTGTTAGAAAAATTAAAACTCTGCCCGCCGCACACCGATAGTGGTAAAGCCCGACTCGCCATCGACCGCATTTTCTCACCGAAAGGCACCGGCACCGTGGTCACCGGCACCCTCAGCGGCGGTGCGGTGAACCTCGGCGAAACAATGACCCTGCAACCGCTCGGACTTGATACCAAGATCCGCTACATCCAGAACCACAATCAATCGCTGGAAACCGCCCAGTCTGGCATGCGCACTGCCCTGAACCTGCCGGACCTCCCCATCGCCGCCCCCGGAAAGACCGGTGCCCAGCGTGGACACTCACTCTGTACTCCGGGTATTGGAAAATCGACCCGCACCCTCGATATCCACCTGCAGCGACTCGCCAGACCCATCCCCGGTTTCAAACCCCGCGCCTTGAAAAACACCGAGACCGTAGTCTTGCACCACGGCTCCACGCGCTGCCACGCCCGTGTCATCCTCAACGATCGCACCCAGCTCAATCCCGGCGAAGAATGCTTGGCCCAGCTGCGACTGGAAACGCCGCTATTTTTTCTGACAGGCGACCGTGTCGTCTTACGCGACGGCTCCCAGCAAAGTACCCTAGGCGGCGGAACCGTGTTAGATACACAACCCAAACGACAAGGCTTCCGCACCGAGAAACGCGCCACCTTCCTCCAGCCACGTGCTGATAATCCAGACGATGTCAGAACCTACCTCACCACCCTTCTTCACCGCGACCACCAGCTTGCTCCCGTAGAGCCGCTACCTAACAATCCGTTCCACTCAGACACCATCTCTGCCGCCATCGACTCCCTGTTGGCTGAAAACATCATCGTCAGCCACGATGGATTATTCCTCGATGCCGATTGGTGGAATGAACAACTCGACGCCGCTGGCAAAGCGATCAAAAGCTGGCACCAGAAGCGCCCCGACATCCCCTCGATGCCACTGGATGAACTATCCAAGCTCCTTCCAGATGTGCCAGCCTCCATCTTCGCCCACCTCCCCTCTGCCATGGAGCAGCGCGGCTACCAGAGCAGCGGCAAAGGCCTGGCCAGCACCAGCCACAAGCTGACCTTGCCCGATGAGATCGCACCCGAGGCCAATGCCATTCTCAAGACTCTCGAGCAATCCGGCCTCCAGCCACCTAACAAAGCCGATCTCACCGCCACGGCGAAGTCAGACCAAGCGATGAAATTCCTCATCCGCTCCGGCCAAGCCATTGAACTTGATCCCAAAGTGGTTATCAGCACCAGCGTGCGCGATGCTGCGTCAGATAGAGTGAAGGCTTTCATCACCGAAAAAGGTCAGGCCACTGCCAGCGAACTGCGCCAGCACCTCGATTCCACCCGCAAAGTGGTCATGCCCTTGTTAGAGCACCTCGACGCCATCGGCCTGACCGTTAGAAACGATAACTTCCGAACTTTAAAATGAGCACTCCAGACAGACAAAACAAAGAATATGACATCGCCGTAATCGGCGGAGGCAGTGGCGGTTACGCCGCAGCCAGAACCGCCGCTTCCGAGGGGCTGAATACCGTCGTCATCGACGGGGCAGACGAACTTGGCGGCCTCTGCATCCTGCGAGGCTGCATGCCCAGCAAAACCCTGATCGAATCGGCTAACAGAAACTTGGTTATCCGCGAGGCCGAAGAGTTCGGACTCCGCGCCGAAGCCGGAGAACCCGACACCCACGCCATCATCGCCCGCAAGCGCCGCTTGATCAAAGATTTCAGCGACTACCGAGCCGAGCAGCTGCAGGATGGACGGTTCGACCTCATCCGTGGCCACGCCCGCTTTACCGATCCCCACACCTTGGAAATCAAACCTCGAGACGGCAGCGAGGTTTTCAGCATCTCAGCCAAGAGCACCATCATCGCCACCGGCTCCACCATCGCCGTGCCTGATATCTCCGGCCTTGAAGAAACCGGATACATCACCAGCGATGATGTGTTAGACCAGGAAGAAGTGCCAGAGTCCGTCATCGTGTTAGGCGGCGGAGCCATCGCGCTGGAAATGGCGCACTACTACGAGGGCATCGGCAAAAAAGTCACCGTCATCCAGCGCAGTGAACACTTGCTCAGCGGCATGGACAACGATCTGGCTGATACCTTGCAAGAAGCTCTCGAAGCACGAGGTCTGAAAATCTTCTGCGGCACCTCGATCCAACAGGTAGAAACCACCGAAGACGGCCTGAAAAAAGTCACCTTCAAACACGGCGACAAGGAAACCCATGTCGAAGCTCAGGAAATCCTCTGCGCCCTTGGTCGCAAACCTAACACCGAACATCTGCAAACCGACAAGGCAGGCATCGAGTTAGACAAAGGCAAGATCGCGGTCGACAAAGCCATGCAGAGCAGCTGCGACCACATCTTCGGCGCCGGAGATGTCGCCAGCCCCTTCGAGATCGTGCACATCGCCATCGACCAGGGAGAAAAAGCCGCCACCAACGCCGCCAAACTCCTCCGCGGAGAATCTGCCGATTCCTTCCTGCAAATGGACTACCGCATGAAGCTCTACGGCATCTTCACCGAGCCCCAAGTCGCCGCTGTCGGTATCAACGAGATTGAGGCCGAGGAAAAAGGCATAAAAGTGTTAGTAGAAAGCTACCCTTTCAACGATCACGGCAAGTCCATGGTCCACGGCACCGAGCACGGCTTCGTCAAACTCATCGCCGATGCCGAGAGCAAAGAAATCCTCGGAGGCTCAGTCGTAGGCCCCGAGGCCACCGAACTCATCCACGAGATCGTAGTCGCCATGGCCTTCCACGCCACCGCCGGCCAGCTAGCCACCATCCCCCACTACCACCCCACGCTGAGCGAAATCTGGACCTACCCGGCAGAGGACATCGCGGATGCCTGATAACAGTGGCGGCGCACGCGATGAGACATGACCTCCTCAACTCCCTAATCTGAGCCCTGTCACCACTCGTCAAAAGGACTTCTAACACCACAGCCGTTCGCGCCTTTGGCCACGTGGGTGTAGATTTCCGTTGTCCTCACATCCCCGTGGCCCAGTAACTCCTGAATCGTTCGCAAATCACAACCTGACTCTAACAAATGTGTGGCAAAACCGCGTAAAATGTTATACATCACGCGGAACTTCGCGTAAAAGTTAGACATCACGATCGAGAGTGCGCATGATATCAATTACACTGGAGATATGTATATTCGGAAAAAGTAAATCAAAAAAATACCTTGTTACCCCCAATTTTTCCCATCACGATTCTTATAACTTGTAGGCTTTCGCACACTTGCGTAAGGTATCCTGATCATATCGTAACCAAAAGGTTCCGATATCAAGTCAACTAATTATACTGTTCGACCAAAAATGAAACATCCGCTTGGAGACACTCCTCAGTTCGAGATTTCTCCAGAGATGAGAAAGACGCTTTCCGATCTAGGGAAGCACATGAAGGCCGTGAACGCTCAGTTTGCTGAGGCGGGTGCCAAAATCGCGGCGGGCATCAAGCGCATCAATGAAACCCTCCCAGAGAATGTAAGAGAGTTAGCTCGTCACGGATGGTTCATTTCATGGTGGCACACCCCGCTTCCTGCGCTCATCCCGGTTGCAGATCTTTTTCGCTCAGGAAACGAGAAGGAAGGGAACGCTCAGTTGTGCCACCACTTCACCGAGATCTACGGGGAGATTACCAAGGACTTATTGGAGCGATACCCACGACGCGCACCCATCCTGCAAAGCGCATTCGACGCACATGAGTCCGGATCTTTCGCTCTCTCGGTTCCGGTGTTTCTCGCGCAAGCTGACGGGATTGCTCGTGAGATGCTCGGAGTATCAGTTTACACCCGACGAGGCAATGTCCGGAAGACGATGCAAGAGGCAATTGAGAGAATTGATCCGCGCGGAATTGACGAGCCTATCTTGCGACTGATTCTGGAGGATTTACCGCTAACCGCATCCGACAATTCGCCCGACTTTAGGGCGGACTCCCTAAATCGGCATGCTATCTTACATGGCAACGATCTTGATTATCCGTCGAGTCTGAACTCACTCAAAGCAATATCGTGGTTGCAGTATGCTGCTCAGTTCGAGGAGACTGCGAAGATGGCACAGACAACAAAGGTCGAACAAGACGTCGATCTCAACACCTGACCCTTGGCGAGTCGAAAGCATCATGACCATTCAACCATCAACCCAGCAGTCGGAGTCCACCCTCGGTCAGGTGTGAGATGACTTTGACGTTCTCCCAAGAAATGCTCCCGCATGCTCACAAGGCCGATACAGAGCGCTTCATCACACGATACGGGGCAGGCCAAGGCTTTCGATTGGCTGGGGTCGATTTTCGATGGATCGCGTTCAAGCACGATCCAGAGATTAACAATGACAGCCACAATCGCCCCAATTCGTGTGGAGCTGCGATTTCAGTCAGCAGCGAAGACCTTGGTTTCGAGGTTGAGTTTCCGATCTGGACACAGGAGTGCGCCACGACCAACCCGAAATATCTCTACGATGACCACAAGGTGGCGCTCTGGGATGTCTGGCATATCACGCACGGAGTTGTCTACGGAAGACACTTCCCAGGTCTCGAATCGCCGGAGCGACCACTCTTCATTTGCCTCTATCGTGGCTATTGGGGAGATGCCAACCTGTTGCATACGTCGAACGTTGTTTCGCTAACCCAAAAGATTCTGACGCCTAGGAAGAGGCGCCGCCGAACCACTTTTGAGGAGGCCGTAGACTGGCCGAGCCAAAATCCAAAACGGGGAGAACAAGGCGCGGCACCCAACCCCTGACCCGCCGCGAGTCGACGATTTTCAGATGAATATCAACCTCAACCCACAGTCAATGCGCGCCCTCTGGTCAGGGGTTGGTGCGCTTTGATGTTCTGACAGGAACTACAGATCCTGTGCGTAGGCTATAGCCACTGCAGACTATGTCACCCGTGCGGTACAGTTCTAAGCTGGTTTCGAAGATTCCGGTCATTTCAGAGACAAGCTCTAACATTAATCGATTGACTACTTACATCTGTTTCACCCTCTCCGCAGTAGGACGAACTCACCCATCTCCAAAAACATGAAAACGTTACGACAGTTTTTTGCTCTATCATTCATCATCTGCCCGTGTGTATTCGGGGAGAGTAAGACCGATCCAAACTCCACTTTCACCCTCGCCTTTGGCTCATGTGGTAATCAGAACCATCCTTTGCCGATCTTAAATGACGTGGTGAAACATCAGCCTGATGTGTTCATTTTCCTAGGAGATAACATCTATGGCGACACTGGAAATATGGATATTCTCCGGCAGAAATATCAGAAACTTGGAAACCAGCCATCGTACCAAAATCTGAAAAAACATACCGATATTTTAGCCGTTTGGGACGATCACGATTACGGCCAGAATGATGCTGGGAAAAACTATCCCCACAAGGAAGCCTCCAAGGAGATCTTTCTGGAGTTTTTCGAAGAGCCCAAAGACTCTGAGCGATACCAGCACAAGGGCATCTACCATTCAGTCTATCCAAAAGTCGGAGATAAAACCGTCCAGATCATTCTGCTAGACTGCCGCACCTTCAGGGATGACCTGGTCAGGGAGAAGCAGGTGACTAATTTAAGAGGACGCCACTTCTATCAACTGGAATACATACCTCACACCGACACGGCCAAGACCCTGCTGGGAGCGGAACAGTGGGAGTGGCTGGAAGCGGAGCTGAGGAAACCTGCTGATTGTCGCATTCTAGCTTCAGGAACTCAGTTCGGCATTGAGTATAATGGCTACGAAGCATGGGCGAACTTTCCACACGAACAGGAACGTCTCGTTCAACTGATCAAGAAAACGCAAGCCAACCATCTAGTTCTCATCAGCGGGGATATTCACTACGCGGAAATATCAAAATTCGAGCACTCGGACTGCTACCCACTTTACGACATCACATCGAGTGGGCTCGCACAAACCTGGAAATTTGCGACACCAAATAAGAACCGCATTGAGGGCCCTATTATGGACAACCATTTCGGACTGCTGACCATTTCCCTTTCTGGTAATAACCCTCATCTCAAGTCTGAGATATGGGACCACCGAGGGAATCAGCGTGTTGAATTCACGATCCCCTTTCGAGACATTAGCTTCTCGAAATAGTGAGCGTAGGCGAGTGCTTGTAGGCAACTAGAAAGAAAAACATTTCACATTCTACCGCCCACAGCACTCCTAGTTATCCTTATCGCTTTGTTTGAGCTGTGCTTTTGTTTGCTGCGGCCAGCATTTTCTGGAGTTTGGCGACTTCTTGATGGAGCTCCTTGATGTCTTTTTTCATGTTTTCGATGACGGCTTTCTCTTGGCTCTCAGCCAGCCGGATTTTTTGTTTCTCATCATTTTCGCGTTGTCTCTTTTCAGCGGCGGCAAGTTTATCAAATTCGGTTTCCACGGCCGCGACTTTTTTCTCGGCAGCCCTTAATGCTTCAGCTGCTTTGTTGCGTTCTTCGAGCGCGCGTTTTTTTTGTTCGTTGAGTGCTTTCTTGTGAGCTGCTGCCTTCTCGGCGACCCGGGCCTTCTCGTTAGCTTCTTGCTTCTTGGCTTTTTCTTCGGCCTTGGATTTTTTGTTGCCTTTGTTTTCGTTGGCATTTTTGGCCTTTTCCTTTTGGGCTTGGCGCTTGGAGACTTTGGAAGATTCCTCTTTTTGATCGGGCGACGAAGGTTTCTGCTTTTTCGCGTAGGCGGTGTTGCTGAAGCCGATGAGGCAAACGGAGAGGACGATGGAGGGAAGTATAAGTTTCATTGGGTTGTAGTGGGCGTGAATTAGGCCCATTTCAAAATACGAGGTTTCTCGATGGCATCTTACAGCTATGAAATGAAACAGACTCCCCTCCCCACTTGGACTCCACTTGAGATTATTCGGTTGAGTTAGTATTTGCTTGAACCATATAATCTCGCATTCGAATGAACCCCTTTTCTCGCGCGCTTACTGACTATCACTCTGGCTGCCATGACACCGTTTTTGTCATCCGCCGTGATGATGGCTACGAGCAAACTGTTCCGGTTGCTCCGTTCTTCGACAGCGAGAATTTTCCACCATTGGAAAGTCGAGCGCTGGATGAATGTCGGGGAAGAGTTCTCGATGTCGGCAGTGCTGCAGGAAGGCACTCGCTGGAACTTTTAAGGAGAGGCATGAAGGTCACGTCTTTGGACATTCTGCCTGAGATGGAAGCGATCATGAAAGATCGTGGATTGTCCGATGTGGTGATTGCCGATATTTTCACGTTCTCTGGCGAGCGATACGACACACTGCTGATGTTGATGAACGGTATCGGTATGACAGCCACGTTTGATGGTCTGCTTCAATTCCTTAGGCACGCACATAACCTCATTGCTCCGGGAGGTCAGATTGTATGTGATTCGATCGATGTCGGGGTGACCAAGAACCCTCAGCACGTAGTCTACCGAGAGCGCAATTTGGCGTCTGGACGATTGCCTGGCCAGCAGGTCTTCACGATAGAATATGACGGCGAGCCTCCCATCCAATTTGACTGGTTGCACATTGATTTTCAGACCTTGTCCAAAGCTTGTGATGAGACAGGCTGGAAAGCCGACCTCCTTAGTTCTGAAGAAGGTGGCCATTACCTGTGCAGGCTGGCCGAGGGCTGAAATGCCCCCCTATCAAATCATTCTCTATTGGGCTGGCAGGTGTGTGCTGTTTGCTCTACGTTCAGGCATCATCACCTTTGCCTGCTGAGTGGATTCTTGTTCATGGCTGGTGTCGGTCACTCATCTTTCATCCAAGATCCGATGCCTAAAAAAGCCAAACCATTCAAGCCGGTCCCTAAACGTTTTCACCCCGGCAGTCTGCCGATTTTATATGAGGATCATGATATCCTCGTTGTGGACAAACCAAGCGGACTCCTAACAGTGAGCACCGACCGCGAGAGTGACAGGACGGCTTTTGCCTATTTGATGGACTACGTGCGCAAAGGACAGGCCAAGTCGCGGAGTCGGGTCTTTATCGTCCATCGTCTTGATCGTGAAACGTCTGGCCTCTTGGTCTTTGCCAAGTCTGAAGAGTCGAAACGCTGGCTGCAGCAAGAGTGGGCGGAGTTTAACAAAACCTACTTCGCCGTGGTGCGAGGTCATCTCGCTGAGAAGAGTGGTGTTTTTTCATCCTACCTCGCTGAGAACGGCGTGCATAAAATGGTTTCGGTGAAGTCCTCAGACTTAGGAAAGCTGGCAAAAACCGCCTACAAGGTGATCAAAGAAAGTAAGGCATACAGCCTTCTGGAAATTGAGTTAATGTCAGGGAAAAAGCACCAAATCAGAGTGCATTTATCCGATCAGGGACATGCCGTGGTGGGCGACAAAAAATACGGCCAAGATGAAAAGGGAACCAAACGTCTGATGCTACACGCAGGTTCTCTAACTATTAAACATCCCTACACCGAAGAATGGATGACATTTTCAAGCAATGCTCCTCATTATTTTGATGCCTTGATGAAGGGGCCTAACGCGTAAGCGATTCCTAGTGGAAGATTGATCTCGCGCATTATTTTACACCGGCTGGGGTTTGTTTCGCAGCTTTGACCCGTTTTTCTAACATGGCAGCCAATTCTGCGATCTGCTTTTTGTAGTTGGGGTCTTTTGCCAGGTTTTTCATTTCCTTGGGATCAGTCTGATGATCGTAAAACTCGATGGCTTTAGCGTCTTTCTGTTTCCATTCAGTATAGCGATAGCGCTCGGTGCGGAGACTGAAGTCATCTACATTCAACTGAGTAAGAGCGCTTGTTCTCGGAGTCGCGTCAGGATCATCTAACACGGGAGCTTGGTTGATGCCTTGGAGGTAGCTGGGGGCCGTGAGTCCGGCTAGGGCGGCGACGGTCGGGTAGATATCAAGCATTTCGGCAGGGGTGTTGGTTTTGATCCCCTTCTTGGACTGACCGGGAGCAGCGATGATCAAGGGAACCCGAGTGCCTTGGTCTAGCAGGCTGCGTTTTTGCCAATGTCCATGCTCACCCATGTGATAGCCGTGGTCTGAGGTAAAAACGACGATGGTGTTCTTAGCCAATCCGGTTTCCTCCAGCGCATCGAGGATTCGGCCGATCTGGGCATCTGCAAAGCTGATAGATGCGTGGTAGCCTTGGATCGCCTGACGTGCGAGTTCCGGCTTGAGATTGATTTGTTCCTTCTTAGTTTGAAGGGTTTTCACCGCCGCTTTGGGGATGGTTTGGAAATATCCTTCCGGCACAGTGGGAACTTCGATTTGATCTACCGGATAGAGATCGAAATATTTTTTAGGAGCTACAAAGGGGGTGTGAGGACGGTAAAGGCCCACAGCCATGAAGAATGGAGTCTTGTCAGCGGCATGTTTTTTCAATCTCGCCACAGCCTCGGTGGCAGCGATGCCATCAGTCTGTTCTTCATCAGTCCCCTCGGCCGCCAACCAGCTCAGAGTGGCGCCGTATTGCCCTTTCTTGAGGGTGAAAATTTTCTTCTCCTCAGTCTTGTCGCGACCGATGGGATTGAACACATCACTCCATGAAGCTGGATCATCATGGCCATTGGTGCCAATGGCTTTGGGAACGTTGTAGTGGTAGATCTTTCCGATGCGGGTGGCGGTGTAGCCATTATTCTTAAAGAGCTGACTCATGGTGACCACCTTGGGTGTGTTTTTCCGGATCAAGATATTGTTACCGCGGATTTGTGTCTGATCCGGATAAAGACTGGTCATGAACGATGCTCTGCTCGGGCCGCAAAGCGAGTATTGGCAATGAGCATTGGAGAACAAGGTGCCACGTGCGGCGAGTTTATCGATGTTCGGAGTTTTCACCTGTGGGTGACCATAGCTACCCAAATCACAGTTCAAGTCATCACAGATGATGAATAGCACATTGGGCTTATCAGCAGCCAGGCTGCTGATGGAGCAAACGAGGGGTATGAGCAGAGATCGAATCATGATGAAAGCATCCTGCACCGAGCCAAAAGTCTGTCCAGCATGATGATTCTATCCGCAATTTTTTCTATCCTCCTCACTTTTAGCGTGCCAGCTCCATCCGCTTGCGTTTATATGGAAGACAACTATTACTAACGTCTCTGTTAGACGGCATTTAACTCAATCCACATTATGAACAAAGAACGCAATCCAGTCGGTTGGTTCGAAATCTATGTTTCCGACATGGACCGAGCCAAGAAATTCTACGAAACCATGCTCGATGTCACCCTCGAGCCATTACCCAGCCCTGATGCATCTGTCGAAATGGTCGCCTTCCCCATGCTCGCACCTGATGACTGTGGTGGCGAAGCACCGGGCGCGCCGGGTGCCCTGGCCAAGATGGAAGGCATGTCGCCGGGCGGCAGTGGCACACTTGTCTATTTCTCATGTCTCGATTGTGCGGATGACGAGAGCCGTGTGGCCACTGCTGGTGGACAAGTGATCAAACCCAAATTCTCTATCGGCGAATACGGTTTCATCTCATTGGTCATGGATACCGAGGGCAATATGGTCGGTCTTCACTCAACGAGCTAAGCCATCAATCAAGTGTAGCGATTCTGATGTATCCTGTTGGTCTTGGCACATAACTTCCAAACCGGTCTACTTCTAATACCCTGTAGGGTTGACTTGCTTCCGCGAAATAAGCACACTACATAACTGAAATTAATTCGATCACTATTCCAAACATCTAGCACCATACTATTATGAAAAAACATCTAACCATTCTAGCCGCCCTGTTTCTTTGTCTCTCATGCTCTTCTATTTCCGCTAGTGTTAGCAACTACATCGGCAAGGTAGGTAAGTCTGAATTGAGAGCCAGCCTGACCTATTACAGAAACGGCACAGTCAAAGGATCTTATACTTCCATGAGAACCGGAAAACGCTACCTGCTACAAGGGAATAATTTCCAAGAGGGCCGATTATCTCTCAAAGAATATACTTACAACCCTCGCAAGGATGGTTGGTATCCTACTGCCCAAGTTTATCTCTACAAACAACGCAACAAGGGCAGAATCGTGTGGTCTGGTACTATGAAAAACTATGACGGCCGCAACGTGCACATGTACTTGGTGAAGAGGTAACTCTCACTTTTCCTCACAACGCCAAGCCGTTCAGAGAGCCCTCTTGTGCTATGCAATAGGGCGTTTTTGATCTCGCCCGCCACGCGCCTGATAGTCTGTTAGTATTTTGAGTGCGTCGTATTACCCCCTCAGCCAATGCTGAGGGGGATTTGATTGATCATGACCACTTGTTTGTTTTGCAGTCTGCAAAGTCGCGCACCTTTACGCCTCGATCAGGTAATCGCCACAATCCTCAGCCAGTTCTAGAGCACAGTCGATAAGAGCTAAGTGACTGTATGCCTGAGGGAAGTTTCCTAGATGGCGTTTACTTTCAAAATCAAGATCCTCGCCATAGAGCCCCTTGGGATTGGCGTAGCTCAATAATGTTTCAAAGCGCTTCCGTGCTTCCTTGCGTTTACCGGTCTTGGCCAATGCTTTGACCATCCAGAACGAACAGACGGTGAAGGCACTGCTCGGCTCACCGAAGTCGTCTTGGTTCCGGTAGCGGTACATAAGCCCACCACGGCACAGATCCTCGTCACTCTTTTCAACAGTGGCGACGAACTTGGGATGATTGTAGTCGATGAATCCATATTCAGCCATCAGCAGATTTGACGAATCGAGGTCTTCAGAACCGTAGGCCTGGGTGAAAGCTTGTTTTTTCTCGTTCCAGCCTTTTTCCATGATGTCGTCCTTGATCTCGGCTAACAGACCTAGGTGCTGTTTGGCCCAGTCATCCTTGCCTAACATCTTTGCCACCTTGATGGCGCGATCAACCGCTACCCAGCACAGCACTTTGGAAAAGACAAAGTGTCTGGCCTCGCCACGAATCTCCCAGATGCCACGATCCGGCTCACGCCAGTATTCGCCGACTGTTTTGGCAATGGAGCGGACACGGGTCCAAATCCGATCGAGCGTTTCGGGTGTCCGTTTCCGACCTTCCAAATCCTGATAGATCACATCCATGAGAATGCCGTAGATATCATGCTGCATCTGATGATAGGCGGCATTTCCCACGCGCACTGGACCAGATCCGTGATAGCCGGACAGGTGTTCCAGCTCCTCCTCGGTCAGTGTTTTCTCCCCACGAATCCCATACATGATCTGCAAGGCATCATCCTTGGTGGGAACGGTATTCATCACCCAATCAATGAAACGCTCGGCCATCAGTGGGTGGCCTAATCTTCTCAGCACGGAGACGGTCATCGATCCATCGCGAATCCAACAGAACCGGTAATCCCAATTTCGTTCCTCCCCGATGGTTTCAGGAAGCGAGGTAGTTCCCGCAGCCAACACAGCACCCGTGGGTGAGAACTGGAGCATTTTCAGAGTAATTGCCGAGCGGACGATCTCCTCACTATATCGGTTACATCGGTGGGTGCGAGCGGTCCAGAGCAACCAGTATGAGCGTGTGCGTTGGAGCATCAGCTCGACAGTATCTGCGTCAGGTGGCATGACCTTGTCGTTATAACTGATCAGAAGATAATTCTGTTTCTCCAGAGTATGTTCCCCACACTCGAGTATCTTCTCGGTGTCCATGTCCGTGTAGAGATAACACGACTCATAAACTGACTGGCCTTCTTTGCGCACACCAGTGGTGGTGCTCTTGATGCGATTCTCGCCAAAAGTATGAGACTCAGTATCGAAGCGTCCGTATTCTAACCGAGGATTGTAATGCACACGCAATTTCGGTGTTCCACTGATTGGATTGAGCACGCGGATGATGTCACTCGAGACATCGTGCTTCGACCCAGCATGGCCATCCCATGAATAGCGGGCCATGAAATCGATGACCTCGAACTCGCCGCTTTCACCCTTGAAGCGGGTGACGAGAATACCGGTGTTGCGTTCATACTCTTGGCTAACAGCCTCACCGTCGTCCATGGAAATGCCCATCTCGCCGCCGACGTAGGGATCGAGGATGGAGGCGAAGATGGTGCCGGAATCAAAGTCCGGCATGCAGCAGTAAACGATAGATGCATCGGTGTCGATCAGCGCGCAAGTGCGGCCGTTGCCGATGACGCCGTAGTTGTAATTATCAGAATTGGGATGGCTCATGATTGGTTGGAAAGGGTGTCTGCGAGAGATTCGAGGAAATTGCGGAGACCTTCGATGGTAGTTCTATGCTCAGCACGTGTTGAGCCAGTTCCGATTTTTACGGTATGAAAATGATCTTCACACACCGGAGTGATGGCAAACATGGTCTCATCCGTCTGATCATCGCCGGCAGCTAAGGCAACGTCAGGCTTCCAATCTTTCATCAGAAAATCAGTGGCTACCCCCTTGTTCACCATCTGGCTCGCAATCTCGACGATTTTTTGGCCGTGGTGAACGGAAACCGGGAGGCTTGCGGTGATGGCTGTCAACTCATCGAGCAGGCCTTTGGCTCGCCATAAACCGAACTCTGGATCCGCCTGGCGATAATGCCAGACGACAGAGGACGTCTTCACCTCGATCTCAGATCCGGGAGTCAGCGTCACGGCCCATTCGAGATGAGGCAAGACGACGTCCACCCAGGAATTATCCACATGAGGGTTCATCAACTCCCACTCCCCTACCTCACGGCGTTTCCAGTAGTAACCATGCTCGGCGACGAGATCGATTGGTAGATGTCCGAGGTGTTTTTCCAAGAATGTTTTTGGACGACCGCTGATGACCGCCAGACGCAATGAATCGTGCGCCGCCAGTCGACCTAAAAGATCCACAAGACTCTTATCAGGAATAGCATCCTCCGGACGGTCCACAAAACCGCGTAAGGTGCCATCGTAATCGAGGAAGAGTGCTACCTTGCGTCCAGATGCTAGATTTTTTGTTAGGTTTTCCTCTACTTCAGCAAGTGTCTCGTGAGCATCTGGATCGTGATCTGTTGTTCCGCTTTCAGTGAGATCGCCCAAGAAACGCTTCGCCCAAGCACCGGCATCATTCCGAGCCAAGCGGTCTTGCATAGCTCGCACCCTGCTCCACATTTCCTCGTCGGACATGGACAGGGCTTGTTCCATCGCTTTGACCACACCTTGGGTATCGTGAGGGTTAATCAGAAGGGAATGGGACATCTCTTGCGCGGCACCGGCAAACTCACTGAGAATGAGAACACCGGCTCGGGCGTTGTATTTTTTCCTTTTACAATCGATGTATTCCTTCGCCACCAAATTCATGCCGTCAATAATGGGGGTAACCATGCAGACCTCAGCCAGCGCGTAGAACGCTGCGAGTTCTTCCATCGGAAATCCACGGTGTAGGAACTGAACTGGTGAGTGGCCTACTTCACCGTAGTCACCGTTAATGGCTCCCACTTCTCGCTGCACCGTTTCAGCTAACATATTGTATTCCTCCACACCCACACGCGATGGCACAGCGATGATGACGAAATTCACCTGGCTGCGTTGCTCAGGATTTTGGCGGAGAAATTGACGGATGGCTTCGAGTTTTTCCGGCACACCTTTGGTATAATCCAATCGCTCAACACTGAGGATCAGCTTACCACCTGCGAGTCGTTCCTTGTGGAGTTCTAACGCTTCTTTGTAGGTTTTGCTTTGCATCGCCTCATGGAAACCGGTGCTGTTATGACCGATGGGATAAACACCCATGCGCACCATGCGATCACCGTGCCACAATCCTTCAGCCTCTCCTTCGATGCCCAAAATACGGAGCAAGCAGGAATTGAAATGGCGCAGGTAGTTATAGGTGTGGAAACCGATCACATCACATCCTAACAGACCTTCAAGAATTTCATTCCGTTCAGGAAGCGCGCGAATGATTTCACTGGATGGCCAAGGTGTATGCAGGAAAAAACCGATCTTTATATCTGGCCGCAATTCACGCAGCATTTTGGGCAGTAACAGCAGATGGTAATCATGGATCCACACTTGGCCGTCTTTATCGGCAGCCTTCGCGATGACCTCTGCGAATTTTTTGTTTACGGCGCGGTAGCCATTGATCCACTCAGGGTCGAACTTAGCCCGACCTTTCATGTAATGCAACATCGGCCAAAGTGTGGAGTTCGAATACCCCTCGTAATAAGCCTCGAATTCTTCCGTCTTTAGAATCACCGGCTGCACGCCGACATCGTTGAGCTTTTTTATGTAAGCATCTTGATCCTCAATTTCCTCTTCGTTGATGCCTCCCCAACCGATCCAAGTGTAATCACCGGGAATACCTGCACCAGCAAGGGCCGAGGCCAATCCTCCTGTTGTGCGTTCTACTTCTCCCTCCTCATTGATTCGGATAGGGAGTCTATTGGAAACTAGGGTTAAATGCGACATGCTCCAACTATGAAGCAGCAGGATTTATTGTCCAAGAATCTTTCAGAGTTATTCTGACAAACTGACTTTTATGATCCCCCTGAGTATTACTCGTCCATTTGAACAAGTTGTTAGGAAGACTCACCCTGCACCACGATACTGATTCTACGGGTGTGAGGAGCATAGCGGTGTTCAAAGAGGAAGATCCCTTGCCAAGTGCCAAGAGTCATCCGCCCGTTGATCACCGGAATCACTTCGCTACTGCGTGTGAGTGCCATCCGAATGTGCGACGGCATATCATCCGGGCCTTCGTAGGTGTGTATGAAATAGGGAGTATCCTCGGGAACAAGATGATCAAAAAAGGCCTCCAGGTCCGTGCGAGCACTCGGGTCGGCATTTTCCATAATCACCAGACTGGCACTGGTGTGCTGGACAAAAATGGTAGCAGTTCCGGTGCTGATTCCAGCATCTGCAACCACAGATTTCACCTCGTCTGTGATTTCATAAGTCCCCTTCCCTCGAGTCGATAAGGTGAACTCAGCTGAGTGCGCACTCATTAATCGATCGTGATATCTTCTGCCAACCAATCTGAAATCGGGAACTTCATATCGAGACCTTTGAGGGTGTCCACCATGATGCGGGCAACCACGAGGTTACGATACCATTTCCGGTCAGCCGGAATGACATACCACGGTGCATGCTCGGTGCTGGTTTTCTCGATAAGGTCTTCGTAGACTTCCATGAAATCTTCCCAGCGTGCGCGGTCCTTGAGGTCGTCGGGATTGAATTTCCAGTGCTTGGCCGGGTTATCGAGTCGGGCTTGCAAGCGTTCTTTCTGTTCGTCTTTGGAGATGTGCAGGAACAACTTGACGATGGTCGTGCCTTCCTCCGCCAACATGCGTTCAAATTCGACGATGTGCCGGTAGCGAGGTTTCCACACCTCCTTTGGATAAATTTCTTTAACCCTAACAGCGATGATGTCTTCGTAGTGACTGCGGTTAAAGACCACAATTTGTCCATTGCGTGGAACTTTCTTGTGAACGCGCCATAGGAAATCGTGTGCCAGCTCGTCCTCGGATGGCTTCTTGAAGGGTTCTACATGAATCCCTTGTGGATCAACTTTGGAAAAAACACTCTTAACGGTGCCATCCTTGCCACCGGTGTCCATCGCCTGAATGACGACCAACACACGCTGCTTGCTTTCGGCGTAGAGTAGATTTTGCAGCTGTTTCAGCTCTTCTCGAAGCTGATTCAAGTAGGGCTCGTGGTCATCTTTACCCCCATGACCAAACAATGACTTATCGTCGGTTTCGTGCTTGGAAAGTTTCAGTTTCTCCTTCGGGGGAACTCGGTATTTTTCGATCGATCCTTGAACAGGCATACGAGCAGTCTCGCAAAGCCTAGTATGCAATAGCAAGGTAGAAAGATTCCTACTTGGTCATTCTGATCAATTCTTTTTTACATTTTCCAGAGTCGACACCATGTTAGCCGAAGTGAAAGTCCAAATAGCAAGGTTTCTCAATCGCATGCAGATGAGCTTCTGGTTCATCCCCGGAATGGTTGCCGTGTGTGCCATGCTCGCAGGGTATGGTGCTCAAAAACTCGATCTGGCATTATACGGAACCCTTGAATGGGAACTAACCGATGCTGCGGGTGCTCGGGCGATTTTAACTACGGTCGCCGGATCATCGATCACTGTTGCCGGTGTGGTATTCTCTATCACGATGGTGGTGCTTTCATCAGCATCCAGTCAATACGGCCCCCGACTGATGCGTAACTTCATCCGGCAGCCACAAACGAAGTGGGTGTTGGGCGGCTATATCGGCACCTTCATCTACTGCCTCATGGTCGCCGCCACGATTCGCGATGGTGAATATGGCTGGGTGCCTCAAGTGTCTGTTACCGCCGGAGGTGTTTTCGGTGTTTTGAGTTTCGGTTTATTGATTGCTTTCATTAACCACGTCACTACTTTCCTACAGGCCTCTCAGGTCATCAATGACGTCGCTTCACGGTTGTATAAAACATTGGAAGTTCTGTTCCCCTTGAGCGCCTTATCAAAGGAACAACGAGATGCCGTCAAACCAGGCACCATACCTCAAGGACTGGAAAACCCAGTATCCGTTAAAATAGACCATCGAGGTTTTATCCAAGCCATCAATATCGAGCCTCTGCTGAAACAGGCCACTGAACACGATGCGGTGCTGCGCATTCATTTCAAGCCTGGCGACTATGTCTTACCTGGGCAAGAAGTCGCTCTGCTATGGCAAAGTGGTGAGACATGGGAGGATGTCGAGGATGATGTCAAATCCGCACTGTTGTTAGGTTCCGAACGCACCGATGACCAAGATGCCGAATTCGCCGTTGATCAGTTAGTCGAAGTTGCCGTCCGAGCCCTATCGAGTGGGATCAATGACCCCTTCACTGCGATCAATTGCATCAGAATTCTCGGGGGCATGTTAGCAGAACTGGATGAAAGAGGTCTACCCGGCGGGGTTATCCACGATGATGAGGGTAAACTGCGTATCGCCACCCAGACATACACCTATGCGGGATTCTTGGATGCGGCATTCAATCAAATCCGCCAGAACTCACGTAACGTCGAGTCAGTGAGTATTACCCTGATCGACACCTTGGCTAGACTGAAAGAGCGCGCCATTTCCCCTGAGTTTGCTACCGAGCTCAAACGTCATGCCGACCTATTGAAACACGATGTGGAAAACTGCTACACCAATCAGGATGATCTAGCCGACTTCATGGAGCGATATGACATTTTTTCCAATGACGATGATTAAGGAAATAACGTCGACCAGTTGACGAATTACGATTCCTAGCCGAGTTTGGCCTGTTGCATGATGAACAACCATCATGCCGTCAAACAACTAACCAACAACCCATGAAAAACACCATCAAACCATTGTTCCTCATTCTCCTTGGAGCCGCCGGCCTTTTTGCATTCTCAGCGTGTGAGAAAAAAGGCCCGGCTGAAAAGGCAGGTGAGAAAATCGATAAATCTATCGAGAAAGCTGGCGATAAAATCGAAGACGCCACTGACCGATAATCCAACAGACTCTACCAAAAAACCCAGGTCGCACGATATCGTGGATCTGGGTTTTCTTGTTGGGAGAAATTGATATTTATCCGATTTCGACACCGGTGTTCGCGGCTTCTTCGCGGAATCCTTTGAGGAGTTCTTTGAAGATGTCACCCGGAGTGCCGTCACCGATTTCACGGTCGTCAACTTTTACCACAGGAATGACTTCCGCCGCAGTGCCGGTGAGGAAACATTCGTCAGAGGTGTACACATCATAACGGGTAAGCGTGTCTTCAATGATATCGATGTCCTGACGCTCGCAGAGGTCAAAGATCACCGCGCGGGTGATGCCGTCCAGCGCGCCGTCGGAGATTTTGGGCGTAATAACCACGCCGTTTTTCACGATGAAGATGGTGTCTCCGGTGCACTCGGCCACGGTTCCCTCTTCATTGAGCATCAGCCCTTCCATCACACCAGCCTTGATGCATTCCACCTTGGCCATGACGTTGTTCAGGTAGTTCAGAGACTTGACCTGTGGAGAAAGTGTTGCGTGGCTTGGACGGCGTGTGGCGCAAGTAATGAGCTCCAGACCTTTTTCATAGTGCTCCTCAGGATAGAGCTGAATGGAGGCGGCGATGCAGAACATCGAAGGTGTTGGGCAAAGGTAAGGGTTCAGCCCAAGTCCACCACTGCCACGAGTCACTACCAATCTAACATAGCCATCGGTCAGGCCATTGGCACGGATGGTTTCGCAGACGATGTCGCAAACTTCGCTCTGGGTCCAAGGCATCTTGAGAAGAATGGCCTTCGCGGAGAGAAACAGACGATCGATGTGCTCTTCAAGGCGGAACACTCGGCCATTGTAGAAACGGATACCTTCGAATATGCCGTCGCCGTATAACAGGCCGTGGTCGAAGACAGAGATCTTAGCGGCTGCTTCATCGACGAGTTCACCATCGAGCCAAATTTTTTTAGAGTCACTCATAGTAGTTCTGGAAAGTTTGCTGGCGCGGTTAAAGCACGATTGATCGCGCTTGAACACGCCTTTTTTCATGCGATGACACCATCTTTGACAATCAATTTCCGATCGCCATGGGTGGCCAGACTTTCATCGTGGGTGACCACCACCAGAGTGACATCGTCCTCCTTGGTCAGGTTGATCAGCATGTCCATGACTTGAGAGCCATTACGTGAGTCGAGGTTTCCAGTAGGTTCATCGGCAAAAATGATCTGCGGTGAATTCACCAGCGCACGCGCGATCGCCACACGCTGCTGCTCACCACCACTCAGTTCCGCAGGAAGGTGGTCAATGCGCTTGCTCAGTCCCACTCGATCCAGCGATTCCTCAGCTTTCTTGGTGAGGTCCTTACCGCCGATCATCGCGGGGACCATGACATTTTCCAAGGCGGTCAGTTCCGGCATCAGGTAGTAGTTTTGGAAAATATACGACATCCGCTGATTCCGAATGCGGGCCTGCTGCCGGCGCGATTGGGCGTAAAGGTTAACTCCATCGATCCAGACAGTTCCTTCTTCAGGTCGTTCCAAACCTGCTAGAATATACATGAGGGTAGTTTTTCCCGCACCGCTAGGTCCGCAAAGAAAGATTTTTTCGCCACGATTAATTTCCAGATTAATCCCATGCAGCACCTCCACGCGTTTTTTGCCCACTGAGTATCCGCGATGCAGATTTTCCGCTTTGATCCATGCCTCGCTATTCGCGCCGTTGCTCATGCCCTACCCCTAGTCGATCCGACATCGGAAGCGAATTTTTTTCTCAAGAAATCATCGAAATTTACCTGCGTCTGAGTATTTCTAATGCCATGCAGGTCATTACATTCACTCCGCTCTACATGGAACGCGTCTGGGGCGGACGCGAACTGGAGCAGGTTTATAATCGGACATTACCGGCACCAAACACCCCCTTCGGTGAATCCTGGGAAATGACTGATCGGCCTGATGAGCAATCTGTAGTCAATCACGGACCGTTAGAGGGAATGACGCTTGGTCAGCTGTGGCAGGAAAAACGTGAGGAGATTTTCGGTGTAGGATTCGAGGACGAGGAATGTTTCCCTCTCCTCATCAAAATCCTCGATGCCCGTGACGATCTCTCGATTCAAGTTCACCCCCCTGCAGATATTGCGCCGGAGCTGGGCGGAGAGCCTAAAACGGAAATGTGGTACATCGCGGATGCCGATCCGGGAGCCAAACTCTACGTGGGGATGAAAGAAGAAATCAGCCGCGATGATTTCCAACAAGCGATCGAAAATGGCACGGTTGATCAAGTCGTGCATGCCATTACACCCAAAGCCGGGGATTCGATCTTCATACCGTCCGGCCGATTGCACGCGATAGGTGCTGGACTGCTAATCTACGAAATCCAACAGAACTCGGACACGACTTATCGGGTATTCGATTGGAATCGGATGGGGCTTGATGGCCAACCTCGCCAGCTGCACGTCGGGGAATCCATGCGCTGCATCGATTTCACAGACAGCGAGCCCAGCATGGATAAACCGAACGGTAATACACTCGCAACCTGTCCGTATTTCCAAGTGGATCGACTAAAACTTCGCGTCGGAGCCAGTGTGGGAAATCCGGACCCTGAAAGGTTTTCCATTGTGACCGTGGTCGATGGTGCGCTAGAGTCAGCCGATGGCCGCAAGTATGTAGCTGGAGATTTCCTGCTCATGCCGCGCGCCGCAGCCCCTTTGACCGCCAGTGAAGATGCCTCAATACTCCAGACCACGATTCCTCGCTAACATAGGGCTTATCGCTGTTTCTCTACTGTTTTTGCCGATTGCCCACGCGCAAAAAGCCAAGCCTCTAACATGGCCCAAATCGTTCAAGCCAGCAGGTGAGGCGAAAATCATTCTGGTGCAAAAAGGCGATAACGATCGCCCCTTTGTTTACCACACCAAGAACTTTGAACTCCAGTCCCCCACCGCACTGAACGAGCGGAATCTTGGTCTCTTTGCCACCACGGCCGAATCAGTGCCCAGTGTGCTCAAGCGGATACCACTGCCATTGTTGGGCATGCCCGAGAGTGATCGAGCCAAGGTTCTGATTTATCCTGATGAGGAGAGCTTCGTCGCCGCTGGTGGGGCTCAAGGCGCAGCCGGATACTACAGCGGTAGAAAACAGGCGATTATGCTGCGCGCGGACACCTTTCTCAATCCTCCCCCACCTGCCGGCAGCAAGTTACCACCGAAGGCAGACTATAACTTGTTAGTGCACGAGTTCACCCACCTCTGCATGCATCGTGACCTGGCTTATCTGCCGACGTGGTTCACCGAGGGTGTAGCCGAATACATCGCCGCGATGCATGAAAATAAGGGCGCCTACCAGTTTTCCAACATCAGTTCCTCCATCCGCAGACGGATCAAATCCGGACTCCCCAACGACAAGGAAGAAATCCTCCTCCCCGGCATCGCCGAAACCATGTCACTGACGGCAAAGGATTGGCAGGAACGGATCGAGCAAGGCCAGATCGAAAACCACTACCGCAGCTACGCCACATCGCTCCTGATCGTGCACACTCTCTTCCATGGTGGCGAAAAACGGCGCACAGCCACTCGCCAATTCCTCGAACAAAGGCAAAAACGGCCTCCGGAAGCCGATGCCGAAACTACCCTAATCCCCTTGGCTGAACGGAAAAAACTCCAACAGCGCATTATCGACTACTGGCGACCTCGTGGCTTGAGGCTCAAGTTTACCTCGGAATAATCATACTACTCTGGCTTTTCGTTATAAATTTCACCCGATTTTCTCATCGATTCTCTGATAGCTAATCGCCTGATGTGACTTATACTTCAGCAACAACCGTCCTATTTACCATGAGCAACACTGAAAATCCTGCCCCTCTTAGCCCGCCCCGCCGTGGCGGTAAACGCAAAGTTCTGATCATCATCGGCGTCATGGCCCTGCTGATGGTATCCGCAGGAGCCGCCTATTACTGGTGGAGCAACCGCCCGATCAAACCCGTGGTTCTCGATCAAGCCGAGCAACGCGCTCTCGATCAGAAAATGGAAGTCGTCCAAGAGCGTAAATATGAACCGGGCGGAAAAGTTCTGGTTCTCACTGAAAAAGAGGTCAATGCCCTGTTCCATAACAACACCGGCATGGGCGACAAAGTACGTTTCGAACTCGCTAACAGCGCCATCCACGCCCGTATTCGGACCGATCTGGATGAGGAGATCCCCGTAGTCGGTGGTCGTACGCTCAAGGCCAAGGCCCGCTTTAAACTCACCGATGAGCAGAATCAGCCTGCCATCATTCTCGACGACCTCACGGTCTGGGGTATCTCTCTTCCCAATGCTTGGCTGGCCGATCTCAAAGGCAAGAACTTGATCGGTGAGCTGGGCATCAACCTCTCCAACAATCGCATCGCCGATGGAATCAAGGACATCGAGGTGGATCATGGGAAAATCACCATCACCATAGCTGAGTAAGTGTAGGGGAAACAGTCCCTAACATAACTCTGAGCATTGGTTAATGACACCATAACCAGTGCTCTTATCCATAATAAACTCGTTCCCACACTCCGGTCAGTCCAAGCTATGTCCATGCGCACTCTCGCCATCGGTGACATCCACGGCTGCCTGACAGCACTCAAGACCCTCGTTGAGGTCGCTGGAGTGACTCCGGAAGACACGCTGATCACGCTGGGTGATTATGTCGATCGTGGCGACAGTTCGAGAGGAGTGATCGATTATCTGATCGAACTCAGGAAAACGCATCAACTCATCACCCTGAGAGGAAATCATGAGTCGATGATGGAAGAGGCTCGCAGCACAGCTGACCAATTTCATTTCTGGGCGGCCAACGGTGGCTACCAGACGTTGGAATCCTTTGGGGTTGAGGATGTGCATGAAATTCCAAAACTCTACTGGAAATTTTTGAAGTCGCTGGAGTCATGGTATGAAACGGAGAATCACATTTTTGTGCATGCAGGACTGAGCGCGGACCTTCCCCTGAAAGAACAGCCGCCATTGTCGTTGTACTGGATGAAGTTTTCTCAAAACCAGCCTCACGAATCAGGAAAAACCATCGTCTGTGGACACACCGCCCAGAAGGATGGTCTGCCGAGTGTGCAGCCCGGCGCGGTCTGTATCGACACCCACGTCTATGCCGAAGATGGCTGGCTCACCTGCTTGGATGTGATGAGCGGTGAGTATTGGCAGGCGAATGAACTTGGCGAAAGCCGCCGCGGCGAGCTCGATCCAGTCGGTTAGTCAGGCCTCTGATCAAGCTCACTTGGCGGAGCACGGAAGTTGTATCTACTCGTTCAGAATACTGCCTAAGTCGCGTTTTTCGTTAATTTGGGGTTTGGCTTTTACGATTTAGAACTTACATGGAGCCCGTGCTCTTCAACAGCTATGCGTTCTGGCTTTTTTTCGCCCTGGTCTGGGTGATCTATCGCATGCTGCCGCACCGTGGCCAGAATCTGATGCTGCTGGGCGCGAGTTATTTCTTCTACGCCTGCTGGGACTGGCGCTTTCTACCGCTGATCCTCACGACCACTCTGGTGAATTATTTCACCGCAATTGGGATGGAGAAGAGCGACGATCCAAAACGGCACAAGTGGCTGATGGCGGCGTCTGCGGTGGTATCTCTGGGACTGCTCGGTTACTTCAAGTACTTTGGGTTTTTCGCCGAAAGTGCGGCGGAGCTGCTGACTTGGCTGGGGTTCAATGCCGATATCAAGATGCTGAACATCATCCTGCCGGTGGGGATATCATTCTACACCTTCCAGACGATGTCCTACACCATCGACGTTTATCGGGGACAGATTAAGGCGACCAAATCCATCACGGACTTCGCTCTCTACGTTGCCTATTTCCCACAGCTGGTGGCAGGGCCGATTGAGCGCTCGTCTTCGCTGATGCCCCAGATCACCAACTCGAGAAAAGATCGGCCGCGTGGTGACTTCTCGGAGGGTTTGTATCTGGTGATGTTAGGTTTGTTCCTAAAAGTGGTGGTGGGAGACAATCTGGGATTCATCGCGGATGGCATCTTCGCAGCTGAAGAGGGAGAACTAACCGGCACGGAGGCATTGGTGGGAGTGTATTGTTTCGCGTTTCAAATTTACGGTGATTTCGCGGGTTACTCCTCCATCGCCCGAGGCGTCTCAAAGTGGCTGGGCATCGATCTGATGACCAATTTCCGCATGCCCTATCTGGCTCGGAACCCATCGGACTTCTGGCAGCGTTGGCACATCTCGCTTTCTTCGTGGCTACGCGACTACCTCTACATTCCGCTCGGTGGCAATCGTGGCAGCAAGCTCATGGTTTATCGGAACCTGATGATCACGATGCTGTTAGGCGGTCTCTGGCATGGTGCTGGCTGGACCTTCCTCATCTGGGGCGGGCTGCACGGAGCAATTCTCTGCATTTACCGGATGCTAGGCGACCGGGTGAAACTGCCAAAGCTCTGGGGTCGCATCGTGGCCACGCTGTTCTTTTTCCACCTCGTCTGTCTAACGTGGTTATTCTTCCGCGCGGACTCTCTGGCGCAGGCATGGGAGATGCTGACACTAGTATTCACCCATCAGGAAATGACACCGTTGGCAAACTACGGGCTACGGATGATTCTCTTCTTCTGCCTTCCTCTGATGATCTACGAAATCTGGCTGGATAAGGCGCACACCCTACGCCGACTCGAAACCGTGCGCTGGGGCTGGCGGGCTGCGGCTTACTGCTACTTCGTCTTCATGCTGATCGTCTTCCCTCCTCCAGTCTTCGGGCAGTTCATCTATTTCCAATTCTAACCACCATGGCTAACAAACATCACGACTACGATGCCCTGCCAACGGACGCCCACGCTCCGTCATGGCTGTTGGAGATGCGTGTGGTGATGGTGGTGCTGGCCTTTGTGCTGGTGCTGGAACTGATCGCTCGGATCATTGCGCCGGTGCTGGATTTTGATCGGGAGAACATTTTCGCCTTTCCAAAAGTGATTGAAAATCTTGAGGAAAAGGCGGATCAGTCGGGAAATCCCAAGGTCGTTTTCTTCGGCAACTCACTGATGTTGCACGGGCTCGATCAGGAGTTGGTGCAATCCGAGCTCGAAGTCATCGACGGGCCTGAGATTGAATCCGCCAAAGTGACGCCGGTTGGCACCGCGATGCTAGACTGGGTTTACCTCTACCGCCGCTATTTCACCGATACCGACAGTCACCCCGATTACTTGGTGGTCGGATTTGTCGCGCACCATATTCACGACCAAGAAGCGATCAAGCTACGGCGACTTTCACGGCACTTCGTCGCAGGCGAGGACTTGCCAGTGCTCTGGGAAACCGACCTGCAGGACTTCCACAGCATCAGTCAATCTGTGCTATGCCACGTCAGTGCGCTCGAAGGTGACCAGCCGGAACACCAGCTCGGAATTCTTCAGACATTGATCGCCGACTACAAAGCGGGGCTCAACCGTAACAACCGACTGGTGGCCGATGGCAGGAAACGGAAGCAACAGTTCGCCATAGAAAAAGATCCTGGCAAGGCGGTGCCCACCGACGATCAGGAGAGCTATGACCGAATGAAACGATTTATCGCCGAGGCTATAAAACACGGCGTGAAAATTTTCTTCGTTCCAATGCCTCAGCCGGAAGTGTGGGACTTCAATCCGGAGGCACAGAAAATCATAGAAGCCGAAGGCATGACCGTGCTGGATGCCCGCCGCATCCCCGGCATGACACCGGAGGACTTTTCAGACGGCTACCACCTGGGGGAAACCGGCAAGGTGAAGTTCAGCGAGTGGATGGCTGGGCAGCTGAAGGATCAGATGGGGGAATAGATCGGACGGATCATTACCGATTACACAGCCAACTGCTCGCTCCACGCCTTTGCTTTTTCAGCGAAGGACTTGTCCATGTCCTTGTAGGTGATACCTCGTGAGACGTTCACCACGTCAGGAGCGGTGCGGTTTTTGCCTTCTAGGCTGGCGAGGTCACCACCTTGGGCACCGAGTCCGGGGATGAGTAAGGGACTGTCGGCGATGCGCTCGAGGACTTCTTCGCTGGCGTTGGTTAAACCAACTACGTAACCAACATCTGTGGCGCGTGATTCGGAGTTGGCGCGCTTTCCTAACTCTTGAACGAGTTCGAAAACAAACCGCCCATCGGCGAGTTTCTGGCGTTGGAAATCTGCACTGCCGGCATTGGAAGTCACTGCGAGAAGGTAGATCCCCTTTCCTTCCCAATCGAGGAAGGGCTCGATTGAATCGTAACCGAGGAATGGGTTTAGCGTCACAGCATCGACATTCCAATTTTCAAAATATGACTTCGCGTAGTATTTCTGAGTCTCACCGATATCGGAACGTTTGGCGTCGAGGATGACAGGGACTTCCTTGGGCATCTCCTGTAACATTTCCTGCAACATCTCGATACCGCGCAGGCCCATGGCTTCGAAATAGGCCATGTTAGGCTTGAAAGCGGCAGCATACTCAGCGGTTTCTCCGACTACGCGGCGAAGGAATTCAGGGACTTCATCGACGCCACCGGAGAGCTCCGGACGAGGGTCGATTCCAACACAGAGGCGGGATCCGACCTCAGAGATTCTTTGTTGCAGTTTTTCCGCGTAGCGCATGGCCGTGTCTAGCGGCGAACGGGCGGAATGGCAACAATCAAGCGAGCATCAGGCCGACGCTTTTTCAGTTTTTCCCGCTTTTTTAGCCAATCGACGACGCAATTCCGGCCACTGCTCCTGAGTGACGATGTAGCCGATGCAGTTGTCCTTGCCACAGCGGCAAGGATGATCCTCATAGCTCTCGATATCGAATCCGTAATCGAAGGTGAGTTCGTCCCCAGCCTTAATGTCGGTGAGGGAGTAAATATAAATTTTCCTCCCGATGATCCAAGCCTCACAGTTGGGATCGCAGGAATGGTTGATCAGGCGAGCGGTGTTCCAAGGCACGTTACCATCAATGTCCCATTCATCATCAAGGGTGAAAATGTAAACTGCGGCATCACCATGCTCCTCGGCGCGGGCGTATTGATCCCAGGCACGATCTTCGCTGATCTCCTTATTGATCGGTTCGCCGACGTATTCGATGATTTCAGTTTCCTTGGCGATGTCCTGAGTGGCGTAAACACCACGGCCATGGATCTCGGAGCCACGAACCTCACAGAGGTCGCTCTGAGCGCGCTTGTAGAGTTTCCTGAACTTACGAACCAGCTCGGCTTCGCGCTCGAATTTTTTCTTTTTGGCCATGACGAGTAATGTCGTTGAGTGACGCGCAGACTTTACTTGATTTCCCTCGCTTTGGAAGGAGGAAGATGAAGGGCTTTTTCATCAGCTGGCAACGATGGGAACAAACTCCGCAAATCTTGCACTGTGGGCTTCATGCCCGTCATGAAATACCAGTCATTGCTGCCCTTTTCAGAGATGGCTAGACTGTAAGTGCTCTCTTCGATTTCACGAATTTTACCCCCCATGTTCGGATCGGGAACTTTCACGCGAATCACAGTGGGAACAACTGCCAGCCAGTGTGTCACGATAACTTCGCGTCCCGTGGCATCGATAACGGGTTTGCCGGTAGCGGCATCGATCTTCTTAGCACGCCAGACACTGAAAAAGGCAGTCGGTTGGCCTACTTGGTAGCCAACCACCTTCATCTGCATCTTGATTTGTCCTTGGACTGATTGAGCGAGAGCGGCATCGAGCTTTTCCATTCCCCCGTTTCTCATCGCCAAGCGGCGTTTCCATCGTGGGTAAATGCGGTCGATACTATACTGGAAGTTACCTTTGATCATCTCGACACCCAGTTTTTGCACAGCAGCTCTGGCTGAGTCTGAGATCATCGGGTCGACTGCCACCGCGCCCCCACCGATTTCTTGAGCGGGAGATGAACTTGTCAGTGAAATGCTGACAAGCGTGGAGATCAGTGCGGGAGTAAAAAAGAGTGTTTTAATATTCATCCTGTGCCCCTATTCATTCTCACAGCTGACTGGAAAGTCAAGCGTGGCTCCGAGGCCAGTAATCTCCACAATCAACGCAATATTATGGAACGATCTACCATTCACCCATTACTACGTGTGCTGATGCTGCTCAGCGGTATTTTCGTGCTGGCATGGGGCTTTAACGCCATTCTCGCGACAAATCGAATTGTCACCGGTGGCTTGCCCGGTTTCTCGCTGCTCGTTCAGCAGCAAACTGGATTCGACCCGTCGTTGACCCAGTGGATTGTGGGTATTCCTATATTTTTCATTGGCTGGATGGTCTTGGGAAAAAAGGCGACCATCAACTCACTCGCGGGTGCGATTCTGCTGCCACTGGCCATTTTTCTGACCAGGGACTGGTGGTCGCTTCCGGTGGAAAACTCAGTTCTGGCAGCTATTTTTGGAGGATTCACCTGTGGCATCGGGCTGGGCATTATTTTCCGCGCTAATGCAACCGTCGGCGGGTTTTCCATTCTCGCACGGATGGCGTCTCATTATTTCGGCATCCCGATCAGCCGCTGCATGCTTATTTTCGACGGCGCTGTGGTCATCGCTGCTGGAGCATTTTTTGGTGCTGAACAAGCGATGCTAGCCCTGCTCAGCGTCGTTTCTCTGAGTAAAGCTATCGATGTCGTTCAGTCTGGCCTAGGCTCCGCCAAATCCGTGACGATTATTACCACTGAGGAAAATAGCATGCGTGAAATGCTACTCACCCATCTTGATTGTGGTGCGACGGTTCTCAAGGCGGAAGGAGCACACAGCGGCGATGAGCGAACGCTCGTTGTCAGCGTGGTGCCGCGGGCCAAGGTGGCCAGGCTGAGGAGAAATGTTCGCCGTATCGATCCAGGAGCATTTACCATTATCAGCGATGCCTCGGAGGTCCTCGGCTATGGTTTCCAAAACCACGGATAGGACATCGCCCGAACAGGCAAACCCATGCGCTTCACATCTTTTCTCCGGTTCCGTCAAAATCGGCTTTGCAAATCGTTCTGAATTGCGCCTATTCTCCTCGCCTATGGCAAAGAAGGCACTTGGAAAGGGATTAGGCGCGCTTATCAAAAAGCAGCCAGCCAGCACAGAAACCACTCCTGAGCAAGGTGATCCACTCCCTTCGGACGCACAGGTGCCTATCACCGATATCATTCCCAGCCCCCTGCAGCCTCGTAAACACTTCGCTGAAGGCCAGTTGGACGAGTTGATGGAATCCATCAGCCAGCACGGCATCATCCAGCCGCTGATCGTCCGTCCGGTCAATGGGAAGCTCGAACTGATCGCTGGTGAGCGGCGTTGGCGGGCCTCCACCAAACTCGGCCTGAAGGTCGTCCCCATCCGCATTCGGGAGGCGACTGATCACGAGGTGTTAGAGATGGCACTGATCGAAAACATCCAACGCAAGGACCTCGACCCAATCGAGGAAGCCCAGGGTTATGTTCGCCTCGCCAAGGAGTTTGAGATGAAGCAGGAAACGATCGCCAAACGCGTGGGTAAATCACGTGCCGCCGTGGCAAACGCCATGCGCCTGATGGAGCTTCACCCTGACATTCAGGACCACGTGGCACACGGTCGCTTAAGCGTAGGTCATGCCAAGGCGATTCTCGGCATCAAAGACCACGAAAGCCAATGCCTCGCCGCTGATCAAATTCTCAAGAAAAACCTCACCGTCCGCTCGGCCGAGCAGCTCACCAAAGAGATGCTGAATCCGAAGAAGTCGCGTGGATCAAACTCCAACAGCCGTGAGGCCGATGCCGTGATCAAACAGATCCAGAGCACGCTGCGTGAACGTTTTGCCACCAAGGTGAAACTCACTCACACTCCGAAAAAAGGTAAAATCGAACTCAGCTATTACGGCAACGATGACCTGCAGCGCATCCTTGACCTGTTAGGCGTGGAGCTATAGTTGGTGCTACGCAGCAGAAACCTGCTCACCTCACTTTCACTAGCCGGATCTGATAGATCTTCGGCCAGCATTTGCCAGTCACGTAGAGTTCCTTGCTCTCGGCATCATAGGCAATTCCATTCAGCACGTATTCAGGATGCTTCTTGCCTGCATCCGGATAAATCCCAGTGAGTTCAATCACTCCCACTACGTTGCCATCCACTGGGTTGATGCGAACGATCTGTTCGGTGTGCCATACATTGGCAAAGATCTCCCCTTCGACGAATTCGAGTTCATTCAGTCTGATTACCGACTTTCCTCGGTAGCTCACAAAGATCTCACGGGTCACTTTGAAGGTCTTTGGATCAAGAAAGCGCAACCGGTCACTTCCATCACTCATGATCAAAGATTTACCATCGGTAGTCAGCCCCCACCCTTCGCCTTGGTAATTAAACTTACTCAGCCTCTTCAGGCTCTTGGCATCGTAAACAAAACCTTGATGACTCTGCCAAGTGAGCTGATAGAACTTGTCTCCGAATTGGGTTAATCCTTCTCCAAAAAAATTCTTACCTAATAATTCAAGCTTCAACACCTTACCGGTCGCCTTTTCCACACGTCTGATGCTCGATGCCCCGAAGCCCCCAGTGCTTTCCATCCAGTGACCGTCAGAGAGCAGCAAGCCCTGGGTGTAGGCTGCGGTGTCGTGCGGGAGCTCTCGCACCACTTCATACTTTGACCACTGGTGTGACTTCCACTCCGGAGCTTGACCATCCTGCACCGCTACCGCTGGTTCACTCGGTGGTGTGCTCGTTGCTTCAGGTTTATCTTTGCACGCTGCCACGGACAAGACCAGCCAGCCTAGCAACAGTTTCATACAGTCAAAATTCACTCGTTCACCGCTATCATCAAGCCAACGCTCTGCAAGCCATTATTCATGGGCTTGTCAGCAAATTCTCAGCCGCCATGCCCCCCTCACCGCTCGCCCTAACGATGCGTGGGATACTTCTGCAAAAATAAAGCAAATTGGTTTATTTTTCTATTGTCATTCCTACCTTCAGGAACTAAACCCCTCCCGCGCCTCGGCGCAATTCACGTTGTAACAGTGTGAAGGCTCCATAGCTCAGTTGGTAGAGCAGCGGATTGAAAATCCGCGTGTCCTTGGTTCGAATCCGAGTGGAGCCACCATTCTCAACTTATGATCTCCCGCCCTTTGAAAGGCGGGATTTTTTTTGCCCTGATTCTTCGTTTCTAATCCTAGGCGGCGAAGTAACCACGGGCTTTGATCACCTTGGCCACTTCATCCGGCACCATGTTTTCCCAGCTCTTGTCTCCTGCGGCGATCTTGGCGAGCACATCTCTGGAGAAGACCTCAAGGCAGCTCTCATCGTAGTTGTTGAGCTGCTCGATGCAGCCACGATCGATCAGGTAGTGATAGAGGTTTTTCAGCTCATCAGAGACTTCAAGGTTATCGATGGTCACCAGTTCCTTCTTAGCTGCGTCCTTGAGCGGATAGACGTAAAGTTTTAGGTCATTTTTAAACAAGCGGCCAAACGACTCGAGAATCCCTCCATCCAGAGCAGTGTAATATTTTTCATCAAACAACTCACGCACGCTGCCGATGCCCATGGTAATGCCAATCTTCTTCTTGGTGTAGCGCCTCAGGTAGGCACCCAGACGGAAGTATTGGAAATAGTCCGAGATCAGCACCGTCATTCCGCAGGCCACTAACATGTCGGCCCGTGCGAGGAAGTCACGGTAGTCGATCTGGCCATCCGCCATCAGATTACTCATGGTGATTTCCATGATCTGAATCGTCGAGTCCGGATCGACTCCCGGCTCCGCCATAAATTGTTCATAGGCGCAGCGCATGATGTCGATGTTGGTGTTGCACACCGGCCGGAAACTTCCGCGTTCGACCAGTACCGCTTTTTTCCGCAGAACCTCAGATGGCTGCAGCACTTTCCCTTCCGCGCCAAACATGGCGGCACTGGTGAGACCGAGCTGCACAAGTTTCAGACTCATCAATCGATTATCCACATGGCGGAATTCGATGCCGGAGAACTCGATCATATCAATCTCAATGCGCGCCGTACTGAGGTTATCCAAGAGCGACTCGATCAACTGGTCCGGGCTGTGGTGCAGCATGCAGGCGCCGTAGAGCAGGTTCACCCCCACGACACCCAGCGCCTCTTGTTGCAGGGCATTGGTGGTGTCTAACATCCGCACGTGAATGATGATCTGGCTGCTTTCATCGCGAGGATGAGCCTGAAAACGCACACCCATCCATCCGTGGCACTCGTTGGTGCCGTGGTAGTTCCGCGCTGAGACGGTATCGGCGAAGGTGAAGAAGGCAGTGGTGTCTCCTCGCTCGGTTTTCAAGCGTTCCAAATTCAGATCCTGCTCATACTCGAGCATGCTTTCGAGTCGGTCGCGACAGACATAGCGCTGGCATTGGCCGTAGATCGCATCGCTCACCTTCATATCGTAGGCAGAAATGCTTTTGGAAATAGTGCCAGCTGCGGCTCCAGCGCGGAAGAACCATCGCACCACCTCCTGACCGGCGCCAATTTCCGCAAATGTGCCGTAACGTTTGGGGTCGAGATTCACCTGAAGCGCCTTGTCTAAAGTCTTTGTTTTTTCCGTGTTTGCCATGATGAAAATGATTCAGCAGAATGCGTGCGAGTACCGGTAGAAAATATCAGTGAGTAAAGAGACAGACGGTTTATCGCTTGTTTACTCGGTCTCCGTTTTTTTCTTTTTCCGCAGACTTCTCCCTGAATTCACCACCACGAACACCACCCATGCAAAGAATCGCCATCGGAGACATTCACGGCTGCCATCGCGCACTGATGACCATGCTGGAGATCATCCACCCAAGCGGAGACGATCTCATCGTGACGCTGGGAGACTATGTGGACCGTGGCCCCGACTCGAAGGCGGTGATCGACTCGCTACTGGAGTTTAAAAAGGATCACAACTTGGTGCACCTGATGGGTAATCATGAAATCCAAATGATCCGAGCGCTTGAGACGAGGAAGGATCGGGCCCGATTCCTAAGCGATCTCTGTGGAGGCCAAGACACATTGGATTCCTATGGCGGAGGCTTCGAGGATGTCCCTGACGAACACTGGGAATTCATTCGCTCTGCGGAACTCTATCACGAACTTGAGAACCACATCCTCGTACATGCAGGTATCGCCAGCCAGACTCCGGTGGATATGCAGGATCAGGAAACGTATTACTACCAACGCTTCTACAGCCAGCAGCCGCATATTTCAGGTAAAACCATCGTCTGCGGTCACACCGTCCAAGGCGACCTCCCCACCAATATCGGCCACGCCATCTGCCTGGACACCTGTGCCTATGGCGGAGGTTGGCTAAGTGCTCTGGATGTGGACAGCGGCCAAATCTGGCAGACCAATGAACAAGGTCAGAGCCGGACGATGCAGTTGGAAGATCTCACCTAGATCATGCCACTAAAAAAAACGGCGAGCCACTTTCGTGACTCGCCGTTGATGATTGTTTGTTAGCTGACTATGCGATTACGCTTCGACAGTTTCAGGGGCGTCTGATGCTTCCTGCTGCTTGGCCTCGCGGGCGGCAGCGCGGATGGACATCTTGACGCGACCGCGGTCATCGACGCCAATGCACTTGGCAGTGACGGTGTCGCCTTTTTTGACCACGTCCTCGGTCTTCTCCACACGGCCTTCGGCCAGCTCGGAGATGTGGATGAGGCCGTCTTTGCCGGGCATGATCTGCATGAAGGCACCGAAGTTCGTGGTGGAGACGATTTGACCGGTGTAAACCGTGCCGACTTCGACTTCCGCGAACATCTGCTTGATCATCTCCATCGCACGATCGAGGGACTCCTTCTTGGAAGCGTAAACGTGCACAGTGCCGTCGTCCTCGATGTTGATGTCAGCACCGGACTCAGCCTGGATGCCTTTGATGTTCTTACCTCCTGGTCCGATGAGTTCACCGATGCGCTCTGGATCGATCTTGGTAGATTCGATGCGTGGAGCGTGCTCGGAGAGAGCGGCTGGGGTGGCGATGGTTTCGTGCATCTTGGTAAGCACCTTCTCACGTCCGCCGGCGGCCTTGACCACGGCTTCTTCGAGGATGGAAAGAGGAACACCTGGGAGCTTGAGGTCAAGCTGGTAGCCGGTGATACCTTCGCTGGTGCCACAGAGTTTGAAGTCCATGTCGCCGTAGAAGTCCTCGGATCCGATGATGTCGAGCAGGGTCTTGTATTCCTTGATGTTGTCGTTTTCGTCCATCTCGGTGACAAGACCAACGGCGATCGCACCCACAGGGCGGATCAGTGGCACACCAGCATCGAGCAGAGCCATGACTCCGGAACAAACGGTGGCCATGGAAGATGAGCCGTTTGACTCAAGCACCTCGGAAGTCACACGCATCGCGTATGGGAAGTCTTCTTCGGCTGGGATGACTGGCTCGATGGAACGCTCGGCGAGCGCACCGTGACCGATTTCACGACGGTTCAGGCCACCGAAGCGACCGGCTTCACCCACGGAGAACGGAGGGAAGCTGTAGTGAAGGATGAAGCGCTTGCTGTCCTCACCACCGGCGTAGTTGTCAAAGTATTGACGCTCGTCGGCGGGTGCCAGTGTGGCGGTTGCCAGAGCCTGAGTCTCACCACGGGCGAAGATGGACGAACCATGAACGCGTGGAAGAGTGCCGGCTTCGGCGTAGAGTGGGCGGAGGGTATCGATGTCACGGCCGTCGGCACGGATGCCTTTTTCCATGATGGCGATGCGGAATGCCTTTTTCTGGATGTACTCGAAGCACTGCTCGATTTCGAACTCGGAAACGTTAGGAACGCGCTCCTTGAGGGTGGCTTCGACTTCGTCGCGCAGGGCGCCGACTTTCTTACCACGCTCAACCTTGTTAGGGGCGTAGATGGCGTCTTCGATGCGGTCGCCAGCAACTTCGTAAGCGATTTCAAGGAGGTCTTCCTTGGCAACGGTGACGGTGTATTCGCGCTTAGGCTTGCCGACTTTGGCAGCAAATCCTTCGATGGCATCAACGATGATGGCCACTTGGCTCTGGGCGAAGTGGAGAGCCTTGACGAATTCCGCGTCTGGGATTTCGTTCGCAGCACCTTCGATCATGATACACTCGGTTTTGTTACCGACGTAAACGAGGTCGAGATCGCTGTCTTCGCGCTGTTCGAAGGTTGGGTTCACGATGAACTCACCATCAACACGGCCTACGCGCACAGCACCGATGGCGCCAGCGAATGGGATGTCTGAGATGCAGAGGGCGGCGGATGCGCCGTTCATGGAGAGGATGTCGGCATCGTTGACGCCGTCAGCGGCGAGCATGAGTGCGACGATTTGGGTGTCGTAGAGATAGCCTTTGGGGAAAAGCGGACGCAGTGGACGGTCGGTCATGCGGCAGGTGAGGATTTCCTTTTCGGTAGGACGTCCTTCGCGCTTGAAGTAGCCACCAGGGAAAACACCAGCGGCAGCAGCGCGCTCTTTGTATTCAACGGACAATGGGAACCAGGTCTGGCCCTCACGGATTTTGGTTTGGGAAACGGCGGTGACGAGCAGCACGGTTTCTCCTGACTGCACCTGAACGGCGCCGTCGGCCAACTTGGCCAGTTTACCCGTCTCGAGAGTGATCGGGTTTGATCCCACGGGGATCGTTATTTTTTCAATGTTCATATTCATATTACTTCTTTTTCTTCTTTTAGTTTGGTTGCCCCCGTCGCGCCGTGTGCGCGCTGTATTTTTGTTCAGTAGGGGGCGGGCGTCTCGTTGATTCTGGGCAAAGCCTCCAGCCTGGCGAAGCAGGACTGGGAAAGATGGATGCGTTTGTTAGAAACGCGGAAAGTATTCAAAGGCAATGCCCAACCCAGAGAAACGATGAGACAAGTGGTTCGTTCCGTGGGCTGGATAAGCAAAACGGCCACGGAGATCCGTGACCGTTTGGCGAAAGTGGTTTAGCGACGGAGACCGAGGCCTTTAATCAGTTCTGCGTAACGCTCTTCTGATTGTCCCTTGAGGTAATCGAGAAGTTTGCGACGCTGGGCAACCATGGTGAGAAGTCCGCGGCGGCTGGCGAAGTCCTTCTTGTGAGTTCCCATGTGCTCGGTGAGGTGCTTGATCCGCTTGGTAAGAACGGCGATTTGGTAATCGGCGCTGCCAGTGTCAGACTCGTGTTGTTTGAAGTCTGCTGGATCGAAGTCGATGGCGATATTTGCTTTGCTCATAGTATTTTGTTGTGTTCATGACCAGCTCCTTGCCGGTCAGCCCTTGTTCGGGAGGCGGGGAATAAATCAGAAAACCGCAGAATTGCAAGGGTTTTCCACAGTGCCCCGCAAGAAGCCCGTTAATTGTTCACCGGCACAGGCTGATAGCTCGGATCAAGCGATGCCAGACGGGAACGCAGGCTCGCGAGTTGGGAGGCGTATCGAGTTGCGGCGCGCTGGTAACGCACGGACCTCCCCTCCCAGGTCTCAAGACTCCCGGGAACAGACTGGCGGGCATTCACTGTGATACGATATCTAGGCCGATAGTAGCCGGACTGATAGGTGCCGGTTCTGGAGTTGTAGGAACGATAGCCGTAATTCGACCGAGCAAAGGCGCGACTCCGGTTGAGGTTCGCTTGTGCCGTTACTTTGTTCTGAGCGAGGCTTGCTTCCAGCTTGGCGGACGAATATTTCATCGCAAGGGATGCGATCTGACTACGCAGGTTGTCGATTTCGTGCCGACGGGCATCATTCTGCCTGATTTTCTGCGTTTCTCTTTCACGGCGGGCAATTTCCTGCCTCGTGCGGGCTTCGCGCTTTTGCTCGATGGCCACTGCGGCAGCCACCTCATTGGCGGTGAACATGTATTTTTTTCTCCAGTCTTCGGGCATTTCCCTGAAATCGAGTCGGGAAGCTCCGGTGCTGTGGGAAATCGAGATTCCTAGTGGAGAAACATCCACGATCCGCACATCCTTATATTCCTTGCCTAGACGGTTCGTGATCGAATCGAAGGTCGCTCCGGGTGCAGTCGCTCGGATGTGATCGCGGTAGCGCAGCCGATGTGTCTCCTTCCCCTTACTGATGAGTTCGATCGACTCATTGTTGGTCTTGATCAGGTTCTGTAAAATTCCAATCTCAGTCGTGGCACTTTCCAGCTGTGACTTCAGTTCGACCACCAATGCCGCTTGCTTTCGGTTAGCTTCAGCCAGCTTCTGTTTCTGTTCACGGCTATGGATGCGCACTTCGAGATTGTTGATACGGCGCCTTAGAGCATCGTTCTCAGTGCGGAGTTTTGCAGACGATGAAGAAAACCGGGGCAGTGAAATCCCCCCTTCGGCGACCAAGGACAGTCCAAGGGCAACAAAGACCAATATAATAATACCGACCATCGTACTGATGACGATGGAGGAGTCGTCTCTGGTAAAGGGGTTTTTCATGACGTGGGGTTCTGTTCTGACCAAGATTACTTGGAAGTGATTTCGCTGAGTTCTTTCTGCAACTTGGAGATCTCAGTAGTAGACTCTGAAATCCGTCTGCTCATCGCAGAAATCTCGCGGCGTGCCGAGTCAGAGCTGGCCCGATAACGTTCAGCCTTACGCTCAGCCTTTTTGGCATTATCGAGTGTCAACCCGCGACGACCTTGAGCGTAGAGTTCACGGTATTGGCGCGCACTTTCCAATGCAGCTTGTGCTGAGCTATCGTTCGATAAAATCTGAGACTGTAAACTTGCCGTTTTGCTCTTCCACTTGGAAATGTTCTCGCGATGCGTTCGGATCTTGTGATTCAGATCGCGAATGGCGACTGCCGTGTGATAACCATCGGCTTTTTTCACAGAGCTGGCCACATTGGCGGCCTCGCGTTTGGCAATCACTGCGGCTGCCTCTTTGGTGAACTGGAAACGGTCCTGCATTTCAGTTGGAAGACGTTCGTAGTGCACCCGGGTGTTTCCAGACTTGTGCATGATTTTCATACCCAAGGCTGTCACCTCAAGCACTTTCACCTGCTCGTAGACTTTGCCATCTGTCGTGGTCAGGGTCTCCATTTTCTCGCCTGCGGCGCGTGCGCGCTCGGCGATACGGTATTTCTCTTTGTAAGCCTCAAACTCCTCATTGAGCTTCACAATGCTCTCTTTCGCAGCTGCGACCTCGGCCTGCTTAGTTGGAATCTCAGAGGCTTTGCGTTTCAATTTGTTTTTCAGTGATTCAAGTTCATCGGCTTGTTTCCGTCTGGCATCATATTCAACTGCGGCGGTTTGCCAGTGCTTGGTTCTGCCTTCGAGAGCCTTGATAGCACTCTCCTTGGCCTTAATGTCTGCGTTCAGGCCACTGCCGCCTGAATCGTCAGAAACCACCATCATCAGCGTGCCGAAACCGACTAACACAATGAGTGCTAAAAAGGTGCCAATGACACCAGGACCACGAGAACTGGTAAGTAAATCGCTTAACATGATAGAAAAATGGTTGGGTGATTAAAAAATAATGGCGACTACTGGATGCGATATTCTTTTTGGTATTTGCGCAGCTCCTCTTCCATCTTGGCATGCTTTTTCTCCAACTCGTCTTTCTCATTATCAAGGGCTTCGAGTTCAGCCATGGCTTTGCGGAGTTCGCTGTTGGTTTTGTTGAGAGCGGCCGTTTGATCACCGGGGTCCTCACCGGCGTTGATCTCCATGAGATCGACTTTTTTCTCAAGCTCACTGAGTTGGAGGCGAAGTTCTTCGTTCTTTTTGACGAGTTCCTTGTCCTCACATGATGTGAGAGCGAAGGCCGCGAGTGCGAAACACAACAGGCGGGTGATGACAGTTCGTGCAGGTACTGAGGATTTCATAAGACTGAATGCAGCCTTATCGTCCGTCAAAAAAGTGGCGAATCAGGCTCGTCAAAAGTCTACTAAGCGAATCTAACTCAGTCAATCTTGGGCAAGGGGAAATTTCTCACCGAAATATGACCTAGCTTTCCTCTCGCATGAGAAATCATCCATTTCTGCTAACACTAGGCTCTAGATACCTTTCTGGGAGGACTCATCAAGGCCGGCGGGATTTCATACTTTTCCCATTTCACTGGATCCATGCGCTGGAAATCGTTCAGCTTGGCGGTTCTGACCGCTTCTGAAACATAAGGCCCAGTCCAGCCACGACCTTGGGAAACAGGCACCCGTAGGCGCTCGAAAAATGCACTCTGTGTAGTCCCTGTCGCAAGTCGGAACCATTTTTCAAACAAACTCAATACCGCCATTTGGTTTAACTTTCTAACCACTGGGTAATTGGCGTTCTGTGGAATCTCCATGGAGGAGGATTCCAGCACGACCCCATGATCGATTTGCTCGTCCATCCAATGCATGGTTGCCCCGCACTTTTTCTCCCCATCAATCAGCGGCAGAACATCGTATCCGACTCCAGGGTGACTTGGCAACGCGGGGTGAATGTTCAGAGGGACTCGAATCCGGTCCAGCCCGCGCGAAGGTAGCACATAATCGCTATACACTGAGAAAGCAATGTCCCAGCCAGCCTCCTCCCGCCACGCAGCCTCGATGAGAGAACGCGCATGCGCCGATTGTTTCTGCCAGATTACAACGGAGACATCAGCGGACGAGCTCCCCACAATGTGGCTGATCTCATCCTTCAGGCACGGATCCCCTATTACCAAAATTCTCAAAGGCTTCTCCATATCGATTACTGGGCGAGTCAAATTATCGATCCCCCTCCCTACTCGCCAGCCACGATATCCCACCGACCAACATCCGCTGTGAATACATTTTGCGAGTCCATTTCACCCTCTCTCCGCTTGCATACAGGTCGCTGACGCTGGCCTTCGTCTTATCAGCATGAAATAATTCGCTCCCCTGCTCCAGATGTTCCACGGTTCGGCGTCGGGCCTCCTTCCAGCATTGGATTTTGGCATCGTCGGGAGTTCCTAGAAATTGGAGACGTTTTTCTTTGAATTTGCGGCCTTTCCTCAGCAATTTGAACATCCTTCTGTAATACCCACTTTTCCATGTCTCGATGAGTGGGCGCGGCGAGGATTTCACAGCAGCCAATGGAATGGCGGCCAAATCGGGACGGAGTGCCTTGAACGTCTCTTTCTGCAATACCCGATTCGCGATGAGCTGACCATCGACTCGGCGAATCGCCTCAGTCAACGGCACATCGAGTGCTGGTGTGATCGGCCAATGATGGAAAGCATTTTTCCAGAGGATGCCCCCTAGATGAGCTCGCCCTCGGTATCGAGAAATTGTTTGCCATTGGCGTTCACAAGAATCCTCCGTAAGAGCATCCCACTCGGCTCGGCATTCAGACAGCGCGGCATCGAGCCCCTCGATGAGTTCCTTGTCTTTATAAAGATCTGCCAACTCGCTGGCACGAACGCCAAAAGAGTGAAGCCACGTCTCCTGAGCGAACCGATAGCTACCAAAGGTGAGGTCTCCATGCTCGCGGGCAAAAGGCGCGTAAGTGACATCCAAATACAAGCCCTTCAAACACCTTGTGCCTTCAATCGATTCCGCTTTACCCCACCAATGCGAGACACCGTTGAATCCCCCACCGAGCGAGAACAGGTTCAGTTCATCGTCCAAAGCAATCTCAGGAGCGCCTTCAAAAAGCTCAGAACACTCCCATTCCAGATTCAGCCTACCAGCGACTTTTCCAGCACAGATATTTTCCTCCGAGGTGCGAGTGCCAAAAGTCACACATTTTGGCTGATGACCTAACTCATGGGCCAAACTCAACACATGGCGCGAATCCAAACCGCCTGACAGCATGCAAGAAGTGACCGAACGTTGAGCATGCCGTTTAACAGCCTGCCTCGACGCCTGAGAGGAAAGCTCAACTGCATCGGCTAATGTGTGGACGTCTTTGACGACATCTTTCCCTGGGTAATCATGCTGAGTTTTTCGAAGCGATCCAGTGATCGGGCTATAACTAATGGACTCGGCCATATTCAACCGCTTGCCGGATTTCTCCAGAGTGCGATGGCTGGAACATCCATTTTCTAACAAATAGCGGGAAAACCCGATGGGATCCAGTGATCGATCGTATTCAGGAAAAGCATGGAAGGCTTTCGGCGATGTGGAGATAGCGAAGGTGTCTTTTTCCTGAAAATAATAAACGGGGAACACGCCAAACGGATCACAGCCGCAGTGGACAGATTCATCGTCGAGAACAACGATCCATGCAAACAAGCCGCTCAGACGGGATAATTGCACAGCAGCATCCTCCTTCTTTTCCCTCACCATGCGGAACAGCTCCTCAGCGGTGATGTAGTCGTCTGAGTCCTCGGCAATAGCTTCCCCCATCAGAAATGCGAACCCACTCCCTGTGGATTGATGAACCTCAACAGGCACCTGTTCGCCGCAATGCCATCTCAGCGTGCTGTGCTGACTTTCCACCTCACCTCTCACTCTTTCAAATCCTGTCGGCACGATGCACTGGACTTGCTTGCGTTTTGTGGACTCGGCACGGTTAGGCTCTCTATCAGAAAAGAAAACAAAGCTGGGCATGGGCGCATGATAAACCTTGGGAGATATCATTAAAGCACAATGATACTGTGGTACGCAGCATCTGATGACAGGAGAGCTACTTGGTTGCCAGCATTTGCCAGAACCAAAAATCTGACACTCTCAGTCTTTGACAACTCAGCGCGAACGAGAATAATCGCGGCGCGATGTCTAACGCTACTACTACCAAGCTTCCAAAGCTATTCATTCCCGGTCCGGTGGATATTTCTCCGGAAACGTATCAAGCCATGTGCCAGCCAATGATCGGCCACCGCGGCGGAGATTTCGAAGCACTTTACGCCAGCATCCAACCCGGCCTGAAACAAATCTTCGGCACCGAGCGTCCGGTGTATTTATCCACATCCTCAGCCTGGGGTGTGATGGAAGGTTCCATCCGTAACCTCGTGCAGAAAAAAGTGCTTAACCTCTGCTGCGGAGCATTTTCTGACAAGTGGTATGGCGTTTCCCAAAGCTGTGGCAAGGAAGCCGATAAAATTCAAGTCGAGTGGGGCGAAGCTATCTCCCCTGAAGCCGTGCGCGCAAAGCTTTCGGAGGGTGGTTTTGATACCGTGACTCTGGTGCACAATGAAACATCCACCGGTGTAATGAACGACCTCGAAGGTATCGCCGCAGTGGTCAAGGAGTTCCCTGATGTGCTGTTAGTAGTGGACACAGTGTCTTCGCTTTCAGCTGTTCCGATTGAAATGGATAAGCTTGGCATCGATGTCGTGCTGGCAGGTGTGCAGAAAGCATTTGCCCTTCCTCCAGGCCTTGCGGTATTCGCCATTTCTGACGCGGCACTGGCTCGCGCCGAGACCACCGAAGGCCGCGGCTACTACTTTGATTTTGTCGAGTTTGAGAAAAATGCGGTGAAAAACAACACCCCATCGACTCCTGCCGTCTCCTTGCTCTACGGACTTAAACATCAGGTCGACAGCTTCATTTCCGAAGGTTTGGAAAACCGCTACGCGCGTCACGCCAAACTCAATGGCATGATTCATGAGTGGCTGGAAAAACACGGCTTTGAACACTTCGCACCCGAAGGCAATCGCTCCAAAACTCTGACCACCATCGCCAACAATAAAGACATCGATGTTTCAGGCTTTATCAAAGCGCTCAGAGCCAAACATAATTTCCTGATCAACGGCGGATACGGTAAGATCAAGGGAACGACCTTCCGCATCTCTAACATGGGTAACGAAACCGTGGAGACGATGCAGGAACTCATCGAGGCTCTCGATGACGTGCTTCCTGAGTTTATGTAATATTTTGACTCAGCCACCGGGCGGGCAACTATGCCCGACCCGGAACTGGCACCTTGGACGGATCAAGGGAGTCGCCCCACTTGATTTCATCGGCGGCCATGTCGTCGTTACTTGCCATCAGCTTATCCCAGGTGATGCGCTTACCGGTGTGCGCCGCCTCGCGACCTAACAGCGCCAAGGCTGTCGAGTTCGCCATATACTCTCCGGCGTTGATGACTTTCCCTTCGCGAAGGGAAGCGAAGAACTCGTTATGGCACGCCTGATACATGTTGATCTTCTTGCCACGGAATCTCCAAGTTGCCTTGCCGGAGGCATTGTAAATCATCGGGCGGCCAGGGCCAATCATGCGGCCTTTCTCGCAGAATACCCGGTCCACCACCTCCGTGTGTGATCCGGTGAGCTGTCGCTGATCGAGGTGACAGATCACGCCATTCGGGTATTCGTAAGCGATGCTGTAGTGATCATAAATATCGCCGTCATCGTTGCGCTGAATACGACCACCGGTGGCGACGGCAGCGATCGGAGCAACATCGTTCATCGCCCAAGCGACTTTATCCACAGTATGAACAGCCTGCTCGACCAATGGCCCGCCGGAAAGCCACTCGTGACCGATCCAGTTCCGGATCTGCCATTCCACATCGGACCATTTGGCATCTCGGTTCTTACTCGCCATCATCGGCTTTGGAACAGCGGCGAGATAATTCCCGTAGACGGAAATCACACGCCCGAGTTCACCGGAATGAACTTTTTCGTAGGCGGCGCGCACGGCAGGAGCAAAACGCCAGCAGAAGCCGTGCTGGATGGAGACGCCCTTGCTTTTGGCCAGTTTGGCAGATTCTAGCACAGACTTCACTCCGGCCATGTCCACGGCCATAGGTTTTTCCGAGAAAACGTTTTTCCCAGCCTCCACGGCTGCTGCCAAGTGCTGGGGTCTAAAACCAGGTGGCGTGGCAAGCAGGACGATATCGACTCCAGAGTTGATCACTTTCTGGTAAGCATCGAGACCCACGTGGCGCCGGGTAGCGGGCACATCCATCTTGCCTGCGTATTTCTGCACCAGATTCTTGTGTGATGTTTCCACTTGCTGGGCGAACACATCCCCCATCGCCCAGAGTTTCACATTGGGATCGGCGGCAAGAGCTTGGCTGGCAGCACCGGTGCCTCGACCACCACAGCCGATCAGGCCAATTTTGAGTTCCTTGTTTTTGACCGCATCTGCTGCACGCGAGATGTGGGGAAGACCAACGACACCAGCAAGGGTAGCTGCGGCAGAGGTCTGCACAAATTTGCGACGCGGCAGAGTATTTGAAGGATCTTGAGATGAATCTGATGTGGGCATGATTAGTGCAAATACCCCCTTACACACCCGAGTCTTTCATGATCTATTTCTTGGCTGCCTTTTTCATCAACGCACGTGCGCGAACGGTAGCGGCCTCGAGAAACTCGCTGGCGATGGGTTTTAGCGAACCCTGATAGACCACTCCGATGACCAAGGGAGGAAACTCATCCAGATCGATGGCTTTCATTCCTTTGGGCAGATCCACTCCAGGAATTCGCACCGTGATGCCTGCTCCGAATCCACAGCGGACAAACTGTTGCACGCCATCCAGAGAGTCTACTTCGACTGCGATCGGCCAGTTCACACCTCGGTTATCGATTTCCTTTTGAAACAATTGACTGACCTCCTCATAAGCGGGCAGGCCAACCAAGGGCGTTTTTGAGGTCATTGTGCCGGCATCATCCTCTAGTAGGTCTGCCAATTTTTTAGCTTTGTGACTGGCGGGCAGCAAAAGAGCCAGTGACAAGCGCATCAGCTCCGCAGCATTCAGGCCATCGCCCATGCGCGGATGGATCACACTCACGGCGATGTCCGCTTGCTGCCTGACTAACACGTCCTGCACATCGGACGGCTCCACATCGCGCAAAGTCAGCCTTAGGCCTGGGATCGAATCGCGCATTTCAGCTAACAGTTCTGGCAGGTGGTGCCTCAAGACCGATGCAGATGCCGCGATCCGGAGATGTTTGCTCTCCTCCCCTTTCAAACGTTCCTCGACATCACTAAGGCGAGAGAAAAACGGATAGACGTGATCGTAAAGATCGTCACCAGCCGTGGTGAGGCTGAATGGGCGACGGTTAAAAAGTTTAACACCCAGACTTTTTTCCAACTGCAGCAACTGACCGCTCACTGCCGGTTGTTGTATACCATAGGGCATTTTTCTAACAGCAGCAGTAATACCTTCATACTTGGCCACATAGTAAAATAGCTCCAGATGGTGAACATTCATGGCGTGCAGCTTAGGAATTAAACTCCAAGTTTCAAACCTCAAAAATCAATACCTCAGCACGGCTCTTTGCGATTGCGAACACTCGTAAAATTCATCATTCTGTTTTTATGGCCAAGGGATATGATACCAACCAGCAACGACAAATGGCGCTCTCAGCCTTTGGCAAGGATCTGGCGCGAAGAGCGAAATCCAAGTGTGAACTGAGCGGTGCGTCAGGTGTGCCGCTGGTTATTTATGAAATCCCCCCTGCCCCCGCTGAACCGGACTTCAACCGCTGCCTGATGGTCTCTGAGGATGTGCTCGATCAAATTAACAAACCTAACAAAATCATTCCCGATCAATGGCGCAGGCTCGGGGAACTGATATGGAGTGATATCCCTGCCGTGCAGATCATGGCGGTCCGTCTGCTTAGCCATATCGCCAAACAAGAGAACTGGGCTCAGGACATCATTGATGACGCTCACTTGGATTTTGCTGTGTTAGAACAAGCCGCCGCGAAGCCCCTATAATTGATCTGTCACTATCCATGTCCGAGATTCCACACCTCTATTTCTTAGCGCTGGCTTGCTCTTCGCTGTTTTTGTTTGGCTCCATCAAACTTAAAAAACTGCAAGAGACAGCTGGGCGTCGATTGTTAGTAATCGGATTTTCCATTATCACCCTGAGTTCCATTTTCAACATTGCAGCGGCATTGGAGATCATTGAAATCAAATATAACCCCTACATGATAGCTTTCGAGCATATGTCCTCACTGCCCCGATGGCACAAGTGGGTCTTCTGGGGGCAATATTTGATCATCATCCTGGGAGGCATACTTGGCATCGTTGGTTTCATTCTTGAAGCAAGGCTGCAGACTTCCCTTCAACGGCGTATGCACTACCAATCACAATCATGATCCACGACAAACTAGCTTTGTTCCTGCTCCAGAGTAGCTTCTTCGTCTCCATCCTGCTCACCGTGGCGCTGTTCTGGTGCTCATTCATCTGGTGGAAACACCATCGATCGGTGGCCGCCAGAGTGCTTTTCATCTCCTCTGCAACAGGTGCTTTCACAGCCGCCCTCAACGGAATATTTTCCATGCTTATGATGGTTCCTGCGGTTGCTGATTTACTATTCACAGGCAGCTCTTCCACAAGTCTCGATCAACTTTTCACATTGATGGGGCTGGTCACTAACCTGCGCAGCATCGCTTGGGTCATCAGCAGTGTCGCCTTTTTGATTTTCTGTCTGCAGTTTACAAACAAACAGTCTAACCCCTCGGGTGAAATTTCTGGTGCACGGACTTGAGCCCTTTTTGATCGACGTGGGTGTAGATCTGGGTGGTGGCGATGTCCGCGTGGCCTAACATGTCTTGGATGACTCTGAGATCGGCACCGTTTTGCAGTAGATGGGTGGCAAAGGAATGGCGTAGCAAGTGTGGGTAAACCGTTTGATTCAAGCCTGCCGCCTTCGCCCGCTGTTTAACAATTTCACGGACCCGTTCGGGACTTAATGCACCGCCACGAACACTCAGGAAAATCCATGAAGAGGTTTTCTTTTTCACCAATCCCGGACGTTCATTTTTCAGATAATCGGCAACTGCTTCACAGGCTCTTCCTCCCACAGGCACCAAACGGGTTTTATTGCCTTTGCCGGTGACACGGATGAAGTGTTCATCGAGGTCGAGGTTTTCGAGTCGGGCGCCGCATAGCTCGGAGAGGCGCAAACCGGATGCGTAGAACAACTCGAGAATCGCTCTGTCCCGCTTACCGAGCGGTTTGCCAACATCCACCGATTCCAACAAAGTCGCGACGTGTTGTTCGTTGAGAGTTTCCGGGAGATGCAGATCTCCTCGGGGCGGCAGCAAAGGTTCGGCAGGATCAGCCACAGTGACTTTTCGGGCGACAAGGAAGCGGAAGAAAATTTTCAAATGCACCATGGTGATGCGTAGGGATGAGGCCGACATGCCTCCGTCTTTTTGCTGGGCTAGAAAAGTGGACAGGTCTGCCGTGCCTATATCATCCCATGAGGTGACCTTTTTTGTCTCCGTCCATGCCGCTAATGCATCAAGAGACTGCCGCACCGACAGCTGGTAGGCGGTTGAAAGTCCTCGCTCGGTGGCGATGTAGAGCAAGAAATGATCGATCTGCGAAGTCACAAGTGCACGCTAGCCTTAATCCTCCTCTAGATCAAACCTTCCATCCTACTGTCCATCCAAGGAAATAGCTTTGCCAACAAGCAGCTCGGACATCTCTAGTTGCGGCTGATTGTGGATACAAAAAAACCGCCCTATCGTAATAGGGCGGCTTTGAAAAGCTTGAGAGCTAAGAACTACTTCCTGCGGCGCAGGATCAGAGCAAGTCCACCGAGGCCGAGAAGGGCTGCGGAAGATGGCTCAGGGATTGCGGTTATGCGAAGCTGAATCCCATTGATTTGTGAGGCTCCAGTACCGCCGTTGGTGAATGTTCCTCCATCCGCATCGCGGCCAAAGACGCCGAAAGTTTGTGTACTACCATTAGCAACGAACGAACCGATGATCGAATCACCAGCATTTGTTTGTGGGAAGACTGGTGGATCACCATTTACTGGGCTGTTGTTGAGATCAGAAATTCCTGTAATGTCAGCTACATCGAGGCTTGTTCCATCCGTTAAGCCGACTTGGAAAAATTCGTGACGGTTGCCGCGAGCGTCATTCGTGAAAACCTGAATTTGGTACGTATAGCCACTTGTGAGGCCTGCCAATGTTACCGACTCCAAACGAAATGATCCGCTTCGAAGGAGAGTAAAGATGGCTCCATCACCTGAAAATTCACCATCATCGAATGCTCCAAAGTTATTGTCGCCTGTTGCCAGCGTAATCGACTCGCCACCGACTCCAGTAATTACGTCACCTGAGCCACCATGTTGAAAAGCGACGCCGTTGACGGTTACTGAGCCCCCCAAGGGTGTTACGGGACTAGTCGTATCAGTCGCATTCATAGCAACCGCTAAAGTACCTGACGTATCGACAAAAGCTTGAGTCGTGTTACCCTGATACAAGTTCTCTGATGGTGCCCAGCTAATCGTCGCCGCAGAAGCTGCCATGGGAAGCATCGCAAAAATCGCTGCTGAGGTTAAAAATTGATTCATTTTCATTGTGTGTATTTATTTTTCGAGGTTTGGTTTTTCGATGTCTCTGATTAGACATGCTCATTATTCACATGAGCTCCGCTCAGACAACCTAGCCAATCGACTAGGTATAACTATACCCGGTCATCATTGATTTACCTTAATCCGCATAAACTCGCGGCCAGATGGTCGTTCGCCATAGGGCACGGCACTTCGATAAACAAAGCTGGTGGTTCCGTCGCCATTGTCGGTTTCTGAAACCAGCACGATGTCGGGCGCACCATTCCAAGAGCTTAGATCTTCCGAGATCTGGGCGGTAACGGTAAGGGCATTCCGAGTATGCTGATTGACCTTAAAGCTGATGGTGAAGTAGTCCTTGGTTTCTTGGCCTAGTGTGTATGGGGCAACGCCCGTGGTAAACGGAGTGTCGTGTGAGTTCGTATCACTGGTGCCAAGCGCATACTCGATGATCGCCTTGAACCCATCACCATCCACATCGGCATCCGGATTCCCAGCAAATCCAGCGGGGCTTGCGGCGCCAGGATTCCCTCCCGGTTGGGCGCTTGCAGCCCAGTTGCTACCGACGTTATGATCTGGAATAGGGATGACGGGAGCTAGCAGCACCATGGAAAAGCCGTTACCATCAGCTGATGTTGGCCACGGCGCCACATCATCGTAGGTGAAGTCATGAATGACATTGGCTGCGGCATCCGTTAAAATAATCTGTTCTCCCCCATTACTCAAGTTACCTGAATACTCGCTACTGCCTATGCTGTCGGTGCCAAATCTGACGGAACTGAGAGCTGAGCTATACCTTTCTGAGAAAGCGGCTTTGTTTTTTACAATAATGAGTCGTCCACCAGCAGGGATGACATTGTTAGGACCAAAGGTGAAATTGATCCCTTGGGTAAAGGCCACACCTGAAACGTCCACTGGGAAGGGTGATACATTTTTCAGCTCAACAAACTCAAAATCATCCTTGTCCGTGGTGATGGCTAGTTCTGCCGAGGTGGAAGCATCCGCCGGGTTGTAGTTGACCTCGGAAACCACAAGATTTGTGGCGTCTGCATCTATTGGATCTGGAGTGAAAAAGGCCTCGTTAAGAGCACTCCATTCACCGGTGCTGGTATTGTAGGTGCGGGACAATAGCCATCCGGATGCGGTCACAGGGATTTCATCTGACTCAAATCCAGACTGCCCTGAGCCAGGTAGATTTCCTACCAGATTCAGATTAAAGCTGATGTCGGAGCTGGTCTGGCTGCGCTGATGGACCTCCACCGCGATGGTGTTGTTGCCTGCTGAGAAGTGGGAAATGGGCAGAGTGATAGTTCCGAAGGCATTGTCATTCACTGTGCCTGTGGAGAAATCATCATAGGCTGCATTTGCGTTCAGATTGACCCGCTCGACCTCGACACCATTAACGTAGATGGCGATGGCATCATCGTACCAATAGTTGATGGTGAAATTTTCATACTGGGATGGATCAGCGATGTTGATATCCGATTTCCGGAAATAGGTGGTCACATTCTTCTGTATACCATTGGTGTTAGGATCCACATCGACAAAGCCGACAACCGTAGCCTCGTCACCGTCGCCATAGCCCAGCTCGGATGGACCACTTGCCCATGAGCTATGGTTGAAGGATTTGGCCCTCCATGCCGTGCCCTGGTTCGAGCCATCGTCCAGATAGGACCAGCTATCTCCGGTTTGCACGAAGTTAGTTGGCACTCCGCCGGTGCCATCGTAGTTGATCACCGTGGCAGCGGGATTGATACCACCTCCAGGGAGGCGTGGGTCCAGCGAATGACGATAGGGGTCTGGATCCGTATCCAAGGGGCCAAAGATATAGTATACCTTCAGATTCGTATCTGTAACAGAAATCGTTGGTCCTAGACCTGGTGCAGTGCCTCCATGCTGATTGTAAACAGGGGCATCGATAGCTGGATACATACCAGCATTCTTGAACTTGGTAATCATGCTGGCCGTTTGCCCAGGAAACTGGTTATTGATCAGGTTATCTTGGTAAGACTGCCAGCTTGCAGGAGTGCGGTATCCCCAGCGGGCGCATTCTGCGATGATGGAAAGCTGGGTCTCATTGACTCGCTCTTGTAGTCGCTCGATGCTCTTGGCGGGAGTCAACTCGCCATCATTGAAATAGTGTTTCTGAATACGATCCGCCAATAGCATCTCGTAGTCAGGATCCCCCTCACTAGCCAGCAGACTCATCGCGCTCAGAGGACCTTGGTGATCTACGCTTTTTGCAGGATTGCGTAAGAAACCATCGCCATCCTTCATGTAGAACTTGAACGGAACCCCAAGTGGCACAGAACCAGCAGCACGGAACTCACTTTCCGCATTTCCATTGGTCCAGAGTAACATGAAATCAATCAAATCGATGATATCTAGATGTGAACGGGCAGACGTGAAGGGTGTCGAGCCATTGATGAGAGTCTGTGTGGCCTCCCACTGATCCCCTGTGCCATCGTAAGCTTCGCCAGTTTGGAAATTCCCTCCTGAATTATTGGCATTGATGGCTTCGTAATCGTCTTTATCCCCACCGAAATATTCAGAGAGCATGGATGCATTCCAGCGCTCTCGCAGGTGATACTGCCCCCAGTATCGGCCATTGACGTAAACGTGCACGAAGCGACCGTGTGGTGCTATCTGGCCCATATCGAGCAGGGCATCATCGGCGTAGCGATTCGATAAATAAGCTCCACGTTGGGACATGTCATGGTTACCAGCACGAAGTTCGATGGCATCATATTTCTCTGCAGGCTGGAAGCTCTTCCAAACATGGTTTTCGAACAGATCGAAATCCAATTTTCCCGGGCCGTATTTGCTACGGAAATTGATCCGCATACCGCGCTTGGCAAAGTCCGTGTTGTAGCTACCAAAACGCTCCATCCCTGCGTTGACCTGCTTATGCCCATCCTCGAAATTAATCAGCTCAATAGCGACCTCTTTTTCCTCTCGTTCGATATCGCCAGGAAACGTTAGTGCAATACTCGGAATGGCTGTTAGAGCCGCATCAAGCTGTGGGCCATAGACAGAATCCTGAGTAATTCCGGTGTCCATGTTAGAATCAGCGATTACATCAGCTTTAAAAATGTATGTCTGAGTATCTACATTTGTAGGCTCGAACCCATCCTTGTAGGCGGCGGCACGAATAGTGGTGGTTTGGTTGATGGTGATGGACGTGGAGTAGATGGAGCCAGTGGTCGATGTCGGCTCAGTGCCATCCGTGGTGTACCGGATCTGAGCACCGGGGGTCATGCTGGTGATTTCCAATTGAATCGAACCGCTATAGAAACCTCGATCATGTGAGAAGCTGGTGTCCTTCACAAAGCCAGCAATGGTTTCGCCATTTGTAGCGCCTGGTGTGGGTGTTAGGAAATAACCACCCGTCGTGGTCGAGCTATCCAATCCATAGGAAACATCACTCTGCTGGCTAGGAAAGGTAGGGCTGAACTCAGAGTCGATCGTGCTCCCGTCAGGCTTCACTAGAGCCAGGTATTCACCATCTGCACTCAGGGAAAAATTGGTATGCAGCTCCCCTGCCGGATCAGTTCTGCTATTTCCAGAAGCAAAAACAATCAGGTAAGAACCAGGTGCCATGGTTACATTTGGAAAGACCCATTTGGTAAGATCCGTGGGGTCATCGGTTAGATAAAACCCTGCCAGAGGTGCTGGATCAGCACCCGGATTGTAGAGTTCGATCCAGTCTGATTGATTGCCATCCACATCAATCAGGCCAGAGTCGTTCGCGGCCATAAACTCACTGATGACTGGAACTCCTGGCTGGATGATTTTTACGGAAATCGTTCTTGTGATGGTGCCATTTGCGTTGGACGCGACTAGAACGTAGTCAGTGTCACTGGTCGGGGAAACCACGGTGCCTGAGCTCCCTGCCACATTGGCACCATTCAAAGTCAAACTTGTTGCATTCCCCCCAACATCCCAGCTCAGGTTGACATTTGAGCCAGGAGGGATGAAGTCACCGTCTGCCGTGAAAGAGTAGATGAGAGGTTCGTTGACGACCGCTATCGTGGTGGTCGCCACAGAGCTACCGCTGGCATCGGTCGCTGTTAGTTGATAAGTGGTAGCAGCATTCGGGCCTGGATTCACGACGATGCTCCCCTGCCCGGCAGTGGTGTTGGCCAGTACGTTACCGACACCGTTATCGATCTGGAGCCCTGTTACATCAGGTGTAACCACCCAGCTCAATGTGACTGGATCACCTGGAGTCACGGAAGCGCGGTTGCTGGTGAAAGAGATGAGCCTGCTAGATCCAATAGCAGTGACTTCATTCAAGGAAAGCACTCGGCTATCGGATGTCTCAGCTGCGCCTGGGGTACGTATGACCCGGATCATGTTGCCAGTGGCGGCCCCCACATTCACAGTAATACTAGCAGGTGAGTTCTCTACATTGTTAGGGTTCAGAAGTGGTGATGAATAAACCACCGTGCCTCCATCAAAGTCATTGTTGACGTTTCCGTTGAAATCGATGACCTGCACGGTGATGTCACGCAGCCGTGAGGTCCAGCTTCCATTGCCGCCGCGGTTAACGAGTGTTATCTCGTTAAATGTTTTACTGCTTGGCAGGAGAACTTGCCAAGTGGGGTCATCATCTGTTGCGATCGTGTGGGTGAAATTTGAAACACCATCAATGGCATGAGATGCGTCATAGTCATCCAGCGTCGTGCTCTGTGCGGCAGTGCCTACGCTCAAATCAATGGGCTCTGTGGACTGCGCCGAGGCGATGCCCGCGATGCTCAAGCAAGTGAAAAAAAGGCGACTGCACCTTTTATATAATCCATTGTTTTTCAGTCTGTTGCTGAGCATTAATCGAAAGATCGCTAAATAATAGATCTATTCAACATCAAAAAACGGAGTAATCAGCCATCTAAAAGGTCAAAGTTTGCTCTACTTTCAAACTCAGGAATGAGGCCTTAATGGGAAGCCGCTGGCGGATAGACCCTCATCGGAAATGCCTCATCCTCGCTAGTGTATCTGCCGAATTGATCGCGTGAAAGAATGATGTCTACGCGCTGGGCTCCCTCTTCTTTTTGCTCTTGGAGATCGAGTAACAGCTGGCTGCTATCTTGGCTCAATCTTACATGCAATAATTGGTATTTTGGACCACCTTGTTCGTTCTTAGGAAGCTGAGCTTCTATCTGTGGTAACCACTGGGCCAATTCCGGAGAAACTTCCGGGCCGTGTGATGAGAGCTCTTCCGAAGAAACATCAGCTTTCTGCTCGGCTTTGCTTTTTTCCGACCATTCTTTGAGCTTTTCCGAGAGCATGGGGGCAGCATACATGAGTAGCAAGAGGAGACCTATGAGAGCCACTGTAGAAATAATACTCTTACGGGTGCTGTTCGATTTTTCCTCCGGTTGCTCCATAGATACCTATTTTTCTACCATTTCACCTTCTACCAAGTCACCTAAGTCATCGGTCTCAAGTTTTCGGAAATGCACTTGTTCTACACGCCGGCCATCGGTGCTGGTGACCATCGCCTCATAGCCTTCCACCTCCAGAGTTGCTTCTGGTTCGGGGATACAGCCAAGTTCACGGGTGATGTAGCCACCTACGGTGCTGACTTCGCCACTTTCCAGATCAAGGGCTTCGACATGATCGGAGAGCTCATTGAGAGTCATTGATCCCTCAACGACAAACTCGTTGGCATTCAGTCGGCGGAAAGAATTGTCCTCCTCGTTGTCAAATTCATCCTGAATATCACCTACGAGCTCCTCGATGACATTGTCGAGGAAGACCAGGCCAGCTGGATCGCCGTGTTCGTCCACAGCCATCGCCAGGTGGCAATGTTCCTTGAGGAAAAACTGCAGAAGCACGTCGAGGGCCATCGTTTCAGGCACAACTTTCAGCGGACGCTTGATCCTCATCAGATCAGGGTTCTCATCGTTGACGACGGTGAGGATATCCTTGATATGAATCAGGCCAAGAGCGTGGTCGAGGTGACCTTTAACCAGCGGAAATCGAGTGTGCATGCTGCGAGTAGCCAGATCTAAATTCACTTGGAAAGGAGCATCCACATCGAGAGCGATGACGTCGCTGCGTGGTGTCATCACTTCGCGCACGCTGATGTCATTGAGTTCCAGAGCATTGATTAGAATCTCACGCTCGGTATCGGTGACCTCATCATGTTTGCCACTTTCCTCCACCAGAAGAGCTAGCTCCTCAGCGCTATGCACATCGCCGTGTCCAGCTGGCTCGACACGGAAGACTTTTTTCAGAATCAAATTCGCCGTGCTGTTGATGATCCAGATCGCCCAACCGAAGAATTTGTAGAACAGGTGTAGCGGACGGATGAGATAAAGTGTGGTGCCAACAGGTTTACGGATCGCCAGCACCTTGGGAACTTGCTCTCCGACGATGACGTGGACGAAGGAGAAGGAAACCGCCGCAATGGTGATGGAAATACCGCGCACCATCCAAACTGGGGCTCCTGGAGCAACATCCAGCAAAAACGGGCCGACAAAATGGGCCACCAATGGCTCGCCCAGCATACCCAACACAAGAGATGCTACGGTAATCCCAAGCTGACCGGCGGAGAGATACCCATCAAGTTTCCCCAGAGCATGCAGAGCAAGGTTCGCTTGGGCAGGCTTGTTCCCCTGCACCTCGATGAGCTGGCTTTTGCGGACTTTGACCAGACCAAACTCAACGGCCACAAAAAGAGCATTGAGGATCAGGAAGATCGTAATGCCGATCAAATACTTCGCCACGAGATCCGGTGAAGGATAGGTGGTATGGAGAGCTGAAGCTGATGCAAGGATGTCAATAGTCGCGCTCATTATTGTCGTTCATAGACACCCTCGTCACGTTTCTCCAACACAGTGAACCCTGCCTTTTTGGCATCGGTCACAGAGAAGGGCTTGGTGATCTTAGGGGTATTGACCCTGCTGATCAGCTTTTTGACCGCATGGCGGCAAAGCGGGCACACCTCAAGTGGTGGCCGGTCAATCGGTCGACGCAACTCAAACCCCCGTGCACAGACGCGACAACTTCGCTCCGGATCATCGGGGTGTTCTGAGATATAGTCGTATAGGGGCATAGCAAAGACGCAAGACGGGCTAATCACCGCCTTGCGTCAAAAAAGTATCACACTGCGGTCCAGCTTACCAGCTAGACTTGGTGACGCCGGGAATCATGCCGTGCGAAGCAAGCTCACGAAACGAAATACGTGAGAGCTTGAAACGACGGAGGAATCCGTGACGACGACCTGTTTGTTCGCAACGATTCACCACGCGAGTGGGACTCGAGTCGCGAGGGAGCATGCTGAGACCGACGTAGTCTTTCTCTTCCTTGAGCTGCTTACGCAGGTCAGCAAATTTAGCGACAGTTGCTTGTTTGCGCTTGTTGCGCGCGATCCATGATTTCTTAGCCATAATTGGGGGGGCGGAGATAGCTGCTCACAGGGGTAAATCAAGTCATTTTTGATCAAAAGTGCATTTTTCTTTGTTCGCCCCCTGTTTCCGATTGCTTCCAGCCCCGCTCCCACCTTTATTTGCTGCGCATCATGGCCTCATCACCTTTTTTCTACCAAGACCCCTTTCCTCTCGGCCCCGACACCACGGAATACGAGCAAATCAGCAGTGAACACGTCAGCGTCAGCGAATTTGACGGACGTGAAATGCTCAAAGTCGAGCCGGAAGCTCTTACCCTGCTGGCCAACGAAGCCATCAAAGCGGTCTCTTTCAAACTGCGCACCAGCCACCTGAAGCAAGTCGCCTCCATCCTCGATGACCCAGAGGCCACGGAAAACGATCGCATGGTCGCCCTGATGCTTCTGAAAAACGCTGAAATAGCGGCCCAAGGTATTCTTCCAGGCTGTCAGGATACCGGAACCGCTATCGTCATGGGTAAAAAAGGCCAACAGGTCTGGACCGGTGCTGACGATGCCGAGGCGCTTTCACTCGGCATTCACAAAACCTACCAGGAGGAAAACCTACGTTACTCCCAGAGCGCTCCGCTCAACATGTATGACGAGGTCAATACCAAGACCAATCTGCCAGCACAGATCGACCTCTACGCCACCGAAGGAGATGCCTACAAGTTCTTGTTTATGACCAAAGGTGGCGGCTCGGCGAACAAGACGTTCCTCTATCAGGAAACCAAGGCTCTTTTAAATCCCAAGCGTCTGGTCGAGTTCTGCATTGAGAAAATGAAAACCCTCGGCACCTCCGCCTGCCCTCCTTATCACCTCGCCTTTGTCATCGGCGGCACCTCCGCGGAGACCTGCCTGAAGACGGTGAAGATGGCATCGACCCGCTATTACGACGAACTTCCCACTTCTGGAAATGAACACGGCAGAGCCTTTCGCGACCTCGAACTAGAGGCCACCTTGTTAGAAGAAGCGCGTAAGGTGGGCATTGGAGCTCAATTTGGCGGCAAGTATTTCGCCCACGATGTGCGCGTGATCCGACTCCCCCGTCACGGTGCGTCCTGTCCTGTGGGACTGGGTGTTTCATGCTCTGCAGACCGCCAGGCCAAGGCCAAGATCACCAAGGATGGCATTTTCCTTGAGAAATTAGAAACCAACCCCGGACAATTCATTCCGGAGAAGTTCCGCGACTGGAAATTCAAGGGGGTCGAAATCGATCTCGATCAAGGCATGGAAGCGACCCTCGCCACTTTATCAAAATATCCAGTAACCACGGCCATTTCACTTACCGGCACGATCATCGTCGCCCGCGATATCGCGCATGCAAAGATCGCGGAGAAGCTGGAAAATGGTGAAGGCATTCCGGATTACATCAAGGACTACCCTATTTACTACGCCGGCCCGGCCAAGACGCCTGAGGGCATGGCCAGTGGGTCGTTCGGCCCGACCACTGCCGGCCGAATGGACCCTTATGTGAACCTATTCCAAAAACACGGAGCGTCCATGGTGATGCTCGCCAAGGGCAATCGCTCGCAGATGGTTACCGATGCATGCAAAACACACGGAGGCTTCTACCTAGGCTCTGCAGGTGGTCCGGCTGCGTTGTTAGCCAAGGAGCACATCAAGAGTCAGGAGGTGGTCGATTTCCCTGAGCTTGGCATGGAGGCCGTTTGGAAAATCAAAGTGGAGAATTTCCCCGCGTTCATCTTAGTTGACGACAAAGGCAACGACTTCTTCCAGCAGTTAAGCCAGTGTCCCGTTTGTTAGGAAATCCGGCTAGTGCCACTTGGCTTATTTAACCAAAGGATTTCTCGGTATCCTGCGCTTGTTCTCCGGGTCTTTGGGCTTGTTCGGGGCGAAAGGATCATTGTCCCCCTTGTCGCCATCGGGTTCGGGCTTTTTGTATTGCTCGATCATCTGACGAGTTCGCTGATAGTCACCCTTCACCAGCTCAGCTTGCTTCGAACTCGCAGCTTGATTCAGCAATTCAAGGTAGGCGGCATTGGCCTTTTTCAGATTCTCTAACGAACTGTCGCTGATTTCCTGAAAGAGGATTTTGTGGTGACGGTTCAGTATCGATGCTTCAGGCGCAACTGCCGGGTTTTTCTCCAAGGTTTCGATCTCGGAAGCTAATTTCTTTTCGAATGCGTCGCCCGCCAGCGAGGCGTATGGGTAACCACGTAACTGCCGCAGCTTGATCCAGCGGTCGAAGGGGTCGAGCTTTGCCGCCGACTGAAACTCCTGCTCCATTTCCTTTTGTGCAACCGGTGCCACTTTCGTTCGTGAGGTCGTCTGCAGGACCAGCCACTGTTGCAGGGCTGTCGATCCATCCTTGGGCATGGAATGCGCAATGTCGTGCCACACATCGAAGGTAGTGGACGCTCCCAGGTTTCGGTAAAACACCACAGCTCTGAGACTGAAATAATAACCACCATCGAGCCTACCGACACCTATGAACACGGGTTTCTTCCGACTGAATTTCCGCGTATTGCCAGGATTCACTTTGTAAAGATGCCCAGCCCCCATGATTGCCCCACCTGCCAGATCAGGCACCGCCTGCAACAAAAAATCACTCATGTAACCACCTTTGGAGAAGCCGGCAACGTAGCAGCGTTTCTGGTCCATGTTATACTTGTCGGCCAGATGACGACGGACGGATCGGAATAGGGTCAACTCCTTCTCGAGTTCGACTTTGGTGCCCTGCAGACGTCCCTGTTGATAATAGGTCATGCCCACCACAATCCATTCGCGTCCATCAACATGATGTCGCATCAGTGATGTGTCCGGATTGCCTCCACCACCGTGGTAGTAAAACAACGCCGGATACTTCTTCGATGCATCGTATTCATCCGGCAGCTGGACTTTCACGCGATGGGCCAAGTCAGGAAATCCAAGCTCAATGGTCTTGGCCGAACACAGCACGGGAAGTAGCAACAGAAAAAGGAAGCGCATGATTCAACTCTGGCACGTTTCTCACGCATTGCACGCAAAGAACACCACTCAGACCAGCCGAGTCATCGCCACATTGGCCAGACTCAGCACCAGGAAGAAGCCGCTCATATCTGTGCAGGTCGTCAAAATGGGACCGGAAGCCAGCGCTGGGTCGACTTTGAATTTCTTCAGAATCAGCGGCACCAGACCACCGATGGCAACGGATAGAATGGTGTTCAACATCAGCGCACCGCCGATGACGAGACCGAGGTATACATTCCCCTTCCATATCGCCGCCAGAGTTCCGAGCACAATGCCTAACACCACCCCGTTATTCAGTCCAAGCCAGACTTCCTTGAGCAATACACGCACGTAATCGCGTGGCTGGATAATACCCAGTGTTAGTTCGCGGATACTGACTGCGACTGCTTGATTCCCTGAACAACCACTCATGTCAGATACCATCGGCAGGAAAACGGCCAGTGCGATCACCGACTGCAAGGTGTCCTCATAGCTCGCGATGATACTTGCCGCCAGAAGGTTCAGCAAAATGTTAGGCCCCAACCAAGCCAAGCGTCTAACACAACGTTCTCTCAGCGGCATACTGCGAAGTTCCTCACCACCGACGATACCGCTGGATTTCAGATAATCCTCGGTCTGTGCATCAGAAAGCGCTTCGTTGACTGCGGACCGAGAGACGATACCTTTAAGCTGGCCGGCTGCATCCACCACGGGGAACGCCAGATAATTTTTACTTTCGAAAAGATCCTGCAGTTCTTCCAAGCCCGTGTCCACCGTGGTGGCCACTGGTCCGGGAATCATCAGCTCACCAATACTACGACTGCGACGGCCCAAGACCAAGTTGCGCAGTGCCAGTACACCGGTCAGCTGCATGTTTTCTCCGGTGACGTAAAAATACTGCACTTCGTCATCGGAGTATTCTTCGGCATTGTTTCCAAGCTCTGCCAAGACATCGGCAACGGTGGCGTGTTCTGGAAACGAAACCACGTGATCGGACATCAAACCACCAGCACTATCCCACTCATAGCCAGCCCGCTCACGCAGATCCTTGGACTCCTCAAGGTCGTCAATTTCAGCGAGAATCGCCTCGGATCTACGATCATCCAGTTCACGCAGCAAGTCACCACTCAGGTCTGCGGGCAATTCCTCCAGAACATCTGCGGCCACGTCGGCCGGCATCTCCTCGAGCATCTCGACAGCCTGCGCTTCTGCAAGGTTCTCGATCAATTCCGCGGTCTCACCCACCGGCAGCAATCGGCATAGCCGTTCGCGATCTTCGATATCGAGCTGGCTGACAATACGCCGCTGATCGTCTGCTGTGGCAGACTCCAGAATATCGTGTGCCGCTACGACGTCGTTAGCATCGATGGCTTCGATGAGTCGCTTCCAGCGTGCGGGCAGTTCTACAGCCTCGATGGGTGGTTCTTCAATCATGGTGTGGTTTCTCCGGTAAGAAGAAACTACACAGATTCCACTCCATCACAAACAAAGCCCCTAACAATCCATCACTTCACTCGTGGATTGAAAACCTTCGATGCCGATCAGGCACGAATCTTTGCGAACTGGCAGCGGTCTATTTTTCAGGAAAGGTTTTCCCCTCAGACCAACCTACCTCTCCCCTTCAGCCACTTCACCACTTGAGTAGGCATCGAGCAGTTGCTCCAGAGCCTCTATCTGTTTCATAATTCTCCGACCCTTGTTCGTGTCTTTGACCTGCCTCGGCTGCGCATAGTTTCTCACTTCGCGCATGGTGGGCACAATATCCTCTCCAGAACGCACCACACTGACCGGGTCTTTGAACCCGTGATGCTCCGCGAGGAAGTCTCCCGTTGACGATAAAATAAGCGTATACCCTCTGTCGCCGTAGGCTTCTGAAAAGGCACCATCGATCGTGACCGCATTGCCTCCACGCTTCACTGGCTCCTCCCCTTTTTCAACCTTCACTGGCACGTGCCCGTTGACGATGAGCCCCCCTTCCGGAACGCCCATATCACCACACACACGGTCGCAGAACTCCGCGTCATGGATCCAGTCAAACCAAGCGTTACGCCGTTCGGCATGAGCTGCTTTATCCTCCACAAAATAAGTCTCAAAGGTCGCCATCTTATCCTTACCAAACAAGGGCGATCGAGGCCCCGCCCAGAGATAGTAAAACCAGTCCTTGTCCATCTGTTCGGCCCTGCTTCCTGCACGGAATGCCCTTTTCACGACGCGATTGAACGCATCAAACTGCTCCGGTCCGCGGCACTCGTTACCGTCAACTTCCAGACTCTGATATTGCCCATCCTCATCCACTGCGATGCAGGCATGGAAAATCACAGCCTTGTCGCGGACCTGAGCCATTTTCCCCCGTTGGGCCACCCAGTTCATGTGATCCCAAAGTCTCGATGAGCTGGTGAAGGATTCCACCAAGCGCTTCATGCAGTGCTCCTCCTCGGGAGAGAGAACATTCGGATTCGAAGGATCGACCGTAGGAAATAAGGAGTCACGCAACGGATGGACTTTTCCATCGAGAGTCACTGTGCCTGCCTCGTAATCGATCAGCTTCATCACATTCCGATCCGCCATGTCCCACTCCGGATGACGCTCTGCCATTTGTCCCTCCAGTTTGAACTGGATGATAGAAATCGCCTTCTGCATGCGCGCGATCAGGCGTTCGTCGCGCTCGCCGCCGCGCTTTGGTTTGAAACATTCGGCCGGATCATCGCCGTAGGCATCGATGGCGAGCTGCTCCAGAGCTTTGGTCAAAATTCCGTAACCTTCCTCAAGCTGGAACATACGCCGGTAACGCAACGAAACACGCAGGACCAAGGCTATCAAGAGCTCGTGTCCGAGACATGCTCCCATCCAGCTAACATCGTGGTTCCCCCACACCAGACTGACGTCCGGTTGTTTCATCAAGTAGTCGACCACCCAGTCGAGCCTGGCACCTCGGTCGCCCAAGTCACCGGCCACCACCAGTTCATCCACGGCCACATTTCTGATGAACCGCGCCGCTGCCCGGATCGCGAGGAAATCCATCCCCCGTGCCACCAGCTCTCGTATCTGCACATAGAGCACACACTCACCATGTCCTCCGGCCGGAAAATTCAGTAGTATCTCGAATAATTCCCGGAACTCTTTGGGCGCGTAGTCGTTGATTTCTTTCCGCCGCTTGGTTCTGATCAAATGCCGGATCACCACGAACTGCCGTTGCAATGTCTTCAGCACCCACTCATAGCGATCATCCTGATTCTCGCCGAAATGTACACCTTTCATCTGCAGGCTCTCTGTCGGATAATACAGCAATTGCAAAAACTGCTTCAGCTCCTCACCCTGCAACTCGCCCTCGAACAGCTGCGCTACCACCGGACGTAACATTCCCGATGCGTTATTGATCACATGTCGAAGCTTCCGCGCCTCACCGTGAATATCGCTGATCACATGCACCACGCCCTTCGGCGTCTCCAGCTGAGCCCGCAGGGCCGCAATCTCAAAACTAGCCGCCTCCCTACTGGGAAACTCCTTTGCCAATACCAGATGTAACAGGTCTACCATTTCCTAAACATATTCAATTTCATCACACCAAGTGGCCAGCCTTAATCATGGCACCGTCCGTCATACACAGTCATTGACTAACAGAGCCTTTGTTTTTCATACGCCATCTCAAAAATACGGACCACAGGCTCAATCTTCAGCTTCGTCCGCATCGTGTTTTTTACCCAAGTAGATTCCGATCACACCCCATAGGATCGCGATGCCAGCACCGACACAAAGGATCGTTGAAAGGCCCAAGTTAAAGTAACCATCACCTAGCATGGCGATAATCCAAATCCAGAACACATCCCCACCTCGGTAGACGGCTACGTCAATAATAGGCTTGGTCTTGAAGCGGGCTTCACGATCCACTGCCGTGAACAGAATCTCCCGCGCCGGACGAGTGATGGCGTAGTTTCCAGCTCGGCGAACAACCTGAAGCGCCAGAACATAGAGCACCACAGGGTTCACACTCAGGACCAGAATCAGAGCCGCCACCAAGAAAGGAACAAGAGAGAGCGTCACAGGCATACCAAACCTACGCGACAGTCGATTGGTCGCAAAAATACCAATGATGATCGTCAAGCTATTCGTCACCAACTCCACCAGACCGAGCCAAAAGGTCCGTTTCTCCTCAGAAAATTCAGCCAGCACGTTCTTCTGTGTGGAATAGAGAAATGCACTTATACTGGTGAACATGAAAATGAATGCTGCGATTCCCAGCAAACGCTTGTGTGTGATCAGTTCCTGAAAACCTGAAAATGGATTCGGGCTGAGCTCTTGGTTCCCCTCGGCATCACTCCCGTTCCGGTTGAGATAGATGTTTAGTTTCCAGATCAACGGCAGGGTGAGCAATAGTCCTCCACTGGCTACTAACAAAGTGTTTGCCACACTCATACTCTGCGCGAGAAGCACGACGAGTAGAGGTCCGCAGATGGCACCGGCGCTGGCACCGGTGTTGATGAACCCGAAGATCCGTTTGCTCTCCTCTTTCGAATATTGCTGTGAAATGAAACTCCAGAAAACAGAGATATGGAACAGACTGAACACACTACTCCAAACGTAGAAAATCTTACCCAGCAGAGTCACCTCCGCACCTGATTTGTAGGCCACATACAGCCCCGTGAAACTCATCGCAAAGAACACGAAAACCCCAGGCACGAGCACGCGCAGTGCTATCTTGGAAGCAAAAACATTATAGATGGAAACCGCGATGGTGGATACGATGAAGGTCAGCGTCCACTGTTCAGCGAGAGTAACATCACCCCAATCACTGGGAAGAGCATCACGCACTGGCTTGATGATCATGTAAGACGCCATCAAGATAAAGATGAAGAGAAACGCCGTCAGCGCTGCCTTAATCTCGGATGGCTTGATCTGAGTAGAGCGGGAAAAAAAAGCGGTTAGAGGATGCATTAAATCTGATTAGATAAGGTGAACAATGAAATCGTCATGTTAGCAAGGAAGGCGGCTAGCATGGTCACAGCGTAGACCACTGTGGTTTTTGGGAGTCACCCCTTCTTTACTCACGTGGTGGACTACTTCCTTACAATTATCAGCGAATACCTCTGGAGCCATAAACTGTGCACCCAAATTAGAGAGCAGGAGCGAGGGAATACGATAATCTGTTTTCATATTGATGTGGTGACCGGATAGATACGGCAGTCAGCTGTTTTATTATTCCCCAATGTTGAGAGTGAAGTGCTAATCGCGAAGAAGTGCCTAGATCTTATTTGTTAGCACCCCTTACTTGAAGCATGAATGAAATAATAAAGACGCTGCCCAGAGCAATCTATCAATACCGCCATTGTAAACCATAGCCTGTATCCACTAGCACCTATGCATTATCCACATTAGAGACGCCACCATCGATGACCATTGCCTCACAATCTTCTTCGACCCTTCTGCGGAAAAACGAAACCTACAATCACCGGACCCGTTACACATTCGGCTGCATCAATTAAGAACCGATCGAAGGCAATATTACTCAGTGTCCTGTCGCTGGAAGCCAACCACAATCCCGCTACCTCCACTGTGGGGGCCGAGAAAACGCTCGCGCCACACCGTGTCAGGAAATGTGAAGGATGCTCTGCGGCGTTTCAATTTTCGAATGATGAAGATCAGTGCTGCAACTCCAATAATCATCAAGATCCCCGCGGCGATCGCCAGCAATTTGAGTTTTTTGATTTTTTGAGTCTTCCCGACAATCATTTTGTCTCTGGCCTCCACATTCCGCTCCGTTTTACGAAGGTTTGCGGCGTAGACGTATCTCAAATCATCCGCACACTCGGTGCATGCCGCTAACGCCCGCTCTTTGGGGGTGTTTTCGCGTTTCGCTCGTTTCAGAGCGTCCGCCAAGGCTTTCTCAATGGTCGGTTGTGGGATTTCAACTCCGCTGCCGGCCACGTGTACTCCTGCTGCATCGGCGGGCACGATCATCACCACACACCAAACAGGGGCTCTGGACCAAACGGCACCAACCTGCTGGGCGAAGGCCTGGGTCCCTTGAGGAGGTGTGTCTTTCAAGATGACCAGATAGGTATCCACCTGCTGTTCAATAAATCGACGACTAAGCTCCTCTTGAATTTTTTCACGTTCTTCTCCATTCAACCAACGCGCTTGGTCAAGCACATGGTTGATGGGTCGGGGCGGAACTACGAAAGGCTCTGACGCGCGGGCTATGGCGTCCTTCTCATCCACCTGAGCCGTGACGACAGATCCAGTGAGCATCAGAGCCGCATACATGAACACATTGAGCCAACGCACGATCGATGATAGACCGCTGATAGAGTTCATGCCTGTGGCCAAAGTCGTCATTTCAGTTTGATCGTGTTCCGGACTTTATCAGAGGCCTGCCAGAGCAGTTCCTCAGCACCATTGATGTAGCCCAACAAAGCCTCTCGATAATCACCCGTTTGTAACTGAGGTGCTATATCGGTGAGCAGCTTTTCCCACCCGCTGTCTTCCATGAAAGCCTCGATCGCGTATCCAGGAGTGACGGCTACCAGCCCCCTCCTCACGTCCACCAATAGGAGGATACTCCATGCCCTCTCCTCTTCGGTCTGTCCATGTTGTAATCGGCAGGCATTCATCATCCAGAAACCAAATTCCGGCAAATTGACATCGTCCTCTAAATTCACCATGCAGAAGTACATGCCCAGCTGTGGGAATCTGCGCACTAACTGATCTGAAGCTGCGATGACATCTGCCCGGATCGCCTCATCGGTAACATTGGCGTGATCCATGAAGCGATCTAACACAGGCGGCGTGTATGGGAACTGCCTCACTGTGGCATGGGCGTCAAAGCCACAACGCGGGCATTGCTCTGCCTGTTCTTTGAACCGCTGAAGACAAGACGGGCACACCACCATCGCGCGGTAGAAAATCCGAGCGGGGTAACGTTTGCGTTTGGTTCGGGATTCAGGCACGGCTGAGCAATTAACAGGGGGTGCGCTGGACTAACTATTTATTTGTTAGGATCAGCTGGAGCATCAGGCTCGTTTTTTTCCTCGGGTGCGGCCTCGGGGATGTCGGCAGCTTCAATCGCTTTCTTGAGTTCGGCTGGTGGTTCGACCGGAGCCTCGGGCTTCTTTTCCTCCTTTGGCTGCTTTGGTTTCGCTGCAGTCTTTTTCTTAGCCGTTTTCTTGGCTGCTGGTTTTTCCAACTCCTTGGCTGCGTGCAGTGTGCCATCAGAGAACAGGAGAACAAAGCCCTCGTTGATGAGCCAGTGCAGATCGTGATACCAGAGATGGCGGGTATCGTCGTCGATATCCTTGGGGAGAAGTTCTTTCCACATGGCATCGATGTTTCCACTTGGATTGGCTATCACCCATTTAAAGAGTGCGGTGGGACGATCAGCCATGACCAAGTCATCAGGCACGTGTTTTGGCCGGGCCGGACCACAGTGGAGACGTTTCTTCCATTTGAAGACAGCCAAGTGACGGCCACTCATCTGACGACAGAGAATGGAAGCCAGATCGCCAGGGTAACGACGAGCTTCCGTGACTGTGTTTTTCTGAAGTGTTAGGAGAGCCGGGCTGATCAACTTAGCAGGTATGTTTCCAGGGCTGGAAATCGTCGTTCCGCTCTCGAACTCCTTTTCAAAACCATTGGCAATGAAATGCTGTTCCACCTCACGGCGATTATCTAGAATGACCACGGTTTCCTCAATGACTGGGGCTGGTGCCTCTTCTGTCTTGGGAGCCTCAGTCGCGTCATCTGAGCTTGCTTCCGCAGGGGCTTCGGTCTCTTTTTTAGAGTCATCAGAACTGGGAGTTTCGCTCTTGGGACGCCAGCGCACGTGTTTTTTCATGCTTTCCAACCACGCCTCAACTGCCTCCTCGCCATGCTCCATGGTGATCTTCTGTTTATAGCGATCCAAGGGCATGTTTGAAAATCGCTCACGGTGAAGATCCAGTAGCGTTTGCTGGTAGGCGTGATGGTTGGGTGGTCCGATCAAGGTTCCGCTGAATCCACAGCGGGCTACTGACTGAAAATTACCCTTGGGAGGCTCCACCTCGGTGACTTCCTCATCGTAGTATTTTTCCAATCCCCCATGGTTCCAAAAATGATCGAGACATTCCTTCTGATAGAGCCAGACCGAATGATCGCTGCGACTCCGGTAAATGGGATCTTTCTTGCTCTCAAAGATGACATGGAATCTCTCCAATCCGCCTAGCACAAGCCACGCGAGATCAAAGACGGAGTGAGTTCTACCTGTCGCAGAAATTTGTTTAGCTAATGCATCCAAGCCTTCTTCGATCGGCATGATTCGGGCTTTGAAACCGTCCGGTGCGGGAACCAGTGGTGGCCGATCTCGATGATCGCGACGGTCTCTGCCACGACCGCCATCGCGTGAATCGCGACCACGGTTGTCATTGCGCCTAGGCCGCCCCCCCTCTCGTTGACCAGCCCCTCGATGGTCGTCACGACGTCCACCTTGTTTGTGACCGGATGACCGTGTATCTTTATTCCCAGAGTCTCTTCTCTTAGATGATGCCTCTCTGCCTTTTTTAGGTTGGTCTTTACGCGCCCACGCAGGTCCAAAATTCAGCGAGCTAAGATCCGGCAGCTGCTCTGCCGCTTTCTTAGCTGACTTCTTTTTCGTGGTTTTCTTGGCAGCGCCAGCGTCTCCAGTCACTTCAGGTTTTGGGGACTCGGCGTCGGAAGATGATTCATTGTCACTCATAGGCGTTGATACTGTGGCACGATCCGCTAACTAACGGAAGCATTCAAATACACAAGATCGATGGTTTTTTCCACAGCATTTTCATGGATAGCCAGCACCTGCCTGGCGGCATCGACGGTAGATTTTCTCACATTGGAATCGTGCAGGAGGAGGTTCACGGTTTCCCCCAAGTCCTCAGCAGATTCTAACATCCGCACGCTACCTTTCTCACGAAGCGTAGTCATGAGGGGTTCGAAGTTACCCATGTTAGGGCCACAAACGACGGGAACTCCGGCGACGATAGCTTCCGCAGGATTCTGACCGCCTTCGCCTAGCCAGCTCTTTCCTATCACCACAACATCGGCGTGCGCTGTCCAGTCGCGCAGTTCGCCTGTTGTGTCTGCCACCAGACAAGCCTTCTCAGGTTTATTCGGCTTACCTCCGTTACTGCGTAGAACAGCCTCGTAACCGATCGATTTTAAATCTGAGACTACTGCCGATCTGCGTTCAGCGTGACGCGGGACTACAACCAACAGGGTATCCACCTCGGAGTTTTTCAATGCCTCCCCGATTAGTTTTTCTTCACCAGCGTGTGTGCTGGCGGCAAGCACTACCGGCCGACCTTCGCCAAACTCGTCCAGTGCCAACTGAAATTCAGCCCGTCTGCGAGGTGGTTTTCCTCCCGAAGGGTCGAATTTGATGCTGCCTGTGACGTGGATTTTCTGAGCATCGATACCCAGCTTTTTGAAGCGCTCAGCATCGTCCTGATTCTGGACGGCAAATATGCTTACCATCTCGAATAAAGGTCGGACCAAGCCTGCTACCTTATGGAATCGGGCTTCTGACCGTTTAGAAAGACGAGCATTGACGATGGCCACTGGGATCGACTGTTTTCTAGCTACATTCAATAAATTCGGCCAAGCCTCAGCCTCGATAAGGATGATCTGACGAGGTGAAAACCTCCGGAATACAGAGCGAATGATAAGTCCAAAATCCAAGGGACTGTAGATTACTCTCACGCGGTCTGGCGCCTTTTCTTTGGCCACGGCATGCCCTGTGGAAGTGGTCGCTGCTAACACGACTTTTTCATCAGGGTGTTTAACCAGCCAAGACTCGATCAACTTCAGAGCGATGAGCACTTCTCCAACACTAACAGCATGGATGTAAACTGTCTTTCTTGGTTCACAATCAATGCGTGCCTTGAACTTGCCAAAACGTTCTAACAGACCAGTGCCATATCCACCCCTTTTCCACATCTTCACCAGCCACGCAGGAAAGGCTACGATGAAAAATACCGGCAGCAGGCAGTTGTAGATAGTGAGAACTTGGTTCCGAGACATGATGAGAAGTCAGGTGGAGAATACGTTAGGACTGACGTTGGTAAAACAGAATTCCACAGCTGCCGTATTTGCGCTGATCGATAAGTTTCCAGCCATTGATATCGGAGCGTTTGTTCCGGGGAGGATCTTCCAGAATTAGCAGAGAGTCCTCCTTCATGAGGTCGGGTAGCTTTTCGTTCATCAATAGCTGCTCGATAAAATCCGTGCCGCCTGCGCCCTTATAATAGGGCGGATCAGCGAAAATAAGATTATATTTCCCTGCGGCACCTTGGAGAAAACGAAACACATCTTGGTGAATGACCTTGCCGTTCTCGAGTCCGAGTGACTTGAGATTTTTTCTCATGACGGCCAGTGATTCTCGGCTATCATCCACCATCTCACAACTGGCTGCACCTCGGCTCAAACACTCTAGGCCCATAGCGCCTGAGCCGGCAAAAAGATCGAGCACTCGGGCCTCTGAAACGTAAGTTCCCAGAATGGAGAACAGCGCTTCACGCAATCGGTCGGTACTGGGACGGGCCACCGAGTCAGGCACGCTTATGCTTCGACTGCCTGCCGTTCCACTAATGATTCTCATCGGATTTTTTTCTGAGTAGTTCTTCGTTAGGCAGAGGCTTGATATCCACGCCTTCTTCTTTCATTTCCACACGCACAAAATGCATGGTAGCAGCAATGGTCTGCCATAACGGCCATTCCTCATGATTGCTGCCGAGGTCCATCACAGGTTCCATCAGGCTTCCATGAACATGGATGTCCCTGAACTGTCGATCAGGAGTGTCCAGATACTCCCACCAAGGATCCCACGAATTGGAGATATGAGCTCCCATCAAGGCCTTGTGAATCTGCCCTCCGACTTCCGGGGAAACCACTAAGCGAGTGACCGCTGCGACACCATCCCTCATGGAAACAGATCCGTTTCCGAGCACTGAAATGTCCTCCCCTATCGCCCGAGCAGAACTCCACTGAAGAACGCCATGCTGGAAAACAACAGGGACTGCGATATCGTCAAACTTGATGGTATTGTGCCCGTGCAGCTCCTGCACGGTGACCTTTTCGGCAAAGAATATTGCTGAGGACCTCCATGTCATTGGACTCGAGATGGCACCTACCGCCCTGATACGACCTGCCATTTTCTCAGCATTTAAATCGATCGCAAACTGCTCAAGACCATGAAAATCTTCCAAGCCCTGAGGATCGATCACCAAGTCGAATAGAAAAGGCACATCGCGAACCATGGCAAGCTGGGCCACGAACCTTAATTCCAATCCTGCTAGATTAACCGTCTGCTCTTCAATTTCCAGATAGGGTCTTTTCCAGGCGATGGCTTGCTCGATATCGTGGATCCTTTCGATACCGGGGATCTTGATTTCACCCAATCTGATCATGCCCTCTGCATCTTCTCCTAACAATGGGATATCCAAATCGATCCCCTCGGCTTCCATCACCTCGATATCCTTGGATAAAGAAACAACCTTCAGGCTGGCGTTGGTGACTCGAAGTCGCATGGCAAGACCTGCGGGAGGCCGCACCACTTCCGGCTTAGCGACCTCTGGTTTCGCTGCCGGTGCAGGCGCAGGATTTATTGGCTGAGATGATTTCGGTGAGGCGGTAATCTCAGGGTTTGGCGAAGGGTTTACGGATGGGGAAACCGGTCCGACTTGAGCTTCGGTAGCTGGGGCCGGAGGAGGCTCCGTTAGCTGACCAGCACTTGAAGCCATAGCGGCCAACATTTCCACCGTCACGGTCAGGCTGGGGGCATCGACCGAGATCTCGCGAAAGCGTGCTCGTCCACGAATTAGCTGGCTCCAGTATGGTTGAACATGAATCTGCTCAACTTCTAACAAGGGTTGATCTATTTGAGCCCGTAACTGCTCAGGCTGCAGCATAGTCGCACCATTCACGGTAAATCCATTCCAAGGAGACCAAGTCATTCCATGCACTTCCCAGTCCATACCGGTACGCGCTTTCAACTTGGCCGCAGCCAAATCTTTTCCCCATGATGTATTCAACCACAGGTTAGAGCCACCGAAGGCTAAAAGCGGAACCAGCAGTAACCACAGCACCACTTTAATCAAGCGGCGGGGGCGACGCGATGACGAACGCCCGGCATCTCGCTGCGAGGGCGCATTCATGAATTACTTGGCCGGTGGCGTGAAACGGATCACCAAGCTCTTGTCAGCAAGACGGTGACCGGATGTGCTTTCCTGGAGTCGGTAGATGAGAACGCAGTGCTTGGCGTCTTTGAACATACCGATCGCCAGATTTTCCTTAGTCGAAATGAACTCGCTGTTGTTTTCGTAGCGCCATTCATGTCCTTTCCAGGCCCCAAGAATACTACGTTCTTCGGCATCGATATCCTCAATACGTTTCAGTTCACCATTGGGTGATTTAAAAACGTCCGTGGCAGGGTCATAGCGAAGCAGTGAGACTTGCATACCGACACCGCTGACGCGGATCATCCACTCTCCGGGCTTTGGCTCCTCGAGCCTGATGACCACTTGTTGCACCGCCTTGAACTGGCGCTGGTCCCATAGTTTCAGATAATCAGCATATTCCTCTTTGGTCAGCCCGAGGTTTTCGTGGAATGGAAGCGGAACACCAGGCTTGGCATTTTTGGCAAACTCCTTGTGCCATTCGGTATGGTTCTTGGCCGCGGCTTGCACCTTGGCGATGTACTTGTTGATCTCCTTGGGCGGAACGATGGCTCCGACCTCACCTTTCACTGCTTTATCGACGGCCAGATAAGGAGCTAACAGTGGTGGGGTCTTGGATGCCGCGCTAGCTGAAGAAACAGACAGCCCGTAGCCTACCAGCAGAAGGGATAGTTTGAGTGTCTTGGATATCATTGAAAATTTCATCACTTGAGTAGGGGAAATTGAGATAGTTGCGAGTGGTTGAACACCAACTGAGATGGTGCGCACGTTAGCGATCTTAGCAGCAAGTGCAAGTGTCAATCGATCCAGCTCACCATGCCACATACGACGAAGGCACTTAGGAATTATTCACTTTTCTTGTTGATTCTCTCCCTTGCTGCCCTTGACCACAGCTCGTAAAGCCATGCCTGCGCCAGCAGCGACCATACAGAGAATCATCAGCAGGTGCGTCGTTTTCATATCGAGCACAAATCGGATCCGGCTGAGTATTTCGATGGCGATCACCGCCAAGCCTAGACCCGTAAGCCACCAGGCCCATTTTTTTCCAGCATCAAAAAACAACACCCCGACACCGAGTAAAAACGGAATGAATACGATCCCCATCGAAGTGGTTTCCATGCCATGACGACCGCGACCCACCATTCCGGAAACCCAGCCAAAGTGGCCTGACTGGACTCGGACAGAATCGAGAAACAAATACATGCCCAGAGCCATCAACACCAGACCTCCGCCTAGCAGAAATATGCCGGATCCTCCTTCACTGCCTCCAGGTTTCATGCGCTTGGTTCTATCAGGGCTGCATGAGATTGCAATGCCACATCATGGCCGGGACAACCGAAATTCCAGATTCAGAAGCCTACTCCCGCTCGATGCGGAAGATGTGTTCGCCTGGTTTATAATAGTTCAAGCGATCGCGGGCAATGAGTTCAAGATACGCCGGATCTTCCTCAATGGCACGGAGTTCACGCTCTTTGGCATCCTTGTTCTCAATCACTGATAGCTCCACACCCTGCACTTCAGCCAGGTCTTGGCGGAGTTTCTCCAACTTCCGGTGATGCGGTAGAGCCGCAACAAGAAACGCGCAGCAGCCAGTGAGCAGCAATCCACAGAGAGCGAGACGCACACCGGCATTCATACGCTCCGTGCGGGCACGCATCTTGTTGTAGCCGCCTTCACGCTGCTGCCTTCGGTTATAGTTGCGTTTGTTTCGAGCCATTGGAGCACGGCGGAATCCTGTCCGGTGCGGTTACAATATATGAAATATCAATAAATCGGAAGTAAAAACCTACCTTCCTAGTAAAGATCATGTTTGAATTTTTGATAATAGTCACACCACACCAAGCGTTTCCGAAAAAAACTGGATGAACCTTCGAATCAGACAAGCCTTCTTACCAAAATCACCATCTCAGCTATAGTTCGTCTTTTCATGCACTTACTGCGTAAATTCACACCACACACCTCTTTTCATGCTCCGAATTCATCTCCATTATGAATCTGGTTGCAGGAAAAGAAATCCAACAAGCATCACCCATCTAACCAACAAATATAATGAAAATCCAAACCATACTAGCGACGATCGCTACTGGCGCTATTACAACCTTGGCATCACAAGCTGCCATCACTTTTAACATTACTAACATTGACACCAGCAACACAGCAGGTGCCAGTGCAGCAGCTGGTGGATCAGCGGCGGTGTCCATTAGCCCCGCTAGTTTTGATGGCTCTGCCACTGGACAATATACAATCTCAGTCACTGGGCTTGATGTAGATGGTGTCGGTGGAACGGATGACAGCCTTTCACTATTAGTTAACGTGACACCAGCGGGCGGCACAATCAGAGATTCTGCAGGCGACCTTGGCGTGAATGGTGCTGGAGCAGGAAGAATTAGCGGTACTGGTGAAACCCTCACTTTTTCATTCGTAAGCGGCTCGACAGTCCTCGGCTCCCCTGCTCCAAACACTGTCGGGACATTTGTATTTGAGGGCTTCAATGCTGTTCAGCTTTCACAAATGACTGCTGATGATGACACATCGACTACGGGAGATGTTGGATTTTACCAACTGGGCGCTGGACCCCAAACAAACATCACCGACGACGCAAACACGACTTTCGCCAATAGCACGGATGACCTGACTGTCGGCTATATTTCTGGCTATGATGGAACAAACCAAGGTAACGATGGTTTCTTCATCAACGACATTCAATTGCGTGTAACAGCTGACTTCGCGGTAGTTCCTGAGCCCAGCTCTGCAGCCCTTCTTGGCCTCGGCGGTCTAGCTCTTGTCCTGCGCCGTCGCAAATAAAACGGATAGCATTCAAATCAAACTTTCAAATCGGCGGCGCCCAATAATCAGGCCCGCCGATTTTTTTTGTGTTTCTAGACACACAACGGAACACTCAAGTGCCCCTCCAGTATCTCCGCCATAAAGTGCGTGTTTTCATGGACTTGTAATTAAAATCAACACCTTCGCACACTTTCCATGATCCCGTCTCATGTCCAGTATGAGGTTTGTTACAAGTAAAACCTCATCTCTATCTGTCAGATACCGACCCAAAAAAATATGAAAAGCTCAATTCTAACATTTACGATCAGCGCAGCCTCAGCGCTTTCAGCACAAGCAGCTGTCACGCTAACTGATTCAGGTAACTTTGCCAATAATGACTATGGCTCTCTAGCTGCTACCACTGCAACCCTCAACGTTGGTGATTTTATCGTTGTCGCTCACGCAAACAACAAGCGAGACAATGGAACTAACACCATCACCTCAGCCTCTTCCGGTGCAGGAGCAAGTTTAATAACAAGCGCAACCGGCGGCGATTCAGGTGGAGGAAATGGTGCATGGGTCTTTGTATACGAAGTCACAACTTCAGGAACACAGACTATTACTCTGAGTTCCTCTGGTAGTGCTTCAAATGCTCAATCCACAACCTACTATGCGTTAGCTGCTGGAGCTGGAGAAACACTCGCCATTTCAGGTACAGCTTTCGGCACAGCGGGATCAGCCGCTACATCATTGGACCTGGTTCTTGGTGCTGATGTTGGAGCTTACGGCTTTGCTGCATCAAGTGCAGATAGCACCGGCACGGGTTCTCCTGGTTGGACAAGAAACAACAACAGTGGTAGCGGTAAGCGCGAAATCTATTCAATCAATGGGCTCACGAGCGGAACCTCCACATTCGGAGCAAATACCCCCGCGTCTAATTTCGCTATCGCAGGTGTCGCCGTCACATCAATCACCGCAGTTCCAGAACCATCTTCAACCGCGTTGCTCGGTCTCGGAGGACTTTCCCTCGTCCTGCGTCGACGAAAGTAAGCATCAGTATAGAGCTGACTATTCACAGATTAGTTTAACAAGTCGGCGAGGTCAGCCCATGACCTCGCCGATTTTTACTTATCAAAGCCAGGGCGATCAACTTCCAGGCCCACAGAGTTGTTTAATATCTTGTTCAAATATTATCCGATCAGAATGAAAGGGAAGCCATACACGCTCACTAGTGCTCTTTGGAAGCACGTCTGAGCTACAGGAGTTAGGATTACTATTTCTGTGAACCTTAGGGATCGAATTCTCGATCAAAACGCTTCGCCGCTTGGGGGTCGCCAGCACCTCAATCTGCGTCAAAAAAATCGGCAAAGCAGGAAATTCCTACCTCGCCGATGATGTTAAATTGACTATTCGACTGGAATTATTTCCGTCGGCGTAAGATCAGAGCAAGCCCTCCGAGGCCGAGAAGCGCTGTAGATGACGGCTCTGGAATAGGCACTGCAGCCACGACCAATCCGGCAATAACAGCATCGTCTTCAGTTGCAAGAGTATGCTCGGATGTCCAAGTAGCGCCGTTAACCAAAAGACTGTCGGCCGTGAGACGCTTGTCACCCCCGTTTTGTCTCTCAGTGTAATCAGCATCAGCCGTAAGAACACCAGACTGTGTGGTTACGGCCTCTATCGCGATGGCGTCACCAGCGCTAATGCTCGAACCAAAATTGTAGGTTAAACCCATGGACGATACCGGGTCACCAGAATCAGTCCCACTGTCAAGTAATTCAAGTCGTTCACCAGCATCAGCACGGAGGATATATAAAGAACTATTGGCAGTTAGGCTATTATTACTGGCTGTCACCTGATAATCCCACGTCCCCCCGGTAGTCACCTCGACAGCGAAGACGTATGAGGCATGTACTTCTTCCGCACTGATGGTCGTTAGAGTTCCGTTAGTCACACCTGACCCTTCCAAGATTAACTGATTGGCTGCAAAGTTTTTATTGGCCGCAGTGGCAATGACAACAACATCTCCAGTGTTTACCGTGATCCCTGAATATAGGGTGTGTCCAGTATTACTATCATCGTTCTGATTCGTTGGCGCACCTCCGACAATAGAAATAGCAGCCTGTGCCGAGAGGGTGAATAGTGGGATCGAGGTTGTGACGAGGATTGTTGGCAGGTGGTTTTTCATGTGCTTGTAGTTTTTTAATTTCATGCGCGTGGCTTACTCCCGGCTCATCGCCTATAGTTTGGTATTCATGCTCTGGCGGGGAAAACCACTTGTGTAGTCATTGACTATTATTCGATCAGTACAATGCATCGTGAATATCTGCTCAAGAGAACTACGTTCTGAAAATACACACCTGACTTGTTATTTTGCGCACTGCGGAAAACAACATCTTGAACCGAAACTCTCCTCGCCATTCAAGAATGATCATCAAAACTCTTCGCCACTTGAGGCCTGCCCAAGACCACGAAGGTAAAAACACCTAACACCGTTCCCAGCGGCATGTTCAGACAATTGATTCCGGACACTACCATACAGAGCGTGCGTGACTCACGGCGTACGATTCTACGAGCGACGACAAAGTTCATCACCGCCAAGGCCCAACCTGACAGAATAATCAAAGAGGCTATTCCAACAAAGATGCCCCCCATCATCTGCATCATTTGCTTTTCATGGGCAGGTACACTTGATCCGCCAAAACCTCCAGTCATCATGGCGGCTCCCATGAACAGATGAATGATAGGAAAACAAGCAAACAGCGCTGTGATACCGGCCAAGATATAGTGACCGATCGAGAGCATCCTTAGATGTTCGGTATCCTGGTCACTGACCACATACTGAGGAAGCCCTGCAGGAGGTTGCGGCGGAAGGTTAGGTGGCTGAATTTGCCCAGGCGAAGAGGGTGACTCTGGAGGCGTGACCAAATGAGAAGGATCATCCATAACAACATTCTAGCCTAACACACTGGGAAACGAAAGCGTGCATCTTTAACTTTCACCATTTCAAATCGGCCGACTATTTCCCCTTATGTGAATATTCAGCCTGAATTAGAGTTCACCCTTGCACCAGCAAGGCGATTCCCCATAGAGTCCATTGCGCGGCTCAGTCCCCCTTTTCGCTGCGACCATTTCTTTTCACCTCATGTCCGCTGATACTCATTTCCCCGCAGCCAATGCTCTTACAGCCCGGCTTTACGAAACGCTGAAACGCCACCCGAAACGGATTGTCTTTGCCGATGGTGAGGACATTCGGGTTATTCGTGTGGCCGCACGCATGGTGGCCATGGAAATCGCCGTTCCCATTCTCATCGGGAATCGCGAGCGCATCCACAAAATGGCCAAGGACGCCGGTCTGGCGATGACCTTCGTAAATGTCATTGATCCCGCCAAGTCTTCCGACCTTTCGCTATTCTGTGAGCGGCTCAAAAAAGTCGCACGCTACCGGGGAAAAGAAATCGCTGATCCATGTGAAATTGTTTCCCGCCCTCACAACTTCGCGGCGATGATGGTGCAGTATGGTCATGCCGATGGCATGGTAGCCGGTAATCAATCGATGCCAGCGACCGTGTTCCGTGCGGCAATGACCATGATCAAGCCGATCAAGGACGTGCCGAAAGTTTTCGGAGCTATGATTATGGTGGCTCCACATTTGCAAAATTTCGGTCGCGACGGTGTTCTCTTCATGGCCGACTGTGGTGTCATCCCTGATCCGAATGTGAAACAGCTGGCATCCATCGCCGTCGAGACTGGCAAACTGGCTCGCCACTTCCTAGGTCGCCGCCCCCGCATCGCGATGCTCAGTCACTCCACTCACGGCAGCGCCGGCACAGAGTCAGCCAAGAAGGTGCTCGCAGCCACAGAGCTGGCACGCCAAAAAATTCACGACGAGTATCTGGAAATCGACATCGACGGTGAAATCCAGGCGGATGCCGCCCTCGATAGCACCGCTGCCGAAATCAAGATCAAAGACAGCCGCGCACAGGACCCCGCCGACGTACTCGTTTTTCCAAACCTTGATGCCGGACACATCTCGCTGAAATTGCTACAACACGTCGGAGGTGCACAGAACTACGGTCAACTGATCATGGGACTCTCTCGCCCCTCCGCTCAGGTGCCTCGAACCGTATCGGAAGAAACCTTGCTTGGCACCGCCGCCATCGTTGGCGCTGAGGCCATCAAGTTCCACGAGTTTTATCTCGCCAAGGAGCGTTAGAATTTAACGCCGAGGGGCTAACAATTTCGTCAGCGCAGCGGGATCACCCACCGGAGGCTGGCAGGTCTGACCTTCGCAGTAGTATGCGGCCGATTTGCCTTCGATCTCTTTTAGCCCCCGAGAAAAATCATCTACTGCACCAGTGTTACCCATCACGATGAGTCGGGGTGAGTAAATTCGATAGCGAGAGGTTAGAAAATCCTCTTTATTTTCATCCCCTGCGATCACCAGTCTTGCGTGTTTCCCCAGATCACTGTCAGCGACGCAGAGCATCCAGGCGAGTGTGTGTGGGGATTGCTGCATGTTTTGAGCATTAGACGCCAGCGTCTTGGTAACCACTTCTCGAAAGTCTTTGCGTCCGGTAATTTCGGCTAAAGCCAGAAATTGCATCGCCCCCACAGACGAAGCCGTAGGAACGGCGGCATCGAAATCATCCTTGAGCCGGAGCACCAGATCATCGCGCTTCGTTCCTATATAAAACCCACCGTCTTTTTCATCATAGAAAAGCTTTCTAGCGCCCTCCGCCAATACTACTGCAAACTCGAGATACTCAGGTTTCAAGGTCGTCTGATAGAGCGACAGTGATCCGGCGATCATTTGTAAATAACTCGACGCTTGCTGAGTGGAGTCACGCTCACCATCCCTCCAGCGATGGTAAAGGGTTTTCCCGTCCCACAACTTTGACTTCACAAACGCATGGGCTTTGCTCGCGGCTTCGAGATACCGAGGTTCAGCCAAAACGCGACCGGCACGAGCCAGAGACTGAATCATCATGCCATTCCAGTCCGCCAATATTTTATCATCCGTAGCGGCTGGCTTTCTCTCCAAACGAGCTGATTTCATTTTATTGATTGCTGACTCAAGAGTCTTCGATTCACTTGCTGTTAGCTTCCACTTGGGATCAGCGACATACAGCACATTCTGATTTGGCAATGGAGCAGGGTCACTGTGATCGAGAAAATTGCCTTTCTCAGTCACACCGAACCAACGCACCGCCAATTTCAACTCATCAGCTTCTAACACCCCCTTCATCTGCGCCATCGTCCAACAGGCAAATTTCCCCTCCTTCCCCTCACTCTGAGCATCTTGTGCGCAGTAGAATCCTCCTTGGGCGTCTTGCATTTCCCGCAACACATAATCTGAGAGATCCTTGGCCACCTTACGGAAACGACGATCCCCCGTCACCAGCCAGACATCGAGATAAAGATCCAACAGCTGCGCCTGATCATAGAGCATCTTTTCGAAATGCGGCACCAGCCACACACCATCGACCGCATATCGGTGAAAGCCACCACTAAGCTGATCATGGATTCCTCCCTCCATCATCTTCTCACAGGTAAGCACCACCACCTTGAGCGCGTCCTCATTCCCAGTGCGCTGCCACTGCCGCAATAAGAACCTCAGGTGTGAGACTTGAGGAAATTTAGGCCCCTGTCCCCAGCCGCCATTTTTCATATCAGCCTCTTTGATCAATGTCGCGGCTGCCAGATCGAGATCCTTTATCCCCATCGCGCCCTTCTCTACCTCGGCCTCCAGTAATGTCCTGCTCATGCTCGCATGAATATCGTTAGCACTTTTGACTACTTCAGGGCCTTTTTCATTCCACGTCTTTACCAGACCATTGAGCACCCGCTTGAACCCCGGTCTTCCATGCTTGTCTTCAGGTGGAAAATACGTGCCTCCGGCAAATGGCTTAAGGTCAGGAGTCAAAAACATATTCAGTGGCCAGCCACCGCCCTCATCATACATCGCTTCATAGGCAGTCATATATACCTTGTCGACATCCGGTCGTTCTTCCCGGTCGACCTTGATCGCCACAAAGTTCTTGCTCAGCAGTTCTGCTATTTCTTTATTTTCAAAACTCTCACGCTCCATCACATGGCACCAATGGCATGTGGAATACCCGATGCTCAGGAGGATGGGTTTGTTCTCCTTGCGCGCCTTGGCAAAAGCCTCCTCACCCCACGGATACCAATCGACCGGATTTCTAACATGCTGGATCAAATACGGCGACTTTTCGCCTGCCAGATGATTAGGTTTGCTTGGAGCTCTGTTAGATTCCGCGTTCGCTGGATCAGCAGGACTCTGGTTTGACGCAGTCATGATCGTCAGAATGATAGCTGTAGCAATTCGCATGATCGAATCCTAATCCCCTCCACCATTTCCACAAGAGATCATCAAGGACTAATTCGGGAGTTCTTGCGGGCTACAAGGAATCGTCTAACAGGCACATGCAAACCGCACAATGTAGCAAAAACTACGGACATGATGATCATTCTAGGTCACTTACGTAAATTTTTTTCGCGACCAGCTATTCAAAAATTGCCCGGTTTGCGATGAGATCAGACAGTCCACTTTCCTTAAAATAGGGCTTTAAACCACCGTTTGTATGCACAACTTAATTATAATACTGTGTATAATTTCATTATTTCCATTGTTTAGGTGTGCGTTTTATCTTGTTTAACGTGTGTTTTTTATAATTATTGCCCCGTCGCCCCAAACGACGCAAATAAACACCCAACCACCCCTCCAAACATGAAAACAAAAACACTACTTATCGCTGCGTTCTCGATGGCCGCTACAGCCCTTTGCCAGGCTTTCACCATCGATTTCAATGCTCTCGTTGTCCCTGTTGGCACTACCATCACCTCATCGACACCACTAACCATCAATGTGGATGGCTACGGTCCTGTCCGATTTGAAGTCGGTGGAACAGACGTTGTTCAGGTCGGCACTACTCATTCCAACGATCCTGGCACTTCCATCGTCAACTCACTTGAAATGGACGGCGGTGACACTGTCGTCGTTACATTCCTCGGACCTGAAGCTCTGAATGTCGATTTCGACATCGCAGGCATCAACCCAAGTGAAGAAGCTGTTCAGATCACCCAGAGTGCTCTGAGAACTTATGAGTTCCAGGTCAACACCATCGCAAACGAAGGTTCAAACGGAGCCGGTATCGCAGCTGTCAGCTGGACCAGCGTTCCTGAGCCTAGCAGCGCTGTGCTCGGAGCCATTGGTGCTTGTGCGATTCTACTAAGACGCCGTCGTTAGTATTAACGATGCAAACTCTCGTCTGAACCGCAGATTCAGGGAGAAAGCACATCAGTTTCATTACCTCGCTGATCGCTTGCGGTCAGCGGGTTTTTTATTTCTGCCTTGATCCGTCTCAGGACGACAGATGTTTCAGGAGATGGATTTTTTGCTTTCAGGATCACGGAATAAATCTAATCTCTAAGGCATGAAAAAACTTCTGCTCCTCCTATTTCTAATCCCAGCGTCGTTGCTGGCTAGCGGCAAGAAAACTCCACCAGCAGCCGTCTCATTCCACATGGAAGGATCGGCGGCAGAAGCTCCTAAGTTTGCCCGGAAGGTAAACACCCTCGCTGGCGAAAGATACTTCAGAAAAGTGCCTGAAATCAGCTCCAAGGACATCGTCGCCTTTAGCCCGTTTCCAGCCTCAGACGATCGTACCTACGGCATTGTGTTCAAGCTGAATCCACAGGCAAGCCGCAGACTGCAGGCCGCCACCACCATGAACACTGACAAACTGCTTCTGGCTCTCGTCAATGGCCAGGCACTGGGTGTGGTCCGCATCGATAAACCCGTCACCGATGGCTTACTGGTGATCTGGAGCGGAGTGCAATTGAAGGAAATTAAACTCTACGACCAAATCGCTCCACGCATCGGCGAAGACCAGAAAGCGTGGAAGAAGCGCCTCAAGGAAGAGAAAAAGAAAAAGTAATGATTCCGGTGATCCGACGCATCCTTAGCCTTACTCTTCTCCTCTCATCCGCTCTCGCCAACACGGTAGGGGCTGAGCCCGCCAATGTGGTGTTACCCACAGTAAACGACCATATCTTCCGAGGCGAGAGCGAGAAGTTCTACATGTATGTGCACCGCAATTTTGAGGGCAAGGCATCGAAGGCGTGGACAGCTGGCAAATATGGTTTCGTGCGAAACCTCAAGCGCACCGAGGATGGCGTCATCGGCACGAAATTTCATGAGGGTATCGATATCAAGCCGATCAAACGCAATCGTTCTAACAGCCCGATGGACGAGGTTAAATCCATCGCAAGTGGCGTAGTCGCCTACACCAACAACACCGCTGGCCGCAGCAACTACGGAAAGTATCTCGTCATCGAGCACAGCTGGGACAGCGGTCCGTTATTCAGTTTATACGCCCACTTGGCAGAGATCGACGTCAAGGTCGGCGAGCGAGTCACCCAAGGGCAAAAAATCGCTTTGATGGGATACACCGGAAGCGGCATTAATCGTGAGCGCTCCCATCTTCATCTAGAGCTGAACATCTTGTTATCGACACAATTCGAGACGTGGCACAACAAGCATTTCAATAGCAAAAACTACCATGGCAATCATAACGGCATCAACATGGCGGGCTTGGATATTGCCGGATTTTACATTGCTCAGAACCGCGACAAATCACTGACCATTCCGCGTTTCATCAAATCAAGAAAGGTCTACTACAAGATCACAGTGCCTAGGCATGGGCCACTGGAGGTAGCCACCCGATATCCATGGTTACTCAAAGGCGATAGCAAAACACGCAGCCCGTCATGGGAAATTGCGTTCACCGCTTCTGGATTTCCTGTTTCCATATCACCAAGCATGCGGAAAGTTTCGGCCCCCAGAGTGACCTCCGTGCGGAAATGCTTATCGAAACACGAGTATCACACCAAAGGCTTCATCAGCGGCACGGGATACCGTGCCAGCCTAAGCACGAGCGGCAATCGCTTCATCGAGCTGATTACTGGCACGATGAAACAGCAGCCCCAATAGCACCCAGACTATTTCTGGCGAAAGCGGCGCAATTCATCCGCCGCTTGATAAGCTATTTCCAAGGCCTGTCCCGCATTCAGACGCGGATCACATTGGGTATCATAGCAATGGTGTAAATCCTCATCACTGATCTCATAAGCTCCTCCGGTGCACTCGGTGACATATCGCCCCGTCATTTCCAGATGTAATCCTCCAGGATATGTGCCGGCATTTCGATGCGCATCAAAGAAGGCGATAACTTCTTCCATGATCCGGTCAAAATTCCGTGTCTTGTATCCGCTGGCTGCAGTCTCGGTGTTGCCATGCATGGGATCACAGACCCAGATGACTTTGCGACCAGCGTCACTAACAGCTTTCAATAGAGCGGGTAGAACCTCTTTGGTTTTTGCGGCTCCCATTCTGCAGATAAAGATCAATTTCCCGCTTTCGTTATCGGGGTTCAGTTGAGTGGAAATTCTCAGGCAGTCATCAGCGGTGGCCGTCGGGCCGATCTTCACGCCTACGGGGTTTTCCACCCCACGCATCAGTTCGAGATGGGCGCTGTCCTCTTGTCGAGTCCGCTCCCCTACCCACAGACAGTGGGCAGACAAATCATACCAAGCTCCATCGACCTGACGGGTCATGACTTGCTCATATTCTAACAGAAGCGCTTCATGTGAGGTGTAGAGAGCCGTTCCCTGCAAACTGGAAAAGGCCTCCATCGGCACACCGCAGGCATTCATAAAATCGAGCGCCTGGTGAATCCGATCGGTCATCGCGCCATATCGCTCGGCAAGTTTGGTGCCGTTCACCGATTCCAGATTCCACTCACGGATGTTTCGCAAACTAGCGAAACCACCTGTTGCCATGGCCCGCAGTAAATTGATGCTGGTCACCGACTGCTGATAGGCACGAAGCATTCTTTGGGGATCGGGAACCCGACTGGACTCGTCAAAATCAATCCCATTGATGATGTCTCCCAAGTAACTCGGCAGACTCTCACCGTTCCTTGTTTCCACAGGGGATGATCTCGGCTTGGCGAACTGACCAGCCACACGGCCCATTTTCACTACTGGGCATGAACCGGCATAAGTTAGGGTCACAGCCATTTGTAAAATGACCTTTACGGTGTCCTGTAAGTTCTGTTGGGAAAATTCAGCGAAGCTCTCCGCGCAATCCCCGCCTTGAAGCAGGAAACCCTCCCCCCTCTCCACTTTTGCCAGATCTTTTCGCAGAGACTGAATTTCCTCGGCAAAGACGAGCGGCGGAAGTTCCTCAAGTTGTGAAGTGACCTCGCGTAATGCAACGGCATCGGGATACACTGGCTGGTGCAGAGCCGACTTCGCTCTCCACGATTCTAATTTCCAATCAGACATATCAAGGTATTTGATGCTGGGCTTTCATCGTGCCTCTCCAGCGTTTCTTGAAGTTGGCATTCACTCCGGAGAGCATAGTGGCAGCACGCTTTGCCTTGTCTTCGAGCCCTGCTAACCAAGCGTAACACACAGCCTGTTCGGTTCTCAGCTGTCCCTCCAGTGTTCCGAGGGTTTGCTTGAAAGCTTTCTGATGAATGGTTAGCACGCTGTCCGGATTAAGCTCACCCCATGGAACGAACACTTCACCACCTTCGCCCTTCAGCTGCAGACCACCGGGTTTAGAGCTTACGATTTGTGTGTATTTTTTCCCATCGACGCCTTCGACATCCATGCTCACACCAGCTTCAGGAATAACCTCTTCGAGCCCGCCTAGAAATGCGCTGGCTGAATCGGTTAGATAAACCCACGCATCCTTTTCTTCCACTTGATGGTCAGGAATACTCACATCCTGAAGCAGCTCTGAAGCTTGGGCATATTTTGCCTCAGCCACTAACTCTCTGAACTTAGGCATAACCTTACCGTATTCTGGAGCTTTGTTTTTCTCGTTACCAGCGAGCTCAGCCTGCTTTCGTAAATCACGGATCCGGAACAGTAAACGTATCTGCCACACACGGATATGGAAGCGAGCCCTCCCTCGTGTTTGTAGTTCGCTCAAAGCATCTTTCAGCTCATCCAAACTTTCACGCGCCTCATCAACAGTGGCTGGCTCTGATAGGTTAGACAACGGCTTGAGCCTATTGTAGTCCGCAAGATATCGTTTTGAAATTTCCCGGTAAACATTGAGTGGGCTCTCTGGCGGGAGATTCATTTTCTCGATTTGACTAAACATGGGTGCGGCAACCTCCCACGCTCCTATTTCCCAGTTTTTCAATGCCACGGCCATTAAATGAACCACTGACATACTCTCTGTTCCCACCTTAGGATCTCTGATGATGCCCGGTGATGCAAGCTGGCTCACCAGGGCTCCCATATCGCTCGTGTTAGATACCTGACGACGATCGAGATGTTCACGAAGTTTGCCTATCGAGGATGTGGCATCTCCGGAATTACCGCCTAACCAAGTGGCGACTACAGCTTCGACTCCTGCCCACGATGCGGCCGGCTCGTGAACGTCCTTATCGTTCATCAGCTTCACAAAGACCTCTTTGGCTTCGTCATATTTTTTCTCTCTGAGTAGAGCATGGGACCTACGGAACATCCTGCCAATTTTGGCCGCCACTTCGGGGGTATAATCGTCGTTAGAGTCCACACCATCCTGAGTTGCGTCTCCATTTCCTACCACAGGATCAGACCCGTTAACCTCATCAGGACCAGCCCCGTTAGAATTGTTTTTATTTTGGAGGAAAACAAATGCAGCACCAGCGATTAGAGCCAAAGCAACAGCCCCAGTGATCACTAGGCTAACAATCCCTTTCTTAGATCCACTTCGGCGTTGAGCGCGCTGCTGACTGTGGATCGGCTCCGAGGCACCGGCTCCTTGGGTAGCTTGGAATGCTGCGTTCACAGCCTCTTCCATTTCAGTGTAGGACGAGAAACGCTTATCAGGATTCAGCTGCATTGCTTTATCCACCAAATAACAAGTCTCAGGCTTCAGCCATGGCGCTACCTTGGCAAGAGGTTGAATCGACTCCTTCGCTTTTCGTACTGCGCGAGTGGACTTGGATTCATCTGAAATCGGAGGCCTGCCGGAAAACGCATGGTAAAGCGTGGCACCGAGCGCGTAGATATCGCTGCGGAAATCTTCCTCCAAACCATCGAGTGCCTCCGGCGGAACATAATACGGTGTCGCCCAAACTTCATCGGCCTTCGCCTTTCCACCTTGGGTCACAAGGGCCAAACCAAAATCCACAATCTTAGCGTGGCCATTGGCATCAAACAAGATATTGCCCGGCTTGACGTCTCGGTGAATCAATCCGGCGTCATTGGCTGCGTGCAGACCTGAAACAATCTCCGAAGCAATCGGAAGCAGTTCATCCTCTTTAATAGCGCCCTCGTTTGCGATCCGTTGTTCCAAGTTCACGCCGGGGACCATTTCCATCGCGATGAAGTAAACCCCATAGGTGCGTCCCACAGTGAAGACCCTAACAATATGCGGATGGCTGATCGCAGCAGTGATCAAGGCCTCATGCTCGAACTGCTGCATGCGCACTTCATCTTGAGAGTATTCTTCGTTGAGAACTTTGATTGCGACCTCGCGCTGCAGAGTCGTATCTCGAGCGGCAAACACCATGCTCATACCTCCGACCGCGTGTCGGCTGGTCAGTAGATAATGTCCAAGCTCACACTTCACCCGAGTATGGTGGCCACAGTCCGGACAAACGACATTGGTGTAAGGACCCAATGCGGATATATCCATCTTACAACCGCAGGAACTGCAGTGCGCGATCTCTAGTTCTGTGCCTTCTTCCATAATGCGGAATTAAACTAACCAGCCACTTTCATTTTGAAAACTATAAAGCCTCCAGAATTACTCATCCTCTGATCCTTGAGGCTTGCAGCTGATCACTTGTCTGTCTTTATTGATAGCAGATAATTATGAATGATGTCATCGATCGACTCGCAGACGAGGCTTTTCAATCTGGAGCCACTGACCTTTTCCTCTGTGAAGACACGGTGCCAAGGGTTCGCGTAGACAGCGGAATCCGCATTCCGGAGGAGTCCCCTTTGAGCAGGGAAAACCTTGAAGAGTTTTGGCTCAGCTGCCATGCCGATCCTGAAACCACTCAGGAAAAAGACATCAGCCACGTCACACCTGCTGGACACCGCCTGCGTGTGAATCTTTACAAATCGCTTGGACAGCTCGCGGCAGTCCTGCGTCCTATTAAAGACAGCATCCCAAGTCTTGCCGAATTAGGCGCCCCTAGTGAGGTGCTCACCCAGTGGGTATCACGACCTGCTGGCTTGGTACTTATCACGGGTCCTACGGGATCAGGAAAATCTACGACTTTGGCATCATCGCTGCAGTGGGTGAACGACAACCAAGCTCGCCACATTGTCACCATTGAGGATCCTATCGAGTATCTCTTTGAAAATAATCAGAGCTACTTTTCACAGCGGGAACTGCATGCCGACACCCCATCATTCTCCTCTGCCCTGCGCGCATCGCTACGACAAAGCCCGGACATCATTCTGGTAGGCGAAATTCGCGACGAGGAAACGGCCAAAATCTGCCTGCAAGCAGCTGAGACAGGCCATCTGGTATTGGCAACCCTCCATAGTTCCGGCGTGGCGGACAGCTTGGAACGTCTCACCAATTTGTTCCAATCCGGAGAACGCGACGGGCTCTTGAAGTTGCTATCCCAACACCTTATCGGGGTCCTATCCCAATTACTCCTCCCCAGGCACGACGGTGGACTTCTCCTCGCCGTTGAGCACCTACAAAATGAGGCAGCCACACGCAGTTGGATCAAGGAAAGCAATCTCGCAGAAATTTCCGATCACATCAACCGTGGCGACAACCCAGTGAACTGCTCCTTTGTTCGTTTTCTCGTGGCAGCCACCCAACAAGGCTATCTGGATCACAGCGTTGCACGGCAGGCCGCTCCCAATGCGCAGGACTTCGACCGCATGATGAGCGGTATTTCCTAACTTTCACCTATTCCCATCATGAGCGAACTCAAAAAAGTCACTGACTACCTACGCGTTACCGTCGAAATGGGCGGTTCAGATCTCCACCTATCCAGTGGTGCCCCACCTGCCGCCCGCATCGACGGCGTTCTAAAGCCTCTGGAGGAATTCTGTCTCAACGATGAGGTTTGCAAGTCTCTGATCATGGACACTTTAACTGAGGCCCAGCGAACTGAATTGGAAAAAAATTGGGAACTCGATTACGCCATCCAAGTTGACGAAATTGGAAGATTCCGTGGCAACGTGCATTACACCCGAGGCCACATTGAAGCTTCATTCCGTCACATCCCCACGGACATTCCTGATCTCGCATCGCTTGGACACTATCCGATTATCGAGCAAATCTGCCAACTCCGCAGAGGTCTCATCTTGGTGACCGGCATCACCGGCTCAGGGAAATCCACCACCATGGCATCGATGATCCAGCGCATCTCGAACACGCGTTCCGGAGTGATCATCACGGTTGAGGATCCCATCGAATTTGTTTACGAGCACCGCTCTTGCCTAGTCAAGCAACGCGAGGTGGGAACGGACACTAAGAATTTCCCAGGGGCCCTTCGCCAGGCACTGCGACAAGATCCTGACGTTATTGTCGTTTCCGAATTACGAGACTTAGAAACCATCAGGATTGCACTGACAGCGGCGGAGACGGGACACTTGGTCATCGCGACGCTGCACACCGTCGATGCACCTCAGAGTGTGGACCGCCTGGTGGACGTGTTCCCTCCGGACCAGCAACAGCAGATCATCGCCCAGCTGGCAAACGTCTGCGAGGCCATTATCTCCCAACGACTCATCGCACGCCACGATGGTCAGGGCCGGGCTTTGGCCACAGAGGTCATGCGTATGAACCACGGTTTACGCACCTGTATCCGTGAGCGCAAGATCGAGCAAGTCGTAGGATTGATGGAAATTGGCCACAACGAGGGTATGCATACCATTGACGAGTCCCTCGACCACCTGCTAAAGACTGGGCAGATTACTGCACAAGAAGCGTTGTTCAATTGTCGCGACAGAAAACGATTCCAGCCACAAAAATCATAACTAGCCCATTACCACAACATGTCAGACACCCAATTACCTGTCTCAGAATACGTCAAACAAGGCATATTCATCATTGCCATCATCGCTATCGCCATCTTTGGAATCAAGACCTGTCGCAAGTTCCAGAAAAAGAAGCAAATCGTCATCGAACTCACATCACACGCCAGTGAATCCGCTGCATACGAACAATTCTACCAGGACAATGCGAACCAGAACCTTCTCAAAGCGCTCTATCAGATGCAGCTCGGGGTGGAACTTGGCATGACGCCCAGCGAAATCCTCGACAAGGTCATGCAAAAGGACGAAGGCGAACTCTTCTCCACGGAAAACACCGAGAAGCTTCCTGTCCGCCAAGAACTCATCCGCGAAGCTCTGCTCAGCAATTACGATAACTGCCTGAAACTTGGCCTGTTCGACGATCAGTTGAATCTGAATGCGATGGAAAATGGAGAAATCCCCAGCGTCACCAAAGGCCCTGCCGAAGGTGAGGAAATCGTGATCCAGCAAATTCTGCCAGCCTCCGTTCTCCCAGGCGCGGACAAACTTCTTCCCAATCTGAGCATCAGTCCTCCATTGGTAGACGGTCAAAAGAAACCCGCCAAACCCACCGATTTCGAAGTAGCCCGGGCCAAACGCTTGGCCCAACAACTCGCTAACGCGGACCTGATTGAAAACGAAGTCTACGCCAAAGTTCTCGAATACTACGAGAAGTTGGCCAAAGGTGAACTCGAGGCGGCCGAAAAACCTGAGGAGGACAAAAAAACAGAAGAGCCGAAAAAACCTTAATTGGGTAACTCATTGGGGGGAGCTGACTAGGCGCCGGCTTAGCCTCATCCCTCCATTTTTTTCAACCAGCCGTCAAAGAAGAGTTCGGTATCATCGGCCTGGTTCTCGTGCATCCGGCCACCGAACGGATCAATATCTGCATCCGCTGGTCTGAGCATGAGTCTGACTTTTTTCTCGATCTTCTTACCCCCACGCATGATGTGCAGGGTGATGACATCTTCGGGGTGCTTGGATTGAATATAGGCGCTGAAAACTTCAACTGCCCCTGCCTGAACCTGAGCTTTGGGCATTTTGTTGAAATCAACCTCATCCACGCCAATCACCACATCGCCCGCGGTGAGGCCCGCTTTCTGGGCGGGTGTGTTAGGGACTACCTGAGTAATTCTCACCCCGATAATGCCCGCGTCTCCCGGTTTTCCGGGAATGGTGACATCCTCCATCCTCACTCCGACAAATCCTTTACCTCTTCCGAATTTTCGCTGAATCACAGCACCCTTCATCAGTGAGAAGCAACGAGTTTTCACTTCAGGATCGGCGATATTTTTCCAAGTCTTGTAGAGCTGTTCAGGGGATGCGTTGAGGTTTTCCATCGACCACTTTTTCAGCTCACTGAAACCGAGTTCTCGTGTTGTAAATTCATCCGATGCCATTTTCTCCAGCGCAGCCTTCGGCACCTCAGCGGAAACCAGCGTCGAAGAAGCTACCATCCACACGGCACAAAAACCTGCGATCAATCGCCCGATGCGATTCGGAACTTCCAGCACTCTAGTCATAAGCGAAATGCTACCGCGATTCGGCAGGATTGCAACACCCGCATGATCAGGAATCTTATCCTGCAAACTCCAACGACAAATCCAGAGCCACTGCGGAATGGGTTAGCGCTCCGACCGATATAAAATCGACTCCGGTTTGAGCTATCCCCTGCACGGTAGTCAGGTTCACCCCACCGCTGGCTTCCAGTCTAGGGCCGGATTTACCACGCATCTCGACAGCACGGATCATTTGATCGTTATCCATGTTATCGAGTAAAATGTAGTCAACGCCCTCCATGCGCAGAAAGTCCTCCACTTGGGTGAGATTATCCGCTTCAAGCTCAACCTCCACATTCGGCCGGTCTTTTTTAAGCTGATGGATCGCCTCTTGCATGGCTTCGATTTTGTTTTGCGCGACGATGTGATTATCCTTCACCATCGCCCGATCATAGAGCCCCATGCGGTGGTTGGTGCCACCGCCAGCTACCACGGCTCTTTTTTCCAGCTGGCGCCATCCTGGTGTGGTCTTACGCGTGTCCAAGATCTGAGCCTTGGTGCCTTCGGTTAGGGCCACATATTTGCTGGTATTGGTGGCGATGCCCGAGAGCCGCTGAAGGAAATTCAATGCTGTCCTTTCGGCGGTCAATATTGAGCGAGATCCACCTTCGATTTCCAAAACGTGGTCACCATACTTCAATGAGTCACCGTCATTTTTTACGGCTTTGATTTTGATCTCACCGTCTACCCGGCGAAAAACCTCAAGGGCGACATCCACTCCAGCTAATACGCCGTCAGCTTTGGCATAAATATAAGCACTGGAGGTCTGGTCGGCAGGAACGAAATAGAGTGATGTCACATCACCATCGCGGATATCCTCCTGCAGTGCCAGATCGATTAGTTTGTTAGTTTCCTCTGAGAACTTTTCCATGCGCAAATCATCGGACACCCTGCCTGAAATGACAATCCCTCATTCTACTGGCTCACTTTCAGACGCATGAATTGCTGATTGCCGGGAACTATAGGCGCTATACTGCGATAGGTCACCGTGCGCGTGCCGTCGCCGTTCGCTACGTCAGAGACGCGTATCACATCCATGCCCTCCGTTGCATCTGTCCAATTACTCAGACTATCGGAAACCTGGGGAATCACTTCAGCGCTGTTAGTATCGCGAATAGTGCTTGTTAGAGTCAGGTAATCACCGTCGATGCCATTGACATTCAAAGTTTGCACGGATCCATGATGGACGAAATCCTCACCTGCCAAGTCGCGCCCCAAAGCATATGTCAGAAGCTCGCTCCAGCCATCGTGATCATTATCTGATAGAGGATCGGTTTCACCTCGGTCTGCTAGCCAGCCTGTAAATCCAGACACTGCGCCGGCAGGACTTCCCTCTTCATCTGAACTGAGCATCCAGTTCGAAGGTTCATCATGATCCGGCCTGATCGTGGGATTGATTAAAACGAGCGCCCGGCCACTGGCGACTGGCCATGGTGCCACATCGTCGTAGGTGAAGTCGTGAATCGTAGCTCCGGCGGCGTCATCCAGCTTGATCGTCTCGCCTGCGTTATTCAGCGATGTTCCTCCGGAAAATTCACCAGCAATCCGTGCCGTGACAGAATTTCCGAAAACCGAGGTGAACGCCGATTGATTTTTAACCACGAGCACCACTTCCCCCGGAGCGAGAGAAGTCACCGATGAACTGGTGAAATCAAAGTCTACCCCATTGACGAATTTGACTCCGGCAAGACTCACCGTTTCAGTGAAAGATATATTCATGATTTCGATGTACTCCGCATCCGGATTCATCTGAGGGGCGTAGTTCATCTGCGATATGACCAGAAATTCTTGGGCTGGTGACGGGTCGCCTTCATAACTGTAGGATTGCACCACGTTGGCAGATGCATCAGTCAGAACAATTGTTTCACCCAAACTTGATAGGTGGCCCTGATACGGACCGGAGACCAAGCGTCGCTCCAACGCTTTCGGTGATGTCGAACGTGAAGCAAATTTTTTCAGATCAGGTGACACGAAAATTTCTCCGTTTCGAGGAATCACCGTTCCTGCTGGGAAAGTAAATGTCACCGCACTACTCAAACTCCAGCCACTGATATCAATCTCAGTATTCTCACTATTGGAAATACGGATATATTCCTCGTCCTGATCACCGCTTGCTGGATTGAAATCCACCTGATCAATTAGGATGACCGGATTCGATGGCTGGGCGGCAGGAATCACGGTTGCCATTCCGGGAATGGATGTCGTGTAGATATTGTAGAGCTCGTTCCGTCGCTCTGGGATTTCCGTGTTACGAAGTGAGTTGCGATTACCGCTGTTAGGTCCGGGCAGTCCGGCCATGGAATCAAATACCTCATCCACCTTGGCCTCAAACCATCCACCGCTGGGAGTTGGCTTGAGGTAGTCGTCCATCAGCGTGCGTAACCGCCTGAGCATCAGCCGCTGCATTGTGACATCTTCAAAGGCTACATCGTAGAGTCGGTTCCACTGATGGTTACCATCATCCGAGGGGAATGCCTCGATACCAAAAAACGGATGATCGGCCCGCTCTTCACCATGGCCTCCGGCTATGTCCCAAGTGTAGTCAAGGTCCCAAGGGAAAATCCGCCAGCGCTCATCACCGTGGGTGTCCTGATAGACGTAGAAGTTTTTCCGCACATCATCCGCCTGTTGTTGCAGAGCCCTGATTGCCATGTAGTTGGTAAACTCCTGCACATCCATGTTGTCGTAAAAACGGTTCACTCTAACGGTGGAGCTGCCAAGTTTCAGGTCGTCGACCAAATCCTGAAGCGATGAAAAGTCATTGAGGTCCCCGGTTTTCTTCTCCACCCCAGTGGAAGTATCGTCAAAAACCGGGTTCAAATTGCTCCGCTGCACGAGCTTGTAGAGATCTCCCGGAGTGTTATCGTGCCCGTTGCGGATCAGGTAATCCTCGTCGACCTGCTCAATCAGAATCCCTACCCGATCCTGACTTCCGTTCAAACGCATCTGTACCGGGTAGGCAATGCTCCCTGGATTCCCAGCAGCTTGATGAAAATTAAACCCCATAGGCTGCCTAACATACGAGCTATCGGCACCGTTGGAGTTCATGTTCACTTCCCCCACGGCGGGCATCTGATCATTGGCGTAAAATGGATGGCCTTTGTTGAAGTCAAACTTCTGTGAGTTGGTATTGGTGTATCCGCCTCGTTGTCTCACATAGATGTTATCGTAGAATTTCCCCAGATAGAAAACCGAAGCGCGAGAACCTGTCCGGTTCCGCGCATTGCTAGCGTCTTGAGTGAACCAGTGCATCACAGGGATCCCCTGCTCCACGGACGGCTGAGCAATCATGGTTCCGTAGTATTGAGGCGATTGGCTGTTCCCCGTGGTGTCAGTGATAAGTGGCAGCGTTGACTCAAGAGAGTCACTGTCGGTCGCGAGAATTTTCCAACGCACCATCTGCCCCGGCCCAGCTACAGACGCCGGAATCACTGCAGAAAAAATTCCGTCGCCAGCAGAGACATCACCGCCCGTGCCATTGTCATTCATCGCCATCGTGATCTCGCCTGCGTAGTTTACCCGGTATTTGAGCGAGACGGAGGCAACCGCCGCTCCTCTGGGCTGAACCAAGGCGGTGATTAACAGACTCTCATTATCCTGTGGCAGATCCGGAGTGTGCTGGACATCTGACACGATAGGCCCTGGATTGAGTACCCCACTTTGGTTAGAAAATCCGGGTGTCGGATCAGTTAGAAAAGTGAAAGATTCGCTTGAGGACACCACAGTAGCCATCAAGCGAGGGATCAACAGCAGATCGCTGCTGGAACTACTCGAGTTCACAAGTCGGATTGCCAACACATTTTCCCCAGTCCGTAATGCCGACTGATAACTACTGAGATCAAAGTCGACAAAATCGTTGGATTCACTCGGTGACGTACCGCCGGAAATATTCGCCGATGCCACCGATGTGCCATTGATATAGGCCTGAAAGCCATCGTCATACCTCAAGCTCAACAGCAGTCCGCTCAACTCTGTGGGATCGGTGACTTGAAAAGAAAAACGTATCCATGTTTCTGTGGTACCGCTGGGAACCTGCGTCTGGATCACACTATCATAGTCGCTGCCATTATCGTAGCCAATACCCGCCGAGCCCCCGTTCCACGTGTTGTCATTAAAATCATGTTCGGTCCAGTTTTTCCCCGTGCCGTCGTTGGACGGAGTGTTCAGCACATATTTCAGCGCTGCATTTTCAGCGACTAATACTGTTGTCCCGTTGGTTCCGTAACTGACATCCGTGTATTGAGCAGGGAAAGGATTGAACTCGGTGGTCTTGGTCGAACCATTTGGCATCACCAAGGCCAGGTATTCTCCCTCGGCGCTGAGTTTGAAATTGGTGTGTAGTTCATTACCTGGCACCGTTCGGTCTTTGTCGGAGGCAAAAACCACCAGATATCCACCAGCTGGAATGGTGACATTGGGAAAAGTCCACTTGTCCAGATTTCCTGCATTGTCGGTCAGGTGCCAGCCGCTCATGTTGACCGCAACAGCATCCGGGTTGTGAATTTCAATCCAGTCGGAAAACTCTCCGTCCTCATCCGCAAGCTCACTGTCGTTGGATGCGAGAAACTCAGAAATCACGGGAGCTGCCGTCAATGGAGGTACACACACCCACATCATTAAAAGCAGTGATTTTAAGAATGATCGCATAGGTAAATCGGTAGTGTACGGACTTCGAGCAATGGATTCCATCCAGCATGGAAAAATGAATCTCCTTTTCAAGGCGCAAGCTACTCGATCTCTGGCTTAGCGTCCACCACTCACTCGATTGTCGAAAAAAAGCCATCGAAGTCCTCTACAGCCGTCTTGGATGAAAATACCGTTGTTAATTGGCAAAATTCTGGCAGAAACCTGCCCGCGATGCTGGCAATTCAAAATCTTCATATCGAATTCGGAGCTAGGGTCATCTTTAAAGACCTCTCCTTCACCGTTCATCCCAAGGAGCGCATCGCTTTTGCCGGCCACAATGGAGCAGGTAAATCAACCCTGATGAAGTGCATCGCGGGCATCCTCAAGCCCAACGGTGGCAAGCTTTCCAAGCCTAAACACTGTGACATCGGCTACTTGCCTCAGGAAGGAATCCATATCCACGGCATCACGCTCTGGGACGAGGTGGAGTCTGCTTTTGCCGAGGCCAAGGCGATGCAAAAAGACATCGATGAGATGTCGGAAAAACTCCATCATCTCGATCCCCGCTCCGCCCCCTTCTCCGATCTCCTCAACCAGATCGGCGAGCTCGAACTGAAACTTCATGATGCCGACCCAGGCCTGATCAAACCCCGCATGGAGTCCGTGCTCACTGGTCTCGGCTTCAAACGCTCGGATTTCACCCGCGACTGCGGCGAATTTTCAGGTGGCTGGCAAATGCGGATCGCACTGGCAAAACTCCTTTTGGCGCAGCCGGACGTTCTACTTTTAGACGAACCGACCAACCACCTCGACATTGATTCCCAGAAATGGATGGAAAGTTACTTGGTCAATTACCCCGGTGCCATCCTGATCATTTCCCACGATCTGGCCCTGCTCGACATGCTGACCACCCGCACCATGGCCTTCCACCACGGCCGCGCTGAGGAATACGCCGGCAACTACTCGTTCTACGTCAAGGAATCGGTGCTGCGTAAAGAAATTCAGCTCAAGCTCTACAAATCTCAGCAACGCGAGATCAAGCAGACCAAGGATTTCATCAATCGCTTCCGCGCCACCGCCTCCAAGGCCAAGCAGGTTCAGAGCCGGATCAAACAGCTGGAAAAAATCGAGGTCATCGAGCTGGAGGAAGACGATGCCGTGATGAGCTTCAAGTTCCCCAATCCACCAGCTTCCGGCCAGAGCGTGGCAGTGCTGGAAAAAGCCTGTAAGTCCTACGGTAAGATCAACATTTTCCAGGACTTCGATTTTGAAGTCACCCGCGGTGAGCGACTCGCCATCGTCGGACCTAACGGCGCAGGAAAATCCACATTCTGCCGACTGATCACCGGTCAGGAAGAACCCGACTCCGGCACACACACCTTCGGGCACAAAGCCGCCGTCTCCTTTTTCTCCCAGAACCACGCCGACGAACTCGACCCGGACATCACCGTGCTCGAGTGTGCCGAAAGTGCCGCATCACGTGAGAACGCACCACTTGCGCGGAACTTGTTAGGTTGTTTCCTGTTCCGTGGCGATGATGTCTTTAAAAAAATCGGTGTCCTCTCCGGAGGTGAGAGATCGCGTGTGGCCTTAGTCTGCATGCTACTCCGCCCCGCCAACTTCCTGATTCTCGACGAACCGACCAACCACCTCGACATCCAGTCGCAGGAGGTCTTGCAGAATGCGCTCAAGGATTATCCGGGGTCCTACATGATCGTTTCCCACAACCGCTCATTCCTCGATCCCATCGTCACCAAAACCCTCGAGTTCCGCCAGGGCCATGCCCCACGCACCTTCGCAGGTAACATCACTTACTACCTCGAAAAAATCGAGGAGGAGAAAAACGCCGCCAAGGGAGTCGCAGCCGCCGCTCCAGCACCTAACAAAACTTCAACTCCGGGCGTCAACCGCAAGGAGCAGCGCAGGATCGAGGCCGAGCAGCGGAAGAAACGCAATGATGTGCTCCCGCCGCTTAAACGAGAACTCGAAGAACTGGAAAAAAACATCGCCGAGTACGAAGCAGGCCAAGCGACGCTCACCACGCATATGTCTGACCCGGAAACGGCCGGAGACTCTGACAAAATGCAGCAAGCATCGGCCGCCTACCAAGTCCTCGCCGACAAACTCGAAAAAGCCTTCTCCCAGTGGGGTGAGGTCAGTGACAAAATTGAAAAGCTGGAAGCCGAATTAAGCCTGTAAGTGTCCCGTCTTATTTGCTCTAATGAGCAGATCGTATCAACGACTTGCTCATGCTATTACGTTCTAGAATTTTCATCGTCAGTCTCGCCCTCTTTGTTCCCCAGCTGCACGCAGCGGATCAAGTTGAGTTATTTCCCGCCAAATCCGGGGATTGGAAACAAGCCGGTCCGGGCAAATTTGCTGTCACCGACGGTGTAGCCACTGCCGAGGGAGGCATGGGCCTCTGGTGGTATTCAGGCAAGTCATTCAAAAACGCCACCATCAATCTGGAGTTTTCTCTGCCAGATACGAAATGGAACTCCGGCGTCTTCGTCCGTTTTCCAGATCCCAAAAACGATCCATGGATAGCCGTCAAACAGGGCTACGAGTGCCAGATCAGTGGCGACAAAGCTGAAAAACTGAGCACTGGTGCCATTTACGACATCCAAGCAGCCAGCCATATTCCTCTGAAAAAACCGGGCGAATGGAATCAATACCAGATCACCACGGTGGGAAATAAAATCGCCATTCGTCTCAATGGCGAGTTGGTGAACATCTTCACCACCCAACCTGGCCGAGGCGACCAGCAAGGCTACTTCGGTCTGCAAAACCATGATCCAAAATCCAAAGTATCATTCCGCAAAGTGACCGTGCAGGAATGGGATGATGATGCAAATCTGGACGATGTTCTGAGGCAAGTTGGGGTCACCCGCGCGGAGTGGTTGAACTACAGAAACATGCCGAAGAAAAAAGCCACATGGTATGAGAAGATGGACACCGGTCCGGCTTGGGCGAATTCATTTGGTGATTATTACCAAGGCGTCCCACGTGTCGGCGCTCTCAAAGGCCTTCGCCTGGAGCTCTCAAAAACCGACAGCATTCACGGTCTGTTTGACACCGAGACTTTGCGGTTCGCCTCAGCGTATCAAGGGGGAGTTCACTGGGCAGGCACGCCATGGACCGGCCGTCATGGCTCACTCGTAAGTATGGCCAATGAGACGAGCTCGATTTTCCAAACCTCAACCAAACCTGGCTGGGCCGATCAAAACGGATCCTTTGAAGATACTCGGAAGTTCCCCGGCCATGGTAACCTTGCTCCGGACCACGCCCGCTTCAACGGCCATTATCGCCAGGGGAATCAAACGATTCTCGATTACTCAGTTCGCGGATCGAGGGTTCTTGAAATGCCCAGTGGTGAGGTCGCCGGAACCACACCCCTAGCCTTCAGGCAATTCGATTTGGCTCCATGTGATCACGACCGCATTATGTTAGTGGCCGATAACGCAGGCGCCAAGGCCACCGTTTCAGAAGACAAACAGTCGGCCACCATCGTCAGCACCGGTGCGGATCAAAGCGATGGAACTCCACGCCCTCAAGTGGGCAAAGTCAGTGTCGTCATGGATCGCTCGGACGATGGCTGGGAAATGTTATCGATGGGAAAACCATCCAGCAAAGACTTGATCGACCGTAAAACGAACAAGCAGGCATACTTCAGGGTGCTCTCAGATTTTAATCAAGCCCATGCTAAATCTGGTAGTGAGGAAGACGTCGCAGTTCGCCTCAACGATGGCCTAACATCTCGGAACTCAGACGATGTCGGTCGCAGTTTCTTCTTCGCGGATAAAAAACAAGCCGGTCGACTGGAACTAGGTCTCGGCTCGCTGAAAGACATCAGCCGAATCCATCTTTTCTCTGAGCATAAAAGCAACCGCTCCCCCCAGAAGGTCGCGATTTACGGCAGCAGCAATGACAACGCAGACCCGAAGCTCGCCACCGATAAACTCGAAGCCGGCGGATGGCAGAAAGTCGCCACCTACGATACCCGTGAACTCGGCAACGGCGGCAAACACGGAGTCGCCATCTTGGCCCCTGAAGGCAAACCGATCGGTTCCTTTCACAAGCTTCTGTTCATCTGCCAGCCTGGTCAGAAAAACAGCTTCAGCCATACCTTCTTCTCCGAGATCGATGTATACGGAGAGCAAGCCCCTGCTCTCAAACCTCTTGCTCGTGTCCACCAAAACAACTCTTCCTACTGCGTCGCCGTCCGTGGCACCGGGGTGCAATTAAAGGATGCTGGCAATGGTACTCTAACTTTACACATCCCAGCTAACAAGAAAGCCACCCGGTTTGCGCTCGGATACGCGTCATCAGGACAGTCGACACTCGCAGCCACTCTGAAAACCCTGCAGTCCGCCACTCCCGCTCCCCGAGAACTGGAATCGCTCACCCACGGTGGGCCCGCGCTTTACGCCCAGCCAGTTTCGGCCAAGGCATCGCTTGGCTCTGAGGATGACATCTGGTCGGTCGACCGGATCGGACTTCCCTCAGATAATCCATGGCACTCCAACATGCGCGTAGGAGGCTTTGACTTTTTCTCCGATGGTGACTCCGCGGCTGTCTGCACCTGGAACGGTGATGTCTGGATTGTCAAAGGTCTGAAGGGCGAATGGAAACAGGTTCAGTGGCGCCGCTATGCCACCGGTTTGTTTGAAACCCTCGGTCTGAAAATTGTCGACGACAAGGTCTACGTGCACGGTCGTGATCAGATCACCCGCTTGCATGATCAGAACAATGATGGCGAGGCGGACTGGTATGAATGTTTTAACAACGACGTCCTCATCACCAAGAATTTCCACGAGTTTGCCTTCTCACTGCAGACCGATAAGGAGGGTAACTTCTACATCGTAAAAGGTGCCCCCGTGCTCGCTGGAGGTCGCGGATTTGACAAGATCCTACCGCACAACGGCACCGTCATGAAAATTTCCAAATATGGCAAAAACCTCGAAGTCCTTGCCACCGGACTGCGGGCCCCAGGCGGCCTTGGAGTCGGACCTAACGGGGAAATCACCACCGGTGAAAACGAGGGAACTTGGCAGCCTTGCTGCAAGCTGAACTACTTCACAGGCAAGGATAAATTCCTCGGCGTCGAGGACGCCGCCCACCATCTCAAGGGACAGGAAATGCATCTTCCGCTCTGCTATTTCCCCATGCGCATCGATAACTCTGGCGGCGGTCAGGTCTGGGTCCCAGAAAATTCTAACTGGGGCCTCCACCCCGGCGAACTCATCCACCTTTCCTACGGCCAAAGCTCTCTCTATCGAGTGCTGAAGCAGGAGGTGGATAGCACGATGCAGGGCGGAGTCGTCCGCATTCCGGTCAAACTCCACTCATCCGCCATGCGCGCCAGATTTCACCCTGACGGGTCGCTTTACACGCTAGGCTTCCGTGGATGGCAGACGAACGCCGCTACGCCAGAAGCATTTCAACGCATTCGCTACAATGGTAAAACCGTCACCATCCCTGATCAATTGAAGGCCACTGAGAAAGGCGTCTACATCCGCTTCGAAAAAGAACTCGATGCCAAGAGTGTGGCTGACCGGTTCAATTTCAAAGTGGAGCGCTGGAAATACATCCGCTCAAGACAATACGGCTCAGGTGAATTCTCGATCGATAATCCGGATCTCAAGGCCGAGGAACAGGCACTGATTCAAGAGAGTGCCAAGTATCGGAAACATGACAGTGTCGAAGTCGCTCGTAGCGTCCTGTTAGCCGATAAGAAAACGCTCTTCCTGCACATCCCCAGCATGAAGCCTGCGCAGCAAATGAGCATCCGTTACAAACTCAAGTTCGCCGATCAAACTCCGGCCGATGGCGAGATCATTAACACCGTTCATAAGATGGCAGCCCATCAGGACGCCACGGTGCTGGCCGACAAGAAAAACACCACTGCACAATTAGAAAACCTTCGTCACGGACTGATCCAGAGCATCACCATCAAGGATCAGACCGATCATCGTGTCAGTCGTCTCCCCGCGCAATACGTCAGCCCGGGTGATGCCATCTCTGACATGTTAGGCAATGGTGCCTTCACCTCCCAATGGTCCGGTTTCCTGAAACTGGATGAGCGGATGTCACCCAAGTTCAGTCTGGAAGGACGAGGTAGCGCCGTTTTGAAAATTGATGGCAAAGAGATCATCAAAGTCAGCGGCGACGCCGAGGCGTTCAGCAAAACCCTTTCAGAAAGCATCCAGCTGGATCCGGGCACTCACCGTTTTGAACTGCACTACACCAGCGTCAATGACACCGGCCAGATCCGCGTGCTTTGGCAAACTGAGAGCATCCCCCAACAGAGTATACCGGCCACCTATTTCTACCATCAGCCAGACCAGAAACTAACCGATGCGCTTAAGCTCAGAAATGGTCGCGACACCTTGCTCCAGCAGAACTGCACCCAGTGCCATGTCACCGACAGCAAAACATCCCTCCCAGAGCATCACGAAAAAGGCCCAGCAATGAAAGGCATCGGCAACCGCGTGAACCAATCATGGCTAGCCCAGTGGCTGAGCCAAACGCATACCATGAAACCCGGCACCACCATGCCTGAGTTCGTCGATGGACGCAGTCCGGAAGGCCGCCAAGACGCTGCCGACATGGCAGCTTACCTCGCGCTCTTTACCACTGGGGATAAGGCAGAAAATGTCGAAGTCGATCTGAAGAAATCGAAACTCGGTGGAGCCCACTTCCACTCATTAGGCTGCGTCGCGTGCCACACGCTGCCAGACCAAACCTCGAAAGCCGATAACCAGCGCACACCGCTGAATAATATCAGCTCCAAGTATAACCCTGGTGCCCTGGTCGCCTACCTCACTAAACCTGACCGTCATTATGCCGCCAGCAAGATGCCCGATTTCAAGCTCAGCCAAAATGAAGCCCACGAACTGGCTGCTTATTTACTGCAGGCGTCGAAAGGAAAAAACACACCACCGGTTGAAATGCCAAAAGGTGATGCCGGTCGTGGTAAAAAACTGGTGGTCTCACACAACTGCGCCGCCTGCCACGACGACCTCGATCGTGGCACGAAAAAGCTGCCGGATTTCAACACCATCGTGCAGTCTAACTGGGCCAAGAAAGGTTGCCTGACTTTGCAGAAAAACAAAAAAGGCCCTGACTTCAACTTGAGCGGTGAACAGATCGATCAGTTAGAAAATTTCCTAGCCCATAGCAAAGAAAACGCTTCAGAGAAACTGGCACACACATCCACCCACGATTACGTCGACCGCCAGTTCAAGTCACTCAACTGCATGGCTTGCCATGAGCGAGATGGAGAACCGTCCCTACTTGCGAGTTTACACTCCCAGAGCCAGTCGCTGACCGAAGGAATCAAGGGGGGCGATCACCACAAGGTCGATCAATCTCGCCCGCAACTCACCTACATCGGGGAAATGCTGCACACGGATTATTTACAACAGGTGTTAGACGGCAGCGTCAAAGAACGTCCACGCCCATGGCTGGCGATGAGAATGCCGGCGTTCCATTCGCGCGCGAAATTGTTAGCCGATGGACTGTGCAAGCAGCACGGCATGGCGCCTAGCAAGCCAGACTTTACCGAGATCGATCAAGACAAGGCGGCTGTCGGCAAAAAACTCATCGGCTCCAGCGGCGGATTTGCCTGCACCATTTGCCACGCTGTCGGCGAGACCAAAGCGCTCGCCGCATTCGAAGTGGAAGGTATCAATTTCGACCGCGTCGCCCGTCGCTTGCGCCCCGGCTATTACCATCGCTGGATGGAGAACCCACTTAGCATCACGCCCACCACCAAGATGCCGCGCTACACCACGGATAACGTGTCGCCGCTGGCCGATTACGATAAAGACGCCCGGAAGCAATTCGAGGCGATCCTCGAATACTTCCGGAGTCTGGAAAAGCAGCAGTAAGACTTAGAACTTGTCAGTGCATGCCCCTGTGGAGGCAGAGGTCACTGTGTGAGCGTATTTGGCAAGCACACCGCGCTTGTAGCGAGGCTCGTATGGTTGCCAATCGGCTTTGCGTTTTTCCAAATCTTCGTCGCTGAGGTTGACGCTGATGGTGTTGCCTACGGCGTCGATGGTGATTTCGTCGCCATCTTTCAGCAGCCCGATCGGACCGCCGACGTGGGCTTCCGGAGTGATGTGACCTACCACAAATCCGTGGCTGCCACCGGAGAAGCGGCCATCGGTGATCAGTGCTACGGTGTCGCCAAGGCCACGACCCATCACAGCGGATGTGGGCCCTAACATCTCGCGCATACCAGGACCACCCTTGGGGCCTTCGCGGCGGATGACGATGACGTTGCCGTCGACAATTTTTCCATCGAGAATGGCTTTCATCGCGTCCTCCTCACAGTCGAACACACGGGCGCTACCAGTGAAGCTATTGCCTTCCTTGCCGGTGATCTTGGCCACTGCACCTTCTGGAGCAAGGTTGCCGTAGAGAATGCGGAGGTGGCTGTCTTTCTTGATCGGATTGTCCAGCGGACGGATGATGTCCTGGTCTTCAGGGTAATGAATTGGTGAGTTCGCCAGGTTTTCAGCCATAGTCTTGCCGGTCACTGTCAGGCAATCGCCGTGTAGCAGACCAGCTTCGAGAAGAATGCGCATCAGCGGCACGGTGCCCCCGATTTTCACCAGGTCAGCCATGACGTATCTACCACTCGGTTTGAGGTCGGCGAGCATGGGGACTTTTTTCCCGATCTCGGTGAAGTCATCGATGTTGAGCTCCACGTCAGCGGCGTGAGCCATGGCGAGCAAGTGCAGCACAGCATTGGTAGATCCGCCGAGGGCGATGACTACGGTGACTGCGTTTTCAAAAGCCTTGCGAGTCATGATGTCGCGCGGACGGATGCCCTTGTCGATCATGTTCAGCACGGCGGCACCGGCGTCGAAACAGTCGATCATCTTGTCGTCGCCCACCGCTGTTTGAGCGGAGCTGTTAGGCAGTGACATTCCGAGTGCCTCGATGGCCGAAGCCATGGTGTTAGCGGTATACATACCGCCGCAAGAGCCGGCACCGGGGATGGCGTTTTCTTCCACAGCTCTGAGTTCTTCATCAGAGAACTCACCAGAGGCGTGTTTGCCAACGGCTTCGAAGACGGAAACGATATCGAGGTCCTTTTCCTCCCCCTTGATGGTGGTGCATCCGGGAAGGATGGTTCCTCCGTAGACAAAGATGCCGGGGCGGTTCATCCGGGCCAGCGAGATGATACAGGCGGGCATGTTTTTATCACAGCCACCAATGGTGACCACACCGTCCATGCCTTCGCAGCCGACCACGGTTTCGATCGAGTCGGCGATGACTTCGCGTGACACGAGGGAGTATTTCATGCCCTCGGTGCCCATGGAAATACCGTCGGAAATGGTGATGGTATTGAAAATGACGGCCTTTCCGCCGGCGGCATCGACCCCTTTGGCGGACTCGGTGGCGAGGCGATCGATATGGACGTTACAGGGGGTGACTTGGCTCCAGGTGGAGGCGACACCGATCTGTGGTTTATCGAAATCTTCGTTATTAAAACCGACAGCATGCATCATCGCACGGCTAGGTGCGCGATCAGGGCCATCGAATACTTGGGATGAAAATGGGCGGCGACAATCAGACATAGCCATTTGCTAGCCTCTGGCCGCGAGGATGTAAATAGGCAAGTGCCCGCTGACACGTTCGTGTTACCGCGCTGCGGCGGGCTGCTTCAATTGCTTTTCCAAAAACCTCTCCATTCGCTGGAAAATCCGCCACAGACTGATCGGATTCTTGGTTCCATGTCCAGCGGTCGATAATTCCAGATAATCACTTGGCACCTTGGCCTTTTTCAAGGCTGCGAAATATTGCCGTGCTTGCGAGACGGCCACAACCTGGTCCTTTGCACCGTGAATGAGCAGATGAGGCACCGTCTTTTCATTGATTTGATATATCGGCGATGCCGCACGGGCGGCGTTAGCGTTCACGTCCACTTTGCCACCAGCCGCAAAGGGAACTCCAAGTAACTGATCGACAATATCCTGAACGGTCCGTCTTCCATAGTAGGGCACTTTCCTAAAGTCCTTGGTCAAATCCGCCGGACCTGCGAGTGACACCACGGCATTAGCTCGGCTGGAGTAACCACGCAAGGCCTCGACTTGATGCTCTCTCGTTTCCAGGTTTCCTAACATCGCCGCAATGTGTCCGCCGGCCGAGGCGCCGACTGCAGCAATCCGGTTAGGATCGACTTTATACTTCTGAGCATGATACCGCACCCAGCGGACCGCTAACTGAGCGTCGTCGAGCTGCGCTGGCCAAAGATTCTTTCCACCACGTGCCAGCCGGTAGTTGATGGCAAAAACAACATAGCCCTTCTCCGCCATGCGCGTGGCGATCGGAGCGAAGTCCGTTTTACTCCCCCGCTCCCAGCCTCCGCCATGGATACCTACGATGGCAGGACGCTTTGACTGCGCCGCATTTGGCTCAGGCAGGTAAATATCCAGCAACAACTTATGCCCCTTGGCAGTTCCATAAGTGATTCCCCGAGTGACCTTGATATCGGCCGATAACATACCGGGGAACAGAACGACCAATAACAGGAAAAGATAACAGAGGCGCATGGTCGTCACTCTATCACAGAACATTCCGTGAGGCAAACTGACTGCGGCACGTCACTTGGACTTTGCCCTGTAATGTTGGGTGCCTTTCAGCCATTCGTAGTCGGCATATTGATAGTTCCCTTTGCCCTTCCCTTTCCATAAATCGGGCTTGCGGTCTTTATCCCACTTCTTCCAGCGATCTAACATCGCCGTCACTCGCTCCGGATGAGAGGACGCGATATCTTTGGTTTCGGAAAGGTCTTCTTTGAGGTTATAAAGCTGGGGTCTCCCCTTTCCAATGATCAATTTGAAATCACCCTCTCGAATGGCTCCAGCTTCCATCTTCGCTGATTTGCCAAAATTCCAAAAGAGCACATCGTTCGGGGCCTTGTTGCTCTGCCCGGTGATGAAAGCGCGAATATCTTTACCGTCAAATCCTGCCTGAGCTGGATCTCCGCCGGACATCGCCAGAGAGGTCGCAGTGATGTCCAAGGATATGATTGGCTCCTCACGCACGGAATTGCTCGGCACTTGACCAGGCCATTTGACGATCATGGGCACACGATACCCACCTTCATATGGATTCCCTTTGCCTCCTCTGAGCGGGCGATTGTCGGTGACTCTAGATAGTCCTCCATTGTCACTCAAAAACCAAACGACTGTGTTTTTGGTGAGGCCTAATTCTTCTACAGTCGATAACAGCTGCCCCACTCCTTCGTCCATTTCGTAGATCATCGCAGCGTAGATGCTTCTGTTCTCGGGTTTGATCCCGGGCATCTTGCTCATCGATTCGGGTGGAAATTTAGCGATCGATTCCTTCGGTGCTTCCAAGTCCAAGTGCGGCGCATTGTAAGACATAAAGAGAAAGAATGGCTGATCCTTATTTTTCCTCACGAATCTAACGCCAGCGTCGGTCAACTCTCTCGTTAGATACTGGTCCCACTCCACAAGTTTGGCATTATGAACGAGAGGCATGGTATGTTGTAAATCACGTCCCTTGGCTGGACGTTTCAAAGGTGTGAAGCGCCCATTGTAGCTTGGGTGATCGAGGGGGAAATACATCAGGCCTCCGCCGTAGAACCCAAACCAATCGTCAAAACCCATCGACTCTGGGCGCTGGTCATTGGTCGTGCCCATGTGCCACTTGCCGACACCTGCGGTCGCGTAGCCCTGCTTCTTCATCAGGCTGGCGATTGTCGCCATCTTGGGCAAACCCTGCCTGGCATCAAACGGCTGGCTCACATTCTGATAATAGCCGAATTTTGATTGGTGGCGTCCAGTTAGAAAACCAGCCCTCGATGGCCCACACATCGGCCAGGTCACATAGCCGGAGGTGAAACGCATCCCCTGCTGCGCCAATGAATCGATGTGCGGCGTCGGTATTTCCTTATTTCCATAACAACCAAGGTCACTGTAGCCAAGATCATCAGCCATGATGACGATGATGTTCGGTCTGGAGTCACGCTGCGAGTCAGCTGCCGAAATGAAAACGGGGAATGCCAACCCCAGTGTCAGTATGATTTGTAGCTTCATTTCTTCTTAGGTTTTTTCTCACTTTGGTAAGTTTCCAAAATGGCGGATAACTCTTTCACCACTTCAGGGTGCGTGTTGTAGACGTTGGTTGTTTGGTTAGGATCTTTCTCCAGATCGTAGAGTTGCGCCGGAGGGATGTCTTTTTTGAGTTTACCGTTTACGATATTGCTGTTTTTTCTGCCAGAAAACTTAATTGCTGCCGGGCCACCAAAGCCATGCGATCCTTCTTTGGGGGAATTGAATCCACCACCAGCAAGGCCACTAATATACATCCATTTTCCTTTGCGAACTGATAAATGATTCGGTCTGAACGCAGATAACAACAAATGATCTCGGATCGGTTTTACACCCGTCCCTGTTAGTGATGGGAGAACATTTACGCTGTCTTGGCCCTGCCCAGGCTTGAGAGATTTACCCGTCAAAGCGGCAAAAGTCGCAATCATATCCACGTTACAGATGACATCGTCAGAGACACCACCTGGAGCAATTTTTCCAGGCCAGTGTGCAATGAACGGCACACGGTGTCCCCCTTCCCAAGCATCAAACTTGAAACCGAGTAGATCTCCGTTGGCATCGTGGCCCATTTTCAAGGCCTCTTGTCCCGTATTATTGAGCATACCTCCGTTGTCACTGGTGAAGATGATCATGGTATTGTCGGCCACACCCTGTTCCTCGAGTGTCTTGACCAGTTCGCCGACAATCCAGTCGAGCTCGTGCACGAAGTCACCATAGATACCACACTCGCTAGTTCCTTTGAAGCGCGGATGTGGAGTGAACGGATGGTGGATATTCGTTGCCGAGAACCAAAGGAAGAACGGTTTCTTCTCTTGTTTCTTGATCCACGATACCGCTTTTTCCGTCAGGGTGGTTCCCACGGAATAATCGTCATACAGGGCATGAGCAGCATCGCCTCCGCCAATCTGATCGATCCCCATCTTTTCATCGATCACTTTGGTTTTGGCCGTTTTACCATACTCTAACGGATCATCGGGAAGAAGGCCTACCACCTTGTGGTTCTCCACATACACAAAAGGAGGATGGCTATTTACCACTGGCACACCGAAATAGTAATCAAAACCCAACTCCAGCGGGCCGGGCTTTAGATCGCCGTTCCAGTCGGGTGTTTTCTCACCAAAACCGAGATGCCATTTGCCTATGCATGCCGTGGCATACCCAGCGTCTTTCATCACGCTCGCCATCGTTTGCTGCTTGGTATCGATCAATAACCCTGTCTTGAGAAATACCGGTTTGTATAAGTTTTTGCGGTGCGGATATTCGCCAGTCATCATCGCGTAACGAGACGGGGTGCAAACTGCCGAGGCCGAATGAGCATCGGTAAATCGACGACCCTCCGCTCCAAGTTTATCGATATTAGGTGTTTTCAATTTCGTCGCGCCGTAGCAACTGAGATCACCGTAACCGAGATCGTCCGCGAAGATCAGAACGATGTTCGGCTTGTCCTCAGCGAGGGATGGAGCAACTGTGATTGGAAACAACGCGATGGAGATGGCGCGAAACCATCGCTTTTTCAATGTGGAGATATTTGTCATATATGACAGAGTGATGTGGAGTTAGTTAGAGTCCTTCTTTTTGCTCTTCTTTTCTCCCTTGTTCTTCCTTTCGTCTGCGAAGGGAGCATCCATATCCGGCAGAGGTGGGACATTGAGGATTTCGGCGGGTTCCGGCTTGTGATTCGATGTTGTCTCAGCATCGCCATACCAATAAACACCAACTCCGTACCCCATCTCACCTTTGAATTTTGTCCAGACTTCCATGTCCAACTTCAGGGATTTGGAAAATGGCATCGTATCGAGCGCACGGGTCCGTGTCTCGGTACTGTATCCTTTGGTCGTTTTCGGATAGCCTTTTGGCTGTCGGTTAAGCTTGTTAAACTTGTGTGAGCGGGGCTGGGCGTGGAAGGGATGGTCGTAGAAGTCCGTGCTGGCACCGCCCCATGAATAGGCGTAATAATCTTCGGTCCCAGTACCGAAGTTGGAGGGAAAATCTTCGCCATCGGTCCAGATCTTCTCATCCCCCTCCCCCCACCAGCCGTCTACCGGATTCATGATCGTCAGGGTATCACCGACTAGCACGCCACGCCCTTCGGTGGTGATGTAGTTCCAATCCGACCTAGGAATGGTAGGCACCGGATACTGTCCGCGCCAACCTGCGTGGAAATAGAGCGAGTCCTCATTCCATTCATAGCTGCCGACCGATGCATTCAAACTTACTTGCACCGGAGCATCGCTGAAATTCACCACTGAAATGGTTCCCTTTTCACGGTAGGGCATGACCCAGCGTGCGGACATGGTGCCGTCTTCGGCAACCGTGCGATACCATCCTTGAAACGGATGAAGTCCTATTCCCGAACCGAAAAAATCTCCAATCGGGCACCAGATGGTTTCTTTGCCATCGAAGCTTATCTTAAGCACCACTTTTCGAGTCACCTCAGGGTCGGAATAGTCACCCAGCTTTAGTGAAAGTCTACGTACTGCGCCAATTCCTTTTGGGAGTTCGATACTTTTGTCTTCGCCTTTGGCAAGCTTGGCCTCGAAAGAAACAGGCTTACCAGCCGCGTCCACTTTGGGATTCAACAACTGCTCCCCAACCTTCTTGGTGAGAGGCAAGGCCGCCTTAAAGTCATCCATCGTGAAGGTCTTCACCTCTGTGCCCTTCTTGTATTCACGGTAATGAATTTGATAGAAAAAAGGCACGCCCGAAACGGTGATCTTACAGCTCTTGGCATAGGGAATCGGGAAAAACGATACCGCAGAACGTAGCGACCCGTGAGCCAGAGGATAGGGCACGAGCCCCTTCCCTTGGAAAAGCTCGTGCTGATCGCCTTCGATGACGGGCGTATCAGAGCCATCCAGATAGACTCGCCAAATGATGGGTTCCCCACGGCTTTGGGCACCAATATTCCGCCATGGTATCCATGTCCGGACGACGGCGCCAGGGCCTTGCTGATCCATCATCACAATTTCCTTGCGCCCGTTGTTTTGTTCAATCCGAACAAAATTCCCCTTCTCCTCGTTTCCATTCAAGTCACCATTGGCAAACCACGCTCTCTCGTCCTTAGGACCAGCCAAGGAAACCCGATTGAAGCTACTTGCCAGCTTAAGCCGGAAATCTTTTTTGGGAAACGAAGCCACCGCATCACGATCCACCATCTCATGCAGCAGAGATTCAATGGTGACAGGCTCTGCAGCAGCTGTCTTCGATCCTGTCAGCAATAGCAAAACCGCTGCGCTGCATGTATAGAAATTCAGTTTTTTGATCATTGTTTTTTATATGTGTTTCACCACTTCCAAGAGTTTGTTCCAGATGTTTGGTTCTGTGTTATTTGGCTGTTTTGGAGCTGTCTGGTGATCGCAAACCGACTTTCGACATGTCAAAAGGTACGATTCCCATTTTCAGAGCTGGAGAATCTGGCTTGAATCTGAAGTCTCCATTTTTTGCGTCGACGAACAGTGGATCGACTGCTTGGCTGTTTTTATCTACGCCATCTTGCTGTTGTTTTTTCAGCATCTCTTTGCCCAGACTGGGATCGGCAGGGCAAAAGTAGATGTTCTGATCGGTATCGGCCTGGCTAGATCTGGCCAGTGCACGACCTCTTCGGTCCTCACTCACTCGACCTCTACCAGCAGGCAATTCATCGATGAACGTGCAGCCCTTTTCCGATGAGTAGAAAATGTTCTTCTTAATCGTAGCTCCCGTCAACGGACCTTCACGCAGTGACAAGTAATAACCACGGGGCGGAGCAATGATGTCAGCCACGATGTTATTCTCGCAGCGATTATTCAACTTCATCAGGATGCCTTGAGAGACGCATTTATAGATGAGGTTTTCCGAGATCAGAGTATCCTTCTGACCACCATCGGTGCGTATCGCTGCCTGCATGATCATGGGCGCTACGAGATGGTGCACGTAGTTCCGGCGAATCACATTGTTTGCTCCAGCACCACGGATATAGATGGCATTTCCGTCGCCGAGCATTTCCATGGCATGATGGATTTCGTTGTATTCAAATATATTGTCGTGCGTGTGGAGATAGGGTCGCACGTCCTCAAGTGTCGGTTTCTTCGGCAACTTGCCTATTTCATGACTTCTGATCGTTCTACCAAGTTCGCGTCCTTTACCCTTCGTGAAGAAATCAGTCATACACCCAGAGATAATCAATCCTGTGTAGGGCGTGTGATGAATCAGGTTATTCGCCACGCGATTCTCCCCACTCTGCCAGACCATGATGCCAGGCGAATGCGAATAAATTCTGCCCGTGTGATGGATGTGATTGTTATAGACGATGTTCTTTTTATTCACGTCTTTGGTTCCCGGTCCGTATCCGCAAAGCAAAATGCCAGCGCCCCCCATTTGTTCGATGTGATTGCCTGAAATGGTATTTTTCTGTGCGTGCAGATCCAGACGGATCGCGCCGCTGCCGCTGTGGGCAAAGTGACATTGCTCGATACGGCAATTCTCGGCTCCACGGAATCTGACCAACGCGTTGGCTTTGTCTAACATATCCCAGTCGTGCTGCAGACCGGCATCGGCAGCTAAAATCTCGTAACGTTCACCGTGTTGAAATGTTAGACCTCGGAAACAGATGTTTTTCACCGGTATATCTTTTGCCTCCATCTTATGGACCTTGCCCTCGATGCGAATGAACTCAGTCAGTTGAGGCGCAAGAACCGGAGAATCATTTCTCGGCCAGAGGTAGACTTTCCCTTCTTTGGTGTTCAATACCCACTCGCCAGGTTGATCGAGTTCTTCGAGCACATTTTCTACGAAGCACGACTTGGTTGTCTTGAGAAAATGCAACGGATTCATCGCATAGGTGGCATTGGTCGATGTCTTGGCCATCTGTTTTGCCTCGTTGACCGAACTCAGCGGTAGAATATTCACGATCCACGCATGGTGGGGCCGAACAACAACTTCAACATCTTCGATATTCGACCAGTTTTTGAGTGCCCCTTTGGGGAAATACAGTGTGTTGCGATTGCCATCCTTCGGTGGTATAAATCCGGCTGATCGCGCACGTGGTAACGAACCCTCCGAATCATAGAGTGTCAAAAAGCGGCCTGAAACATCCGCCACGCGAACTTTGCCTAACGCTGCTTTGGGAAGACCTGTAGGAACTGTGGTTGGTTTCCGCCAGTGGCTGATTTGCTTTCCTGAACTGAAAATCGGAGTCTCACCAGGGTAAGCTGCATAGGTGATCGTGGTGCCATCTTTCCCAGAATCCTCCAGACTGAAGACCACGGTCTTATCCAAGCGGTAATTCCCTTCGCGGATTAAAACAACGATGTCCCCCGCTTTTTTAACCTTTAACTCCCGCACTGCATCGCGCGCACGTTCAAGTGTGGCAAACGGGCCGTCGGATTTTTGATCGTCGGGTTTCGCCGAAGTTCCGGTCCACTCATCAGATCCTTCTGGAGAGACATAGAAGTCCGCTTTAGGCGCTGCGGATACAGCGAGATTGATCGCCATAGAGGCGCATACTAACAAGATGGAAAATAGCTTCATTTTGATCATAGGACTGTTGCAATCCTCCCTTCCATCTTGGCGTCAATTCACTGCGTTTCAATGTTTTCCCGTAGCATACTGTGCCAGTATTCTCGATCAGCCAGTCGTAGTGACAATGCTCGGCATCGGTCGTATGACCTATGGACAGCATATGAGTATGCAGTGAAGATCATCCATTGATTGGCAGACACAAATATCTCACAACCTATTTTTCCAGTTTCCAAGCCGAGAACTATGGTTAGCAATCCAAGCCTGGAAGCTGGATTCCACCAACCATTCTGATATACCTCCCATCATGCGATTTTGGCCACTACTAGTGATGACAGCTCTGTTAGCAGGAGCTCTTCCTTCTTTCGCTGTGACTGAGGACTCAGCGCTAGGCCAACTGAAACAGACTGAACTGGAGCAACGGCTCAAAATCATCGATGCCGAACTCAGTCAACTGGCGCGAACCAGTTTACGTGGAGGTGTCGGATCCATTGGTTTTCGCTCGATTCGGCACAAAACAAGCGACAATACCGAGTGGGTTGAAATCGATTTCGGCAAGGAATACTCTCTCGATGAAATCATCCTAGTGCCCACGATCCATCGCGACCCGCAGAAAGGGTTCCAAGCTGATGGTTTCCCTGATCGGTTTCAAATCATCTACGGCACTTCTAACAATAAAACTGGCAGCATATTGGGCGAATTCAATGCCACCTCTGACAGTGCTTCGGGCATAGCCCCCTACGTAGTTGCCTGCCATGGAGTGAAAGCCTCATGGATCCGCATAGAGGCAACCAGTCTAACTCAACGGGCATTCGATAAGCATTATGTCTTCCAGCTCTCGGAGGTCTTGGTCTTCAGCGGTGAGAAAAATGTTGCTCTTCGCCAGCCGGTCAAAGCCTCGTCTGATCATCCTGAATCACTCACCGGTGCGTGGGATAATCAGTTTTTGGTAGATGGCCATACGCCCTACCTGATGAATGCCGCTCAAGGACTTCATAGCGTGGCCTACATCAGTGACTTGAAGCAGTCTCCCATTCTGACCATTGACTTGGAAAAAGCAGCACCCATCACAAGTCTTCACCTCCACGCGGTAGAGCAGAGCGATACCGTCCCCCAGGCTTACGCTGGCGACCTCGGCATCCCCCACCACTTGAGAATCGAAGGTGCGAATCTTCCGGATTTTTCCGATGCTGTGATTCTGCTAGAAAGCCAGGCTGAAAACATTAACGACACCGGCCCGATCATGATGTGGAACATTCCTGAGACGACTTGTCGCTACGTTCGCCTGTCGGAGATTGACCCGTCAGATACCTTCCGGATTGGCTTCGCCGAAATCGAACTATTTTCTAACAATCATAATGTTGCTCATGGGAAAACGGTAAGCACCACTGGCACGACCACCCCGAACCGTTCACTCAGCGCACTCACCGATGGCTGTAATCTCTACGGCGAGATCTTACCTATCAGAACATGGCTGAAACAACTCGCACGCCGCCAGGCTCTGGAAGCCGAACGACCACTGGTGATGAATGAGCTTTCACTCCGCTACGCACGCCAAAAGACCACCCTCCGGCGGATCAGCTGGTTCGCCGCCATCCTGCTGCTTGCTACGGTGATTGTGATTTGGCTCGAACAAATCGCTCGTCAACGGGCGATTGCCAGGACTCGTGAGCGCATCGCGGCCAACCTTCACGATGAACTGGGTGCCAACCTCCACGCCATCGGCTTGCTCGGTGACTTTGCCAAAAAAATAGTCGCTCGTAAAAATGCCACCGATGAGTGGGCCGAGCTCACTGATGTCATCGATGAGGTTCGGGCGTTGACGGAGGAAACTGGCGAAACGGCGCGTTACTGCACGAACATGCTGGAGACCAAGGAAATCCATGCGAACTTAGTCACGGAAATGAAACGGACTACCAACCGACTGCTGGCGGATCTGGAGCATGAAACCTCCTTTCCTTCGGATGAAACCAGTCTGCATCAGCTCAAGCCGCGCAGACGAATCGATCTCTACCTTTTCTACAAAGAGTGCCTCACTAACATTATTCGCCACTCCGGAGCCACAAGCGTCAAAACGAATTTAACCGCCACCGACAAGGCCATTACTCTAACTGTCAGCGACAACGGCATGGGACTGCCCGGCACCAAAGTCCCCGAGTCTCTTCGTCGCCGTGCTCGACAGCTCAGTGGCATCGTCGTTGCCGAAGCTCTCGACACCGGAGGAACACAAATCACACTTGAATTCCGCCCGCGCAGACGATTTGGATTCAACCGGAACTAACCCCTAACAGACAACAGTTTGCATCATGAAAAATTCAATTAATATCATGCTGATCGAAGACAGCCCAGCCTTTCGAAAAGTCATCGATCGAACTTTAGGCAATGAACCCGGCATCAAGCTGATCAGCCAGTTCGGCACCGCAGAGATTGCCCTGCGAAGCCTGGAGAACGCCTCTGCTGACAATACCCCCGATCTCATTCTGCTCGATCTAAACCTCCCTGGCATGAGTGGTCTCGATGCACTTCCTTGGATTCATGAATATGCACCCGAAACAAAAGTCATCATCCTCACCCAGTCCAACCAAGAGGCTGATATCGTCACCGCGATTTCAAAAGGGGCGTCTGGCTATATGCTCAAAAGTAATACTCTGGATCAACTCACTGATGGCATCCGCAATGTGATGAATGGCGGAGCATCACTCGATCCTACCGTCGCCAAATTTATCATTGGCAAAATGCGAAAGGATAAACCCGAGGCATCTGATGCCAATCCACTGAGTCAGCGCGAGATGGAAGTGCTGGGCTTGATCAGTGAAGGACTGCAGAAAAAGGAAGTCGCAGATCGACTCGATATCAGCCCCCGCACCGTCGCGGCCCACGTCGAGAAAATCTACGAAAAGCTCAACGTGACCAACGCGCCCTCAGCCGTGCACAAAGCTCATCATCTGGGGATTTTCCCCTCGGAAGGTCAGGGATAACACGTAGTGTGTTCACTTGTTCTTTTTCCTTCGTGCCGGCTTGTTGGCTTGTTCATTTTTCCATAGGCTGATTTCTTCGATATCATTCTTGGATTTCTCACCTTCGGTACTGCGGCCGCTGAACACATCGTCCTTGAGCTGCGCTAACAAGCGAGCCGCGACTTCTGGGTTTGTCTCGTAGAGATTCTTGGTTTCACCCGGATCCTTTTCCATGTCGTAGAGTTGCGCTTTCGGCATATCTTTGGGAAGTTGGTTTTCCTTGGGTCCCGTCCACCCAGCTGATCCTTTGGCCAAGAGCAGTTTCCATTTTCCCTGGCGGTAAGCAAAGTGACCTGAGATCGAGTGGTGGATGACACCTGCCCGAGTGGTAACAATCGGCTTTCCAGAGAAGGCGGGCAGGAAGCTGACGCTGTCTTCAGCGCTTTTTGCCGGGAGTGCTTTGCCAGTGATATCGGCTGTCGTGGCAAATAGATCCGTCAAGCAGATCAATTGATCACTGGTCGAGCCAGCCGTCACATGCTTGGGCCAACGCACGACGAATGGCACGCGGTGCCCCCCATCCCACAAGTCCGCCTTCGAGCCACGGAATCCAGCGCTCACTAAATGACCTTTTTCCGCCAATTCTGGAATGTTAGCTCCTTTTGAAGTTCCGTTGTCCGCACTGAAAATGATCAAGGTGTTTTCGGTCAAACCATGTTTATCGAGAGCTGCCATAATCTGCCCGACACCGTCGTCTGTCTGCATCACAAAATCCGCATGGATGTTGAGTCCGCTTTTCCCTCGCCATTCCTTGGTGGGCACTACCGGAGAATGAGGTGAACCATATGGCACGTAGAGAAAGAACGGTGTCTCCTTCTTTGTCGCCCGTGTTTCGATGTACTCGACCGCTTTTCGCGTCAGTCGTGGCAGCATGTTGATTTCATCTTCATGCGCGATCACGGTATCATTTTCGATCACCCCCTTCATGTCGCCGGCATGGTGGAATCCGTGGAAATAATCAAAACCACGAGTCAGTGGGCCATCAGGAATCTTACTTCCTACTGGAGCGAGAGATTTCTTGCCTTTGCGTTGAATAATCTCCCCTGTCTTTGCATCGGCATACTGAAAATTGAGATGCCACTTGCCGATGATGCCGGTGTGGTAGCCTTGTGATTTGAGAAAACTGGCAACCGTAGGTCGGTCTTTGGCGATGAGGTTGGGCTTAAAGCCCTGCACCACACCATTCTGAAGAGTCGTGCGCCAACTGTATCGCCCAGTCAGCAGGCCGTAGCGCGTAGGCGTGCATACAGCTGAACCGGAATGGGCATCTTTGAAGATCATGCCTTCTGCAGCCAGCTTGTCGACCGATGGAGTTTTGATTTTTCCGTGGTCAGGATTCAGAGCCTGAATGTCTCCGTAGCCGAGATCATCTGCCAGGATGAAGATGATGTTAGGTTTCTCTGCGGCAACTGATGTTAGGGGTAGGAACGCAGCCAGTGCGCTTGCCATTACCACAGAGATGATGTTTCGGTTTTTCATAAATTCTATTGGTTGCGTTTCTTTTTGGTTTTGACGAGTTTCGGACGCTTCTTCCCTTGATCAAAAAAACGAGCTCCCTGTCCGATTCGATCATAATCACCCAGATCGGCACGTGCGGTCTCGACCTGTTTCATCAGGCGGTTCACAACCTCTGGGTGAGCGGCTGCGACATTCGTCATTTCACCGAGATCATTGTCCAGATCATAGAGTTGGACCTCTTTGACCTCTTCGATCATTCGACCCCACCAGCCCATCCAATTCGGATCTTTTTTACGAGGCAGCACCAACTTCCAGCGCTCATCACGGATGGCCTGTAGGTGGGTGTAGCAGTAGTAGTAATAATACTGGTGAGGTGATTGCTCGGTGGCGCCCGTTATCAGCGGCTTGATGTCTTTGCCATCGAGAACGAGATCATCGGGTAATGATGCTCCCGATAGTCCGGCAAATGTAGGCAGCAGATCCATGGTGGTGATGAGCGCATCAGAGATTTTGCCGGCTGGGATGTGACCTGGCCAGCGCATGATACAAGGAACACGCGGTCCACCTTCCCATGACATCATTTTAGCACCGCGCAATGGGTCGGCATGCCCTGCGTGATCACCAATGACTTTCTCAATCCACGGCCCATTGTCAGAAACAAAAACGATCAGCGTGTTTTCATCCAACTTGAGGTCCTTGAGAGTCTTCATGATCACTCCCATGCTCCAGTCCAGCTCCATGATGACATCTCCGTAAAATCCACCTTCCGATTTACCACGGAATTTATCTGATACTCCTAACGGAACGTGAGGCATGTTGTGAGCCAGATAGAGAAAGAAGGGTTTCTCCTTGTTTTCCGTGATAAACTTCACCGCCTCTTCGGTGTACATCGTGGTCAGCTGATCCATTTCTTTTTGCTCAATGGCTTCAACCACCACCTCCTTGTTTCGCATCAGAGGTGCACGGAGCTTTGTTTGCTCAATAAGTTTGGTTACCCCGTTGTATTTGGGAGTGCCGAAGAAATAGTCGAACCCTTGACTGTTAGGATCGCCTTTCGTTTTGGCTTCTCCGGCATGCCACTTACCGATAATTGCGGTGCTGTACCCCATCGGTTTCAGCACTTCGGGAATCATCAACTCTTGGGTATGAGGAACGGTGTGAAGAGATTTGGTGTTTTTAGGTTCACCGATTCGGATCGGATAACTGCCAGTCATCAACGCCGAACGGCTCGGCCCACAGACCGGTGAACCAACGTAGGCGCTTTTAAACAGCATGCTCTCCTTGGCCATACGGTCAAAGTTTGGAGTCTTGATATCCGGTGAGCCGAAGCAACCAACATCATTGTAGCCTTGGTCATCGGTGAGAAAGACGATGATGTTCGGCTTGCTCTCAGCCAAGCTGCTCTGGACTCCTAGGAACGATGCGACAATTGCCAGCCCCAGCATGAGGCCATGTGGATGATTACGTTTAAACTTCATCTTAATATTGGTTCTTTAAATCTGACTGTTTCTCTGGCGACTGAGCATTGTTATCAATCTGCACATGGTCTCTGATGTCACTGCTCGTCCGTTCGACTAACTCCATCAGAGTCTCCACTACTTTAGAATGAGTAACGGACATTTCTTTGTCAGTAATCTCGGTATCGTGGTCGATGGACTTCGATGAGGGTATTCAAGTTTACAGATGACTCACCAGAAACCACAACACGAAACGAAATCCGTGATTCTTGTCTCCCACCACGCGCTCACAACGTTTGGTCATGAAGCGAACCAATAGATTCTAGGTGTCATCGATGGTCTGCGCCGATCAGAAATCATCCATATGGGATGACTGGAAAACCCTCAGATTTGGGTTAGCCTTTGTCATTCTTTCCGAGTTTGTTATCGTTCCTCAACCCGTTGGGATTTCGTTCATCGATCACCGCTCATTCCATACGCTCTCATCGTCACCATGCCTCTCAAACTCATGAGTTTTTCGCAAAACACAAGACTCCTCATTCTAATATTCATCGCATTGATCTCACTCAGTGCCTACGGCCAGCCTGCTGGGGTGGTTTTGGTCGTTACCGATGATCAGGGCTACGGTGATATTAATGCTCTTTTTCCCAGTAGTCTCGATACGCCAAATCTGGATGCACTGCATGCGGAGTCGGTGCGACTGACGGATTTCCATGTCTCCCCCACCTGCACGCCGAGTCGAGCAGCATTGATGACGGGGCGATATAACAATGCCGTGGGAGCCTGGCACACCATCAATGGTCGCAGTCAACTACGCCGTGGCGAAGTCACCATGGGCGAAGTCTTCAAAGCCAATGGCTATAAGACAGGTATTTTTGGGAAGTGGCATCTGGGCGATAACTATCCCTTTCAGCCGAGATTCAGGGGCTTTGATGTTGAGCATATCCACCGCGGTGGAGGTGTCTCTCAAATGCCGGACTACTGGGGCAACGATTACTACTCAGACGTGCTCTTCGATGGCAGCCCAGCAGTGCCAGATACCTATTTTAAACAGGGACTGCCGGTCGTCGCGGATGAATTTGTGACCGATTACTGGTTCACCCAAGCTGCGCAGTTCATCACTGAAAGTAAAAACGCAGGCGAACCCTTCTTTTGCTATCTATCGACCAATGCACCGCATGCCCCCTTCAATGCTCCAAATGGTGGAAAATCGGGCTTTGACGGACTCGTTGAGAATATCGACGACAACATGGCTCGTCTTGAAACCCTGCTAACCAACTTGGGCATCAAGGATGACACGCTGTTTATCTTCATGACCGACAACGGAACCGCAGGTAATCGGCTGGCGGGAATGAGGGGAACGAAAGGCAGTCGTTTCGATGGCGGACATCGGGTGCCCTTCTTTCTACGCTGGAAGAACGGCGGCTTTGCCGGCACAGCGGCAACAGCTATGGATGTTCCCTCGCTTACAGCTCATATCGATGTGCTCCCCACGCTGATAGAACTCTGTGGACTCACTCCGGTGACAGCCGGATTGCCGATGCATGGCAGCAGTTTTGTAGCCGCACTCAATGGCACGCCACCGACTACAGACCGAGTTGTGATCACAGATTCCCAAAGGGTGGAATCGCTCGCCAAGTGGAAAGACTGCTCGATCATGATGGATGATTTCGACGAAAGTGGTCAGTTGCTACATAAGTGGCGACTGACAAGAGCCAATGGCGGAGCCGCTTTCCAACTTCACGATATCCTAACAGACCCGAATCAGAATGCCAATCTACTCAACTCCTTTCCCAGCGTCGCCAGTGAACTGGAGGCTGCCTATGAACTCTGGTGGGCAGAGGTCACCCAAGGTTCAGATGACTACACCTACACGGTATGCGGCTCGGATCAGGAGCCGCGAACCATACTCTACTCGCATGATTGGCACCTAGGGGGCAGCGCAACCGCCTTCAACCAATCCCAGATCCAGAATGGCGCCAATGTTAACGGGGTCTGGGCGGTCGAGTTTGAAAAGGCCGGGCGTTATCGCTTTGAGCTACGTCGTTGGCCGGAGGAAACTAATGCCACACTGGGAGGCCAGGTTGCTGGAACCGGTGCCACATTGCCCATCGCATCCAGCGAAATTTCAGCGGGCGGATTTTTCCAGAGTCAGGCAGCGAATCCCAATGAGGTCGCTTCCGTTCACTATCTGAATTTACCCGCAGGAAAAACAACCATGCAGACGTGGTTCCGTGATAGTAATGGCAATCAACTCGCGGGTGCCTACTACGTCTACGTTGAGCTGGTCGATCCCAATGCTTTTGCCTTTGAAAATCTGGGGGCCACAGGAACGGCAACCCAAAGTACAACCTTCAACAACTTCAATGCCAATCTGGCGAAGGACAGCGATACAGGCACCTTTTCGCATACCACAAGCTCGGATCCAGCGCCTTGGTGGGAGATCGATCTCGGCTCGGAACAAGCGATTCGTCAGGTGAATATCATCAACCGCTACAGCACAGCCAACGGGGGCCGACTGCGCGACATCCGAATAGAGCTAAAAGCCGCGGATGGAAGTAGTGTCTTTCACTCAGCTGTTTTGAATCCTGGGAATAGCCTCGGAGGTGGCGTTGATGACTTTGGAAATGGGCCGTCGGTGCTCACTCTCGATCTCCCTGCTCCACTGCCGTTCGCACAAAAAGTGCGTATCACACGAGAGGTGCTTGATCCTGCTGAATTTCCAGATGTGACTAACGCCGATCACCTTTCTGTGCTCCAAATGGCAGAGGTCTCTGTGACCGGTCTGAGCGAGATTTCCAATTACGGAGCATACCGATACGTTACGTTCACAGAATCTGAAATCACTACGGGATTGGCCGATGCGAATCAGGATTTTGATTTCGATGGTATCAGCAACCTCCTCGAATATACCTATTTTAAAAATCCAAAAGCGGTTGATGAGTTAGCTCCGTTCAGATTATCCCGCAGCGAAACCACCGGCACTCTGCTCTCCTATGAACAACCCAAGGGCATGACAGACTTCTCGCATGTCATCGAAAGTTCCGAAAATGACCTGAACTCATGGACGATCAACCCTGACTATCTTGAACTGATTGATACAACAGACTTGGGTGATGGTGAAGGAAAGGTATATCGACTCACCCCTGCTGCACTCGGGAAATCCAAACTCTTCTTCAGACTACGAACAAACCCGGAAAACCCGTGACGCTCTCGTCTGAAGAATCAAAATCATCATTAATTATTCTCGCCCTCCGATTTCTTCGGTAACCGAGCGTTCTTGCCAATTTGCTCACGGTCTCCGATGTCACGGCGTGCCCATTCGATCTGTTTCATCAGAGACTCCACCACTTCGGGGTGAGCATTTGCCACGTCCTTTTGTTCGGAAATATCGGCATCGAGATCGATCAACATCGGTTTGGTGATTTCCACCAAATCAGATTTCGGAACCATCTTGGCCCAGCTTGGAGGAACAACAATGGGCTTCGCCGGGCGCGGCACAATTAACTTCCACTTGCCCTGACGAACAGCTTGCAGGTGGGTATGTTGGTAGTAAAAAATGGTGCGTGCTTTCAGCTCTGGATCAGATCCCCCTTCTAACAATTTGGACAAATCACGGCCATCGAGGACGCGGTCGGTCGGCACCGTTCCGCCGGCGAGGTTGGCAAAGGTCGGCAGAAAATCCATGTGTGATGCTGGCTGGTCGCTGACGGTTCCGGCTTTAATTTTGCCCGGTGCGCGAATGATGGTCGGCACGCGCAGCCCCCCCTCCCAAGTGGAGGTCTTGGCACCGCGCAGTGGCAGCGCGCTGCCTCCATGGTCCTTTTTAACCCACCACGGACCGTTATCACTGGTGAAAACGACGTAGGTATTGTCGTCGATTTCTAACTCTTTTAATTTATCGAGCAAACGCCCGGTGTGGAAATCGAGTTCTTGAATCACATCTCCGTAAAGTCCCTGGGCAGACTTCCCCTTGAATGGCTTCGAGACGCCCAGCTTCGTGTGCGGCATAGAGTGTGCCAGATAAACAAAGAAGGGCTGCTTGTGATTTTTCTCGATGAACTGGATCGCTTCATCGGTGTAAGCCTTAGTTAGTGATCCCATCGCGGCTTTTTTCTTCACCATCTTTTCGTTGCGCAGCAGATTTACTTCGCGGTCGTTACTCGAGGGAGTGCCAAAGAAGTAATCGAATCCCTGACGGTTAGGCATGAAGTCCGGCTTGAATTGGGTCTGTGAATGACCTGCCAAATCCCACTTGCCAAAGGCAGCAGTGGCGTAGCCCACCTCTTTGAGAATTTCAGGGATCATCACCTCATCGGTATGCACGATGGGATGGATGTCTATTTTCTGGACAGGATTCGGCACTTTCTCGACTCGAAGTGGATACGAGCCCGTCATCAAGGCCGCCCGCGCAGGGCCACAAACAGTCTGACCATAAAAGCTGGTAAATTTCATCCCCTCAGCCGCCATACGATCAATGCGTGGAGTTTTAATCTTGGGTGCACCAAAACACTCCAGATCCTGGTAACCCATGTCATCGCAGAAAATGATGACAAAGTTCGGTTTGTCGGCAGCTGCGACGGGTTGCACCAAGACAGGACTCAATGCAGCAAGGATGATTGCGGTAGATAATGCGCGTTTATGGATGGTCATTAGTTTATTGATTATGGTCAGCCCTCATCGTCATCGTGTGCGAATGAGTCATTGTTTCATGAGAAATCCCCACAGGTTATCAGATCGATCAGTGAGGACTCAGCCATTATGGACGCCAAGGCTCAGGACCGCCCTTCTTTTTCTGCAAGAACTGGGCATCAACGCTCTGATACCATTTGTGTAACTTGGCACGCATTTCGGAAACGCGTTCCGGATGTTGGGCTGACAGATCATTTTTCTCACCGAGGTCTTTTTTCAAATTGAACAGCATCACTTTTCCGTCCTCATAACGCTCAACCAATTTATAGTCGCCCACTCGGATCGCGCCACCAGGAGGGCCTCCTTGATTACTGTAGTGTGGGTAATGCCAGTAAAGCGTGTCGCGCTCCAGTGATTCCCCTTTGAGTGCAGGAGAGAGGTCGACACCGTCGATGACGTGCTTGGTCTCAACACCCGATGCCTTCATGACGGTAGGATACAAATCAATCGAGCAAATTACTTCTTCACTAACAGCCCCTGGCTTTGTCACTCCCGGATAGCGGATGATCCATGGCTCGCGGATTCCACCTTCGTAAATCCAGCCCTTGCCGCCTCGTAATGGCAGGTTACTGGTTGGCCAGCCTTCACTGGTGGACAAACCTCCGTTATCGGATGTGAAGACCACGATGGTATTGTCGGCGACACCGGAAGCTTCCAGTTGCTTCAAGACCTTGCCCACTGCCTGATCCATGGCTTCGACCATGGCGGCGTAAACCGCGTGATCTTGCTTAACACGTAACTTCTGCTTCTTCTTACCCGCGACGGCACCCGGGACTTCGGTGAACGCGTTGCCCTTCAGCTTTTCAGCCTTCGCCTTGTATTTTTTCACCAGATCAGGTCGACCAATCAGAGGCGTGTGCACGGAGTAGAACGATAGATAGACGAGGAAGGGTTTGTCTTTATTCGCCTCGATAAATGCAGCAGAGTCCCGCGCCAAACGGTCCGGCAAGTGATCTCCCTCAGGGCTTTCTTCCATCTCCGGGTTCTTGAATGGGGCAAAGTATTTCTTACCGGTGTAGGGTCCGCCTTTGTTATAACCACCGATGTTAACGTCGAAACCGCGGTTCTGCGGGTAATATTCTTTCGTCTTACCGAGATGCCATTTACCGGCAAAGAATGTCGCGTAGTTCTTTTCTTTCAGCGCTTGAGCCAGAGTGATCTCGTCCAGTGGCATTTCATCATTCAAGGGCGCTGGGTTAAACTTTCCAGAGCGTTTGCCTGAAAAGTAATTGGTCGCGCGCACCCGTGTAGGATACTTCCCAGTCATCAGACTGTAACGCGTCGGTGAGCATACCGGATTTGCCGCATAGCCATTGGTAAAACGCATCGCGGTCTTGGCGAACTGATCGATGCTCGGGGTTTCATAAAAACACTCCGGATTGTTAGCACCAATGTCCATGTAGCCCAGATCATCGACGAGGAAGACTACGATGTTAGGCGGGCGTGTTTCGGCTTCACACGGGATAGCGAAACCAATGGTGGTGACCACAAGTGCCAATTTGCCGAGGAAACGTGTGGTGGATGTTTTGAATGTTTTCATAAATCGGTTTGGAAGTATTTTAATATTGGGAAAGCTAGTCTATTTCCCCCGCCCTGTATATCCCCAGAATAGGTGAGTTTCAATGGCGTTGAGGAATGACGTTCCTAGGAATGATCCAACATTCTCTTTTAGACGCAGCCCTAGCTCCCGTAAGCTGTAAACGTTCACTACGCAGGTGAACGCATTTATTTTTCAGCTGGCTGATTAGCCTCCTTCGTCAGTGGTTTTGGATTTTTGATTTTCGCCGCAGGGCGGGTGTTTTTCCTGAGGCTCTCATTAAATGGCGGAATCAAGGACGCAAGCTTCTCTGCCACCTCAGGATGATGTTTGAGCACGTTGTTCTTTTCGCCGATATCCTTGTCGAGATTGTAGAGTGCGATCGGTTTCCCCCTTTTGACATGCAGCTTCCATGGACCGGAGCGCACGGCTTTGAGCTCATTTTGAGTATGATAGAAATAGGCCTGATGAGGACTCTTGGCCTGCTCCGTCAACACAGGCCAGACATCCTTGCCGTCGATCACACGATCTGTCGGGACTTTTCCTCCCGAGAGTTTGGCGAAGGTAGGCAGCAAATCCATGGCTGTCATCAGCTCATCGATCGATTGTCCGGCAGGAATGCGGCCCGGCGCACGAATCACTCCGGGAACTCTTGGTCCGCCGTCGAAGTAAGAACCTTTTGCCCCTTTCAACGGCCCTGCTGACGACAGCTTCACGCCTTTGCTGGGGCCATTGTCGCTTGAAAAGATAACGATAGTCTTGTCATCGACTCCCTGAGCCTTAAGCGCATCTAACACTTGGCCGACTGACCAATCGATTTCGCTAATCGCCTGTTTGTAAATCTTATCGCGTGTCTTGTAATCCACTCCCTTCCCCTCTTTATCAAGGGCTGCCTTGATCTCAGGCGAAACGTCTTTCATGAACGGAGGCGAGGCATGCAGCGGTCGGTGAGGTATGGGGTGTGCCAGGTAGATGAAGAACGGTTCAGCTTTGTGTTTTTTAATAAAAGCCACCGTACGTTCCGTTAAACGTTTGGTGAGGAAATCTGCATCAGGATCAAGCTCGATGACTTTCTCTCCTTCCAGCAGTGGCAGTGCTGGGAATTTGTGCTTCTTCTGATTCTGGTGGTAGGGATGAATATCATGGCTGTATGGCAGGCCGAAAAATTCATCGAACCCTTGTCGGGTCGGTAAAAGTTCAGGTTGATCGCCTAGGTGCCACTTGCCGAACATTCCGGTTTTGTAGCCTGCGGATTTCAAGACCTCAGCGATGGTAACTTCATTAGGATTCAATCCTTTTTCATCGCCTGCCAGCATCACGCCGAAACTAGACCCTGTGGACATGTCTATCCGCTTGGGATAGCAACCGGTCATCAAAGCAGCTCGTGAAGGCGTGCATACTGCCGCGCCCATGTAGAAACTCGTCAGCTTCGCCCCTTCCGCCGCCATCTGGTCGATGCGCGGCGTGCTGACATGCTTGGCTCCGAAACAACTCAGGTCACCGTAGCCTTGGTCGTCAGTTAGAATGATGATGACGTTGGGCTTTTCGACAGCGGGTGCCGACATGGCCAATCCGATACTCAGAAGGCCGATTGATTTTAATATTTTGTTCATGGCTGTTTTTTCAAATGCTCCATGAAGAATTTCGCAGAGGCGTTAATAATTTCGGTTCGAGTCGGGCTGATCTCAGCGTCGACTTTACGCCAGTTGTGACCTGCATTTTTGACGATCAGAGTTTGAACGGGAGCGCCTAGTTCTTTGGCTTTTTGCTCCATGTAGTAGGCATGTTTGACGGGAATGGTGGTGTCTTTGTCTCCCTGGATCATGAGCAACGGAGGGCTGTCTTTCTTGAGATAGTTGATCGGGCTCATTTCACGGTAGAGTCGCAGTTTTTCTTCAGCAGTCACGCCTTTGTCAGTGATGCGAGGGCCAAAGCGGTCTCTGAAGTCTGGACGATCGTTGTGATTGAACAGTTCTGTTTTCTCGAAGTCGCATGGACCATACCATGAAAGTCCAGCTACAACGCAGTAATCGACGTCGGCCAAGTTCTTGTCACCAGAGAGATCTTTTGCGGGAGTCAGAAGCAGCATTTGAGCAATGTGACCGCCTGCGGAATCGCCGAAGACGAAGAGCTGTTTGGGATCGATGCCGAGGTCCTTACTGTTTTTGACCAGGTATCTGATGGCGTCTTTTGAATCGATCACACAGTCGCGCATCCGGACTGTTCCTTGTTTGCTGTAGAGTCGGTAATCTACTGAGACGATGCAGAAACCCTTGTTGACTAAGATTTTGAACAGCGGAGCGAAACCACCACTAGCGGCACCGAACCGGCTGCCCGCTGCCCAGCCGCCTCCATGGGTGTAGACGATCACCGGGCATGGTCGACCCGCTTCTGCGGCAGGGTAATACATATCGAACTCCAGCTTGCGTTTGCCCACCGTTTTATAGACAACGCCCAGTTTGGTTTCGTGCCCTGTCTCAAGTGCTTTTCTGGGTTTCTTCGGTTTCTTGGTTTTTTGCTCCTGGGCTGTCGTTGGGACCAAGCAAATGATCAGTGCTAGTAAGATGCTAAATTGTATTATCATGATGTGTTCTCAGAGTTGCTTATTGTTTCACCGCAGCCAGTTCTTTGCTGATTGCTTCAGCCACCTTCTTGGCCAATGCCTCAGATCCGACTCCTTTGAAATGCACGTTCTTGGGCAACTGCCATTTCGCAAGATGTGGCAATGCATAAGCGTGGAGATCATTCACGGGGATGTTGTTAGCCTTCATGATCTTCACCGCGGCAGCATTATAACGCACTGGAGCTTCCGGGGTGCGCAGAGGGTTGAGTGTTCCGGGAACCACAGGTGTGGTAGTAGCGAAAATTAAACGTGCGCCTGTGGCTTTGAGTTTTTTAACAATGGTCTCCATGTTCTGGGTGTATTGCTCGAGTGTTGCCTGAGTGGGGTCCTTGGGGTCATTAGACTTCACGCTCTTTCCAAGTTTTTTGACATGTTTGAGATCGTGCAGTCCCCAATTGAAATGGATCACCGACCACTTTTTACCCTCTAACCATTTGTCCAGCCTGTCCACTCCGCTGATAGTGCCGCTACAATTCATTGGGCGCGATCCTCTCATCGGACGAAAGACGTTGGCTTTGCCCTTTAAATTTTTGCGCACTTGCAAGGTGTAGCCGATGGATATCGAGTCTCCGAGAATGAGCACGTTTGGCAAAGATGGGTCGGGCATGAATGCCCAGACTGCGGATTTGTCTTTCTCAGCTTTAGAACCTTTTTCAGGAGCTGCGAGGGTGGTGGTGATCAAGGAGGCGAAAAGTATCGCTCTAACGAATTGATGTTTCATGTGTGCAAGTTAGCTATGGTTACGGTTTAAATTCATCCGATCGGAATGGATAAGCAGGAAGCTCTTCAGCGTTCACAAGATTGACTTTGGGCATGCCTGCAAAGGCATAGCGAACGTATAGCGGCTTTGATATTTCAGACGATTGCAGCACGACGGTTGATCCCTTGATCGCGGCTTGTGCGCGCACCCACTTCTTGGAATCGTCAGTGATCCAGAACGCGTTCGGGGCTTTGCCATCTATTGTTTTCAACCCTTCGGCATGATCAAAATGAACGATCACGATGTTTCCCATCGCTTCTACTTTTTTTACGACTGGGCCTTGCGCGCTGACATCCTTCCCCAAGGTGTCGCGAGCCGCCAGCAATGCCAGGCGTTGACCGACTGGCAATTTATCTTTCGGGTGCACGTTCTTGATGTCTCCAAGGTCGACGGTATTCGCGACGCTGACTCCTTTCAGATCCAGTGCCTGCATCTGGGATTCGCGCATCCATGCCCATGAGTGTGCGGTAGGACTATCGGAGGCCTTATCAGGACTCGTGTCTGCTACTTTGCCGTAGCCTGGCAGCATGGTGATGAGGAAATGCATGTCCTCATTGCCCCATTCCTTTCTATAGCGCTGGATCCATTTTTTCAAAACATCGCCGTAAATCAACATACCCGAGTTACGTGAAAACCATGGCTCTTTCAACATGCCGAACATCGACTGGGTATTGCGCTCACCCTGATACCAGACCAAGCCACGGCAGGCATACGGTGCCAGCGGATGCATCATCGCGTTGTAGAGAATATTCGACTGACGGCGCAGGAACACGTCCTCTTGCTTGCTCCAGCCCTTCGGCCGATTCAGCACCTCCTTGATTTTACTCTTTGTCTCTGTATTAGCATCAAACTCATCCATCATGGTCTTGAAGTGAGGCACCGTATCCACCATATCGCGAGGCATCCACGCTTCTAACGATGAACTACCCCAGCAAGACAGAATGATGCCAATGGGCACATCGGCGGAAGCCTGGAGTGAGTGGGCAAACGAAAATGCCACTGCGCTGTCAGGGTAGCGGGCAATCCACTTTCCTTCGCAACGATCCTGCTCCGTGAAAGCCACCGTGCGTTTGACGGCGAAGCTGCGAATATGTTTGGCCTTTGGAATCAGAGCCTTCACCTCCGGCACAGCCTTGGCAGCGAACTGCATATTTGATTGGCCCGAACAGATCCAGACCTCGCCGACGACCACATCTGTTAGTTTAACATGTTCGGCCTTCGCTTGGTGTTCAGAGGAAATCGTCAAGTCCTTCGCATCATAGGTTCCAGTCAAAGCATCGAGCTTCAACATCCATTTCCCATCACCATCTGCCGTTGCGATCTTCTTCTGCCCCGCGAACTCGACGGTGACTTTCGCCCCCGGATCAGCATCGCCCCAGACTGGCACTGGCATATCACGCTGAAGAACCATGTGATTCTGAAACAGCGAAGCCGGACGCAACTCGGCATTTGCGCTACCCGCGGAGCATGGGAGCAAAGCTAAGCCTACAATACGAGAAAGCCCAAACGGCAGGTGTGATGATAGTTTCATGGATGTTTTAAAAATAGAGGCAGCTAACTAGTCTACCAGACCTATTTTTCAGGTTCACCATCCCAGCCGTTGATTTTCAGGATATAGCCAGCTGTAGGATCTTTGTCGTGGCAGGCGAGGAAGAGGTATTCCGGCTTGCCGTCCTTCCAGAGGATGCTGGGGCGCTCACTGCGTGCCAGTGTGTGACCGAAATAGATTTCATTGGTCTGATAGCCTACCTTGGGCAGTCCCCAATCGAGACCATCCTTTGATTGATAGATGAGTCCGGGACGGTAGCCGCCGAGCTTGGCCTTCCCCACGCCCTCATGTTTACCTTCTAGCAGACCTTTGACATTCTGACGGTCTTCCAAGATCATGTAATACATACCCTTGTAATAAAACGCGTAGGGGTCTTCGATATCGACGCCCTTGTCGGCATAGGAAATGAGCGGACTCTCCTTGGCCACTTCGTATGGGCCTTCGATTTTGTCACTGATAGCCAGTGATATTTCACGGTAGATCTCACCATTTCTTGTGGTCATGGTTTTGTGGTAGATGCGGAATTTACCGTCGGGAGCGACGACGAAGGTGGGGTTGGACGCATGTTGCCCATTTTTCTCCGTCGCTTTGATGACCGGATTAAGTGGACTTTCTTTCCACGGGCCGTTCAATGATTTGGCGGTGGCGATTCCCACCTCTTGCTTGGAGCCGTTCTCATCGCTGTGTCGATTGAGCAGAAATACTAACACATAAGTGTCACCCACTTTGGAAATCTGAGGGTTGTGATAGCTAGCGTCATCACTGATAAACACATCACCTAAGAACTTATAGGGTCCATCCGGTTTATCGGCCACCCAGTGCACGATCTTGCTGTTTACTTTCCAGTTTCCACCCTTGTCTGTGTTAGGGATGATGGAGTTAAAAACATGCACCTTACCGTCATCATCATAAATTGGAGCCATGCCCCAAGTCCATTCGCCATCCTTGGCCGGAATAATATAAGGTCCCTTGACGAGCGACTTCACAAAGGCCGATTCCTCGACCGCTGTCGCGGATTGAGATAGGAACCCGAGGGCGAGAGTGGCGGCTAATATGTTTTTTACTTTCATCGATTGGTTGTTTTCCGTGAGTTGGTTTTAGTGATCGCCCTTCTTCTTTTTCTTCGGGGCTTCGGGCGCATTCGCCTTGGTCAGTGACTCCATGGGGTCGTCCATTTGATCCATTGTGTCTTCAAGAGCCTGTGTGAGTTCCTGAAGCTTGGCTGCGTATTCCGGGTTGTTAGAAAGGTCGGTCATTTCGTGAGGATCTTTGGCGATATTGAAAAGCTTCACTTTCTTGAGCTGTGGATAGGCGATAATCTTCCAATCGTCCTTCAGGATCATGCGCTGGGTGCCCATGTAGGCACCATAAATCGAGTCGTAGCTTTTCTTGGCCGTGCCGTTCAGCAGAGGCAACACACTCTTGTATTCGATACTTTTTGGGACATCACCGGCAATATCCAAGGTAGTAGCCATCGCATCTTGAATGTAAATGGGGGTATCGAGCTTTTGTCCGGCTTTGACACCTGGGCCAACGACAATGAATGGGGCACAGAGTCCGTCTTCATACATGTTTTGTTTCCCAACCAAGCCGTGGTGACCGACCGATAAACCGTGGTCTGAGGTGAAAATGATCCAAGTATTGTCGGCCTTACCGGAGGCCTCCAGTGCGTCAAGTATCCTTCCAATCTGCGCATCCATGTGGGTGATGATCGCGTAGTATTCTTGGCGATTCACCTTCACGGCATATTCGGTTCGCGGAAATGGCATTAGCTTTTCATCGCGAATGATTGGAACGCCTTTCGCGTTCTGGTCTGGATACTGCGTCATGTAACTCTTTGGCAACTTGATGCGATCCAGCGGATAGCGATCGATATATTCCTTCGGTGCCTGGCGTGGATCGTGCGGGGCATTGAATGCCAAGTACATGAAAAACGGTTTCTCCTTTTTCGCCGCGCTTTTAATGAAACCAATGCTTTCATCCGCCAGCACCTCGCTCCAGTGCTTGCCGCCTTGCCAGAATCCACCCTGCTTTTTGTCCCATGGTTTCCAGCCTTTTTCGTAGTCGGCTTCGTCCTTGGGTCGATTATAACCAGCCGACTTTTGCTTTGGCATACCAGCCCTAACAGTGCCCTGATGATCAAAGACTTTCTTGGTATTCATGCCACCCACATGCCACTTACCGGTCATGTAGGTCTCATAGCCTTGATCTGAAAGTAGCTGTGACCAGCTCTTGCGTTTACCTTTACCGACCTCTTTCACTGCGTCTTGAGCGCGCCAGACGAAAGCTCCTGTATTCATGCAAGAACGGCTAGCCACACAAACAGCACCGCCCCACGCCCCCATGTTGTACGCTTTGCTGAAACTCGCACCATTGTTGACGAGCTTATCCAAGTTCGGTGTATCGATTTCGGTCAAGCCGTGTGCTCCGATGGTCTCGAAGCATTGGTCATCGGAGAAAATGAAAAGAATGTTAGGCTTTGCTGATGACTGTTTTGCATCGGTTTCTGCCGCAACATTATCAGCAAGGATGCAAGCAACTAACAGCCCCAGAGAGATTTTGTTATTTTTCATGTTTTAATTTTCCGTTGTCTTCCTGCTGAGTCATCCATCCGCTGATGGACTCCTTAAGTTCTCTCAAACGCTCGGAATACTCAGGGTTATTTGCCAGATTGTTCATTTCCCATGGATCGGCATTGAGATCATAGAGTTGGAACTCAGGTTGCTTGCGGAAACGCTGCACCATTTTTTCCGCAGCAGGGTCTTTCTTGGCCTTTTCAAGCCATGACAGATAGAGTTTCCGGACATGACGGTTGGGATCCTTTTTGTCGACGTAGCCGTAATCGAATCCATTGATCGTTCTCACTGCGAATAGATTCTTTGGCGTCAGATTCCACATTAACTTGAAGCGACCATCGGTAACCGCGCGCGAGGAAAACGGCGGACCTTCAGGCCCACTGTTATAAACGAAAAACGCTTTCTCTCGGTGCTTCTTAGTTTTGCCTGTAAGTAATGGCAGCAGGCTTTTGCCATCGAGATTCGACGGCGATTCCCCACCGGCCGCTTCGATCAGAGTGGGCACAATATCACAGTATTGCGCCAAGGCGTCAGTCACAAATGCGCCATTAGCCAGACCTGGCCATTTGATCAAACAGGCCGAACGCACACCCCAGTCATAATTCGTCCATTTCCCACAGGGCATTCCTGCTCCGTTTTCGTCTAACACAATCAGCACTGTGTTTTCATCCAGTTTCGCTTTTTCAAGCAGTGCCTGGGCCTTGCGGACTTGCTCATCGAAGAGTCGCACTTCTGCTAGATACTCACGGAAGAAATGCCGAGTCTCCTCGGTATCAACCATATGAGGCGGAAGTTTCAGTTGATCAAGTTCCCAGCGAGAAGTGTCCCCCGCGTCCCAAGGCGCATGGGCGTGAACCGAAGCAATTACCATACAGAAGGGCTGATCAGCATCGCGAGTGATGAACTCCTCAACGCTCGACCAGCTTTCCTTGCCAATGCCTTTCACATTACAGTTGGCCTCAAACCCTTTGACTTTTTCAAATGGATAGACCGAAGCAGGTTTGAAATGCGTCTTCCCTGTAAGTCCGACACGGTAACCCAACTTACCCAGATGATGCACAATACTCAACGTCCCTTTTTTCGTAGCCTTGTGGTTCTGATTACAGCCGTTGCGTTGTGGTTGCAGCCCTGTGTAGAGCTCTGCGCGTGCCGGGCCGCAAACGGCTTGCGACACGAACATATTGGTAAAACGGATACTCTCCTTAGCGAGTTGATCGATGTGCGGTGTGGTATTTGGATTATCTGATCCGTAGCAACCAATCGTGGATGCACTGATATCATCTCCTAACACAATGAGGAAATTCGGGCGTTCGCCATCGACTCCCCAAACAGGGGCCGATGCCGCTAAACATAAAACCGCTATACCAGTGATCCACTTCATATACATCGATGGAGGCTTTATTTCTTAGCCTTAGGCCGTTTATCTGAAAACAACTTGGGATCGATTTCCTTAGGCAGGGTCTTGGTCCAATCTTGAATTTTCTTCACGAGCTGTGCGGCCACTTCCGGATGTTTGGCTTTGACGTCATTCTTCTCCAGAGGGTCGACACTGATGTCGTAGAGCTGGACGTTTTTGAAATTAGCGCCACAAAGAAGTTTCCATTTCTGGTCTACAATCGCCAAGTCAGCGTCACTTCTCCGGGCCGTTTGTTTCTTCCAGAAAAGTGGCTTTTCACGCACAGTGGCAGGCTTTCCTTTGAGGACAGTGACTTGGCTAACACCATCGGGTTTCAGGTCTTTAGGCAGTGGTGCTCCTGCGATTTCGCAGAATGTGGGCAGTAGATCCACGGCTGAAATCCATGAAATCTTCTCAGTGGCACCAGCGGCCACATGACCAGGCCATCGCACCAAGAACGGAATACCAATGCCGCCCTGATAGATGGTTCCCTTACGTCCCTTGCGACCGCCTGTCGTGCCAACACTAGCACCGGTGCCAAACCCTTCACCCGTTGCCGAATCGTGCTTAATCTCTAACTTGCCAGCTTTGCCACCGCCGGCCGGGCCATTGTCTGAGCTGAAGATTACCAATGTGTTGTCGGTCAGTTTAAGACGATCCAGGGTATCCAAGACCTCGCCGATGCGATCATCCGCGTGTGAGAGAACGGACGCGTAGATATTATCGCTGTCAGGCAGATCTGGGAAACGCTTGCGGTATTCTGGCAGGGTGTGGAACGGCGTATGCGGCTCGTGCACCCAGAGGTTGATGAAGAATGGTTTTTCCGCTTTGACGCTTTTCTCGATCAGGGCAATCGCATTCTTGGCATCGTCATGCACGGGCATTTGCTCGCCGGAGCAGTTGAAGGCACCGACCATATCGTAGCCGTATTTTTCAGGCCTTGGTGAGTCCGGGATCATGTTATTGGACAAATGCCATTTTCCGAAATGCCCTGTCATGTAGCCAGCCTTCTGTAAAATTCGAGGCAGCATCGGCAGTTCGGGATCCACCCAGTCAGGCATGTTGCGCTGAGCATTGCTCCTTGGCGTCGCAAAGTGGCCAGTAATGCCAAGACGTGCGGGGAACACCCCTGTCATCACAGCCGCGCGACTGGGAGAACAGACACCGCTCGCGACGGTGAAGTTATAAAAATCAGTTCCCTCTTTCGCCAAGCGATCGATGTTAGGTGTTTTGATATACGGGTGACCGTGGCAGCTCAGGTCTCCCCACCCCCAGTCATCGGAAAAGATGAACAGGATGTTAGGACGATCTTTCTTGGCTTCTGCGCTAGATTCGTCGGCATTCGCTGCCAGACATGTAAACGCCAGCAGAGCACTTGATAGGCATGTTTTTAATTTCATGATGCTTAGTAATAGAGTTGGTGATTATTGAGTAGGTGTCGGTTTAGAGTAAGTCATGTATCCGTTGGCATCAATGATGACAAAACAGAAGTTAGGAATCTCAGAGGGGATGGTGGCACTGACGCTGCGGCCGTCTTCGCTCACTTTCGCTAATGCTCGCATGCCTGGAACCTTGGCATCATCAGCCAGCCCCTTCAGACTCTTGTCCCTTTTTTTCTTACCGGCAGATTCTTCAGCCAGATAAATCACGTAAGCGGTCTTCACGGCTGGGCCTGACTGATCGACCGTCAGAGTAGCCACGCGTGATGCCTTTTCAAACGTCGGATCATTGACCACTGCCGCAGGCGTTTTCTTATCTTGGAAATCTGGATTTAGATACGGGCCTTCGGCATGGTTAGCCGCGAGTTCATCTGCGAGAGTCTTACTCAGACGCTCGATGACGTCGCTGAACTCTGGGTTTTTGGCCAAATCATTGGCCTCCTCATAGTCGTGCCGTTTTCCATCCTTGGTGAGCTGATAGAGCTCATAGTCATCGGTGGTATAGCGTTTGTAGAGCTTGAAATCGCCGCTGCGGATCGCTGACTTCATGCTGTTGTGTGGAAAGTGCCAGAACAGGTGATCTCGTTCGACGCCCTTGGCATCGACGATTTTCTGCGACTCACCCTCCAACACAGGAGAAATATCCAGGCCGCTGAGCTTCTTCTCATCAGCTGGATCAATTTTTGAATCGGTCAATTTCAGGATCGTGGGAAAATAGTCGAGTTGATTCACGAGGCCATCAAATTGGCTGCCATGCTTGATACCCGGTCCAGTGATAACCATGGGCACACGGATTCCGCCTTCCTCTGAACGCTTTTTACCATACTTAAGAGGAGCGTTATCGGAGAGGATTTCTTTTCCTTTGATTTCAGCACCACCATTGTCTGAGGTGAAGAAAATGTAAGTCGTCTCGCTGAGTTTTTTACCGGGGTTTCTCGGGTCGTCCGTTTTCTCAAGGTAATCCACCACTCGGCTCAGACTCCAATCGACCGTCGTCACCATGGAGGCAAAGTAAGGGTTCTGCTGGCCAGGCAAGCTCATCACTCCCGGTTTCGGTGGGAATGGCTGACCGAGTTTGTCACAGTAGTATTCTAACAACTCACCATTGCGAGTAAGCATCGGCCAGTGCACCATCCAGTGACAGAGGTTCAGGAAAAACGGCTCGTCTTTGCTCTTTTCCATGAAGTCGAGTGCGGACTCGGTGACTTCATCGTATGGATAGGAAATGCCATCAGGCTTCTTATCACTCTTGGGGAAATACTTCTCCTTGCTCAGCGGATATTTTTTATCCTTCGCGGTGGCGAAATCTTTGGTTCTGTCATCCATGCCACGGTGCACGCCGCGATCTTGGTTCACGACATCGAATCCATAGCTGGCGGCATTCGAGCCGACGTGCCATTTTCCGGAGTGACCGGTGCGGTAGCCGTTTGCCTTGAGTGCGTCAGCCAGGGTCAGGAGAGTCAAATCCATCGGGCCTTGAAGATAGGGCGAAACCAAACGCTGATCTTTTTTCGGCTTTGAACGGACACTCAGATCCACGTGCGTCAGACCGATCTTCGCAGGGTGCTGCCCGGTAATGATACCGGCTCGAGAAGGCGCACAGGTAGGGGCTGGTGAGTAGCCTTGGGTGAAATTCATCCCGGCATCAGCCAGTTTTTTGATGTGCGGCGTCTCGTAGGGACAGGGTTTGTCAATGTCATTAAGCTGCACGTCTTGCCAGCCGAGATCATCGACGTAAAAGATGATGATGTTTGGCTTGGGAGCCGCTGTTGCTAGATTGATCAGCAAAAACAGAATACCTGTTAGGCGTAGTTTCATGGTCGGTAATGTTTGGTTTATTGGTAAGTAATCCGAAAGCCGGTGACGGGCTGCTCGGTGATGGATTTGGGCAGGTCGATTTTCAGGCCGGAGGAATCGCGCTTCCATTGGATCGATTCATCGCTTCCTAGCATGGTAATATTTGCGATTTCCTTTTCAAGCAGCCCGCCTGCTTTCAAGGTCTCGATGGCAATGTCCTTGGTCGGTGTCGCCAGCACAAAGACGTAGAGCTTGCCATCTTTCTGGGTGAACCGGATATCTTGCTGGGAGTAGGCTTTGTTGTTTTCGCCCTGACGCCCTGTCTTCACTTTCAGCGGTCCCTCGCCATACACCTTCCATGGTCGAGTGCCGTAGATCCCTTCGGCGTTGGTTTTTAAGACTTCACCAAAAGCAGTTAGATAAGCAGCCTGATTTTCAGGCAGCGTGCCGTCACCCCGCAGTGCCACGTTCATCATGACCACTCCATTTTTGCTAATCGCATCGATGGCATTCGCGATCATGATGGAGATGCTCATTCTGTTCCTCGCCTCTTTACGGTAAAACCATCCGCCGGAAATATCAGTCGCCCACATCCATGGCTCGGCTTGGATCTCACCGGAACTGCCTCGCTCCATGTTGTAGGTATAGGCTGATCTGTCCTTGCTACCGTCTTTGAAGGAGATCACCACCGACTGCTTGCCGCCGTTTTCTTTCAGATCGCGTCGAAGGTAGTCGGTGAACAGCTTGACGCCCAGTCCCTTGCCGGCACCGACTCTGGGGAATGGGGAATCGACGTTGAACATATCAGGATCATATTTCTCGATCACATCCCAACAGCGGTCATACCAGTGCTGGTTCCAACTGTCTTGCTTCGGGTATCCTTTGGGATCGTAGTCCATGCTGAAAAGCTTCCATGCCAACGTGCCCGGCTTCTGATACTGGCGCGCAGTTTTAAAAAAGGCAGGCGACCAGTAAAGGTGGGTGGACACACCGAATTTCAATCCATGTTTGGTGGCAGCCTGTTTCCACTCCTTGAGAGTATCGCGCTTAGGCCCCATCTTGGCTGAGTTCCACGGGTGGATGGAATCATACATATCGAAGTTATCGTGATGCGTGGCCACCGGCATGACAAAGCGCGCTCCGTTGTCTTTGAAAAATGTCACCAGCGCGTCCGGATCCCAATTCTCTCCTTTGAAAAGTGGCACCAGTTTCTCGTAGCCGAACTCACTCGGCGGGCCATAGCGTTTGGCGTGAAATTTGGCGAGCTTCTCGGTCATCTTCAGCTGGCCGCCCGATTCTCCCTCATTGGCACCATACATCCGGCGACCGTAGTGCGAGCCATCGTTCGGTCGATTCTCATCAATCGACGAAGGAATCCCCCAGTGCGCCCAAACTCCGATTTTACCATCCTGAAACCACTCAGGAACATGGTAGTTCTCCGCCAGCGACTGCCATGTCGGTTGGATTTCTTCAGCCAGGGCTGGAGTCGCCAACAAACATGTTGCAGCAGCGTGTATTAGAAGACTTTTCATAGGTTTGTAAGTTATCGATGAGTCTGGAGGACCATATAAGAATAGATATAAAAATCCCCGCCATACCCCGTAGGCACACCGGGGATGAAACCCTGAAGTATAGAATGAGTTGTAATACTTATGCTCGGCGATGGCGTAAAATCAGAGCAATACCTCCAAGGCCAAGAAGCGCCGTTGAGGAGGGCTCAGGAACAGCCGCGATAGTAAAGCTACCTGACAATTGGCGATTTCGCTCACTGTTAGTAGCTGTAATCACCAAAGGACTGAGCTGGGGAGCAGCGAATGTATCCACACTATTGCCTGTGCTTACCAGTGATATTGTATCTGCTCCAGTTCCCAGGTAAAAAGTCCCAGCAGTGAGAAACATCGACGTAAAACCATTAAATGTATAATCATAGGAACCGGGTGCTGTCGTTGTCAGCTGCTCGTTCTCAATTGCAAAGACCAAGGACTGACTGTTCCAATTTGTGCTGTTACCTCCAGAATTGAATTCAGTGCCGTCAGTTTGTGCCTGCACTTGATTGGTTAAAGTGACCTGATCGTTCGCAATGGTCCGATTGAAGGCACTAAAACGAATGTCCCAAGTAAAAGTGTCAACGCCGTCAGCAGCTCCGTCAAAGTCACCTGTTGCAGTGAAAGAATATAGAATCTCCGAGTTTCCGGCACCACTCGCCATCTGAGGAGTTTTGTTACCACTAAAGGTAAAGGCGACGGTAGCTGATTGAGAAGCCTGGGAGAAAGCGAGGAAGGTCGTAGCCGCTGCAAGGAGTTTGATATTACTTTTCATGATCATATGTTGGATAGAGCGTTGGTTTTTTGCCTTTGAAATCTCATTTCAGAGACTTGTGGGGCATAAATCGTCTGAACTATGAGCGATGACTAAACACCTGTCTATGGGTCGTTTGACCGATGCTTTGGCTGCGGCTCGGATGGCGATTTGCAAATTGTGCCAAAGAAAATCCCCAGCCAGCCTTTCGACCGACTGGAGCCATGAACTCAAATATGAATGAAGTTCTACGATGCCTACGAGCGGCGACGGCGTAAGATTAGAGCAAGGCCTCCAAGTCCGACGAGTGCGGCAGATGAAGGCTCTGGGATTGCCTCTGCAGTAGTGATGGCAAAATCCAGATTGCGGAAACGTGAATTAGCGGTTGTCGAAGTAACCGTTAGCACCTGGACTGGTCCGGTAAAGTTGCCACCACCTACCACGGTTTCTGCTCCGGTGGTTCCGAAATAATAATCTGCAGTGCCACTTCCGCCGAATCTATTAATGTCAGAGAATCCGTCAAAAGTTGCTTCCCATCCTAGAGCTTCGCCTTGGGTAAATACAATATTTTCAATGCTAAGCCGGAATGACTGATTGTTATCAAGATCACCACCTGGACCAAAGTGCTGTAAAGAAACGCCTCCAAGGTCATGCGAATTTCCTAGTGTCACATTAGGACTGCTGTAAGATGAACCGGTGAAGGCTTCATGCCTAAGATCAAAGCTCAATGTGTCATTAGCTGGCCCCATCCCATCCAGATTACCGGATCGCGTCCAAGTATATATGAGATCATTGCCATCAGCAACAGCTGCTGATACCGCAAATCCGCTGAATGTAGTATCAGAACCGTTGCCATCCCAATTGGTAATCGCGAAAGTTGCAGACTGTGCGAGTCCGGTTGCCAAAAGACAAGTTCCTGCTGTGTAGAGTATTTTTTTCATAGTTTGTTTTTACTTTCTATATGCATTAGCTGCGATCGCGTTAGCAATGAGCCCTATCTCTTAGGCGTGCATCATCTATGACCAATGTGTGCCGACCCGCCTACCTTGTCTATCGGTCGTATGACCGATGCTCCGCTTTTAGAAAGCACTTACAGGCGTCGTATATGAACAAACCTTGATACCCACTATTTCCAAGTGATCTTAGCCTGCTTTTTCTCGGTATCCACCCAGACGCTGGCGCGTTCAAACTCACGGGTAAATTCCCAACCGTCTTTCTTCACTCGGGTGTAAGCCCCCTTGGGAGCACCCAATGGTTTTTGCAGGCTGGGGAATTCATGCAGGGAACCATCTGAAAGTGTCCAGCCCCAGCCGTATTGAAAATAGGAGTAGGGTTGGGCGCCGATCAGGTAACAGGCGTGGAAGTATTCTAACTGCTCCTTGGCCAAGGCTGCCATTTTTGCTGTTCTAGCAGGTCCCCTCTTGGGTTTTTCTGCTTTTGGGTCTTGGGAGCTGACGTATTCTACTCCGATCCGAAAGATGGACATTTTGCCAGCCTTGGAGATTTTCAACATGTCATTCCAGTCCTTGAGTAGCATCTCTTTGGTCAGCAGCTTGGCATCGTAATGCTCAAACATGTTAGCATCCACAACCGGCAGAACCTCTACCCCTGCCCTCTGGTGAGCATTGTTAGCGAGTAAGATTTTATCCGGCCCCATTTTCTTTTTCAGCGCGGCCATCATCTCGCCCATCGCTGAACGAACTTCTTTCACTTGATTGGGACGTAACCATGAAAAGCCGTGCATCTGATCGATGAAGGCACCATCGCAGCCGGTTTCGGCGACACCTTTGGCTACGGTGTTTACCCACCATGTGCGAAATTCCGGATTGAGCACATCAAACTGAAAAACATTTCTGCGATGTGCAAGCTCTCCGGTTTTAGGATCGATCAGTAGAAATTTCTTTAGGTCAGGCCTCTGGTCAATTTTGGACCGCGTAAGATCCTTGGCATAGGAGGTAAACGGATACGCGTAAGCTGAGTTAAAATAGAACAGCACTTTGGTGCCTGGCTTGAGCTTTTTAAAGACCGCTGCTTCGTGTTTAGCTCCAAGTTCAGCGGCGCCGAGTTCTTTCATACCGTGAGATTTTTCAATGCAGAGAAAATCCGTCCTCGCTGCGATCGATTTCACCTCCTCAGGCGTCAAGGTCCGCTGCGTATCTCCGAACATGAAATACTGCGGCGTCTTTTCCCAGCTGAACTTGGGGTAGTAAGCTTTGGCTTTGTATTGGCTGCCGTCGCTGTTCTGTAAGGACGTGCTGACTTCTTCAGCCAGGCTTTGAGTGTGCAGGGCGAAAGCAAGCCCTAACATAAGTGAAAGGCCGCACCAACTGGCGTGAAAGGACGTTTTTAGATTCGTCATGGATCCTATTCCTTAAATATCAGTTAGAGACTACTTGAATGACAAGCTGACGCCCTCAATAATCGGCTTCGATTTATTCTCTGTGGTATCGGTGATCTTCATCTCGATCTGGAAAGCAAATCCCTCGGGCAGACCTGCTAGGTCGAGCTGGGCTGGTGTGCGTTTGATTTGCTTGGAGAAGCCTGGGATGTAGTCGTAGCTTTCCTTGAGCTCCGACCAGTCGCTCCACTTGTCGATTTTGGAATCGTTGTCAGTATCCACACCCACGCGGGCCTCGACTTTCTCGACCCATGGGCCGGGGCTGACGTAGTCGACCTTCTGCTGGGTGGCTAAATAGAACTGGCCTTCGGCAAAGGCGACGTCCGGATCCGGGTGACCATTTCCGATGCTATCGCACCAAGTGAACTGCTGATCGATCGATGGCGATGTAAACCAGCCGACACTCATCTGATGGCCGCCTGCTGGATCATAGTCGCCAAAGAGGTAATACTGACTACCAATGCTGATCACCGCCCAGTCGCCATATGCCTCTTGCTCAGGTTCGTGGATTTCGTACTCGGCGATGCTGGTTTTGTAATTGTCCGGATCTTCCTTGGTCCAGTGCGGATGTTTGTAGGTCGCTTTTTTACCAGTGGGCTTGGTGCGATTGTCGACGGCGTGATTCTTAATTTCAAAAGCTTTGATTCCGTCCGGGCTGACAGCGTGTCCAGCCAACGGCGAGTCCCAAGAGCGCTTGTTCGCATCGATCGGGCTCCAGTCCTCGAAGATAACGTGGACCTTGCCATCGAGATCACGAATGAACCCGGCATCAGAACCATCCGAGGGATCGCTGAGAACCTTGCCTTTGTTTTCACCAGGTTCACCATCGGTGAGGTCGCTGTCGACGTAAACGTGTGGGTCTTGATCGTTGGGAAAATCATAGTAGATCAGAGCTTTGCCATCGACCATCTCGGCACTGGTCACCCAGCGAGAGAAACCTTCGGTGACAGGTCCGTGGTGGACCCAGTTTTTCATATCGCGGCTCTGCCAGGCGTGGTAGCCGCCCTTGCTAGGCTTGAGTCCTCCGGGGGCATTGAATTGATTGGCGAAGGGAGTGGTCTGCAAGGGCACATCGAAGCCTTCGAGCGTAGCGGACTTGGCTTCGAACTTGGTTTGGGGCTTGGACTGATTTTTGCCCTTGTCGCCTTTTTTCTTCTTCGGCTGAGCACCTCCGTAGCGCCCGAACATCCAGTAGTTGTCAGGTCCCATGGTGAGCATGACTGGTGCGTCCTTGAGATTCGCCGGCCCGATATTTTCCACAGGTTTCCAGTTCTGCCAGATGGCCGATTGGGAAACCGTCAGAGTTTTGACGGAACGCTTGCTGTCAAATTTCTGAATTTTTGTTAGAATTGTCGCGGTCTTTTCCTTCGGTGAAACGGAGCCTTTTTCAATGACAGCGCCCTCGGAAGACTCGATATTTTTTTCAAGGTCGACACTCCAATCGGCAGGAGCAGCCTGCTCGGCGTAAAGTGTTAAAATACACAGGGGGGCTGAGAGGAAGATACTTGTTAGTGTTTTAAATTTCATAGGTAATAGTGTTAGATTGGATGTCCGTTCGATGAGGATTTGGCAGAAAAGCATAGGGCTCCTCTGCTTTTAATAATTGAGTTTGCCGCCGCCCTTGGGCCTGGCAGTATTTTTCTGCCACCACTCACTCGGCCCTTCTTTTTCGATATCCTTCCAGGTTTCGATCATGACTTTTTTCAGCTCCTCCAGTTTCTCAGGCATCGATTCAGCGAGGTTGTTCTTCTCATTGGGATCTTTCTCGATGTTGAAAAGCTGGAACTTATTCATCGTGTCATTGGCGACGAGTTTCCAGTCGTCCACCCGCACTGCGACTCGGCAGTCCGGATCAGAAACATGGGTGCGCCAGAAGAGTGGCACTTTACGCTGAATGGGCTTGCCTTCGAAAGCAGGCACCATGCTGGCACCGTCGATGGTGCGATCAGTAGGAATCGGCACACCGGCCGCTTCTAACACGGTGGTGAAAATGTCTGAACCGATCACTGGGACCGAACTCACTGTGCCGGGCTTGATGTGTCCCGGCCAGCGCACGATGCCAGGAACACGGATGCCGCCTTCGAGGTCATCGCGCTTACGACCGCTGAGGCCACCCGTCGATCCACCGCGTCTGGCACTGCCTTCCGGTCCATTGTCAGAGGTGAAAATCAGCAAGGTGTTTTCAGCTAGGCCTTTCTCCTCCAAAGCGTCCATGACCTGCCCCAAGGCAAAATCCAACTGGGTGATATTGCCATAATACTTGGCCTTGGGATCGGCTCCGTAGTGCGCCAGGAATGGCTTGTCTGTAGCGATTGGAAGGTGTGGTTCATGCACCCAGATCGAGAGAACAAACGGTTTCTTGGGGTCGCGGATATCATTGAGCCAATGAATCGCTTCCTTGGCCACGAATGGGGCGGAAAATCCGTTCACCTTGCCGACTGGCTCGCCATTGCGTACGAAATTATCAGGGTTCTTATGGCTTGGGCTGGCGTTGTTGTGAGTGGACATCCAATAGTCATAACCGTGGTCATTGGGCTGGGGAAATTCAGGTTTATTAAACTGCTGTCTGGAATTAAGATGCCACTTGCCAACGTGGCAGGTTTCATAACCGGCCTTCTGAAGCAGCTTCGGATAGGTGATCTCTGAGGTGCGCAGATGAGCTGGCCCATTTCCTGACAAGTGCGCCCAGACACCATTCCGATACGGTGTGCGACCGGTCAGAATCGCCGAGCGCGAAGGTGAACAAACACCACATGCCGCATAGGCCTGGGTGAAACGGACTCCCTGTTTGGCCAGCTTATCGATGTTCGGGCTGACGATTTTATCACTGCCGTAACAAGCCGCATCCCCCCACCCCATATCATCGGCGAGAAATACCACAATGTTAGGTTTCTGAGCCGTTTCCGCATGGCAGGGAATCATGAGCAAAATAGAGGCGATGCTCCCGATCAGAGTCTTTTTTGAGTGCTGTTTCATATAGATTTACCCTAGTAACCTATACCCTTAAGCACGATGTTCCAATCGGTCATTTGACCGATGTCATAGACCGATTTCGCCCCTCGCAACAGCTCGTCCTTATTTCCCACGAGTTGCTGCCTTAAGCTCTTTTAACAAGGCATAGGACTCGGGCGAAACGGAGCCATCCTCATACATTTCCAAATTGATCGATATGGGATAGCGGCCTTGCTGGGCTTGCTTCACCCATGCGGTTAATTTTTTGATATCGTGTTTCGGTTTTGCAATCGGTGTGTCCTCATCAATGTGCCCCCACCTTTTCTCAAGGATAAAACAGCCATGAGCCTGTAGGCCTTTCTGACGTCCGCTCTTGAAAACTCCATCGCTTAGCTCAGACGCTTTGAATGAGGTCTTCCCCTCCCCTCCGTAATAATCCTGATATTCGGTGATGCGAGGCTTGATCCACGAATTGTAGGCCACCATCCGCTTCGGATTTCCAGCTCTAGCAGCCTCTGTAAATTTTTTGAGTGGTGCAGTTAGAATACCCTGATCGCCTGAGGAACCGTCAAAATGGCAATTCAAATATCGGGCACCACCGTCGAACCACCAGCCATCGAGTTTGTCACCGTAGCGAGTTCCCACCTCTGAGAGGATGTTCATCAGACTGGCATAGAGTTTGGTCTTATCAGCCTCCATACCACCAGCTGCCTTGAGCCACGCTGTGTCCTGTGAGTGATAGCAGTCATACCCATAATGGTAGTAGAAAATGACCTTACCCCCCTTCTCATGCAATCGATCGACCATCTCCCCCAGTAAGTCCCGCTTGGTCGTGCGACCGGCGATGATCGCGTCCAAGGACTTGATTGGTGCTGAGATATACTGGTTTCCCCAGGTGATCGACCAGACAACGTATCGTGCTCCAGAGTCCTCAACGAGCTTGATGAAGCCATCGAGGTCAAAATCATTCACCTTCGCCTCCCAGTCCTTGATCGGTCCTTTTGGAGGCGTGGCGCGATTGGTCCACTGAAACATCAGGCCGTATCCGGCATCCTTAAACCAATCAGGCTGCGACCTCATCGCCACAGCTTCCTTGAGCATGCTTTCTTTGACCGCCGGCTGGGTCAGTTCTAATCCACTTAACAGAAACTCCCCCTTTCGCTTTCGGCCTTTCCCTGCGACGACCTCCACATCTAACAAGATCTTATTCTCCCCCGCTCTCAAGGGGATGTTACCCAGCTCTACGCGGTGCCAGCCGTTCTCAGTCACTTTGGCTTCGGCTTTCTGATCATTGCAGGTGACCGTCAGCTCGGTGCCTTGACCGGAAACAGATGCCGTCACGCCATAGACACCGTCAGCGGGAGCTTTTACCGTCCACTCCACTTGGCTGGTTCCAGTTTTTGCTGCACACCAGAGGATCATGAAATTCTTCACCACCGGTTGAATGCCAGCACTCAGTTTCCCAAGATTGGGAGCTAAGGATGTGGTGCCTTTAGGATCGAGTTTCAATGTCGTCGGCTCAGCCAGAGTCACTTGGTTTGCGGTGACCGCGTAGGGGTTGATTTCCTTTTGAGCCACGGCGGTGCTGAGGCAAGCCATGGAAAGCCCCGTGGCCATGAGTCGATTACTAATTTTCATAAGTTGTTTGATTGGGCGGCTGTGGCCAAATGTCGGTTGGCACGATGAAGCTTGATGCCGTTAACCTTCCAGTTTTGAATATCTAACACCGCCTTATTTCACCACATCGACTGCCAGTTCTTGAAATGCGGTGTTTTCATGATTCGAGGTTACGGGCGCCACTTTCCAGACGATCCAGCGATAAGACCCGAGCGACTTCCCTTTTTTCGCATGCAGCGATAACGCTACGAAATCACTCAGCGATTGGCCTTTGGTGCTGATTGTTCCGAGTGGCTTGAAGAGTGTGGCATCGTCGAGCTTCCATCCTGGGTCCGAGGTAGAGTCACTACCGTAAATAGTCACTGTCTGGGCACCACGACCGCTACCTTGGCTGTGCGACCAGCTGGTGATTGCCGCAATGGGTTGCTGTTTCCCAAGATCCATCTTGTATGCACCATCTTTGATGCCGTTTGCAAAAATAGGACCGAAGCCCTTGCTTAACTTCCCATCAGTTAGAATAGAGATAGGGTCATTGTTTGTTTTTGTGCTCGCAGTGACTTTGCCTCTTGGAGTTTTCGGGAGCTTCAGGAGTGTGAACCCGTTCGCGGTAGCTGAGGATTCAAAGACCACGCCCTCACCTATCTGCTTAGATACCGCCTTACCCTTTTTCCTCTTACCGCGAGCTTTTCCGGGCTGAGGTTTTGCTTGGTCTTCTTTGCCGACAGTTAGGATGCCTTGCATGATTCGCCAGTGACCTGGGAAGGTGCAAATGTAGGGGTATTCTCCCGGCTTCTCAGGTGCGGTGAAGACGATTTCTTCCTTAGCGTTTGGTCCTAGTAGTTTCGAGTGGACTAAAATTTTGTCCGAGTCTGGGATGTAATGTTTTTCCACAGCCCCCGCTTCTCCTGCCATCTTATCAGCAAGCTCTCCGATCTCTGCTACGCTCCCGGGAGCGATGAGAAGCCAGTTATGTTCCATGTTGTCCGGGTTCTCGAATATGAGACGGACCTTGGCGCCGGGCTCGACCTGCAGTATCTTCGGGGCAAACTGTAACCCTGGAGCTGCAGTGACACGGAGAACGGTTCCGCGTTCTTTGAGCATCTTGTTGTGCGCTGCTGTGAGTCGCTCTAAGTCTTGGGGATTCGATACATATTTCGCGTCACTGAGCGCACTGCCGACAGCATCGTAGAGGAAGACCGGAGGTAGCCCATTGGTCGCTCTTCTTCCCTTTTTCAGCTCGATCTCGATGTAATTCACACCCGGTTGTAAATCGACCTGCACTTGTTGATCACCACTCCAGAGTGAGTTTTGGCTAAACTTCAGGCTGCCATTTACAAAGATATCGAGGGCCTTGTGATTGATCGCTATGATAGCGGACTGTGCTTTTTCAGACTCAATGAAGGTGCGGAATAAATTCACACCGCCGCCAGAAGATTTCTTCGATGTGTGGAGAACCGGCTGACCTTTTCCTCCCGGGGCATAGCGGAACCAATGAGTGAGTTCGGACTTAGGATCAACTTCGAGTACTGGGACACTGCGCCCTTTCACCGGCTCGGCTCCGTAGTCTAACGCCCTGACCGTGTTCACCACATTTTTATTATCAGATTTGATCAATCCTAAAATCTCGGTGAGCTTAGGATTGCTTTGTTGCAGATGAGAAATGGCACCGATCACCTGGATGAGAACACGCGGGTGTTCGTCCTTGGCCATTTTGGCGAGAAGCTCAGACACGTTATCGAGACGATCAGCTTGCAGTCGAATCTGATTCACTGCCGCTCCACGGAAATGGAACGACTTGGAGTTGAGTAATGCGTCGATCAACTTCGGACGAGCTTCATTGAGACCGCCACAGACAAAGATTGCTTCCAGTGCGGCTTGCTCAAAATCGGGGCTGTTCCGATCCATGTTAGCGATCCACCTATCCACCGCTGCGATCCCCTTCGCACCATGTTTGCGAAGCTCGATGCGAGCGTGATGGCGGACGAGGCCTTGGGGACTGGTGAGTAACTTGCAGAGATTTTCCGGTGATTCGCCTTCGATCTTTGGAGCCGTTTTCACGAGAGGTTTCCCTTTATGAACAACTCTCCAGATTCTGCCGTAGTCGTGATCCCAACCTGGATCACGCATCGGATGCTGGGCGTGGCCAATGATCGGGCTACAGAAGTCAGACACGTAAAGCGCACCATCCATTCCGAACTCCAAATCAGCGGGACGGAATGCAGGATTCGGAGAGGAGAGGATGACCTGTGTCTTACCTCGGTTGATCATTCCCTGTGTGTAATCGAACTCGGTTAGAGTCACCGCATATTTGCCGAGCAATGATGCAGATGCCATGCCCTCCTGATAAACATCCGGATAGTTAGGGCTGGAAACGACTGCGATTCCTGAGCCTTTTCCAAACTGTCCGATCGAGCCGTATCTGAAGGGATGATAAGCTCCCAGCGGTGTCCACGGCAGCACCGCGCTATCGTAGAAGATTCCGTCTCCATACATCTGGAAAAGGTCACCATAGCGATCGAAATCGACGTTCCATGGGTTCGGTGTGGTGTGTTGATACTCGGTGTTAATTTTACCACTGGCGACATCGAGACGATAGGTCGTAGCATCGATACCACGATGAATCCCAAAGGGTGTTTCCAGCTGCGAACGGTGGAACACGCCGTCGCTGAAAATGATGTCACCGCTAGGGTCTTCCGTGATCATGCCACCGTGATGTGAATCAGTGACATCGATACCGCGGAGTAGCTCTTCTTTGAAATCAGCCTTGCCATCACCGTCTGTATCACGCGTCAGCCATAAGCGAGGTTGCTCAGAGATAATCACTCCCTCGCGGTGAAATGCGATACCGTCCAAGGCGTCGAGACCTTCCATGTAAGTCGTGCATTTGTCGGCTTTGCCATCCTTGTCCGTGTCTTCGAGGATGAGGATCTTGTCTGGTGGTGTCAGTCCTGGTACGGTGTGTGGGAATGACGGCATAGTGACGACCCAAAGTCGACCACGAGCATCAAAGGCGATCTGGACTGGGTTACGAAGTTCAGGGAATTGTTCTTCGGAGGCGAATAGGTTCACCTCATAGTCTTTATCAACCTCAAACTCTGCCTGGGCTTTCGCGACACTTTTGATGATGCCCATTCCTTTATTTGCTTTTTTACTTCTGCCCTCAGGCATCGGTGCAAGAGATGGCTTTTTCACGTCTGAAAATTTCTTACTTGGGTCCGCTGCCAGCTGATGAACCACAGCTTCGGTGAGCTCGATCATCTTGTGGTAGCGTGGCATTTCATCCGCGTATTCCTGCGGACGTGCGCGGACACCGAAATAGACGACGGCATTTTTAGGTCGGACGATTTCAGCCACGCGTTCGTGTTTGGCCGAAGCGGCGAGAGCTACTTCGTGCAGGTGTTTCGGATCTACCGTGGATGAACCGATGAGAGCCTCAGCAATGACTTTAGCGACAAGGCTATTTCCAGCCTCATTCAAATGAATCCCCCTCGTGGTGAGCTTCGGCTCCGAGGCGGCGTAGGCATCGCGAGTAGGGCTGAAAAGATCGATGTACTTTGCGCCCGATTCTGCTGCCAGCTTGTTGATGGCGTTTGAGTAGAGCTCCAGGTCTGCATTTCTCTCAGGAGATGCATCTTCGCTAGCAATCGGCGAAAGCATGACGACCTGTACTCCCGGATGGATGATTGCGAGCTGTTTGAGATGAACCCGGTATTGGTTTTCGAATTCGTCGAGACCTTTGGCACCAGCGAATGATTCGTAAAACCCGTAACCTAACACGAGATTACCAGCAGGCCACTCGGCGATGAGGTTTTTCATGTGCTTGGCGTAACCCTCCAATCGGAGTCGGTTGCCTACTTCATCGCCAGTCCAAGCAAAGCTACGGATTTTCAAGCCTGCTTTGGGGTTCGCGATCTGGAGCCGAGCTTCAAGTTCACCATGCTCGAGCAGCCGCTCGATCATCGAGTTTCCATAAAAGAGGATGGTGTTCTTTTTATCATCTGCTTTCGCTGGCGCGGCTAAGAGCGAACTTGTGAGGCAAGTCGCTGCTATGAGCAAAGCTGCTCGGGTAATGTTCGTCATTGGTTTTATTTTCAAGTTTAGCCACAAAACAGCCATCCCCCCAGATAGGTGCGGTGATTTTGTTAGTAGTTTAATTTTCCGCCTTTCACCGGCTTATTGCGTTCGCCCAGCCACCATTCTTTGGGGCCTTCGGCTTCGATGCCTTTCCAAACTTCGAACAGAGCTTTTTTCATCTCATCTGTTTTTTCAGGCATTTTGGCGGAGAGATCGTTTGTCTCTTTCCAGTCTTTCTGGATGTCGTAGAGTTGAAATTTGTTCATCTCATCGTTGCTGATGATTTTCCAATCACCGATGCGGAGGGCCATGCGGTTATCAGCGGCTGAAACATGGGTTCGCCAGAAGAGTGGGACCCTGCGAGTGAGGGGCTTGCCTTCGAAAGCTGGAAGCATGCTGACTCCATCGATGGTGCGATCTGAGGGGAGGTCGATTCCAGTGATCGCCAGTATGGTCGAAAAGATATCGGAGCCAATCACAGGTGTATCGCTAACAGTTCCTGCTTTGATGTGGCCTGGCCAACGAACCACTCCGGGCACACGGATGCCGCCTTCGTGACTGCTGCGTTTTCCACCACGGAGCTCGCCTGCCGTTCCTCCATAACGTGCGACTGGACCGTTGTCAGAAGTGAACATGACAAAGGTGTTGTCGCTGACGCCGGCTTTATCAAGAGCCTCCATCACTTGCCCCAGTGCGTGGTCGAGCTGAGTGATATTGCCCATGTATTTGCTGTTCTTGTGGCCTTTGTAGAGTGCTTCAAATTTGGAATCCGTTGCGATCGGTGAGTGAGGTTCGTGCACCCAGACGGAAAGCGCGAATGGCTTCTTCGGGTCATGGATATCCTTTAGCCAACGGGCCGCCTCAGAGGCGACGATTTGGGCGGAGTAGCCTTCAATTTCACCAACAGGTTCGCCGTTGCGGACGAAATTGTCCGGGTTCTTGTGACTTGGGCTGGCGTTGTTGTGGGTATACATCCAGTAGTCGTAGCCGTGGTCACCAGGTTGCGGGTATTTTGGAGTGTTGAATTGTTGTTTGGAATTGAGGTGCCATTTACCCACGTGGCAAGTCTCATAGCCGATCTCCTTAAGCAACTCGATGTAGGTGATCTCGCTGGCACGAAGGTGAGCTTCATGATTACCGGAGAGATGTCGCCAGACGCCGTTCCGGTAAGGCGTTCTCCCTGTTAGGATCGCTGCCCGCGATGGAGAACAGACACCACAGGCCGAGTAGCACTGGGTGAACTTGACGCCCTGCGCGGCCAATTTATCGAGATTCGGTGTTTTGATCAGAGGGTTGCCATAAGTGGCGGAGTCCCCCCACCCCATGTCATCGGCGACGAAGATCACGAAGTTGGGCTTCTCCTTTTTCTCGGCTGGCTCCGCGGAGGCGAAGAGCATTGAACACATCAATGCTCCTGCGCTGATGGCTATTTTGTTAAATCGTTTCATTTGCGTTTTGGCTTTCTGTTAGTTCGCTTCGGCTTTCCACTTGGCTTGAATTCTGTCTTAGCTCGGCCTTTTTCTTTATCCGAGAGTTTGGGCCAGTCGGTTCTGTGATTTGAAACCACAGGGACTTCTGGAAAGAGAGTTCCTGTGGGGCGTTGCTCGCTACCTCTGGACTGATAAGATCCGAGCTTGAGCTGCATCGCCTCCACCAGCTTGGTCATCTCGCTGACACGCTCTGGATGGGCATCGGCTAAGTTGACGCTTTCCGCTTTGTCGGATGACAGGTCGTAGAGCTCTGGTTTCTGTATGGGAGTCTTCCTTTGGTCCCACCAGGCCATTTCCTTCTTCGTAGTTGGCACGTGTAGCTTCCATTTTCCGACTCTCACAGCCTCGAGGTTTTCGCAGTTGTAGTAGAAAAATGGTTTATCCTCAGCGCGGTTTATCTCTTCACCTTTGAACAACGGCAGTAGACTCACTCCATCGTAGATCCGGTCGTCGGGCACCGGCTGGTTGATGATTTCACTCAGGGTAGGAAACAGGTCCATTGCGTTGACCGAAACGTCTAACACGGCTGGTTTCTGGGTCTTGCCTTTCCAGTTCAGGATAAACGGCACCCGGTGACCTCCTTCGAGGGTGACGTATTTGGTGCCTCGATAAGGTGCGGCGTGGCGGGCATTGGTTGGGCCGTTGTCGGATGTGAAAATGATCAGCGTGTTTTCGAGAATTCCGTTTTCCTCAAGAGCTTTGACGATTTCGCCGATTCCCCAATCGATCTCTTGGATCGCGTCGCCACGCGGGCCGTCTTTGGAGCTGCCTTTGAACTCGGCTCCGGATGTGACTGGCGTGTGGGGGTAATTGTGCGCGTAATAGAGGAAGAAGGGCTTATCCTTGTAATCTTTGATGTGTTTGACGATTCTCGCTGTGTAGAGCTTGGTGAGTTGATCCAGTGGGGTCTTTTTGTAGACGACTTTTTTCTCATCCAAGAATTCGGGGTTATGCCCCATGTTAGATGGCGCTCCGTAGTAATGGTCGAAGCCTTGATGATAGTAGGAAAACTTTTCCCCATGACCCAAGTGCCACTTACCGACCATCAAGGTCACATAGTCCTTCTTCTTGAACTGCTCGGCAATGGTGATCTCCTCCGGGCTCAAACCCAAGAACCAGTGGGCTTCACGGTTCTCATTGATGCCCATGTAAAGGCCATTACGCTGCGGATAGGCACCGGTGAGAAATGCCGCACGCGATGGCGAGCAGATCGGTGAACCGGTATGGAAGTCGGTAAACTGGAGACCTTCCTTCGCCAAGCGATCGATGTTAGGCGTATTGACTTTCTTTGCGCCGTAGCAACTGACGTCGCTATAACCCATGTCATCCATCAGGATGAAAATAACGTTAGGTTTCTCGGCGTACGCTACTGCTGTGAGCAGAGAGGTGATGGCAAGTGCTAGACGGTGTATCTTCATATCCTTAGCGATTCTTCTTTTTCTCTCGCTTGCGTTCCTTGGTTGCCTTGGCCTTCTTGGTTTCCTTCTGATCTAACGGAATTTCGCGGTCGAATATGCTCACGTATCTCTGGTAACCATTATAATCAACGGCTTCCTTTTTCAGATGAGCATGGCTTTGGTCGTATTTTTTACGCATTAGTGCCAAGGCTGGAGCATGTTCCGGATTTTTGGCGAGATTGACTAGTTCCAGTGGATCTTTCTCGAGGTCGTAGAGTTCCTCCGTGGGCGCCATCTTGTCATCGCCATACCACCAGAAGGTGTATTTATAACGACCATCCACCGTGCTCATCGCCTTGGTAGGATCCGCTCCATAGGTATTCATCAGCGTGAGCTGTTCATGGCCGCCTTTTGCTGGATCGTTCAGGGTTGGGATGAGGCTTTTGCCGTCCATGTTTTCCGGCACGGGCAAACCTGCCAGTTCCAGAATGGTTGGGGCGAAGTCAATGTTGCCTGTTAGTCTCTGGGTTCGGAGTTTTTGTCCTGAGGTCTTGATGCGTGGATCATAAATCATCAGTGGCACACGCGATGCCTCCTCCATTGGCAGAACCTTCGAGCCGTAGCCGTGGGAACCACAGATGAAACCATTGTCACTGGTGTAAATAATGACGGTATTATCTGCAATCCCCTGAGCCTCGACTTCCTCGCGAATCATACCGAGGGCGACATCGATCGCGTAGATTTGCTGGTGGTATTTGCGCATGACACCATCGTAGTCCTTGTCGTAATCCCAGCTTTCAAAGCGCTCATACTGTCGGCCCGTCTTACTCTGAGGCGCGCGGTCTTCAGCACTTTTGCGACCGTAGTTCGCTGGCTTGGTGAATGTTTTCCCCGCGTAGACTTTATCGAATCGAGGATCTGGGGTCGCCGGCATATGCGGTGCCTTGAAGCTGATCGACAGGCACAAGGGTTTGTTCTGCTTCACTGCCTCACGGATCGCATCGCGGCCGAAGGCACCGTAAGACAAAGTGGAGTGTGGAAACTCCTCGGCATACTTCTTCATCGCTTTGTTTCTCGCGGTGTCGTAATGGGTCTGCCCTGCCCCACCACCCCACATATCGAAGTCGGATTCACACAAGCCTTTGCCCTGGACCACGATTCCAAACTTGCCGGCAAAGGCGGTGTAATAGCCGGCCTCGCGCAACAAGACGGGGTAAGATTTCGCCCACGTCTCAGGCTTCATGTCGCCATGGGTGAAATTCGTCCCCGTTTTATATTCATACATTCCTGTGAAAATGTTGGCTCGACTGGCCATGCAGATCGCAGTGGTGTCGTAGTGACGGTCAAAGATCATTCCCTCGGCGCCCAGCTTATCCATCTGGGGAGTTTTTACATCCTTGTTGCCATAACAGCCCACCGAGTAAGTGCTTTGGTCGTCTGACAGCAAGAAAATGATATTAGGTTTCTTGGCGGCATGCGCCATGCTGATCAAACCGATCCCTAACAAAGTTAAATATGTTTTCATTTTAATAATCTTTTCCTTGGTTGCTGTTCTTACAGGACTCACGCCACTGGGCTAAATTCTTTGCCATGGATTGCACGATCTCCGGGTGCTCTGCGGCGATGTCTTTCGATTCTGACGGATCACCCAGCAGGTCATAGAGTTCCCATTTTTTGCCGCCGTTCTTGCTGTAGAGTTTGTATTGATGGGTCGTCCATGCCAGCTGCTTCTGCGACTCAAAACCGATCGGCTTTTTGCGTTCGGTTTGTTTTCCTTCTATCACAGGAATCAGAGAGATGCCGTCCCTCGGACGATCTTCGGCCAGTCCGACACCCAAGGCATCGATGATGGTGGGCAGGTAATCGCTGGTCACTGCAGGAAATTCAGACACCGACCCAGTCTTCACACGTGCCGGCCAATCCAAGATTCCGGAAACGCGGACGCCCCCCTCATAGAGCGAGCGCTTACGGCCTCTGAAATCAGCGGCTGTCCCTGGGCTCTTGGCAGAGCCTTCCGGACCATTATCCGAAGCGAACCAGAGCATTGTGTTTTCGGCTACACCTGCCTTTCTCAACGCCTCGCGCAGTCGGCCTACCTGCTCATCCATGGCGGTGACACAGCCGTAGTAATTCATTTTTTCAGAATCGTATTTCGAATACATCGCGGCGTGTTTGGGACCGGCAACACATGGCAGGTGCGGTGTATGGAACCAGACCACAGCGAAAAACGGCTTTTTGTCTTTGGCCGCCTGCTCCACGAATGGCACCACCCGATCCATGATCACGCGCGAGTCGTCGCCCTCCAGGTTGTCAGTGACGACTTCCCCTTTTTCGTTCCAGTAATGAGTTCCGTAAGCATCGGCGGTGGAGCGATCTTTGATATAGTCCCAACCTTTTTTACTACCCTTCGCGGGCTTCAACATCGGGTCCCATGTCGGCACTTTCGATTCCGTGGAAAAACAAACATCGAAACCGTGCTGCCACGGTGGGGAGAAGTCCTTGGCATTTCCTGGCTTGCCTCGGTTGGCGTCCACAATCTTGGTCGTCATCGTTCCGAGATGCCATTTCCCAAAGTGCCCAGTGGCATAACCATGTTTCTTGAGAAGTTCGGCCAATGTCAGTTCCTCAGTCTTCATATGACCGGTGTTGGCATAAGGAATACCGTAGCGGAAAGGATGGCGCCCAGTCAGGCAGGAGCCACGCGTTGGGCTGCAAACAGGCGACGAGGAGTAAAAACGATTAAACTGCACACCTGCAGCCGCCATGGCATCGAGCTGCGGTGTCATGATCGGAGATTTCGGATTGAAACATTTCACGTCCCCCCAGCCCAAGTCATCCGCCATCATCAGAATGATGTTAGGGCGGTCCGCGTGAGCAAAAGTCATGCAGGCACAAAATGCAAACACCGCACGAAGGGATATTTTTTTAGCTGTCATAGTCGCTGGATTCTCGATGTTCCTAGAGTTTTGGTTCGACCCAGTTCGGGATACCTTTCGCTTCCTTTTGTTTGAGGTAGTTGGCTTCAAAGGGTTTCTCGACATCGAGCGGTGCATCTTCGTTCACCATCAGAGGACGAGCTTCCGCCCAGAAGGCGTCGTAGGCTTTGAGTAATTCACTGACGACCTCCGGATGTTTCTCGGCAACGTTATTTTTCTCACCCGGATCTTCCTCAATATTGTAGAGGTCCTTGGTTCCGACCAGGCGCCATTTCTCAGTGCGCACAGCGAATTTCTTGTATTTAGAATTATCTGGATTCGAGTCGCCTTTGCCAAATCTTTCCGAACCAGCCTTAGCCCAGCGGCCGCCGTGGAAGAAGAGCTTGCGGTCAGGCCACTCAGCCTTCGGATCTTTCACCAGTGGCATCAGACTACGTCCATGCAGGCCCAACTTGGAGATATCCGCTCCAGCAAGCTCGGCGAAGGTTGGCAGAATATCGATATGACGAGCGAGCTGAGGCAGGTCGCGACCAGCCGTAGTTACACCGGGCAACCTGAAAAACAGCGGCACTCTGGCCCCACCCTGATTCAGCGAACCTTTGCCACCTTTCATACCGGCATTGAAAATTCGCGCCCCTCTTGCACTTCCGTTGTCCGTGGTAAAGATGAGCAAGGTGTTATCGGCCAGCCCCCAAGCTTCGAGTTTCTCCATCACGCGGCCGACATTGTCGTCCACATTGGTAATCATACCAAAAAATGCCGCCATAGTATCACCTCCGGCCTTACCGGCTTTAGCTTTCTTAGCTTTTGCAGCAGGTTCCTTCACCTTACCTCGATACATGGCCTTGTATTTCTCAGGTGCAATAAAGGGTCCGTGAGGCGCATTCAAAGCGATGTAGGCAAAGAACGGTTGGTCTTTTTTCTGTTCCTTGATCCAACCCAAGGCTTGGCTGAAAAACACATCGGTGCAGAAGCCCTTGGTCTTCACGAAGGTGCCATTGTGACGAATCGTCGGATCGAAATACGAATTACCGGGGACATCACCCTGACTTCCTTCATAACGCTGACCGATACCGCCGGCGCCATGAATAAACACCTCGTTAAAGCCGCGGCCACCCGGCTGATAGGCGTCTTCTTCGCCAAGATGCCACTTGCCGAAAATACCGGTCTTGTAACCTGCTTTCTGCAGCACTTCTGCCACGGTGGTGACACCCAGAGCCATGCGCTCGCGCTCTAAAATGGTATGGGTGACGCCTACCTTGAAAGGCTCTTTTCCAGACATCAATCCCGCTCTCGTGGGAGCACAGGTGGGACTGACGTGATAGTCGGTAAAACGAGTGCTCTGCGAGTAGAGTTTATCGAGGTTCGGTGTCTTGATAAACGGATGGCCGTGACAAGCCAGATCGCCGTAACCCTGATCATCGGTCATGATGAAAATGATGTTCGGCTGCTTCGCCGCTTGGGCTATCGACATGCTCGCGCACAAGCTGAGCATCGTGGTTTGTATTAATTTGATCGTTTTCATAAATTCAGGTGTTTGCCGGAGTAAGTAATATAACGTGGCTGGTGGGCAGTCGTTGCACCGATTGGAGTATATTGGCTATATTCAGCGTCATAACTCTTCCGGTTTCCACTCAGGGATACCGGAGTCTGCCTTCTGCTTCTCATAAAGCTGATGCAAAGGATGGTCTTTGACTTTGGGTAGTCCCTCATTGACCATGAGCGGCAGTGCCGAAGCCCACCACTTGTCGTAGGCCTTGCGTAGCTGGCTGACCACTTCCGGATGGGAAGCTGAAACATCCTTGGTCTCACCCGGATCTGCGGAGATGTCGTAAAGCTCCTTATTGTTCACGAAACGCCAAAGCTCGGTGCGCACGGCGCATTTTACAAATTTTGCAGACTCTCTCTTCCCGGCATTCCATCGGCCACAGTGAACAAAGAGTTCACGGTCCGCCCATGCTGCCTTGGGGTCTTTCAGTAAGGGAACGAGCGACCGACCATCCAAGTCCTGCATTTTCTCCGGTAGCTTGGCGCCTGCTAGTTCTGTGAATGTGGGAAACAGGTCAAGGTGCGCTGTTAGGCCATCGATATCCACGCCCGCCCCCAGCACGCCCTTCCAGTACCAAAATGCAGGCACATGAGTGCCGCCCTCGTTCGGTGAGTTTTTACCGCCCTTCATGTTGTAATTAAAGTGCTTCACTTTCTTCCCCTTGAGTCTACCGCTCAGATGGGTGCCTCCGTTATCCGTCATGAAAATGACCAAGGTATTCTCCAACGCCTTCCACTCGGTCAGCTTCTCCATCAGTAGGCCGAAGTTGTCATCGATGTTCTCAATCATGCCGTAACGTCCGGCGGTTCCTTTGTCATAGCCCATCTCGATGAATCTTTTTTTGTAGCTCTCGGCCACGTTCATCGGGGCATGAGGCGCATTCAGTGAGATATAGGCGAAATATGGCTGCTTGGCGGCATGCTGCTTTTTGATCCACGCTAAGCCTGAGTGAAAGAATAAGTCGGTACAGTAGCCCTTGGTCTGAACCACAGTCTTATTGTGCAATAACACGCTGTCAAAGTAGCTGTTGGTCTTGTTAGGTGGAAAATCACCAAGGTTCACCTGTCCGATCCCTCCCGCGCCATGGATCAGTGCTTCATCGAATCCGCGGTTACCTGGGAGATATTCCTCACCATCACCGAGGTGCCATTTGCCAAAGATACCAGTCGCGTAGCCAGCTGTTTTCAATGCCTGAGGCAGAGTCACGATATCCAGAGCCATGCGTTCGCGCTGGAAAATGGTGTGGGTGACGCCGACCTTAAAAGGAGGCCTTCCACTCATGATTGCAGCACGAGTAGGTGCGCATGTGGGGCTGACTTGGAAGTCGGTAAAACGTGTTGATTTCTTGTAAAAGGTATCGATGTTAGGCGTTTTGACGACCTCATTGCCCATGCAGGAGAGGTCTCCCATGCCTTGGTCATCGGTCATGACCAAAATGATGTTAGGTTTGGAACCAGCCAGTGGTGCGGCATGAGCGACGACACCAAGCGAAAAGCTGAGCATGAATGCCCCAGCGCTGCGAGCGAGCTTATGTGGAATAATCATTGTATTTGTTAGGTCAGATTATGCAGCCTATGAGTGTAATAAGACTTAGGGTTGTGCCTGTTTCGGCTTCTGATTGGGACGCTTCTTCCGCTTTCCTTTTTCAAGTTTTACTGTGGAAGTATAAGTCTTCAGCATCGCCTCCATCTCCTTCACCACCTCTGGGTGTTCCTTGTAGACGTTTTTTGTCTGGTTCACGTCTGTTTCAAGATTGTAGAGCTGCGCAGGTGGAGCATTCTTTTTGATTTTGCCGTTTTCAATATCGCTGTTAGAGCTGCCGACAGCCGAGACGCTGGGCGGACCGCCGGCTCCGTGCGTGCCCGGACCTCCGGTAAATCCGCCACTGCTTCTGGCCGGAATATACATCCACTTACCCTTGCGCAGTGATATGTGGCTGGACTGGCGAGGAGATAGAATCAAGTGCTCACGCACCGGCGAAGTCGGCTCGCTGACTAATGCTGGAAGGACATTCACACTGTCGGCCATTTGATCGGGAGCCACTTTCTGCTTGGTCAAAGCCGCAAAGGTAGCAAGCATATCAACATTGCAGATTAACTGGCTGGAGGTCGTTCCTGCTTTGATTTTACCCGGCCACTTGGCGATAAACGGCACGCGGTGGCCGCCTTCCCAGATGCCAAATTTGAAACCTAACAAATCACCGTTTTGCTTGTGGCCATGTTTGAAAGCATCCTGACCACCGTGGTTGAACATGCCGCCGTTATCGCTGGTGAAGATCACCAAGGTGTTATCGGCAATGCCCTGTTCCTCCAGCGTCTTCGTGATCTCTCCTACCATCCAGTCTAACTCATGGATAAAGTCACCATACAGACCACACTGACTGGTTCCTTGAAAACGCGGTGCGGGGGTAAACGGGTGATGGATGTTCGTGGTCGCGAGATAGAGAAAAAACGGCTTTTTATCGCGCTCCCGAATCCACTTGGTGGCGCGTTCGGTCAGGGTCGTTCCTAGTTCGAAATCGTTGTAGAGTTTGTGAGCTTCTGCCGCTCCGCCAAACCAGTTAGGCACTCGGTTTCCGTGCTCTTTTGTCAACGGAGTGATCGGCGTCGCTTTCTTTCCAGCGTTCTTGCCGAGGTAAACAATCGGATCGTTCTCCGTCATTCCAACCACACGGTCATTCTCGACATAGACGTAAGGCGGCGCGCTGTTGACCACAGGCACGCCAAAGTAATAGTCGAAGCCGAGATCCTGCGGCCCCGGACGCAGAGGTTTCGAGTAGTCCGCTTTCTCATCGCCGAAACCAAGGTGCCATTTTCCGAAGCAGGAGGTTTCGTAACCCTTGTTCTTAAAAACTTTCGCGATCGTCAGCCTATCGACATCGATCAATAGCTTTGAGGTCGGTGGACACGGTCCCCAGAGTCCTGCTCTCATGGGGTATTCTCCTGTGATCAGACCATAGCGCGAGGGAGTGCAGACAGCAGACGCCGAATGCGCGTCAGTGAACCGGCGACCGTCAGCTGCCAATTTGTCAATGTTCGGCGTCTGGACTTTAGTAGCGCCCTGACAACTCAGATCACCATACCCGAGGTCGTCGGCAAAAATCAAAACCACGTTAGGCGGCGATTGTTCGGCATTGCTGATGCTCGAGACAGCGCTCAACAGAGTCACCCCGATCATTTTCTTCAACTTCATCATTCCTTATTCTTGTTCGTTATTCAGATCAACTACTCCGCTGACATGCTCAGTGGTTTCGGATTTTCGACAACTCCGGCAGGGCGGACGTTGGCTTTCATGTCTTTTTCGAAACCCTTCATCGCCTCCTGAAGCTGCTGGACGATTTCCGGGTGTTCATTTGCCACGTTGTGCTTTTCTCCGATATCTTGGTTCAGATTGTAGAGAGCCACCACGCCATCGGCGATACGCAATTTCCATTCCTTCCAGCGCACGCCTTCCAGCACACCCCAGTGGGCATAAAAGAAATACTGGTGTGGGCTCTCCGCACCTTTGGCCAAGGTCGCCATCATATCCTTTCCATCAATGACGAGGTCATCCGGCAGCTTGGCTCCACTGAGCTTGGCGAAAGTAGGCAGCACATCCATGGTCGTTAGCATCTTGTCGTTAACACTGCCTGCAGGAATCCCCTTAGGCCAGCGGATCACCGTTGGCACGCGTTGACCGCCTTCAAAGGTGCTTCCCTTCTTCCCTCTCAAAGGTTTGGCGGAACCTGCGGCTGGACCGTTATCCGTGCTGAAGATCACGATGGTGTTGTCATCGATCCCCTGTTCCTTGAGAGCCTTCAGGATTTCACCGACCGACCAATCGATTTCATAAATGGTGGCTGGGAAAAGGCCTGATTTGCCCCGCCCTTTTCCTTTCGCTGCGCCCTTCGCTTTGAGTTTTTGAGCATACTCCTTCTTGATTTCAGGTGATGCCGCCAGAGGCCCGTGCGGTAGCGGGTGCGCTACGTAGAGGAAAAAGTTTTCGTCCTTATGCCTCTTGATAAAATCAACTGCGCGTTTGGTGATTCTACGCGTTAGGTAGTCGGCATCGGGCTCTATCTCGATGACTTTCTCGCCTTCTAACAAAGGCAAAGGCGGGAACTTGAAAACTTTCTGGTTCTTGTGCTTCGGATGAATGTCATGGCTGTAGGGAATGCCAAAATATTCTTCAAAGCCCTGACGTGTCGGTAAAAACTCAGGCTGATCGCCCAAGTGCCATTTGCCGAACATGCCGGTTTTATACCCAGCCGACTGCGCCACTTCGGCAATAGTCAGCTCCTTAGGGTTCAGGCCTCTTCCGTCCCCTGCCAGACAAACTGGGAAATTTCTACCTTCCGTGTGCTTCATTTGCACCTCAATCGATGACGGCACACTCATATCAATGCGTGACGGGTAACAACCGGTCATCAGCGCGGCTCTTGACGGCGTGCACAGTGGTGCGGCTACATAAAAACTGGTTAGTCGCGCGCCCTCCTTTGCCATCTGATCAATGTGCGGTGTCATGACGTGTTTTCCGCCGAAACAGCTCAGATCCGCATAGCCTTGGTCATCGGTGAAGATGATTACGAGGTTGGGGCGATCAGCGGCGTGGCTCAGTGGAGTTGTCGCTGCTGCGAGCAAGCATGTGATGCCGCAAAGTGTCGAAGGTTTGATTACCGATATCATTTCTTGTTAGCTTTCTTTTTGCCATTTGCAGGGAGGTTCTCGATGCTTTTCGCCGTCCACTCCGCAACGTTATCCTTGCCAGTTATGAAGCCGTTTTTCACCAAGAAGGCATCGGCTTTGGTGAGCACATCTTCGAACATTTTACGCCCGCCTTTTGAGATGTGGAAAAATCCATGCGTCTGCCCTTTGTAGATGTGTGTATCCGATTGGTTGTCCACGTCCTCCATCTTCTTTTGAAACGCATTAATAGTGGCAACTTGGATGTGCTTATCGTTGTCGCCAAAAAACGAAATCATCGGCGGGAGATCGGCGCGAATATTGTGCATGGGTGAGATATCTTTCCAATAGGCTGTGACACGAGCATGCCCATATCCCCCCGGTCCATTATCGTAGACGGGGTTGAACAACATCAAGGCATTCGGCTGGCAGGAAATCTTGCTGTCAGGAGTGGCATCGATTTTCGGACACATCGCTGTTGCCGCTGCGACATGTCCGCCGGCTGAACCTCCACCCACTACGATTTTGTTAGGATCGATTCCCAACTCTTTGGCGTGAGCACGGACGTAACGAATCGTGGCCTTGCCGTCTTCCACACAATTTCTCGGACTCGCCTTGTGGCTTTTCATCGTCCGGTATTGAGCGGAGATCGCGACCATGCCTCTCGACGCAAAATATTTGCTATAGCCATAGAATTGAGACGTATCACCGCCACTCCAGCCACCGCCAAAGAAGAGGATGATGCAGCTCTTGTTGCCTCCTTCCTTGTGATCTGATGGGAAGAAACAATCCAGCTTCAACGGCTTCCCTGCCGCAGGTTTGGAAAAGGTTACGGTCTTATCCGGTTTGTAGCCCAGCGTCCACGAATACTTCTCGATCGGGCTCTTCGCCTTGTCTGCGGCAAATCCTGTGCACGTAGCTAACAAAGTTAGATACGCGACGGTGTGTTTTGATAGAGTGTTCATGGATTACTTGATTTGTTCTTTTTCCCAGCCTTCGATTTCTTTTTATCCTCTTTCAACCATGGTTTACGAATCTTGGGTTCTTCGATAGCCGGTAACGCGTCATCCGGTTGATTGGAAAATCGGTAAGGGTCGGAGTGGTTGCGCATTTCTGCTAGCAGCAGCTGCTCCATTTCCTTGAGTTTATCGGCATAGGCCGGATCCTTCGCGAGATTGAGTTGCTTAGGACTCGGCGTGTTACCCGTCAGTGCAATGACTTTCGGATCGTGGTGTTCGGCCACTAATTCATCGGGGTTTTCTGCTAGATTGAACAGCTGCGTTTCGTTAACGCCTGATGCGTTCGATTCATAACGAATGAGTTTCCAGTCGCCCTTCTTCACACAGCGCATTCCAGGTTTATCACCGCCGGAGTAGGCACCGTATAGCACATCGCGGACTGTATCTTTCTTGCCTTCTAACACAGGCACAAAGCTGATGCCTTCGCTCGTCTTGGGCGCTTCGATTCCGGCGAGGTCGCAAAGGGTAGCCAGTGCATCGAGGTGGTAAATATTACCTGTCGCGCGGGTGCCTGGCTTGATGCCGGGGCCTTTGACGATGTAGGGAACGCGGAAGGTATGCTCGTAGAGATTCTGTTTCCCCTGCAGTCCGTGCCTGCCGATCGCCATACCGTGATCGGAGGTGTAAACGATATAGGTGTTTTCGAGTTCACCCATCTGCTTCAGCTTTTCCAAAACGGCTCCGATTTGGATGTCGATATTTTCACTGCAAGCATACTCGCGGCCCAGTTCATTGCGAATGGTGCGCTCATCTCGGTTTCTCCACACTCCAGAAGCGGCAATCTCATCGCGCACGTTGATGTCCGTATTATCGAATGGATGTTTCGGGAGATAGCCTTTGGGCAGCTTCGGTTGTTTTGGATTCGCCGGGGGCAGGCTGTTTTTATCCTTATGATTCACCGCTCCATATTTCGCCAGTAGTGCGGGTTTACCGTCCCTAACATCGTGAGGATGCGAAAAACCGAAGTAGATCAGAAACGGGTCTTCGTCTTTGGTCGCCTCACGTTGATTGAGGTAATTGAGCACCTGCTTCGCATGCCACGCGCTGCCTGTTTCATCCGTGCCGCCGCGTTTGGTAGCATCATGCACGACGGTAAATTTCTTGTTCGCCGCAGCATAACTATTGCCCTTCTTACAGGTTCGCATCGTGTCGTATCCGGCGGCATTGAATACCGCTGCCATGGTGTGGTTCGCCAGGTCGGCCGGCACATGCTTGGGGTCTTTTTCAAGTGGGTTTCGACCCTGCTTCGGTTTATCCGGAACATGCCAAACGGTGCGTCCGGACATGATCATATGACGCGAGGGTGTGCACACGCCAGCGCACCAGGCTCCCATCTGATGAGCGCCATCGATCACCATGCCCTCGGCGGCTAGGCGATCGATCACGGGAGTTTCCAGTGGCGAATTCTTGTCGTAGACCTTCAGATCGTAAGGCGCTTGGTCATCGGTCACGATATAGAGAATGTTAGGACGCTTCGTCGCAGGCGCGGCAGCACACAAGGCCGCAGTCAACAGCGATACAGCCCCCAAGGCTAACGAGGTGTTACATGATTTCTTCTTCATCATTCTTTCACTGATTATTCTTTGGTTCCAGATATAGCCTTCCGTTCCGGTGCTAATTGCTTGTTAGATCTACTTCCTCTTCTTGCGGCCTTTTTTCTCAGGTTTTTCGGCTCCAGTCGGTCCGCCGGTATAAGACTCCTCCCACTTCAAAGTGGGTGCCTTCCAGTCAGGGATGCCGGAGCTGGCTTTCTGGGCTTTGTAATCGACATGGAACGGTTTTTCTTTCGCCAGCGGCACGCCGTCGTTGATCATGAGTGGACGCGCTTCATCCCAGAACTTCTCGTAGGCTTTCTTCATTTCCGACACGACCTCCGGATGCTCTGAAGCCACATCCTTGTTTTGTGCCGGATCATTTCTCATGTCGTAAAGCGCGTCCCCGACCAGTCTGAAACGCTGGTTACGCACGGAGTAATTTTTCCACTTAAACTTATCGGGATCCTCACCTCGATTCCAACGTGTCACATGCTGAAAATGAAACCGATCCTTCCAGTCCGGATCGTTCTCCAGAAGCAAGGGCTTCAGGCTTCTGCCTTCGAATGCCTGCGAGGTGGGCAACTCTGCTCCGGCAATGTCGGCTAGGGTCGGCAGGATATCGAGATATGTGACTAGCTTCTCCACGGTTCGTCCCTCTTTGATCTTTCCGTTCCAGCGCACAAAGAACGGCACCCGAACGCCGCCTTCTTCCACAGTTCCTTTCAGGCCCTTCATGCCCGCGTTATAGGACATCATCGCTTTGCCATCTTTATCGGTGCCGAGCTTTACCTGAGGGCGTCCTGCTTTTCCCTTGAGTCCGTTGCCGCTTGTTGTTGTGCCATTGTCAGAGGTGAAGATGACGATGGTATTATCCATAATCCCCCACTCTTCCAGCTGCTTGAACATCTGCCCCATGCAGTCGTCGATATGCTCGATCATTCCGTAAAAACCTGCGGATCTCGGATGAAACCCAAGATCTTCAAAATACTTCTGGTATTTTGGCGGCGCCACAAACGGGCTGTGCGGTGCATTGGTGGATAGATAAGCAAAGAATGGCTGGTCGGAATCCTTGACCGATTGAATCCAGCCTAGTGTCGCTTTGAAAAAGACATCCGTGCAATAGCCCTTGGTCTTCACAAACTTACCGTTGTGTTTAATGACAGGGTTGAAATAGGTATTGCCTGGCACATCCGCGCACGAGCCAGGGTAGGCCTGACCGATCCCTCCCGCGCCGTGAATAAACACCTCGTCAAATCCCCGGTTTTCGGGCTGATACGGATCTTCATCGCCCAGATGCCATTTGCCGAAATAGCCGGATGTGTAGCCAGCTGGTTTCAAGACCTGCGGCAGGGTGATCGCCTTCAGGTTCACACGCTCACGTTCGTAAATCGTATGCGTCACCCCGTTTTTTATCGAATGGACACCAGTCATGATGCCGGCCCGGCTCGGTGCACAGGTCGATCCCATCATGAAACGGTCAAAGCGGATCGACTCGGCGTGCATTTTATCCAAATGCGGAGTTCGGATCCAAGGATGCCCATGAGCTCCCACAGGCGCATAGCCTTGATCATCCGTCATCACCAGGATGATATTAGGCTTGGTGCTCTTTGGCTCAGCAGCGTGTAAGGTTGTGAGTCCGAGGACAAGGAAGGGTATGATTTTTATCATGGTCATATGGATAAGTTCGAAAACAGGTGAAAACGGCTAAGGCTACCCTCTAAAATACATCGATACCAGAAACTTCCTATCCCCAGAAAAGGGTATTCTGGAAAGATTGGCGAGGTCTTGTATCGAAGCAGCAATCATCCACCAGCTGAGTCTGTTCCCGCCGCTTGCAATCATTCAGGATATCGCATCGCTATCTCCTCTTTTTGTCGTTGCCTTTTTTGCTACCACCTTTGTCATGCCCCTCAAGATCCACGTCCTTCGTGCCCTTGAGCGCTTTGGACGCATCACGGACGATCACGTTTGGTTGATGCTGTTCTTCTGTGGTTTCAATCTCAAACGACCAGGCATACTGGCTATCGCCGAGCTTGGTGGGTGGCGTGATTCGCAGCCCGTTGGCTGTCATGTTCCACTGAACCTGAGCCTCTGATCCTAACAAACGGACTCCCTTGACCTGCTCCGCTTTCCAGCCGGAAGTTCCGGTGATGGTGAAGGCTGCCTTGGGTTCGTTCAGTTTGATGGCGTATAGCTTGGTTCCACGGGTGGTGAAGACCAGGTGCTCGTTCTTCTGCTCGCTGAGCTTCCAATAGCGACTGCCGTAGATAGCGGGGCCATTGGTTTTCAGCCATTTGCCCATGGCGTGTAAGCGATCAAGCTGTGGCTTGGGGATGGTTCCGTCGGCCTTCGGGCCGATGTTGACGAGGAAATTCCCGTTGCGACTGATGACCTCGACCATTTCATGGATGATGCTCTCTACAGTCTTGTATTTATCATTCTCAAGATAGCCGAATGAGGTGCCGAAGGTGGTGCAGCTCTGCCACTTCGGGCCGATGACTTTCAGCTTGAGGTTATCCTTTTCCAGACAGCCCACACCGTCGGGCCAGTTTCTGTTAGCGCCCTTGTTGTTGACGTAAACCTCCGCTCCGCGTGCTGCTCCATCGTTCATGAAGTCGGTGATCATCGTGCGGCACTGATCGTAGAAATACTGCACCTCTGGCTTGGCCTTGCCTTGTAACACCTGATTGCCATCGCGAGTCCAGATGGGAATGTCATCGATCCACAGGAAATCCGGCTGGTACTTGGTCTGGATTTCCTTCCAGCGAGCCACGTAGTCATCCACATATGCCTTGGAGGTGCCAAACGGTCCGTAAAGGGAGGCTGCCTCTGGCGAGTGTTTGATTTCCTTGGCAATATCTTCTCTAGGCTGGGCATCGACTTTGTATTTTTGTTGGGCAAAAAACGATTGATGCCGCTCTCGGTGATAGGAGGGCGCATACTTGAGTCCCTGTTGCTTCAGCGCTTTACCAAGGTCTCCTACCAAGTCGCGCTTCGGCCCCTTGTCAACGGCGTTCCATGGTGTCAGGTCTGAGTCCCAGTTGGCCCAGCCGTCATGATGCTCGGCGGTCATCACCACGTAGTGGGCGCCTACCTCCTTGAATAAGCTGGCCCATGCATCGGGATCCCACTTCTCCGCTTTGAATTCGGGGATGATGTCCTTGTAACCAAACTCCGGTGGAGTTTTCCCCCAGCGTTTTTTGAGGTAGGGATAGTAGTGCTTGGGGTCTTCATAAATCATCTTCGGAACATGTTCAGCGTATCCTCGCCCACCCTTGCGGTAACCAATGACGCTATAAGGTCCCCAATGGATGAAGATCCCAATCTTGCCGTCATCAAACCAGGCAGGAACCGGCATCTTTTGCAACGCCTGCCATGAGCCGTCATAAGGAGGTTTGCTCTCAGCGCCAAGCAGTGTGCTTGGTATCGTGATGAGAAATGTTAGGATGAATGCGTGATATTGTCTGACTTTCATAATCTTAGATATTATCGATAGGGTGGTTATGGCGTGAGTAGGAAGAGGTTAAGCTAAGCCTCTGGATCATGCTCTCAATGTAGATTTCACTTCCAGTCAGTGTCACCTGTTAGTAAGTTCACAGTGTGAGTCTCTATTCCTTGAGCAATTCCACATCGGTGAAATAGGCACCTCCAGCTCGGTCTTTTTGATCGTAGAGGTAGGTGATGAGTTCGGTGGGGCCCGCAGGTAAATCAATTTCGAAGACGACTCCCGAACTCCTGGGTTCCACCTTGGATTCTTTACTCATGCCGGCGATTTCGACTTTGGCTCTGACCGCGACGACGGGTTTGTTCGCTTCGGCGGGCCATTGGCGCAGGGTGAGGCGGTAGCGGCCAGCTTGTTTGACATTGACCAGCCATGGCCCGGTCACTTTCGGCAGTTTTCGGATCGCACCGAAGTTCCACGGTGGGTTGCCGGATTTCATGTGCCAATCTTGTGAACACAGACTGGTGCGAGGCTCTGTTGGGTTGCCGAGATCGATGCGGACAGGTGTCATGCGCGGTGCTACGCGCTTCCAGAATGGATCATACAGTGCCCGTAGTTGCTTCACCACGTCCGGATGTTCAGCTGCAAGGTCGTTCTGCTGGGCTGGGTCTTTTTCGATATCGTAAAGAAACTGACCGTTAGAATTTACAAGTCGCCAGCGCTCAGTGAGCACGGTGGAAAAAGCCAGGGGACCGGGAGGCATGGCTTTGCCGTGGGGGCCACCGTGGTACTGCAGCACATGGTGCTTTCGCTGCAACGGCTTACCCTCTAACAGTGGCTTGAGCGAGATACCATCTGCATCATATGCCTCAGGGACAGGAATGCCACAGAGGTCGGCCAAGGTCGGCAGAACATCGATGTGGGCGGCAAGGGTGTCGATATCCTTGCCTCCGGTCAGGTTACCTTCCGGCCAATGGATGAAGAACGGCACGCGATGGCCACCGTCGTAGACGGAGGATTTTTTACCACGCATCCCTGCGTTGTAGCCGATCACAGCTTTTGAATCCAGACCCTTGAACTTGGCGCCAGCTGCAGTGCCGTTATCCGTCATGAAGATCAGAATAGTATTTTTGGTGAGTTGAAGCTCATCCAGACGTTTCCGTAGGATCCCCATATTCCAGTCGATATTCGCGATCATGCCGTAGAAATTGGCATTCGCTACCTGCTTATTACCTTCGTATGGTTTGGCCCACTTTTTCTCCACAAAGTATGGTCCATGGGGGGCGTTTAGGGCGAGATAGAGCAGGAATGGTTTATCCTTGTTAGATTCGATGAATCGGATGCCTTCGCGGAACCAGACATCGGTGCAGTAGCCTTCGAATTTTTCAAACTTCCCATTACGCTCGTAGGTGTCATCGAAGTAATCGTTACCCCAATAGTCGGGCGCCTGGCCGACTCCGCCAGCACGGTGCCAGACGACATCTTGAAAACCACGATCCTGTGGGCGGTGCGGTGCGTTATCGCCGAGGTGCCATTTTCCGACCATGCCTGTGGCGTAGCCAGCATCAGCAAACAGGTTCGCCACCGTCTTTTCATCAGGGTGCATCATCGTGCGTCCTGCGCTGGTGCGATAGGCTCCTGTTACGGCCGGGTGGTTACCGGTCATCAGGGCGGCACGCGAGGGAGTGCAAAATGGGCTGACGTGGAAATCGGTGAAGCGGACTGACTCAGCGTGCAGCTTATCGAGCTCCGGGGTTTTTAAAATCGGGTTTCCGTGGCAGGAGAGATCGCCGTAGCCTTGATCATCGGTCATGACGATGATGATGTTCGGTTTCTCGGCAGCCTGAGCCAGCGTGCTGAAAATCAGCGGGAGAATGAAAATGAATTTTGTTAGTTTCATCGGTTTAATTGTTGAAGGAAAAGGGAGATTATTTAGCCGTTGATCTGGCTTTATAATGAGGACGTTATTTTTCAAACTGGAACCTCACGGAATCGATGATCGGCTTGGACTCATTTTCGGTGGTGTCTGTTAGGCGGATTTCAAACTGGAAACCATAAGCTGCTGGAAGCTTGCTGAGGTCGAGCTGGGCGGGAGTCTTGGCTACTTGTTTAGCGAAGCCTGGAATGTAGTCGTAGCTTTCCTTGACCTCCTTCCAGTCAGTCCATTGGTCGGATTTCCCGTCTTTATCGGTATCCACGCCGACACGCACTTCCACGCCATCGACCCATGGTCCGGAGCTGACGTAATCGGTGTTCATTTGGGTCGCGAGGTAGAATTTCCCTTCGGCAAACATGATGTCCGGATCAGGGTGCCCGCTGCCGAGATTACCACAGAAGCTGAACTGCGTATCGATGCTGGAGGAGGTGAACCAGGCCACACTCATCGCCTTCTTGTCACCATGCGCAGTGGAGGGATCGAAATCACAGAAAAGATAATACTGGCCGCCAACGGAGATCGCGGCCCAGTCACCGTAGGCATTTTGCGCCGGCTCATGGATTTCGTATTTGGAAAATGCTGCCTTCTGGCCGGGCTTGATGCCATGGTAGGTTTTCTTGCCGCCGTAGACTTTGCCAGGGTAGTTTTCAGGATCTTCCTTGTGCCAGTGTGGGTGAAGGAATTCGGCGAACTTCCCAGTCGGTTTGGTGCGTTCATCGACCGCTGGTTTAACGATTTTAAAATCTCCTTTGCCATCATCGCTGACGGCATGACCAGCGAGGGGTGAGTCCCAGGCGTGCCGGCTGGCATCGATAGGGCTCCAGTCCTCATAGATGATGTGGAACTTGCCTTCGAGGTCACGGATGATGGCGCAGTCGGAACCATCGGATGGATCTTTGAATGCCATGCCGACCTTGTTGCCAATTTTTCCGTCCGTCAGATCCTCGTCGATGATGAGGTGCGGGTCTTGATCGTTGGGGAAGTCATAGTAGAAGAAGACTTTGCCATCGACGACCTCCGCCGTGGTCATCCAGCGCGATTGATGATCAGAAACCGGACCGTGGTGCACCCAGTTCACCATATCCTTGCTCTGCCACGCGTGATATCCGCCCAAGGATTTCACCAAACCACCAGGCGCAGTGAACTGGTGGGGGTGAGCGGTAGTGGTCAGTGGTATATCGAAGCCCTCCAGCTTGGCAGGTTTTCCGGCAGCTTGACCTTTGTTGCCCAGCTTGCCGTATTTGCCAAACATCCAGTAGTTGTCCGGACCCAGTTGGAGAAAAACGGGCGCATCTGTAAGGTTTGATGGCCCGATGTTCTTGACCGGCTGCCAATTGAGCCAAACCGGCGACTGGCTGAGGGTGATGGATGTTGCCTTGCGTTTCTCAGGAAACGACTTCATGGCGCTCTGGATGGTCGCTTTTTTGGCAGTAGGAGCAGCCATACCATCTTTGATTTCGAGCCCCTCTTTCTGAGCGATACCTTTCACCCATTGCTCTTGGGTGTCGAGGACCCACGGCCCGGCTAAAGCTGTTAGACTTAACGTAGAGCTAAGAGCTGTGACAATGATGGTGATTCGGATCGGTTTTGGATTCATGAAATTGATTGAGTAGTAGCCTGAGTTTATAAGGGCAAAGATAAGGCCTGGAATAAAAAAACCAAGAACCGATCATCCGTCAGTCCTTGGTTTAAAGAGATTCCAAGTGATGTTAACAACGACGGCGACGCAGAAGCAGCACGCCAGCACCACCGAGCAGGAGGGCCATGGAGCTGGGCTCTGGCACAAGGCTGAGAGTTGAACCATTCACCACGAATACGTCAGCAAAGGCTGCGGTATTTCCACCATCATAAGTGAGATCGTTCGTGGTGTCGTAAAGATTCTGATAATAGCTCTCATCGGCACCGGCGATCGTCAGTGTGCCTGCACTGTTCAATGTGAAATCAATCGTTCCGTTTCCGCCTGTATTATCGAATGTGGGAGCTACACCAAAATTCGCTGTACCACCACTGATAGTTAGCAAGCCAGAGGCGTTGTCCCTACCGATGAAAAATGTCCCCGTAGGGTTGGCAGTGAACGATCCATCGATCAGGGTGACGATGCCGTTGCCGTTGTTGCCGTTGCCGAGAAGAAATGAGGCACTGACATCGACAGAGAGCGAGCCGCCGTCAATGGTGAAGCTTCCTGCAGCAAGTTGGCCAATGGTGGCATTGGTTGTGCTTGCACTTGTCACAGTAACAGAGCCCCCAACAAGGATGGTTGCGGAGTCAGTCTGACGAAGACTGTCGACGGATCCGATTGTCCTTGCGTCCGAGATGTCGCCTGAATAGGTAACGAGAGCCGCTGATGCCAAGCCGCCCGTCATAAGTAAGGCTGTTGCTGATATTAATAATTTCATAGTTTTTCTGTGTATAGGATTAGTGTTTTTTTCACCGTAGGATCAATATTTCCTAGCGTCGGTCTGTGAGAGTATCCCGATACAGCAGTCTGCCTACCCCCTATTTTCAGGGGATAGCTTACCTTGTTGAAAAAAGAAAAACCTGTATTTTACCCACAGCACTTATCTTGAGACAGCTATTCATTGATGTCAGCAATCCAAAATATCTCCGTGTGGCTCAGCCTGATCACCGTCGTTCTTATGGTGACTGATATGGCGGAATCCGCCCCAGTTTCACTGCAAGATCTGTCTCTACCAGAACTCGAACAGCGGTTGAACGATATTGATACTGAACTCGAGGACTTGGCGCAAATCACTCTTCGTAACGGAACGGGTAGTGTGGGATACAGGTCGAAAGCATACGCAAGCGCAGAGAACCGAGAGTGGTTTCATATCGATCTTGGCGAAGAAGTCACGGTGGATCAGGTCGTCTTGGTGCCAACGCTGTTTCGAGACCCTGAGGCCGGAATTAGAGCTGAGGGTTTTCCTCAGGCATTCAAGGTTTATGTGGGTAATGACAATTCAAGAAAGGTCGTAGCATCCCGCGATCTGAAAGATGAACTTCTGCCACGACTGGCACCATTGGCGGTAACTTTTGCGCCGGTCAAAACTTCATGGGTCAGAATTGAGGCAAGCCATCTCTCACCACGCATCTCCGATCACAAATACATGCTGCAGCTTGCCGAAATCATGGTTTTCAGCGGATTGGAAAACGTCGCCCTGAGAAAGCCTGTCAGAGTGCCCGAGTCCAGAACGCACCGGTTTCCGCTACAGCAACTGACGGATGGATTCACTCCATTCCGGATGGATGCCACCCATGGTGCGCGAAGTCAGACGAAGCTAATGGACGTGACTAAAAATTCGTCCATGCCAACTTTGACCATCGATCTGCAGGAACCTCGTGAGATCAATGAAGTCATCTTGCATTCGGCAGACATTACCCACTCGATTCCCATGGAAACGTTTAGTAACTGGGGAGTTCCTCGGCATATACGCGTTACAGGATCGATGAATGCCGAGTTTGATTCTGAGGCTCTTCTCTTTGAAGATATACAACGATCCATCCTCGATAGTGGCCCCATCATCATGCGGAGATTCGAGAAAACCATGTGCCGTTACGTCCGCATCACCATCGTTGATCACCGGCCTGTGATCTTGCTGAAGGGCAGACAGCAGGGAATTGCTTTTTCGGAAATAGAAGTGATGGCCAATGGGCATAATGTGGCACTCAGGATGCCTGTCAAAGCGAGTCAAAATTTAACTGCTAGCGACGAAATACTCGATCAACTAACAGATGGATTGAATTATTACGGGGCCATCCTTCCCGTCCGCGAGTGGATGAACCAACTTTCGAGACGCCATGATTTGGAAAAGGAGAGACCTCAAGTTGTCGCTGAACTCAATTCCCGCTACTCCAATCAGAAGAAAACGATGCAGGTCTTAGCCTGGACGGTGGCAGCACTGGCAGCTGGAACGGTGATCGCCATCCTCGTTGGTCGGCAACGTCGGGAACAAGCGATCGCACATACCCGCAAGAGAATCGCTGCAAATTTACATGATGAACTAGGCGCCAATCTTCACGCCATTGCCCTCTTCGGTGACTTGGCGAAACAGGAGGCTGACAAGGCTGGCGACGATCAACAATGGAGCAAGCTGAAACGGTATGTCGAAGAAGTGAGAATCCTCACCGATCATGCTGGAAAGACCGCTCGCTACACCACCAACATGTTAGAGGCCAAGGAGCTGTATGAAAACCTAACGGCGGAAATGCAGCGGGTGGCGGAGCATTTACTCACAGACCTGGAGCATGAAGAAGAGTTTGAGAACGAGGAGATGTTGCAGCTGCTCTCTCCGCGAAGACGTGCTGGACTGTTTCTTTTTTACCATGAGAGCCTGATCAACATCATCAGACACTCTGGCGCAACTCGGGTAAAAACTCATCTGAAGGCAGATAAAAAAGAGATTCATCTAGCTATACGCGATAACGGCTGTGGCTTTAATTCTGCTCCTGGAAAGATGGCTCCCGAGTCGCTCAAACGTCGAGCACGTTTACTCAAAGCTAATTTGTCGGTCAACGGTTCCTCTGAGAATGGAACCCTTGTAACACTTAGAATCAAACCTCGAAAATGGAACTTCTGGAACCAATGAAACCGAAACTACGTCTGACACTGATTGAAGATAGTATGGCCTATCGCAAAGGGATTATTTGTGCCATGGAAGATAGGATGGATATGGAGCTGGTCAGTGAGTTCGGCACCGTAGAGATCGCGCTTCGTAGTCTGGAAACCGATGCTCCCGATTTGGTATTACTCGATTTGAACCTGCCAGGGATGACTGGGCTGGAGGCGATTCCCCTCATCAAAAAAATCGTGCCAGATGCAAAAATCGTCATCCTCACTCAGTCCGACAAAGAGGCCGATGTGCTGCAAGCCATTGGCTCCGGCGCTTCGGGTTATCTCTTGAAGTCCTCATCGATGGCGCAACTCATCGACGGCATTAAGCATGTCTGTGCTGGAGGAGCGATCTTGGATCCCAACCTTGCCAAGTTCATTATGGACACCCTGCAAGAGCAACTATCAGAACCTGCATCTAATGCTTTGCTAACCAAACGTGAACTCGAAATACTGACTCTGATTGCCGAGGGTTTAGCCCAAAAACAGATTGCCACAGAGCTAGGCCTCAGCGTTCACACAGTGAGTGAATATATCCGAAACATCTACGAAAAGCTCAATGTCCCAAACGCCCCTTCAGCGATCCATAAAGCGCACAGCATGGGAATCTTTCGCCAGAAGTGATTGCGCCCTCACTTCTCTTTAAGCTGCGCAATAGGTAGCACAATAAAGCCGTAATATTGAGATAGGACGACCTGGATTAAATGAGATATCTAGGAAAACTACTTCCTCCTGCGCAGGAAAATCTGCGCTCATCAACGTCCAATCATTGAAGCGCATTCTGTGATCGGCGTTGTTCTAGGCTGTAAAGCTCAGGGTCTAGATTTCTTGGCTGGAGCTGCCTTACCCAAGGTGAACGTCTCTATCTTTACATCCTTAGCTGGTACAGGCTGACCTGCGGCCCAGAATACACCATTGACCATGACGCGCATTGACTGAGGAACGTTGAAGTCACCCGCATGGCCCAAAGAGGTGGTAAAAGTGCGACCCCCCCATTTGTTTTTCCATGTCCAGGCGATGGTGTCCGTCATTTCCGCTTTCAAATCGTGTGTACCAAAGCCATTTTTGACCACACCTACTCTTTTCGATTTGCCGGTGCCGACAAGTAAGGGCTTGGTCCCAGGCTCGAGTTTTGTCAGGTAGAGTGTTCCGGGCGACTTCCAGTTTGCAGTGGAGTCGACACCCGTTAGAATAGGATGTTTCTCCGCACCTTCTGCCAATTGAACGGTAGTCCCACCCACGAGGTGAATTTTGTAAGGTGTTCCGAGAGCATCTTTTCCGAAGTCACTGTTCCATCCATGATTTTTGTGTCCGGCCGGGTAATTGAATGCGTGGGTGCTGGTTCTGAATCCCACTACAGGTTTGCCTGACTCCAGATAACTGGTGATGTGCTTGAGCTGCGCATCTTCCAGCTTCATGAATCGTGTGAAAAAGACCGCTACGTCCGCCTTCGCCAAAGCCTCCAGACCAGGCAATCCACGTTTGTCTTTTTCCGCTTCCCAATCCGGATTGATCACGGTGGTTTTAAATCCGAGCCGCTCGAGTTCTTCCGCGAACTTGGGCATCGTTTTCTGAGGTGAGTAATGATAGGTGCCGACTACAATGACCGCGTGGGGTTTCTCATCGGCGTTGCACCAGATGGTTGTGAGTATGGCGGTGGCTAATAGGGTAATGAGTGTTTTCATTTTGATGTTATCTCGAGTGTTATTGAAGCCAAAAACGGCTGGCTATATCATTGAGCCAGCCGTTGCAGGGATTGGTTAGATTAAGCTTCTATTTCTGGGGCCAGGCTCTTGCCACTCCCCTTTTTATCGCTTGTTTTTGATTCTCGCTGGCGGACGTTCACCGTATTCAGGATCATAGACAGGGATGCCCATACCCTCCGGTGTCTGCCAGCCATCCTTGGGCTGATGAGTCACGTAGGCGTAATATGGAGTCGCCGAGAGTTTCTTGCCGATGAAGATCGGCGAGAGTTTGGTGAGGCCTTTTTTAAGTGAGACCTTAAAGGTAACTTCTTTGGCTCCGGCAGGAATGTCCTTGGTCTGATCGATATCGCCGATGCGCATGCGTGCTTTCTGGAAATCGAAGGCCTTGCCGTAGGTGCCGTCGTTGATGCCTTTGTCGGCTTCTACCGGCCAGCGGCGCAGGGAGATTTCATAGTCTCCATCGCGTTCCACTTCGATGGCCCAGTTGGAAACTTCGGCTACTGCACCGCCCATGATGTGATTCTGATGCCATGGTGGCAGCTTATCGATCAACCAGTCGTGCGAGGAGAGAGTCACGATCGGTGACTTATCCGAGCCAATCACCATGTAGCTGGTGAGGTCGTGCTCGCGGGAAACATCACTCCAGAATTTTTCATATTCGCCACGCAGACGCTCGAATACTTCAGGGTGCTGCTTGGCCACGTCATTGACTTGTTTGGGGTCGTCTTTCAGATTGAAGAGTTCCTTGCCGTTCACCAAGCGCCATTGATCGGTCATCACTGCGGACTTACGCCATTTTATAGGAGTAACTACACGCTGGGATTCCACGATCAGAGCTCGCTCCTTCCAGCTCTTGCCATCGGTGTAAAGCAGGTCACGCAGGCTGCTGCCATCGTATTTGGTCGATGGAGCCTCAAGTCCGCATAGGTCGACAAATGTCGGCAGAACATCGATGTGCGCCGTTAGATTCTCGACGGATTTACCAGCTTCGATTTTTCCGTTAGGCCAGCGGATAATGAATGGCACACGGTGGCCACCGTCATACTCTGAGTTTTTCTTCCCGCGCATGTTACCATCGTAACCACGACCTCCGTCCAAGCCGCCTGCCGTGCCGTTGTCGGTCATGAAAATCAGGATCGTATTTTCAGCCAGACCTTCATCGTCAAGCATCTTCATGAGCTTGGCCATGTTATCATCAATGTTGGTGATCATGCCGTAGAACTCAGGAGTCGGTACGCCTTTCTTACCTTTGTAGGGCTCACTGTATTTCGTAGGGCAGTAGAGCGGACTGTGTGGTGCATTGGTGGAGATGTAGGCGAGGAACGGCTTGTCTTTGTTAGCCTTGATAAACTTGATGCCTTCATCAAACCAGACATCGGTGCAGTAGCCTTTGAAACGCTTGTGTTTGCCGTTGACGATGTAGGTGTCGTCAAAATAGTCGTTGCCCCAGTAGTCCGGAGCCTGACCAACACCGCCAGCACCATGGTAAACAATGTGCTGGAAACCGCGGTCTTCCGGACGGTAGGGATAACAGTCGCCCAGATGCCATTTACCAAACATTCCTGTGGCGTAGCCGTTGTCGCCAAAGATATTGGCCATGGTGACCTCGCGGCGGCGGAGCATGCTGCGCCCCTGCACCGTGTGCCATACTCCGACGCGGTCAGAGTAGCGTCCCGTCATCAGCGCGGCGCGCGTGGGTGCGCAAGTGGGATCGACGTGGAAATTATTCAGCAGAGTCCCCTGCTTACGTAATTTATCGATGGTTGGGGTCTGGATGACCGGGTTGCCGGTAAATCCGAAATCTCCGTAGCCTTGGTCATCGGTGATGACAATGATGACGTTCGGCTTCGCATCCTGCGCAGAAGCCGTATGCGCGATCAGCGCGAGAGAAGTAATAAGGAGCTGGTTGATTAATTTCATCCTGGGTTGGTTGGTTGCTGTTCGACAGTGTTGCTGGAAAAATTCCAGTCTCATTAAATTCAATTTCAGCGTGAGCCAAAGCGTAAAATACGTCTATCGGTCATTTAACCTATAAACGCATGAGCTTTGAGTGAGGATTAACTCCACACCACTTCCACAGCTTGATGACTTTGGCATCATTCGCTTGGTCTGCTCCAGCGGTGCTGCGGCCACTCGCCATGTCATATTTTTCATAGTAGGTAATCGGAGTTAAGGTATCACAGGCATTTCTGCATCGACGCTTTTCAGCCACTTCTCCAGTTTGACTCGCATTTTGTCTGCGACCTCTGGGTGTTGCGCCAGCACGTTGTCCTTTTCCATGCTGTCCTTCTTCAGGTTGTAAAGCGCGTCTTTGGTCTTGCCGTAGCCAAGGTAGAATTTCCAATCCCCGGCGATGATTTCACTGCCCATATTGTATTTCACACCTTTGCGGTTGTGTGGGTAATGCCAGTAGAGGGCATCGCGATCCAATTTCTCTTTCCCTTGAAAAAGTGGCATCAGGTCGTAGCCTTCGAGTTGCTTGATTCCCTCAGTGGAGCCACCTGCTGCGTGAACAAATGTTGGGAAAAAATCCATGGTGTTGACTGGCTCATCCGTTTGGGTTCCGGCCTTGATTACCTTGGGCCAGGTCACGGCCATTGGCACGCGGAGCCCACCTTCTAACAACGACCCCTTTTTCTCGGCAAGCCACTTGGTCGGTTTGTCCCCGCCATTGTCAGAGTAAAAAATAACCATGGTATTCTCACGCAGTCCTTTTTTCTCCAGCGCATCTAGCACCTTGCCCACGGCTCCGTCCATACTCTCCAACATCGCCAGATAAGCATTGCCGCCATTTTTTTTCACCAGATCTTTAGGGGCTTTGATCGGGGTGTGAACCGAGTAGAGCCAGAGTGAAATGTGGAACGGCTTGTCCGCGTTCGCATTGATGAATGCCACCGCCTCGTCGCCAAGTCGGTCGGTTAGATACTCACCTTTTTTACGATTCTTGATCGTCCCGTTCTTGAAAGGATCGAACCAGGACTTTGGCTGACCGTAGGCGCAGCCGCCGATGTTGATATCGAATCCGAAGTGCTCAGGGTGAAACTTCGGAGCGACCATGCCGTCTTTGGTTTTGATCGATCCTTCACCAGCGAGATGCCACTTGCCAAAGAAGGCGGTCGCGTAGCCCTGCTTCTTCAGCTCACGCGCATAGCTTGGAGAATCCAGCGGCAACTGGTTGATCGACATGGCATCAGTCGGCTCCCCTTTCGGTGCCGGATGACGTTTGCCGGCGAGACCGGGAATGTGAGTGGTCAGCTTAAGTGCCGCCGGTGACATGCCGGAAATACACGCCGCACGTGTGGGTGAACAAACGGAGGCTGCCGCGTAAGCCCTATTGAAAACCATACCACTCTTCGCCATGCGCTCCAAGTTCGGCGTATTGATCTCCTTGCTGCTGCCATCGAAGTCAACCCATCCGGGGCCGAGATCGTCTGCCATGATGAAGACGATGTTCGGTTTTTCATCGGCGGAGACACAGGTCACTAACAGGCCCAAGGTCAGGGTTAAGGCCGTGAGTGGTTTCATGCGAAGGCGCTTCATCATTGTATGGCAGGATCCTGTGTTTTGACTGGTCGCGAGATCGTTATTTCAATGGCTTGTGGGCCTCCTTCATGAAACCTTCCAGTTTGGAAACGATCTCCGGGTATTGTTTGGCGAGGTTCTTGGTCTCACCTGGATCTTTCTTCAGGTTGTAGAGTTCAATCGGGCTAAATCCCCCACCCTTCTTCGCAGTCTGCACGACTTTCCAGTCATTTTGACGAAGTGATCTTGCGGTGTAGGACTTCGCATTTCCTCTGATGAATTCGTGATAGATGTATGGATGTTTCTTCTGTTCGCCCTTGGCCAAGAGGGTTGGCACGATGGAGATGCCGTCGTTTTGCTCAGGAACCTCTTGGCCTGTTAGCTCAGCCATCGTTGGGAGGATATCCCAGAAGGCACTGAGGTGATCGCTCTGGCTTCCGGCTTTGATTTTGCCAGGCCAGCGGACTAGGAACGGGGTGCGGATGCCGCCCTCGTAGAGGTCTCGCTTGTGTCCGCGCAATGGGCCGTTGGAGTCCCAGAACTTCGGATTGTGGCCACCTTCGACGTGGGTGCCATTGTCGCTTGAGAAAATCACAATCGTATTTTCATCGACCTTGAGTTTCACTAACAGATCGAGCATTGATCCGATTTGGTTATCGAGGTTCTCCATCATCGCTGCGAATCCAGCAATCGGATTCTGCACCGGCGGACATTTCTCTGTAGGGCCGGCACCATACTTGCCGATCTTGTTGTCAAATTCGGGAAACACCTTGCGCCACTTTTCGTGCATCTCTTTCGGTGCGTGCATGGCGGCGTGAGGAACGGCTGTGGGGATATAACAAAAGAACGGCTTCCCTTCCTTCACACTGGTTTCGATGAATTTCATCGCATCGGCCATGATCAGGTCGTGCACGAATGTGCCCTCCTCCATCGGAACCTCTTCTCCGTCGCGCACGATGCTGCTGGGGTAGTATGTGTGCGCGATCATTTGACTCTTCCAGCCGGTGTAGTGGTCGAAGCCGTGAGTCAGGGGATTGGGCGCACCCTTGAGATTCGTTTCTCCCAGCCCCCACTTACCAAAAGCACCGGTGGCGTAGCCGGCATTTTTGAAGAGTCGCGGCAAGGTCGTCATCTTGGGATCAAGGGCGAATTTGTTTTCGTTTCCATTGCCACGACAATGCACATGGCCCGGATGCTGCCCCGTCATCAGCACAGCACGTGACGGTGAACAGACGGTGTTACCCGAGTAGTGGTCGCTGAATTTCATTCCCTCATCGGCCAGGCGATCGATGTTGGGAGTTTTGAGCTTCTTCTGCCCGTAACAGCCGAGATCGCCGATTCCCAGGTCATCGGCTAAGATGTAAATCACGTTCGGTTTGCTATCGGCAAAGGCGGAACTGCTCATAAGAAGCAGGGCTAACAGAGTTTTAAGTTTCATAGTTATAGTTTGATGACTTCGGTTTATTGGATGTCAGGGCGCGCGGAATTCAGTTCGCGTAGCAGGATTTTCTTTAGACTTGAGACCCTCTCAGGATGCTTCGACGCCAGATCATGGCGTTCTTCATTGTCCTGCTTGAGGTTATACAGTTGATATGCGTTTTTCTTGCGATCCACTTCGATCAGCTTCCAGCCGTCTTTGGAGATGAGAGCGGTTCGCCCCATGGTACTGAAACCGTTATTGACGATCACATAGTCATGCCGTTCGTTTTGCGGCTTTCCTAACAATGTGGGCAGATAGGAAATGCTGTCTTTGCCGGCGGGTGTCTTCGTGCCGACAACTCCTGCCAAAGTGGCCATAAAATCGTAGTGAGCGCTGAGAATGTCGGTTTCTGTGCCGGGTGCGATTTTCCCTGGCCAACGGACGATCATCGGGCATTGCATACCGCCTTGATAAGCGGCGCGTTTCAGTCCGGCTCTGCCACCTGCGCCGTCGAACACATCTCCCCCGTTCGAAGTGCGCCACTTTTTATCGGTAAGGTTGGCCGGCTCGCCGTTGGCCAGTTTCTTGTGCACATTCTTCTTTGGCCCGTAATACATCTCGTGACCGTTGTCGGAGGTGAAGGCAACGATGGTATTCTCGTCCAACCCCTGTTCCTTGAGCTCTTTCATGATCAGGCCGACGTGGTCGTCTAACATCTTCACCATGGAGGCGTATTTCTTCTCAGCCAGTGAGAGACCATCCTTGTTGGCAAAATCCGGGTGGAGTTCGGGAATGGCGACTGGTCCATGTGGCAACTGCGTCGAATGATAGAGGAAAAACGGCTCATCTTTGTGTTCGCGAATGAATTTGAGAATCCCGTCGATGAACACATTTTGAGAATAAGTTTCACCACCGGCGCCGACTGGTTCGTCACCTTTCTCACTCATCTTGCCACAATCGGCACGGGTATTTCCCTTCAGCTGAAATCGCTCGCCGTTGCGCCAGAGATAGGGTGGATAAAATCCGTGGCAGCGGCTATGGCTATAGTAACCTTCGTAAAAATCCCAGCCGAAGCGTTTGACGCGTTCGTGATTGGTTAGAAACCCGACATCGAGTTTCCCAAACTGCGCGGTTTTGTAGCCTGCCTTTTGGGCGATCTGAGCAAGAAACACTTCGTTATTGGGGATCGGGACAGATGATTTTTTGACATACTCATCCAGTGCTTTGTTCGCTTCTTTCTCGGGCGTGTTCTTCTTGTCCAGCCTGATCAGTAAACCGGGAGCATTCTGTTTCCAGCCACCCATACGACCGTCGTGCATGCCCGTTGACAAAGTCCAGCGCGCTGGGGCGCAGAGCACACCTCCGTAGTAGTTATTGAACTTCATTCCTTGCTCGGCCAAGCGGTCGATATTCGGAGTCGTGATCATTTTCTGCCCGTAACACCCGAGCAGCCCGATACCCAAGTCATCGGCATAGATCAGAATCACATTGGGACGCTTGGCGGGAGCCGCGTTCAGGATGCTTCCACACGGTAAGGCCATCAACACGGCGAGGCTTAGGATTCTCAGACTCTTTTTTTTGAATAACATGATTTAATCGGTGGGTGAGGAAATGGCTATCTGACTACTACTCTGCGGTCTTCATTTTCCAAAGCTGGAAACTATTTTTTCAGTCCGATAATATAATCGGCCAATGCTCCAGCTTCTTTTTTCTCCAGCCCTAACGGAGCCATGATCGCATCCTTGAATGCTTTTGGCTTCTCTGCGGCGGGATTCAGAATCGCGTTGATGATGTAGTCACGGTCCACGGTCACGTTGACCTCTTTGCCGTCACGGATCACCGTCTGTTTCCGTCCGAGTATACCTGCTAGATTCGGCGCAGCCCAGCCGGCGTCTGTCTCACGGTGACAGGCCATGCAGAGGCTTTGGAATTTCAGCTCGATCTGTTCGTCATCGCTTAATTCTGCAATCTCGTTTGCGGCGGCTTCCTTGCCTCCAATCTTGCGGTGTAAGGTATACCAGAACTCCTTGGTGTGGAAAACCGATTTGCCATTCACTTTGGGATCAAACTTAACGTGGGTGACCCAACCGCTGTTCTCACTGCTGGAATTCCCCTGTTTCAGAACGTATTTGGCACTGCCGTCCTTGAGACCGTTGATTTTCAGAATGGCACTGGTTCTGTCCGAGTTAAACTCCAGACTGGCTGCCTTCAGTTTGAACGTGCCTTTAGGAGGTCCACCATAATTTTGGGTTGGCTGGTAGGTCCATTGTGAAATAGCCAGATCTTCGGCGCTGATAGATCCTTCAGGCACCGGACGATAGAACTCTAACTTAAATCCCCCGTCGACCACATTGACGTTCACGATTTCATTGAAATCGGAGGGCGCTTTTTGCTTCACCGCAAAACGTTGCAGACCGTGCTGACGACCGTTGTATTCCCAAAGGCGGCCAGCACCAATCTGGCCGATATAATAATTTCCATCCGGACCTAGTTCCAGTCGGTTAGGTCCACCTGTGAAGCCGTTGTTTCCATTTTTATCAGCAACACCGGACGAGTGTCTGAACACAACACCCTGCCAGACGCCATCGACCTCCTCCATCGCCACACGCAGGATCTCTCCTTTGGTGAATTCACAGAGTAAGATCTGTCCGTTGTATCGAGCAAGGACGCCTTTCCGGTCATGAATGACATGCGGCTGCGCAGGTGAGTTGGCCACCGTTCCTTGTGGCAAGTTTACGGTGGTGCGCTGCTGACCGCTAGGGCTACCCTCTTCCGGCTCGACACCCTTCGGCTGGAAGGCGGCAGCTCTGCCATTTTCAGTATAGAGATAGTGGCCATAGAATGACCCTGGCTCGATTCGGTGCAACTCGTTAGACGGGTTGAAAATCCCTTGGTTATCCGCGACATAGACCACATTGTCCGGGCCGACTTCCACACCATTCGGAGTTCTGAAACCACCGGCGAAATATTCCAGTTTGATATCAGAAGCCGATTCATTTCCTGTCACAGGGCCTAAGATAAAATTAGATCCACGGTGAACATCTTTATTCGGTGGGATCATCTTGTCCCTCTTTCCACCCAGCACAATGGCGGTGGTGAAATTACCGCAGAGGAATGTCTTTCCATCGCGCTCGAACTTCTCAAAACCGACTGTGTAGGTGTGGAAATTCTTAGTTGATGTGCCATCAATCATCACAGTCGCGTTCCCAGCATCCAATTGATCTTTTTTTACACCGCCGTCAAAACGGATGATGCGATGTTTCTCGCCGACATAGATCGAATCGCCAACCACCGCAATGGCAGCTGGTTCGTAGAGGCCACCACAGAGCTCCGTGACAGAGATTTTTTTACCATTCAGGCCTGCCTCTTTGATATGGTCGATGCGGAGAACTTTTCCATTGTGATCAGGCTTCTTGTTAGTGCGGTCCGGACTCATGGTGGTCACAAACAGTGAGTTCCCGTGGAAACACATCCCTGATATTTTCAGAGTATCATCACCTAAAAAATCCAAATTCTGCAGAGTGAACAAGGGATGCACCCCTACATCCACTTTGGGGATTTTCTTTTTCGGCGCTCTTTTCTTCGGCTTTCTAGCGTTCCTCTTGGGTGGATTTTTTTTCTCCGCTGCGTCAGCTGTCATCTTGGTTGATTGCGCGGACTGACCGACTTTTTTGAATCCTTTCTTCCGCTCGTCCATGTTCGCACGGAGCATGGCAGGAGTAACACGTGGGCTGACGATTCCTTGAGCCGGAACGTCCAGTTTCAACCCCCATACAATGGCGTTCAGAACCTGTTTTCTAAATTGCTCATTCCCCCAATTCGCATGAAAGTGACCACCGGTTACCGCCATGCCACGTCCGCCGTTCTGGTTCTCTTTTGCCCAGAACACCGTGAGTTGCGAGTTCGTAGGTTTATCCCCAACAACTCTTTTTATCTTCCCAATACCTTTGACCGCTTCATGGGTGCCATGCATCACACAATGAGTTTCACCTGCCTTGGGCGCTGTTTTTGTAAACTTGAGATCGGATTCGAAATCGATGTTCATATACCACTCATCCTTGAGTTGGTATTGATCGACCCCATTGTTGATTGGGTGAGCTGTAAGCTGGGCATCAATCGTCCAGACGGGGTTGCTGGAAAACTTGTCTTTATACACACCTCCAGTCCAGTCCTTGACCGCCTTATCCGACTCGGCTGAACCGGGATCGCAGGCATAGTGCATGAACATCTGGCTCACCCCCTTGTCGGCCAAGCTGCGGACGACTTGATGATTTTTATTCAGGAGATGGAACTTATTGCCCCCGTAATAGTGAACAACCAAGTCTGCACCCGTAAGTTGAGAAGCATCACCGGCCCAGTTGTTGATGACTTTACATTCTACATTTTTTGTTAGCTCACTCTCTGCGAGAGAGTTTTTGAGCAACATGGCACCTGCATAAAACTCATGGGTTCCTGTGCTATGTCGCAGGTCATCAGCGGTTAGAAACACGACGGTCTTCTTGGATGAAGCGTCGTCATCTGCGAAAGCATTCTGGACAACTGAAAATGAACAAACAGCCAAGATCACTGTTCGCACGTAGTTGATTGGTTTTGATTTCATATGATTTGTTTTTATAAGATTAGGAATGGGTCGCAGAAATAGTCTCCACTGTCATTCTGAGTCAGCGCTATGATTAGTTTCTTGTATCCGTATTTTCATCGGGTCTAACTCTTAGGCATTTTCGCGTTCACCTTGCTGAGCCAGCCTTTGAGTTTTCCGCGCATACGCTCGGCCTGCTCAGGATTGGCCATCAGGACATTCTTGGTTTCCATGGGGTCCTTTTTGAGGTTGAACAAGGCATCCGGCTTCACTCCGAGTCCCTGATAGAGCTTCCAATCGCCCATCAAAATGGAGCTGCCCATGTAATAGGTCACATCAGGTCGATTGTGCGGGTAATGCCAAAACAAGGCATCACGATCTAATTTGTTTTCCCCTTGGAACAAGGGCTTCAGGTCGAGCCCTTCCAACTGAGGAATGTCCTTCGTCGAGCCGCCGGCGGCGTGCACGAAGGTAGGAAAAAAGTCCATGCTGGTGACTGGCACGTCTGTCTCTGTTCCCGGCTTGATCACTCCTGGCCAAGTGACTGCCATCGGCACCCTGAGTCCACCTTCGAGCAGCGAACCTTTTTTATCAGCCAGCCACTCGGTGGGTTTGTCGCCGCCATTATCAGAATAGAAAACAACCATGGTATTGTCCTTAACCCCAGCCTCATCGAGAGCGGCCAAGACCTTGCCCACTGCGTTATCCATGCTCTCGAGCATAGCCAAATAAGCATTACCACCGTTCTTTTTCACCAAATCCCTGGGGGCCTTGATAGGTGTGTGGACCGAATAAAACCACAAAGACAGATGGAAGGGCTTATCCTTATGAGTCTTGATAAAACTGACAGCCTCATCGCCCAAACGGTCGGTGAGGTATTCGCCTTTTTTCCGGTTCTTGATGGTCGCATTTCTGTAAGGCTCAAACCACGCCTTGCCGGGCCCACCCATAGCACAGCCACCGATGTTGCTATCAAATCCATAATGCTCTGGGTGCCAGTCACTATTCACAACTCCGTCTTTGGTTTTGTTCGCCCCCTCGCCGGCCAAATGCCACTTCCCAATAAATGCGGTAGCGTAGCCCTGCTTTTTCAACTCACGGGCATAGCTTGGTAAGTTGAGTGGCAGATGCTTGAGCGATTCTGCATCCTTCGGATTTCCCTTCGGTCCGGGCCGCTCTTTTCCTGCAACGGCGGGAATGTGGGTGGTCAGACCAATCTGAGCTGGAGACATGCCGGTAATACAGGCTGCACGCGTCGGCGAACATACGGTGGCTGCGGCATACGCCTTGGTAAAGACCATGCCGCTTTTAGCCAACCGCTCAAGGTTGGGCGTATTGATCTTGGAACTGCTGCCATCGAAATCGACCCAGCCAGGACCAAGGTCATCCGCCATGATGAAGATAATGTTAGGCGGGGGCGTAGCTGCGTGCGCTGAAAATGCAAAGAGAGAGAGCACGGCGAAGAGGGCCGTTAGAGCGTGAGTTGTTTGTTTTGATTTCATTTCAATATGAGTCACTTCTTCCGGCGGGAGTTTTCACCGATCACATCGTGATAGCCGATGTCTTTTTTCGCAAAATCGAGCTGCTTCATCAGTCTCTCGACGATCTCGGGGTGCTCCTTGGCGACGTTGGTGGTTTCGCCGATGTCATCCTTGAGATTGTAGAGCGTGAGTTCTGTGAGGTAGGGCCGATCTTTTGCAGGCACATGACTTTGCCAGATATCGCCTTCTTTGGTTTTATCTAACTTTGAATGGGGCAGATGGAGTTTCCAATCGCCTTGGCGCACCGCTCTGAGAGCTTGGTGCTGATAGAAAAAGAAGGGGCGGTCGAGTTCAGTTTGTTTGCCATAGAAAACCTCTGAGATATCGAGGCCATCAATCACGCGATCGTCGGGTAGCTTTGCACCTGTTATTTTGGCGATCGTAGGGAGAATATCGATGGTTGCGGTAACGAGGTCAGAGGTAGTGCCTGCCGGAACTTTACCGGGAGCGCGAATGATAAAAGGAACACGGAGACCACCGTCATAGGTGCTGGTCTTGCCACTGCGCAGTGGTTCTGCGTGTCCACCATGATCTCCTTTCACCAACCACGGGCCGTTGTCGCTGGTGAAGATAATGTAGGTATGATCATCCAGTCCCAATTCCGCGACTTTATCCAGTAAGCGGCCCGTGTGAAAATCGAGCTCTTCGATGACATCGCCGTATAGACCTCCTGCAGATTTCCCTTTGAATTTTGGGGATGCATCGATCTTGGTGTGAGGCATGGGATGAGCAAGGTAGTAGAAGAACGGCTCTCCTTTGTTCTCTTCGATGAACGCTATCGCCTTATCCGTGAATAGTTTGGTTCGAGAAGCTATCGGCGGATTCTTCTTCACCGTTTTTTCACCCACTCTGATAATCTTGCACTTGCTTGTTTCCGCCCAAAATGTGGAGTCAAAACCTTGATTGGCTGGACCAAATCCGACCCTAAAATTAGGTTTCTCTCCGGTTCTTCTTCCGGAGAGATCCCACTTTCCAGCCATCCCAGTTTTATACCCGAGTGGTTTGAGTAGTTCAGGGACCGTGATTTCATTCAGTGACATAGCCGGGTGTGGCATGAGACCGTTGTCATGAGCGGGCCTTTCAGTGCGCATCGGATAGGAACCGGTCAGCAGTGATGCTCTTGCCGGGCCACAGACTGTCTGTGCATAGAAACTGGTGAATTTCATCCCCTCCTTCGCCATCTGATCGATCCGAGGAGTCTTGATGTCAGGCGACCCGTAACAACCGAGATCCTGATAGCCCTGATCATCGGTGAGGATGATGATGAAGTTCGGCAATCTATCTGCCGCCAAGGCCATGCTACTGCCTGAAAGCGGCAGACAGGCCCATATGATGAGGCGAAAAAGTGTTAGTTTCATCGTTGTCTGAGGTTGATACAGATCTAGGACTCAGGGCTGTAGGCTTCACCTTTTTTAAGCGTGATCAGCTTGCTGAGTTTGTTGTTTGAGTAGACTCGGAATGATCCGTCGCGATTAGCACGAATGGTCGACTTCACGAGCTTGCCAGATTTCCATTCGATATCCACCTCGAAGCCACCGCGCGCGCGCAGTCCCTTCACTTTACCATCGGGCCATGCGGAAGGAAGTGCTGGTAGCAAATGGAGGATGAAGGGTGCATCGGCCAGCTCGGCGGGAGGAACCACGGGGATGAAGTTTTTCGGTGTCTTTGGATCGCTCTTGTAGGCGACGTAAGCGGCTTTCTCGATCTCCGTGGCATCGTTATCAATACTTCTCAGATGGCTTTGCAAAAGCATCTCACAGACACCGGCCGGGCCTCCGAAGTTGCCGTCGATCTGAAAAGGCGGGTGGAAATCGAAGAGATTTGGATATGCTCGTTTCACATTTAGAAATCGGTAAAACGAATGAGCTTTATCGCCATTATGTAGACGCGCCCAGAAACAGGTCTTCCAGCCAGTGCTCCAGCCAGTGGATTGATCACCGCGATGCCCCATCGTGACCAGAGCAGCTGCCGAGAGTTCCTTGGTTGTTAGTGGCGAAATATCTCTGCCCGGATGCAGCGCGATGAGGTGGGAAATGTGGCGGTGGGTATTTCTTGGTTCATCCCAGTCTTCCGGCCACTCCTGAACTTGTCCGTGCTGACCAATTTTCTGTGGGCAGAGTCGAGGAATCATTTCTTCCAGTGTTTTTCGGAACTCGTCATCGACGCCGAGCTTACGACTGGCCTCGATGCAATCGGTGAAGAGGTTCAAGACGAGTTGCTGATCCCATGAGGCCCCATAACATTGCTTGTTCAGCTTCCCGTGTTCCTTGGTCAAATAGAAATTTTCAGGTGACCATGTCGGATAAACCACTAGCGTGCCATCTTTCCAAGGAGCGAGGAAATCGACAAAGAACTCTGACGCACCTTTGATGATCGGGTAGATTTCCTTGAGATACTCAGGGTCCTGATTGAAGGCGTAGTGATCGTATAAATTCTGTGACAACCAGTGCCCCGCTTGCTGCACACGGCGACCTGTGTTGTAGGGTCCAGCCACGCCGTAAACATTGCTGTTAAGCGCTGCCGCCCATCCTTTTTTGACACCATAGTTTTCACTGGCGACATACTTGCCTGATTCCGCGATGACTTTCATGTATTCCACATACGGGGAAAAGGAGTCCGGAAGGTTGGCAGTTTCCACCATCCAGTAGTTCATCGCGAGATTGATATCAAAGTGGTAATCAGCATTCCATGCCGGCTTGGTGTGTGGATTCCACAGGCCTTGTAAATTCGATGGCACTGGAGCGGATCGTGAGCAGCCTAACTGCAGGTAGCGCGAATAGTTGAAATATAACAGATCAAGTTCAACACTGCCGCCAGCCTTGACCAGCTTGTTCGTCGTCAATCCTGACGGTTTAAAATCGATATCCAAAGTCATCCGCTGTGCTTGTGACTGATAGTCCGCGATATGTTCTTTCTTGGCGGCGGCATAACCATCAGCCACCAGCTTCTTCATAGTCGCCGCTGCATCCGCCTGATAATCGCGACCTTTGAAAGTGGGGAAAACCGGAAGGTAATCGTTGTAACCGACCACATAAACGGTGACGGCATTCGCTCCGGACACTTGGATACGACCATCTTTGGATGCTGTTACTTTACCTCCTTCAGATACAACTTCGATCAACTGGGTGAAACCGGCCATATCGTTTGTTAGCTTCACCTCCGCTAACAGAGTGATCCGACCGCCTTCTGATTTCAGTGTCTGGGTTTTGTGCCGTGTGGTTGTTCCGATTTTCAGATCGAGCTTGGCGTTTTCCGCAGTGTAATGCATCACCATCGCATCGTGCGGATGGCTGACAAAATACTCGCGAGTGAAATTGGCGTTTCCAATCGAATAACTGACTTTCCCAAGGGCGGTTTTAAGATCCAGCTCACGACGATAGTTTGAAACTTTGTCAGGGTCATGGCCGGTATCGATCTGCACCTCGGTGAACGTCGAGTAGTTCCCGAGTTTCATATCGGCACAGAGATATTTGTTTGCCGTCCACTCCATGCTCCCCTCCTTGGTTCCGTATTTACCCTCGCGGTAAACCTTGCGCACCTTTTCAAGATCCTTACCTGCACCTGGCTTGGAACCTGACTGGGCGACAGGATCGAGCCCACGGTTCGCATTGGCCCACTGGGTGATTTCATTGGTCACGATGAGCTCGCGATCAATACCACCGCTGAACATCGCACCGAAGCGCCCGTTTCCTAACGGCAAGGCCTGTGCGATAAAAACTTTCTCTAACTTCTTCGCCACGGTCTTGGCTCCGGGAACTGTAGGGGCATCGTAGTGGAGAAGATGCTGGGCCGAAGCTAAGATTGGGAAGAGCAAGCTGAGTGCTACCGCGGAAATAAATGCCTGACGTTTCATAAAGGTGGTGGATAGATTTTTATTTTGTTTCCAACTCAAAACGTTGGATGAACGGAAGGTGCTTGGCCTTTTTACCAATGTGCACACCCCACTTGATTTGCTCGCCTTTACCACTCTCGGTAAAGGCTTCGGGTCGATACGCACCAGCTGCGTGCGGCACATTTTCAACATTGTGGGTCTTTTTGAAGTCGATGCCATCGTCGGAATAAACCAGCGAACGCACCCACGCCTTGGGCCCAACCTTGCCTATCAATGCGGCGACACCGTCTCCTTCAGGCCAGACTAACACCTCGTGATTGCCCGGAATGATGGGGTTGGACGGATGCTTGACGTAAGGGCCTTCCGGTTTTTCAGCGATAGCCAAGCCTAGCTGTGTCTGGTTTGCTTTTTTGCCCAGCTGCCGGCCTTTGTAATACAACCAGTATTTGCCATCACGAGTGATCAGGCATGCGTCATCGATCAGATGACTATCGAAATCCTTGGGATCGTCTCCATTTTTCAAAATCGGATTACTTGCCGATTTCTGCCACGGGCCATCCGGTGAATCCGACACCGCCACTCCGATCTTGGAGTCCGGCTTCACTTTCATATTGGCGGAAATTGCTGTGAAAAAGAGATAGTATTTTCCCTTAGCGACCAGAATGTTAGGTGTGAAGACACTCGCCTCATCCCAAGAGCCAGAGCCTGGTTTACCTTTTGCGATGGCCATCCCCTTCTCGGTCCATTGATGACCATCAGGAGATGTGGCATACCAAACGGTGGCATCGTAGCCGCCCGACTTTGGACCTTTTGAATACCAGACGTAGTAGAGATCGCCTACCTTGATCACGTCACTGGGGTCTCTGCGCATCACCCCCTTTTCTGCTCCGATGCCTTTTGCATCGGAGTAGGATACGGTCACTTTGCCGAACTTGGCACCCTCAGCTGTGGCTTTGGGAGCGAGATAGGATGTCGCCATGGTGGCAACCAATATGGAAATTAGAGCCTTTGTCATTATTTCTGCTTCTTACGTTTAACGGGTGCAGCTGTGGGTCGGTATGTCTTGAGCAGTTCCTCCATCTGTTTCACGACTTCCGGATGCTGGGCGTAGACATTTTTGGTTTGGCGAAGGTCATTTTCCAGATCGTAGAGCTGCGCCGGTGGTGCGCTTTTCTTAATTTTGCCGTTTTGGATGTCGCTGTTTTCACTGCCGATGAATGCCGTGGCAGGAGCGCCACCCCATGCATGTTGATGTGGCTTTGAACCATTGAAACCACCGCTACCTTTGCCTGGAATATACATCCACTTTCCTTTGCGGAGCGACAGCAGCTTTTCATTCTTGGGCGAGATCACCAGGTGAGAACGCAGCGCGTGATCTGGATTTTCCAGCATAGCGGGCAGAACATTGACGCTGTCTTTTTTCACCAGTGATTTCGGATCCTGACCGGTCAGTGACATGAAGCTGGCGAGCATATCGACATTGCAGATCAGTTGGTCGGACACGCTGCCGGCTTCGATTTTACCTGGCCAGTTTGCGATAAAGGGAACCCGGTGTCCGCCCTCCCATGCTCCGAATTTAAAGCCGAGTAGTTCACCATTCATCTTGTGTCCGTCTTTGACGGCATTGCGGCCAGCGAAGTTTAACATGCCGCCATTGTCGCTGGTGAAAATGACCAGAGTATTTTCACTCAAGCCGTTTTTCTTCAGACACTGCATGATCTCCCCTACCATCCAATCGAGTTCATGGATGTAGTCCCCGTATAGCCCTGCCTGGCTACTCCCCTTGAAGCGCGGTGCGGGTGTGAATGGGTGGTGGATATTGGTGGTCGAGAAATAGAGGAAAAACGGATGATCTTTATTCTCGGTGATCCAGCTGACTGCTTTTTCGGTCATTAAAGTGCCGGTCTTTTCATCGTGATAGATCTCGTGTGCTTTCTTGGCTCCGCTAAATTTGTTAGGTTGTTTGACGGAAGCCTCTTTTGGAAAAGTGGGCGTGGGTGTCGGCGGTGTGCCACCCGGAATCAACGGGTCTTTGGGATCGTATCCCACAATGGTATCGTTCTCCACATAGACATACGGACTTCCGCTATTCACCAGAGGAACTCCCCAATAGTAGTCGAAGCCGACATCTTGGGGTCCGGGGCGGAGTGGCACGCTCCAGTCGTTTTTGCCTTTGCCGAAACCCAAATGCCATTTCCCAAGCGCTGCGGTTTTATAGCCCTTGTTTTTGAAAACTTTTCCAATGGTAAGAGTCTCGGTATCGATGATCAGCCCCGAAGACGCAGGTAGCGGTCCCCAAGCACCTTTACCACCGAATGCACGGATCGGGTATTCCCCTGTGATCAATGCATAGCGCGATGGTGTGCAGACGGCCGAGGCTGAGTGGGCATCGGTAAACTTGCGGCCGCTTTTAGCGAGATTGTCAATGTTCGGTGTCTGCACCTTGGTGGCACCATAGCAACTGAGGTCGCCATAGCCCAAGTCATCGGCAAAGATGAATACAACATTCGGTGGCTGGGTCGCAGCCTGAGCAGGAGAAATCGCAGAGCAAACGCCGGCCATCGCCGCGATGCATGATCGGTATAGGTAATTTGTTTTCATTTGATTGGATTAAGTAGTAAAAAAGAAGCGTTGAATTCCAGCCTGCCATCAATTGCCACCGCTATCGCACAGCAAGGCCATTGCCATAAGCCGTCTGATGCATCGATTATTGCCCATCAGTGAAGCGTGGTAAGTCCTGAGACACTCGATTAATTCATTAGGCTATGTATGAGTTAAAATCACAGATCTCATTCATCGTGTTTTACATTATCCACAATTCAGGAACACTTCCCATCCCCTGAAAAGGGTATTTTCGTGTGTATGCGACTATTTGCGACCCACACTTTGAGGCAGCGCTCCATCCTCAGATTCTTCAACGGTAGCAGGCGGCCTCGGCCACTCGGCGCGTTTATGGAACACAGCTGGCTCTGATCCATCAGAGCCTCGCACTATGCTCCATGTTTAGAAGTCTCGGAGCGGTGCGCAGTAGTAGGTCGCATGTTGAGGTGCTGGTTTTGGCAGAATAAAAAGGACCTTTCTTTCTTGATTATCGTGACCCCACATCTGTCGGATAAACCGCTGAGGCGTGTCACCAGGCTTATGGACTGAATAAAGCTTCGTGGGGTAAACACCGTTCGTATTGGAAGGGTTTTTCACGATTTTAACTGTTCTAGGTTGCAGGTCGATTTTTTGATCTCCGATCGTCCCCCCGATCCTGAGTTGAGATAAGTTCATCATATAAATGCTACCTGGCCCGAAGACATTGTTGCTGGCATTAATGGCCGTCACCTTGATCGGCATTGTCGAGTTATTCTTATTTTCAGATACTAACAGAAGCACTTTTTGCCACTGAGTCGGAATTATTACTGATGGAGCCCCTCTGGGAATCTTTTGTCCCTCTTCCAGAGGCTTTGGAAGAAAGGTTAATCTGATTTTGTTTTTAGCATTAGGGATTTCGAACGTCTTTGAAAAATTATAGCGCGGTAGTTCCGTTTGGCCGATCATTTTAGGACCTGCATACAAATAAGCCTCCTCAGGCGAATCAGCCGGCGACTGAAAATAAAGAATGCGCACTGGCCGATCAGCATGAGCCGCACCTGCTAGAACGCAGAACATCAGTGCCCAGAGGCATTTAAATATGTGATTTTTCATAAAGAGTTTTTAGTGAGGTAATTACGATTCCCGAGAGTTAAACTTCGTCAGGATGCAACCAACGGAACTGAATAATTTCAAAGGCACGGCCGAAGCGTTTGTTTGCTTCTGACCTGAGGGTAGAGTCTGACGGAAGTGTATATTTGTCGTCACCATCTGTCCCTGAACTATCAATATAATCGGCTTTTCGTTGGACGACGGCTTCGCACCAAGCGCTTGCAATAATTTCATCGGTATTGGGATCACGCACGTCGCCATAGGCTCGAATGGTGAAGGTGTCATCGCGGGCTGTTAGAATGCCGCTGATGGGTCGTAAAACGTCAGCCTGTCGTGCCCAACCGGGGAAACCATATGCTGGATTCCCTTCGGCGGCCTCAGGGAAGGGATAGGTGAGTGGCTGGCCCAATAAATCACTGCTGGATGCCGCATCCGTAAAGTTGCCTTGAATGTCTTGGTAGGGATTTTCGCTGCCGCTTGTTGAAGACAGGCGCATCAATGCGGTTTCCACGGCACCTGCAAGAGCGAGTTCCTTGTCGCTAGAAAGCTGGCGATTGAAAAACTCGGAAAGTGAGAGAAACGGGCCACGTTTTTTCACCTCAGCCACAATCTCTCTGGCAAGTGCCTTGATCTGCTCGTCGGTGAAACGTTTGTGTTGGGAAAGTGTCGTTTGCGCAGCGTTGCCAGCCGATGGATCGGAGACCAGAGCGGTGCGTGGGAACGGACTGCCATCACTGTCCTCCAAATTGGTGGACGGGTTGGCTGCTCCCGGCGTTGAATTGGTCAAGGTCAGCACGCCCCCATTTTCATCTCCACCGGAATCTGATCCGAATGCTCTCTTCAGAATCATTGCCCAGGCAAGCTCGGAGGTGGAGTTGATATTGAACATGCCCTTGACCTCGAGTTCTGCGGCCACTTTCTGCCAGGCATTGCTGTCATTCAGGAATTCAGAGGCTGCTGCGGCTGCAGTGGATTCGCTCACTGGGTTGGCAGGTTTGTAATAGTGATTCTGAAGAGGAACTTCGCCACTGAGGTGTTTTTCATACACTTCTTCGATGCCCCTCGACTCAGAGGACGACCATTCTTGCATTTCAGGTGTGATCGAGGAGACAAACCAATCATCCATCATCAGGTGATTAAAGGCGTAGCTATGGTCATGGCCAACCACTCTAGCCGAGGATTCAACAACTCGGATTTTATCACTTTCTATGAATGGGCTAGTGCGACTGTTCCCCAATGCATTGAGCGTATATGGAGGCCAGAAATTACATTTGTTGACATTAAAATGTTGTAGATCGCCAATTGTGAGCAAAGGCCTTTTCGGAACTTCAAGTAGGATGAGGTTGGAAAGCCCATCACTGAAACTGAAGCCACTACCCAAATACCCCTCGGCATCCAACGAGATACCAGAGGGCATGCCCGGATCACTGTAGGAATTGACCCGATGGAGTAATACGTTGAAAGGATATGTATCAAAGCGGTCTTGGATCGGGGTTGAAACTTGTTCTTTGGAGGAGGCAACCATGTACCCAACGGTCGGGTTCATATTGTGAATGCCGTTCACTAGAATATCCGACATCTGATCATTGACATCTCTGGCAAATCTCATGGTCGAGCTGACAGCCAAAAATGGCTTTGGACTGGTGCTCAAGGTCTTTAACGAATCCTCGACGCCTGTTAGCTCCAAGTTCTCGCCAAGCATCCGCTGAGCATTGTTTAAATCATCCAACAAACAACTCTTGTTGGAAGTGTTAGGCGGTCTGGTGACCCTGCTTGTTGCTCTCTTAAGTGTATAGTATACGCCGGTTCCCTGGACATTGGGTCCGTTGTGGATGGCCACTAGCAAAGCCTCTGTCGCGGAGAGAGTTTCCGTCTCTGGTCGACTTGCAAGACCGGGGATATTATAACGGACTCCACCGGCTGGGTTACATCCGACTACGTAGTTTAGCACACCGGACTCGTTCTCTACCGTTTCGCCTCCCGTCGGTGAGAATACCCGAACTTCGCCAGGCAACCATTTTGAGGACGGAGAGTTTGTAGGAATATTCATGTCCTTAACTCCGAGGGCTTCCAAACTTCTGACCCGCTCCTCATTATTGATCTCGAAACGAATGCTGAACGGAGACGCCATGGTCAAAGCTACGCGTAGATTGGCACGCCAACTCATATCGATGGCAACATCGTATGGGTTCCACATGGTGATCACCGGATTGACAATGACACAGGGCTGATAAATTCCCTCGCTGACCTCTTTGGCACTCAGTGAAAATACGGTGTGAACTCGAGCAAGCACTGGCATGCGCCGTATCGTATCGGCCAGTTCCCATTGCTGGTTCTCAGAGTCTTTCTGATAGGCTGTGGAGTCGTCTATCTCCGACACTGCATTTCCAGAGGTATTCAGCTGCTTGTATTGATTTGCATAATCGGCCAAGGCAGCCCAACTGACTGAATTTTGGAAAGGGCTTCTTGTCCAATTACTCCAGGAATAAATGAGCGGGTTCGAAGAGGAATCCCTGTTCGACTTACCCGCTGACCAGACTTCACCCGGACTGAGGGTAAATGCGGAAAAGCCCTCATCAATATCGTCCCAGTTTTCGGACCAAAGGGACAAATCACGCTTCCAACCACCGTTGGCTACATTTGTCAGCAGTCCGCTCGAGTAGGCGGTCAAGTCGTGGAAATATTCTGATGGCAAGGCTGAGTCGTCATCTCTGAGGAAATTCACCGTGTGCCTGGTGACGGCACGATCAATCTCAGTGGTGTCTTCTACATTGAAGGCCGACCCGCTAGGTCCAGGTGAGAGCAGCATCTGCGTGTTCGCTTCATATTTTCCAGAGGCCACCTCCGTCTGCTTCAGGCGAGCCTTGCTATTTTCCCCAGTAATCCACCACGCATAAGTTCCTCCATTCATCAGCGGTGTTGGCTGCAGGTGAACCTCAGAATTTGAGTTCGTGCCCAAAGTACCGTTCGCTAGCAAAGCGACAGTATTGGCTCCTCTTTTTAACTCTGGTGGGGAGTTAACGGATTTTTCAGCTTGGTCACCTGAGATCAGCCAGCCCAGGAATCGTCCAGAGCCAGCTCCGGAATCGGCAACGGTTTTTGAATCGTAGTCGGGGGCAATCGGCATTCCATCAGCATTATGATCCTCGCCCTCCCATGACCGCCAAACTCCGGTCAGCTGTTTTGTCCCATTGACGCCAGCAATAGCCTCAGCAGATGCGGTTACCCGTGTATCGGGACCCGCTGTTTGCTGGAGTCGTGCTATCGCCATGAGGAGCGATACACGAGCATTGGCCTGAGCCTCAGCTGCGGCCTTACCATTGGTGGTATTTCTCAGTTCAATCGTTGAAAGACTTAGCATGGCGAGTGCGATCATCATGAGCAGCGCCATCACACTAATAGTCACGATGAGTGCAAACCCCCTCTTACCCCCGCCGTATTCGTGCGCCGAGTTCGTTAGAAAACAGTCATGGGACTTTGGTAATGGAAGTGCGTATATTTTCATCTGACAGATACCCCGTGGACTAAATTAATTAAAATGATGAACCAGCTTTAGGTGTAATTACAATATAACACACAACGTCGGCATTTCGACAATCCCCTGAAAAGGGTATTTTTCACCTCTACCTCCCCAACACCCCGGAACCATCCTCCATCGGCCAATCTCCCTCATTCACAGTCTATCCTTTGTAGAATATAGGTTTACACCTTGTAAAAATAGACAATCTAGCGGAATAATTGCCCTGCGGCGGGTGTCTGGCCGCTCGACGTCAGTAATCGAGAATCACCTTTTCGCACACGGTATCCACATCTTTAGGATGAACGTGACTCACAAATCGCACTTGATGAATTCTATTGAAGATCGCCTGATTTTTCGAGACTCAGCAAGCCATTGAATAAAAAAAATCGCAACAGCTCCTCGGACACTAGACGAATGAGGATAAGCTGTTGCGATTGAGAATAAATATCAGCGCTCTGATTAAAACGCGGTCTTGATCGACTCAAGACTGACCCCAAGAAGTTGCTTGGCAATAGGGTCAAGCTCTGCCTCAGTTCCTTGGATGTGGTAGGTCCGCTGCACATGCTTCATGGTGCCTCCGGGTTCTAACGCCGCTGCAGGTGAAGATGTTTCCAGTTCGTAAAATGGACCAAGCGGATCCGCTCCAGGTTCTGGTGATCCGTCGTTGTAGGAGTTGATTGCATCCCCCACGTATGGCTCTTTCTGGATTTCCCACATGGAATTGACAAATCCGTTAGGTGCTTCCTGCACATTGTAGGTCACGATGTTGAGCACCTTCCCAGCGGCATCATAACTACCGGCAATGCCCTTCGAGCGTTGCGGGCTGATACCGATCTTACCGCGGCGTGTACCGTCGCCCTTAAAGAAGAGAATATCTTCTTTGACCTGCAGATATTCCGCAGGCACCTTGCCGAAGTAACTATCGTTCACCTTAGCTCCCAGCTCTTCTTCCGAGCCGGATTTGAAAGGAATCACAACCGTCGTTGTCGGTGACGGATTATACATACCTAACAACCAGATAGAGAGTAGACCTGTTTCCGGCTTCCAGGCTTCAGCCCCTTTGTTGGTGATTCTGTTATCTGTTTCGTATCCGACCATTTGAATGCCATCGCCGAGTTCTACTCCGAGCATTTTCGCTGCATCGGCTTTATCAAGAACTGTCACGGAGCGCTCGATGCCAACTTTGAACTGGGTGCCGCTGTAATTTGTTAGATCGGCACTGTGTTCGAATGTTGCTGAAGACTCGGTCTGCTTGACCATTTTAAATGGCTCCGTGTCAATCACTGGGGGCGTTTTCCAATCGGAAAATTCAAACTTCGCACCTGGCTTGAAATAAAGGGCGTATTGCCCACCTTCAGGTCCTAGCCAAAATCGCTCTTCGCCACCGAAGATATAAATATGAGACTCCAACTTCCCTTTGGCTTCCTCCTCAGAAAGAATTCCCTTTTCGATCACCGGACGATTGATCCAGCCAAAGCTCGGTCCGGTATCGTGGTCGTAGGTGCTGGTCATCACCCTCCCCTGCCATGCCGGTGCTACGGCCACTGCAGCAGCCCCTTTTTTCAGAACGACCAAATCGGTGTGTTCCTTCATAAACGCCGAGTCGTCGGCAAAGGCTCCGAACTCGGACGAGGATGTGGTGGTTGTCTTGCGTTCTTGGCAGCCAGTCTGCATCAGTAAAGTCGGCACGGCCAATAAGGCTAGTAGGCTAGGTGTTTTCATATATTTGATCTTAGTTATTTTTTGAGCTCATCATTTTCTGTTCGATGCGGCAATCAAAACGGTGGATGAACGGAAGGTGATTTTTTGCCCTTCCGATCTCAACACCCCACTCGGGTATATCACCAAGTCCGCTCTCTGTGAATGCTTCCGGGCGGTAAGCACCACCTGCCCACGGCCCACTTTTCACATCGTGGGTTTTTACGAAATTAATCCCGTCTTCTGCATACTGGACCGTATTGGTGATTTCTTTGGGACCGGTCGTTCCAATCATGGCAGCGACGCCTTTGCCCTGAGGCCAGACCAAGACTTCATGGTTACCGGGAATAACCGGGTTCGACTCGTGTTTCACGTAAGGCCCCTGAGGCTTCTCTGCTATGGCTACGCCCATTTGAGTTTGTCCAGGGCCTTTTCCTAACTGTCGGCCTTTGTAGTAGCACCAGTATTTTCCGTCCCGCACAATGAGACAGGCATCGTCTATCAAGTGACTATCAAAATCCTCTTTGTTTTTACTATTCGTGATCACTGGGTTCGCATCAATACGCTCCCAAGGACCATCGGGCGAATCAGATACGGCAAGTCCAATTTTTGAATCGGGATTGAACCCCTTGCCATACTTTTTCGAGACACCTGTATAAAACAGCCAGTAGCGTCCTTCAGCGACCAGAATATTAGGAGTGAACACACTTTCACCCTCCCAGCTACCAGGTTTGCCCTTTGCGAGAGACATCCCCTTTTCTGTCCACTGACGCCCATCAGGCGAGGTCGCATACCACACGGTCGCATCATAACCAGGTGAGATTTTTCCTTTTGAATACCAAACGTAATAAAGGTCGCCGACTTTAATGATGTCGCTAGGATCACGGCGCATGACGCCCTTTTCCGCTCCGATTCCACTTAGCTCGGAATGAGTGACTGTGACCTTTCCTGTTTGCGGCTGTGCTGGGGCACTGAAAGCTTGCGTCACGAGGACTCCCATCAAAGCTGCGGTATAATTAATTTTTTTCATCTCTCGTTTTATCCAATCTGTTATTGTTTCCCCCTCGCACAGAGGTCATGCCAACGAAAGCGTGATATCGCTGTTCTTGACACTAGCGGGAATGTTTTTGATTTCAGTGTTCAAAAATACACATTCCAAGATACGGCGTAAATCCCCTGAAAAGGGTATATTATCAGGTGAAAATTCGTAGCTTGACCGCATCCAAGAGCCTCTTTACTTACTATTCAACGTTCCATGTCTACCAAGCAAAACCCCAGTGAGCCGATCAATGTGTGTATCGTCGAGGATCATATCGATTACCGCACGATCTTGAGCGATGCGATGGCATCCACCGACCGTCTGCGCTGTCAGGAGGCTTTTTCAAATGTTGAGGACATTCTCGATCATCTCAAGGAAGGCAGCAATGCTCCGGATATCATCATTCTGGACTTGGGATTACCCGGCATGGATGGCATCGATGCCATTCCGCTGCTACGCGAGGCAGCACCGCAAACACAGGTGCTTGTGCTGACCGTATTCGATAATAAAACCCGAGTCTTCCAAGCTCTCGGTGCGGGGGCATCCGGCTATTTGATCAAGTCGGACGATCTGGATGTTACCATTCAGGGAATAGAAGACGCCTACAATGGAATCGCCCCCCTGAGTGCGGAAATCGCACACATGGTATTTGCCACCTTTTCAAAATTCAAACCATCGTCACCGGATGAGCAGCTGTCCTCGCGTGAAATTGCCGTCTTGTCACAATTGGAAACGGGAGCCAGCCGCCAAGAAGCGGCAGATGCACTCGGCATCAGCATCCATACCATCAGCACCCACATCAAAACGATTTATCGAAAACTTCAGGTTCACAACGTTTCTGGAGCAGTGAGTGAAGCCATTGCGAAAGGACTAATCTAAAAGAGTGAAACGGATCGGCATCTTCATCATTCTAACATGCCTCTGCCACAACGCGCTCGCGGCGGAAGATACTTGGGAGCACAGCACTGCACTTCGGTTTAGTCAGGACTACAGAGAAAATGACAAACGTCTCAAAGTCATTTCGGAAGAGTTAGAGCACCTGCCATCCCCCTATCAAGGAGCCCCCACTGCCACCGGGGGGTATCTTTCCTATTGGCGCGATACATCGGATTCATTTGTCAGACTTAACTTCAGATGGAATAAGTCTCAGCGGATAGATGCCATCGCCCTTCTTCCTCTGCGCCTTTATCTCGGCGACAAAGGAAGGGTCACTGAAAATGCTTACTGGCCCAGAGATATCGAGATCAAAGCCCACATCGATGGTGAAATAGTATCACTCGCCCGGCTGACTGACACCCAGAGAAAAATCCGAGGCTCCCTGCCTGAATGGGTCGAATTCGAAACCATCACAACCAATAAAATCGAGATAATCTGCACTAACCTCACTAAAGAAACCAGCACTCCCCACTATGGTGCAGGATTCGCCGAGGTCTTCATTTTCTCAGACCAAGCCAACATCGCCCCCCGCGCCATTGTCAATGCCACTCGGGGCAGAGAGGACAAGGTGATCTTCTCATTACCCTACCTCACGAATGGACAAACACCACTTGGGCTACCCGAAATAGGGCCGGAGTCGCCTAAGGGACTCGGGATCTATTTCCCAGCCGGAAAAACAATTCCGATGCAACCTTACGTCTGTGAAATTACCTTCGATGAAGACACGCTGATAGATGCGGTGCGCCTCGACCCCGCGATCATCCATAAGGCAGGCCAGTCTTTTCCCATCCGCTTTGCCATCGAGTTGCTCGATCACAATGGTTATACTCTCCAGACATCGGACACATACAAAGATGTCCCCTTCAGCAACCCTGGCCTCAATCCAACCATCGCTCATTTTGATGAGACTAAAGTCCGCGGTATCCGGCTCACTGTTTATGAAGCCGACAAACCGGCAAACAGACCCAACGCAATTATCCAGCTCAGTGAAATCACCCCGATGCTCCATGGCACACCCATTTTGGTTCCAGCGGGTTTTCATAACTCAACAACCACCCCCGAGCGCGAAAGTCAGAAATTCGAAATCTCAGATGCCCGGCTTTTCTGGACATTGGAATCTGTCTACGACGGCATGACGCAAACTGGCAAAGTCATCTCTCACCACGAGTGGATCAAAGGATTGGCCCTTCGGCAAAAACTGCTAGAGGAGCAATCTTCACTGGAGCAAATGCAGTCAGCCATCGTTGCAAAGACCCGCGCCACAACGCTCTGGGGAGCATCGCTGTTTACCTTTGGCCTGATCACTCTCGCTGTGGGCATCAGTATCCGAAGCCGTAAAAGGGCACTGTATGAGATCCAACAAATGCGAGAGCGCATCGCCAGTGACCTCCACGACGAGACCGGCAGTAGTCTTGCTGCGATCTCACTTCATGCTGGCCAGCTACGGAGCAAAAGCAAAAGTCCGGACGAGCACAAAAACATCAACGCTATCCTCCGGCTCAGCAAAGAAAGCACATTCGGCCTGCGCGAAGTGCTTCATACCACCGCACCTCGCGTAGGTCGCGCTCAGAACATCACTACCTATATGCGTGAACTGGCTGAGCTCATCCTCGCCGGAAAGCGATTCACATTCGACAGCTCCGATTTCGCCAACAAAGAAGGAGCACTCACCCCGCAATTACGCAAGGATCTGATCCTATTCTACAAAGAGGCGCTCAGCAATTGTCAGAAACATGCGCAATGTGATGAGGTCAAAATCATCCTGACATACAGTAGACGTCTGCTGGTTTTGAAAATCGAGGACAACGGTGTAGGCATGACCCCAGCACAGTTAGCCAGACCACGAGCCCTTCGCACGCTGAAACAACGCGCGGATCGATTAAACGGAAAACTCCAAATAGAAACAACCCCGGACAACGGGATGAAACTTAAATTGCGGGTGCCCATGTAAGCTCCGAGCCCCCCTTAAAAGCAATCACCCCAGCCCTCAATGAAGAGCTGGGGTGATGGCGGACAGGGCGGGATTCGAACCCGCGGAGACATTGCTGCCTCACACGCTTTCCAGGCGTGCGCATTCGACCACTCTGCCACCTGTCCTGAAGGGTATCCTGTGGGATGCGGGCGGAAGCTAGCGAGCATCCCCGTGGATGGCAAACTTTTTTTAGTCATCTTGGGAATTAAGGAGTTCTGTGGCTGTTTTCCCTTCTCGCTTGACCTTTCAACCTCCCCAGACATTCTTTCGCCGCAATGATCCGCACCGCTCCAGCAGCCATTCTCAACCTTCTCCTCTGGCTTGACCCAGCGGGAAGGAATGTGCGCGCGATCGACTAAACGACCAATCAACTGCCACACTCACCGACCCGCCTCGATTCGTTCGACGCGGGTTTTTTGTGTTTATATTTCCATGAAAACTACAGATCAAACCACGCCCATTACCCCATATCTGATGCCGGCCATCGTCATTCTGGGCTCCTTCCTGTTCTCTTCCAAAGGGATTCTGGTTAAGATGATGTATGCCGAGGGCCTCGATCCCAGTGCGGTGCTGGCTTTGCGAATGAGTGTTGCGCTTCCGTTTTATCTGACATCTGCGATCCTGATGCGCCGGTCATTAAGAAAAATCTCGGCCAAAGATTGGTTGGCCATTTCAGGTTTGGCTCTGATTGGTTACTTTCTGTGTTCGCTAGTAAATTTCATAGGACTCCAGTTCATCAGCGTCGGCTTGGAGCGGGTGGTGCTGTTTTGCTATCCATCTCTGGTCTTATTAGGTTCAGCGGTATTTCAGAAACGTCGACCATCCTTAACGCTTATCTCTGCATGCGGTTTGTCCTGGGTAGGACTCTATCTGGTGATTCAACATGAAATTCAGATCACCGATCATACAACGCAGATTTTGTTAGGTAGTGCTTTGGTACTGCTGAGCGCGATTATTTACGCCAGTTACATACTCATCGCCAAACAGCTGATCATGCGCGTGGGATCTCAACGATACACCAGCGTGGTGATGTGTTTTTCCTGCCTGGTCGTGCTGCTTTACTTCGGAATTACCGACGGAAACATACCAAGTCTTCTGGCTTCTAAAAAAGCGATGACCTATGGGGTGATCATAGGAATTTTTGGCACAGTTGTGCCTACCTATATCTTGTCGTTCGGCCTCTCTAAGATCTCCGCAGATTCCTATGCGGTTCTATCCTCAGCTGGACCGGTGGCCACGATCGCACTATCGCTGGCTATCGTCGGACAAATTCCCAGTGGTATGCAGTGTGCAGGCATCACACTGTCAGTAGCTGGTTGCCTGCTAGCAAGCAGGCGGCAGTGAACTACTTCACGATCACTGCGGGCACTCCTTTGGAATGCTTTTCTTCGAGATTGCCTACCCGATACCAAGTTTTCTCGCCTTTGTTGTAGTGGAAGTAAACAGGTTTCTGCTCAAGTCCATTTTCACATAGCACGGAGACATGCTTGCCAGGTTCGACCAGATAGACTTCAGCGGTTGACCACTGATGCGAGTTTTCTCGGCTCTTTACGCCAATAGCCGCCTCTACATTTTTCGGATCATCGAGGAAGGTCAGCAAAACTTTTTCCTGCTTCGTTAGATCGGCCGTTGAGCCGGTGAACTTAACGTGTTCCACCATGTGGTTAACAGCTTCACGCTGCTCAGTGACGGTGACAGGCCAGCCTTCCGGGCTGAAAACAGAATCGCATGAAGAAAGAATAAGGGACGCCAATAAAGCGATGACCAAACGTGATTGCATGTGGAAAACCTAGCTAGCCAATTGAAATTTGCAAGTCTAGGGACTCGTTGTTGTTCCTGCGCTATCACCAGCCTCCGGAGTCGTAGCTGGTTCTATCACGGGAAGGGTGTTTTCCCATGTGTGCAAAGTTACGCCAGCCCCCAAGCCTCCTATCTCTGTCAAGAGGCTGGAACAGCGCTCACGCCAGCGTGCGTAATCGGGGGCTTGAAATTTGTCCGCTGTGCCAGGAAACACCACATAGGTCACTGTCAAATCACTCACCGGACGGGAGTATGGGCTGGCGCGGGAGTTCAGCTGTTTCGCCATCCGAAGAGATGCCTCCCCTACTTTGAAACTTGGACCCGCATCGCCGACGATGACCGGATAAATTTTTCCCTCATGGATCACTACGGCATAGTCACCCACCCGAGCCGCATACTTATCGCCGCGCGTGGTCAGCATGTTGATGGGCATGACGATAAAGGGATCATAGTCAGCGATGAGATAACTTCGTGCCTCCATATCCTGAATCTCACGTTTGATTTTCGCCACTCGCATCCGCAGCCAAGATTTGCGTTCGGGCTTTGTAGTTCTTAGTGCCAGTTCTGCCTCGGCTACTTTGATGCGGTTTTTCCATCCTGCTATCAATGGATTCGGAGTAGAGCCGGTTTTTCTCCAGCCGTAGCTTGTCATTGGCTGATAGTGGGTGGAATTGACAATGTTATCCGGCATGGTTGGCAGTCGGTCTCCATCAGAACCATCGGAAACAACATCCATTTCCGCCTGCACTAACAGCACCCGACGACCAGTGGTTGCGTGTTTGATATTGAGCATCGTTTCACAATCATAAAAATTGTGGCGGGTCATCAACTCGTCGAGCCGAGTGGCATTCTTCTTCAGTCGACTGGTTTTATTTTCGTAGAGCTGATAGTAAAATGGAGAGACTTTCGCGTTCGGCAGCATGTCCTTGAGGCCAGGTAAAATGGCATCGAGCTTAGAGTTCACTCGCTTGAGATCCGCCAGTGTTCGAGTCGCTTCTGGAAGGCGGATTTTTAATTCATAACTTGCGGTATAGCTATCGTCCTTCAACCGCTCTTGCGATGCCGCTTTCCCTTTTTCGAGAGTCACTTTGGTCTCTAGCTTGAAGCCCTTGGACATTTTGCGGATGTCACCACCTGAAGTGGCGGTGTGATCGGCCGGCACGATGACTTTCGGTGGAGTGACAGGAGGCGTCACTTTGGGAGGCACTACAGCCTCTGGAGGTTTGGCTGGCGGAGCGGGTTTTGTTATCGGTTTCTCGACAGTCTGCTCTTTCCTCAGGGCATTGATCTTGCGCCAGATTTTACCAGGTAGCGGCCCTTGGGCCATAATCACCAAACCACAGACGAGTATGAAAAATGAGACTCGTATCCATGGAAATGATGCTGCTTTGGATCGACGGTTTTTCACCCCTTCGATCTCGTGTGGGTCATGGTTTTGGGAGTTTTGTGGATGCGTTGCCATTTTCTATATGATGCGTTATTCCTAGCGGGTTTCAAATGCCAAATGCTGCTGCCAATCCATCAGGTGCGAGTTCAGAAAAATCATCCCACTCAAGTTCTCCAGCTGAGAGCACGGCAGCTTGTTGAAATTCTCCTGCCTTGATCCGATCAATCGCCGCCGATGCCCATGCGAGCGCATGATCCAGCATCTGCTGATCAAATTCTTCCCACTCGGTAAAACCAACCTCGCCAACGGCGCGAGGGAGATTGATGTATCCAACTTGTGGCAAGTTCTTGGTTTTAAAATGATCCTGAACGAATGCAGCGTAAATTGGCAGTTGGAGATTGGACCAGCGCCGCTCGGTCTTCTTGCGACCAGAGGGAGGCAACAACTCCCCTAACAGAGGCCGATTTTCATCTGCATTCCAGTTCGAAAGGTGCTTGGCCTCGGGGTTGGCGGCTTTACCGGATGTTTTATAGTCCCAGACTCGCCAGCTGTTCCCGTCTTCGTGACGGTCGATGCGATCGACGATCATAGTCAATGGATGCCCTCCAATTTTCCATTCAAGAGTTTCTTCTCCCACCCGATCACGTCCGACGGCAAACTCAGTGGCAAAAATCTGCCAGCCAAGCGCTCTGTCTTCCGCCTGTTTACCAGCAAAGGCACGTAATCGCTCGCGGGCGCTTTCCTGCTGCACCATGAGGGGAAGACTGAGTTTCGTTCCATAGGTTTTCTGGATCTGATCATCCAGTGTTTGGAACAAGTATTCGCGGATCTCTGCTTCATCGACGGAGTCCTTCACCGCGTCATCCGAGCCAAAGACCTCCAGAACCTCGTGACAAAGGTTTCCAAAATCTATGGCATCCATCTCCCGTTTACCTGAATCATAACGATTCATTCCAAGAATTCTCTTCAGATAGAATCGCAGTGGACAATTTAAATAGTCGCCCAGAGCTGACGGAGAGATTCTCCGAGGTGGATCTTTCAGATATGGGTTTTCGGCCTGGGGCAAATCAAGAATCCAATCACGCTTCCAAGGACCACCTTTAGCAGCTGTTGATTCCGATTCGGCAAAGAGGTGCTGGACGATAGAAGGAAGCTGTTGCCCTCGTTGTCGCATGAGTAACCTTGATGGTTTTCTCGCTTCACCAGCGTCGTTGAACCGGGAAACAATCGCGTCGACTCTACCCGACGCGTCGCGCGACCGAAGGGCGGCATGGAGCAAAAAGGCATCGCGGGCAAATCGCCCATCAGAGTCGCGCAATCCCAGCTTCTGCTTAAGTGAATCGGGCACAAAGACATCGTCCACCGTTCCATCAGGAACGCACTCCTCGTGCATGCCAGCAAGAATCAAATGCGGCGCCGGATCGTAGGAAATCTCCAACCACCCCTGAAGATCGAGCACCGTTTGGTCGCGGTTGGCACTGGCTTTCGCCGAGTGCAGGCTCTCAGCCATCATTTCAAAGACTTCGGAGCCAGTGGGTGTTTCCCCAAAGGACTCAAGCCGGTCAAGAGCATCCAACACTTCGGCCAGTCTTGGTTCAGCAGCCTCTGAAGTGCCTAGTGTTCGGTCATCGGTCAGCTCTAACCATTTCACTAACCATGTACGCAAGGTTTCGGACTTAGTGCCGCTACTTAGTTTTGAAATATGTTCACCAATGCTGTTGATGATTTCTTTGGCCTGATCGTCCTTGCTGAGTGCCAGCGCGTCACGCACCGTTTCGGGCAGGTGTTTGAGCTGAAGATCATCCAATAACTTTGCGGCGCGATTCCGGCTAATGCCTTTCGGTAGAAAATCATCGGCACCAGGCAGCCGCACAAATTCTTGCAAAGATTCAAACGAGGCTTGGTCACCTGCCAGCTCCCGCATGACACGCAGTAAACGCATCAGTCCGGAGTCGGCAAGTCCCCTGCCCTCTGGATCGAATAACGGCCAATCCACTTCCGTGAATGTCTTCTCCAGCGCTGGTGCGAAACTAGGATCACACAGAGCCAGTGCCAGAGCGTCAGATTCTGTTTTTGTATTTGTTAGAATCTCAACGCATTTCTGTGCAGCTTCGGTGGAAGAGTCCACCACGTGCATTCGCTCCTTCCATTCTGGAAAATCGATCAGCTTTTGCTGCCATACTTCTTTCACAGGAGTCCCCCAATCATCAAAGCACGAGGCTTCTGATTCTGGAGCATGGATTAAAACGGTGACGGGTAAGCCACTTCGCAAAAATGACTTCAATGCCCGGAGAGCCAACGGTGTAGGATCGGGAACACAGGCCACGACCACACGTTCGACACCAGTGATGAGATCTGGGTTTTTGGCTTTATCGCGCTTGGCCAGCACAGAATCCCTTAGCTTCCACTTGCCGAGATTTTGCAACATCGCCGACTCGAGCTTTTCAAGCTCCTGCCAACGTTCTTTTTCCTGACTTTGAAATCCCGCATCGCGAAACGAGGCGTCCCCATCCGCGAGTTGATCGCGAAGCGTCATCATCTGACGTGCTAGTGCGAGAGCCGAGCTGAAACTTTTCGTAGATCCAAGCTCATGGTTAGGTAACAAGGTGGGAAATTCTTCGACGTCGATCTTCTGAATCGTGCGTATCCAAGCCCATAGTGATTCCTGACGTGACGCCACGCCATCAACCTCGAACAATCGATTGGGAGCCATTACGTGTGGCGCAAGAACACCACCACCATCCTGTCCACAAGTCGACAAGACCATCCGTAGTCGTCGGCCACTATTGGTCGTGGGAACCACGACCAAGGTCTTGGCCAGATCGTCACCGAGACCAACTAACCATTGAGTCACTGAATCCAACAGCGGACCATCCCAACCGAGAAACTCTCGGGCGGGGGAAGCTTCAACTTCCGGCTCTGTTGTTAGATCAAACTCGATTTGGGACATGGATTACGCCTCTTCCTCCGGAGCATCATCTGCCTCTGGCTTTTCTGTGGATTCTGTTGCTTCGTCAGCAGCATCGACGCTGTTTTCCTCGCCCTCTTCTTCGTCGCTTGCCTCATCTGGGACCACGCGAGCGATGTCCTGAAGTTTCTCACCTTCTTTGAGGGTGACGAGTTTTACGCCCTGGGTATTCCGACCAGCCTCGCGCACATCGGCGCAGCGGATACGGATCGATTGACCTGAGGAGGTCATCAGCATGAGTTCGTCATCGGGGTAAACCATGGTGGCTCCTACCACTTCGCCGGTTTTCTCCGTGCACTTCATGGTGATAATACCTTTGCCGCCACGAGTCTGTGCGCGGTAGTCGGCGAATGGTGAACGTTTTCCGATACCGTTTTCTGAGGCGACTAACAGGGTTCCGCCTTCATCGACCAGTGCGAGTCCGACCACGTAGTCATCGGCGACAGGTTTGATCCCCTGGACACCGGCGGTGGCACGGCCCATTGAGCGAGCTTGCTCTTCATTGAAGCGCAGACTGAGACCTTTGCGAGTGACAAGAATGGCTTCGTCGCCGCCAGAGGTCAGGCGCACATCGATGAGGGCGTTGCCTTCGTCGAGTTTGATGGCGATGATGCCGTCTTTGCGGTAGTTGCGGAAATCGCTGAGGGAAGTTTTCTTCACCTTACCATTGCGGGTGGCAAAGAGCACAAAGCCGTTTTCAACTCCGAAGGTGATGTCCTCCCCTTCCTCGTCGGTCTTGCGTTCTAGTCGCAGAGTCGCGGCGATGTTTTCTTCCGGCTGAAGGTTGAGCAGGTTTTTAATGCTACGACCTTTCGAGGCGCGAGAGCCTTCTGGGATTCCGTAAACACGCTCAACGTAAACCCGACCGGTGTCAGTGAAGAACATCAGGTAATCGTGGGCCTGAGCTGAGAACAGGTGCTCGACGAAATCTTGTTCATCATCCTCGGTGTCGTTAGCATTGCGAGTTTCCATACCTCGCACACCTTTGCCACCACGTGCCTGGACACGGTATTCGGCGGAAGCGGTGCGTTTGATATAACCACGATTGGAAAGAGTGACGATCATGCCGTCGTTGGCAATGAGATCCTCGATGGCGATTTCACCTTCGTCAGGCAGGATTGGGCAGCGGCGAGGTGTGGCGTGTTTTTCTTTGATCGCAAGCAGCTCCTCCTTGATGATCGCGAGCACGCGGGCTTCCTTGGCGAGGATGTCGAGGTAGTCTTTGATTTCCTCAAGGATGTTATCGTATTCCACCTTCACTTTGTCCTGCTCCATGCCGGTAAGCTGGTAGAGACGGAGTTCGAGGATGGCGTTGACCTGGCGATCTGTGAAAATGTATTTCTCACCGACGACACTTGGCTGGTCACGGATGAGAATGCCTAACTGCTCAGCGGTTTTCACTGGGAAGGTGTAGGCCTTCAGACGCTCACGGGCTTCATCGCGGTTCTTGGAATCGCGGATGATTTTGATGAAGTCGTCGAGATGACCCAGAGCTAACAGGAATGCCTCCAAGTTCTCAGCGCGGTCCTCTGCCTTGTTCAGCAAGAAACGGGTGCGGCGGATGATGACCTCGCGGCGGTGCTCGATAAAGGCGTCCAGAGCATCCATGATGGAAAGCTGCTTGGGACGGCGCTCATGAATGGCGAGCATGTTCACACCGAAGGAGGTTTCCATTGCGGTGAGTTTGAAAAGCTGGTTCACAACCACCTGCGGACGGGCGTCGCGCTTGAGAGTAATCTCGATGCGAGTCTGGTCATCCGACAAGTCACGCATTCCGGAGATGTCGGTGAGGATCTTCTCACGCACAAGCTCGGCGATGCGCTGCTGGAGAACTGCGCGGTTCACGCCGTGTGGCACATCGGTGATGGTGATGATAGATGCTCCGGAGGCTTTTTCCTCCACTTCCATGGTGCCTCGCATCTTGATGCTGCCGCGGCCGGTGTGGAAGTAGCTGTCGATACCTTTGAAACCGCGGATTTCGCACTTACCGGCGAAGTCAGGCCCCTTGATATGCTGCTTCAGCTCCTCAATGGTGAGCTGAGGATTGTCAATACGGGCGCAGGTGCCGTCGATGACTTCGCCAAGGTTGTGCGCCGGAATGTTGGTCGCCATACCCACGGCGATACCGGTGCCGCCGTTGACTAACAGGTTAGGAATCGCGGCCGGGAGAACAACAGGCTCATTACGAGTCTCATCATAAGTGGGCTGGAGATCGACGGTTTCTTTTTCAAGATCGGTCATCATCGAAGAGCCCAAGTGGGTCAGGCGGGCCTCGGTGTATCGCATGGCAGCGGCGGCGTCGCCTTCCACCGAACCGAAGTTACCCTGTCCATCGATGAGCGTTTCACGCATCGTCCAAGGCTGGGCCATGTTAACGAGAGTCGTATAAATGGCGCTGTCACCGTGTGGGTGGTATTTACCCATGGTGTCACCGACAATACGCGCACTCTTGAGGTGCGGCTTGCTGGGGGAAAGCGAGAGGTCGTTGTGCATCGCGTAGAGGATGCGTCGCTGAGACGGCTTGAGACCGTCACGCGCATCCGGTAATGCACGGGAGATAATGACTGACATCGAGTAGTCCAAAAAGGACTTCGACATTTCGTCGGCTACGTTGATTGATTTGATATTGTCGTTCGACATTGGAAAATAGGATTGGACTTCTAGGTCTTAGATGACGGCTTTATTAGACGTCCAGATTCTGCACGTTGAGGGCGTTGTCTTCGATAAAGCGTTTACGGGGTTCGACGATGTCGCCCATGAGGACGTCGAACATTTTGTCGGCTTCGATGGCGTTCTCTTCATCCAGACGGACTTGGAGGAACTGCCGAGTCGCTGGATCCATGGTGGTGGCGTAAAGCTCCTTGGCATTCATCTCACCCAGTCCTTTGAATCGCTGGATTCGCATGCCTCGGCGACCGATCTCCAAGACTCTGTCGAGAATTTCGAAGAGGTTGAAGACTGGTAGTGGTGCATCACCGGAGTCGCCTTCAATGAGTTCGTAGATTGGTTTGTCATCGGAGAAAAACGGATCGGTCTGCACTCCGAACTCGTTCAAGCGGGCGAGAATCTTGGCAATGGCCGTGGACTCATGGAGTTCACGTTTCACGGCGCGACGCTGAACACCTTGGAATCTCTCCTTGTATTCAGCCTCCTCTTCTTCGGTGAGAACTTCATCGAAAAGTCCGAGGTCACGGTTATCGTGAGCGAAGGCTAGCAGCTCTTTTTCGGTGTCGAAGTAAGTGATGTTCTCTTCGTTACCAATCCGGAGGCGCACCATGAATTCGGGCAAGTGACCGTCTTTACGATGATCTAGCAGATCTCGGAAATCACCACCGTGTCCGGCCAGTGTGCGAGTGAAACGTGTGAGCTGAGCGAGGGTGTCTAACACACTCTTGAGTAAGTCGCTGTCGACCGTTTCATCTGAGCCGTGTTTTTTCAGAGTCACGTCCTCGGAGCCGAGACGGATGAGGATTTCGTTCAGGGCATTGTCATCGGCGATGTACTCCTCGCGTTTTTTGCGGGTCACTTTGTAGAGCGGCGGCTGCGCAATGTAGAGATACCCGGCTTTGACCAACTCCGGCATGTGACGGCAGAAGAACGTTAGCAGCAAGGTTCGGATGTGAGCTCCGTCGATATCGGCATCGGTCATGATCACAACCTTGTGGTAGCGGACTTTTCCGATGTCGAAGGCTCCTTCCTGGTCCCCCTCCCCGATTCCTGCGCCAATGGCAGTGATCATGGCCTGGATTTCCTTGTTTTGCAGCGCTCTGTGCAACCGGGCTTTTTCCACGTTGATAACTTTACCACGGAGCGGAAGGATCGCTTGGTTGATACGGTTACGCCCGGACTTGGCGGAACCACCTGCGGAGTCACCTTCCACAATATAGATTTCAGATTTAGCCGGGTCGCGCTCCGAGCAGTCTGCGAGTTTTCCGGGCAGTCCACCGCCGGAGAGCACGGACTTGCGCACGGTTTCCCGCGCCTTGCGTGCTGCTTCTCGAGCACGGGCAGCGTTGACCGCCTTATCGATGATTGTCTTGGCGAGGTTCGGATTTTCATCGAAGTAGGCTTGCAGGCCTTCGTAAACGATGGAGCTGACGACACCTTCGATTTCGGCGTTGACCAGCTTATCCTTGGTCTGTGAGCTGAATCGTGGGTTCGGCATCTTGACGCTGAGCACGCAGATAATGCCTTCGCGCACATCATCACCAGAGAGAGCTGGGTCTTTATCCTTCAGGATCTTGTTAACCTTGGCATACTGGTTGATCGATCTTGTTAGAGCGCCACGGAAGCCAGTCAGGTGGGTTCCCCCGTCGGCGTTCGGAATGGAGTTGGCGAAACAGAGGATGTTGTCCTGATAGCTATCGTTGTATTGGAAAACGATATCGGCGAAGACATCGTCCTTGGCGATCTTGCCATCGTAATCAATTTCGATTTTGCGTTTCCCCTTGATGATAACTGGATCAGGGTGAACCAAGGTTTTGTTTTCGCCCAGCTGGGCGACAAATTCCTCGATGCCTTTGGCATAATAAAAACGCTCCTTCTTAGCGCTTTCCGGACGTTCGTCCTCAAGTTCAATGATCAGGCCGGGGTTAAGGAATGCCAGTTCGCGCAGGCGGGTGGAGAGACGGGCAAACTCGAACTCGATGGTATCAACAAAAATGGTGGCGTCCGGGAAGAACGTAATAGTGGTGCCGGTGTGGTTTTTATCCACTTCACCGACGACCTCCAGAGGCTTGGTTGTCTTACCGCGCTCAAAGGTGATCGAGTGGACTTTACCATCCCTGCTCACTTCAGCTTTGAACCAGTCCGACAGGGCGTTCACACACTTGGCACCGACACCGTGCAGGCCGCCGGAGTATTTGTAAGCACCTTGCCCGAATTTACCACCTGCGTGCAGACTTGTCAGAACCAGTTCAACAGCTGGGATTCCGAACTTCGGGTGCATCTCGACGGGAATACCCCGACCATCGTCCGCAATGGAACATGAGCCGTCCACATGCAGTGAGATGCTGATTTTCTTACAGTGACCTGCGAGGTGTTCATCGATGGAGTTATCCAAAACCTCGAACACACAGTGGTGTAAACCCCGCACATCAGGATCGCCGATATACATTCCGGGGCGCTTCCGGACGGCTTCAAGACCTTCTAATTTATCGATCTGGGATGCGCCATATTCTTGGGCATCAGAGACGTTGGTATTGGCATCATCAGGATCGTTTTCTGGCCCTAGTTCAGGCTCGTTTGGCGTATCGGTCATAGACGCGCCAAATGTCTGAAATTTCGCTCTAGGAAACAAGTTTCTTTCGCCTTTTTTGAGGCTTTTTTTCAATCCAACACCACACCCGTGTGTCGGCTAATTTTCCAAGGTATATTCCTAGCGGAAATAGTAACTTTAACTCCCCTGTTTTAAGGTCAAATAGACCGCAGCTACGATCAGCAACACCACCAAAACAGCGGCTATGATTTTGAAAAAAATGACCGTATTACTCTGCTCGCGATGTTTTTCAGATATTACCGTCGATGGCGATACAGAGCGACGTCTTGAAGGGGTGTATCCTGACTCGGTAGGCGCGGAGGTAGAACTGGATGCCGCATCCGCATTTCTATTAGTCATGTCCGATGTCGCCAGACCACCAGCTTGTCTTGGTTTGACCGCGAGCGGCGCTGCCTGCTTGTTTACCAGGTCACGAGCCGCCTCCAGTGGTGGAGCGATAATTCTGGCACCACAGGATGGACATGGGCCCTCCGTTCCAGCGATCGCCTGGTCGACGACAAGCCGCACTCCGCAAGCGGGGCAGCCGAATCTCAAGAGCTTTTTATCTGAAGAAGGAGGGGTAGAGTGTGCTTGAGGAAGGGACATGGGGAGGATGCAATAGAGAACCACGCCATGCAAGCTGCTGACTGATTAAATGCCAAGCAGATTCCGCTGCCACGACAACAATTGCTGCTCAGCTCCATCATGGCCTCCAGCGATTGCTTCCAAGGCGGCTCTGGCCGCGATCAGCGAGCTATCGATGTCCAGTTCGGCAGCGATTTCATCGCGCTTGGCCATAAGTGCGTCGAGGCGTGATTCAAACTCGGGATCTTTACGGCGCCGTTTGCCTCGGATGCGCTGTGGCATGTCTTCGACTGAAACAAGCTCTGCATCAGCCAGTGCCATATCAAAGTTTTTCACGCGATTCGAGCGATAGTGTCGCGGCATGGCTGGTTTCTTGCCATCCAAGAGACATGCCACCCAGTCCAACAACTGCTTATTACCAGCAACCATAAAAGGTGGTCGGTCCCAGCTTTCAGCCTCACTATCCCGCCACTGCCATAGTGCACGCAGGTAGTTGAGTCCTCGAGGTTCCAATTTCCCGCTGCCTTTGATTCTCCAACGATCTTCTTTTTCCTGTTTTCGTTCGAGCGCCTTATCTCTCGCGGCCACACAACTTTCCTCAAACCATTCGTAGCGTCCTTTTTCTTTGAGTTGGGTAACAATCATGTCCGCCATGGGAAGTAGGTAGACCACATCGTTCAAAGCATACTCTTCCATAACCGGGGTTAGCGGGCGTTTTGCCCAGTCAGCCTTTTGAGAGGTTTTCTCGAGCTCTACCCCCATGTAGTGCTCCACAAGATTTCCATATCCAAATTTCCTAACACCTAACAAACGCGCGCCGATTTGAGTGTCGAACACAGTCGGTGGGATCATGCCCAGATTCTGTTTGAGCATGTGCATATCGTAATCCGCACCATGCATCCAGCAAGTGGACGTCTCCAAGTAGGTCTTAAGGTCTGAGAGATCATCAATCGCCAAAGGGTCGATAAGCACGTGGTCCGTACCATCACTGAACTGCACGAGACACAAACTCTCGCTATATCTATGCAAGCTGTCCGCCTCGGTGTCTACGGCGCAAACTCGCCCTCCTACTCCATCCGAACGTTTAGCCAGGAAAGCCCTGAGGTCCTCTTTATTACTGATCATCCACAGCGAACATGGATTGAACAGCCTCGATAAAAAAGCGAAATATCAAAAAACAAAACGGGCGGCAAATTTGCATTTGCCGCCCGGAAAGTAATTAAATTTGCTACAGTCTAGCGGTTCACCCGCACTGCGACGCGGAAGTAGCACGCTGGAGGACCACCTGGAACTGTAGGAGATGTGATTGGAGCAACACTGGTGATCATCAGCTGAGTGGCATCGTTCACATCTTCAGTCCAGTTGGCATTGCCACCGGAAGGAATGCGAGTCCAGTTTACCAAGTCTTCGGAGTGCTCGATGAAATAGGACAGGCCACCACCGACGTTAGGGCGCTTCGTGATAGAGACTTGGCACTCACCTGTAGCAAGAGAGTTGACAGTGAAGACACCTGGTGTTCCACCGATGTCGCCAGGTGTAGACATTGGAATGGAACCAGCATCCAGAGGATCACTGGACATAGCGAACTCAATGAGGTTGCTGAAACCGTCGCCATCGAAATCAAACGAAGCAGCACGCTGGTTGGCTGGAGTTCCGCTTGGGAAGCCCAGAAGAGCGAATCCACTGTAGGTGTCGATGAAACGGATTCTTGTGGTCCAAACGCGAGTTGATGCGTCACGGGTAACAACAGTCGAAGAGAAGTTACGATCCAAGCGAAGGTAAAGTGTCCCCTCATCCCCTGGAGTGTAGAAGAATGTAGGCAATCTATATAGACCAACTGTTGGGTCAGGAAGAATAAATGGTGAACCACTGAGAGGGAAGCTCACATCAAGATCGAAGAGACCCGGCACATCAAATGGAGAGTCATGAGGCACGTCACGAATCCACAATCTCAGGGTGTCGGCTCCAACGAAAGTGTTGGTTGTATCGATGCCCTGCCATGTAATGTCATTGAACACACGAGGATCGAATTCAATAAATCCATCTGCGGACCACTGATTATCGTTGGTGAATCTGAAACCACTCTTCAGCGGAGACTGAGAAAGACCAGGCCATGACTCAGGCATGGGCAGCTTGGTGAAGTTGAGAACAACCTGAGGGTTGGGAGTGCCAGGAGGCGCAGCTGAGCTGAGAAGACCTGGAAGACCGAACTTATACGTTCCAGTAACCACGGTTTCATCATGAGCCACCCGACCTGATGATGTGGCAGCAAATGTTTGCTGATGTGCGTAACCTGCGATGCTGTACTCCCTTTGATTAACTCCAGTAAGAACATCATACCAAATGACGGCTCCACCTACTGTTACTGGAAGGATACCCGGGCGAGGGAACCTTGAAGGAGGTGCACTGACGACTGAAACCAAACCTTGTAACTGGGGGGCAATAACGGACGCCTGAACTGGCGGACTGGGCAGGGAGAAGAATGCTCCGTTGTCCGGAATACCATCTTGGTCTACGTCACCGAACAAAACCGCCCCGGTGGTTCCAAGTGGACAAGGAGGCATCTGGCTGGGAAAGAATGGAGCACCGTCGACACGCGTTGTGTTATTGAATACACAAGGTGCGATCTGGAAACTACCATCAGATACATCAATGCGGAGTATTCCGCCGTTGTAATTAACCACTTTAGGTCCGACTTGATCACCTGCCTTTCGGCTTGTGAAACGGAAATCCAATTGCGCCTGACAAACGGACGGCAGCACTAACGCGGAAGCTAAGAGTATAGGTTTAATCATCGTAGGTAGGTATGTGATTACTGGTATTTACGCTATGGCTACCTCAGATCAAGAAGAAAAGCCCAACATGGGACCTTTTTCAGGCTATCTGAAGTCGCTCTGCAAACCAGCTTATGGAACAAGCTTACATGCATGACGCAGGACGGCAATATATTATCGGCCAATTGTTAAACCACTCAACAGTAATTCAGCATTTGTACCAGTTTTTGACAGGTTTTTAAGTAAGGTCTCAATAGCCTCACCGATGGGAAGAGACGCTAGTTGGCGGCGGATTTCCAACACCTTGGCCATCTCGTCCGGATGATAGAGCCTGTCATCGTTCCGAGTTCCACTCTGAGGAATGTGAATCGCGGGATAAATGCGTTGTTCAGCCAGTTCACGATCGAGGCGAACCTCCATGTTACCGGTGCCCTTAAACTCCTCGAAAATGACCTCATCCATTTTGCTTTCGGTCTCAATCAACGCAGTGGCCAGAATCGTCAGACTCCCCCCTTCTTCACAGTTCCGAGCAGCACCGAAAAATTTCCGACTCTGTTGCAACGCAGCAGGACTAAGCCCGCCTGAACCGATGGGTCCACCTCGCTGGGCAGTATTGTGTCCACGGGCGAGACGGGTCAAACTATCCAGCAATAGCACGACATCTTTGCCCAGTTCGACAAGTCGCTTGGCCCGCTCCATGACCAAATCCGAAACTTGGGCATGACGCTTGGCAGGCTCATCGAAGGTTGAGCTGAACACTTCAGCGTCGACGGTTTCCTCGAAATCAGTCACCTCCTCGGGTCGCTCATCCAGCAGCAGAATAATTAACTCCACCTCTGGGTGATTGAGCTGAATCGACCGGGCAATTTGCTTCAAGACGATTGTTTTACCACCACGAGGAGGAGCCACAATCAGCCCACGCTGGCCTTTTCCAAGCGGAGCTACAAGATCTAACACCCTTGGGGTCATTCCTGTTTCCTGGTTCTCAAGGATGATCCGGTGGTCGGGGAACATCGCCGTGAGCTGATCAAAAGCTTTGGGCTTATTGTATTCATCCACAGGCATTCCTTCCACTTCGACAACCTCACTAACAGAAATATATTTATCGCGTCCTTTTGGAGCACGCAAACGCACCTTGACCTTCTGTCCGACAACAAGACCGTGATCACGAATTAAGTTTCCGTTTACATACAAATCATCGGGTGAAGTTTTGAAGCTTTTAACCGGGTCACGCAGCATCGCATAGTTATCTTTAGCTTGCTCAAGGATCCCCTCTCCTTCCAGTTCAACTCCTTCGCGTCCGTAGAAGGATACCAATTCAAAAATCAACTGACTTTTGGAAGCCGTAGCCGGAATGCGCACTGGTAGAGCCTCTAACATCGAATAAATTTCAGAAAGTGGCCTCTCACGCAATTCATTGATGTTAATCAACTTGGGAAGATCCGGAAGAACAGCGGCAGGACTTTTGGCAGCCTCTTTTTCATCTTTCTCACCACCCTCGCCGGAAGACTTGGCTGAAGATTCTTCGACTGGTGTCGAGGATTTCTCAGCCGCGGACTCTCCGGTGCTTTCGGTGCTGGCTTCGTTAGCCTCTTCGTTGATTTCTTTGTCGTCGTTCATTGGGAAAATGATTTTGTAGTATAGAGTCTCAGTCGTTCAGTAAATGGGTTCCGCACTCGCTTCTGCGATGCAGGCCTGGGATTGAAAGACTATGGGTAGGGCGTCTAGTTAGATACTGATATTGCGTGATTGGATAAATCGGCGACACTGACTGCGGAGAATATCCACAGGCCCTTCATTCCAGATCACCACATCTGCCAAACCATGTTTGGCCTCGATAGGCATCTGAGAGGAGAGCACAGCTTGCACCGTGCCATCATCCCATTTGTTACGTTCAATGAGTCTGTCGACTTGGGTTTTTCTGCTGGTGGCTACCAACAAATTGGCCGACTGACCAAAATCAAATCCGTTCTCAAACAGGAGAGGGACATCCGCAACAAACAGGCGAGACACCCCTTTCCTAGAGGTTTGCAGCAATAATGCAAGACATTCCTCGCGCACCCGCGGGTGAAAAACCTGCTCGAGGAACTCTTTATCTTCGGGATTTGAAAAAGCTCTCTCACGAAGAAATGCCTTGTCCACACCACCGCCGGGTAACAGCGCGCCGCTTCCAAAATAACTACCGATTTCATCAAGAACGGCGTTATTTTCATAGAGAGACCGCACACTGGCATCCGCATCAAAAAGCACCGTCTCCGGCAAGAGTTCTTGCAGAGTCCGTGCACAGGTCGACTTCCCCGTCGCAATTCCGCCGGTAAGCCCAATGATTTGCAAATCGTTGTTCATGATTCGTGTCGATGCCAATTTCCATCAACGAGATTCCTAACAAGGCTAGAACATGGCACGGAGTTGGGCAAGCCGAGAAGAAACAATACATCCGCTAGAATCACCACCAAACAAAGAAAAACCCTGACCGCGTTACCACGATCAGGGCTTGTAAGAGTTCTGGACTATCAGCTTAGCCGCCGGTTGGCAGAAGCTGTGAGCCATCACCAGCAGGAACTCCTGGTCCAACAGCTGAGGAAGCTGCCGCAGGGAGCGAGCCACTTGAGTTGTTGATAGGAGCACCAGCCGCATCAATGATCTGAGCCGTCACGAAGATGATCAGGTTACTCTTGATGTGGTTTTCAGCCTTAGTCTGGAAAAGACGGCCGATGATTGGCAGGTCACCGAGAATTGGCACCTTGTCCTGGACGTTTTGAACATCTTCACGCATCAATCCACCAACTGCCACGGTGTAGCCATCATAGATGGTAAGCGCGGTAGTCACACGGCGGGTTGAGAAGACCGGCATTTCAATGCGGTTTTCTGTGATGGTGATTTGGATCGGGTTACCCAGAGCATCGGATGCGGGGCTCTGAATCGGGCTACCGTAGTTGATGAATCCTTCGAACTCAACCAGCTCAGGAGCAAAGCGGAGGTCGATGGTGTAGTTATTTTCACCAATAGTAGGTTCGATCTCAAGTGTCACACCAGTGTTACGTGTTTCGAACGCAGTAGGTGTAGCAGGAGTTACCGGGAAGATGGAGCCGCCAGAGATGCCGCCACCACCACCGAGTCCACCGCCGGTGCCAACACTGTTGGGAAGTTCTGGTGGTTCGTATTCTGTTGGGTAGATAAACTCGCGAATGACCTCAATGGTAGCTTTCTCACCGCTTCGGGCAAGAACACTAGGAGCTGTCATAATGTCAGTGCCCTTCTTCTGGGCAAGACCACGCATGATCATCTGCACCTGACCGTCTGTGAACAGACCGGTGAAGGAGAGAATACCAGGAGCAACACTACCAGACTGGGCTGTGCGGTTCGGGTTATTCAGAATAGCGTCAATGCTGTTACGTGTGGTGGCAAAGTCACCACTACGAAGACCGGCGGTCGCGGTATTGGAAACATTCTGGGTAGAACCTGCAGGAATACCAGGGATGGTTGTGAAGTTCACCGGGCTAACGAAGTCAGCACCTGTGCGAGCTGCACCGTTACCTACAGTACCACCTCCGATGAAGGAGCTGTTACCGCGGAGACCGACTGGGGAAATAATCCAGTCGAACCCGAGTTCATCGCTGTTCTCTTGAGAAACTTCGATGAACTTGGTCATGATGCGCACCTGACGGGGACCACCTTTACGAAGAGCTTCGATGATCTGCTCGATGATATCGAGGTTACCGAGGGTGTTGTGCACAACCAAAGTGGAAGTAGCCGCGATGTAATTAGCAAATGCTTTGTCAGGGAAGCTGACTCCATTGCGAAGAAGCAACTCCTTGGCACCGGCACGGGCTTTGAGGGTGTCTGCACCAGCATCACCACCACCGCCGAACGGATCGTCAGAACCACCGTCATCACCTTCTTTGCCTTCGGAAAGCTTGGCAATGAAGTCTGGTGGAACCACGAATGTGCGGGTGTAGAGATCGGTGACCTCAAGTGCGTCGAGAGGAAGAAGCACTACTGAGTGCTCGTCCAGCTTGTAACGAAGACGAGTAGCATCACAGATATACTGGAGCACGGTGCCAAGTGGCACGTTGCGAAGCTTCAGTTCCTTAATGCGGAGTGTTCCTGGGTTTCCAACGGCTGCACCTGCGTCAGCGGCAAGATCGGCTTCTCCACCTGCAGGAGCGGCACCGTCGGTGCGTGGCTTGCGGATAATGAAGTTGAGACCTTTTTTGGACTCATCTGGCTCGGTGTCGATTTCACGGGCACGGAGGCGAAGGAAATCGAGAGCTTCTTCCACAGTGGTGTTATCAAAGTCAACCAGTGGGATGATGATGTTGTTCAGCTTCTGCTGGATGTATTGCACACCGTAAGCTTCAGTAGGCTGAGTTTCACCAGGGTTAACGACTGGAAGTTCAGGCGGCACGGCCATTTCCCATGCGCGGTCGACCTCTGAAAGAAGCTGGGCGCGGGTGTGATCGTAGGCAGAACGGTAGTAGTCGGACTTGGTCGCTGCGATGCGCTCAAGCCAGCGGCGAGCGGCTGTGTTGTATTTATCAACCTGAAGAACCTTCTTGAATTCGTTTTCGGCTTCGTCGTATTTACCGAGGTTGTAGTAACCTTCACCCATGTAGAGGAACTTACGAACGCGATCAACGTTCTGGGTGTGCTGGTAGTCGAGAGCAGGGTTGGTGCGGATAGGATCATCCAAATACTCAAGCTGCTTCTTGGCTGCGAAATTGGTAGGGTCCTTGACCAGAACACCTTCAAGCATGGTGCGAGCCTCTTGATATTTACCTACGCGGCGGTATTTCTGTGCAAGTGCTACTGAAGCATCACCGAGGTGACCCGTGTAGGAGTTGCGGCGATCAGCCAGGGCTGGACCGGGAGGAAGCATGTTCACAGCAAGTTGGTACTGCTTGACGGCTTCTTCGTAGTCTTGCTTGGCATATGCCGCACGACCGAGGATGACTGCTTTATCGGCCTCTTGAACAAGTTGGGCGCGACGAGCGATTTCCTTGGATGCGATGCTGGACTGTGCGTGCACTACGTTAATCGTAGCAGGCATAGCGGCAGCAACAGCCATGAGAACAGCCGCTTTGCGACTGACGTGACGCCCCGTGAAGAGGCCACGATCACTATTCGCCCCATGGAGAGAGGCGTGTGTAGGTTGGTGCGTAGGTGTGGTTTCCATAATAGATGTGTAGTTTCTGGCGTTTAAGGAGGGGTTTGTGAAGCGTTTTTTTCAGATTATTTTCAATCAGTTGCAATTGTCATCCCGAGTCTCATGACCGGCTGACTCATGCGGCGGTTACTTGGGAATGTTAAGCAGCAGGGATTTTGTGTTCCCTTCTTTATCGGTGTATTCGATTTCTACGTTCTGGGCGTCGAGATCGACCTTCTTCAAGAGGTAAGGTTTCTCAGTGGCATTTTCATTAAATGGCAGTGAGAAGCGTGTATTTTCCTTCACTTTGAACGGGCTGGCTCCTTGCCCCAAGGCATTGAGCGTGAACTCAACTGTGCTATCGAGGATGCCTGGGTTGCCTTGGCGATCGACCTTATATTTTTTACCGAGTTTGTTAGGCTGCTTATCCTCTAACAACCAGTAGCGCTCCACTTGGGCGATGCCATTTTTGCGAACCTCTTCCTCCTCGACTCCGAGGAACTTGAAACGATTCTTCATCAAATCATCTTCAAAGACAATATCTTCGCCCGCCTTGATTGGGTTTGGCCCCATCTTGTTGACACGAACACCGGCCTTGGTTTGAAGCCTAAAGTTAAATTGACCGCCACCAAAGTCTTGTGGACGAACGTGAACCTGCGTGGTTTTTACATCCTTCACAGTCAACTTGGTTACAGGGTCAGGATGAATTTTAAAATCCTTCGGGTTGGTTCCCGCGGTGTATTCCTCACGGTTGGTGAATCCGTCTTTATCGGGATCCTGTTCTGGAGAATCACTGAATCCGGGATCGATACCGTATTCCAGCCACCATGTGTTAGGAATACCATCGTGAACAGGTGGGCTCTTGAGCAGGTCCACAGGATTCTTCGCGTCATCTTTTTTAGCAAAAAGAGCCACGCCAGTGAGCAAGTTCACTTTGCGACCATCCAGATCATACTGGGTGATGATGTGCTCCTCGGAAAGCGAGGTTTGAGTTGCCTCAATGGCTGCGAAGCCAGGCACGGTAACATCGTTATTCGGAGTAACTGGGTTGACGCCGACAGCTTCGTCGATCGCCCCCTTGTTACTGAAAATGACAGCTCCAAAGGCCAGCGCGACAACTGCAGCTCCACCGAGGGCAACTTTGTCGTAGTTTTCTGATATCCAAGACATATATGATAGTGATTAGGTAAAAGTGAAAATTGGTGTGTTAGTGAGAAATTACTGCTGGGCGTCAGCTTCGGCTTTTTCAGCACTCGGCTTGAGAAGAACCACGTCGAAGACGATGTGAACGTGCAGCTTCTCGCTACCAAGCACTTGCTTGAGGATGCGCTCGCCAGGTTTAACTTCAGCGGCAGGAGCAGGAACAACAGCACCTCCATCATCTGGAGTGGCGGCTCCCTCACCTTCACCTTCGCTAGTGGTGTCATCTTCTAGGCCAGGAAAACCTCCGAACGGATCAGGAGCGGCACCAGGACCAGCGCCCACAGGAGCTGGGAAATTAGCATCCTTCTCAGTGGGTGCGGTTTGTTTCTCATTGCGAACCCTTACGGCACGAATGGCATAGTAGTATTCTTTGGAATTCACCATCTCCTTGAGAAAATCTCTCACAGCAGACTCATCAGCGGTGAAGGATAACTCCATAGGCATCAGCTGATAGGGTTTTTCGCCATCGTCTTGAGCTGCTTTATTATTGCGATTTGGCCGTCCCTTGCGAGTCGTTGGAGGAGGTGCAACAGCACCTGTTTCAACAGGCAGCGTTGTGCGATTGATATTAAGGATGGCTGCAGGCTTGAGAGCCGCAAGCTGACCCAACAACCATTCGGTAGCATCAAGCTGGTATTTCAGCTCGGGTGTGGCTGCAGACTTGGCTGTAGCACTGGAGTATCTTTCAAATCCAAAGTCGCAGTTCTCAGGAAGTGTTGTCTCGGCCTCTTCAAAGGCTTTGCGAAGACTGTTAGTCACCTTCACCCGCTCGTCATTGAACTGCTCAGGGCTTAGCTTTGTCAGCTCCTCTGGACGATACGAATCCAGAGTTTCCCGAACGTCTTCGATGGTATTGCGGTATTTAGCCACCCCCTCTTCGCGAGCTCTGCGGTTCGCTGTGTTAGGGTAGGGCTTTGATTTTTCCAAGGATGCGTATTGCCCCTTGAGCTGCTCGTATTTCTCCATCTTCTCGTCGTAGGCGCCCCCTTGGGAACTGCCAAAGAAGAGAATGCCCCCGCCAACAACGGCAGTGACGCCGATCAGCCCGGCAACAAATTTATTTTCCTGAATCCAACTCATGGTCGTGTGATATTCTAAGTAGTGTGTTTGATTAAAAGTGTGTGGCAACCCAGCCAAATGGCCAAGCTGCCGAAATGGTTTCGATTAGCGGGTGCTTCTACCTTCGGTTGGAGCTGGGATAGGCTCTTTCAACATGAGAGTGACTTCGAAAGGCGCTGCGTAACTGCCTTCGCTAAGCTCGGTGGGTAATGACATACCTAACTTCTCAGTGGCTTGGACGTCGAAGTATTGCGAGTCCACCCGCAGGCGGTCGATCAACTTGAATACATCTCTAAATCCAGCATTACCACGCCAGAAACCTTTGATGCGAATGGCGTTTACCATTGGGGTGGCGGGCTCTTGAGCAGACGGGCGTTTACCTTTGCCCTTAACAGGCGCAGGTGCTGCCACTTTAATTTTGTTTAATGCAGACGATCCGTAAGAGGCTTGCGCGAAGTCACTGACAATCACTGACTGGGCAACATCCACGGCAGATTCACCGCCAGCATTGGGCATGTAACCAACTACTGGATCGAAATCGACCAGCCAAACGGTATCGCTGGTGAAGTGATGAGCCAGGTCATCCAAAATATCAACCCAGAGCACGCGAGCCTGTTGAGCATTGACTAATTGAGCGCTAAGCGCATCAAAGCGCTCTTCCCTCTTGGCGACCCCTTTGAGCGGCCGGGAAAACTGTTCCAGCCCGTCGACCTTGGCTTGCAGGTCTTCTTGTTCTGCACCCATGCGACTGTTTTTCCAGACATTGAAACCAGCCCAAGCTCCGAGGCCTAACAGAAGCAGAGCAGCTGCGCCGATCAACTTTGGCTTGCGGCGCTCGATGTCGCGTTCGCGTGAAACAACATCAGGCACAAGATCAATCTCCAGAGATGCCTTGCCGATGCCACGAAGAGCAAGACCAACCAACTCACCCAGCTGGTGAGCCTGGGCAGCAACTTGATCGACGTCGACCCCCTTGCCCACGGAAACACGCTTCAGCGGGTTGAAGAACTCAACCGGAAGACGGAGTTTCTCTTGGAAGAAGTCAGCGAGGTGTGGAAGGTTTGAACCACCACCTGCTAGAAGAACTAGCTTAGGCGCGGAGCCGCCGTGTTGACTGCGGAAGTAGTTTGTGGTCCGAGCGATTTCAGCAGGAAGCTTGCTGAGAGCATTGCGGATGACGGTGGCCAGAGCGGCGGTTGGCTCATCCAACTGCGAGGTGTGTGCTGTATTAAGAGCCACCATGCCGTTAGAGCATTTCTGTGATTCGGCTTCAGAGAAGCTAACACCGTATTCCTTGGCAATCGCGGTGGTGATCGATGCACCACCTACAGCCACACTGCGGGTGAACATACGATTTCCTTCAAGATAGATCAGGTTACAAGTCTTCGCACCAATATCGATCAGCAGAGTGGTTTCCTCCAGTTCAGGATAGTTATAGCGGAGTGCATTATAAAGAGCCATCGGAGAGGCATCGACCTCAGCAGTTCCGAGACCGGCTTCGAGCACGACATCATTCATGTCGTTAAGGGCATCGCCCTTGATCGCCACCAAGGCCACCTCTTTCTCACCTGAACCACTTTCCAGCAACTGCCAGTCCCAGATTACTTCATCGATAGGAAACGGCACGTGCTGCTGGGCTTCGAAAGCGACCAGCTGCTCGATGTTATCGTCTTCGATCGGAGGAAGTTTGATGAAACGCGTGAAAACCGACTGACCCGAAATAGCGTAACGCAACTTCTGTTTGCCGATTTTGAGCTTTTCTGCCAACTCCGAGACTGCCACCCGGATCTGCGGAAGGCGCGCCATTTCGGCGGCCGGATCTGCTAGAATGGATGATGAGTCGTATTTCTTGAGGATGAGTCCCCCGTTTTTCGAGGGCTCGAATACCCCCATGGAGATGCGCTGAGATCCTATATTCAGTGCAACGGTAGCCTGTGCTTCTGCCATGTTATATGCTGGTTATGAAAAATTTGTGTTTAGTAAAAGAAGAAGGGGGTATTTTTGAGTTAGCGATGAGGTATTAATTATCGGCGCTCCTCGATCTCTGCGTAGCGATCCCACCATAGGAACTTGAACGGGGTTTCGTTTTTGTTGCGCAGAGGAATTTTGTCGTAACGGGAGAGCTGGGTCCACCATCCGGGAGCAGCAGTCGAGGAGAACAGACCTGTCTTATCCACTGCAGCTTGTCCGTTAATCAGGATTTCACCACCTACAGATTTGACGATGCGCTTGCCGGCGTTATCACGACCGCTGATTCGCTTGACAGCGGCTGGTGACAGATAAACCGAACTGTAAACGTCTTCGCCCACTGGCACGTTGACGTGGTTGATTTCTTTTTCGATGTATACAGGCTTGCGTCCTCCGGATGGGTCATCGAAGGCAACGTACCACTTGACGGTGACACGATCCACGAACTCGGGCTTGTAGTTACGTGGCATCTCGATTTTGAACTTCACCTCAACTTCGAGCCAGTCCTTCGGCTTGAAATTTTTCTTGTTGGTATTGCCGCCGACGTCAGGAGATGGAAGGTCGTCGAAAGAAGGCTTTTCCAGGGAGACCTTTCCGGCCTGAGCCATCAGTGGGCTGGCCATGGACATGACACCTAACACAAGGGCGGAAAACAAATAGTTACGTTTGGAATGTTTCATAATGATCTGGCTTTTGATTAGGCTATGAAACGCAACTGTGGTTTGGCCAGAATAAAGGGTGAAAGATTCATGATTTTTTTTCGTGTATCCATTGTGAATTCATGGGGTAGGAAATCGCTCACCCCCTCACCTCCTCCAGCATGCCTATCCTGAACAGATTAGCAGCATCACGCACATCGCGCTTGTGAATTTCCACTTGCTATGGTTTTTCTATCACCGACATGGCCAAGCCGCAATCACCCAAACAATCAGCTAAAAACAAAACCGCCATCCAACCGACCCGTGACGCAGATTTCCCCGAGTGGTATCAGCAGGTCGTGCGTGCAGCGGATCTCGCCGAGAACTCAGAAACCCGTGGCTGCATGGTCATCAAGCCATGGGGCTATGGCATCTGGGAGCTAATCCAACAGCAACTCGACGCACGTTTTAAGGCGACTGGACACCAAAATGCCTATTTCCCCCTTCTGATCCCCCTTTCCTATCTGGAAAAGGAAGCTGGTCATGCCGAAGGTTTTGCCACCGAGTGTGCCGTGGTCACCCATCACCGGTTAGAGACTGAAAAGCAGGAGGACGGATCGGTCAAAATGATCCCCACCGGCAAACTGGCCGAGCCTTACGTCATACGTCCGACATCAGAAACGATCATCGGTGCTGCATTCTCACGCTGGATCGAATCCTACCGTGACCTCCCACTGCTGATTAACCAGTGGGCGAATGTGATGCGATGGGAAATGCGCCCCCGTCTCTTTCTCCGCACCGCAGAGTTCCTATGGCAAGAGGGCCACACCGCTCACGAAACAGAAGAAGAAGCCATCGAGGAAACTCGGACCATTCACCGGCTTTACGAAGAGTTCCTTCGCGACCACCTCGCCATCCCTGTAATCGCAGGTGAGAAAACTGAGGCCGAGCGTTTCCCTGGTGCCGACATGACCCTAACAGTCGAGGCCATGGTGCAGGATAAAAAAGCGATCCAAGCCGGAACCTCCCACTACTTAGGACAAAATTTCTCCAAGGCTCAGGACATCAGTTTCACCGGAAGAGACGGCACGCAACAGCACGCGCATACAACCTCATGGGGTGTTTCTACTCGCTTGATCGGCACGCTGATCATGGCTCACTCTGACGATGACGGGCTAATTCTGCCTCCTCGTGTGGCCACCCAACAGATCGTCATTGTTCCGGTGACCCCCAAAGAAGACACCCGCGACGCCATCATCGACGCCTGCCAAGCACTGGCCGAAGTGCTACGCCGTGAGAAATCATACGGCGGTCAACCACTGCGAGTTCACGTCGACGCCCGAGACATCGGCGGCGGCGTCAAAAAATGGGAGTGGGTGAAAAAAGGTGTGCCCATCCGGATCGAAATCGGCCCACGTGATCTTGAAGGCGGCAAAGTCTGTCTGCAACGGCGCGACAAAACACCTAACGAAAAAGAATTTGTCCCCAAGGAGGACTTCATTCGCAACGCGACCGATATCCTAGGCGAAATTCACAGCAACCTTCTGTCTCGTGCCACAGAGCTCCGCGACTCCAACATCATCGAGTGCCACGACATGAATAGTTTCGACCAGCACTGGTCACAGGACCTACCAGGCTGGTTGAGCACGCCGTGGAACGGCACCCGTGAGCAAGAAGAAGAAATCTCCAAAAAACACAAGATCACCATCCGCTGTCTCCCGATCGACCAGCAAGACGGCGCTCCTGCGCCCTGTGTCTTAACCGGAGAAGCTACCAGCCGACGCGCCATCTGGGGACGCAGCTACTAAAACAATCCAACAACGACTTCTCAAAAGCCAAGAAACGGGCTCTTTCTATTGTATAGAATCCGTACTTGGAATTTTGAATTTAGAACATAGAATTTAATTCCACATGGGCATTTTCAACAAACCAAAACTCCGAGGTAACGGCGGCAAGCGCGACTCCATGCCGGATGATCTCTGGACCAAGTGTTCCGATTGCGGTGAACTCATCCACGCGTTGGATTTAAAGCAAAACCTTCTCGTCTGCCCGAAGTGTGAGCATCACTTCCTGATAGGGTCCCGCGAACGCATCGACCTGATCGCTGATGAAGGCAGTTTTGAGGAAACCAATGCAGATCTATTCTCCAAGAATCCGCTCGGATTTTCCAACTACGAAGACAAAGTCGCCATGCTGCGTGAGAAAACCAATCTCAACGATGCCGTGGTCACTGGTTCCCTAACAATCCAAGGCAAGCCCGCCATGATCGCGGTGATGGACTTCAAGTTTTTCGCTGGCTCCATGGGTTCTGTCGTCGGGGAAAAAATCACCCGTGCCGTGGAACAGGCGACCGCTGAAAAGCGTGGCGTCATCATCGTCTCCGCCTCATCAGGTGCTCGCATGCAAGAAGGCATGCTTTCACTGATGCAGATGGCCAAGACCTGCGGGGCTCTGGCTCTTCACTCACAAGCAGGCCTGCCATACATCTCCCTGATGACCCACCCCACCACAGGCGGAGTTACAGCATCCTTTGCTACCGTCGGTGACATCAACTTGGCCGAACCGAAATGTATGATCGGCTTCGCCGGCCCGCGTGTGGTCAAGGAAACCACTCACCAAGACCTCCCTCCGGGTTTCCAAACGGCTGAGTTCATGATGGAGCACGGTTTGGTCGATGACATTGTGCATCGTCGTAAATTGCGCGACAAGCTCGGCCAGCTGTTAGGTTACATGCTACCTGCGTAAGTTGCATGAGTAGGTAGCTAGTGAATAAGTCAAAAGGTGACGAACACCTGTGCTTTTTCTGCTTACTTACGACATTACCTACTTGCCTTATGACCTATCAGGAGAGCATCGACTGGCTCTTTTCCACGCAGCAGTTTGGCATCAAACTTGGCCTTGATCAGCCGCGCCGACTACTGCGTGAGACACTGGGATTTCCCAAGGCTGGGGTAAAAGTCATTCACGTTGCGGGAACCAACGGCAAGGGATCCACTTGCGCCATCATCGACGCCCTCGCCCGCTCCTGCGGAACCAAATCAGGGCTATTTACATCTCCCCATCTCATAGATTACCGCGAACGCATCAAGGTGGGAGGCGCTGATATTCCCGAGGACACCACTGCTCTCTATCTAACACAGCTTAGAGAACACGTCGCAGAGTGGGAACACCACCCGACGTTTTTTGAGCTCACCTTGGCGGTGGCGATGCGTTATTTCCGAGAGCAAAACTGCGAACTGATTGTCTTGGAAACCGGCATGGGTGGTCGTCTCGATGCCACCACGGCCGTGCCTGCCGACGTCGCAGTGATCACGCCCGTTGCCATGGATCATTCTCAGTGGCTCGGTGACACTATCGATAAGGTCGCTTTGGAAAAGGCCGGTATTATCGTTCCTAAAAAACCAGTAATCTCCAGTCGACAGGATCCCGCTGCTTGGCAGGTCATCGAGCAAGAAGCCAACGAGCTACGTAGCCCTATCGAATTCATTACCGACCCCCTGCAGGGATATTCAATCAACTTGGCAGGCCCCCATCAGCAGGAAAATGCCGCACTCGCACTGGCTGCTGCTGACAAAGTCGGACTCCCCTTGAACTCGGACATCGTTCGACAGGCCCTAGCCTCGGTCACCTGGGCGGGACGCTTTGAATTCATTGCCAATAGTAACATCATCCTCGACGCGGCGCATAATCCTCATGCCGCCGAAGCATTGATCGAGACTTGGAATCAGAAGTTTCCTGGGCAGAAAACCCACATTATTTTCGGAGCCGTCGAGGGCAAGAGCACGGATAAAGTCCTTGCTATCCTCGCGCCCATCGCACAACACCTTCATCTCACCACGATCAATTCTCCGCGCTCACTCACCGGTGAGCAGTTGATCGAGTCATTGCCAGAAGGCGCTCCGGCCTACACTTTACACAACCATTTGGACCAAGCCCTTGCCGCCGTCCAAGACTCCGATACCCCCACCCTCATCACCGGCTCCCTGTTCCTCATCGGTCAGGTCAAAGCCAAGCTCAGTGCTCAAAGTGCCCCTAAAGCCAGTAGCCAGTAGCCATTTTTTCAAACCTCCTTTTCCCCATTCAAATAATGCACTTCACCTCACTTCTCCGTCGCAACGAAATCGGAGCCAATTCCTATCTCGTTGAAATGGACGATCAACGGATCGTTTTAGACTCCGGCATGCACCCGAAAGAAGAGGGGCTCGACTCTCTGCCAGCGCATCACGAACTACCAGCCGATAGCATTGACTCCATCTTTGTTTCCCACTCTCACCTCGATCACTCCGGATCTCTTCCCGTGCTTATGCGCGATCAGCCTAATGCAGACGTCTTTATGACCCCTGCCACATCCAGACTTGTTGATGCCCTGCTCCATAACTCTGTGAACGTCATGGAAAGCAAGCGCACCGAGCTGGGTATCACTGATTACCCGTTTTACACTCACCGCGAACTCGATGATCATGAAAAACGCTGGCGCACATTTAACTATGACCGCCCATTCCAAATCGGTGACAACGTGCGTGCGACCTTCCATGACGCGGGTCATATTCTCGGGTCCTCCGGCGTGATGTTAGAGACACTCGATAAACGCGTTTTCTATACCGGTGATGTCCAGTTTGAAAAACAAACCCTGATCCCCGGAGCCGATCTTCCAGAAGATGATATCGATACCCTGATCATCGAAACCACGCGTGGTGCCTCCCCTCGCTGCGAGAGTTATTCACGTGAAGCCGAAGAACAAAAATTCGCCGACTCTATCAACGACTGTCTGAAGCGCGGTGGTTCAGTGTTAGTCCCAGTCTTCGCCATGGGAAAAACCCAAGAGGTGCTCACCATGATCAACCGCTTCAAGCAGGAGGGACTGATTCCTGACGCGCCAGTCTATATCGGTGGTCTCAGCACCAAGATGACCATCATATTTGACGAATTTGCCGACAGCACACCGCGTAACCAACCAGGCTTCCGCATCCTCAAGGACATGGAAGTCAAGACAGGTGGTCGTCGCCGTAAGCGTGCACCTATCGTCTACCAGCCCGGTGGCATCTACGCACTTTCCAGCGGCATGATGACCGAAAAAACGGTTTCCAACAACTTCGCAAGGGGCTTTATCAGCAACCCTAAAAACTCTCTACTCTTCGTCGGCTACGCCGACCCAGACTCCCCAGCTGGCCACATCCGCGCAGGCAAACAAGGCGACTTGATCGATCTCGATCCTGCTCAGCCGCCGGTGCAGTTTAACTGCCCTATGGAAGTTTTTGATTTCTCCGGACACGCCACACGAGAGGATCTGCTAGACTATATTCTCAGAGTCAATCCTAAGAAAACCATCCTCGTTCACGGCGACCTGCCAGCTACCGAGTGGTTTGCTGAACAGCTCAAGGCAAAGCTTCCGGAGTGCGACACCATTATTCCTCTTCCTGGAAAAAGATACGCGCTTTAGGGCAATGTAATGTCGTCTTTACGCTGCTCGTTTCTGAGTGGCGCGCTGTTGCCAGTGTGCTGTGATTTTTTCGAGCTCTTCTTGGCTCGGCGGATTACTGTCAGAACTGAACGAGCGGGCTTCGAGGCTTTCGATTTCCTTCATAAGCTCTCGCTCTATCGTCTCATCAAGACTTGCGTTTTGATGCACTCTTTTCAGGAAAGCTATCGCCGTCACCGGAGTCAGTGTGTTTGGTAATTGAGGGCCTGCTAGAACTTCGGCTTCAGGGTCTTTGTTATTCTTTGAAATCAGCCAATACACCAGAGCCAGCACAGGCACGGCGAGAAGTAACAACCAGGCGTTGAACCCGGATTTACTCCCAGCACCGAGGGTTACCTCGGAGCTAGAGGGGATTAGGTCAACGTCATCATATTGCTGTAATGTCAGCGCATCTTCCTCCGCAAGGTTGAGGTCTTTTTGCAGAACCGGGAATGCGAACGATTTCGGCAAATGATCTGACTGAGGAGTCAGAATCAACCGCCACTCACGTGTGCTGATAGGTGCTCCGTCGTCGGTTTCTACATCCAACTCTGCGACGAGAAGTTCGTTGTCCCCCTCGGTGGAGACATCGAAACCGTCGATATTCAGATCCAGAATTCGATCCAATGGCGGCACCAGACCGTGAGCGGTCGCCTTGATTTCTAGCGCTATTTTATTCTCCTTCTCCGCTTCGCGCTCATCCAATGTCATGGTGACTTTCAAGTTTCGGTGCGGACGCGGGTCGCCTTTGCCAGATGCGTCAATTGGGATCGCGGCAGAGGTGATGGGTAGAACGACGTAGCCGGAAGTATCCAGGAAATCGAGATCGATCTTCATCGGCGGTATTGAATCGATTTCAGGTCCTTTGGGTTTGAGCAAAAAGTAAGCGTAGGGAGTCACGCTCCAGCCTGGTTCCGAATCGGTGCGCGACTGCACTTTGGAGTGATGGAATGTGAGTGAAACGACTTCGAAATGCTCCTCGAGTGCTGCCCGTGCCGACTTCTCAAATTTATCACGGTAATCTTCCGTCGGCCGGCCATAGTTATAAGCGAATTGTGAATTACTTTGATTGATCAAGTAGCGCTGGAAGCCACCGGATTCACGTTCGATTTCACGGGTATGCCGCAAATTGACGAATAAGCCAAATGGCACCGAAGCGTTTATCCGGTCAGATCCGTCGATGTGGGCATCCAGTTGAATTTCGGTCACCAAGTCCTGATAATATTGGAAAATCTTGGTCGCGTCCGAGATGCGTTCGTGATCGCCGGTAATGGGAAGCGCTGACTCGAGAAAGCGGTATTTTAAATCCGCACCTACGTTGGCCAGACGGGTATTGAGCGTCTTGGCGAAAAGATCCATGTGGCGCTTTCGGCAAGATTCAGGCAAGCTCTCTAGAGCCTCTTTGATTTTAGCAAACTCACTGGGCACAGGCTGATGATGGCTTTTCAGAGCACTCAGGTCTGGCGACCCCAGCGCAGCGTAGAACCAAGTCGTGAATGCTTCGTCAGACTCATCTTTTTTATCCTCCAATGGGAGTGTCGCAGAGTAGGCCTCACAGGCGCTTGCCAGACCGTTCAATCCGAGCCGTTTGTTCGCACTATGCTCCGGGTGGGAACCGAGTGTCGCGCGGTAGTTAGACTCTTCATAAATAAGCGCAGACTTCTGCACCTGCAACGCCCAATCGCCTGGATGATGCTTCAGCACGTTCTCACAAAGGTCACTCGCGGCAGCATATCCTTTGAGAACCTGCGCCTGTAATTCTTTGTCTTTACGTTTGGTCTCAGCCTCCTCTTGCAGCTTCGGATTGGGCCAGAGGTTGGCCAAGTTTCCACGCATTCGGCGGAGCAGAGAGGCTGCAATCTTGGCGTCGAGCTTTTCAAGATCACCGAACACGGTCTCTAGTGACTCGACACGCCAGACTTCGGCCTTCGAGTGACACTGGATAAATGCATCGGCGAATTCCTTATCGAAGGATTCATCGAGATTGAACGCACGGATTTTTTTGATCAACTTTGCCAACTCTAACAAATTCCGTTCCTGCTTAGACCGTGTCAGAGGAATTGTCTCAGCACGCTGGTTATAGCCTGAGAAATAATAGTAGCTGGAGCGATACTGGTTTTTCTGGTTCGGGTTATTATTTTCCGCCCATACGCGAACCAGCTCCCGGCACAGCTCCTCGGCGTCATCGGGATTGTCAGATGCAAGAGTTTCCAACAATGGCAGTGCCTTTTTGTGCTCCTTCACCTTGAGGTATAATCTCGCAGTGAGGGTGAGCGTTTGGATTTTCACCGGCTCATCTAACAGCGCGATCCAGCGGGCGTCAGGCCCTTCGCGCAATATGTCTCCGGTATCGATGGCTGGAACCACCTTCTGGCCATTCACGCTCCGTCCTACCATCGATTGCGTGTAACTAGTCCTCATGTAGTAGGGATTCCCAAATGTATCCATGGACATGGTTGGGCGCATGGAAGTGGCCGAGTCATATTTGTTAGTATGCTCTGCCTCGTAGAGCCAGTTGCGAGCATAGAGCGTCAGGATTTCTTGCCACGGTTTGGGATCGATCCCCGGAGTGCTCAGCAGAGCTTGAGCAGCTGCCCGCTGAAGCTTAATTTGCTCAAGTCGGTAACTCGCTGACGGATGCTGGTGAACCTGTGCGGCGAGTGTGCCGATGGTGGTGAGAATTTCAAAGCCTTCGCCATCTGCTCCTGCGAAGGTTTTGTGTAACCAATCTCGGCCGGCTTCGCCCTCAAGGTCTGGCACAAGTCCGAGAGCTCGATAGAGAGCTTCAGCACGGGCGTCGAACGGTGCTTTTTTATTGCCCACAAGATCGAGCGATGTCTCCCAAGCCAGAGGCAGATGCTCGTGGCCTTCATCGGCACGATGCGCTTGAGCATGCCACCGGGCGATCAGATTGAGTGCTGCAAAGTCGTTACTGTTCTTGGACTCAGCAAGAGATGGCAGGTAGGGTTTTGCCTCATCGAGATGCCCAGCGTCCATCAAGAATCTTGCAGTGAGCAATGATGATTCAGCATCCTTGGTGCCGAAATAACGACTGCTGTTTTTTAACGCATTAAAAAATTCCTTCGGCGGCGTGTCGCTGTTTTTCAGTAGCTGGGAGAGCTTGCTGAGAGAATCTTTGTCAGGAGCTTTTGGGGATAGATTGGAAACGGCCAAAACATCCGATGCGCGAAGATATTGTTTCTGTCGGTGTGGTTTGGCTCCCGCCGCAGCAAGCTCTGGGCGAGGTACAACATTCACAGGTGACGCCAGTTGCTGGAGAATCCGGTCATACACGATCTGAATCTCGTTTTCCTTCAGTGTAGCAAGGTACTCCCCTGCCTTTCTCCAATTCCCCAAATTGAGGTTAAGCTGAAGTTGCTCGATGTCTTTCTTGATTTTTGCCAGCTCAACTTGTGCCGGAGACGCTGGGGTGGCTGGCTTTTCTAACGGCTCTTCAGCAGGCTTTCTTGTCGCTTGAAGTCGGGATTGAAGAATCCCCGCATTGGTGCGATCTATCGTCAGCTTTTTGAGTAAATCGAGTCTTAGTTTCGCAGGATCTGAAGCACTTTTGCCATCTTGAGCAGGCGCTTTCGCAACGACACGCCCGGCCCTAGACGCCTCTATTTGGGCTTGGAGCCTGGCTTGAATCTCAGGTGGCAAAGTCTCAATCTGGGCCGTAAGAGGAGACACCAGTGATGCACTGATGAGAGATAGAGTTAGAAAACGTGGTTGCATAGTAATGGATAAATACTGGCAGGGTATCGAAATTCGGCCATTGGCGGATAGACCAATAAATTGTTAGAACAAATCGCGGAAATAGAGAATCAACAATTCATTATGAGCCGGCTCCATCAGGTGGAGGGCCTTGACCGGCTCCGCGTGAGTCTTTGGGTTTCTTCTGAGAAGGCTTGGCATTAGGGTTCGGGCGACCGCCCGAGTTACATCCTTGTCATTGGTTAGGAATTGGTAGTCCGTAAAGTTCAGTAGGATCTGTACGGGCAAGACGCACCGCTGCATCCAGATCGAGCTGGTGCTTGGTTTTGTCACTCCCCGTCTGGGCGAGCAATTTATACTCCTGTCTGGCGGCTTCAATTTCAGGTTCCCATTCAGCGGCTGGCAGACCTTCGAGTTTCATCAGGTAGGTCATGTAGTATCGCGCATTGGCCAGAGTGGATAAGGCATCCTCTTTTAGCTTCGCCGGAGTGGAAGGGTCAGCATTGATTTCGCTCACAAGCTCGGCCAGGTCCTCACGTGCTTCCGGCAGCGCCGAGTTTTGCATTTTCGCTTTAGCGATCTCCAATTGAATGCGACGGGAGTGATTTTTCTGATCCTTGGGAAGTTTGGAAAGAGCCTTCTGATAGGCTTCAATGGCGATGCCCCATTGTTCTTCTGCTACGGCTTTGCGAGCAACCGCCAGATGCTCTTCGGTGTGGTCCAAAGCCAGCCTTTTCTGCCCGGGCCCGTAATGGTAGGCGGCAATCCCCAAGGGAACGAGCAACCATAGTGTGGCGATGAGAATTCGTGATTTCATGTTTTTAATCGTTTAATGTTGAGGGCATTAGAGTGAGGATAAGCGGGAAGATGGCGAGAAGAAAGGAGGAAGTTCCACAGATGATCAGGGCATACTCTCGCTTTGTCAGCTTGAGTGTCTGCTCATCAAGTTCCAGAGTGCCTAGTCGGGCTAACATGTCGGTAGGCACATGCTTCGCATTGCCATCATGATACTCACCCCCAAGACGCGAGGCAATCTGGCGTAAGGCCCCGGTATCTTGCCGCGACTGGCGGCCGTCAATGAATGAACCTTTGGTCGGATCCCCCACCCCGAGCACCAGAACGCCGCCAATGGATTTTGGTATCTTGGGCATCCCTGTCGAGGGCACCGTATCGCCATCGCTGACGAGAAGTAAGGTCGTGGAGTTCTCGGGCCATGGCTGGGCGATCTGCGATGCGACTTCGAGCCCATCAAATATCCGTGTCTTGCCTGTTGGAAAGACCTGATAGAGCGGCATGTCATCGAGGAAATTGAGAATCACCTCGAGATCACGACTTTCCTGAACCACAGGTTTCGCTCCGTTGTAAACGGCCACGAGTGTGATGTGCAGTTTGTTATCAGTGGTGCGTTTGAGCAACGACTGGATCAAAGCCGATGCTCTTTTCGTACGTGAAAGGCCATCCGTTTCACCAGCATCTTGAAGTCTCATTGACGGTGAAACATCTAACACTAGCATCAGGTGATGGCGTTCTTTGGGCTCGATATCTTCCAGCACCTTACTTCTGTGTGCCTTCGGAGGAAGTAGCAACAAAGTGGTCAAGGACCAAGCCAGACCGGAAAGAGCCAGCACCCGAGCTGGGCTAGCGAAAGCGGTAAGCAGGTTAACTTTTCCGGAGGGACCGAAAGCCAAATACCTGACCTTCCGAATTCGCGTCCAATGAAGTGCCTCCGCGCCAAGGGCGAGGATGGCAACAGCCAGAGTGATGAGCAACGCGGTCAAGAAATCGGATTGGTAAATTTAGAGCTTACTACCACGGTGTGTAGCGTAGGCCGAACAGGGTCAGTAGATATATGCCTGAGAGTGAAATGGCTGTGATGACGAATGGTTGGTAATAATCAACTGGATCAGGAGTTAGTCGCTTCATTTCAGCCTGCTGCATTTCATCAATGCGAAGGAAAACGGACTTGAGAGCGGCTGGATCACCTGCGGCAAATGTTTCCCCTCCAGTGATTGATGAAATCACCGACACCTCCGGTGGTGCTGCACCGCCGCCGATGTGAACAGTGTAGACGGTGATTTTGTTGTCTTTGAGACTTTGAGCAATTTTGACATCATTCCCATCGTACAAATCAAAGCTTTCACCATCGGAAAGGAGAATGATCATGCGGTCTCCTTTTTCCGCAGTGGTTAGATATTTTTCAGATTGCTTCAGAGCTTTCCCAATAAAAGTTCCACCGGAGAACCAAGGAGGAAGCTTATCCGGACGCAGAAAAGGCGGAGCGGAGCGAAAGGCAGAAACATCGGTAGTAAGTGGCACCCAACGTAACTGGTGACCGCCAAAAACCATCAGCGAAAAGGAGTCTCCTTTACGATAGGTTAAGAACTCGTTGAGGGAGTCCATCGCAACTTCGTAGCGATCCGAGCCTCCGAACTGAGCCATCATCGATCCAGACACATCGAGACAGAACTGGATATTCGTCATTTCTCGCTCTGACTTTGGTCGTTCAAACCTCCGTGGCCCCGCAGCTAACAAGACGGCAACGGCGAGAACCAGCGCCGGCAGTGTGTTTACCAAGTTAAGTAAGCGAGCTAGCCATTTTGCGTGATCGGTGTCCTGATGATCGAAGGGCAATGCCAAGGGCTTAGCATGGTGACGCCATTGGAAGACGATCAAAAGGATCGGCAAGGCAAGTGCTAGTAACACATATGGATAGGCGAATGTCATGCGTCCCGAAACGGTTCTAACAATGGAGTGATTGTCTTCTGATCGACCGAAGAATTTGGAGCGTGTAACCAGTGTTCCAGTTTCAGCAGAAGCGGTGAGGCTTCAGGGTGTCGGCGCAGTGCTACCAGCGCCTCGGACGCTGACAGGTTCTCAATTTCCGGCAGACGCTGTTTCCAATGCCCTAGGATAAGACGCTCCAATTGTGAGCGGTCAGCATCGTCTAACTCCCCCTGAGCGGCTGATGAAACGAGCGCATGAAGTTTCTCATGCAACGTCGGCGGAGGAGCCAGTTCCACAACGGCGGCATCTTTCTTTTTTCTCCAGAAGAGAATGAGCAAAAGAATGATTACCCAAAGAATTCCCACTAAAGTCAGCACCAACCGATATCCGCCAAGTTTTTCAGGTGGAGTATTGTCTAACTCTTCGGGTTTGGGGATACCTTGAAGATCGTGAGTGGTGGTGATGGTTATTTGCTGATCCAGCTCTGGCAGCGGGGCGTGGCTGCCGACGTAATGGAAATAGTCAGACAAGGTATATGTGCCCGCATCTAACCCATAGATCTCCAAGTCATAGCGGAACCCCTCAGCGGCAGGCTTGATTTCGAGCACACGGATTACGAGAGACGACTCACGATCTTTTCGCGGAATCGGTTCGGCTTTTTCACCCGGAATATAAAAATCATTCAAGGTCTTTGGTAAGCCGAGCGATGAAGTGAATGTTGGCACCGAGGCCTCCAACGCAACACACACAGCCATCACCATAACCGAGCACAGCAAGGCGGCATAACGGTGGACTGAATGTAGCGCGGTCATCATTTGGCAAGCATATTGCGGGACTTGAGATAGAGCCTAAGTGAGGCGAGAAACGGTCGGTCGGTGTGAATTGGAAAATGATCGATCGAAGCCTGCTTGAGCGCGGCCTTGGCGTCATCCAAACAGGTGAAATTCTTATGAGCTCTGGCGGTGAACGTTTTCCCTGTCTCAATTTCCTGACCGTGCAACAGCCCTGCTCCAGCCAATGAATCCTCTGCAGGATCTCTCAATAACAACACGGTGACATCGTGCCGATGCCCCAATAATTTCAGTGCCGGAATCGCTGTCGGGTCGTGGAGGTCGGACAGGACAAAGATCAAGCTGCGCTCCTTCAACGAGGGATTTAGAGACAGCAACTTGCGGCCAAGGTGCGTGCGCTCGGAATAGTCAAAATGACGCAATCTGTGCAGCCACTGGAGAATGATTTCTCTGGAAAGCGACGGCTTGATATTAATGTCGCGCGCGCCTGCTCCGAGGAGACCTACGGGGGAAACTCGATCCAAACACGCCAGTGCAAGCCCACCGGCAATTTGCACGGCGAGTTGGTATTTTGATGTCGTAGTGGAGGCATGAGTCATGGATGCCGAAGTATCCACGATGAACCAGACCGGAAGACTTTTGGGTGATTCGTAGTCTTTAACGTGTGTCTTGCCTGTACGAGCGGTGACCCGCCAGTCGATTGACCTAACAGGATCACCCGGCACGTAATGTCTCGACTGCACATACTCCAGCCCTTGGCCGAGAAACGGGGAGCTGTCAGTTCCGTATGATAGAGAGTCAGCCAATCGTTTCACCGCAATCAGAAATTGGCGGGAGTCGAGAGGCCGAGTATCTTTGAGTTGCTTCTTCACGATTAGGAAATCGACTCTTCAAGGATCTGTTGGAGAATTTGTTGAGGTGTTTTTCCATCTGCCAAAGCCTCATACGACAAACGGATCCGGTGTAGAATGACGTCCTCTGCCAAGGCAAACAAATCCTCTGAAATGGCGTAGTCTCGTCCGTGAATCAAGGCTCTGGCTCGAGATGCTTTCAATAATGCGATGCCTGCTCGAGGAGAACAGCCTAGTTCAAGGTCCGGGTGTTTTCGAGTCCGCTCGACGATATCAACGACGTGTTTGAGGAACACTTCGCTCACATGAATGTCATGGGTCGCCTCCATTGCGGCAACCAAGTCTTCAGGAGTTCCCACAGCATCATCCGTGACCAGATCAAACTCGGTGCGGGCAACTGCTCCCCCATCCTTTTTCTGCACCCCTAACTTCAGATTGCGACGAAGAATTTCCTCCTCGTCTTTCGCAGCCGGATAACCCAAACGATGACAGAGCATGAAACGGTCTAACTGTGCTTCCGGAAGCTCGAATGTTCCCGACTGCTCGATCGGGTTTTGAGTCGCAATGACCAAAAAGGGTGTCGGTAGCGACATCGTTTGATTTCCCAATGTCACCTTGCGTTCCTGCATCGCCTCTAACAAAGCCCCCTGAACTTTCGGCGCGGCACGGTTAATTTCATCCGCCAGTAATAGATTGGTGAAAATAGGACCGTGGTGAGTTCTGAAACCACCGGACTTTTCATCGAGAATTTCGGTTCCCAGGATATCTGAAGGAAGCAGGTCAATCGTGAACTGCACACGACGAAAATCCAAGTGAATCGCCTTGGATATTGTATTCACCAGCAGAGTTTTGGCTAAGCCAGGCATCCCTTCCAACAACAGGTGACCAGATGTTAGAAGTGAGATCAATGTGCGCTCCACGACAACATCCTGTCCCACCACGATCTCCCCGACGCGTTCACGAATTTGTTTTAGATATGATGAAAGATGATCGTTCGACACGCTGGCATTACTCATTTCAAAAATGTTATAGACTGATTCATTCCCGTCAACGTCCCTGTTAACTTGCTTTGTGCATTTATTCTCAATTTCTCCTCCTCTCGATATTTCATTACTACAACCATCAAGTTAGTTTCCACCCGACCTAACAAATCACCTCACGGTTTGCATTTCACGATGAAATATTAGACGATCTTCCGAGTATAAAATTATCAGATCTCACTCTACCATTTATGAAACGCAGAAAATTCATCAGCGGCATTGCCTTGGCAGGTGCCACACCCGCTCTCATCAGCACGCCATCCGCCGTAGCTGCCCCGAAGGAAGGAATCGCACTCAAGGATATCAAGGCGGTCAGCCCGCCTGTAGTCCAGAATCCTACGGACACGTCGTTTGCAGTCTCATGGATGGTCAACGGCACCGCTACCGGCTGGGTGGAATGGGGAACCACTGAGCAACTTGGCAACATCTCCCGCCCCGCCCATCACGGCCTCGCTGCGATGAGCGACTACGCATTGTCTGCACGCGTAGAGGGCATTCCCGCCGGATCAGATGTTTTCTACCGCGTGGTCACCAAAGCCGTGCATTATCAAAATGCCTACGCCATCGAACAGGGCGAACCGATAGCCGGTGAAATCCGTAAGCTCACTTTGCCAAAGGCCAATCAAGACAGCTGTCACCTAGCCGTTGTCAACGATACCCACGACCACGCAGATACCATTGCCCAGCTCGCGGACAACATCAATGCCGCGGATCCCGACGCGCTCATCTGGAATGGCGACGTCTATAACCAGATCAGCAGCAATCAAGACATGGCTCGCATTGCCCTCACTCCTGGTCAGAAAAAAGAGGACCCTGCGTCCGGCGGCTGGGCATCTACCCGACCGCTCATGTTCACACCGGGTAACCATGATGCCCGAGGCGAAGCTGCCCGCACCGTACCAGAGGCGTTCATTCCATGGCCGATGGCTGATGGCGAACCAAAGGGACTAAACCCTTCACCCTACACGAGTGGCCGTTATTGCTTCACAAAACGCATTGGCCCTGTCGGCGTGATCTGCCTCGACACTGGCGAAGATAAACCTGATTCCCGAGAAGTCTGGGGGGGCATGGCAGCCTACGAGCCCTACCGCGAGGCCCAGCTTGAGTGGTTAGTGAAAGCTCTACAGCAAGAGGAAATCAAATCCGCACCCTACCTCATCGCTTTCTGCCACATCCCCCTGCACGGATTACCCGGCCACAATGATGGCATGGGACCCAAAGGATACGCCGGATTCTCAGGCTTCGGTCAGAAGCTCTGGCTTGCGCCCCTAGTGAAAGCAGGCTGCCAGATGGTGGTCAGTGGCCATACCCACCGCCACCGCATAGACAATCCCAGCAAGGATTTCCCAATGCACCAGCTGGTAGGCGGGGGCCCGAGAGAAAACAACGCCACCCTGATCCAGATCAAGGCCGATGCCAAATCTCTCGAAGTCACCATCGAGGATCTGAAAAAGAAAAAGGTCAACGGACTCAGCCTCAGCCCGAGAAAGGTCTGACATACAATCAGCTGAAACAGTCGCAGAGCTTGACCCGACTGCCGGTCTGGCTATGCTCCGCGCCCGCAACAGTATGACCATTGCGCACCCGATATGGCTTTAATCGTTCAAAAATACGGCGGCAGCTCCGTTGGCAGTCTCGACCGCATCCGCAATGTTGCCTCGCGTATCAAAAAATTACGTGACGAGGGCAACCAAGTGGTAGCCGTGGTTTCAGCCATGGGTGGAGTCACCGACAAGCTCATCGCCATGGCCCAAGAGCTGAATGAGAACCCACCCGAGCGTGAGCTTGATGTGCTTCTCTCCAGCGGCGAGCAGCAGTCCATCGCACTTCTCGCCACCGCGCTGCAGAGCATGGGAGTAGACGCGGTCTCAGCCACCGGTAGACAGGCTGGCATTGTAACATCCGGCAGCCACACCCGTGGCCGCATCGAGAACATCAATCCCAGCATGCTCCAAGGATACTTGGACGAGGGAAAAGTAATCATCGTCGCCGGTTTCCAAGGTGTTACCCAGCAGGGACTGATTCACACCCTTGGACGAGGCGGATCCGACCTAACAGCCATCGCAGTGGCCGCAGCCCTGAAAGCCGACCTCTGCCAGATCCTCACCGATGTCGACGGCGTTTATACCTGCGATCCCCGTGTGGTCAAAAACGCACGTAAACTGCCCGAAATTTCCTACGACGAAATGCTGGAAATGGCCTCCTCAGGGAGTAAGGTCATGCAATCCCGCTCGGTCGAATTTGCCAAAAAATACGGAGTCGTCTTTGAAGTCTGCTCCAGCCTGAACAATAACCCCGGAACCATAGTCACCGAAGAACACCCAGCCATGGAAGCAGTAGTTATCCGCGGAGTCTCCATCGAGCGCTCCCAAGCCCGCGTCACCATCACCGACATCCCCGATCGCCCCGGCAACTCTGCCAAAATTCTCGGTGCCCTCGCTGATGCCGAGATCAATGTCGACATGATCGTGTCCAACATCGCCAGCGACGGCATGGCCCGCCATTCCTTCACTATGCACACCAATGACCTCGGCCGCGCCCAAGCAGCGCTGAAGCCAGTGCTGGGTGAGCTCTCCGCTGATGCCCAGATCGAAACCGAAGCCGGACTCGCGAAACTCAGCACGGTGGGTATCGGTATGCGTTCTCACTCCGGTGTGGCTGCGAAAATGTTCAAAGCCCTCGGCGACGCCAACATCAACATTGGCATGATTTCCACCTCCGAGATCAAGATTTCCGTCACAGTCGACGAGACTGAGATCGAAGATGCTGCACGCGTTGTGCACGAGGCATTTGATTTGGACAAAAAGCCCGAGGCTTAGTCTGTAAAAACCTAACATTCCCTCATGGACAAACCATCTAATCCATACGCCACCCCCGTGGCGGCGTCCGATCAGGTGGATGCTTCCAATCTTCAAGGAACGTATGGGCCGTTCCGTAACAATGGCACCCTCAAGAAGATCCTTGTTTCGCTGTTGGTGATTGATGCCATGTTGAACATTTTCAACACTGGAATCCTCAATTACATGGATATGCAGCAGTATGAAAATACGGAATACCTGCTGTCCGAGGATACTTCCCAGCTAGACAATATCATCGGTATTGGTGGATTGGCTCACGCAGGCCTGAACATCATCTTAATCATTTTCTTTTGCATCTGGATCAACCGGTCATGTAAAAACGCATGGCTGTTAGACCCGCCTCGCATGTCTGTTACCCCAGGCTGGTCGGTCGGATACTTTTTCATTCCCATCCTGCTGCTGTGGAAACCGTATACTGCGATGAAGGAAATACGCAGTGCCAGTTATGGTAAGGATCATGCGCTCAAAGCGGTTCTACCATTGTGGTGGACTTTCTGGCTGATGACCATGCTCATTGGTAACATCACCTTCCGGATCTACATGAACAGTGACGATACTGAGAGCTATCTGATGGCCTGCAAGCTGGATCTTGTAGCCACTCCTCTCAATGTCGTTCTTGATTATCTCGCGATCGCTTTGGTCACTGGGATCACCTTGGCCCAACAGCGGCGATTGAAGAATTGGCACCAGTAGGGAAAATTGCTCCTAGGCGTATCCCCTGCTTTACAATTCACCCAACCCTGTCGAGTATCCTGCATGCGCGTTTTCGGAGTCGTTTGGGGTATTGTCGGCATTACTTTCACTCTGGGAAAAGCTATCTTTGGCATGAAGCACCATGTCGAATCAGCCTTTGAAACTCCGTTTTCCACCTGGCACTGGATCGCCCTGATTGGCTTCAGTTTTTTCATGCTCTACTATGAGGGCTACAAGGGATTTCAGAAGAAATACTCCCCCCGGGTAGCCGCACGCGTCAGGTATCTGCGTGATGTTCCAAACACCCTGCGTAGCTTGTTAGCGCCCTTATTCTGTATTGGATATTTTCATGCCAACAGGAAGACCCTGATTAAAGCTTACGTGCTCACCATTGGAATTGCTCTTCTCGTCAAATCGATGAACTACTGCCCGCAACCATGGCGCGGCATTGTCGATCTTGGTGTTATGCTCGGTCTGAGCTGGGGTTTGGTGGCATTCTGGATATATGCCTATCAGGCACTAACGCAAAAGGAATTCCCCTACTCGCCTGAGACGCCAGAGTAGGTGTGAGGTTTCATTTCGTCGTCAATTCAAGCTCGATGGATTCACCTAGTTTGTCGGCAACTTTCAAAGTCGCCCTACTTTCCTAACTTCTCACGCCAGGCATCTTCGAGCTGCACGGGTTTCCCTTTGGAATTTACCCGCACCGTGGTGATCACGCCCGAGGCACATAATGTTTCTCCGCGGGTAATCTGAAATTTCCAGTCAATGGAACTTCCACCTAAGCGATTGGGTGAGGTAACCACCTCCACAGTTTCACCGGGAAAAACGGGTGCCGAGTAGTTGCAATTCACTTGCACACGCGGCCAACCACCGTCGCCAAGCAACGGGATTCCAAGTTGCTCCAGAAGAGCATGTTCAGCCTCCTCGGCATAACACAGTAGCCGCGAAAAATGGACTAAGCCACCTGCGTCTGTATCAGAAAATGATACCCGGCGCTGGTGGCGATATTCCATATTGAGTGAAGCAATAACTCTAACTGAGCTCGCGAACCAGCACACTGGCATTGTGCCCTCCGAAGCCGAAGGAGTTGCTCAGCGCGCTCTTCACCTTGACCTCGCGGGCAACGTTAGCCGTGTAATCGAGATCACACTCGGGATCTTGGTTCTCGAGGTTAATGGTAGGAGGAATGACGCTGTCTTTCATCGCCATCAAACATGCCGCTAGCTCAACCCCGCCGGCAGCACCTAGCAGGTGACCGGTCATGGATTTGGTAGAACTCACGATGAGATTATCTTTAGCGTGATTGCCGAAAGTTTTCTTGATCGCCTTGGTCTCACAGATGTCACCCAGAGGAGTCGATGTTCCATGAGCGTTCACATAGGTGACCTCGTCCGCGTTCATCTTGGCATGCTTAAGTGCCATGTCCATGCAGCGCGAAGCACCATGGCCTTCCGGGTGAGGTGATGTCATATGATAGGCATCACCACTCACACCGTAGCCGACGAGTTCGGCGTAGATCTGAGCACCACGCTTTTTGGCGTGTTCGTATTCCTCGATCACCATCACACCGGCACCTTCCCCCATGACAAAGCCGTCTCGGCCGGTGTCAAAGGGACGCGATGCGCGCTCAGGCTCATCATTGCGGGTGCTGAGGGCTTTCATGTTACTGAAACCTGACAGACCCATGGGTAGAATGGTCGCTTCAGCACCACCGCAGACGAAAGCATCTGCATCGCCGAATTTGATCATGCGCCATGCTTCACCAATGTTGTGGTTCGAGGTGGCACAAGCAGTGACGATGACCATATTTGGTCCGCCAAAGCCGTATTCCATGGAAAGGATTCCGCTGCCGATATTGGAAATCATCATCGGAATCACGAAGGGTGAAACGCGGGAAGCTCCACGCTTCAGAAGTTTTTCGTGCTCGGTCTCAAGCGTGCCTAGACCACCGATGCCGCTACCGACCATGACGCCGACTCGTTCGCGGTCAATGCCATCGGAATCAAGATTCGCGTCATTGATTGCCATCTTAGAGGCGGCAATAGCAAACTGGGCATAGCGGTCACAGCGACGTGCATCTTTCGGGTTATTGAACCAAGGTGCTGGGTCAAAGCCTTTCACTTCCCCTGCAATCTTGCACGGATAAGGATCAGAATCAGTCAATGTGACCGGACCAATGCCGCTCTTACCTGCCTTGAGACCTTCCCAGGTGCTCTGCAAATCGTTTCCGAGAGGGCTCAATACCCCGATACCTGTGATAACAACTCTTCGATCGTACATAAATATGGATGGTGTCCGCCGTGCGGCTTCGGAGTATTATTCAGTAACAGGGCTCAAGTGCAAGCACCAACCCGTATGCTTTGCTGACACTTTTCATGGTAAAAACGCCCACCTGAATATCCTCATCACGAGAACTAGCCTAATCGCCTTGACCGGCCACGTTCGTTGGATCGACCGCACTCAGGGCATACTGGAAACCTTTCGCGACTGCGGTCTTGATACAAGTGGCCGCAGACGCGACAGCGAATGACGTTATTTTTCGCAACCCGAGCTCTGGATCGACGGCGTAACCCCATCACCACGGAATAGATGCCGATCGCCACCAAAGGCACGGAAATCGCCCATAAAATAAAATCCTCTAGCGTCAGCTCTATCATTCTCTCAGGGCTTCTATCTGGAGTTCTAGCACACCGATCACCACAGGCTGGTCGGAATCAACGGGCAGAAACCTCTGACTCCGCAACCATGCCGAGAGCAGCTTTTGCTTCTCAGAAGGTTTGACGGCTTCCAGTCCTTCGCCGGAGAGAGATACGCAGCCTCGGACAATCCCCTTAGCATCAATGCCTATCATAAAACGAAACGACTGGCCGAACCACTCCTCCGCCACCAAGGCTCGTGGTAGAACAGGGCTTTTCTGCTGCAGCCGTTTCTGGATATTGCTGTCCGCATTGATTCGGGCCAGCACATACAAGTCGCCTTCAGCCTGCCCCCCTGACTCGTCTACCGATAGTTCCCAGGTCTTGGCAATATCACCTAACAACCCTTCCTCAGGGTCGACGATGGATGGCAAGGCACGCCCATCTTGCTCTCGGGGCAAGGCCACAAGCTCGGGTTCATATTTCCAGGTTTTTCCAGCCAGCAGATCAGTTTGTGCACTGATTCGAGCCATCGTGTCCTTATCGTAAGCAGGATCCCAGCGGCGCGGAAAAGGTGACTTTTCCTCGATCTGGACCAGTAGGTTCTGGTAGTTCGGGTCATCCTCACTGATGAAAAACACGCTGGCGGTCCGCTTGGAAACAAGGGGCGTTTTCTCACCATCGATTCGGATTGCGTAGACCGAAAAGGCAAAAAAACCTGTGGCTATCATCAGAGCCAGGAGTTTCCCCGTATGATGCTTTCTGGCACCACGCCAGCGGAAGATGAGACCAGCTTCCTGGTCTCGCTTCTGCCTTCTTTTACTTAGGAAAAACATGACTTCCGAGCCGAGTATCAGTCGCGACCGATCGGTCTCCCTGCCAGACCGCAGTTCAGACCTATTTTCAAAATTCGATTAATGACGTCCTTCTCAACGCCGCTGGAAACATCCACGTCAGAGCGAACCACAGCCGTGGTGATGGTATCGCCCCCCTCCTCATCTCTAAGCCTTTGGATCTCAGCTTCGAGTTCATCCAGTGGCACTTGTTTTTTATTCACCCAGAGTGGGGTGCCCCGCCCTGCTCCCAAGGTGATGACGATGGGGTTATCCATCTGTTTCAACCGCCAAGGAGACTCGTGCACGGTCACCTCGATTCCAGTTTGCTGAACAAAGGATGGCCCTAACAATGGGAACACCAGGATCAAAGCAATGATGTCCAGACCGGCAAGCGTGTGGAGAAATCCTGGCTTCGACGGCAGTGTCAGTTGCAGCTTCATTTTTTACTCTTCTGAGCCGTTTTATTAGCCGCCTGCTCTTTCTGACCTGCAATTTCATCGGCCTCTTCGCGGAAGGAAACGATCTCAGCCTGGTCGCGCGCGTCACAGATGATGTTCACCATCTCGATTCCGGCACGCTCGATACGATGAACCATGCGTTTCACCCGACCGTAGAAAAACAGATAGAAAAGATAAACGGGAATCGCAACGGCGAGTCCCAGTCCGGTGGTCACCAAGCTTTCGTAGACACCTCCAGACATCGCCGCGGGAGAGGAGAACGCTTTATCCTGACTCATCTGCATGAATGTGCCGACCAATCCGTTGACCGTGCCTAACATGCCTACGAGTGGAGCAATTAGGGCTATACCGTAGAGCGCGCGAAGGTTGCGTTCCATGCGAGGAACTTCAAGCTGGCCAGCTTCCTGAGCGACATCGCGAAGATCTCGGCGTGGCAGATTCTTTCGCATCAACACCGCATGGGCAACCCGTGCGGTTGGTCCGGGAGCGCGCGCGGCCTCGTGCATCGCCTCGGCGAAGGCTCCTTTGCGCACATGATTGGCTAGGCCTAGCAGTAGGTCACCGACGTTAATTCGAACCTTTTGAAAAAAGAAAATCCGTTCCAAAACGAGCAGCATACTGACAAAGGCCAACACACCTAACACCCAGACAAACGGTCCTCCTTGATCTACCAATTGTAACATCGCGCCGAATGCTACACGAAACCTAGAAAAGTTCCAATTTCCAAATGCTCAAAATAACAGCATCTTTTGGAGGTGACACATTTAGCGCCATCGTGCTGAAAGCCTCAGAAGAGCAGGTGCTAGCATAGCAGCCACTAGATGCTAGGTCGTCGCTAACGACGATATGTGGACTACATCACGCTTAGTCGATGTAGTTGCAGACATACTGGCAAGTGCCGTCTGCGACCTCGATGGTGAAACCGGAATTCGCATCGATATTGAAACTCTGCCCGGCTTCGAACGATAGCTCCTCATCAGTACCGTCAATACGCACCTTGCACTGGCCGTCGATGATCTCCATGCATTCGGCTGCTTCGGTCCCAAAGTGGAAAGATCCGGGGAAAATCACGCCGAAGCTTTTTTTGCTCCCATCGGAAAGAGTGATGCCGTGAGAAACGACTTTCCCATCGAAGTAAACGTTGGCTTTGGCGGATGCTGTGACGTTGTTAAATTCCATGCGGCGAACCTCTCACCGCAGAGAGTGTTCTGCAAATTGTTAATGTGACTGTAGCGGCATTTACCCGCTACGTTGATCTCATAGCTCGGAAATCCTCCGATTCTATCAGTAAATCAAATTCACCTTCAGCGCGCCGACATTGCCCGGATGCCGTCCTCCAAAACTTGTATCGGCATCCTCCAGTCTAACAAAGAGATCCTTACGGCCATTCGCCGGCACTTCAAACCATTCCCAGCCGCTCCCTTTCACAAACCGAGATGCAACACGCCGTCCATCGCCATCGATTACCGACACCCTTACGCCTCGGTCACCAGAGTCATCCTTGGCGTTGAAAACTCCAACACGCAAGACGCCCTTTCCCGATGACAGCAAGGGAAACTTCACTGGGTAATGCAACACCCGGCTGTTGGCATCGCGTACCGTGAAACCTTGCTGTTCGACCGCTGTATGAAAACGAGGCATCGGGGTCATGGCCTCCACATCACAGATGAGACAGTTTTTTCCCACCTTCCTCCGCATCGAGGTAAAGACGCGCAATCCGGCGGCTTTCATCCTTGTCCCCCAACGCACAGGGTCAGGGAATGACACTTCAAAATTCTTCCGAAATGCCAGAAGATCCACAGCCAGAACACCACGATATTTCTCCAACATCGCGATTAGACTTTCACGGCACTTATCCGTGCGAATCCGCTTCACTTCCACTAAAATAGGCTTCTTCAACTTGTGCTTTACCGACATCTGGAAGACCTCTTCCAATTCAGGAATCTTCGCCCCGCCTGCGAGATTCAAGCTCTTGATTTCTCGAAGCGTCAAATCCTCAATCGTCACCGCTTCAAATCGCTTCCGTTTCAGGACTCGCTCCATGGCTTTCAAATTTCCCGCTGTCCGCGGAACCAAGCGCTTGATCGAATCCAAGTCGTGAAAGACCACCACTTTTCCGTCCAGCGATTCCTGAACGTCCAGCTCCACATAGGTAAAACCCTTCCGGTGGACCAAATGCTCCAGAGCCATTTTATAACAAGCCAAGGTATTCTCAGGCCCGTAAACATCCCCACCCATACGATGTCCCAAATTTTTTCCAGACGCAGATAGACTCAAACAGCAGAACAGAATGCAGAAAGACTTCGTAAAAGGCATAGTCCGACAGACTACACCCGAAACGAAATATTTCATCTTCTAAAAATTTCGCCAGCCCCACTCAACAGGAGCGCACCAAGCTCTGAGCATGCAATACCACATCTTGGGGAAGTGTTAAAACCAATCCGTTTGCTGAAAAAACGCTATGTTGGTTTAGGCACGAGATCAGACACCTCCTCTTCCCTTCTGGCGATTCCTCGCAGCAGTCGTCCAAAAATGTCAGCACCGGTGATGATGCGTTTTTTCGATGAGGTCCAGTAGAGAACTACGTCTCGGTCCACCACGTGATCGTTGATGTGTTCAGCCTCTACCACGAAGTCGCCCAACACGTGATCGAGTGTGATCTCAGCGGTTTCGACAACGATCGGTCGGTGACAATAATCGTAAACATCTGCATCCTCGCCCTTGGCAAAGAGCGCGCTGAGATACTCCGTGGTATTCAGCACCAGATGAGGGATACTCCTGTCGCCGAGAATGATCGCCCACTTGCAAGGATGCTTTTTCAACGATTCCACCCAAGCCTGACCTGCCTCGGTATCGACCGAGGGAAGGATCGGTAAGTCGAGATTTTGGGTGAAACTGTAAATAGTCTCCGGATCGAGTTCGCTTCCCTCTTCCGCGATGTGCCGGTCGTCAAGATCGAGGAAATTGAGCGCGCCACGTCCTTCGTTCGCACTAATTTCGGAATCAATTTCACGGATGTGTTTTTCCAAAATGATCTCAATGTCACGCTCGCGATAAAATGTCGGGCCCTCGGGTCCGATCCAGCCGTCGAGTACCAGTGAACATGGTTTAGCCACGACGTAGAGCAGAATTTCATACATCAGTATCACTGGATAAAGCAATGCGCCCACCTTCAGTGCGTGTCGTGAGAAATATGCCTGGGGCAAAATTTCACCAAAGAAGGTGATACCCACCGTGGAAAAAATAAATCCACCGATACCCGCGAACACTGAATCACTGAGCAGAGCCAGCAGCACATTCACACTGACGTTCCCCCACAAAATGGTGCAGAGCAGGAGATTGGAGTCTTTCCGCAGAGCCAGCACCTTGCGAGCTGACTTATTTCCTTTCTCCACTTCAGCCTCCAACCGCATGCGGCCGAGCGAGAAATATGCGAGGTTGGCACCCGAAAACATCGCCGACTGCGTGAGGCAGAGGGCTATGCCAAGCCATGTGATTATGTCCATTTTATTAGATCGCCCGTATGATCCCTACGAGCGCTACCTCTGCGATACGGTAACATGTTGTCACGTCTATCAAGCCGTGCATGGAATAGTCACTATCCACCCACTGATTAGAAGCCAGAGAGGTCATTGTCACCCGTGATAGGATCGGTGAGGCTGTCTAAGTGGCCAGTGTTCAAGCGGTAAATCCAGCTGTGAACGTCCACTTTCTGATCGCGTGCCCACGCGTCCTGAAGAATCGTGGTGCGGCTTAGGTTTCTGGCCTGGGCCATGACATTGAGTTCACAAAGACGGTCCAGTTTTTCAGGTCCCTCAAATTTTGAGAGGTCCTCATCATAGTCTCTGGCGACCCCTTGGATGTGACGCAGCCAGTTATCAATCAGTCCATGCCGAGCATTTCCCAATGCGGCAGCAACACCACCACAACCGTAGTGACCACAAACGATCACGTGCTCAACTTTCAGCACCTCGACAGCGTATTGCACCACTGAGAGCATGTTGAAATCAGTTTGAACCACCACATTGGCCACGTTGCGGTGCACGAAGATCTCGCCCGGATTCAGGCCGGTAATCTGGTTGGCTGGCACTCGGCTGTCAGCGCAACCGATCCATAAATGTTTCGGTGATTGCTGGTTGGCCAGGCGCTCAAAAAACTCCGGATCTTGTGCAATACGTTCAGCTGCCCAGCGACGGTTGTTATCAAATAGTTCAGACAATGTCCTCATTTCGCGTCCATACTACCCAGCTGTTCACGCGATTTGCAAGCGAAGGCGGCAAAAATCATCACTTTTCCTTGCTGGATTCCCTTTGACAAATGTCTCCGAAGGATCGACCACTGCGGCGGTGAGTTTTTCCGAACATTTCCAAAGCAGCCTCGATCGCCCCTCCCCCCTGTTGCGGCGCTTCACTTCATTATTGGAGCCCGCTGATAATGCGCGACTGGAGTCAATGGCCCGTGAAAGTCAAAAACTGACGCGCCATCATTTTGGCAAAACCATGCGCCTGTTCGCGCCACTCTACGTTTCCAATGAGTGCGTAAACAACTGCTCATACTGCGGTTTCTCTCGCGACAACCCGATCCTGCGAACCACTCTTACCATCCCCCAAGTTGTTGCTGAAGCCCAGCACCTTCACAGCCTTGGTTTCCGCAACATCCTGCTCGTCGCAGGAGAACATCCGAAGTTTGTTTCCGAGGGGTATTTGCAAAATTGCATTGATGCCATCAAAGGCTTCATTCCCACCATCGCCATCGAGGTAGGTCCGATGAAGGATCACCAATACGGTGAACTTGTAAGCCACGGCGCCGAAGGGCTGATCGTTTATCAGGAAACATATCACCGCGAGACTTATGTCAAACTGCACACGGCAGGGCCTAAGAAGAATTTCGACTGGCGGCTGGATTGCCCGGAACGTGCCTATGCTGGTGGCTTCAGACGGATCGGCATAGGTGCGCTATTTGGTTTGGCGGATTGGAAAAAGGAAGCCATCGCCCTGGCAGCTCACCTGGAATACCTTTACAAACATTGTTGGAAAGCCAGCTTCAACATCGCCTTTCCGAGGATGCGTCCCTACGCCGGCAACTACCAATACACCCCAGATCCCAACTTTTTCCTCAACGACCGGCAGTTCGTGCAGCTTGTATGCGCCTTCAGAACCTGCTTTCCTCAGGTCGGCATCGTGCTCAGCACCCGTGAACCGGCCAAGTTGCGTGACTCCCTCATCCCATTAGGCATCACCCACATGTCAGCAGGATCTCAGACCGATCCGGGTGGCTACACCGGAGCCGGCACCGATGACCTTCACCTCACCGTGAAGGGAAAACGCGTGGAGCTGGATGACAGCCAACCGAAGTCTGCATGCAGTCGGGCTACCGAGCAGTTCACCATCGATGACCAGCGCTCTCCCGCTCAAATCGCAGAACTTCTACGTGGCAAAGGATACGACCCGGTCTGGAAAGATTGGGACTTGGAAATCTTGAGCTCCAACCACTAATTGCCAGCATGACGATCCAGCTCAACGGTAAGGAACACGCTCTCGAAAAGTCGGTCAGCGTAGCCGCATTATTGCAATCCATCGGCCTTGGCGATAAACCTGTAGTCGTTGAACTCAACAAAGAGGCTCTGTTCCCCAGAGAATATGAGTCATCAATGTTAGATCAAGACGACCAGTTAGAGATCGTCACCATCGCTGCAGGAGGCTAATTGTTCGGGTTCAGTCCCCGCAAAGTAGCGCAAGTTTTTAACTTGCCTCTTAGCTCAAGCCCTCTGTCACCCGCATTAGTCCTTACTCACCACAATCAATCGTGCGGGCTTTCCTCCCGTCACCTTCAGCGTGATACTTGTTCCCTCTTTGTCGACCATCGGTTCAACACCCTCCGCCTCTGTCTCCCAACGCCCTTTGAGTTTGATGGTCGTGGTAAATGTCTTCGGCTCGGAGTAGAGCAGGTTCTTGCGCGGCACGTCCTTGAGTAGATCTTCACCGATCTCAACACCGTCCGGAATCAGGCCAAGGTCGGCGGCGGCGAGACTGAGGTTGAGTTTCCCACCCTCCATTTTCAAGGCCGCCACACAAGGTCGCGAAACGGAGGTCAGCCACTTGCCGCTTACTGCACCGGCGTCGAAGATGCTGTGCATGACAGTGTTCTGGCGTGGGAAATAGACGCTGTGCCTGGCTTTGCTGCGCTCAAGAACCTGATAGAACTCCTCTGGCTTGGCTTGCAGCTGCTGGATTCGATCGGCTCCCTGTACCCAAACGGCGGCTTCGTATCCTGCGTCCTTCGGACTCAGTCCGTGGTCGAACCAAGAGACCACGACGTCTCCTTCTGTTTTCTCGGCACCGTTGTGGTCTATGGATTTCTGCATGCCGCGCTTGAACTTGAGCGACTGGCCGTCGGGCACGTGGTAGCCGTTGCCTGCGGCGTCGGCGGAGGGTTCTGTTAGTTTGTAATCGGTATTCTCTGGGATGACATTCTGAAACAGAGTGGTTTCCACAGCGTGAGTGCCGTCCCCACCGGAAATACCACTACCTAACAGGACGATGAGATCATCAGCGAAAAAGTAACTTTTTCTCGCCTTGAGATTGATTTCCACGCCATCGTTCGAGTGGCTTTGATCGATGATCAGCGCTTGCACGCCATTGTGGTCGTCCGCGCTGGCTCCGCCGAGGAATGCGGAGCCGTTGGCGCTACGATGGCGTGCGCTACGGTCTGGTTTGATCCGAAAATGCACGGCGGTGGTACCGAGCATGCGGAACCAGTCCCAGCCGTGGCGCAGGTCGTAGCCGCTGGCGATGTCGTTAACTGGCTCCCCCTTTGCGAAGATGGTCAGGCTGCCGTGGCTGAAGTAGTCGCCGTAAGAGTTCTCGCCATCGCCCGGTTTCCCGCGCTCGTAGTCCCAGAGGTAGCGGCTGTACCCGCGCACAGTCGCCATCCATGCGCCCCGTCGATGGATTCCAAGGCCAGCATAGGGTTTATACCAGAACCCCTGAGGGTCCGGTTCGGCTTCGGGATTTTCTGTTAGTAATTGGTCAAGCATGTTGAGCGTGTAAAACCCTCGGAAGGGTTTGCCCCGCCCCCCAGAGTAGAGAAATTCCCATCCAACCTCTTGGGGGTGCCAGAGTCGTGCGAACACACGCTTCATCTGCGCATCGCCCAGGCCGAGGTCGGAGCCTAGGGTGAGAATGCCTGCGAAGACGGAGTTCTTCAGATGGTCGGTGCTTAGTGGCATGCGACCGCGGATGCCGAAGGGCATGGCGAACTTCTGACAGTAGAGGCGGTATGTTAGAATGAGCTGGTGCAGGTTACGCACCGACTCCGGAGCCACGGCAAATTTCGTGCCATGCAGCAGATAGACACCGAAGGCGGCCTGAGGGATGAATCCCCCTGTGTAGGCGTTACCGTAAACGCCGCGATGATGAAAGCCGGTGAAGTCTGGCTTGATGGTGTCCGCCCAGCCGGGAATGACCTTGAGCGAGTCGGTGTAAACCAGGCTGGCTTCTTGGAGTAGCTGCTTTTGCCGCGTGGGCTCATCTTCTAACAATGCGGAGACCAGAGTGGTGTCGGAGTAAATCTGGATGGCGTCCGACTGCACCAAGTGCTTGAACTTCTCTGGGTTTTCGCGTGGCTCGTAGTATCTGACGTGCCCGGACGTTCGGCCTAACATTTCAAGATGGCGGACCAGTTTGCGGGTGCGGATTTTCACTGTCTCGTCTTTGATGTGCGGTTGCATCAGGAGAAACGACTGGCAAAGCGAGCCCATGCGCAGTTCCATCTTGACCAGATTGGCCACCCCCGGGCCGGGCTGTGGCGCACCTTTCATCTGCATTCGGCTTTGATTGTAGTGGAAGGTGACGCCGTCGCGCACTCCGCGCGCGTGCAGGTAGTCGAGGCACTGCACGTAGAGGTCGAGGATTTCCTGCTTCCGGTAGTGCGGGTTCTTGTCGCCACCCACGTTGTAACCGAAGGCAAGGTTGGGCAGGTAGGTCTGGATGAAGCGGCCGTATATTTTAGCCTCGCTTTGATAGCCCTTACCGGGCGAGTCCATCATCAGGCGGAAGGTTTTGTCCCGGTCCTCATCGAAATCAAAGCGGCGCACGAACTTAAGGGTCCTTTCGATGTCCTTGATAAAATGCGCCAGCGCGGCCTCGCCGTATGGGCCCGTGAATGTCTTGTCGTCTCCTGTCAGGTAAGTGGCGTAGCGCTCGCGGATGAGCTGGGCGTCTTTTATTGCTGTAGTTTCCGCCAGGACAGCAGGAGAACAAACGACGAGCAGGAAAACAGCTACTATTTTAACAAGGCGGCCTCTCAAGGGATTGGACAGTTGCATAAGTTGGATGAATACGCAGTTACGCAATGTCTTTATCACATCGATCCATACGTGTCGTGAAAGAGATACTGAAGAGCAAAGTGTTGCCTACCCTCATACCAAGCAATTATTCCGGAACAGGCTCAGGATCGCCCAAGTGCTTCGGCTGTTTATTGGTGATATTGACATCGAGCCACATTTTCACTCTGGCCAAGACCTCTCGGTCCTCAGTTTTTCTCGCAGCATAGCCTTCGACATCTTGCGCGTTATAGCCTAACACATCCATGCCATTGGCTTTGGCGATGTAGGCCGCCCGTTCGTTTTGAAACTTTTGGCTAATGAAAATTACCTCGTTCAGACCGAAGATTTTTTTCGCCCTAACAACAGAGTCCAAGGTGCGTAGCCCTGCGTAATCACAGACAATCTTATCGAAAGGAACCCCTGCCTCGACGAGAGCTTTGCGCATTGCTACCGGTTCATTGTAGTATTTTTCACGATTGTCGCCGGAAACGATGAGGAAGTCGACCTTACCAGCCTTCCAGAGTTCTGCAGCGGCTTCGATGCGGTATTTGAAATAGAGATTGTCGCGCTCGCCCAATTTCTCCGAACAGCCAAACACCAGCCCAGCCTGACGGTGGGGAACATCACTCACCTTATCGAATAAGATGTCCTTTCCTGCGCGTGTGGCCGCGTAGTTGGCATACCAGATGAAGAAAAAGAAACCTGCAAAGAATAAGAACAGGACCACCAAAAGGCGTTTAAACCAGCGCACCAGCCAGTGCGACTTTGATTTCGCACGAGCTTTCTGGAGAACAGTCTTGCTGTTTGTGCTCACATCTCTTTTCGCCATCTCTACCGAATCCATTTCAATCGTCCGCATGTCTACGGGGGAGATTAACGAGTGTTTTCAATACTGACGCGAAGATTCCCTCTTTCGGATTCTCAGGTGCGATCACGCGTAGCTTGCGCTTGGCTGGCTCCAAAGTGACTTCGGACACACGACCCAGAAACTCCCCGTCTGCCTCCATCGGCACATCACGGTCGCACTCGATCCGGAAGCTCCGAGCTTGGAGATAATTGACCGATGAATTTCCGGCATCGATCGCACCAGTGGCCAATCCTTTGACCGAGTCCAACACGAGCTTGTAACCCGCCTCGGTGAACACGAGCGCATCGAGCATTTCATCGCAGTTGTCGGCCTTTCGGAATAACTTTAGCTGGCCGCCGTAAAGAGATCCATTTCCAGCGAGAACACACACGCCTTCTTGCATCCTACCATCATCACAGGTCACGCGCATCTTGGGTGGCTTTTCACCTAGAACTCGCACTGCAGCAGTTAGGTATGCCATGGGGCCAAACATTTTTTTGGCTTCGGCATCGGTTTCTTCGATCACCTGGGCATCTAACCCGATCCCTGCCATCTGCACAAATGCGTGACCATTGACCTCATAGAGGTCGACTTCCTTCACATAGCCAGCATCTAACACATCAAGTGATTTTCTAAGGCTAGTGTGAGGAAATCCTAATTCACGCGCGAAGACATTCATGGTTCCAGCAGGAAGGACCCCCAGAGCCGTCGGGCTACCAGCCAGTCCCTGCACCACTGCATTCAAGGTGCCATCGCCACCGGCTGCTACCACAATAGGTTCACCACGCTCGGCGAACATCGCGGCCAACTCTTTGGCATCCTCTGCGCTTTTGCTAGCGTAGAGTGCAAATCGTTTTGCGTGTGTCATCAGGAAACGCAAAGTTCTCCTGCCCCGCTGACTGCGTGCATGAGGGTTGAAAATGATTGGGTATCGCTCCGCCATCTGGGATGATCTTGCACTGGCTTTGGGTATTTTCAAACTACGAAACGCAGTAATATTGGTAATTTTTAGTCATCTTGATTTGATGCTTGCGCCGCCTGATCCGCCTCGCCAGAACAAGAGACATGAACCAGCAGCTTGAAGACCTTTTTGAATTCCTTCGTTTTCCCAGTATCTCCACCGACTCCAAACACGCAGGCGATGTGCGCAACTGTGCCAATTGGATCATCGAAAAGCTCACTGGGATGGGTCTGACCACTGAACTGCACGAAACACCCAAACACCCCATCGTCATCGCTCGCAATCAACACGAAGCAGGTAAGAAGACGGTCTTGATCTACGGCCACTATGATGTGCAGCCAGTCGACCCGGTAGAACTCTGGGACACCTCTCCATTTGAACCCGTTCTCAAGGATGGCCGGATCTGGGCTCGCGGCGCGACTGATAACAAAGGCCAGATGCTGGCTCATGTGTTAGGTGTCGAAGAAACCCTCAAGGAGGAAGGTGAACTGCCAGTGAACCTGATCTTCCTCTTCGAAGGCGAGGAGGAAATCGGCAGCCCTAACTTGGTGCCATTCCTCAAGGAACATAAAGACGATCTCGCCTGTGATGTCATCGCTGTTTCAGATACAGGCATGGTAGCCCGCGGTGTGCCCACGATGGGCTACGGCCTGCGCGGTATTTCCTGCTGTGAGGTAACCGTTAGAGGTCCCAAGGGTGATCTTCACTCCGGTGTTTATGGAGGTGCTGTTGCAAACCCAGCCACCGCAGTCGCCCAATTGGTCGCCTCACTGCATGACGACGAAGGTAACATCGCCATTGAAGGATTTTATGACGATGTACGCCCGCTGGAAACATGGGAGCGTGAAATGTGGGCAACTGTCCCAGGCATGAGCGACGATGACCTCCTCAAGATCACCGGCTCCCCTGCCCCCTTTGGAGAACCAGGCTACAGCTCCGCCGAACGCCTCTGGGCTCGCCCTACCGCCGAGGTCAATGGCATCGGCGGCGGCTATCAAGGCGAAGGATCAAAAACTGTATTACCAGCCAAAGCGATGGCGAAGTTTTCCTTCCGCCTAGTCCCCGATCAAGACCCGAAGGACATCTCCGCCAAGGTCAAAGCGCACTTGGAAAAGCACTGCCCTCCCGGTGTCACCGTGGACGTTGAAGTCGGCCACGACGGCAAACCGTACATCTGCGATCCACACTCAGAAAACGGCAAAGCCGGACAGGTCGCACTGGAACAAGCCTTTGGAAAAGCCCCCGTCCTGATCCGCGAGGGAGGATCCATCCCCATCATTCAGGACATGAAGGAAATCCTCGGTGTCGAGAGCCTGATGTTAGGTCTCGCCCTGCCTGATTGTCAGATCCACGCGCCCAATGAAAACTACTATGTCGAAAACTTCGAAGGCGGCATACGTTTAAATAAAGCGCTGCTCAAGGAATTGGCAAAATAGCCCGTCGACCTGACAACTGGTGACTGAATGTCTATTATGCATAGCTCTATTTTCAAGAGGGCTAGTGCATTGTGATCGCAATTCTCTCAACACTCCCTGATAGGGCATTGCGCTCTCGAAACTTAATCGCATGTTTTCATGCGGTTTCCCAAGACATCGCAATCACTCCAAGAACTGGTAAACCCTAGGTGTAACTAGGATTCATCATGTTGATGAATAATTTCATGGTATAAGTCCGCGCATACGTCTCGACATATCCAGGAGTCCACCCCAGCTTCCAGCGGCCAAGTTCCTGGAACATGATTTTGCAGGAACGATTGGTCATTGAGTGCACACAATTGCACACAAACCACTTATTACCATGATACCAACCATCATCAAATCGACACCCCTCCTGCCCCTCATCTTACTCACACTCACATCTCCAGCAGAAGCGGTAGTCCTCTCCAGCGCATTCGAACGGGAACTTCGCTCGGCTGGCAACAATACCGGCACCGGTGCCACTCAAGGTATTGGCAGCATGAGAATCGGTGATGAACTTGGGAATGGCTCCAGAGATGCTCGCGGCGTCACCGAATTCATCATTACCGGTCAGACAACCACAACCTCAGCGATGCTTCAATTTGACCAAACTGGCATTCTTCTCGGCGGAGCATTTAATATTGTCATCGAGGCCTATCAGGCCAATGGCACCGTTGAAGTGGTTGCAGACTATTCCAGAACATCCACTGGGACAGTTGCCACATTTTCTTCAGATGATTACAATTTCAATGATACCGGCATCAGCTTCGATGTCACAAGCATCTACAACGCCGCTATCACCAACGGCGACGATGCCATTGGTTTCAGATTCCGCTTAGAAGACGAGAGCCCGACCACCCAACAAGTTGTTACCTACAGTAACTCTAAACTCAATGTCACCACCGTGCCGGAGCCATCCTCTATACTCTGCGTCACCTTGGGAGCCGGCATGCTCATCTTCCGCAGAAATAAAAAATAGCCTAAGATCGTGCTCACCTAACAGGTGGGCACGAGCAAGCTACATGATGATTGCTCAGGCTTCTTTTCGAAGAAATACCCAGCTACTCTCATCGCTGAGATCTTTATCGTAAGCATGCCCGCTGCCCTTGAACTTCTTCAAGGCGGCGGGTTTTTCGATTTTGTTTTTCACAGCCCAAGCGGCCATTTCACCACGGGCTTTTTTGGCGAAGAAGGAGATCACCTTATACTTTCCGTTTTTCCAATCCTTGAAAACGGGGGTGATCACCGGGGATTTGAGTTCCTTGGTTTTGATCGCTGAGAAATACTCATTGGACGCGAGATTGATCACCGCATCTTTGTCGCCTTTGAGTTCCTTGTTGAGACTTTCTGTTAGTTGGCTGCCCCAGAAGTGATAGAGATTGGTGCCGCGTTCGGTTTTCACCTTTTTGCCCATCTCTAGGCGATACGGTAGCATCAGATCGAGTGGCCGCAGGATTCCATAGAGACCGGAGAGAATGCGGATAGATTTTTGCGCGGCGGCGAAGTCTTCCTTTTTCCAATCCTCTACGGCCAGGCCCTGATAGACGTCACCTTTGAAAGCGAGGATTGCCTCGCGGGCTTCGGGCTTGCTGAAGTCGGGTTGCCAATCGTCGAAACGCTCGGCATTCAATTCCGCCAGCTTGCTGGAAATGCCCATGAGCTTTCCCAGATCGGCTGGCTTCATTTTTTTCATGATCGCTGCCAGCTCCGCCGAGTCATCGAGGAAACGAGGTTTCGTCGAGCGCAGGGATGGCACATCGGACTCGTAATCGAGGGTCTTCGCCGGAGAGAGCAGATAAATCATGGGTGTGGTAAGTGATCAGTTAGCTGTGATCAGTGCTTTGTATAAATTACTTCGCGTTGTTCCAGTCGGCGATGCGGTCGGCCTGGGCGGCGAAGAGGGCATCGGTGCTGTCTTTGATTTCGATCGATTCGATTTTGTCGCCTTGCGCGATCGAATCAACTACGTCCTGACCTTCGGTCACCTCGCCGAAGACAGTGTGTTTGCCGTCGAGGTGTGGTGTCGGACCGTGGGTGATGAAGAACTGGGAACCGTTGGTGTTAGGTCCGGCGTTGGCCATGGAGAGGATGCCTGCTTTTTCGTGTTTGAGGTGTGGTTTGCACTCACACTCGAACTTATAACCAGGGCCGCCCATTCCGGAGCCGGTGGGGTCGCCGCCTTGGATCATGAAATTTGGAATCACGCGGTGGAAAACAAGTCCGTCGTAGAATCCCTTGCTGGCAAGATTGAGGAAGCTGGCGCAGGTCACTTGGGCATCAGGCGCAAACATGCGGATGTTGATTGGGCCCTTGCTGGTCTTCATGGTAATGTTGATGTCTGTAATGTCGCTCATGTCGTGGGTAGAAAAACCACGGATTGCACGGATCTGCACGGATTTTTTTCTCGGACTGCTTGAAGATTCGTTCAGATGCTTGAATATAGTGTGGAGAAAACCGTCCAACAGACCATGACCAGCTACGCCAACAAATTGCTCCCTCTTATACTCTTATTCATCCTTCACCCTGCTGTTCAGGCACAAGCGGCGGACCTACCGAGCAAAGAGGAGGCTCTGACGATCATTGCCAACCATGAGGATTTGAAATCCCATCTCTTCACGGTGGTGCACATCGAACCAGGGAAATTGCGCGAAAAAAACGGCTTCATCCATGACCAAGCGCTGCTGATTACTGTGCTAGGTCCGAAATCCGCCGGTGATACGGTGCGGATCTTGAAACAATACACCATGTTCTATTCCCAAGAATACGGATGGTATCTGCAGCGAGTGCTCAACGATTCGCGTGGGATTTATGTGGAAATCAGTTCGCAGACACGAGGTCGGGTTTTTGTTCGGTAACTCGTATCGGCTTTGGGCTGGCACAGGGTTCGCAAGCCCCTTAGTCTTTGGGTATGCGATACTTTTTAACTGCATGGTTACTCAGTCTGCTGACGTTCCCGGTTGCGACGGCGAAGGAGGATACGACAACCGCGGTTCTGACGCTGCAGGGGAATGCTTGGGTCAATGCAGCGGCGGCAGACAAGGATGATCAACCATGGATCGATCCTGCCACCACGCACCTGACGATCAAAGCTGCAGCCGAAACCCCAGCCAAAAAAATCATGCAAGTGTTGGGACTGACCTACCGTGCACAAATCAACACCGTCACCCTGTCGACCACTGGCCCTACCAGTCACAGTGCGACTTATAAAACCGCGGATCTCACCGAATTCATCCAAGCTGCAAAACATCCGAACCAAGGTGGACTAGGCCCTTACAACTGGGGATTCGATTGTTTTCTCTCCCATGGAAAACAGACGACCCACTTCGACTCCAGCACGCTCGGCAACTTTGAATTGAAGGCCCCGTTCACAATGGAGAGCTTTGGCAAAGAGTTGAAAAAGGCGGTCGCAGAGACCGATGCCAAAGATCACCAACTCCTGTTTGTCAGCCATGATGCGGCACCTCTCTCAGAACTCATCGATCTAGTCTCTCATCTTCAGCTTGGAAAATTGGATCGTATGCTACTCCTGCTGAACGACGAGGTGATCAAAATGATGCAAGTCGAGGTGAAACAAGACCCGCATGTGTCGCCACCCATCGCACGGAAAGATGGCAAAGTCCGTTTCCCCATCGAAGTCACCGAGACCGGCATTTTAAAAGTCCAGAACGCGGCAGTTTCTGATGAAGCTCTGGTTCCGTTGATCAAAAAGTTTAAAGAACAGAATCCGAAAGGGCTTTTGGAAATCAAAGCGGACAAAGGTGTTGATTTCAAACACATCAGAAGGGTGATCCGACTCGGCGCCAGCGCGGGACTTCAAAACGTTGTGTTCAGCGTAAAGCGGCAGACAAAAAAACCGAAGGACACCACCCAGAACGGTGAACATAAAGCCGCTGCCAAGGCTCTTCGTAAACTGGTCGAAAGCACGATCAAACCCAGAGAAGAATACTTACGAATGCAACTGCCTGCGGTCCCGGCAGGTGACGCCAATGCCCCAGCCATCGCGCCATTGTTTATCGGAATCGGTAGCGAGGGTGAAATTTGGGTCAATCAAGGAGCCGCCAAGGAAATCGTTGAGACCGATGTCAAACAACGTAAATTACCAACGCTCACTGAGCGCATCGTGGCCTACACCAATGCCGCCAGAGCCGCCGGCCAGGATCCCATCGTGAAGATTACAGCTAACAAAAAGGCACAACAAATACGTGTTGTGGATGTCTTGAACGCGCTAGCAGCTGAAAAGGTCAATCGTGTCAGCTTCGTTGATCTAGTTGACGAATAAATGGGTCTGGGCCACTTTTTCCTAAGACCGCTCCACGCGACAACGTATCACGATCATGCACGGCAAGGACTTTGACATCAGAATCAGTAACACACACCGCATCCGGTTTACCCGTGACGCGTTTGCTGTGGATAGCCGCTTGCTCATTGATCTGCTGGAAACGAACGGTCATGCCAAAGTGCTGGTATTCATCGACAGTGGAGTCGCCGAGGCATTCCCCAATCTCGAAAAACAGGTCAACGACTACCTCGACCGCATGCCCGGCTTCGACTCCCGAGGGACCATCGTTCAAGTCGGCGGAGAAGTCTGCAAACGCGATGCCAACACCCTGCAAGCTGCATGGGATGCGATTGAAAAGGCAGGAATCGACCGTCACTCCTATATTCTCTGCATCGGAGGTGGTGCCTATCTCGACGTGATCGGACTGGCTGCCGCCACAGCGCACCGCGGCATCAGACTGGTTAGATTTCCCACCACGACCTTGTCTCAGGACGATAGCGGAGTGGGAGTTAAAAACGGTATCAATGCTTATAACAAAAAGAATTTCCTCGGTACTTTCGCAGTTCCATACGCAGTGGTGAATGATTTCTCCTTCCTCCACGGCCAGAAAGAAACCGAACGCCGGGCTGGATTGGTAGAAGCCGTGAAGGTGGCATTGGTCAAAGACGCTGCATTTTTCAACTGGATCGAGGACAATGCCGACCAACTCGCAGAACTCAAAACTCACGCTTTGGAAGAAGTGGTAGAGCGGTCTGCGCTACTGCATGCCTCCCACATCGCCTACGGTGGAGACCCATTTGAAACAGGCAACAGCCGGCCTCTCGATTTCGGTCACTGGGCGGCGCATAAGATGGAGCAGCTCACTGAATTTGAACTTAGCCATGCAGATGCTGTTGGTGTCGGCGTAGCTCTTGATACAGTTTACTCTTGGAAAACAGGTCGGTTAGACGAGGCATCTGCGATGCGTGTGCTGAAGGTTTTGAAAAAGCTGAAGCTCGACACTTGGCACCCAGCGCTCGAATTTAAAACAAGCGAGGGTAAGCGATCGGTCTTCCTCGGTCTTGAAGAATTCCGCGAGCACCTTGGCGGAGAACTCACTGTGCTGCTGCTGAAAGAGATTGGCAAAGGCGAGGATGTGCATACGATGGACACTCAATTGTTAGAGGAGTGCATCCAGTGGCTGGAGGTGTCTCAGGCTTCGAGCCTGTATTAAACTTCCTGAGCCGTCTTAAAATGCATCTTTGCCACTTTAGGCAGGATCTCATCGCCGTGGGAGGTAATTAGTTCACGTGCGGCATCGATCACATGAGGCCCGGCACCCAATGGGATTTTCACACCTGATTTATCGCTCGATTGATCAATCCACTGGACAAATCGCTCACGCGCTAGAATCGAGGCTGCGGCAACCGCGACATCGCTCTCCCCTTTCGTTCGCTGTTGGAGTTCAAGGTTTACACCATGTTTTTTCAGCTCCCTTTCTAACACCTCCTTACGTGCAAATTGGTCACTCAGGGCACGCGGGCAGTTAGGAACTTGCTCGGCAAGATTGGCTATAACCTTGGAATGCCCCCATGCAAGAAGGCGGTTCAGGTTTTTGAATGATCCATATAGTCGGTTATAACTTTCCGGACCGATGCTCACGACATCATATTTCACCCCGCGAGTCTTACGGATGATGTCGGCCAGCTTCGCTATTTTCGCAGCACTGGTAATTCGCTTGCTGTCCATGACCCCCGAATCCATCAGAGCACGGGTGGATGAGGCATCGGTATAAACGCCAGCGATCACCAAGGGTCCGAAAAAGTCACCTTTGCCACTTTCATCAATCCCAAAATGGGGTTCAAACATGTCCGGTTGGTTGACCTCCTCATAGCCGAGCTTCGCCTCACCTAACACCATTGGCTCCAAGGTGAATTTCACAAAGTCTTCTGTTTCCTTTCCCTGCACTAACACCTTGGGCCCCTTCTCATAAACGGTGACGTTGAGTTTGCCCTTTTTGGCTGAGAAATGCGCGTAGGGTTTGTCTTTGAACTCGAAACCAGCCTCGTCAAGAATGGCGCGGATTGTTTCTACATCCGACGGCTTGATCGGGCTGGTGTAGCTATTCAGGCTCATGCTTCGTTGTGAATGTTGCGTTGATACGCCTCAGCGATGCGTTTGCTCAGCGGGCCGGGACACTGCATTTCAGTATCCACCATCTTCGCTGGCTGTACCTCCCTCGCAGAACTGGTGATGAAGATTTCATCTGCGGTAAACAGATCGTCTTCACTGAGGTCCCACTCCTCGACTAGGATACTTTCCTCCTGGCACAGCTTCATCACAACTGCACGTGTCACACCAGGCAAACAACCACTGGACAAAGGTGGTGTTAGAACCTTGCCGTCTTTCACTAGAAAGAGGTTCGACATGGAGCACTCGCAGATATTTCCTGAGGTATTGAGCATCACCCCTTCATCCGCACCAGCCTTGCGTGCGTATCGGTAAGATAACACGTGATTGGCGTAAGAAGACGATTTGATACCGGTGACGGCGCTGTGCTCATTGCAACGCTTCGGCACCAAGACGAGCTCGGCCATAGGCTTGGGATCATCCTGAGGGATGGCGGTGACGATGATGTAGTCTTGAACGTCCGCAGAAGAACAATGACCTCCCAGATCCCGTGCTCCCGTGCCTAAACTAATGCGTACGCGTGCTCGCTGTTCACCCAGGCCGTTCGCACGGATGACACTTTCCACGGCGTCAGCTATTTCCTCAGCATCCGGCACACTGAGATCCATCTCAGCAGCTGATGAAACTAATCGTTCGTAGTGCTGCGGAAATGTTGGAGCCAGTCCACGGTAGGCACTCAACGTTTCAAATACCCCGAGACCCACCGACACACCAAGATCGAAGGGCGACAGATGAACTTCCGTCTCCCCCATCAACGTGCCATTAAACCAAACTATTTTTTCTTCATTCATGATCAATTATCTTCCAGCAAGCTGATGCTGCGATGAGCTAATGGCATTGCGCAACTGGTGGCCCACAAACTCGATTTCGTCATCGCTGAGCGCAAAGGGCGGAGTAAACGCGAGCACGTTCCCCTCAGGCCCATCCGCTAACATCATAATCCCTCGCCTGAGCATATCAGAGAGGACTGTGCCGGCAACGTCTCCGGCAGGCGATCCATCGGGGTGCCGGAGTTCCATGCCTAACATCAATCCTCTACCACGAATTTCGAGCACCAGCGCGTTATCGATTTTTTCTAACTCCTTCTTCAGTTTATCACCGGTGATCTGCACCTGTCGCGCCATGCTGTTAGGTGCGTGTTCGGCCAGTGAGGCCACAGCCATGGCACAGCCCACCGGATTCCCGAGGAAAGTGCTAGTGTGCAGTGCTTCTCCAGTTGACTCCGGCCAGGCGTCCATGACAGAAGCCTTTCCGACACATGCAGAGATCGGATACCCCCCGCTCATTGATTTCCCCACACAGATCATGTCCGGCACCACATTCTCCCACTCGCAGGCGAAGAGTTGGCCAGTGCGATTGAATCCGGTGAAAATTTCATCGAAGATGAGCATGACACCCGAAGCCTCACACCAAGACTTGAGCATGCCCAAAAAACCGTCCGGCGGAACTAACTTACCAGCGCGTCCTTGGATCGGCTCCACGATCATGGCTCCAATTTGTCCGGGATCCAACTCACTGAGTTGAACCGCCAAGTGGGCTAAGTCATCGAGCCCACCCTTCGGAAAATCCAGCACTTTGCGAAGTGGGGCTAATTGACTTTCGAAGGGTTCGCGAAATCGCTCGAAACCACTGCCTAACAGAGAACCGTAACCGAGTCCGTGATAGCTGTTTTTGAAACTAACAATTCCCGGTTTGCCAGTCGCCATAAGGGCTGTCTTCAGTGCCGACTCCACCGCCTCGGATCCGGAGTTACTCAAAATCGTCTTTCCCTGACCTGCTCCCCAGCGCTCATAGGTCAGTTCTGACAACTTCCGGCATACATCCACCTTCAAAGAAGTCGGATGCACATCCCCCATTCCGTGGATCAATTGCTCGGACTGCTCGCGCATTGCCTGGGCAGACCAACCGTGCCCCAAGCCCGCGACGCCAAAGGCCGCTGTGAGATCAAGAAAGCGATTACCATCTGCGTCCCAAACATTCACCCCTTCTGCCCGCTGCCAGAACACTGGCCAGTCAGATGCGGTATAAGTAACATTGCGGCACTCATACTTTTTTAAATCCTCGCTTAAGGACTGGGATTTCGGCCCGGGGATACCTGTGGTTAGCTTGGGAAGCATGATCCTATTCTAACCTCGGCGACATGTCTGTCGAGAACAGGGTAACGGTCAGACCGTTTCAGATTTCCGGTTGCACGTCTCGTTAGTAAAGCCTATCAAAGCCCTGTCATGACAATCGACTTCGAACAAATCCTCCAACAAACCACGGAACTTGCCAGCACCTACGGGTTAAAACTTCTCACCGCCCTCATCACTTTGTGGATCGGCTGGAAGGTATGCAACGTCATCATCAAAGGCATGAGCAAGTGGTTTGCGAAAACCAATTACGACAAAGCTCTGGAATCATTCATCCTGAGCATGCTCTCCGCGGCTCTTAAAGTTTTGCTGGTGATTACGTGTATCGGCATCGCCGGATTCCCCACAACATCCTTTGTGGCTGTACTTGGTGCCGCCGGTTTGGCAGTGGGTATGGCGCTCTCCGGAACCTTGCAGAATTTTGCAGGCGGAGTTCTCATTATGATCCTGAAGCCTTTCAAAATCGGTGACTTCATCGAAACCCAAGGGCAAATGGGAAAAGTCCAGACGATCCAAATTTTCAACACCATCATCAATACCGGCGACAACAAACGCGTCATCCTGCCTAACGGCCCGGTCGCTACCAGCACCTTGATCAACTACTCAGCCGAAAGCACCCGCAGGGTGGAGCTGATCTTCGGTATCGGCTACGAAGATGATATCGACAAGGCCAAGGAAGTGCTCAAACGACTCATCCAGGCCGACGAGCGCATTCACAAAGAGCCTGAACCATTTATCGCCGTCAAAGAGCTCGGCGCAAGTTCAGTGGACATCGTGGTCCGCGTCTGGGGAGCCTCCGGGGACTTCTGGCCGATTACCTTTGATCTCACCGAGCAAGTGAAGAAAGAATTCGACAAGGAAGGCATCTCCTTCCCATTCCCTCAAAGCGACGTGCATTTCCACAAAGTGGAAGCCTAGCATACGCTCAAGTCCATTTTACCAAAACCACTGGTTCCACAGGAGTCAGTGGCTTTTTTGTTGGTAATCGTGGAAATTTGTAAATTTGGCATTTCACCCTCCTTTTGATTTTGAAATGGAATGCCGAGAAACACTAGAAAAACCAATAAACCACTGATCGTAACAAAGTTAAACCCAATACCGAACGACACATCCACCCTTTGTGAATTCAATTAACACACCTATAATGTAAATTATTTGTAATTGTTAGGTTGTCTTTTATGTTTTTTACAAATATTATGCGTTCACTTCACGCATAACACGTGTTTTTCAAACTAATGAGAATCCTTACACACACCTTTTCTCTGCTCCTTCTCTTCTGCCTGACATGGAAGACCTCAGCTCAACAGCTGGCTTTCAATGACTTTGCCCATATTGGGGGCTCGGATTTACAAGCTGGCTCCACGTATCGATTTTACAATGTTGTCACAGGCGTGGATGCTACGATTAACGTCACATCTCTGACCAATGCTACTCTGCTGCAGATTGATGACTCGCCTATCGACTCGAACTCGGCGGACGATGCAGCATTTCGTCCGGTATTCTCTGCCATCAGCGCGAGCCAAGAGAACGAACTGCATTATGTCGACTTCACTATCCAGTTTTTCGCCAATGGGGGCAATACTCCAGTGGCTCTCGATCAGTTCACCATGTCGCTGTATGATATCGATGGTGACGGCGACTCGTTTTTCGCGGACGACGGTAACATTCTCGAGTTCGCGCAGGTGGCAGGTTTCGAATCCATGGTATCATCGGGTGAGAAGCTGAACATCACTGACTATGGTGATGGCAGTGTCCTGATCATGACAAAGGACAGCACAGAGAACCCTGGCATCAATAACGCTGCCCCCTGGCTCTCGGTCTGGGATTTTAAAAACAACAATGCCTTCTCATTGCGTTTCGGCTGGATGGGTAACGACTACGTAGATTCAGAAGATAATATCCGAGATGTGGGAGCCTACTTCACTGGCTCGAAC